>CACZGH010000001.1 GCA_902780635.1 uncultured Prevotellaceae bacterium
TCCTTTGTGGAGCGTGGGATAGGTGTAGCCCACGAGTTTTGAAATTGAACCAGTACGAAATTTAGAGCACATTTTTTTAACATTCTTTATGACACTGGCATCAATGTCCTAAGAATGCTCGTCCTACATTAGAACCAAAACTGGCGCATATTTGTCGCACCTTTTTAACAAAAATCAGCGTAACTTGTTGAGTTTCAACTTGTTACGCTGGTTTTAGCGGAGAGAGAGGGATTCGAACCCCCGGTACCTCTCGGTACGACGGTTTTCAAGACCGTTGTAATCGACCACTCTACCATCTCTCCTTATATAGTTAAAAAGCTTGTGCGTCGAAAGCGATTGCAAAATTAATGCTATTTTTTGTATCCTGCAAATTTTTCACGTTCTTTTTCTAAAACAAATGCTACAAAATATAAAATCAACGAAATTTTATGCGATTGCGAAAATAATGCGAAGGAACGAAAATTTAAATCAGTTGACAGTTGACAGTTGACAGTGCTAACAACTCGTCTACTTGTCTACTTGTTTACTTGTCAACTAACTGACATTGCGGAAATATTGCGGAAAGAACGAAAATTTAAATCAGTTGACAGTTGACAGTTGACAGTTGACAGTGCCAACAACTCGTCTACTTGTCTACTTGTTTACTTGTCAACTAACTGACATTGCGGAAATATTGCGGAAAGAACGGAAATGATGCGGAAACTATTGTCATCTGCGATGACAAAATAGAGGTAAGAGGTAAGAGGTAATAAATAATTAGTAATTAGTAGATAGTAATTAGTAGATAGTAATTAGTAGATTGAGAGAAGTAAGAGAATACCCTTGCTAACAACTTGCCTACTCGTCAACTGTCAACTATCAACTGTCAACTATCAACTGTCAACTATCAACTGTCAACTATCAACTGTCAACTATCAACTGTCAACTGTCAATTGTCAACTGTCAACTGTCAACTGTCAACTGTCAACTGTCAACTGTCAACTATCAACTGTCAACTGTCAATTGTCAACTGTCAACCATTCAATATCCGCATGTATTCGTCGTAAGGGATGGGCCTTGCGCCCATGGAGCGGAGGTGTGGGGTCTCAAACTGACAATCTATGAAATGGGCGCCGATTTCATCAAGGGTATGGGCGAGATGGATGAGCGCTAATTTGGAGGCGTTTGGCACCAAAGAGAACATACTTTCGCCGAAGAAGGCATTGCGAAGCACCACGCCATATAGTCCACCGACGAGTCGCTTTTCTGATCCTTCGTCGAGTCGCCCATCTGGGTTTTCAACGAGTCGCCCATCTGGGCCTTCAGCTTCAGCGGCGGTGTGCGCTGGCTCCCACACCTCCACGCTGGCGGCAAACCCCAACTGATGTAGACGTGTATATGCCTGTATCATGTCAGGGCCGAGCCATGCACCGCGCTCCAGATGCCGTCCTCCGGCCATGGAGCACCCGTGTATCACGCCATCAAAATCCTGATTGATGGTGACCTCATAGCGAACGCTTCGCAACAGTTGCCTCATGGAGTGGCTGACATGAATCTCACGAGGGAAAATCACATACCTCTCCATAGGACAGAACCATAAGGGCGTTGAGTCCTTGTAAGAAAACCAAGGAAAGATGCCATGGCAGTAGGCCAGCACCAGGCGGTTGACCGACAAATCGCCACCGATGGCGATAAGTCCGTCACTCTCCCCCTCATGCGGGTCGGGAAACCACAGGTCTTCATTCAATTGATATACTGCCATCTCTCATGACGATTGACAATTGACCACCATTTTTCATACTTCCGAAAAGGATCTCCCGCATCAGCAGCGGTTTCAGTTGCCGTGCGATGACCCGGTCCAGTTCACGAGCGCCATATTCAGCTGTGAAGCCCTCCTTGAGGAGATGCTCTGTCACGTCCTCTCTGAGTGTCATCTTCACGTTCTTCGCCTCCAGTTTCGCCTCCAGTTCACGCAGTTTTTTCTGTAGGATGAGCGATGCCATGTTGCGGTCCATGTCATGGAAGACCACCGACGCAGACAAGCGGTTGAGGAACTCCGGTTTGAACGTCTTTTTCACTTGCCTCATCATCGCGTCGCCACGGCTGACGGTGGAGTTGAAGCCTACAGCGCTCTGTGAGGCAAACTGTGCGCCGGCATTAGAAGTCATGATGAGGATGACATTGCGGAAGTCGGCGTGCCGCCCCTTGTTGTCGGTCAGCCGTGCGTAGTCCATCACCTGTAGCAGGATATTGTAGATGTCCTGATGGGCTTTCTCTATCTCGTCGAGCAAGAGCACGCTGTTGGGCGACTTACGTATGGCATCGGTGAGCAGACCACCGTCCTCATAGCCCACATATCCTGCGGGAGAGCCGATGAGTTTGGCCACCGTATGTTTTTCGGTATACTCACTCATATCAAAGCGTATCAGTGAGATGCCCAGTTCACGCGCGAGCACCCGTGCCACCTCCGTCTTCCCCACCCCCGTGGGACCGACAAAGAGGAGCGACGCCAGCGGTTTGTTGTCATCCAGCAGTCCGGCCCTCGACATCTGCACGGCCTCCACCACCTGGCGTATGGCCTCATCCTGCCCATAGATTTGAGCGAGCATACGGGTGGAGAGACTCTCCAAATGCTGATAGTCGTCATCGTCGGCCACCGAGAGTGCGTCCACCTTGCACGTCTTGGCCAACACGTCGGCAATCTCTTTCTTACCCACCTTGGAAGGATGCGCCTCTATCTCCATCGCCGCCCCCGCCTCGTCGATGAGGTCGATCGCCTTGTCAGGCAAGAAACGGTCGTTGATATGTTTGGCGCTGGCCTCCACGGCGAAGTCGATGGCCTCGTCGTCATACTTCACGCCATGATACTCCTCATACCTTGGGCGCAACTGTCGGAGGATATGCTTGGTCTCCTCGACAGAAGGCTCCGGGATGTCTATCTGCTGGAAACGGCGTATGAGCCCTTTCGACCGTGAGAAATGACGGTTGTACTCCTCGTAGGTGGTGGAGCCGATGAAGCGGATGTCGCCCTCTTCGAGATAAGGCTTCAGCATGTTGGAGGCGTCCATCGCGCTGTCGCCCACAGCCCCGGCGCCCACCAGTGTGTGTATCTCGTCAATATAGACGATGGGGTGATTCTCCTCTTCCCGTATGCCGTCCATGATCTGTTTGACGCGGCTCTCGAAGTCGCCACGAAACTGTGTTCCGGCGAGCAACGTGCCCATGTCCATCTGATAGATACGGCTGCCCATCAGCCGCTGGGGCACTTTCTTCTCTTCGATGAGTCGGGCGAGCCCCCATACCAGGGCCGTCTTTCCCACGCCCGGCTCCCCCACATGTAGCGGGTTGTTCTTATCGAGCCGGCAGAGCACCTGTATGGTGCGACGCAGTTCTTGCTCCCTTCCGATGAGGGGGTGGCGGTTTTGGTAGTGGTCGTTCATGCAGGTTACCCATCTCCTCCATGTCGAGGTCTCTTCGCTCCCCTCCCCCATGGCGGCCATCGTGTCGTTATACTCACAGAAACTGATCAGTTGGCTGAAGAAGTTGGCTTCATTGCCATTGAGGCTGTCCTTCAGCAAGTAGGCGGCCCATGACTCCTCAAGGTTCAGCATAGCTTTGACCAGATGGGGCACGTCCAGTTGCTCAGCGCTGCTCTGCGCCATGATTTTGAGGGCGTTTTCTATCAGTCGCGACATCTGTACAGAGAGTTGCGGCTCACATTCCACATCGGGCGGCAACGCCTCCTGTTGTGCTAAAAACGAATCGACGCGGTTTTGCAGTTTAAACGGATTATAGAAAATACCCAACGCCGCACTGAAGTTTTCCTCATCGATCAATACGTACAACAGATGCTCAGGCTGGACAAACTCATGCCTGAGATGCTTGCAGTGGTCTATGGCCCTATTGAAAAGGCGGTTGACTCTCTCGGTCTGTTTGATTTCTGGCATAATGATCGTTTATTCATCAGGTTCTACAGTCAGGCGCAGCGGGTATCCATTCTCCCGCGCCATATTCGTGGCCTTCCGCACTTTCGACATGGCCACATCATAGGTATAAATACCAGCCACTGCCTGCTCTGAGTGATGCACTTGGAGCATCAGGGCGTTGGCTTTCTCCTCACTCAAGAAAAACACTTTCATGAGGATCATCACCACAAATTCCATCGTGGTGAAATCATCATTGTGTATGATGACTTTGTATCTGCGGGGCTCCCGCAACTGGGTGTCCTGGCGTTCGCGCAGTCGTGATTGTTCTTTAGGCATCGTAAAATTTTTATGCAAAAGTACGAAAAATCGAAGGGAGAACGAAAAAAAATCATTTTTTTCGTTTATCTTTGTGACAGTATTTGGTGTCAAGGGCATCATGGGCTCTATACATCAAACGACTTCACACTTTAGTATACATTTTATCTGAATTATGAAAAGACTCCTCATCTGCATCGCTGTTCTGCTGTATGGAAGCCTCTTACAGGCACAGCAGCGGACTTTTGAAGTCCGTCACGACATTCCTCTCGACTCTATCCGTCTGAGCGACCCTGCCATTCTCGCAGACCAAAAGACTCAGATGTACTACATGACCGGCACCGGTGGCATGATGTGGCGAAGCAGTGACCTGAAATTATGGGAAGGCCCCTATCGTGTGACGGAGTTTGAAGAGGATTCCTGGATGGGGCCGCGCCCGATGATCTGGGCTGCCGAACTGCATCAGACGGGCGACGGAAAGTATTATTACTTTGCCACCTTCACCAATCAGGCTGTAAAGATCGACACCGTCAGAGGCAACGTCATTGAGCGCCGCGCTTCTCAGGTGTTGCGTGCTGACAACCCTATGGGGCCATACCGTGCCTTTGGCGACGCCACCTATCTGCCTGCTGACCGTCCTACTCTTGACGGCACTTTCTGGCGCGACACCGACGGCAAGCCCTACATGGTGTTCTGCGGCGAGTGGCTGCAAAACTGGAACGGAACCATAGAGAAGATAGAACTGAAGCCTGACCTGAGCGGGACGGTCGGCACGCCAAAAGTTCTCTTCCGTGCCAGCGACTCTCCCTGGAGCAGGGAAAAAGATGACAAGGGCAACATCACATGGAACAAAGTGACCGACGGTCCATGGCTCTTCCGTACGGGCACAGGCCGTCTGGGCATGTTGTGGACTTCATGGGTGTATGATGTCTACACGCAGGGTGTGGCCTATTCTGAGAGCGGCACACTCGACGGGCCTTGGGTGCAGGAGCCAGAGCCCATCACTCCTCCAGGTTATGGCCACAGCATGCTTTTCCAACGTTTCGACGGCCAGTGGATGATGTCTGTTCACAGCCACACGAAAAATGCCAGAGGCAGAACCGTCCGCATCCCGCACCTCTTCGAGGTGGATCTCTCGGGAGATAAGCTTGTGGTGAGATAGTTGACAGTTGACAGTTGACAATTGACAGTTGACAGTTGATAGTTTGTCGGAGGCCCGACCTCCTACAGTTTGTCTACTTTTTTTTCAGCCTTTTTGAGGGTGCCTTGGCACCTTTTTCTGTCTTTTTCCTCCTTTTTGATCTTTATATTTCGTAATTAGGGTGTGCAATATCACGTGTTATTTTTGTCACGAATTTTAGAATTATAGAATTCTTCTCACCAAAGTGACTGGTTTTCAAGACAATTCTAAAATTCGATACTTCGGGATGTGAGAATATTCTCTCACCTCTTACTATCTACTAATTACTAACTACAAACTACTAATTATTAACACCCTCTTAGTTCTTAGAAAAAATACATCAGGAAGGGTGAAGAGTAAAATAAAAATTGTAATTTTGTGGCGAAACAATATCGACCACCACCATGATTGACATCAGAAGACTATTCACACTGACTGTTTTATGCTTTTCGGTTGCTTGTGCTACACAGGCTCAAAGCAAAAACCAATACGCCATCTCGATGCCTCCAATGGGTATCGAGCCCAACCCGCTGGTCGCAGAGACGAAGTCGGGATGGGTGAAAGGTTTCATGCAAGAAGGATCCATCGCTTTCCTCGGCATACCCTACGCCAAGATAGAGAGGTTTCAGCCTCCCTTGCCTGTCACACCATGGGACACGCTCATGGTCTGTGACCACTGGGGCCCTCAGGCCATGCAGATGACCTATGGCAAAGAACTGACCGAGAAAGAGATGTCGGAAAAAAACTGTTGCGTGCTGAACGTCTGGACTACAGACCTTCAAGCCAAAAAGCCCGTCATGGTGTGGCTGCACGGAGGAGGCTTCGACTCTGGCACCTCAGCATGGAATCCAGGTATGGCACTGGCCCAAAAAGATGTGGTGGTGGTGAGTGTGAACCATCGACTGAATATCCTGGGTTTTCTGGACCTCTCCAACTTTGGCGAGAAATACAAATACTCCGCCAACGCGGGGATGCTTGACATCGTGGCCGCCTTGCAATGGGTGAGAGACAATATCAGGATGTTTGGCGGCGATCCCGGCAATGTCACCATCTTCGGCGAGTCAGGCGGTGGCGGGAAAGTGGGCACGCTGTTGTGCATGCCACCCGCCAGAGGGCTCTTTCACAAAGCCATCATCCTCAGTGGCACCATCCTGAATGTCAATACCAAACAGATGACGGAGCAACTGGGGGCGGCTGTTCTCAGCGAACTGGGCATCGACGCTGCTCACATCGACCGTATCAAAGAGGTGCCTTACAAAGAGCTCTATGCCGCAGGACAACGGGCCATGGGCAAAAGCATCGGCACAAGGAAACCCGGCACACCCATGATGTGGGGCTTCGGTCCCACACCCGACGGAGTGACGCTCCTCAAGCAGCCGTTCCAGCCGGGCTTCGCGGATTTTTCCGATCACATCCCTATCCTCATCGGCACCACCTTCAACGAACTGCAGCGGCTCACTTATCAACAGCCCATGACCGAGGAGGAGGCGCGGAAGGCACTACTTCCCACCTTCGGCGATGATACGGATAAGTATATCCAGGCTTTCGGAGAGGCCTATCCCCATCACACGCCACAGGATCTGCTCAGCATCGACTGGCTGTTCAGACCGAAGACACTGCTCACCGCCGACCATATCTCGACCACCAGAGCCGCCGCCACCTATTTATATATGTTTACGTGGCGGTCGCCCGTCACGCAAGGGTCACAACACGGACATGAGTTGAAATTCTGCTTCAACACCCTCCATCATTCCAAGAACGAACTGCCAGAGGCATCAAAAAAGGACCTCAGGCTGGCTGATGTCATGAGCAGCTCATGGGCACAGTTCGCACATACGGGCGACCCCAACACCGAGGGACTGCCCAAATGGAAGGCGTACACGCCCCAAAACGGTGAAATGATGATTTTTGACCACCAATGCCACGTACGCCATAACCCCGACCGACACTTGCAGCAACTGATCAACAAGCACTGTTTCAAACAGCTTGACGACTTTATGAGAAAATAAAAACACACCATCCTACATCCACAAAGTCTTTCCCCATGATCACATCCACCAATTTCAACCGACTCAACGGCACCGTGGCTTATATGGAAGCCGTTCCCTTCGACGTGACACGCGACGCGCTCTATTCCGCCGCCGACCTATACCAAGGCTTTCAAGCTGACGATGAGTCTTCCTGGGATGCCACCTATGACTCAAAGGTTTATCAGCACTATATCTCGACGGGCAAGCAGGCCAAGACCGTAGAGGAGTCGCTCGCCAGGGCTGTCCATGACCATGGCATGCACATGGCGTTGAACCGTTTTTTCGAGGAGCACGACTATCGTCTGTGTCTTGGCATCATGGGAGGCCATGCCTTGCTTCGCACAGACAGGATGTTTCGTGACACCGCGCTGCTGAGCAAACGTCTCACCGAGAATGGGTTCTTCATGCTGAGCGGCGGCGGTCCGGGAGCGATGGAAGCCACACATCTTGGGGCATGGATGGCAGGGCGCACGGATGAGGAGATGGAGGATGCCTTGACTGCTTTGGCTGTGGCGCCTTCGTTCAAAGACAAGGGTTGGCTGGCGTCTGCCTTCCGTGTGATGGAGCGATACCCCCAGAAAGACTATGTCAGTCTGGGCATCCCCACATGGCTTTACGGTCATGAGCCTTCCACACCTTTCGCCACCCACATCGCCAAGTTTTTCGAAAACAGCATCCGCGAGGACAGCATCCTCACTTATGCCTTCGGGGGCATCATCTACACGCCAGGCAGTGCAGGCACGGTGCAGGAAGTTTTTCAGGATGCCGTGCAAAACCATTACCTGTCTTTCGGGTTCTCAAGTCCGATGATTTTCATGGGGAAGGACTTCTGGACACATGAGATGCCCATCTACCCCTTGCTGCAAGGATTGATGAAAAGCGGAAAATACAAAAACCTGCTCCTCACCCTCACTGATGACCCCGAAGAAATCATCCAGGAGATTGTCAGGTTTAGAGGAGGAGAAGAAGAAGTGAGTGGTGAGTGGTGAGTGGTGAGAGATTAGCCTTGCAAACAACTCGTCAACTTGTCAACTAGTTAGAACAAGGATGTCTGATGGCCCCCACTAGCTAATAGACTGGCACGATTGACTATGAGAAGAATATCAAATTAAAAAAGGAGGAAAAAGGAGGAAAAAGGCAGAAAAAGTGCCAAGGCACCCTCAAAAAGGCTGAAAAAAAGGAGACAAACTGTAGGAGGTCGGGCCTCCGAGCCCGACAAATGATTATCGCTTTTCGGGGCTTTTTGTAATCAAATAATTCTAAGGAGTTAAGGAGCCAAGGAGGTTTCCCCATCAAACAAACTCTCAACTCTCACCTGTCACCTGTCACCTGTCAACTGTCAACTGTCAATTGTCAACTGTCAATTGTCAATTGTCAACTGATTTAAAAAACACCGGCACCAATGGAGAAAACCATCGGCGCCGGTGTTGTTATTGTGCATCCTCAGATAGGGGCGCTGCATGTAGCGCCCGCTATCATGAGGGATGTTGTCACTTAATCGTAGAAGGAATTAGACTTGCTGTCTTTTAATTCATCCTCGAAGAAGGAAGATTGGTTGGTGTCTGCATATTCATTTGACTGAGTACCTAGCAGATACGCTTCACACTCAACAGATTCAATAATATCAATCTCCGGTTTGATATAGAGCTTTGCTTTCATAAGTTCTTATTTTACAATGATTTTGACGTTATTTACAATATATACTCCAGAGGGCAGATTGATCGTCTTTGAGTCGCCAGCATTCAATGACACTGTATTAACTGTCATTCCAGCGAGAGACCTGACAGTCACGGTCTGACCACGCAGTGCTTCCATCTCAAGCAAGCCTTTGCCACTGCGTATCATCAGGTCAGCATTGGCCGGCATTGACATGCGTTTAATTCCATCTGCTGCGTCCTCATCATAACTGACTTCAATCCAGTTAAGTTTGTTGGCTAAAGTGCCCTCGTAGGTATAAACACTACGGAATGGATAGACGTAAAGCGTCGGTTTATAATCCACCAAAGTATGGATATTCAAGAACATGTTTTTAGCGAAATAGAAGACATCATCATCATCACGCGAATACGTCTTGCCCGAATAGGTGGCCTCATTGGTGAGAGCAACAGTCCCCATCGTCACGGCGTCTAAAGTCTTGACAAAGTTGACATTCGGTGTCTTGGCTATCTTCGCACCTTTTTGTTTAGCGACAAACGAGAAGTTTTCACCTTCAATCGATTCAGAGCTCTGCTCATCCACTTTCACCATATAAGGTACATTGGCCTCTGACATGTCCTCCGCATTGGGCGTGGCGGGTGCGAAGAAACCAACAGCATAGTAGTCGACATTAGTTCCAGATGGCTCTACCAGTGTTCCGGATTTCAAATTATTGATGGAGAAAGTACATGATCCATCTTCATTGGTGTGTGTGCCCGTACCGTCAATAGAAAGACCAAACGGCAACATCAATGTGGCATTCTGCACCTGCCCATACTTGGGAGTGGTTATCAGACGGGTGTAAGTAGCAAAGCTGGCACCACCTACCTGTATATCATAAGGAGCATAGAACGGATTCTTGTCGGTCAGCACAATATCGTTGGCAGCACGGAAGTTCGGTGTAGTACTGTAATCTGAATTCGTATTGTAAGCGACGTTATCATTGTCTGGCTTTGAACCGAATGGCAGATATATCAACGCGTTCTTGCCAAGTTCGGCCATTATATCATCTATCGTATTGTTTTCGCCGTCCTCCATGATACTCATCAAGTTACTTGCGTCAATATACAGAATCTGATTCATACTCTCCGGAGCATTTGTTCCAGTACCATCCAATCCTTGAACTCTAGTCTCTTGGGCAGATGTCGGATCAAGTCCATGTTCAATCACATCGAGTATTTTCGAAACTGTCAGGTAACCACTGTGTGTACCATTGTCATCCTCAGTTTCCGTTGTAGTGATTGTCAATCCCCACATGCCTTCACCTTCGATATCCTTATTGTTCGCATTGTAGAAGGTATTATCATACACCTTCACCCAGTCAAAGACTGGCCTATAATCCTTCTTGACCATCTTTATTGTCATCTCATAGAATGCGTAATAGACATGCTGTGTAGCGGTCGTAGGAGCGATATTATAGCGCGGCTCATCACAGGTGAACAGGTAAGCGGTCTTAGTCGTGTTTGTGCCCATAGCACTGGCAGGGAAGATAAAGTCTTGGAAACCTCCACCTTCCTTCTTCTGATAAAGAGCCTTGCTGAATGGATACTCCTCAAAATAGCTGTTATTTGTATTAGCGGCCGTTGCGGCATTGTTGAATGTGTATGGTCTGTCACCAGGCTTCAAACAATCAATTTTATCTTCGTAAGACGCACCACTGTTCTTATTATAGCGATCATACACATTGTCATATGAGTCACCGTATTCAGACCCTACAAAGAAATAACGGCTGTGCAGCTCTGGATTATTAGTGGCATTATAATAGGAGTTATCACCATAGTGGCTGTATAGGTTCTCAAAAGTGAACTTGGCGTCACCCTGGAAATCCATCGGTACATAGAATGTAAATTCACCACCCTTTACTGAGAAGTCGGTAGCATTGAATTGCTGTGTCACTCTACCGGTACCGTTATTTTCCTGACATACGATGCTAAGACGGTCGATATACGGGTCAAGAGCCTGCAGGGTGAGTTCACCATTAATAAGAGCATTACCTATAACACCTATCTTAACGGCGTCATTGTTGTAGCCACCCCAGTATTCACTGCTGCCACCTTCTCCAGTAACCTCAATTGTTTCTACCGGTTCTGTACCATCCGGGCCATAGATTTTGAGAGTATATGCTCCATTCTCTAATTCAGTAGCTGCTTGCAGCTCATTGTAAGTAGACCTGTGAGCTTCATCCTCAGCGATGACAACCGTTCGAATGTATCTAGGTACTTCTGTTTGAATTGTAACACCGTTTTCATCCTCATAAGTATCATACACGGTATGCTCAATACCATCTTCATCTATATATTTTTCCTCGGTCTCATTCCAACCAATATAATTCTCAGTATTAATTTGGCGTATATTGCCGTTTACGACCTCAAATTGACTGGCATTTGACTTTCCATTTACGACGACAATTGATGTTCCATCAACCTTAAGATAGTCACTACCATGATAGATATATCCCTCTTTGTCGATTCTCCACACGGTTCTATAATTATAGTTATAGCTCAAATTACCACCATACCAGTTCACACCATATATTCCATCTTGCGGAAATCCATGGTTTTTTGATTCATATTCGATATAGAATGTTGCCGGTAGATAGGTCGTGCCAGAACCAGCAGCATAGTTAAATTTAACGCCTGTGATGCGATAGCCGATAGGATTCTTATTGGCATTTGCAACAGAGCTGTTCACAGCCCATGTAGGAGTCTCAATGTAATAAAAAACTTCACCTGTCTCAGAGTCAGCAAATTTCCCGTGCTTTGTTGATTCAAGTCTGAAATATTCACCCGTCGTAATCGATCCTGTTCTTTGTACTACCTCAAAACCGGCTGTCCCGTCAAAATCATTCTCACTTGCAGTAACTTGTCTTACAGAACCATCCTCATATAAAGAAAGATTAGCATTAAGGTCATGTAATACACCATCGTAGCAGATACGATAATTACTTGTAGGCCCGGTTCCAGGATATGCAGTACCACTTGAATTGCGAAGAGTAAGTTGTCCATAGTCCATCTTGCTGGTAGTAAAGGGGATGTTTATGGCACTTACATTAGTCGCAGCGGTGATGTTTTGGGTTAAAGGCACATAATTGGACTCTGCCGAGAAATAGAGTTCAACATGATCGAGTTCAATAAAGCATCGTCCATTACTGGTACTTGACAACTTAAAATACAACGTATTAGTCATATCGGTATCAGTCGAGCTGGTACGTTTGATGGTATAAGAGTCAGTGTTATATTGAGTTTGTTGGTTCCACCCCCAACCCGTCGTTTGACTATACCAAATACCATCGGCATATGTGTCCTTTACATTTGTATAAGTGAAACTTGCATTAGTTTCTCCAAAAGTTAAGTTTCCATTCTCTCCCGCTTCAGCAGAGCTGCTTTTGTCGGGTTTGCTAATTCTGTGGAATTTAATTTCATAGCCCGTAAAACGATATCCTTTAGGAAGGCAGATTGTTAAATAAGTAGACATACTGTTTCCTTTTCCAACCTGAAGAGCTTTGCCATTTGCACTCTCAAAGATATCATTTGCAGGTTTCTCAAGTTGACCAGTGGTACTAGCACCATTTGGATTGTTATCACTGTCTCCAGTCGTTACGGTCAGTGAAAGTTGCTCATGCTTCCAAGTAGCAAAACCACCCCACCCAAAGAAAGTATCCGTTCTGCCATCTTTCAAGGCTGGTAGCATATTGCCGTTGCCCGGATGCACGGTCACATTCTGGGCGTTGCCCTGCATGCCCACTAGGCAGAGGACAACTAACATCAAAAATTTAGTAATGTTTCTCATTCTTTTGTAAGTTTGATTAATATTTTGTTATTTATATTTTTTAACACAATTGCCACACGGTTCACTTCAGATGAGCCCCCAGAAGAGGATTCTGGTGCAGTTGAATGATTGTTTTTTGTAGATGTAATTGCCACATGATAACTTTTTCATTGATTTTTTATCTACTAATCTTTCAATTTGCAAATGTAACAAAAAAGCAAAAAAAACATATTAAAATGCAATTTGATTTTGCGAAAGTGGACAAATCTTATACAATTTGTGGAATGTTGGATAACAGAATGTAAGTTGTGTTAATTTTTTGTTTACATGATGAAATTTGAACAAAAAATATTTTTTTTGATACCAGTTAAATTTTTCTCTCTTTTTTTATACGACTTTTTGAAAAATATTGTAACTTTGCGCCACAATATGTGGATTGTATATCTACTATACGTAGACCATATATCCACAATTGGTAGAAAAAAAGCGTCATAATGACCGTTAACAAATATTAAACAACTGTCATCCGACCTCATTTTGAAATTCACTCTGTGTGATGCCTTACGATTCACCCTGTGATGCCTAGCTATTCACTCTGTGTGATGCCTGTATTTAAATAAGCTACGATTAGATGAAATGAAATATTAATCAATCCATAAAAAAGAATGAGAAACATTACTAAATTATTAACGTTAGTTGTCCTCTGCCTGGTGGGCATGCAGGGCAACGCACAGAATGTGACAATCAGCCCACAAACGGGTAAACTGATTGCTGCTTTAACTAGTGGAAATGAAGAGGGCTTTGCGAAGGGATGGTCATCACTGTGGCGTCATGAACAATTACCAATTTCTTTTTCCGTTTCTGATGAGTCCGATCTTACTCTTGGTGGAGAAATCGCTAATCCTGCTGGCAACATTAATGTTTACAATGGGAACCTTGTTGTCGCAGGAGGAACTGAATCCCATTTGTATTGTGTCCTCTCTCTACCTAAGGGCTATAAAATTACAGCATACAAGATGGTTTTGCTGAATAATCTTAACAGCAAATCTGATATTCAAGGATTGGAAACTGGTAGTGTAACAAAAAGAATGTATGAGACGGATAACACGTTTAATACGGGGAGCTATAAAGCTCGAACCAATTCTATGTCAGGAACAGATAGTAATGATGAGTTTGTTATCGAGCGAAACAATATAGATGCAAACCAACTCTACTTCATATTAAATGGAGGGAATAGCTCTAGCTTTTATGCTGTTACCATCAAGTCATTCGAGGTTTGGTTCTCAGCCGAAGGAACCTTTAATGCTAATATAAATAATGACAATGGGCGTGGTGTTGCACGTAGCGTAGTGACTTCTCAATTTACGACTAGTAAGATTGACATTGGAGCCGTACAGAGAAGAACAAAAGATGGTAAAACGTACTTTGCATATAGCTATGAAAACGTGCGTGACCTACCTGCTTATAACTGGATCTATCAGGAAAATGCTGTTATTGATGGAGAGGGAAACCAAAAACATAATGGAAAACCTGAAGAAGGAGACGAAACCAAGACCATCTATCCTGTTACAGTGAACAACCAGAATCTCTTAGCTTTTGGCAACAACACCTATTATGCTGAGTCTCCTGTTGAAGTAAAGACTCTATCTGGATTAACAGCCCCTATGGGATACAGAATCGTAGGTGCTGTATTTACTCCTATTGCAGGAGTTAAAACGTCACAAGGAAGTGTCACGATACCTTCTGGTTATAAAATTTCATTTAGATACAATTATACAACATACTATCTTACAATGAATGGCAGCTCATTAAGTGTGTCAACCAACGACGATAATAACATTTGGCAATATGATAGTGAGACTGGGGGGCTCTATTATGGGAGCGGGGATGATAAAAGATATTTGTCTTGCGAAGGAGATGATGAATCGACTCGGGCATTGTCAACAAGTGCAGTGCCTCCCAGTTCTGATCCTAATGATCCAGGATATTACGACCTCATTCTCTTTGAACACGATGGCAATACTTACATAGGATGGGATAGTGATAATCCAGATAACAGATGGTATCTAAGGATGTGGAGAGAACAAACAGGTGGCAGTTGGATGAATCCTACTTACACTACTTATGCATCAGTAAGTAAAGGTAATACAAATAATGCAGTAAATGTTGCTATTGGTGAGTCTCAAACAGTACCTCTCCCAACCTTCGATCCAGGCAGCTACACGCTTGAGGTTTATGGTACAGATAAAGATACTCCCGCTCAGACAGTTCCAATCAACGGCAGTACTGAACCCGTTGAATTGAATAACCTTAACAATGACGCTGTTAAGTTTAAGATATCTGGTCTTGCAGAAGGTAAGATGGCCCTTTTATCAGTAACACTGAAACTTCAGTTCCTAAATCCCTATATCGACAACATGGATATAGTTTGTCATGACCCTAGCGACCAGTTTACACTGACACAGACCTTTACCGCCAACGACTTTAGGGTTGCCGGTGGATCATTCACATTCTATGTGCCGACTTCAAAGAAAGATAAATTGCTGAACATATCTTTCTCAGATCTTTACAGTAAATACGGTGATGACACCTATGATCATGTCCCAAATACCAATCCAGGAAACAGCCGTTACAACTTTGTAAAGTCACAGCACTATGATGCTTTCACAAGTGATAATATCTATAACAACACGACTGAGGCTGCTAGCGATACACATGAGTCAGTGAGAATCGCAGTAAAAAATGCTCAAGGGGAAGTTGTAGGTGAAAATGTCAGAACAAAGGTGAGCAAAGCTGGTAACATCCGCTTCAAGTTCAACAATGCTGAAGATCTTACCAATACTAGTACAAATACAGGAGTTAAATATCTTGAGGAGACTCCGTTTACGTTAGCCAATTACATTGGCTCAGATGATCCCGATGGATCAACCACTAAAGGTAATTTCATCGACTGTCAGCTGAAAGCAAATTCCACAACACAAAATAGCGGAACCTATTATGTCTTCACGACAGACGAGACGCGCTATAACATTGCCCCAACAACGGCCTGGCAGCACCGATACTACGCATTCTACCGCATGGAAATAGAATTGGAGGCGGATGATTTCGAGGCCATGGTCACACCTACTAAGGTTTACAATAATACATTTACAGATACAGAAGATCAAGATGATCCGAATCCAATGTGGGGTGTTAAATTCGTAACTAATAAGAAGATCAATGTAGATGATGGTAATGGCGGAACCAAACAAACCTATGGATATCTTACAACTACTCAGGTATACAACAGCATCGCTAGTCTGGAGAATAGCACTGATGCTATAAAGGCAAACCAGGTCCTCTATGTGGATTGCAGCGAGTTGCTTTCTGTTCCTGAGCTTGGTGAAAAGAAAATGCAAGATATTCTAAAAGATTTTGGCAAGAACATCTTAGTCTATCTGCCGCTGAACACGACTTCAACAGAAAATAATGTAGCTTTCATGACAAAGAGTGGTTCCTTCCGCGCTGGTGGAAATATTGTACTTACCGACAAGCAGCCGTTCTTCGCTCCATACGACATACAGGTGGATGATGCCAACTAT
The DNA here is from genome assembly GCA_902780635.1 of uncultured Prevotellaceae bacterium. GTDB lineage: Bacteria > Bacteroidota > Bacteroidia > Bacteroidales > Bacteroidaceae > Prevotella. The sequence continues at coordinate 16,475 of CACZGH010000001.1, forward strand.
GCTACTTACACCCGTCTGATAACCACTCCCAAGTATGGGCAGGTGCAGAATGCCACATTGATGTTGCCGTTCGGGCTTTCTATTGACGGTACGGGCAAACACACCAACGATGATGATGGAGAATTTGCTTTCACCATCAATGAGTTGAAAGCTGCAAAAGCAATAGTAGATCCAGGTGAAAATGGAGTAGACTATGGCATTAGCTACTTCGGCCCAATCACCAATGCGGATGGCATGTCAGAGGCCAATGTACCTTATATGGTGAAAGTGGATGAGCAGAGCTCAGAGTCGATTGAGGGTGAAAACTTCTCGTTTGTCGCTACACAAAAAGGTGCGAAGATAGTCAAGACACCGGCTGCCAACTTTGTCAAGACATTAGACGCCGTGAAAACAATGGGTGGTGTTGATTTCATCAATGAGTCTACCTATTCTGGCAAGACGTATCCGCGTACTGCGAATGTCTTCTACTTCGCTAAAAACATGTTCTTGAATATCCATACTTTGGTGGACTATAAACCGACGCTTTACGTCTATCCATTCCGTAGTGTTTATACCTACGAGGGCAACTTAGCCAACAAGCTCAATTGGCTGGAAATCAGCTATGACGAGGACGTTGCAGATGGAATTAAGCCCATGTCAATGCCGGCCAATGCCGACCTGATGATACGCAGTGGCAATGGCATGCTTGAGATGGAAGCATTGCGTGGTCAGACAGTGACCGTCAGGTCTCTCGCTGGAACGACAGTCAATACAGTGTCTTTGAACGCTGGTGACTCTAAGACGATCAATCTGCCCTCTGGTGTATATATTGTAAATAACGTCAAAATCATTGTAAAATAAGAACTTATGAAAGCAAAGCTCTATATCAAACCGGAGATTGATATTATAGAATCTGTTGAGTGTGAAGCGTATCTGCTAGGTACTCAGTCAAATGACTTTGCAGACACCAACCAATCTTCCTTCTTCGAGGATGAGTTAAAAGACGGAAAGTCTAATTCCTTCTACGATTAAGTGACAACATCCCTCATGATAGCGGGCGCTACATGCAGCGCCCCTATCCGAGGATGCGCAATAACAACGACGGCACCGATGGAGAAAACCATCGGTGCCGGTGTTTTTTAAATCAGTTGACAATTGACAGGTGACAGGTGACAGGTGACAGGTGACAGTTGATAGTTGACAATTGACAGGTGACAGGTGACAATTGACAGGTGACAGGTGACAGGTGAGAGTTGATAGTTGGTTGATGAGGGAACCTCCTTGGCTCCCTAACTCCTTAGAATAATTTGATCACAAAAGCCCCGAAAAGACGAAAAACGATAATCATTTGTCGGGCTCGGAGGCCCGCACTCCTACAGTTAGTCTTCCTTTTTTCATCCTTTTTGTGGGTGCCTTGGCACCTTTTTCTTCCTTTTTCTCTCTTTAATCTTTGTGTTCTTCTTATTATCAAGCTGTTAGCTTGTAATGGTCACAACCAACCCTCCCCTTCCTTCTCTTAAGGAAGGGTCTCTACCCCAACCCAAGGCTCTTCCCCTTTCCCTAGGAAGGGATGCAACCGCTCCCATCCGGTCGCTCGTACATTAAGGTATGCTCGACCCATCAGAGGGTCGGCATGATCTTACCGAAGTGAATGGTTTCAAAAAAATACTCAAATTACTGCGTTCCTCGTGGGTCTACGACAAGTCTCAATCATTCTGGATATGATGATAGAGATACAAAAATGACAGCGCTTACTGCATGTTGATAGATAATCCACATATTGTATCAATATTGTCCAATCATTTCAAATTAATCAATAATTTATTATCATTTTTTTACCATTTTGTTATATTTGCAAATTGAAAGAATGTAGGATTAAAAGTGCATAAAGAGATGAAATCTGGCTATTTCTTCTTTCAATTTCCAGCAAGAAGACTGCATCAGGCTTCTCATCAAGCGAATCGTTTGAAATGCAAAAGATGGTAATTATGTAAAAAAATGCAAGAGAGAATTATTAATCAATCCATATAGTATAATGAGAAAAATTACTAAATTATTGATGTTTTTTGCTCTGGGCCTATGGGGCACTCAGAGCAATGCGCAGAACGTGACGATCAGTCCACAAAACGGTAGCATGATTTGCGCCTTGACAGATACAGGTGCAGGTGAAGCTACTCAGGCAGGTTTCGCGGCTGGTGGATTTGGAACGTGGATCCATGAGCAGTTGTCTCTTTCGATGACAGGTTCCAACTACAATACCATGACAGATGACGGCTTCTTGGCTAGTCACTCTAACCACTTTATTACTGGCGATAAATGTCAGTTTAGTCCCGCCGATAATACAAGAACACCAGAAAATTATATTGTAGCTGACTGGGGAGGTGGCAACTTGAATACGGGATACATCACAATATCTTTGCCAAAAGGCTATCGTTTTACAAGTTACACCTTCAATATTTCTCATGATGTGAGTAAATTTGGCTCTGCGAATTTTACTATTACACAAAACACACCTGTTTATATGAGTGAAACTGATCCTAATTCACATTTCGCAACCAACGTGAATACGGTTCAATTAGATGCTAGTAGTGCAACGGTAAAGGAGTTTACTCGTACAGGTAACGATATGGGTAATGTCTTGTATTTCAAGACCTATGCACAGAGCAATGGCTACTATGCTGTGACATTCCGTCATATAGAGCTTACTTTTACAGCAGATGCTGATGCCTCAGTTGATATTTCGCCAAGTTCGCAAGTGACTACGGGCGTTAGCATGTTAGAAGTGCCATTTACTACGGGTAAGGTAGATTTTGGAGTGATTGGACCGGGCACTTATCAAGGAGCGACACGTGTTAGTTATTATTATAATACGGTATCTGACATTACTGCCAACATGTTGCTTTATGAGAATGAGTCTACAAGAGCCGTAACGGCTGAAAATAGTTTTGACGGTACTCCTGGACTAGAGGCATATAGCAAAGCCGGTAGTATTACTACTGCTAATAATGACTTCTTTAAACTCAGCCCAGGTAACGCAAAAGAACAGGTTTACTTCCTTGAAACTCCTACCTTTGCTACAATGTCAAACGGAGATAAGAATCCCATCCAGTTCCGCATTGTAGGTGCGAATGTTGAGTATAGCAATGGTAGTAATGTTACTACTAGTTATGATCAGTTTAGGATAATGTATGATGGAATAATTGACCATTACGTTGCTGCAGATGGTTCTGAGACCAATTCGAATGGAGCCGCAAGATGGTTTATAGATGAAAATGGCCATATTAGAACAGGACAAAATGGAGGAACCTATTTAACAAGAAATAGTAATAATCGTACAACTACTACCACAAGTCGAGACCAAGCTGATACCTATGAGATTAATTCTCAAGGAAATATTCAAATAAAAGGTACTGATTTATGGTTATGTTGTGTTACTAGTATTTTTGGTGAAGATTATTTTATTTTTAACAATAGTACTAACCAGCGAGCTACTATAAACAACACAAATAGTAAAACTCAAGTAGCAGCAGAAGCTAGCGAATTTACTCTAAAGGTTTATGATGCAGCAGGAAATACAGTTGTAAGAACTGAAACTGTAAATAGCAGTAATACATCTGGCTCTATTCCTTTGACAGGTCTGAACAATGATGCTATCAAGTTCAGTGTTCAGGGAACAGGTTATGTAAAACTCAAAGTTACCGTTCAGGCCCTTAACCCATATATTGACCGGATGACAGTGGTGCTAAATGACAATGCGGGCGGCAAGGATATCCGCATGACACGTACCTTTACAGCTGATGACTTCTCTGTGGGTGGAGGCACATTCCGTTTCTATCTGCCTACGGATTGCGTTGGAGACTATTTGACTATCACCTTTGAAGATCTGTATAGCAAATATGGTGATGAAACATACGACCATACCGAACAGCCAGAGCATAGCGACAGCCGTTATAACTTTGTGCAGTCTCAACATTATCAAGCATTTACTGGTGACAATATTTATAATAATCCGACGGAAGCTGCCAGCGATGTAAAAGAATCTGTGAGAATCGCTGCAAACAATGGCAAAGGGCAAAATGTCAGAACGAAGGTGGGCATTGTTGGTAATCAAGCCTTTAGGTTTAATAATGCTGACGAACTTTCCACAAATTCAGGCTATATGACAGAGTATCCATTTACCTTGGCAAAATATGCCGCTCAGACAAATCCTGGCGCAGGAAGCTTTATAATAGCCGATTTTGATACTCATGAGGTGGGAACTACATTGCAGGATAAAACCTTCTATGTGTTTACTACAGACGAGACAAAGTATAATATTGCACCAACCACGGCCACACAGCACCGTTTCTATGCTTTCTACAAAATGATCGTTGAGGTGATCTGCCAAGATTACTCTCCTATAGTGGATTTCGTAAAGGTGTATGATCAAACATGTTATGATAATGGCTCGGGAGAAGGAACAGATGCTTTTTATGGGGTGAATGTCACTGCTCAAAGCGACATCACAGCACCGCTCGCTTCTGATGAAGCTACCTATGAGGCAATTAAAGCCAAGATTGCCAACCCCAATGGTGCTGATGTTCCTACGGACATGAAACAGATTCTCTATCTCGACATGAGTAGATTGAATGGTGTCTATCATTCTAATAGTACCAGCACTGACGCAGTAACCAGTTTCAATGATCTGAAGAGCAAGCTGGCTGCAAATGCTTTGATCTTCCTGCCAACAAATTCGACAGAACGATATGACAACTTTGCCTTTGCTAAGAAGGGTGAGATAACTGGCTCATTCCAGGCGGCAAATAACATTGTCCTGACCGACAAACAGCCGTTCTTCTCTCCCTATGACATTCAAGTGGATGCTGCGAAGTATGCTACTTACACCCGTCTGATAACTGCTCCCAAGTATGGGCAGGTGCAGAATGCCACATTGATGTTGCCATTTGGTCTTTCTATTGACGGTACGGGCAAACACACCAACGAAGATGGATCTGGCACTTTCACCATCAATGAGTTGAAGGCAGCTCAAGATAAAGTAGAACCTCAAGGAAGCGATGTCGACTATGGCATTAGCTACTTCGGCCCCATCACCCCCAATGATGAAGGCCAGTCAGAGGCCAATGTACCATATATGGTGAAAGTGGACGAGGATAGCTTTGAGTCGATTGAAGGTGAAAACTTCTCGTTTGTCGCCACACAAAAAGGTGCGAAGATAGCCAAGACACCGGCTGCCAACTTTGTCCAAAGATTAGAAGGAGTGAAGACGATGGGTGATGTTACTTTCATCAATGAGGCTACCTATTCGGGCAAGACATATCCGCGTACTGCGAATGTCTTCTACTTCGCTAAAAACATGTTCTTGAATATCCATACTTTGGTGGACTATAAACCGACGCTCTACGTCTTTCCATTCCGTAGTGTCTATACCTACACTGGCAACTTAGCCAACAAACTCAATTGGTTGGAAATCAGCTATGATGAGGATTTTGCAGATGGAATTAAGCCCATGTCAATGCCGGCCAATGCCGACCTGATGATACGCAGTGGCAATGGCATGCTTGAGATGGAAGCACTGCGTGGTCAGACAGTGACCGTCAGGTCTCTTGCTGGAACGACGGTCAATACAGTGTCATTGAATGCTGGTGACTCAAAGACGATCAATCTGCCCTCTGGAGTATATATTGTAAATAATGTTAAAATCATTGTAAAATAAGAACTTATGAAAGCAAAGCTCTATATCAAACCAGAGATTGATATTATAGAATCTGTTGAGTGTGAAGCGTATCTGCTAGGTACTCAGTCAAATGAATTTGCGGACACCAACCAATCTTCCTTCTTCGAGGATGAGTTAAAAAACGGCAAGTCTAATTCCTTCTACGATTAAGTGACAACATCCCTCATGATAGCGGGCGCTACATCAGCGCCCCTATCTGAGGATGCGCAATAACAACACCGGTGCCGATGGTTTTCTCCATCGGTGCCGCTGTTTTTGGGATTGCGAAAACAATGCGAAGGGACGAAAAAGATGCGAAAACTTTTGTCATCTGCGATGACATAATAGTGGTGAGAGGTGAGAGGTAAGAGGTAAGAGAATACCTTTGCAGATAACTCGTCTACTTGTCAACTAAAATAGATTGAGGAAATATTGCAGAAATGACGGAAATATGCGGAAATTTTTGTCATCTGCGATGCCAATTTCTATGTATCTTGAAAACTTTTGTCATCTGCGATGAGAGGTCCATATTCGCAGTGGTAATCCCTCCCCCTCTAAGTTAGAGGGGGCAGGGGGAGTGTGTATTATTTGATTGCGAAAACAATGCGAAGGGACGAAAAAGATGCGAAAACTTTTGTCTTCTTTGATGACATAATAGTGGTGAGAGGTAAGAGGTTGCTCTCCCTTGGGAAACGAGATTGCCCTCCCTCGGGAAACGAGATTGCTCTCCCTCGGGAAACGAGGGAGCCGGAGGGAGTGTAGGAGGGAGTGTTGGAGGGAGTGTAGGGGGAGTGTGTTAATATCCGCTCAAAAACCCGGATCAGACTTCAGACATCGTACTTCTTCTTTCTTCCTGGTAAGAGAATACCTCATAAAAATATAAAAATAGCACCCAATAATTTTGTGGATTTGCTTATTTTAACTATTTTTGCAACTCGTATAAAAAGACTTTACAGCATGAAAATTAAATGGTATCTTTTGGTCCTGATGGGCTTTATGTTTGTGGCTTGTGAAAATGATGATGAGCCAGAAGTTGTTACCCCGTGGTATGAAGACACAGCTACTTTGAGAGCAGATTTCCTGCATGCATTAGCTGATGTACAGACGCCTGAAGCATCTGATATCTCCACGACACTGATGCCTATCATCGAATCAAATAACGAACTTGAATGGAAGATGGTCGATGGCAAAAAAATGGTGCTCGTTTGCGCCTTTATGACGCAAGATGATCTAAGGTTCTGGGCAGCCACCGACGTGTATCGTCTTACCAAACAAACGGGGCTTTGGGTGTCGATTCCTGCCGAATGGAGTCATAAGGCCAAAGAGTTTGAGGGGCTTGACTCTGTGGCTGCTCGCTATCGTATGGTTCAGATGCTTGGCCTCACGCCTGATTGTAAATACGATACGGTAGTCGAGTTTTATATTGATCCTTCTGGTGTATTTCGACCTGGCGCAGATCCAAGTATCTCCACTACCACTTGCGGGCTAGAGTTCCCGTCATGGGCAGACGCTAATTACACAATTGGCGAGACAAATTTCCGTGAGTGGTATGCCTATCAGAAAAGTATGGCTTACGTAGGCGATTGGGCATGTCCTTGGACGCAACTTGGTTATACTTACGATTGGCATCATGGTGCTAACAAACAAGGTCTCTCTGAGTATGTTGCAAGTTTCCACACGCAAGCATTTATAAAAGTCCGCCAAGGCTGCTGGACTTTTATTAAGAAGCATGTATATAAGAAGTGAGAAGTTTTTAATAATTAGTAATTAGTAGTTAGTAATTAGTAGATAGTAAGAAATGAGAGATTACCCTTGCAAACAAATGGTCTACTTGTCTACTAACCGACATTGCGAAAACAATGCGGAAAAGGCGAAAAGATGCGAAAACTTTTGTCATCTGCGATGACAAAATAGTGGTGTGAGGTGAGTGGTGAGAGAATACCCTAGCAAATAACTCGTCTACTTGTCAGATCTTTGGCCCTTTTGCGGGCTCGGAGGCCCGCACTCCTACAGTTTGTCTATTTTTCATCCTTTTTGAGGGTGCCTTGGCACCATTTCCCTCCCCCTCTAAGTTAGAGGTTGCCCTCCCTTGGGAAACGAGATTGCCCTCCCTCAGGAAACGAGGGAGTTGGAGGGAGTGCCGGAGGGAGTGTAGGGGGAGTGTGTTTTTTCCGCCTTTTTTAATCTTCATTTTTCGTAATTAGGGTGCGCAATATCACGTGTAATTTTTTTCACGAATTTTAGAATATCGCAGATGTTCCCTTTTTTCGCATATTTTTCGTCCTTTCCGCATCGTTTTCGCAATCTAAACATTTGTCGGGCTCGGAGGCCCGACCTCCTACAGTTTGTCTTTAATGGTAAGAAAAGCAAGCTTTCCTTTCGCATTTCACTCGTTTTTTCGTAACTTTGCTGATGAAATCAGCGAAGCTACTCACACTCGGGATAAGAAAAGAATGAATTCTTTTCGTTCTCCACTCGTTTTTTCGTAACTTTGCCGACCAATCGGCGAAGTTACTCCGTCTCGGGAGAAAAAATAAACTTGTTCATTTTGTTCTCCTCTCAACTTTTCGTAATTTGGCTTCGCCGAAGTTACTCGCACTCGGAAATGGAAAGAAAAGCAAGCTTTCCTTTCACATTTCACTCGTTTTTTCGTAACTTTGCAGGCCCAAAGACTTTGATATAGAATATGGAGAGAAATCAAAATAATGCATTCCAGATGATCGCTGACTACGAAGGCGACATCAAAAACCTTTTTGAGACTGAAGTGAAAGGCGACATCCCCATCCTTGCCACCCGCAACATGGTGATGTTTCCCGGCGTCATCTCACCCATCCTCGTGGGCCGCCCCCTCAGCATCAATCTGGTGAAAAAATTCGGCGACACCCCCGATGCCACCATCGGCGTGTTCTGCCAGAAAGATCCCTCCGTGGAGAAACCCACACTCGGCGACCTCTATGAATATGGTGTCTATGCCCGCATCATCCGGGTGCTCGAACTGCCCGGACCCGGCAACAACCTGACCGCCATCGTACAGGCATTGGGCAAATGCCAGATCACCAGTCTGACGAGACAAAAGCCCTACCTGATAGGCAGCACCCTCCCCGTGCCAGAAGAGTTGCCCGGCAACAAAGACAAAGAGTTTGTCACCGCTGTGGAGGACCTGCGTGCCCGCGCCATCGAGTTCATCAAGAAAAATGAGGACATCCCCGACGAGTCGCAGTTTGCCCTGACCAACATCTCCAACAACATCATCACCGTCAACTTCATCTCGTCGAACATGCCCTTCAGCATCGGCGACAAGATGGAACTGCTGCAATGCAACTCCATCAAAGAGCGTGTGTTTGAACTGCTGAAAGTGATCCACAAAGAGATGCAACTGGTGGAGCTGAAGCAGAACATACGCACCAAGACCCGCGAGGACATCGACGAGCAGCAACGGGAATATTTCCTGCAACAGCAGATCAAAAACATCAAAGAGGAACTGGGCAACGGTGAAGGGTCGCCCGAACGGATGGAACTGCTCGAGCAGGCCCGCAAGAAGAAATGGAGCGAGGAGGTGGAGAAGACTTTCTACAAAGAGATAGACAAGCTCGACCTGCTCAACCCGCAAAGTCCCGACTACAGCATACAGATGACCTATCTGCAGACTATGGTCAACCTGCCCTGGAACGAGTACACCGCCGACGACCTCAACCTCAAGCGCGCGGAGCGTATCCTCAACCACGACCATTACGGCATGGAGAAAGTGAAAGAGCGCATCCTCGAATACATCGCCGTGCTCTCACTCAGAGGCGACCTCAAGTCGCCCATCATCTGCCTCTACGGTCCTCCGGGTGTGGGCAAGACCAGCCTTGGCAAGAGCATCGCCTCGGCTATGAAGCGCAAATACGTGAGAGTGTCGCTCGGCGGACTGCACGACGAGTCGGAGATACGCGGCCACCGGCGCACCTACGTGGGAGCCATGCCCGGCCGTATCATCAAAAGCATCCAGAAAGCCGGGTCGTCCAACCCCGTCTTCATCCTCGACGAGATTGACAAGGTGACCCAGCACACCATCAACGGCGACCCCGCGTCGGCCCTCCTTGAGGTGCTGGACCCCGAACAGAACAACGCCTTCCATGACAACTATCTCGACGTGGACTACGACCTGTCGAAAGTGCTCTTCATCGCCACCGCCAACGACCTCAACACCATCCCGCGCCCCCTACTCGACCGTATGGAGGTGATCGAGGTGAGCGGCTACATCACTGAGGAGAAGATAGAGATCGCCAAAAGACACCTGGTGCCACGCGAGCTGGAGAACACCGGCCTCGACACCCTCGACGAGAAACCCGTCTTCAACAAGCAGGCCATCGAGAAAATTGTGGAACAATACACACGCGAGAGCGGCGTGCGACAACTGGAGAAAGAAATCAACAAGGCCTTCCGCAAAATGGCTTTCATCAAGGCACGCGACGGTGAACTGCCCTACACGAAAATCACGCCCGACAAACTGCAGGAACTGCTTGGCAAGCCACCCTACTACCGTGACATCTACCAGGGCAACGACTATGCCGGTGTGGTGACAGGACTGGCATGGACCAGCGTGGGGGGCGAAATCCTCTTCATCGAGACCTCGCTGAGCAAGGGAAAAGGCTCTAAGCTGACCCTCACCGGCAACCTGGGCGACGTGATGAAGGAGTCGGCCGTCATCGCCCTGGAGTATGTCAAGGCACACATCGACATCCTCGGCGTGGACTACCGCGTTTTCGACCAGTGGAACATCCACATCCATGTGCCGGAAGGCGCCACCCCCAAAGATGGTCCCTCTGCCGGTATCACCATCGCCACCTCCATCGCCTCGGCCCTCACACAGCGCAAAGTGCGTCGCAACACGGCCATGACCGGCGAGATCACCCTCCGTGGAAAGGTGCTGCCCGTGGGAGGCATCAAGGAGAAGATACTCGCTGCGAAAAGAGCCGGCATCACCGACATCGTGATGTGCCGCGACAACAAGAAAGACATCGACGAGATACCGCCCATCTATCTCAAAGGCGTGGAGTTCCACTACGTGGAGAACATCCAGGACGTGTGGAAATTTGCCCTCACCCATGAGACCGTGGACAACGCCATCGAGCTGAAAGTAGAAAAAGAGAGTGAAAAATGACCTTCCAACTCCAACATACAGACCCATACAGCGACGCGAGAGCCGGTGAGATGACCACGGCTCACGGCAAGATACAGACCCCCATCTTCATGCCTGTGGGCACCTGTGGGAGTGTGAAAGGCGTACACTTCAGCGAACTGGAGGAGCAGGTGCACGCCCAGATCATCCTGGGCAACACTTATCACCTCTATCTGCGCCCCGGCCTCGACATCCTCCGGGCCGCCGGCGGCCTGCATCAGTTCAACACCTGGCAAAAACCCATCCTCACCGACTCCGGCGGCTTTCAGGTCTTCTCCCTCACCGGCATCCGCAAGCTCCGTGAGGAGGGCTGCGAGTTCAGGTCGCACATCGACGGATCGAAGCATATCTTCACCCCGGAGAATGTGATGGACACCCAACGCATCATCGGTGCCGACATCATGATGGCCCTCGACGAGTGTCCGCCGGGCGAAAGCGACTATCAGTACGCCAAGAAAAGCCTCGGCCTCACCCAGAGATGGCTCGACCGATGCGTGAAGAGATTCCGGGAGACGGAGCCGCTCTATGGCTACGACCAATGCCTCTTCCCCATCGTACAGGGATGCACCTACAAAGACCTGCGCACGGAGGCCGCAAAATATGTGGCCGACCTGGGCGCTGACGGCAACGCCATCGGCGGGCTGGCCGTGGGAGAGCCCACCGAGGTGATGTATGAGATGATTGAGGTGGTGAACGCCATCCTGCCCAAGGACCGCCCACGCTACCTCATGGGCGTGGGCACACCCCAAAACATCCTGGAGGCCATCGAGCGCGGTGTCGACATGTTCGACTGCGTCATGCCCACCCGCAATGGCCGCAACGCGCTGCTTTTCACCTATGAGGGCACCCTCAACATGCGCAACAAGAAATGGGAGACCGACTTCTCCCCCATCGACCCCACCGGCTGCTACCTCGACCGGCTGCACACCAAAGCATACCTGCATCACCTCTTCAAGGCCAAAGAACTGCTAGCCATGCAGATAGCCAGCATCCACAACCTGGCGTTCTACCTCAGGCTCGTGGGCGACGCGCGCGCGCATATTATAAAAGGTGACTTCGTGGACTGGAAGAAGAGCGTCATCCAACAACTGGGACAAAGACTCTGACACACATGCGCTATCACACCATCAGAAAATATCGTCCATGGCTCAAAGCCCTGAGGAGCACACGCAAACTCCTTGGGAAGGTGGGCGTGGGTCTACGCTGGATGGCAAGATACCTCAGTTGGCTCAGTCCCAAGAGATACATGAAGTGCATCGACTGGTATATCATGAGGAAGTTTATCGGCACCTATATCTACGCCATCATCCTCATCATCTCCATCTCCATCGTCTTCGACATCAACGAGAACCTGGCGAAATTCACACAGTACAACGCGCCCCTCAAAGCCATCGTCTTTGACTACTACGCCAACTTCGTGCCCTATTTCGCCAACCTCTTCAGTCCGCTCTTCGTCTTCATCGCCGTCATCTTCTTCACCTCCAAACTCGCCGGCAACTCCGAGATCATCGCCATGCTGGCCTCCGGCCTCTCCTTCAAGCGTCTGCTACGGCCCTATATGATCTCGTGCGTGCTCATCTCACTGGCCACCTACTACCTGGGAGCGTATGTCATACCCCATGGCACCATCATACGCCAGAATTTTGAGACGCTCTACAAGAACAAGCGCAAAAACACCTCGGCCGAAAACGTGCAGCTGCAGGTGGACCAAGGCGTCATCGCCTATATCCAGCACTACGACAACCGCCGGAAGAGCGGCTACGGATTCTGTCTCGACAAGTTTGAGAACAAAAAACTCGTCAGCCACATGACAGCCACAGAGATCCAGTACGACACCATCTCTGACAGCAAATTCCACTGGAAAGTCATCAACTGGAAAATCCGAGAGTTGCACGGTCTGAAAGAGACCATCACCCAGGGCGCCTCTAAAGACACCCTCATCATGATGGAGCCCACCGACCTGGTCTACTCCAAAGGACAGCAAGAGACGTTCACCAGTCCGCAGTTGCGTGACTATATCTTCAAACAGCAGACACGCGGCTCCGGCAATGTGGTGCAATACGAGGTGGAGTATCACAAACGCATCGCCATGTCGTTTGCGTCATTTATCCTCACCATCATCGGGGCGTCGCTCTCCTCGCGCAAGCGGAAGGGCGGCATGGGCATGTATCTGGGCATCGGTCTCGTGCTCAGCTTCACCTATATCATGCTCCAGACCGTCTCGTCCACCTTCGCGCTACAAGCAGGGTTCCCACCCATGCTGGCCTCATGGATGCCCAACATCATCTTCGCCTTCGTAGCCTATTTCTGCTATCGGCAGGCACCCAATTAATGGCTCAACTTTTACAAGTTGAGAGAAGTTAAGAAGTTAAAGGAGTTAAGATGTAATGGCTTCTCTTCGAGGCAATCAGTGGTAATGTCTGAACTCCTCAACTTCTGAACTCCTCAACTCCTTGAAAGTTGAGCGAATACGAAACTTGAAATGATTATATATGAGATTCGAAGAACTCAACCTTAACGACAACATACTCGACGCGCTCGACGACATGCGCTTCGAGACCTGCACACCCATACAAGAGCGGTGCATTCCCGAAATACTCGACGGACGCGACATCATCGGCGTGGCACAGACCGGCACCGGCAAGACAGCCGCCTACCTGCTGCCCATCCTCAGCCTCATCGACGACGGCTACTATCCCGAGGAGGACATCAACTGCGTCATCATGAGTCCCACACGCGAACTGGCACAACAGATCGACCAGGCCATGGAGGGTTTTGGCTATTATCTGCAGGGCATCAGCAGCGTGGCTGTATACGGCGGCAACGACGGAGGGCGCTACGACCAGGAGACCAAAGGACTGCAGTTGGGCGCCAATGTGATCATCGCCACCCCGGGGCGCCTCATCAGCCATATCACCATGGGACATGCCGACCTGAGCCATGTGTCGTTTTTCGTGCTCGACGAGGCCGACCGCATGCTCGACATGGGTTTCAGCGACGACATCCTCAAGATAGCCAGTTATCTGCCACCCACTTGTCAGACCATCATGTTCTCCGCCACCATGCCTTCCAAGATCGAACAGCTGGCCAAGACGCTGCTCAAAGACCCTGTGGAGGTGAAACTCGCCGTCAGTCGGCCGGCCGACAACATCATGCAGCAGGCTTACGTGTGCCATGAGAACCAGAAACTCGGCATCATCCGCGAGTTGTTCAAGGCCGGAGAGCTGAAGAGGGTCATCATCTTCGCCTGCTCCAAACTCAAAGTCAAGGAGATCACCAGGGCGCTGCTCCACATGAAAATCAACTGTGGCGAGATGCACTCCGACCTCGACCAGAGCCAGCGCGACGAGATGATGTATCGGTTTAAGAGCGGACAGGTGGACGTGCTCGTGGCCACAGACATCGTGGCGAGGGGCATCGACATCGACGACATCGCCACCGTCATCAACTTCGATGTGCCACACGACTCGGAAGACTATGTGCACCGCATCGGGCGCACGGCACGCGCACAGCGCGACGGCAAGGCCATCACTCTCGTCAGAGGGCGTGAAATCGCCGACTTCATGCGCATAGAGCAGTTTCTTGGCTACCTGGTGGAGAAGATACCCCTGCCCCAAAGTGTGGGCGAGGGTCCGGAATACAAGCCCATGAGCCTCGGCAAAGGCAGAGGCAGAGGGCATGGCGGTCATGGCGGCAGTCGTGGCGGCAGAGGTCGTGGCAACGGTAGTGGTCGTGGGCATGGCGACAGAAAAGGTCGTGGACACGGTGGAGAAAAAGGGTCTGACAGCGGGAAAGTTGCTAGTGACAGTGGGAAGGTTGCTAATGAAGGCAAAAAGAACCGAAACAGACGAAGAAGCCGCGGCAAAGGGAAAGATGAAGGAAGAAGTGAGAACTAAGAAGTGAGAGGTGAGAGGTGAGAGGTGAGAGGTAAGAGGTAAGAGAATAGCCTTGCAAATAACTCGTCAACTTATCTACTCGTCAACCAACTGACATTGCGAAAACATTGCGGAAAAGGCGAAAAAGATGCGAAAAAGGGAATATCTGCGATATTCCTGGTGATTTAAATTACGAAAAAGACGAAAAGAACAAAATCACGAAAACTTTCGTCATCTTCGATGACAGGCTCGGGTGAGACGGTGGTTGCATCTGGTATGCTTGTCTACTCGTTAGAACTATAATGAAGAATATAAAGATAAAAAAGGGGGAAAAAACACACTCCCCCTACACTCCCTCCGGCACTCCCTCCAACTCCCTCGTTTCCCGAGGGAGGGCAATCTCGTTTCCCAAGGGAGGGCAACCTCTAACTTAGAGGGGGAGGGATTACCACTGCGAATATGGACCTGTCATCGCAGATGACAAAAATTTTCAAGATACATAGAAATTGGCATCGCAGATGACTAAAATTTCCGCATATTTCCGTCATTTCTGCAATATTTCCGCAATATATTTTAGTTGACAAGTAGACGAGTTATTTGCAAGGGTATTCTCTTACCTCTCACCGCTCACCTCTCACCACTATTATGGCATCGCAGATGACAAGAAATTATCGCACCATTTCGTGTTTTTCGCATTTTTTCGCAATCCTACAAAATTATCGTCCTTTTCGTCTTTTAAGTTTCTTCGTAAAAAAAAATTACGCATACTTCCGCAATCCAATCATTGTCGGGCCTTCGAGCCCGACCAATCAATAAAAATCTCCTTGACTCCTGGTTTCCTTAGAAAAAGCTAAGGAGCCAAAGAGTCAAGGAGATGAGTTAATATGCGTCGGTGTGACTCCTGACGATTACAGCACGCCCTGAGCCATCATGGCTTTGGCCACTTTCAAGAATCCTGCGATGTTGGCGCCTTTCACATAGTTGATGTATCCATCCTCCTCTGTGCCGTATTTCACGCAGTTGGCGTGGATGTCGTCCATGATATCGTGGAGCTTCTGATCCACTTCCTCACGGCTCCAGCGCAGACGCTCAGAGTTCTGGCTCATCTCAAGACCTGAGACAGACACACCACCGGCATTGGCAGCCTTACCCGGTGAGTAGAGGATCTTGGCATTCTGGAAGATCTTGATGGCCTCTGGGGTGGAAGGCATGTTGGCACCCTCGCTCACTGCGATGACACCATTGTCTACCAATGCCTGAGCAGCCTCGGCGTTGATCTCGTTCTGTGTGGCTGAAGGCAGTGCGATGTCGGCTTTCTCAAACCAGGGTTTTGCTCCCTCCACATACTTCACGCCATATTCCTCAGCGTATTCCTTGATACGTCCACGCTCCACGTTCTTGAGTTCCATGATGAAGTCGAGCTTCTCGCGGTCGATGCCGTCGGGATCGTAGATGTAACCGTCGGAGTCGGACATGGTGACCACCTTGCCACCCAGTTCGATACATTTCTCCACCGTATACTGTGCCACGTTACCAGCACCAGACACTAGGATGGTCTTGCCCTTGATGTCAAGGCCGCGGGTCTTGAGCATATTCTGCAGGAAGTATACGTTGCCATAACCGGTGGCCTCAGGACGGATGCGTGAACCTCCAAACTCCTGGCCTTTGCCGGTAAGCATACCCGTGAACTGGTGGGTGAGCTTTTTGTACATACCGAACAGGAAACCTACCTCACGGCCGCCCACACCGATATCACCAGCTGGTACGTCCTCGTCGGCGCCTACGTGGCGATAGAGCTCAGTCATGAAAGCCTGGCAGAAACGCATCACCTCGGCGTTGCTCTTGCCACGGGGTGAGAAGTCTGATCCACCTTTGGCACCACCCATCGGCAGTGTGGTCAGTGAGTTTTTGAAGGTCTGCTCAAAGGCGAGGAACTTCAGGATGGAAAGGTTGACAGAGGCGTGATAACGGATACCGCCTTTGTACGGGCCGATGGCGTTGTTATGCTGGATGCGATAACCCATATTGGTCTGCACGTTGCCCTTGTCGTCCGTCCATGTGACACGGAACTGGATGATTCTGTCGGGGATGCAAAGACGCTCAATGAGGTTGGCGCGGTCGAATTCGGGGTGCTTGTTGTACTCTTCTTCAATAGAGCCTAATACTTGGCTTACTGCCTGAATGTATTCAGGCTCATTGGGAAATCTCTGTTTGAGATCCTCTACAACTTTCAATGCGTTCATAATCTTTTTTCCTTTAATTTGATTGTATTAAAACACTTATCCTAGTAATATCTGCGTGCAAAGGTATAACAAATTTTTAAACCTCCAAACAAAATGAAAGAAAAATATCAAAAAATATAGAAAAAAGATAGTTTTTGGGTTGTTTTTCGGCTAAAAAGCCACAAAAATGGGAAGAAGTCTTTCTTTTCCGTTGTTGTCAATATTGGATTGAAGAGATAAGAAATAAGAGGTGAGAGGGGATAAATAATTAGTAATTAGTAGATAGTAAGAGGTGGGAGAATAGCCTTGCAAACAACTCGTCTACTTGTCAACCTGAATAGATTGCGAAAAAATGCGAAAGACACGAAATGACGCGAAAATTGTTTTATTACGAAAAAAACTAAAAAGACGAAAAAGACAAAAAATTTATAGGATTGCGAAAAAAATGCGAAGTAGCGAAAAAAATGCGAAAACTTTTGTCATCTATGATGACAATCCCCATGCACTTTAGTAGGAGGTCGGGCCTCCGAACCCGACAAATAAGACCTCCCCCAAGCCCCTCCAAAGGAGGGGAGAAGAGACAGAGATGAGAGGATTATTGACAGTTGACAATTGACAGTTGACAGTTGACAATTGACAATTGACAGTTTGTTTGATGGGGAGACCTCCTTGGCTCCTTATCTCCTTAGAATTATTTGATTACGAAAAGCCCCGGAAAGACGAAAAACGATAATTATTTGCGGGCTCGGAGGCCCGACCTCCTACAGTTTGTCTATTTTTTCAGACTTTTTGAGGGTGCCTTCGTACTCAACTTTCTCGAGCTCAAGTTGATAGGCTGTTGGCTGTTTGCCTTTCGCTTTTCGCTTTTCGCTTTTCGAAAGAAATCCAGGCCGGTTGTCCGTTAAAGAGAAGAATGGCTTAGCTCCTGAGCGAAGCACTCACCTCTTACCCCTCACCTCTCACCTCTTACCTCTAACCTTTCACCTCTTACCTTTCACCTCTTACCTTTCACCTCTTACCTTTCACCTCTGATGCCCTTTATGAGAATAAATCTATAAAATTGTTCTTTATTTTTTGTGATTTTATTTACTTTTGCAAAAAAATAGCAGATGACACATCATATGATAAGAATTGTATGGGCCGCATCGCTTTTGATGGCCTTCTCCAGCGCCTGGGCACAGGAAGAAAAAGAAAAAGATCAAGAAAAGCCCAATCAGATCACCGTCAGCGCTCAGCTGATGTCTCGTGGAGAAATAAGAAGAGGTGGTATGCCCAGCGGTACAGAGGAAAAGGACGAGAACACGTCCAACTTCATCACCAACCGTTCCAGGATATCCCTTTCCTATGAGAGGGATCACCTGTCGGCCCATATCACCGCACAACACCAAGGTGTCTGGGGTGCAGAGGGCGGAGGTTCTGTCAGCGTCTATGAGGCATGGGCACAATTGAAGTCGAACAATGGTTGGTTTGCCCGCTTGGGACGCCAGGAACTGGTTTACGACGATGAGCGAATCCTTGGCAACAACGACTGGGCGATGGCCGCCCTCTACCATGATGCGCTGAAAGGAGGCTATGAGCACAACGGCCACAAGGCACATGCCATTTTCACCTACAACCAGAATTCTGAAAACGTCTATGGCGGCACTTTCTATCAGAATGGCTCCAAGCCTTACAAGTCGTTGCATGCAGCATGGTATCATTACGACCTGCCCAAACAACCTCTTGGCGTGTCGCTCCTATTTTTGAACATCGGTATGCAGAGTGGTACACCAGAAGAATACCGCACCGTTTATCAGCAACTGATGGGAGGTTATGTGAACTTCCATCCGCGCAACCTTACATTAGAGGGCGCTTTCTATAAACAGTTTGGCAAGGCCAGTCTGGACTACACCTCCATCTACGATTTACCCATTGACGCCTGGATGGCCAGCACAAAAGCCACCTATCGTTTCAACAGGCAGTTGACAGGCTATGCCGGCTACGACTATCTGAGTGGTGACAAAGAGTTTAAAGTGCCCAAGCCTGGGGATATAGGACTGACACATCACACCAAGATGTCGGCATTCACGTCGATATTCGGGTCTACCCACAAATTTTATGGTGCGATGGACTTCTTTTACGTCAGCAGCTACTATGGCACGTTCTCTCCTGGTCTTCAAAATGCGTATATCGGTGCGATCTACCAACCGATCAAAGGTCTCAGATGCAATGCCTCCTACCATTACCTGGCCACAGCCACCCATTTACAAGAATTGGATAAAACTTTAGGTCATGAGATAGAGGTGGAGGCTTCCTATCAGGTGATGAAAGATGTCAGGCTGGCCATGGGAATCTCACTCATGAAGGGCACAGAGACGATGGAAGCGTTGAAGCGAAGCACCGACAAGCACCGACTGCATTGGGGATGGTTGATGCTGAATGTATCACCCCGGGTGTTTACTGGGAAGTGGTAGAAATGCCGTTGAGGGAACCTTGAAGCAAAGCGTATGAGAGCATATTTCAAAAATATAGGAAACTTTTTGAATAGTCACAAGGGTGTTGTCATCATTGTGATAGCCAGCTTACTCCTCGTATTGGTCGATGTCGTCCAATATTATTACACCCACCGTATGGTTGAGAGCGAACTGGACAAAAGCGCAGAAAGCGAGTTGACGAGGAAAGCCATCGTCATCAGGAGTATGCTCAATCTGATGGAGAAGACGCTGGAGGAGCACCTCTGGGATTTGGAACGTAACATCCACCAGCCTGACTCTATCTATGAAGCCACCAAACGCATCATTATAGTCAACCCGCAGGTGAGGGGCAGCGCGTTGAATTTTGTGCCCTACTATTATCCCGAGAAAGGCAGGCTGTTTGAACCCTATGCTTACAAAGACGGCGATAGTATCTACGTCAAAAACCTGACAGAGGATGGTCAGCACGACTATACCACCCATCCTGGATACATCAGAGTGATGAAGGAAAATATGCCTTCCTGGAGCAACCCCTATGAGTTTGAGGACGACGATCACACCATCATACCGCTGATCACCTACTCATATCCCCTGCACGATGAACAAGGACGCATCATCACCCTCTGTGGCATCGACATCTCACTCAAATGGTTGGGCGACACGCTCAATGCCCGACATCTTTACCCCTCTTCTTATATGCTGCTGATGACAGAGGAAGGAGAACTGATCTCACAACCGCATAAAGAGTTATTCACGAAGGGTGATGTACAACAGGTCGTCAACCTGATCAACGACAGCACCGTGAAAAGGTATGACAGCGAGACAAAAAGGAGCAAGTACATTCATTTTCGCGACAGTTTAGGCGATGGTGCCAGGGTATACTATGCCACCATGAAGGGAAAACCCAGCTGGCAAATAGCCGTGGTGTGTTATGACGACGAGGTGTATGAGAAGTTGCGCTGGATGGGTGTCAACATGATATTTCTCTTACTCTTTGTGTTGGGCATCCTGGGATTGATCATCTACCGCTATTTTCTCAATGACCGCAAGCTCTCTGCCGCAAAAGTTGAAAAAGAGCGCATCGACAACGAGCTACACATTGCGACAGCCATACAGAATGCCATGTTGACCTCGAACGAAGAATTGGCACACAACCTCGATGTCATCGTTGGCGCCACCCTGAAACCCGCCAAAGAAGTGGGCGGCGACCTCTACAGCTATTTTGTACGCTACGAGAAGTTGTATTTCTGCATCGGCGACGTGAGTGGCAAAGGCATCCCTTCGGCTCTGGTCATGGCGACCACCCAGGCACTGTTTCGTGCTGTCTCCTCGCATGAGAACAATCCCGCCCACATCATGCAAACCATCAACGAGACCGCCTGCCGAAACAACAAGACCAATATGTTTGCCACCCTTTTCATCGGGGTGCTCGACATCCCCTCGGGGCGCTTGCGTTTCTGCAATGCTGGCCACGACGCGCCTGTCGTCATCAACGGCGACAGCGTCACTCCTCTTCCGGTGAAACCCAACTTGCCAGCAGGTTTGTTTGATGATTTCAAGTATGAGATACAAGAGACGGTCATCAATAAAGGCGCCACCCTCTTCCTCTATACCGACGGACTGACAGAGGCCAGAGACGCTGACCATCAGCAGTTTGGCCAGCAACGTGTGCTGAAAGCACTGAAGCAACGACGAAATGCCACTCCCGATGAGCTCATCGCGTTCATGACGGAGAAGGTGCAGGCTTTCGAAGGTGAAGAGGAGCAGAGCGACGACCTCACCATGCTTGCCATCCGGTATGCGCCACAGGCAAAAGACTACACGTCGCTTGGGGAACTGACGCTGAAAAATGACATCAAAGAAATCAAAAATCTTCATGTCTTCTTGAAGTCACTGGCAGAGAAGCTCCAAATGGACGCCACGATGACACGCAACATCAGACTAGCGGTAGAGGAGGCCGTGGTCAATGTGATGGACTATGCCTACCCCTTAGGGATGGAAGGTTTCATCAACATCAAGGCGATGACCAGCAGAAACAACCTGAAGATAGTCATCACCGACTCCGGTGCAGCGTTCAATCCCACAGAGGCCGCCCGTGCCGACACCTCGCTATCGGCAGAAGACCGTCCTATCGGCGGACTGGGCATCCTCCTTGTGCGTGAGTTGATGGACTCCATCAACTATGAGCGCAGCCAAGGTAAAAACATCCTAACACTGATAAAAAATATTAATCACAAATAGGTGATCAAAAGAAATGATCATTACTGACATTTTTGATTGCCGACTAAAAATCATCAGAAAATGAAAGCAACTATTGAAGAAATTGACAACAAGTACGTAGCCACCTTAGAAGGTGAACTCGACACCGCTGCGGCACAAGAAGTAGAAGAAGTATTCCAGCCTCTCTATCAGAGCAACGGACGTGACATCATCATCGACTGCACCCGACTGGAGTATATCGCTTCCAGCGGACTGCGCATCCTGATCAGTATCCTGAAAGGCGCCAAGGTGAGCGGAAGCAAGGTGATCATGCGCAACATGAACGATGACATCAAAAACGTTTTCAAGTTGACAGGATTCATCAACCTCTTTGACTTTGAATAAGGTGTGTAGATAAATAATTAGTAATTAGTAATTAGTAGATAGTAAGAGGCGATAAAAAATTAGTAATTAGTAATTAGTAACTGAACTTTCCCACCTTTTTTTATCACGAATTAGAGAATTAGAGAATAATCTTGAAAACAGTCACTTCGGAGTGAAGAATTCTATAATTCTAAAATTCGTGAAAAAAATACACGTGATATTGCACACCCTAATTACGAAATATGGAGATTAAAAAAGGGAGAAAAAGGCAGAAAAAGGCAGAAAAATTGTTGGTTTAGTTGACATGTAGACGAGTTGTTCAATCTCCCCTCCTTTGGAGGGTGCGGGGGAGGTATAATTTGTCGGGCTCGGAGGCCCGACCTCCTAAGTTCTAATAGACGAGTAGACAAGTTGTCTATTAGTTAGTGGTAAGAGGTGAGAGAATACCCCTGCAAACAACTTGTCTACTCGTCTACTTGTCTACTCGTATACTTGTCAACTGTCAACTGTCAACTGTCAACTAAACAATCAACTTCACTCCCTTAGTCTTCGGTCGTTGAGTCGAGGAATTCCTCCACTTCCTGCAGTTCATCCTCATCAAACCACTCTGAGAGTTTATCCATGGCTTTCTGTCTGACCTCCACAGGCACGTCTACCCATATTTTGTTGATGACATAGGCCAGCACCGCCATGTCGTCGGTCAGTCCGACGATGGGGAATGCGTCGGGCAGCGCATCAAGCGGACTGATGAGATAGCCGAGTGCACCGACAATGATGGCTTTATCTTTGATAGACACATCCTTACTCTGGAGCGTATAGTAGAGCACAAAAGCATAATAGACAAGCTTAGACCCTGCACGTTTGGCAATACGTGAGATTTTCTCCACAAATCCCTTTGCAGAGAATTTGTCTGAATAGGACATAAAATCTGGTAATTCCATATTGTCAAAAAATTAATTGTTGAAAAATCGGGCTCAAAATTACACTTTTTTTTCAATTACACAAAATATTATTTGGAATAAAGGACTTTTTGATGTAACTTCGCAGAAAAATAAACCAATCGACCTATGCAGAACAACATACTTGACGACATGGAGCACCGAATCCGAAAAGTGATTGCGGACAACAGAGACAAAGACGGTTTTCCAAACTTAGAACAATACAATGTCACCGAGGAAGAGTTTGACGACTATTTGTTTTACAAACAGGCCGTGATAGACGATGTGGACTCTCTGCGTAAGAAATATACCATCTACTCCATCATCTTTATCATCCCATTCTTGGTGATGTCATTTTATGAGACCACGCTGACCAACATGTTCATCGCACTGGGTGCCGGTGCTGTGCTCTGTTTCATCTATTATCTGCTCACCATCCTTGTCAATTTCATCAGGATGAAGAGGCTTCACAATGAGGCCATCGAGAGATATATCGCCGATGTGTTGAAATTCGAATGAGGCTGGCCATGAGGATCACCAGTCGTCATCCTCATTGCCGATCACTCCGTTTTTCACAGCCTCCTCCACCTTGTCGATGATGGCATTGGAATAAGCGTGCGACATCACGAGGGCCTTGGAGCAGGTGCGTTTCTGCGGGTCTTTCTCCACGAAGGGATAATGCCGTGCTATCTCCCACTTGTCGTCATAGAGATTGGCGTTGGTCTTGTCTTCCGACTTACGCTTCGAGTCACCATAAGTTCGTTTGTCGGGGTCGGACAGGCTAAGCCATCCACCGCTCACATCACTCAGGATGTCGTAGTTTTGCACGGTGTAGGTGACGCGCACTTTGCCATCCTTGATGTCTAAGCGGATCACCGGTGTGATACTGACAGAATACTTGTTGAGCGTGCCGGTATGCTCGGCGATGTTTTTCAGCGTCGACGACACGATGATACAGCCCGCCTCCTTGTCGTTGAGGGTGATGGCCTGCTTGTCGGGGAAGGTGGCAGTCACCCAATAGTTGAGCGCCACATACAATTGCTGCTTCGTCTTGCCCGGTGCCTGGATCACCTCCTGATAGGTGATACCCTCATTCTTGTCAAGGGTCAGTGTGCTGGCCAGGTTGGCGGCGGCATCCAGCCATTTTTCTCCATATTTCTGCTTGGCATATTTCTCCAAGTCGGCTATCTTCATCACTTGTGCCTGAGCCATCAAAGAGCAGCAAAACAAGACGGCTACAATCATCATCATCTTCTGTTTCATTTTCTTTTTGTGTTTGGTTGATTCTATTTGCCTAACAAGCGCCAAAATTAAACAAATTCAGACGGAAATGCAAATAAGAAATGAAAAAAAAACGAAATAAATATGCTCATATTTCAGGAAAAAACATTAATTTTGCAAGATAGATACGAATATTCGTTAATTTCTAATAAATTACATCTATGACAATTGATCAATTCAATTTTGCCGGAAAAAAGGCAATCGTTCGCGTGGACTTCAATGTCCCCCTTGATGAAAATGGTAAAATCACCGACGACACCCGCATCCGCGGTGCTCTTCCCACACTGAAGAAGATACTCGCCGACGGTGGTGCACTGATCATTATGTCTCACATGGGCAAGCCCAAAGGCAAAGTCAACGCCAAGTTCTCTCTCGGCCAGATCACCGAGGCTGTGGCCGCTGCCTTAGGCACACCTGTGAAATTCGCCCCTGACTGCGCCAAAGCCAAAGAAGCCGCCGACGCTCTGCAGCCCGGTGAGGTGCTGCTGCTTGAGAACCTGCGCTTCTATCCCGAAGAGGAGGGCAAGCCAGTAGGTATCGAGAAGACCGACCCCGCTTACGACGACGCCAAGAAGGCCATGAAGAAGAGCCAGAAAGAGTTTGCCAAGACATTGGCCAGCTATGCTGACTGCTATGTGATGGACGCCTTCGGTACCGCTCACCGCAAGCACGCTTCTACCGCTGTCATCGACGAGTTCTTCGACAAAGACCACAAGATGCTGGGCTATCTGATGGAGAAAGAGGTCAAGGCTGTTGACAACGTGCTCGGCAACATCAAGCGCCCGTTCACCGCTATCATGGGTGGCTCTAAAGTCTCCACCAAGATCGGTATCATCGAGAACCTGCTCGGCAAGGTGGACAACCTCATCCTCTGTGGTGGTATGACCTATACCTTTGCCAAGGCTCAGGGTGGTAAGATTGGCAACTCCATCTGCGAGGACGACAAGCTCGACGTGGCACTCTCTGTGATGGAGAAGGCCAAGGAGAACGGTGTCAACCTGGTGCTGGGCACTGACTGTGTGGCTGCCGACGCTTTCGCCAACGACGCCAACACCCAGATCTGCCCCTCCAACGACATCCCCGACGGATGGGAGGGACTGGACGCTGGTCCTGAGACCCGCAAGGCATTTGCCGACGCCATCAAAGACGCCAAGACCATCCTTTGGAACGGTCCTGCCGGCGTGTTTGAGTTCGACAACTTCATCGGCGGCTCCAAAGCTATCGCTGACGCGATTGCAGAAGCCACAGCCAACGGTGCCTTCTCACTGATCGGTGGTGGTGACTCCGTGGCTTGCATCAACAAGTTTGGCATGGCCGACCAGGTGTCATATATCTCCACAGGTGGCGGCGCTCTGCTCGAGGCCATCGAGGGCAAAGTGCTTCCAGGCGTGGCTGCTATTGAGGCATAAATAAAAGATATTCAAGATCATCAAATGGCGTTGCCAGCAGGCAACGCCATTTTTCAACGATTTAAACGATCAACACCATGAGCACACCCGGAAGCAAAATACTCATTCTGTTGCTCACCTCCGTGGGACTCATCTGTACGGCATATTTGATATCTAAGCGCATGAAAACCCATACCCCACTCCATCCCGCACCTGTCATCAGGCCTGCGGCACAGGCGGGACGTTTCTATGAGAGCGACCCCACCCTATTAAGTCAGGATATCGACAGTCTGCTGGCACACCACACCCAGACTGCCGTCGAAGATCATCTGGCAGCGCTCATCGTGCCTCATGCGGGGCACTATTTCTCAGGCAATGTGGCTGCCTGCGCCTATATGTCCATCAACCCTAAAAAGTCATATAAGCGCATCTTTCTGATCGGTCCCAGCCACTACGAATGGCTCAACGGCGCGTCTGTCAACAGCGAGGCCGACTTTTACGCCACGCCTCTGGGCAGGGTGCCGGTAGACCATGAGACGGCCTGTCAGTTGGAAGAGGCCGACAGTGTGTTCCGCTATCGTGCGCAAGCCCATGACCGGGAGCACTGTCTGGAAGTGCAACTGCCCTTCCTCCAGCGGCGTTGGGGTGGCAAGATGCCACCCATCGTGCCAATCATCATCTCGACCAACAACTACATGCAGCTACAACACATCGCTGAGGTGCTGAGACCCTACTTCAATGACGACAACCTCTTCATCATCAGCAGCGATTTCTCCCACTACCCCTCCTACAAAGACGCTTATGAGGTGGACGCCCTGACGGGCAAGGCCATCATGAGCGGTGACGTGGCACAATTGATCGCCACGCTCGAGAGCAACGACAAAAAAGGCATCAGCAACCTCGAGACCAGTGCCTGTGGCGAGTTTCCCATCATCACGCTCATGCTTCTGCTCAACAAGAGTTATGAGATCAAACATTTACTGTACCAAAACTCAGGCGACATCGACCACCACGACCCGCAACGGGTGGTTGGCTACCACGCCTTCGCCATCACTCGTCAAGCAGGAGCCCAAGCCTCACCCACCGGCTTCACGCTGACAGAGGAAGAGAAAGGCCTGCTGAAGCAACTGGCCCGGGAGAGCATTCTCAGCGCTTTCGACAGCACAGTGGTCACCTGTGCCGCCCAATGCCGGCAGCACCCCACCCTGCTGCAGCCCTGCGGTGCGTTTGTCACCCTCACCAAGCGAGGCCAACTGCGCGGCTGTATCGGTCATTTCGGCGAGGACACACCTCTCTATGAGATGGTCAGCGAGATGGCGAAGTCGGCCGCTTTTGAAGACCCGCGCTTCCCTGAGCTGCGTCGTGACGAACTGGACAAGATTGGCATCGAGATATCCGTCCTCACACCGAGAAAGCGCATCCACAGTTTAGACGAGTTTGAGCTGCACCGCCATGGCATCTATATCCGTAAGGGCTACCGCAGCGGCACGTTCCTGCCACAGGTGGCCGACGAGGTGAACTGGACAAAAGAGGAGTTTGTGGGCCACTGTTCGCGTGACAAGGCAGGACTGGGATGGGATGGCTGGAAAGATGCCGAACTGTTTGTCTATGAAGCGATTGTATTCTGATGAACCCACACGAATGTAAATACTACCAGCGGCGGGACAAGGGGCAGGTGGAGTGTCTGCTCTGCCCCCACCACTGCCATATCGCCGAGGGAAGGACAGGCATCTGCCGCAGTCGGCGCAATAGCGGGGGCACGCTCATCAGCGAAGCCTACGCTCATCCCTGTGCGCTCGCCATCGACCCTATAGAGAAGAAGCCGCTCTATCACTTTCACCCTGGCACGAAATGTCTGTCCATCGCATGCACAGGGTGCAATTTCCATTGCCTCAACTGCCAGAACCATGACATCTCTCAGGCGGCACCCCATCAGGTGGAGCGCGGCTACTTGTCGCCAGAAAGAGTGGTGGAAATCTGCCTGGACCAAGGTTGCCCTGGCATCGCCTACACTTATACGGAGCCGCTCACCTATATAGAATATGTGTCGGACATGGCACGGTTGGCTCACGAGCGCCGTTTGTGGAATATCCTCGTCACCGCAGGTTATGTGTGCGAGGAGCCTTTGCGTGACCTGTTGCCTTTGCTCGATGCAGCCAACGTAGACCTGAAATCATTCAGCGACGAGACGTATCAGCGTGTGAGTGGCGGCCGACTGTCGGTGGTGCTTGACACCATCCTTGCCATGAAGGATGCGGGCGTTTGGCTGGAACTGACCAACCTCGTCATCCCTGGTGTCAACGACGACCCGGAGATGATCAGACAGATGTGCCAGTGGCTGAGCAGCCATGGTCTTTCTAATGCGCCCCTCCACTTCAGCCGTTTCTTCCCCCAATACCGTATGAAAGACATTCCCCCTACCCCTCTCAAGACTTTGCAGATGGCCCGCCGCATCGCCCAAGAGGAGGGCATCCTGCATGTTTATCTGGGGAATGTGTGAGATAGTCATTAAGAAATTGAGCGAAAGTGAAGCTTTAATAAAAAAGGAATAGAATGGAAACAACAAAAGGAACATACACCTACAAATATCCTCGGCCATCGGTGACGACAGACTGCGTGATCTTTGGCTATGATGCCAAGGAAGGTCTGTCAGTGCTGCTGGTAGAACGTGGTTTCGAACCATACAAAGGATGCTGGGCTTTCCCAGGGGGATTTCTGAATATGGACGAGACCACAGAGGAAGGCGCTCTCCGTGAATTGAAAGAGGAGACAGCGTTTGACGTGGAAAAAGGATTAATGGAACAATTGGGTTGTTTCTCCGACGTGGACCGTGACCCACGCGGACGGTGCATCACCATCGCCTATTATGCACTGGTGCAGAAAGGCTCCGTCAAAGGAAGCGACGACGCCAAGGACGCACGGTGGTTTCCCGTCAACGAGATACCCCAACTGGCTTTCGACCATGACAAAATACTCCACGAGGCACTCAAACGCCTGAAGGAGCTGCTTTTCTTCCAGCCCATCGGTTTTAGTTTATTGCCAGAGGTCTTCACGATGTCACAGCTACAGGCTCTCTATGAGACGATTCTGGAGCAACGTTTCAACCGCCGACACTTCTCCAGCAAAATGTTGAAGTTAGGTATCCTGGAAGAAACAGGTGAACGTCCCATCAATGCGGCCAAGGCGGCTCCCATCCGATATAGGTTCAACCCCGAAAAGTATCAAGAGGCAAAGGAACAAGGATTCAGACTGATTCTTAACCCTTGTCTCTTTAGAGTTAAATAGGAGATCGGGCCTCCGAGCCCGAAAAATGGCACCTCGCACGCCCCTCCAAAGGAGGGAAGATTGAACAACTCGTCTACTTGTTTTTTCTTCCTTTTTTGGGGGTGCTTTAGCACCTTTTTCTCCCTTTTTCCTCCTTTTTCCACCTTTTTGATCTTTATTTTCTTCTTAATATCAAGCAGTTTGCTTGAGAGGGTCACAACCAACCCTCCCCTTCCTTATCCTAAGGAAGGGTCTCTACCCCAACCCAAGGCCCTTCCCCTTTCCAGGGAAAGGGATGCAACCGCTCCTATCCAGTCGCTCGTACACTAAGGGATGCTCGACCCATCAAAGGGTCGGCATGATTTTTAACGCAACAAAGTTGCGATTGTTGATGCGGGCAAGCCCGCCCTTCTAGTGCAAAATAATGGTAAATGGTGAGAGAAGACTCTTGAAATAACTTGCCTACTAAACAAGCAATTTGTCTACTCGTCTACTTGCCTACTAAACAAGCAATTTGTCAACTAAAACTTAGGAGGTCGGGCCTCCGAGCCCGACAAAGAGTTTTTTGTGTACTTTTGCGGGCTCGGAGGCCCGCACTCCTACAGTTTGTCTACTTTTTTCAACTTTTTTTGGGGGGTGCCTTGGCACCTTTTTCTGCCTTTTTCCTCCTTTTTCCACCTTTTTGATCTATGTATTTTTCATTGTAGCCAGTCTATCAACCTGTAGGGGTCATCAGACATAGGTCATCAAACATCGGAGATCCTACATCGGACATCTTCCTTCAGCCTTTTTGATCTTTATATTCTTCTAGAACGGGAGCATGGTTTCTCGTTCCACCTCACAATTCAGAAACCCCATCTCGCGGGCTTTCTCCTCGCCAAGAGCGAAATAGATGGCATCTCCCTCGGCACAGACCTCACCTTTTGCATTCTCCACCTCCACATGGATGGTGACAAAATGACGCTTGCGATCTGCTATGCGGGCGCGGATGGTGATTTGCGGCTCTGTGGCCGACAGCGACTTGCGGAAACTGACACTAAGCCGTGAGGTGAGACCAGCGGTCTGCAGTTTGCGTGTCACTACCCATCCTGCCGTCTCGTCAATGAGCGTGCTGATGATGCCGCCATGCAACACGCCGATCCATCCCTGATAATGCTCTTGCGGACGCCAGAAGCTGATGACGTCGTCGCCCTCCTCAAAGAATTCCATGTGCAGGCCGATGGGGTTATTGGGAGCACAACCGAAGCAGTTGTACCCCTCTTTGTGCAACCAGGGATTGATGATTTTTCGCATTTTGATATCGTCGTTTTGAGTTGTTATCAGAAAGAGAACTCGAAAGTGAATCGGATGCCATCCTTCTTGACACCAGGCAAGTCAGTATAACTGAGACGGCGCACATAGTCTATCTCAAAGAATTTGAAGATGTTGTGGATACCGGCACGGATTTCCCAGTAAGGTCTGTTACGATCCATCAGATAAGCGTCGTCCGGGAACATAAAGAGCACATCATCGGCGGAATTGGCGGCTAAGAACGGATTATTCTTATTGGTGAGGTGTCCCATCATACACTTGACGCCGATGATTTCGCGCCACTTCAGTTTATGGATGAGCGGCAAGCGGTTGAAGATCTTTCCATTCAGGTCCCACGAGATGTCGGCCGAAGCGAAGCGGTCGTTGAGGAACTCCATGTTGTTCATCAAGGTGAATGTACCCGGCTCGATGATATAGGAGAGGTTGGCGGCCGGCATAATGAGCAGTGGGAAGGGCACTTTGTTCCACTGAGCACCCGCCTTGAGACGTGCGTCGATCTTGCCCCAGCTCTTCATCCAGAAGCGTTTGTAGATGCCCACTTCTGTATAGTTGTATTTGTATTCGCCCCCAAGCACGCCATCAAAACCCATGGTGTGCATGATGGACAGCTCCGGTGCGTCGAAATTGATCGGGAGACGGTGCTGCTTAGTGTTGACATAGGTGCGTCCAGGACAATAGACGAACCCCACCGTCATCTCCGAGGTACGTATTTTGTCGACCGGGCTTCCGTCGTACAACTTGCGGAAGGCGAGCTCACCTGTCGGCTCATTACTCTCGAGTTTGAGGATGACATTGGTGCGGAATCCCCAGTCTGTCTCCCAGTCGTATTTCAGTTCCTGACGGTTATAGAAGTACATCTGGTCTACTTTCTTCCATCTGAAAGCAGTGAACACATTATCCTTGTCGGTATAGAGGAACTTGTCGGAGGGCGACATCACATCGTATGCCGAAGTGAAAGAGATGGAGTGGATGGGGAACTCGGTGGGCTGATACTCTTTCTTGTTGAAAGAATAGGTGAGTTGCGAACTGTAATAATGGTTTTTCGTGTCTTTGCCATAGGCATAATATCCCTTCCAGAAGAGATGCGGGTGGAGGGAAGCGGTGGTCTGTCCACTCAGTCGGAAACGTATGCCGTCGACAAAGTTCTGTGACACCACAGTGTTGACCGGTCCGATGTCGAACTTGCTCTTATGATTCGGGCCGCCCGTCTCGACAAAGTTTTCTATCAACGCCTTGGCTCCAAAGATAATATACTTGAAACCTTTGATCTGTTTGATACGCTCGACGAAGCTGTCCATCGACGACTCGCTCTTGCTCAGTTCCACCTTACGGTAGTCTTGCCAGAAGTCTTCGCCACGCATCTTGGCGTCGGCCTCCACACGTGTGGCAGCCTTCCCCCTGAACATCTTCTTGGAGATTTCATCGAAAGCGTAGTCGTGGAGATATGTGGTACGCAACACCACGGCTTTGCTTAGAAATTTCGTCAGTGTCATCTCCACGATCATATTGTCCTCAGTGAGCACCCACTCGCCATTGTCGAGTCGGGTGTACTCCTGCTCCACCTTCATATTCTCCACGAAGTTGACGTCACTTCTCTTGGGGATGGTGAGGCTGCACTTCTTTACATGCAGCGACGAGTCGGCCAAGATAAAGATCTCGCCACGGAAGCCGAAATCTTGCTGGTTGTTGGGCGTGAACTGCAGATGATAACACTTGTCCGTACCCACATAGACCGTATCCTCTATATAAAAGCGGTAAAAGGCCACGGCATCCTTGCCAATGGGACTGGTGAAAGGATACTGCAGCAGACGTATCTGATCATCGTAGAGGTCGACATCGGTGAAGACATCTTTGAGCAGCGTGTTAAGGATGTTTCCAGTCTCTATCAACTGGTTGACACCCTTAGAACTTTGCCCCATGATGATATCTTTCTCACTTTTTGGGTTTTTGCGGTAGATGTGCTGCGACACCGTCTCATCGACAGAAAGCGGCATGATCAGCTTGTTGTTCATCGGGCAGACCTCCACCTGGTCGAGCATCCACTGCTGCTTCCTGTTCTGCACGTCCTCTAGTTCTGCGGGGGTCACATCATTGACTGCCAGCGTGATTTTCTGATATTTCTGATACTGGTAATAGTCATAATTCTCCAGGTCGGTGCGCTTTTTGGCTGCCACCACGCGCTTCATCAGTTCCACGGCGGGGTTGTCCTTGCGGCTGTACTTGCTTTTGCGCTTCGACTTCACCACCACCTCGTCCAGTTTTTTAGCCTCCGACTTCAGACTGACGGTCAGAAAAGCAGGGGTGTCGCCTTTGATGGCCACAGTCTGCGACTTGTAGCCCACGGCCTTGACAGTCAGTGTCCAACCATTGTGCCGCTCAATCTCAAAACGTCCGTCGGCACCTGCCGCCACCGACACATGGTTGCCCTTATAGATGAGACTGGAGAAGGGGATAGAGTCGCCCGTCTCTTTGTCTATCACGATGCCTTTGAGAAGGCTCTGTGAGAAGGCAGACGTGGTGAGGAGAAGGAATGCCATCGTCAGCAGTGCCTTCACCCAGCCTCTCCGAGAGGGAGACGGCCCTTTGACAGGACGGTTGTTTCTTCTTATAGTCAATATGTTGGTTGTATGATCCATAAAAACAGTCATAAGCGAATGATCGTTTATAAGTAAACTTCTATGAGTTGCTGCAGTTGTGTGATGACCAGTTCGGGCACGGTGGCATCATTTTCCTCATCCGTCCAACCCTCGCCTTTGAACCAAACGGCACGGCATCCCGCCTTGATGGCAGGAAGGATATCTTTGGTGAAGCTGTCGCCCACAACGACCACGTCTGATGCATTCATCTCCAGTGCCTCGACACCCATGGTGAAGATGGCTGGGTCGGGCTTACGCACCCCCACCACCGCCGATTCTATGACGGTCTTGAACAGCCCTGAGAGCTGAAACTCCTCCAGCACCACATGGATGTTGCCGTAGAAGTTGCTCACCAGCACCAGTGGATAATGCGCCGCCAAAAGCGTGAGCACCTGTCTGCTCTGTGCAACCGTCCTTTTCACCTCGCCGTACAGATCTTCAAGTACAGCCGACTGCCAACTGTCTACATCGCCCGTGAGCAACTTTTGCTCACAGAGGTATTCCATCTCGATGCGCAGCTTCACTTGCAGCGTCTTATGGAAAGTGTACGACGACTGGATGATGGGGTTGCGCCCCAGAGTACGCTCCGCATAGACATAGGCGTCGCGGAAGTCATTTTCCTTGACGGGCACCCCCACCCGTTGGTAGGCATGCCATATCATCTTGCCCCAATGGCAGCCCTGTGTGTCGAGGGTGCCGCCATAGTCGAATATAAATCCTTTGGGTCGTATCATTGTGCAGGTGACAGATATTTCGTGAAAATGTTTTTGCAGAGCGTCTCATGGCTCTTGTGCATATGGACATACAGGCAACTCAGCACCACTATCTCAAAGAGTGGGAAGATCCACGGCTGGTTGATGAGACAAGCGATATAGAGACAGATGGCCCTGGTGTTGAACGTGAGCAGATTGGTGTATTTCATCAACGGGCGACTTCCACTGAGGAAATTCTCCCGCAGGTCGGAAGGCAGGTTCTCAGCGTCGCCATAACGTTCGAGGAGGTTGTGATACAATCTCTGAAATTCCGGCGTACGTTTCTCCTGACTCTTGCAGTAATTGGCGTAGTTGTAGTAAAACAACTTATAGAACAGCCGTGCATACCACGGTCCTTCCTTGGGCAGATGCTCATAGATGTCTCTCTGCTGGCGGTAAGTGTCGAGCTCGCTGCCTGACTTTCCTTTGAGGAACCACAGATGGATCTGCCGGTAGTAGTCAGCGAGTGAGGCCTGTGGTGAATGGCCGAAGATACCTGCGATAACGCACAGGGCCCAGATGCCCAGTCCCCACCGTATGTCTGTATACGGCATGCACTGGTCTTGAAGACGGATGGCAATGGCGCAGTAGATGACAAAGAAACAGATGTCGCCGGAGAAGCCGTCGAGCACTCTCCCCACCAGGGTTTTCTTGCCTGTGAGACGTGCCATCTGCCCATCGGTGGAGTCACCGAAGTTGGACAGCATCATCAGCAACACAGCCGCTATGTTATGACCTAAGTCGGGATATCCAAACATCACGCCAGCCACAATGCCCAGGAAAATGGACACGACCGTCACCACAGTGGGATGAACGCTGAAACGCATCCAAGCCAACGCGAAGACCAGTCCGATGGGACGTGTGAAATGCACATCGAGCCACTCCTCAGTGTCATCCGATTTGAAAGACACACGGAGCATCTCTTTAAAACTCATGTGCGATACTTTTTGATAGTCGCTTGTTTTTGTTTTTGTTGTTTGCATTTTGCTATTCGCTTTTTGCTTTTAGACGTCTGACCAGACGGGCGATGGCCTCGGCAGCCTGTTCACGACAGCGAGAGAAACTAGGCCAGTCGTTGAAATCGATGATACGGAATTCTCCCTCGGGCGTGATGATACAGTCGCCGCCATAGATGTCTATCCCCACCAGCGAGGCCAGCCTCACGACAGTCTCCTGCAGGGCGGTCTGGTCATAGATGTAATAATGCGGTGCGCCATTGCGCCGCTCGTCGCCAAACTTCGTCATACCATCAACCGTGGGATAGAAAGTCTGGAAAAAGTCCTCTCCCACTCCATAAAACTTCACCAAGTCGCCAGGCACGTGCGCGCTGACCACCAGGTCTTGAATTCCCCTTGCAAGGAAGTCTGCCTTGACACGACAGAGCATCTCCTCATCGGCGGCATAGACCACATCTTGTGCCGACTGTGCGGCGGCATCGCCACGTTTCACCCAGTAGCCGTATGAGCCCGTGTCCGCTGGCATGGGGATGCCGTTGGCTCTCATCACTTCTTGTAAACGCGACCTTGAGCATTGCTCCAGGCCATAGCCGCTGTTGAGCACCAAGGCCCCAGCGTCCTGCTGGCGTTTCAGGTATTCGATGGTGGCAGGCAGCCGCCCCATCGACAGCCACACGTCAGCCGATCCCTCTATCTTTTCTTCGGGCAGGATCGTCACCTCCTCTCCTTGCTGTGCCATTTTGTCTGCCACAGCACGCAGGATGGCCGTGTCCTTTTCCACCGAGTTGGGTGAGAAGCATTCCTTGCGTTTGACAGCTACGATCTTCATACAGATGCAGGATGAAGGAATACTTCCGCCTTGGCGATATCAGAGACATGGTCGATGTCGAGCACCTTGCTGAAAGGATAAGCCTTCAGCCGCTGCCCCTCAGCCACCAACGCCCGCTGGAAGTTGCGCATACGACTCTCACCACGACTCATACACCCCTTCAGTGTTTGTATCGCAGCGGGAGTGAGGCCATAGATACCACCTGAGATGTATCTGCATCCATGAGGCTCATCGTAGAAACCACTGATTTCGTCATGTGAATCCACACCAACGTAGAGCGGGCTCTCGTCATCGATGAAATCGGTCACTCCCATCATACCCGCACATTGGCCATCATTCAAAAGTTGCTGAAAAGCCTTGATATAGGTAGCAAACTCCTGCTCAGAGAAGATGGTGTCGACGGTTGTCATACAAAACGGTGCGTCGGCCAAGAATGGACTCAACTCGAAAAAGCTGTGCATCGAGCTGGGCGTCGATTTCACCACCATACTGAGTGGCACTTTCTGGCCATTCAGTCCGTGCTGTTGGATGTGGTGCAGATGCTGGCTCACAAGGGGTGTGAGGTCGTTGCAGATCACAGCAATCCCCGTGGCGTCATTTTGCATAAAGATGCGTATGAGCCGGTCGATGAGGTGTTCCCCATCCACAGTCACCAGTGGTTTGGGCATTTGCAGCCCCTCTTTTGCGAGCCGCGAGCCCTCTCCAGCCGCAATGATTGCATATCTCATGTTTACCTTTTCTTTGCGTTCAATCTGCAAAAGTACAAAAAAAGAGCGACAATGAAAAGGAATTTGAGAAGATTAACGCAGAAATAATCCCCACCCGACTCAGAATGTGCACATGCCATCCCAGCAGGCCATGTCCTTGCGCACATATCCTACCATGCCATCAATCTTGATCTTGTACCAGCCTTTGACCAGTCCAAGGCAGGGATAGCAGTCGGGCACGCCGTCGAACTCTGGGATTTTGGCCACCACGGCATACTTGAGAGAAGGTCCCTTCCTCACGTTGATGTTACCCTTCCGTTCCTGATTGCGATAGACGATGCCCTGCCCCTTGACAGCGCTGAAGGTGACGACTCTCAATCCCGCTTTGGGAACTTCGTAAGTATCCTGCACATCGACGGTGTATGAATTGGCGTTTGTCCGGACATACCGTCCCTCCACTTCGCCATCTTTTCCGACAACCATTTTCATGCTCTGTGCGCTCATGGCAGCACAACAAGCTAGGCATACAAGCCCGGTTATAACTCTTTTCATCGTTTGTCTGTTTTCAAATACCTAAATTATATTTTCCTTTGCCCCCTCGGAGATCATTGGATGTGTAAAGGTAAGCATAAAGATGGAAACAATCAAATATGAGGCTACATTTTTCCCTTTTTCTGGTAAAAAAAGAAATTTTCATTTTGTTCTCCGCCCGACTATTCGTATCTTTGGCACCAAAAAGCAACAATTATGGATAATAGACTATTGATTACGTTGGTTGTCGTATTCATGATGGCTACAGCCACTTGCCTCTCCACATGCCATGCGGGCAACCATGGCTTGCTGGGCAAGAGACGCCCCATCAAAAAAGAAACAACCGCCATCCACTACTCCATGCACACCAACTCAGGTATCGCTGTGCAGACAGATTATGACATCACGCCCGACTCCATCACCTGGCTATATAGGGACCGCCGTAATGGCTTCATCCTCCGCGACGTAGTGAAATACGACCACAAAGACTACGATGCCCTGATCGATACACTGTCGCAGGTGGCCTTCAAGGTGCGCCATGTCAAAAGCGACATTTCAAGGGGTGGAGGTGGTTATGCCTATTCCTTCTTTGACAGCAAAGGCAAATACCTCGGCTATGGCGCTGTCAACAACATCGCCTCTGGCGACAACGAGACTGCCGAGGAAGCCATCAGCCAATTCCTCTACACCCACCGCACTGCCGGCGAACAAGCAGTGAAGGATTAGTGCCGTATAGGTTACAGTGACACAAGTGTTACCCTCATCTCCCCATGATTATTTCATTCCTGTCCGGCTACTGAAGTTGATACGGACACCGTTGTCGTCAACCATCATGTCATTGCCTCCGTTGTTTCCGTTGCTGACTGTCGGCTTACGCTCCCCGTCCAGTATCTCGCGGCACATGTTTTTAATATCGGTAACACGCTGGAGCGTCTCCAAATTGTCGCCACTGTAATGTCCTGGAAAGAGGAAATGGATGTCATTCTTCTTCATATAGTTCTCTATCCTCTCGGAAGTGTACATGACGGTCGACAGGTTGATGAACACCAGCAGATTGGTAGAGCCAAAAGCATCACCACTGAATCCATAGTGTCTTGCTTTATCAAAGAAAGTAGTGCTTCCTGCAGTATGGCCTGGGGTGAAGATGACCTCTATCTCACGGCCGCCAAGGTCTATCACTTCACCGTCATGTAGATACTTGATCTGACCCTTGTAGTTACGCAAATTAATCGGCACGATAGGCATGTCGCCTGCATTCAGATAGACTTCTGGGAAGGGCCCCACCCCACCCACATGGTCACCATGGGCATGGGTTGCCATCATGGTGACAGGTTTGGAAGTAATCTTTGCCACAATTTTGTCAAGCCCGGGTATGTATGTCCCCGCATCAATCAGGAGAGCACGCTCATTGCCCTCAACGATGTAGAGCGATTCATTATACACTCTATGCCCGTTGCCTATCCATGTATGCTCATCCAATTGGCGAAACACCACTTCATCATCCTGATAAACCACTTTGCCGCGAAGGTCACGGCTGTTGATATCTGTTCCCTGCGCCTCAACCATATACGGCATCAGGCATAGCAGCATAGCTGCAAAAAAACTATACGCTTTCATATTTATAATGGTTTTGTTTGTTATTCAAGTATATCATTCGCTCGACTTGAATCATTGATCGATCTGCTCGTTTGCACCACAAATATAATGGATTTTGATGAGAACCTCATCTTTTTAATGTTTTTCTTTTGCGGAAAGAAAAGAAAAGCCTTTGTTTTTGTTGTCAGGATGGGATTAAATATGTAATTTTGTAGAAACAAGCGGAAAACAAGCTCAACAATTATCGGGCACTTGTGTTTCCAAACGACCCAAACGATTGAGAGAAAAAAGAATGACACTAAGACAACTCATACAATCCTTCAATCCAAACGAATTTCAGAACCATGCGCTCTTTTGGCAACTGAAGGACATCAAGCCAGAATATGGGGCAAACATTCGCATCAAGGTACGTAAGAATGGCGACACCATCAGTGTGACCAATGTGCATGTCGGCTCACTCGGTGACATCGTGGCAAGTCCCATTGATGTGGCTGACGGTTTGCACCTGACAGACGAAGAACTGTTGAAGGCCATTCTTGACGAAATGTCCAACGAAGGCTTCACAGAGGCAGACGCAGCGGTGTTCTGGGACGACATGACAGACTTGCAGAAAGCGAAGATCGTCAGGTAATGAAATCCTCATGCCTAACAGGGTAAAGTGAGTATTCGTAAAAAAATTGATTGAACACATCTTAAACTTTACCTACAAAACTTCATCTAATCAGTAACGTTGTTTTCCTAATTAACCCATTGAACAAATGAAGAAAGTTTATTTGACAGCATTGCTTTCCCTTTTTATGATGACAGCCAATGCACAAGAGCCTAACATTCCAATGTTTGGCGCTCCTCAGAACCACCATGTGAAATTCGACGAATACAAAGAAGCCCCACAGGGATTCGACCAAGAGCGTGCAGGAATATCTCACGGTACCGTGGAGCTCATTGAATACCAGTCAGAATCAGTAGGTACAACCCGCAAAGCAAACGTCTATCTGCCACCTAAGTACAATAAAAAGAAGAAATACAGCGTGCTCTACCTGCTCCATGGTATCGGTGGCGACGAGAACGAGTGGTACAAAGACGGTGGTGTGCCCAACATCATCATGGACAATCTCTATGCTGACGGAAAGGTAGCCGACATGATTGTCGTCATGCCTAACGGACGTGCACAAAAGGACGACTCTCGTGCAGGAGGTATGGGATCGTTCAGAGCATTTGGAGAGTTCGACAAGGATCTTATCGGAAGCCTCATTCCTTACATCGAGAAGAACTACAGTGTGTACACCGACAAGGACCACCGTGCCATCGCTGGTCTGTCAATGGGTGGTGGACAGTCTCTCAACTTCGGGCTCGGACATATGGACGTATTTGCTTATGTAGGAGGTTTCTCATCAGCACCAAATACAAAGCGTGCTGCACAGCTCATTCCTGATGTGGACAAGGTGAAGAAAGAGAACAAACTCCTTTGGATGGTATGTGGTGGTGCTGATGGACTGATGGGTAACAGCACACAGCTCAAGGCATTCTGCGACGAGAATGGCATTCCTTGCACCCTCATCAACTATCCTGACGGGCAGCACAACTTTGTCGTCTGGAAGTATGGTCTCTACAACTTTGCACAGCTGATTTTTAAATAACTCAACTTTCGCAAGTTGAGAGGAGTTCAGAAGTTACAGAAGTTCAGGAGTTCAGACATTACCACAGCAAACGACCATTGAGCATGACGATGTGAATTCGGGCTATTGTCTGAACTCCTGCAACTCCTGAACTCCTGAACTACAAGAAGTTGAGTGAAAGCGAAACTTAAATAAATAATCATCTCGACTTTCATCAGCCATTTCCCATCAGCAGCCTCATTCCTCGTCGGGTACATAGATGATGCGTCCGTCCTCCAATTGGTAGGCAGTGCCGATACGGCGTCCATGGTTTCCGTCACCATCTGTTTTCTCACCAGAGGCTTTGTAAGTATTGATTTCCTTACCTTCTTTCATGATGATTTCCATATTTTCTTTCCCAGGGTTCTTCACGATGGTGAAATCTTCCTGACCGAATATCTCAGTCATGTTCATGTGCATGACCATCGCCACCATCAGCGAAACGGCAAAGACCATCGCCACGTCGAACAGGTTGACTACCACACTCAGCGGGTCGTTGTCATCATCTTGCAGCAAAGTGCTCCTACGCTTCCTTCTCATGGCACTCAGTATAAATACGTGACACAAATTCAAGGTCGTTGACATCTTTGGCATACCAGCGAGTTTTCAGTTGCTGGGTGAACAAGCCTACTGCACTGATGACCAAACCCACGACGGTGGCGGAGAACACCACCTGCATGTTGTAGGCCATGCCTGAGATGTCGCCAGTGGAAAGGCCTACAAGTGCAGGCGACATGGAAATCAACGTGCCGATGAGGCCCAATACAGGACCGAGTTTGGTAAGCAGCCGTGAAAGGTTCACATCCTTGGCCACCTCCGTCTCATAATGCGTGATGAGATAGTCGGTATAGGCTTCGTTGGCAGGATGGCCGAGAATGTCGGCCAGGTACTCAGTAAATAGGGAGTCGTGCTTTTCGGGCAGGAGATTCCGCAAGGAACCAATGCCAGAGGGCTGCAGTTCCTTGATAACCGTGGTCAGTCTCCGCTTGTTCCTTCTTCTGACCATGAACTGATTGTACGTGCTGCCAAGCAGAACCAGTGCACGGACAAAAAACACGATAAGCAAGATGATGTCGGGGATGAGCAACGAATTGGCGATCCCGAAAAACATTTTTGTGATTATTTCCATTATCTTATGTTATTCTTTTTTTCTTGAGTTATTCTTAAATTTCCATTTCATCCTATTCCCTATGAAACCTACTGCCATTACAATGACAGCAGCCGACAAGGTGAGTAACATCGAGAACCAGTCGATGGACTTCACTTGGGAGTGATAGATGATTTCCCCGTTCTGGGTGAGCAGCAGACTGAGAAGGCACACCATCACCGTCAGCCATAGATGAGCCTCGATGCGCAGGTCTTTTTGCGGCAACAGATATTTTGCCAGTGCTGCAAACGACAGCGACACGACTACAACGGCAATGGCGTAAAGCAAGCTGGTGGTGGAAAAACCCATACCCACTTGGAGGAAAATAAGCTTGGTGAGGCCATAGAATACCACAGGGAAGAGCAACAGGCTCGGGTATGCATGGAGCAAGAGCCGAAAGAAACGTCTCCGTGGTCTCTTTCCGTCATCGGTGAAACATAAAAAACAATACATCAGGCCTATGGCAGATTCCAACGTCACGATGATGGCCATGCTTTGAAGCACATCTTCACGATGCATCCAACTGTCGATTTGTGTTTTTGACTGCATGACCGCATAGTCGATGCTCCAATAAGCGAACACGCCTAGCAAAAGAGAGAATGCCAGTCGTGCCCAGAAAGGCCACAGACTTATTTTCATGGCGCAGTTGAGCACGACCAGCATCATCAATATGTATATCAGAATTTCCATGTCACTCTTCTGTCTTGTTTTTGCGGCGCAACGATACCATCATGCCTATCAGCAAGATGGACACCACCACAACAGCAACAATTACCGTCACTGGCGATGAGTCCATAGCG
Organism: uncultured Prevotellaceae bacterium; assembly: GCA_902780635.1. GTDB lineage: Bacteria > Bacteroidota > Bacteroidia > Bacteroidales > Bacteroidaceae > Prevotella. Next base: position 58,255 of record CACZGH010000001.1, read on the forward strand.
CCAGAGTCTCCACCTACTTTCTCGAGCACCATGTTCTCGCTGCGCTGACCTTTGGCAAATGTCATTTGCCGCTTGTATTCTTTCACTTCTCCTGCAGGAAGTTGGCTTTCCACAAAATGCTGAAGCGGCTGATTGTTGCATACGAAGTCTGTACATGCGGCGCCACCTTCCTTTGTGATGTTGGCATGGAGACGCGCAGTCGTGCTGAGTTGCTCCTTGGAAGGCTTCCAATAGCCTTTTCGTGCGCTCTCGAGCATCACCGCCGTCATGGACTGGAAGGCTGCGGGGTTCTTCTGCAACATATATTCCTTGACACCAAGATGCTGCTCATCAGTGACATACATCCTATAGAGATCGTGGTAGACATGCTCATCGAGAGAAGAAGGACGGGTGACCGACCATCCGAAGATGTTGCGGAACATCTCGCCAAACATTTGTGCCGTACCTTCGTCACCCTTCATGCGTTCCTTTACAAAAGAGGGATTGAGCAGTGTGGTTCGCATCTCCACGTCCACAGCCTCCTTCACATCCTGCATCCTTCGGTTGGAGCGGTTGCGATAGTCGGCCATCAGTGCATCGGGTTCCTTGCCTGTCAAAGCCTTCACCGTCATGGAGAGCCCTCCTGTGAATTCATACACATGGTCGAGTGAGATAGGTCCCCAGGTGTTGCTTTGCCGGGGTTGCACCACGACATCGGTCTTCTTCAAGGCCGCCTTGAACAAATCTTTTTGGCAGACGCCCCAGTTTTGCTCGTCACCATAAGCGGCACACATGTTGTTGAGGTATCCGCTGGTCAGTTCTTTCGTATCCGTCCATTGACCGCTACGCTCTATATAGTTCATCATCCCTGTGCTGTAGCCATTGTTGACAGGACCGAAAACCCTCAGCGAGGACAGTTCACGCGCCTTTTGGGGTGTCACGCCTTCGTCGATGAGTTCCTTTTCCTGTGCCAATGTTCCCTGACGCACGAAGTTGGAGTCTTCTTTTTCGGCCGACGCCAACTGTATGGCCTCTGTGATGAGTTTCAGGCGTGAATCGGCGATGTCGCGCAACTGTCCGCTCACTTGTACGACGACATCGACACGAGGTCGATGGAGGTCTTTGGCCGGCACCACTCGGAGACTGCCTATGCGTCCCTGACTATCACGCACGGGTTCCACCCCCAGCATCCATAATGCTTGTGCGATGGTGGCGCCTCCGGTGGCGATGAACTCACCAGCCCAGAATGTGTAGCACACCTTTTGGGGATACTTTCCATGCTGCTTCTTGTATTGCGCCAGGGTGTTCTCGGCCAACCGTTTCCCATCCTCCCAAGCCTGGGCATCGGGGGTGTTGTCGGGGTTGATGCTGAACATGTTTCGCCCCGTAGGCAGCACATTGGGATTCTGTACGGGGTCGCCTCCAGGAGCAGGAGCGATGCTTCCACCATTGAGCGCCCGGATCATGTTGTCGATTTCGGCTTTTGTGGAACGGAGAATCTGTTTGGCTTCCTCTGACGTGCGGTAGGTGGAGAGCACTTGTTGCCGAGCCTTGGGCAGGTAATGGTGCGCCACGAAGGCGTAGTCGCGTGCCTGTTGGTCGGTGATGCGCCCTTGTTGTTGGTCTTTCCGTGCCATGTCATAGGCTAGAGGGTCGGCATTCATGGCGAGGATGGTTTGCCTCAGTTGTTCGTCGGTGTAAGGTTGCCCCATGGTGTAGAAGGCCCCCTGCATCTTCTCATTCGACAATTCCTCCAGATGAGCATCGATGCGCTCTAATTCTTCCAATGTATAGGGCTTGGTGGGTATGCTGTCGAGCGAAAGGCTGCGATGCAGTCCCTCTTTGACGATTCTTTTCTTGATGTCGTTCACCAAAGCGATGTTCTTGCCCCCTGTCTCCACCGCTTTGTGCACATCATTGAGCAGTGTGACATATTTCTGCCGCATGCCGCTCTCAGCGTATGGGGGTGTGAGATAGGTGAGCAATGCGGCTTGGCTACGGCGCTTGGCGATGACCGCCTCGCCGATGTTCCCCGTCGTATAATAATAGAAATGAGGTGTCGCTCCTATCAGTTGGCTGCTCCAGTCCTGTTTCCTCATGCCAGCGTCGCGCCCTGGGGTAAACTCCAGGTTCCCGTGTGTTCCGAAATGGATGAGCGCATCGGCCCCGAAACCTTTCTGTACGTACAGATAAGGTGCCAGGTAACTATGTGGCGGTGGTACCTTCACGCCATGCACAAGCTTGAAGTCATCGTCGCCCAATGCCGGACGTGGCTGAGGGAACAGCAGCACGTTTCCAAACCTTAGGCAGGCCACTGCGATACTGTCGCCTTGGGCGAGGAGGCTGCCGGGAGCCTCTCCGTAACGTGCTGTCACTTCTGCATATTTCTCTGGTGCAAGCACTTCCTTGGCCCATTTCTCATATTCTGCCTTGGACAACCAGACCGGATGACCTTTATGCAAGTACGCCTGTTGCGCACCCTTGGCATAAGAGCCGAGCACGAGACCTTCTGTCTTCACCTGTCGCGCAAAAGCTTCGAGGCTGCCGGGCAGCCCGTCCACGTTGTACCCCTCCTGGCGAAGCCGAAGGAGGAAGTTGTACATAGAGGGGATAACTTCCATGCCGCTTGCCAGCAAGGCATCCTTGCCCGGGCGTTTGAAATAGCCGATGGCAATGCGCTTATCTTTGTTGGGCTTTGTCCGCAAAGAGAGATAGTGGCATATGTAGTCGACAAACATCTGACAACGTTCCACCTCGGCCGTATGTTTGTAGAAACCTTTTTGGTCTTTATTTTGTGTGCCGATGCAGAAAGGCGCTATTCCACCATCAATCTCGGGTATGACGATGCGCGCATTCTTTGAGCCACTCGACATGGGTCTCGACTCGTTCATCCAGTCGTCGTGGCTGCAAGAGAGCGGAAAGGGTGCGAGAAGCGGTATGTTGTGCTCATTGAGCCAATGCACAAGCGTGTCGTTGCCAATCCTTCCCATTGCCATGAAAACCACAGCGTCGGGCTTGAGGCTGCTCAGCATCTTGTCACGCATCTTCCCCATGGCCGTCAAAGGATACACGTTTATCCCTTTCTTTGTAAGCATCGAAATCAGGGTGTCAACATGCTCCCTGTTGCCTTCCATCGGGAACGATATGCCAGAAATAAAAGCCACCCTTGGACCATTCTGGTGATACATGCCTTTTTCTTGCAAATAGGCTGTCAGTTCATCAGCTGTCTTGAAATACTGCCCATATTTTCGGTGGTAAAACATGTTGGCCGGCACCTCCACAGGGGCTTCCACCTCTTGGTCGCGCCAGCGGTGTGGGGTGGCGATGTGGCGCAAATAGCGCAGACCGTTGCGGTAGTTCTGGCGGTTGTCGTTGTCGAAGTAGCGCTGAAGCGTGGCTATCTGCTCAGTGGTGAGATTGCGGTTCGCTACAAAGTCGCTGGAACGTAGGGTCTTGGTGAAGATGGGAATGCCCTGTTTGGCAGCCTGCCCGAGTTCCTCCATCTGTTCGTCACTCAGGAAAATACGACGTGCATAGACGATGATGGCGTCAAAGTCGTCAATGTCGTGCATCTCGTCGGCTTCCATGCACGTGACTTCAATGTGTCGGGAGTCGTTGTTGAGCACGAAGTCGGCCTGCTGCGCTTCCAACGCATTGACTACAAGGATGCGCGTGGGTGCCATCCAGTGATGCCATGCAGCATAGCCCGTCATGCCCAGGATGCCGAACATGACGACCCAGAGAAGCCATTTGTGTTGCTTCATTATCTTTCTATCTGTTTTTTAATATGCTCGATATAGATGTCTTGAATTTCAGGCACTTCGCCAAGGCCCTCGATATGCAACTCCACCTGAAGTCCTTCTTGCTCCAACGTTTCTTTCCATTCCTTGGATATGTCGTTTTGGGCATGGTTGCCAGCCACGAAGAGGAACGGCACAAGTGTCACTTTCCGGCCTTTGGCCGACTTGATGAGACGGATGGCATCCTCTTGTGTAGGGTAGCCCTCGATGGTGCTCACATGGCAATTGGCATTGCCAGATGCTTTGAGCATATAGTCGATCTGGGAATAAAGCGCTGTGGCCGGGGTGGGTGTGCCATGGCCTACTAGCAGCAGATGCTCGCGCTTTTTCTTGTCGACGGGATGACGTCTGGCCAGGATGTCGGCCACATGCATGGCATCCTCCACGTCGTAAAGCAATGGTTTTCCGATGGTAATGTCGGTGAAAAAGGAACGTAGTTGCTCGACCTCACGCCTCAGCAAATCCATCTCCACCCCATCGATAATGTAGGTGGGCTGGATGAAAATTCGGGTGTAACCATCAGCACGGAGTCGGAAAAGGGCTTCCACAGGATTGGCCTTACTGACGCCACGCGACTTCAGCCGTTGGATGACGATGCGTGAACTATAGCTGTCGCGCACCTCCATGCCGGCGAATGCCTGCCGGGCTTTCTCATTGATGGCATCAATGGTCTTTGCGCGCGTGTCATCATAAGTGGTACCGAAATGCACCATCAAAATGGCTGTGGGAGGCTCTACAACGTCCTGTGCGCGGACGTATGCCGCGCACAGGGTTATGGTAATGAATAAAAACAGTTTTCTCATCGCTTGGTCATAGTTAGTCCTCAACGAGGCGTATTTGCTCGAAATAGTAGCCTTCTGCCACGTCGACGCCCTTACTTACCGCACCGGTGGCGACATCATAGACATAAACGCAGGGTTGTGCACTTTTCGTGTTGACACCGAAGAACACCTTACCTGCGCCCCTGTCGAATGCGGAACGCTGTGAGAAGCGACCGCTGCTATAGTCGATGTTGGAGCCATTGAAGGCCATGCGTGTGCGTGTTTTGGCATTGAGGTCAATGACACTGTAGTAGTGGCTGTAGCTGTCAATCTGATTGGCCTTTCTTGTTCCGCCCTTGCCGTCATCCTCAGTGAGGGCGTCATTTCTTGAATAAGTAAACACTTTTCCTTTGCCAAGATATTGAACGGTCAGCAATTTGCCGTCAGAATTGGGAAATCCGTTATAACCTGCATCGAAGTTGTAGTTGCCTTTGCTGATGCGCAGCAACTTGCCTTCCTCTCCAATCTCAGTATCGCTGAATGCGACAAGGTAGAGGTTGCCGTTCTCATCGAAGAAGGTGGTCTGCTGGAGCAGTTCGCCATAGGCAGAGCCAGCCATCTCGTTGGCCTCGCTGTTGATGATATCCTGCTCAACAGCCATCGTGTTGGCATTGATGACAGCTGTATGGAAGAAAGGCTCGTTTTTAGCAGTTCTTCCCGACCCTTTCTTGTTGTAGTAGAAATAGAACAGTTTGTTGTCGCTCTCACGGTAGGCAAGGATGCCGCTGGTGGTGAAGCTGTCGTAGCCGTCGGCTACCTGGAGGCTGAGCGTACCCTCACTGATGATGCTCATATTGTCGGTATTGAGTTTGGTCCACACGATGGCGTTCTTGTCACCGTTGGCAGCCATGATGACGAGGGTGTTGTCGCTGGTCCAGGCGTGGCAGTACTGACGGGTATTGTAAGTGTTCTCTTTGAATGGCTGTGCCTGCACTACCTGCATCTTGTTGTTGACGAACTGCAGTTTGACAAAACGGTCTGCCGAGACGGGCACCTGGTAATAGTACTTGCCTTTGAGGATCATCTCCATGGAGTAGTCGGCATTGATTTCCGCACCCATGTTCTTAAAATCGACAGTTGCTCCCCCGTCCAGAGAGGTGCGGCTCTGCATGATGGTAGTGAGGTCGCGTCCCATGCCACCCTGCTTGCCCACGGTAACGGTGAGGTCGAAGTGGTGGGGCACATCTATGAAGGGTTCCTCCAACTCGTCGAATGTGACATCCTTGATGTCATCAACATTGATTTCCACCGTCGTGCCGTCGGTCTTGAGGATTTTCATCACATACTGGTTCTGGGCATGGATGCCGAGACACAGCATCATGGTTGCTGTCAAAGCGAGTAATAGTCTGATTCAGGATTTTGATGCTGGTCTTTGGTGTTTTCACGATGTAAAGTCCCTTGCCCAACGTGGTGAGGTCGATGTCGGCGCTGCCGTTGTCTGCGATGCGGAAGGTGCCAGCCATCCGTCCGTCGGTGGTATAGACACGCACCACATCACCAGCCTTGGCATGTGCGATATAGAGGTGTCCCAACTCGATGCGTGGCTTCTCTTCTGTCATCTCGAAAATGCTCAAAGGGGTGTCCGAAAAATAATATTTGGCCACGTCGTCCAGTGGTGCGGACACTTTCTGCTGGCCTGCCACTGTCACTTTCAGTTCGCCGCCCTGGCAGGTGATGACGGGTTTGTCCTGGAGGGCGATGACAGTCTGCGTGCCGTCCTTCAGGTCGAACACGACATACTGCATTCCCTCAGCGCTGGCATTGACGGTTGCCATCAACACCAGCATGGTGAATAAGAATTTCAGTTTTTTCATTTTGTCTGTTGTTTATAATGAATGTTGGTTGGATGATTGCAAAAGGATTCTGAATTTGGCAAAAAGGGTTCGGCCCGGTTTCTGCAACTTGTAGTTGTCATAAATGGTGCGGTCGAAGAGGTTGTCACAACTCACCGACAGGTTGTAACGTCCCTGGTGCCAAGAATAGGTGGCCTGAGCGCCAAAAATGTTCTTCTCCGGAATGCGTGCCTTGGTGTCGAGTGCTCCGTAGCCTTCCCATGAGAGATAAAACCAGTGTACCCACTGGTAGTCTACACCCAGATGCAGATGGTCACCTTTGGCAAAAAGGTTGCGGAAATGGTAGTGTGCCTCGGCTGAGGCGAAGAACCAAGGGCGGTTGGGCACATGGTTGTTGAAGGTGACGGAGGGTTTGCCGTCGCTCTTGAATTCCATGCGGTCGCGTGCATCCTGCCAGGTCACATTGCCCACCACTTGCAGTCGCTGCTGCCAGTCGTAACGCAACTCTCCTTCGATGCCTTTGATATGTACCGCCGGCACGTTGACATATTGCATCATGCCTTCCTTCTCCGACACCTGCGGCTGGATGTAATTGTCCACATGGCGAAGGAATCCGCTCGCCTCATAGGAGAGGGTGTGGTCGTTGCATCTCAGTGTGCCGAAGAGGCTGAGGTTGGCATTCTCGCTCTTCTCTGGTTCCAAGGCGACATTGGCGTAGATGGTGGTACCATTGCCCAGCAACTCCCTTGCCAACGGCAGTCTGACACTGTGCTCATAGCTTGCCTTGACCGACAAAGGTTCCATCAGTTGAAAACGGAGTCCTGTTCCCCAGCCTAAGTCGTTTTGGGTGGAAGAGCCTTGGACATCCCTGGAGCCCGTCACTGTTGGGATGTCTGTCTGTCGGATGTCAAGATGATTGATGTAGTCCTTGAGAAAGAAGGTGTTGGCCATCCTTCCTCCGAAGAGTGACTGATTATAGGCCAGTCCGATGATGTGTTTTTCCAGAATGTCATTGGCAGGTTCGAAACTCTTGTCCACCTCGTCCCATCGGTCGTTGCCCGTTCGGTTAAGGGCATAACTCATGTTGACCAGGTGTCCTTCGGCGATAGTGTATGTAAGGTCGGCGCGCCCGATGGTCAACGGTCGTTTGTAGTGGCGCAGCGAACGTGCCCTTCCGGTGATTTCGTTTCGTGAGCTCTTGATGTATTCACCATTCCAATTGTATTTACGATACGTAGTGTCTACGGTCTCAGAATGGTCCCACGTATGCGAGAGCGACAGAGTGGTGCTGAGATTGGGTAGCAGGAAATGGTGCTTCTGGTAGTTGGCGAATATGTTCCACGCTTTGGTGTGTCTTTCCGCTTCTCCCACCACCTTGGTCTGAATCTGTCCTGTCTGTATTTCTTTTTCCACCTTGTTGAAGGAGGCACCAACAAAGAAATCGTCCGCCCACCATTTGTCTCTCACGCCTACTTCCAATTGTCCGAGAAAGGAGAAATAGTCATCATGGAAACGCCTTCTGTCAGCAGCCACATATTCACGGCTTTCTTCATCCCACACTTCAACCCCCTTCATCATATAATCGTTTTTCGAGGCGTTGATGCCGAAGGTGGGTCGGATGGTGAGGCCGTTGCGCAGCACAAATTGCCCGTTGAGGTCGCCCTTGTGAGTGTGGTATGACCCGAAGCCGTATGAAGCATCCAAATAGTTGGTTTTGCGGCGGTTAGTGACAATGTTCACTGCACCGCCCAGCGCATCGCTACTGAGCCATGTGGGCACCACTCCTTTGTAGATTTCGATATGTTCGATGAGGTTCACAGGCAGGCTAGCGAGAGTCACGCCCGAACCTTTGGTGTCGAGCGGCACACCGTCAATGAAGTATCGCACGGAGTTGCCCGACATACCATTGATGCTCAGGTCGAAGTCGGAGCCTACACCACCCTCCTCCCTGATTTTCACACCTGCGGTGCGGTCCACCAGACTACTGAGCGAACTAATGCTACTGGCCACCGACCGGATGTCGATGGCATTGACAGAGAAGGCCCCTTCACGCAGCCGCTGGGTCTTCGATTTACCTGTCACTGTCACGTTGTCCAATGTAATCGTATCGTTCGGCTGGCTCTTTTTACTTGGAGTCTGGGCACGAACGTACATACATGACAGACAGACTATTATCAATAACAGTCTTTTCATTACATTATATAAATATGAAACAACTTCACTTGGCCTTATTCCCGAGGCTTTTGTTTCGTATTTTTGCGACATGGCAGGTTTCCTGGCTCTCTCCGAAAAGTCTGCCTTCCCGATACATTCAGTGGCTTTTCTTGACTTTTCATAATGGAGATGACAGTAGCGGGTACTGCTCAGGATTTGCACCTGATTCCCTCTATACATGGGTGGAACACCCAGTATCACCAATATCGGATGCAAAATTAATCAATTATGAGGGAAAAGCGAAAAAAGTTGTTGTTTTTTTAAACGTGCGGCAAATAAAAAGTGTTTTTCCCCGTTGAGTCGAAAAAAAACTTGTCTTTGTTGTCAGGATGGTTTTTTATACGTAATTTTGTGGGAGAAAGTGAAAAGACAGTGCTATAAGCATCATGCAAAACTTGAATTAATTTTATGTTCTGCAAAAGATTATTCGTTAGTTCATTGTTCATAACCGCGTTGGTCACAACGACTTACGCTCAGACGACACCATCCATGGAAAAAGAAAGAAAAGAGACTGTACTACAGTATGCTTACTCAGAAAAAGAATGGGATAAGGTTTCCGACTACATTGAGCAGCAATACGGTAAATCTGATATCGTGGGTCATGAAATGGTGTCGCCCGACATCCATTGCGACATCGTCATTGTCCCACCTACAGAGGAACAGCCTTATTACAAACTTATCACGATGGGCGCTGGGGCATATAAGATGAATATTCCTAAAGATTTGAGATCGTATGTATGCGACAGGGCGGAATATGTGATCTTTCTTCCTAAGGATTGGAATCTGCAGTCGAGCAAGGAGGAAGACTACTGGCCTATCAGAATGCTGAAAACCATTGCACGCCTGCCTATCAGGGCGGAAGACTGGCTTTGCGATTCCCATGATGTTCAGTTGACAGAAGACGGAAGTCCTCTTGCAGAAAACACAGGATTCAATTCCTGCGTACTGATGTCTTCCATTGGGAAAAATGGCCAGGAGGTGAAGCCGCTAAAGTTGGGCTTAATCGGCAAGAAAGTGGCTTTCTACCAACTATATCCTTTGTACCCAGAGGAATTGCAGTTTAAAATGGAACACTCTTTCGATGAACTAATGGACAAGATGGACGCAGAGGACAACTTGATCATCAATATTCATCGAAAGAATTACTGCAAGTGATGAAAAGGGATCAAGAGAAATACAATTTATCAATGTAACATCACGGAATTGTCAACAGCCTAACAACTTGAGCCCGCGAAAGTTGTGTAATAGTAAAAATAGAACATATGACCTACAACGAACTGTACGACCAAGCATTAAGAATCGCTATCCAGGCGCACAATGGCCAAAAAGACAAGTCTGACCGTGAATATATCATGCACCCCATACGGGTGGCAGAACGGTGTGTCAGCCTCAAGGCAAAAATCGTGGCACTCCTCCATGACACAATAGAAGACACGGATGTCACTGTGGAACGCCTGCTAAAAGAGGGTTTCACACAAGAAATTGTCGAAGCTGTGCTGTCTGTCACCAAAAAAGAGGGAGAGACGTATGATGATTTCATCAAACGAGCCGCAAAAAATGAAATCGGCAAAGAGGTGAAAAAAGCAGACCTGGAAGACAACATGGACATCCGGAGGCTGAAAGAAATCTCTGACCATGACGTGGAAAGACTACGCAAGTACCTCCGTTCCTGGCAGTATCTCAACCAATAACCATTTGTTTGATGAATCCGGTCTTGCTACTCATCGCCCTGTTGATCTGCCATTATTTGGCTGACTTTTGCCTCACGATGCCCATTATGATCAGGGCGAAAGCTGACGGCAAAAACGTATGGCCCATCTTGCTGCACGCCGCTGTCCACGCCCTGCTAATGGGTGTGTGTATCTTCCTCTTCGGTGTCGACCTAGAAACACTTCTTTTGTTGATGGGATTGGAACTCACATCTCATTTCGCCATCGACACCTTCAAAGCACGCATCACTTCGGCTATCCCACTATTGGCGGATGCACGAAGAAAACCATATTGGATCGTATACGGCCTGGATCAACTGCTCCACCAACTCATTGTAGTCGCCATCTGGTTTCTGGCCACATACGACCATCCGCAACTATAGAAAGGAAGGGAGATGGCTCCACTTAAATGAGATGGCGGAAAGGATAGCTAGCGATGGGTAGACGACATGCTACCCAAGCGGCAAAACCGCTTGGAACAGTGGCGGCATCGGTGTAAACTTGGAACAGTGGCGGCATCGGTGTAAACTTGGAACAGTGGCGGCATGGTTTGTGCTTGGAACAGTGGTGGCATCATTGGTGCGTGGCTGAGGCACCCTCTCACCTCTTACCTCTCACCTCTCACCTCTTACTATCTACTATTTACCAATTACTAATTACCTCTTACTTCTACCTCCCCTCCTTTGGAGGGGGCGGGGGAGGTATTATCTGTCGGGCTCGGAGGGCCGACCTCCTAGGTTTTAATACGTGTGGAAGCTCACATTTTTGAATGAGATCATATCTGGGTGATCGATGCTTTTGTCTTGCTTGAAATAGAAGAAGACACAGTCGTCGAGGAAGATATCATGTATCATTTCGAGGGTGCCATGGGCTGCCACGGCCGTCTTGACATCCCGACAGACGACACGCTGAATGTGAATATCGGAAAACTCAGGTATGAAATCCTCCTGTTTGGGCTGAACTGGAGCACCATCGCTGCCCACGGGACGGTCGGCGTATGATGTCTCAAACACGACGGCTTGGTCTTTGATGTCGCTCATATAGATGTCGGATATGAAGATATCACGTGTTTTGCCTCCACGCCCTACCCCACTCTTGAACCTCAGTCCCGTATCGGTGGAGGAGAACGTGTTTTTCCTGACCACGATATTGTACATACCACCTGAGAACTCCGACCCGATGACAAAACCACCATGGGCATGAAACACCGTGTTGTCCTGGATGAGAATGTTCTGGCAGGGACCATACTTCAGTCCCTCTTTTCCCACGCCACCCTTCATACAGATGCCATCATCGCCCACATCAACGGTACAATTGACGATGAGCGCCTCCTGACACTGCATCAAGTCGATGCCATCGCCATTCTGTGCGTTCCATGGGCAGCGCACCGTCACCCCGTCGATGATGACATGCTTGCAGCGCTGAGGCACGATGTGAAACTTGGGAGAGTTTTGCACCGTCACGCCCTGGATGAGCACCCGTTCGCAGTCGGTGAGGCGGATGAGATGCGTCCTCATGCCCTCCTGTTTCTTGGCGTCAGAGGCGATGTCATCGAAATACTTCAGGTGAAAAGGATACCAAAGGCTGCCGTTGTCTGCGACCGTGCCGCCCAGATCGGTGTACATTTTCCACTCCACATCGCTCACTTTGCTGCGCTTCACGGCGCGCCACCACTCGCCGTTGCCGTCGATGATGCCCTCGCCAGTGATGCTGACGTTGCGCCGTTTGCTGGCTGAGATGGCAGGAGTGGCCTTGTCTGTGGCGAGTTGTCCTGTGGCCGGGTCCACCTTGAGAAAGTCTTTCTTGTCGGGCGAGAAGAGAAGCATCGCATTGCGCTCCAAGTGCAGGTCGATATTGTCTTTCAGAGAGATCATCCCGCACAGATAGACACCCGCGGGCACCACCAGATGGCCGCCCCCTTGTTTGGTAAGGGCACTGATGGCCTTGGCGAATGCCTCGGTATCGCTCTGCACTCCGTCGCCCACGGCACCGAAGTCGGTGACCGTGACCCTGTGGTCGGGAATCACTGGCGCCATCGGCTCTGACAAACTGACAGGCAACTGGGTATAATATCTCTCATACTCGCCCGCCATCATCCACAAAGGGAAGAGTGAAAACAGGCATGACAAGCATCGCAAAGCGACACGGCGGCACACTACTATTCGCATCATTTTTTCAAGAAATGGTTTCGACGGCAAAAGTAAGAAAAAAAAACCGATGTTCATGCCTGTTATAAAATAAATATGATTTCATTTTGCCATTTTCTCCCTTTTCATTAACTTTGCATCGTCATCTTACTGAACACAATAAATAATGGAATTTGAACTCATTGCCAAGACATTCATGGGTCTGGAGCCCATTTTGGCACAAGAACTAACCCAATTAGGAGCCAACGACATACAGATTGGCCGCAGGATGGTATCTTTCAAAGGCGACAAAGAACTGATGTACCGCGCCAATTTCCAGCTGCATACTGCCATCAAGATTCTGAAACCCATCTCTCATTTCAAAGCGAAAAGCGCCGACGCCGTCTATGACGAAGTGAAAAAGACCGACTGGTCACAATACTTAGACAACACCAAGACCTTCGCTGTAGACGCCGTGGTATTCTCAGAAGAATTCCGTCACTCCAAATTCGTTTCTTACAAAGTCAAAGACGCCATCGTCGACCAGTTTCGTGAGCGAACCGGTGGCCGTCCCAATATCTCGGTGGCCAACCCTGACCTCCGCCTGCACATCCACATCGCAGAGGATGACTGCACGTTGTGCCTCGACTCCAGTGGAGAGTCGCTCCACCGCCGTGGCTACCGTCAGGAGTCTGTGGAAGCTCCCCTTAACGAGGTGCTGGCCGCCGGCATGATCTTGCTCACCGGTTGGAAAGGCGACACCGACTTCATCGACCCCATGTGCGGCAGCGGCACCCTGCTCATCGAAGCTGCGCTGATAGCCCGCAACATTCCCCCTGGGGTGTTCCGTAAGGAATATGCCTTTGAGAAATGGGCCGACTTCGACAAAGACCTCTTCGACACCATCTATAATGACGACAGTCAGGAGCGAGAGTTCACGCACCACATCTACGGCTATGACATCGACTTGAAGTGCGTGGGTAAGGCACGACTGAATGTGCGTGCCGCAGGTCTGACCAACGACATCACCATCGAGCAGGGCGACTTCAAAGACTTCACCCAGCCTCAGAACAAAAGCATATTGGTGACCAACCCACCCTATGGTGAGCGCATCTCCACCCCCGACCTGCTAGGCACCTACCGTATGATAGGTGAGAAACTCAAGCACGCCTTCACCGGCAACGAGGCCTGGATACTCAGTTACCGTGAGGAATGCTTCGAGCAGATAGGACTTCGTCCGTCGCTCAAAATACCTCTTTTTAATGGCTCACTGGAATGCGAGTTTCGCAAATACTCCATCTTCGAGGGTAAACTGAAAACTTTCAGAAGCGAAGGTGGCGTCGTCAAGACTGATGAGGAGAAAGCCCAAATGGCCGAGAAGCACCGTTTCAAGAAAAACCGTGAGTTCAAACAACGCCTGGACGAGCAGGCGGAAAATGAAGAGGGCGACATCCGCTCCTTCACCTTCCATCATCACAAATTTGATGAATTCAAGAAGAAAGAAAAACGTGATGACCGCAGCGACCTGCGGCAAGGGCGTGACCGTGACCGCAGGGACAATCGCCGTGACGAACGTGGCAACCGCCGTGACGATCGGCGTGATGGCCGCCGCGACGACCGTGGGGGCAAGCGTTTTGACCGTGGTCAGAAATCCGACCGCAAATACGGCACCAAAAACAACCGGCACTATGAAGACGACTAACCCTATGAGAAGCATCGCCACCCTGGCGCTGCTTCTTCTCACTACCATCATGATGGCTCAACATAAGCAGTTCACCCTGGAAGACCTCAACTTCGGCGGTTCCAACTATCGTAACATGACACCGAAGCAAGTCTATTATGCCTGGTGGGGCGACGAGCTGGTGCGCACCGACCGTGACGCCTGCACACAGATCAACAAGAAGACCCTGCAGGAGACCACCCTCTTCACTTTAGACGACGTCAACCAAGTCTTCAATGACGAGAAAGCAAAGATAGCCCGGCTCGACTATGCCCGCTTCCCCTACCCCAGTACGACCCTCACACTGTTGTCCAACGGCGACAGCCACATCCTTTACGACTGGAAAGCGAAAGAAGTGGTCTTCCGACAGGTGGGAGGAGCCGGCGATTTCGACTGGAGCGAGTCATCGAAAGCCTGTGCGTCAGTAAGAGACAACCAGCTATACGTGGTCGACGCACAAGGACAAGAACGGCAACTCACCACCGACGGCAGCCGCGAGATCGTCTACGGACAGAGTGTGCACCGCGACGAGTTTGGCATCTACAAGGGCACTTTCTGGAGTCCCGACGGTCAGAGTCTGGCATTCTATCGTATGGACCAGAGCATGGTGACCGACTATCCCCAAGTGAACAACTCCACCCGCATCGCCACAGAGGAGCCCGACAAATATCCAATGGCCGGTGAGACCAGTCATCTCGTGACAGTGGGTGTATATCACCTCACTACGGGCAAGACCCTCTATCTGAAAGCCGGCGACCCCACCGACCGCTACTTCACCAACATCCAGTGGAGCCCCGACTCCAAGACCCTCTATATCTTTGAGCTCAACCGCGACCAGACGGATATGCAACTGGTGAGCTACGACGCCACCACAGGCGACCGCCTGTCCGTACTCTATGAAGAGCACAGCGACCGCTATGTGGAGCCGCTCACTCCTATCACCTTCCTACCGTGGGACGCCAGCAAATTCATCCTCCAAAGTCAGAAAGACGGCTACAACCACCTCTATCTGATGAACACCAAGGGCGAACAGCTGCGCCAGGTCACCAAGGGAGAATGGGTAGTGCTCGACCTCGTGGGCTTCAATCCCTCCCGCAAGAGCGCCATCATCCTCTCGACCGAGGCCAGTCCCATCCAAAACAACCTCTATGAGGTGAGTCTCTCCAATGGTCGTCGCACCCTGCTCGACCAAGGCAACGGCGTGCATGGCAACGTATGGGAAGAGAGTGGTCACCATGACCTCATCCTCTCAAAGTCGGGCAGTCATATCTATGACAATTTCTCCACCCCCGATATCCCACGACAGGTGAATCTCATCGACGTGGCCAAGCGCTCCAACAAGATGCTCTTCCAGGCCGAAGATCCCTGGAAAGACTATGACGTGCCTGAATACAGCTGCGGCATCATCAAGGCAGCCGACGGAGTGACAGACCTCTACTACCGCATGGTGAAGCCTGTGGGGTTTGACCCATCCAAGCGCTACCCCACCGTCATCTATGTCTACGGCGGTCCACATGCCCGCAACGTAGAGGCCAGTTGGCACTATATGTCACGCGGTTGGGAGACCTACATGGCGCAGAAAGGCTACCTGCTCTTCATCCTCGACAACCGGGGGAGCAAAGACCGTGGTATGGCTTTTGAGCAAGCCACCTTCAGACAGTTGGGACAGATTGAGATGGCCGACCAGATGAAAGGTGTGGAATACCTGCGCTCACTGCCCTACGTGGACAGCGACCGCATCGGCGTACACGGCTGGAGCTTCGGCGGCTATATGACCATCACACTGATGACCAACCACCCCGACGTGTTCAAAGTGGGCGTGGCCGGTGGTCCTGTGATTGACTGGCGATGGTATGAGGTGATGTATGGCGAGCGCTATATGGACACCCCCCAGACCAACCCTGAGGGTTATGAGAAAACCTCGCTGCTCAATCAGGCCAAAAACCTGAAAGGCAAGTTGCAGATCATACAGGGCATGAACGACAAGACGGTGGTGCCCCAACATTGCCTCTCATTTATCGACGCATGCATCTCGGCAGGTACCCAGCCCGACTTCTTCGTCTATCCCGGCGAGCCCCACAACATGCGCGGGCACAAGAGTACCCACCTGCATGAGCGCATCACACAGTACTTCGAGGATTACTTGAAGTAAACCACTATAAGCATTTTATAAAGAAATAATTATAAAAACTGGTTAAAGTAACTCTTCAACAAATATTATACAATCATCAGATGAATATACTATTATTGGGAAGTGGCGGCAGAGAGCACGCCTTGGCATGGAAGATCTCGCAAAGTGAGAAAGTAGACCGACTGTATATTGCCCCAGGCAACGCGGGCACTACGTCGGTAGGAGAAAATGTGCCTATCAAGGCCGACGACTTCGATGCACTGAAAGACTTCGCCTGTGAGCACCAGATAGACATGGTGGTGGTAGGTCCAGAGGACCCACTGGTGAAAGGCATCTACGACACCTTCGGCGCCGACCCACGCACCCAGCACATCCCTGTGATTGGTCCTTCTGCCCATGGGGCACAACTGGAAGGCAGTAAAGACTTCGCCAAAGATTTCATGGGGCGCCATCATATCCCCACCGCCCGTCATCGCACCTTCGATGGCACGACCATCGACGAAGGAATGGCATTTCTGGAGACCTTGCAGCCTCCGTACGTGCTGAAGGCTGACGGTTTGTGCGCTGGCAAGGGTGTGCTGATACTGCCCACGCTCGAAGAGGCCCGTCAAGAGTTGCGCGAGATGCTCGGCGGCATGTTTGGCAACGCCTCTGCCCGTGTGGTGATTGAAGAATTTCTGAGTGGTGTGGAGTGTTCCGTCTTTGTGCTGACCGACGGCCGTCACTACAAGATATTGCCAGAGGCCAAAGACTACAAGCGCATCGGCGAGCACGACACTGGTCTCAATACAGGTGGCATGGGCAGCGTGAGTCCGGTGCCATTCGCCACCAAAGAATGGATGCAGAAAGTGGAAGACCGCATCGTGCGCCCCACTGTGGAAGGTTTGGCTGCTGAAGGCATTGATTACAAAGGATTTATCTTCTTTGGTCTGATCAATGTCGGGGGCGACCCGATGGTGATAGAATACAACTGCCGTATGGGCGACCCAGAGACCGAGACCGTGATGCTGCGCCTGAAGAGCGACCTGGTGGACCTGCTGGAGGGTGTGGCGCAAGGCGACTTGGACCGCCGATCTGTCGAGTTTGACGACCGTGCCGCCGTCTGTGTGATGCTTGTGAGTGGAGGTTATCCACAGTCGTATCAGAAAGGCTACCCTATCAGCGGCATTGAGACTGTAGACGGCTCCATCGTCTTCCACAGCGGCACTGCCATGAAAGACGGTCAGGTGGTGACGAGTGGCGGCCGTGTCATCGCCGTGAGCAGCTATGGCAAAGACAAGGAAGAGGCACTGAGAAAGAGCTTCGAGGAAGCCCAGAAGATACAGTTCACCGGGAAGTACTTCCGCAGCGACATCGGCAGAGATCTGAGTTTTTGAGGTTATGAGGTTATTAAGGTTTTGAGTACTTGAGTTCTTTGAGTGAATTCCTCCATGCCACCAAAGGTAATGGCTGAACTCCTTAACTCCTAAACTCCTAAACTCCTGAACTCCTAAACTTCTTAACTCCTTTTGTGAAACTTGAGTATGGCATTCAAGAGGTTTCAGAACATCGTGGCAGAGAGCAGGCTGATGCTGCCCTTTGCCTCCTTAGTGGCCATCGGCGCCTGTTATATGACAGGTCTGGTAGCCGATATGCTATGGATGCAGTTGGTGTGTCTGACGTTGTCCACCTATCTGATATTGGAGCTCAACCGCTCCAACCAGTTGTTGCGTGTACGCAGCCAGATGGTGTCATCGATGTTTCTGTTGTTGGTCTGTGCCTCCATTTTCCTCTTTCCCGACTTGCGTTCCGAGATTCTGGAACTGTGCATGATAGCCCTCTACATGATGCTTTTCCACTGTTACCAGCAGCGCAAGTCGTCAGGATGGGTTTTCTATGGCTTTTTCTGCCTAGGGCTTGCCAGCATGGTGTTTGTGCAAGTGCTTTACTACGTCCCTATCCTGTGGATATTGATGTATCATCATCTACGCACCATGAGCATGAAGACGTTCTGCGCCTCTCTCTTAGGTGTGGTGACCCCCTACTGGTTTGTCTCCGCCTATTATCTCTACAATGGTGAGTTCAGTTTTTTCAGCAACCATTTCAAAGAGCTTGGCGTCTTCTCCCCGTTATGGGACTACTCCGGCGTGACCGAACAGCAATATGTGGCCTTCGGGTGGACGGTGCTATTGGCAGTCGTCGGCATCATCCACTACCTGAACCAGGGCTACCACGACAAGACACGCACCCGCATGCTTTATGGCATGTTGATGGTGCTCGACGTGCTGACCATCGCATTTTTGGTGCTCCAACCCCAGCACTACTCTCTGCTGATGCCCATCATCATCGTCAACACGGCGCCACTGATCGCCCACTACATGACACTGACGCACTCTTGGTACACCAAC
Source organism: uncultured Prevotellaceae bacterium (assembly GCA_902780635.1). Lineage (GTDB taxonomy): Bacteria > Bacteroidota > Bacteroidia > Bacteroidales > Bacteroidaceae > Prevotella. The sequence goes on from CACZGH010000001.1 coordinate 76,935, forward strand.
TTCTCGTTTAGTCTGATCATTCTCATCACCCTCGCCATCACAGCCTATCATATATGGATGCCCTCATCGAATTTCTTGTCAGCTATGGTTATGTCGGCATGTTCGTATCTGCCTTTATAGCAGGTAGTTTTCTGCCATTCAGCAGCGAGGCCGTCATGATGGGCCTCATCGCCGCCGGCCTCGACCCCATGACCCTGTTGGTGTATGCCACCATCGGCAACTGGGGTGGTAGTATGTTCAACTATGGTGTGGGGCGTCTTGGCAAACTGGAGTGGATAGAGAAATACTTAGGTGTGAGCAAAGAGAAACTGGACAAAGCCCAGCGCTTCATGGGCGACCGCGGTGCGTGGATGGGCATTTTCTCTTTTCTTCCCATCATCGGCACGGCCATCTGCATCGCCCTTGGCCTGATGCGCTCCAATTTGCTGCTCTCATCCGTTAGTGTGTTCATCGGCAAGCTGGTGAGGTATATTGTCATCGCCTACAGTTCGATGGCCATTTTCTAAAGTTACTTTGACTCGGAAAAGCGCAAATAAATTTGGCATTTCAATTGCTTATTTGTAACTTTGTACCCAAATAGGCATTTGAATAAAAAATTAATAGAATATCGAATGAAGAAGTACCGTTTAGTGGACAATGTGCTGGGATGGATCGTCTTTCTGATAGCCGCCTTTGTATATTGTTCAACCGTTGAGCCGACAGCCAGTTTTTGGGACTGTCCTGAATTTATCACAACAGGTTACAAACTGGAAGTAGGCCATCCACCGGGGGCTCCTTTCTTTATGCTGACGGCCAACCTGTTCTCGCAGTTCACCAGTGACCCGGGCAAAGTGGCCCTGATGGTCAACATCATGAACGCGTTGCTGAGCGCCATTTGTATTCTATTCCTCTTTTGGACCATTACCCATCTGACCCGTAAGCTCATCCTGAAAGACTGGAGCGAGCTGAGCACACAGAAACTGATCGCTATCGAAGCCTCAGGTCTGGTGGGTGCGCTGATTTACACCTTCAGCGACACCTTCTGGTTCAGTGCTGTCGAGGGTGAGGTCTATGCCTACTCCTCCGCTTTCACCGCTGTGGTATTCTGGCTGATCCTGAAATGGGAGGACGACGCCGACAATCCCCACAGCGACCGCTGGCTGGTACTCATCGCCTATATGACAGGTCTGTCAATCGGTGTCCACTTGCTCAACCTGCTCTGTATTCCCGCCATCGTGCTGGTGTTTTACTATCGCAAGTTCCCCGATGCCGACCTCAAAGGTTCCCTCATCGCCCTGCTTATCTCGTTTGTGATCGTGGCAGCCGTGCTTTATGGCGTTGTGCCAGGCATCATCACAGTAGGCGGTTGGTTTGAGTTGCTCTTTGTCAACGTCCTGGGCTGTTCGTTCAACACCGGTCTGTATATCTACATGGTGCTGTTGGTGGCCGCCGTCATCTGGGCGATCTATGAGAGTTACACCGACAAGAGCGTGATGAGGCAGAACATCTCCTTCGTCCTCGCCATCGCCATGCTCGGTATCCCCTTCTACGGCTATGGTGTGCAGGCAGCCATCATCGGTGCTGTCATCCTCGCTATCCTGTGGCTCGCCCTTCGCATCAAGAACAAAGGCGGCCAGCTGATATCCGCCCGCATCAAAAACACCATCATGCTCTGTATGCTGATGATCATGGTGGGCTACTCCACTTACGCCGTCATCGTGATCCGCTCGGCCGCCAACCCGCCGATGGACCAGAACTCGCCCGAGGACATTTTCACCTTAGGCAACTACCTGAGCCGCGACCAGTATGGCTACCGCCCCCTGTTCTATGGCCAGGCCTACAACTCAGAATACGCTGCCGACGAGACCGGCTACGTCAAAATGAAGAAGGAAGCGCCCATCTATCAGCGCCGTGAGAAGCACAATGCCGACGAGCCCGACCGCTACTTCATCGTAGACTGGAAGCAGCAGCCGCAGTATGTGCAGAACATGTTCTTCCCCCGTATGTACTCCAGCGCACACGCCGACGCCTACGAGAGCATCATCGACGTGAAAGGCAAGTATATACCGTCGGCCTACGGCCAAGACCCCGTGAAGATGCCGACGATGATGGACAACCTGAAATTCTTCCTGGCCTATCAGTGCAACTTCATGTACTGGCGCTACTTCATGTGGAACTTCGCAGGCCGGCAGAACGACCTTCAGGGCAACGGCGAGAAAGAGCATGGCAACTGGATCACCGGTATACCTTTCGTCGACAACCATATCCTTGGCCTCGGAGACCAGAATCTGCTGCCCGACGACCTGAAAAACAACAAAGGTCACAACGTGTTCTACTGTCTGCCGCTGTTGCTCGGCATCTTGGGCTTCTTCTGGCAAGCCTTCCGCGGCCAGCGCGGCATCCGCCAGTTCTGGGTGGTGTTCTTCCTGTTCTTCATGACCGGTCTGGCCATTGTGGTTTACCTCAACCAGACCCCACAGCAACCCCGTGAGCGCGATTACGCATATGCCGGATCATTCTACGCCTTCGCTATCTGGTGTGGCCTTGGCGTGGCCGCTATCATCGACTGGCTGAAGAAGCTCGGCATGAAAGGCACCTTGGTGACCGCCGTTGCATCGCTCGTCTGTCTGCTCGTGCCTATCCAGATGGCCTCGCAGACCTGGGACGACCATGACCGCAGCGACCGCTACACCTGCCGCGACTTTGGCCAGAACTACCTGATGTCTCTCCAAGACGAGGGCGCCCCCATCATCTTCACCAACGGCGACAACGATACCTTCCCCCTGTGGTACAACCAGGAGACCGAGAGTGTGCGCACCGACGCACGAGTTTGCAACCTCAGTTATCTGCAGACCGACTGGTATATCGACCAGATGCGCCGTCCTGCCTACGACTCACCGAGCGTGCCCATCACCTGGCCTCGCTACGACTACTGTAGCGGCACCAACGACGTGGTGGCCATCCGTCCTGAACTGAAAGAAGTGATCAACCAACTCTACGAGCAATATCCGGAGGAAGCCCGCCGCGCACTGGGCGAGGATCCATTTGAACTGAAGAATGTCTTCAAGATATGGGTACGCAACGACATGAACGAAGAGCAGAGCAACGTGGTGAAAACCGTGCTCAACTATGCCGGCCTGTCCGACGGCAGCACCCACGTCATCCCCACCGACACGCTCTACCTCAACATCGATGAGAAAGCAGTGCGTGAGAGCGGCATGAAACTGATCTCTGACAGTATCCCCACACGCATGGCCCTCTCTCTGGCCGGCCGTCGTTCGTTGGGCAAAGGCGACCTGATGATGCTGGAGATGGTGAGCCAGTGCAACTGGAAGCGTCCGCTCTATGTGGCCATCACCGTAGGCTCAGAAAACTTCATCAACCTGGGCGACAACTTTGTGCAGGAAGGTCTCGCCAACCGCATCACCCCCTTCTACACCAAGAACAACGCCGACCTGCAGTTTGACGCCGACAAAACGTACGACCGCATGATGAATAAGTTTAAGTTTGGCGGTCTGAGCAAGCCCGGTCTCTACCTCGACCAGACCGTGCTCCGCATGTGTGACACCCATCGTCGTCTGTTCTCACAGTTGGCCGTGGCCTTGGTGAAAGAAGGCAAGAAAGAGCAGGCTGCCAAAGCTCTTGCCAAGATGGAGAAAGAGATACCAGAGTATAATGTGCCCATGAGTTACATGAGTGGCGGTGGCGACCTGATCAGGGCCTACGGTGCCTTGGGCAACAAGAAGCGCGCCACAGAGATAGCCGACAAACTTTGGAACAACTCGACCCAGTATCTGAACTGGTATATCTCTCAAGGTCCGAGCTATCTGGCCGTCTCACATTACGACAGTCAGACACACATCTATATCATGTCCAACCTGCTGAACCTGATGGATGAGGTTGATTCGGCTTGGGCAGAAAAGCACTCAACGATGTTTGACAAGCTGCTCAACACCTTTGAAGCCAACGGAGGTCAGCTTCGCTGGCAATAATCATTCCCAAGAGGCTGCGATGGAAGATATCTTCCATCGCAGCCTCTTTCATTTTTTCCAAGTATCATGATTATTGAGCAACCCTCTTTCTGGCTGCGATGGATGTTTCCGAGAGCCACCTGGCGCATGGACAAGAACGACCGTTCGGTGTACCTGACGTTCGATGACGGTCCCATCCCCGAGGCCACTCCTTTCATTCTCCAGACACTTCGCGAATATGACGCCCGCGCCACCTTTTTCATGGTGGGCGACAATGTGCGTAAGCATCCCGAACTGTTTCAGCAGATACTGGATGAGGGTCATCAGGTGGGCAATCACACCTTCAACCACCTGGGAGGTCTGAAGCACTTCACCAAAACCTATATCGACAACACGCAAAAAGCCAACGACTTAATACATAGTCACCTATTTCGTCCGCCCCATGGCTGGATGAGATATGGCGAGTATATCTGGCTGAGCCGCACCTACCGCATCGTGATGTGGGACTTAGTGACACGTGACTACTCGAAATGGATGACATCAAAAGATGTCGTCAACAATGTGAAGCGCTATGCCCGCAACGGGTCGATCATCACCTTCCACGACTCCCTGAAGAGCATCGACAAGCTCTATACAGCATTGCCCCAGTCGCTGGCATGGCTTCGCAACCAGGGTTATGCTTTTAAGGTTTTTGAGTGAGCTATTTTTAGGAATCTTAGAAGTTTACTTAAACGCTGCCACACAGTATTTCCAGCCGTTTTTCTTATAAATCTCGAGCATGCGTTTTTGTCTTGCAAGATACTCGTCGTAGTTTTTCTTTTCAGGCAAGACCCACTGCAGTTCGGCAAGAGCGCCCATACGCGGCAAGATCTGATACTCTATCAACTCGCGGTCGCAGATATACTCCGTCCAAAGATTGGCCTGCACCCCGATGATGTGTTTGCGTGCGTCGGCAGAGAGTGTCTCAGGTGCTGGCTCCAGAGAATAGACCTTGTCGAGCGGTACAAACCCACCGATGAGCAGTGGCTTGGACCAATCCTCCTCAGGAGTCTGGTAATAATCGAAATAGCAGAAAGAGGTGGGTGCCATGATGACATCATGTCCTTTCTCCGAAGCAGCCAGTCCACCCTCCTGTCCTCTCCAACTCATGATGGTCGTCGTCTCATTGACATCACAGTCGAGCAGTTCATCCCATCCGATGGCTTTATGTCCATGGTCATTGAGATATTTCTCCACTCTTTTCATGAAATAGCCCTGTAAGCGGTCCTCAGCAGAGTGACGGTCGTCGCTTTTCAGTCCCAATTGCTGAATGCGTTTCTGGCACAGCGAACAAGCCTTCCACCGGGTGCGCGGAGCCTCATCACCCCCGATGTGGATATATTCTGAGGGGAAAATCTCCATGATGACGTCGAGCACGGCCTCCACCATCTGAAACGCCTCCTCTTTGCCGGCACAGAGGATATCGTCAAAGACACCCCAGTTGGCCTCCACTTCGTAGGGACCACCCGTGCAACCCAGTTGAGGATAGGCAGCGAGAGCCGCCTCCATGTGTCCTGGCATGTCAATCTCGGGTATGATGGTGATATAACGCTGCCTTGCATACTCCACGATATCCTTCAGCTGCTCCTTGGTATAGAAGCCTCCATAGCGGTCGTAGTTGTAGAGACCTGTGTTTCTGCCGATGACGGTTTTATTGCGGTAAGCGCCCACCTCCGTCAACCGTGGATATTTGTCGACGGGCACCCTCCATCCCTGATCGTCGGTGAGGTGGAAGTGGAAAATGTTCATATTATGCAGGGCCAACCTGTCGATATACTGCTTGACCACGTCGACACCGAAGAAATGGCGGCTGACATCAAGGTGCATGCCCCTGTATCCAAAACGAGGTTCATCGTTGATGATGACTGCTGGCACCTGAATTTGTGCAGCCGGAGCATATGGCAGCGCTTTGCGGAGCGTCTGTATGCCATAGAACACTCCTTGCGGAGTGGCACCCTCCACGGTGATGCCTTTCCGGTTCACGCTGATGCGGTAGCCCTCCTGGGCTGTCATCTTCCGGTTCAGTGAAAGAGAAATAGCAGGAGCTTTGGTTTTACCCTCTGTCACAGGGATGTTTTTCTGCGTGGCTTCAGCAATGTATTCAGCCAAAAAAGACGCGTTGCGACGCATGTCCTCGTCGCCTGTGAAAGAGACGCACTGAGCATCAGCAAGGACGAAGGGTTCGCCTTTTTGAGGCAGACATTCCTGGGGACGCGGCACGACATTGAAGTCGGCCATGACTTGAGCGGTGAGTGACAATGGTGCGAAAAGCAGGGCAATGATAAAGGATTTTTTCATAGGGCGAGTGATTTTTTTCTTTTTTTTGGGGGGCTAGATGATCTAGATGGTCTAGAGGATCTAGATATACTAGATGGTCTAGATGGTCTAGATATACTAGATGGGCGGGGTGGCGAGATCATGAGATGGGGCCTCCTTTGGAAAGCTAAATTCACAGCCGCAGTAGAGCTGATTGTAGAAGGCATATTGTTTGAGGAGCTGGTTTCGGCGCTCCTGAAGACCACCTTTGCGCCAGTTCTGAGCCCAGAATCGAGTGCCTGGCACTGCAGCGGCGGCGGTCATGCCAGCCTTTTCTATCTGCGTGAGACTCTTCCATCTTGAGGATGCCAGTGTGGTGGCGAAGGTAGGGATGCCGAGTTGTCGTGCTTTCTGTGCTGTCGCCAGAAGCCGCATGGTGAAACACTTCAGACATCTGGCGCCCCGTTCTGGCTCCTCCTCCAGACCTTGTACCTCAGCGAGCCACCGGCTATGATCGTAGTCACCGTCTATCCAAGAGAGTCCGAGGCTGTCGGCATGTCGTTTGCTCTCCTCCTTACGGATGGTATACTCCTGTAGAGGTGCGATATTAGGGTTGAAATAGTAGATGACAGGTCTCAGCTCATGCTGCACCATCCACTCGACGATGGCCGAGGAACACGGAGCACAACAAGCGTGCAGGACGACCTCCCGTGTGCCCTCTGGTATGACGATGGGTTGTGGATGATGTTTCATTTGATGGTCCTGCAATAACAACGGTGGCGCCGGTGTTGCTCCGCCTCAAAATACTGCCAATGGCTGAGCACAGCCTTATTGGTCTCCATCTGCGGCATAGCCTCCGCCCATTGGTAGCCATCATCGCGTATCCGCTGTATGAGATCATTGAAGATGAGTGCGTTGGCACCTTTGGCCCTGTATTCAGGCAAGACCCCGATGAGTAGCAGGTCGACGGTGTCGGTGCGATGAAATTTGAGTATCTTCAGCAGGTGCCACCATCCGAACGGGAAGAGTCTTCCGTCATGGGTCTTTTGCAGCGCCCGAGAGAAAGAGGGGAACGAGATGCCGAACCCCACCATTTTGTCATGGTCGTTGCCATCCATGATGGCGGTCACCAGATTGAGGTCGGCTTTCTCGATATAGTCGCTTACCAGTTTGTCTATTTGTTTTTCAGAGAGTTGCGAGAATCCGTACAAATCGTTGTATGTGAGGTTGAGGATACGAAACACCTCACGCCCCATCCCTTGGTGCAGGAGTTCGTCGCGTGTGAATTTATGCACATGCAAGTGATAACGCTGCTCCACCATCTGCGCCAGTCGTGCAAACTTGTCGGGTGCTTTCTCCGGTATTTTGATGCGAAACTCCACATAGTCATTGTCTTTGTGGAATCCCGCCATTTGCTCGATATGCTTGGGGTAGTAGGGATAATTGTAATTGATATACATCGTGGAGAGTTGGTCGAAACCCTCGACGAGCATTCCCTCACGGTCCATGTCGGTGAAACCGAAAGGTCCGCCTATCTCATTCATTCCTCTCTCTCTACCCCACTTCTCCACCGTTTGTATGAGAGCGGCGGACACCTCTCTGTCGTCGATGAAGTCGAGCCATCCGAATCTCACCAGTTGACGGTTCCACCGTTGGTTGGCTCTGTGGTTGATCATGGCAGCCACCCTACCAGCGATCTTTCCATCTTTGTATGCGAGGAAGTAATCGGCCTCACACACCTCGAAGGCAGGGTTTTTCTTCTTGTCGAGTGTGGCTATCTCATCAAAATAGAGGAATGGTACTGCGTACTGACAGTCCCTATACAAGTCATAATAAAACTGTATGAACTGCCTCAGAGATTTTTTGTCGTCTACTCTTTTAATCTCAATCATCCCTCGTGCCCTGTTATTGCATATCGTAGACCACTTTCATGAGCGTCTTTCCCAGGAGGTCGGCCTCCTCCATGGTGGCAGCCTCACTGTAGACACGGATAATCGGCTCGGTATTTGACTTGCGGAGATGCACCCACTTGTCAGGGAAGTCGATTTTCACACCGTCAATATCGTTGACTTGCTCGTCTTTGTACATTTCTTTCACTTTCTCCAGGATGGCATCGACATCGGTAGAAGGTGTAAGGTCGATACGGTTTTTGGCGATGCTGTATTCCGGCAGTTGTGCCCTGAGTTCGCTCACTTTGCAACCTTTCTGTGCCAGCGAAGACAGGAAAAGGGCGATGCCCACCAAGGCGTCGCGGCCATAGTGGCTCTCCGGGTAGATGACTCCACCGTTTCCCTCGCCTCCGATGACGGCTCCAGCCTCTTTCATCTTCGTGGTGACGTTGACCTCTCCCACAGCGGCAGCGCAATAGTTTCCACCATGCCGCTCAGTGACGTCACGAAGCGCTCTTGTGGAGGAAAGATTGGACACGGTATTGCCTGGAGTATGCGACAGCACATAGTCGGCAACAGAGACCAAGGTATACTCCTCGCCAAACATCTTTCCGTCTTCACAGATAAAGGCGAGGCGGTCTACGTCGGGGTCAACCACGATGCCAAGGTCGTATTTCCCACTACGCATCTCCTCCATGATACCGCTGAGGTTTTTCTCCAGAGGCTCAGGATTGTGGGCGAAGTCGCCATTAGGCTCCCCATTAAGTATCTTATACTCTACCCCCAGCCGATCCAGCAACTGTGGCAGGATGACCCCACCCACGCTATTGATGGCATCGACACAAACGCGGAATTTCGCTTTTGCGATGGCTTCGGTATCGACCAGTCTGAGGTTGAGCACATCCTCGATATGTCTTGCATTGAAAGCGTCGTCCTTGATATATTTCCCCAGGTGATCCACATCAGCAAAAGAGAAGTCCTCGGTGTCGGCGATGGCAAGCACCTCGTTTCCATCGTCCTTGGTGAGGAACTCGCCCTCAGCATTGAGCAGTTTGAGCGCGTTCCAGTGACGTGGGTTATGGCTTGCCGTGATGATGATGCCACCCTCGGCGCCCGACATGCGCACTGCCAGTTCGGTGGTAGGCGTGGTAGCCAGACCGATGTCGATGACATCATAGCCCATGCCCATCAGAGTGCCGCAGACGACGCTTCTCACCATCTCGCCTGAGATGCGAGCGTCGCGTCCGACGACGATTTTATTACTGTCCGCCTTTGCGCTTTTGCGGATGAAGGTAGCGTAAGCCGATGTGAACTTGACGATATCCAGAGGATTGAGGGTGTCACCGGCCATACCGCCGATGGTACCTCTGATACCGGAAATAGATTTGATCAAAGTCATGATTATATACCTCTTTCGTATGTTAATTCGTAATAGAAAGGAACGACGCTGGCAGTAGCGGAGGAGGTGCCCTGGCTATGAGGCACGATAATATTGACCTTGGCCAGTTGGTCATTCTCGTTGATGAGTCGTCCGACGTTGACATATGACAGTGGTGTGAGCCATCCTGCCGGCACGGAGGTGGTTTTATACCACTGCATCATGGAGCCTGTGATAAACGATGCGGTGAATGTGCCCAAGGTGTTGGTGACAGCCATTTTGTCGGGCAAAGAAGAATAATACAGGATATTGTTGGAGAGGGTGAGCGAGTCAGTGAGCAGATTGTACTCATTGAATCGGCAGAGCACGTTGACCGACTCTCCGTTCTTTATTTTCGTTCCTACACCTTTTCTGACGATTTGCATATACACGCCGGTGTTCTCGAAGAGCACAAATTCCTTTTTGGAGACATCGGTGACGGTGTCTACCTTGAATTCCGCCTCAGAGATCACTTTGATGCCTTGTTTGGCGATAAATTTCTTGATGGCCTCTCTTTCAGTTTTCTTTTGGTCGGCGTAGGTCTCTGTGTCATGGCATGAGGTGAGGCAGATCCCGGCCAGCATGCAGAATAAGGGGAGAAAAAATCTTTTCATTTCCGTTTCGTTTATATCGGCTGCAAAATTATTAAAAAAAAGCGAATTATGAGCCTATTTTAAGGTTTTTCAACTATTTGGCCCCTAAAAACGGAACTTCAAACAGATGAAGACTCGGCAAAATATTTGATGGCACGTAATGCGACCTGCTCCGCCTCGGCCATGGTGCAGTAGAGATGTCCTCCTGCAGCGTTGGGATGCCCTCCCCCATTGAAGAATTTCTCAGCGAGTTTATTACAATAATAATGGTCTACGGAGCGGAGGCTGACCCATACGGTGTTGTCCTTCTCCGTATCTTCCCTCATGGAGATGGAGAGTCGGATGCCCTTGATGCGCAACGGTTCGTTGACCAGTCCCTCAGCATCGCCCTTGATGAAGTGGAAACGCTTCATCTCCTGTCTGGTGATGGTGAAATAGGTGGCATGCGCCTCAGGTATGACATTGAGTTTCTGGCTCATCACATGTCCTCTCATACGAATGCTCCACTCGCTGAAATTGTTGTATACGTTGCGGTAGATCTTGTCTTTGTCGAAGCGTTTGGTGAGCAGAAGGCTGATGATATAGAAGATGTCCGGATTAGACGAGTTGTAAGTGAAACCGCCCGTATCGGTCATCATGCCGCAATAGATGGGCACCGCTCCTAGTTTTGTCATCAGTTCGAAGCCTCCCATTTGCCAGATGATGCGGAAGATGATCTCGCTAGTACTGCTCATCTCAGGTTTTGAGACCGTGAGCAAGGTATCGATATCGGGCGAGAGATGATGGTCGATGAGTATTTTATGCCCTTTGCTGTTGACGAAAGGTTTCTGCATGTCCATCAGTCTGCCTGCGGTGTTGAAGTCTAAGCAAAAGACGAGGTCAGCCTTCTCTAATGCCTCCTCCACCCTCTCTTTATGTTTGTCATAGCGTACGACTCTGTCAGAGAACGGCAGCCATTTGAGGAAGTCGGGGAACGCATCGGGTGCGGTGATCATGGGATTCTTGCCCATTGTGCGTAGGAACTCCGCCCATCCGAGCGCTGAACCGATGGCGTCGCCGTCGGGACTTTTATGTACGCATATCACGATGTTGCCGGCCTGTGAGATGGCACTGCGCAGTGTCTCCACCTGCTGGTCGGAAAGAATATTGATATTCATAGTGTTGTCATCCATGAGGCAATAAAAAAGGACGTGTGGAAAACAGTCGTATCGCCCTGCTGTCCACACGTCGTAGACTCTTACTCCAAAATAGGGGCGTGATTAGAATAGTTTCTCCGGGTAGACGCCCTCTTTGATGAGTGACTCAATTTTCTCCACCACGCTGGGACGGTCGGCGGCATAGGTCACGCCAAACCATTTGCTGGTGGTGTCGAGCACCCGCACGGTGGCGGTGTTCTCATTGATGAGTTTGTTGACCATCAGTGGGATGAAGAACTCAGCCTTGAGGTTTTCCATGTTCTTCGGGTCAGCAAGGAACTCCTTGAAGTAGGCCTCGCTGTAGTCGAAGTAGTCGGGTGTGAATCCCCACATGTTCATACTGACGGGTGTGTTCTCGTCTACGGCCACCCACTCGCCCTGCTCGTCTTTATAGCAGATCGGTCCGTTGACTCTCATAATCTCTGTGCGCTCCACCACGGTGGTGAGATTTTCGTTCTCATCTTTTGAGCAGATGCCACGGGCCACGGTACCATTCTCAGAGAGAGTGTTGCCCACACGGAATCCCACCATGGCATATTTGTTTTTGCTTCCCTCGGGCAGGTCGGCAAGGAATTTGCCGATGACCATAAAGGCGTCGCGGTTGTAGAAGTCGTCGCAGTTGATCACGCAGAACGGCTCTTTGATGGTTTTGGCAGCCATCATGACAGCATGGTTGGTGCCCCAAGGTTTGACACGTCCTTCTGGTACAGTAAAGCCCTCTGGCAGGCAGTCGAGGCTTTGGAAGACGAGTTCTGCGGGTATATGTCCCTCATATTTACTGAGGATTTTGTCACGGAAGTCTTGTTCAAAGTCTTTTCTGATAACGAATACGATTTTTCCGAATCCAGCCTTGATAGCGTCGTAGATAGAATAGTCCATGATGGTTTCACCATTGGGTCCCAGACCGTCGAGCTGTTTCAGTCCACCATAACGGCTGCCCATGCCGGCAGCGAGCAAAAGTAATGTTGGTTTCATAATATCATTCAATATAATTGGTTATTTCAAAAACGTTGCAAATTTAATCAATTTTTTCGAGGTGTGTGGATATGGTGGGGATTATTATCATTATTTAACGTGTCGAACAGTCCCTGACAAGCATCTTCAAGCAGCTCGATGACCAGTTCGAAAGCGGAGTCGCCGCTGTAATAAGGATCGGGCACGACATGGTGATGAGGATGGTGTGTCATGAAATCGGCCATGCATACCACTTTCTCCCGGTCTTGCTGGCTACGGGCTCTCACCATGATATCATGTATATTCTCCTCGTCCATCCCCACGATGCAGTCGAAGCGGTCGAAATCGGCAGCGGAGAACTGCCGTGCGCGGTGTGTGAAGTCATAGCCATTCCGTGCCCCATGCCGACGCATACGAGGGTCGGGCAGGTCGCACACATGCCACCCACCGATGCCAGCGGAGTCGATGTGAAACCGATGCCCCACCCCATTTTGCTCCACGATGTGTCTCATGATGCCCTCTGCCGCCGGCGACCGGCAGATGTTTCCGAGACAGACGAAGAGGATACTGTATTTCTTATGGTTATTCATATTTACAAGTGCATGGTGATGATAAAAACACGAAAAGGAGCCCGATGGACTCCTTTTGCGGTGCGTACGAGACTCGAACTCGTGACCTCCTGCGTGACAGGCAGGCATTCTAACCTACTGAACTAACGCACCAATCAGAATGTGAGTGGCGGTGCGTACGAGACTCGAACTCGTGACCTCCTGCGTGACAGGCAGGCATTCTAACCTACTGAACTAACGCACCAAAGGGTTGCATTCTGATTTGCGGATGCAAAGGTATCTATTTTTTTTGTATTTGCAAAATAAAATGCGATTTTTTACAAAAAAAATTGCATCAAGACCGCGTCATGATATTTATGATCCCCGAAAAGCCATTGTTTGAGGATGCCAGCCTCCTGGAAACCTGCGGTTTGGAACAGATGCAGCGACGAGGGGTTTTCGGTGTCTACGACGGCATACAGTTGATGGAGATGGAGCATCTCACGGCTATAAGCGATGGCGCGCTCGATGGCCTGCCGTCCATACCCCTTGTTTCTCTCCGGCTCAACGACGACGATCCCTATCTCCGCCCTGAGATGCCGTGGGCTGAAATTGGTCAGGTCGAGCATGCCGATGACCCGTCCCTCACCATTCTCCATGATGAGCCTTACCTGGCGGTCCACATAGATGTCGTTGGCATTGCCCACGATATAATTGGTGAGTGTGTATTTTGAGTAAGGCACATTGGTGACCCCTACTCGCCATAGCCGTTGATCGTTCTCTATGCGATAAAGGAAATCGAGGTCTTCCGGCTCAATCGCTCTCAACCTCAGTGTCATGTCCTGGTGCTGTTCGCTCATCTGAGAACCTCCTCAGCTGTAATGATGGTTTTCGACTTAGGGCTATACGTGCCGATGGCCACATTATCCACCGGATGCTGTTCAAACAGGCTCAGGATGGTCTGATAAGAATAGGTGTCGGTGTCATAGACCACGTATTTCCGGTTGCGTGAGACATCAATGTCGTCGATAAATGAGAGGTGGCCGTCGGGCTGCATTTTCTCGTTTCCCACGATAAACTCCCCTGAAAGACCTTTTTTCCGAGCCAGTTTTCTGCACTGAGTGATGGCCGCCACCGAACCGATGAAAATATAGTCGGGCTCACGTCGGTGCCGGGGAGTGAAGAATCCTAATGCCTTGCGCAGCCTGACATACTGCATGTGAATCAGCGCAAGGATGGCCTTCAGATAGATGGCCAGTTTGATGGGCACCGTGAGCCACAATCTCGAACTGCCATAATGTTTCTTGAAAAAGATGTGCATGGCCTCATAAAACACGTGCACGTATCTGAACGATGACTTCTGCGTGCTCTCGCCCTTGTAGTGTAAGATGGTCTCTGGCAGATACCAGTTGGAAAATCCTCCCTTGAGCAACCTGTAGGAGAGGTCGATGTCCTCGCCATACATGAAGAAGTCCTCGTCGAGAAGTCCCACCTTGTCAAGAGCTGTACGCCTGAGCATGCAGAACGCCCCACTGATGACCTCTATCTGCGCTGGCTGATCCCAGGGCAGATAGCCCATATAATAATGTCCGAAGCGCGGGCTTTGCGGGAACTTGCTGCACAGTCCGCTCATCTTATAGAATGCGGTGAGCGGCGACGGCAGTCCGCGTCTTGACTCTTTGGCTTTGACCCCGTCGGACATCAGCATTTTCACGCCTGCCCCTCCAGCGTCGGGATGCTGGTCCATAAAGTCAAGCACGTTTTTGATGGTATTCTCCCCCACCACAGTGTCGGGATTGAGAAGCAGAACATACTCCCCCTCGCTCTGCCGGATGGCGATGTTGTTGGCCCTTGCAAAGCCAAGGTTATGGTTGCTCTCCACGTAGTTGACATTCTCAAACCGCTTTGACACATACGCCACGCTGCCGTCACGCGAATGGTTGTCGACGACAAAAATCTCCGCCTCGATGCCTTTTATGGCACGACAAACACTGTCAAGACACTGATAGAGGTAATGCTTGACATTGTAATTGACAATGATGACAGAGAGTCGCATGAGTAAAATCGTTTTTAGAGGTTTATTGTGAAGAGGCAGGGGGCTCAGGTATCTCTGAGTAGCACCTGTCGAGTGAAGGGTAGACCAGGAACAGGCAGATGAACAGAATGATGGCCATATAGGCGAAAGCCACATTCATGAAGAGGTAGTAGCACAAGGTGTTGATGACCATAGGCACGCACAACATGAGCATCCTAAGGGAACCCCATCTGAGCAATGCTTTTTCACGCAGTGACATGAGAGAACTCCTCACCTTTCTAAACTTAAAGAGACGGAGTGCCAAGGGTACGCTACAAATGGTCAGCAGTTCCATCACCACTGCGGCATAAAACCCCATCTGCACACGGTCGGCATACAGTCCCACAGGAAGCACGTCAAACTCGTACAGGATGATGATCGCCAACGAGATGACACACGCTACCCACATGATGGAGAGAAGGATATTTTTTGTATGCTGCATAGAAGAACTAATGATTAAAAGGAGTTCTGTTGACGATGGACCTGCCAAGGGTCACCTCATCCGTATATTCCAGTTCGTTGCCCACAGAGATGCCCCGTGCGATCACACTGAGCTTGACATCGTACGGCTGCAGTTTACGAGAGATGTAGAAATTGGTCGTATCACCCTCCATGGTGCTGCTCAAAGCGAGAATCACCTCCGCCACACCACCTTCGGCCACTCTCTTAACGAGTGAGTCGACCTCTATATCCGATGGCCCTATTCCATCCATAGGAGAGATGACCCCTCCGAGCACATGGTATAAACCATGAAACTGCTGGGTGTTCTCCACCGCCATGACATCCTGCACATTCTCCACGACGCAAATCAGCGAAGTGTCGCGATGACTGTCGGCACATATTGGACACACCTCTGTATCACTGATATTGTGGCATACACGGCAGAAAATCACTTCGTCTCGCATCCGCCGCACGGTGTCGGCGAACAACGCCACGTCACCCTTTGGCTGACGTAGCAGATATAATGCCAATCGTAGGGCGGTTTT
Source organism: uncultured Prevotellaceae bacterium (assembly GCA_902780635.1). Taxonomy (GTDB): domain Bacteria; phylum Bacteroidota; class Bacteroidia; order Bacteroidales; family Bacteroidaceae; genus Prevotella. The sequence goes on from CACZGH010000001.1 coordinate 92,837, forward strand.
CCGTCCTACGCCAGGCAATTTAGCGAACTCTCCCACTGCTTTCTCAAGCAGTGCGGAAGGATACTGCTGATACGCCATCTCTGTACGCTCTTACTTGAAGAGGTAGACGCCGAGTCCGAGTCTGAGTCCTACATTAGAATATTTGGAGTGGTCTCTGACAGACTGCTCGTAATAGATGGAAGGCTCGATGGTGACGGTGCGGTTGATGAAGAACGCATAACCTACCTCTACCGTAGGCATGATATCATTGTAGTTGTGATTGGCGTGCTTGTAAGTGGCGCCCACACCGAGATAGATACCATTCTGAATAATGTAATAACGTCCCTGCACCCCGATAGAGAAACGGTCGGGCGTATCGTCAACACCGATATGATTGTATCCAAGCGTACCAAGCACCAAGAGGTTGTCCTCCACGAAATAGCCACCCTTGGCCTGCAGTCCCACATTCAGTTCTGAAGTACCATTGTAACCAAAGTCGAGCCCTGAGAACGAGGCGCTGATGTATGTCTTACCTTGCTCAAACTGAGCGCTGGCCGTCAATGCGACCATCATGAACACGACGAATAATGAGATTTTCTTTACCATATTGCGATTTGTGAATTGTGAATTGTCAATTGCGAATTGTATCCATGGTCTTTCTGTACCATGCGAAGAACCAGACGAGAGCAAGCACCAGGCATGCACATCCGAGGCCATAGCCGATGAAATTGTTCATATTCATCGCGTTGGGACTGACGAAGATAAATGTGGAGCATACCGCCGTCATGAAGAGTGCCGGCACCAGCGAGATGATGAAAGGCTTCTTGTTTTGCACAAGATAGACAGTGATAGCCCAGAGGGTGAACACGGCCAGTGTCTGGTTGCCCCATCCGAAATACTGCCAGATGGTATTGAAGCCGTCGGGATTCTCTATCTGCCACAAGAGCAAGAGCAAAGCAGCACCAAAGAGCGGCAACGAAATAGCCAGTCTCTTGGAGTAAGACTTCTGCTCCATGCCCAAAGCCGAAGCGATGATGAGACGCGCGCTACGGAAGGCGGTATCGCCACTGGTAATCGGCGCTGCCACCACACCCAGCACGGCAAGGATGCCACCGAACACGCCCAGCCAGCCACTGCAGACCAGCTGCACCACATTGGGCGCTGTGAAGAACTGGATGAGCGACTTGGGAGCATCGCCCTTCCATTGTGCCATGAACTCATTGACCACCTCTGGAGCAACGACCTCTCTCCATCCGCCGTTATAGAAGAAATAAGTGGAGACAGAAGCCCAGATCAGTGCCACCAGACCTTCAGTGATCATGGAGCCATAGAAGATGGGCCTGCCGAGGCGCTCGCTCTTGAGACATCTTGCCATCAATGGGCTTTGAGTGGCATGGAATCCACTGATAGCCCCACAGGCGATGGTGAGGAAAAGACATGGGAAGAGCGGGTTCTTAGAAATATAGGGCACAGTGCCAAGAATCTCTGCGGGTTGGTTGAGATTGGCGTCTTGCAGGTGATCCCACACCTCTGGGATGGCTGGCCATTTGACCAACAAGACCACGAAGAGCGCCGCTGCCATAAAGAGCAGTGAGAAAGCGAAGACTGGATAGAAACGACCGATGATCTTGTCGATGGGCAGCAGCGTGGCAAAGATATAATAGGCGAAGATGATGACGATCCACCATACGAGCCCCAGTTTGGCCATGCTCTCGAGAAGCAGTGCCGGACTGTATACAAAGACCACACCCACCATCGCCAAAAGGAAGACGGAGAAAAAGAGCATGACCGCCTTGGTGGTCTTGCCAAGAAACATACCGATCAACTCAGGAAGATTAGCTCCACCATATCTGACGGAGAGCATACCGCTGAAATAGTCGTGCATGGCTCCCGCAAAGATACATCCCAGCACAATCCAGAAATAAGCCGCTGGTCCATACCATGCACCCATGATAGCACCAAAAATCGGCCCCGTGCCGGCGATATTGAGAAACTGTATCATGAACACCTTCCATGTGGGAAGAGCGATGTAATCCACGCCATCAGCTTTTGCAACGGCAGGAGTCTTACGGTCATCTGGTGAGAACACACGATCGACAAAAGCGCCATACACCAAATAGCCCAAAATAAGAGCAAAAAAACTTAAAAGAAATGATACCATAATTCCAATCTTGAAATAATAGTGCAAAAATAAGCAATAAATTTGAAAAAAGGAGAATTTTTGCCTAATTTTGCAGAGAATTCTTATTTTTGCCTCTTTCAGGCTTGAGAAATGTATCAAACGACACAAAGAATATATGAAGAAGCTACTTTCCGCACTTGTGCTATGCGCAGTCGCGCTGACAACGATGGCCCAAGTGCCCAAGTATGAAGTGAGAGCCGTCTGGCTCACTACCCTCAACAGTCTGGACTGGCCATCAACTAAAGCCACCAACTCCCAGTCTATCGAAAGACAGCAACAACAGTTCTGCGCTATTCTTGACCAGTTGCGTCAATCCAATGTCAACACCGTGTTGCTTCAGACCCGCGTCAGAGCCACCACTATCTACCCCTCCCGCTACGAACCCTTTGACGGCTGCCTCACCGGCAAGCCCGGCCGTGACCCTGGCTATGACGTGCTGCGTTTTGCCATCGACGAATGTCACCGCCGTGGCATGGAGCTCCACGCCTGGGTGGTGGCCATCCCTGTGGGCAAATGGAACGCCATCGGCTGCAAACAGCTGCGCGAGCGCTATGGTTCCCTGGTCCGCAAGATCGGTGACGAAGGCTATATGAACCCCGAAATGTCACAGACGAGTGAATACATCGCCAAGATCTGCCGTGAGATAGCAGAGAACTACGATGTGGACGGCATCCACCTCGACTATATCAGATATCCAGAGAATTGGAAACAGACCCAGAGCAAGAGCCGCGGGCGTGAGCATATCACCCGTATCGTGCGTGAGATCCATAACCGTGTGAAAGCTGTCAAGCCCTGGGTGAAAATCAGTTGTTCGCCTGTGGGTAAATACAGCGATTTGACCCGCTATCCCAGCCGTGGATGGAATGCCTACGACGCGGTGTGTCAAGACGCACAGGGGTGGCTCCGTGAGGGCATCATGGACCAACTCTATCCCATGATGTACTTCAAAGGTGACAATTTCTACCCCTTTGCCGTTGACTGGGCTGACAACACCTATGGCCGCACCGTGGCTCCGGGACTTGCCATCTGGCTGCTCTCCCGCCGTGAGGGAAGTGACTGGCCATTGCTAGACATCACTCGTGAGATGCACGTATTACGCACTTTAGGTATGGGTCACACCTACTTCAGGAGCCGTTTTTTCACCGACAACACCAAAGGGGTCTACACCCACACCAAGAACCGTATAGACCGCTACCCAGCCCTCATCCCACCGATGACATGGCAATCGGCAGCCAAGCCCAGCCGTCCGAGCGGGATGGACATCAAGCCATGTGCCGCTGGCATGGAAATCAATTGGTGGGGCGCTCAAGACCACAGTGACGCACCTTATTTAATGTATAATGTCTACGCCAGCGACCGCTATCCCGTAGACATCAGCGATGCCCGCAACTTAGTGGCCATGCGGCTTCGCAACACCCGTATCCTCGTAGAGAAAGAGGACGGCTCGCATTACTATGCCGTGACCGCTGTAGACCGCTACGGCAACGAGAGTGCGGCCATTCAGTGTGACGAGCCCTACGAGAAGACCGTGGTGCTGCTCAAGAACGACGGTCGCCGTCTGGAGTTGCCCGACCTCGACCCCACCCTCAACACCGACTATATCTCCATTACCAGCCTTGCCGGCAATGTCATCACTATCCGTCCAAGCAATGAGAAACAAGTGAGCATCCGCACCATCCCCAACGGTGTTTATACCGTCAACTCCGTAGACCGACATAAGGTGTCGCGCCGCATCGGGCAGTTCATCGTAAAAAGATGAAAGATGAAAAATGACAGATGAAAAATGAAAGATGACAGATTTAAGAAGTTTAGGACTCCCTAGACTCAAATATTGTATATATTGGTCAGCCCCATTATCACCAACACAAGGAATAAAACGAGGATGATGACTCTCGACCAATTGTAGATATAGACTATTCTATCTGCTTTCTGTTTTTCCATATTACTGAAATTATTTTAGGCAGCAATAGTACGCTTTGGTTATTACAATACCGTTTCAGTGATATGAAGGTGTGATTACTACAGCGCTTGTAACAAGATTATCATACGAGCGTAACCGTGATGCAACAAAAATGTAAAACCTTTGCGGCATCATTACAGAAAGCATCTTCATGGACTTGATTATTAACATTTTCTCGCTTGTTGGCTCTCTGGCACTGTTCCTCTTCGGAATGAAGACGATGTCTGAGGGCCTTGAAAAGTTTGCCGGCGACCGTCTACGCAGCATCTTGGCTGCTATGACAAAAAATCGTGTGATGGGCGTGTTGACGGGTATTCTCATTACGGCACTCATCCAGTCGTCAAGTGCCACCACGGTGATGGTGGTGAGTTTTGTGAATGCGGGTCTGATGACACTGGCACAGTCTATCGGTGTCATCATGGGTGCCAACATCGGTACCACCGTCACGGCATGGATTATCTCAGCAGTAGGTTTCAAGGTCAACATCGCAGCTTTTGCCATCCCGATGCTAGCCATTGGTATGCCACTGATATTCAGTGGAAAAGGCAACAGAAAGAGTATCGGTGAGTTTATCTTTGGCTTTTCGTTCCTTTTCATGGGCTTGTCGTTCCTTCAGGAGGCTGCCACCGCTATGAACATTGGCGACATGGTGGCTGGCATGCTAGCCCATGTGCCGCAGGATTCATTCCTTACCATCATCCTCTTCGTCATCGTGGGAGCCATCGTGACCATGATCGTGCAGGCCTCAGCTGCCACCATGGCTATCACATTGATGCTCTTTGGCATGAATATCCCAGGTTTCGGATTTGAACAGGCTGCCGCCCTGGCCATGGGCCAGAACATCGGTACGACCATTACAGCATTTATGGCTTCGCTCACCGCCAACACTCAAGCCCGCCGTGCCGCCCTTGCCCATATGTTCTTCAATGTTTTCGGTGTCGTGGCTTTCCTCATCGTGTTCTATCCAGCTTGTCATGCCGTCAGTTGGTTTGTAGAAAATGTGATGGGTGGGGGCAACGACCTCTTCAAACTCTCTGCCTTCCACACAGCCTTCAATATCATCAACACGCTGTTGCTCATTGGGTTTGTCAAGCAGATAGAGGCGCTGGTCTGCAGGGTGCTACCGATGAAGGCTCAGGAAGAGGACTACCGGTTGAAGTTTATCAGTGGCGGTCTGCTCTCTACAGCCGAACTGAGCATCATAGAGGCCCAGAAGGAGATACACAGTTTTGCCGAGCGTTGCAAGCGGATGTTCGGATTCGTTCCTGAGCTATTGCAGTTGGAAGATGAGGAGAAATTCAACAAACTCTTCTCGCGCATTGAGAAATATGAGAACATCACCGACTCAATGGAGATGGAGATAGCCAGTTATCTGAACAAAGTGAGCAAAGGCCGTCTGTCAGATGCCTCTAAGAATCAGATACAGAAAATGTTGAGACAAATCACAGAACTTGAGTCCATTGGCGACTCGGTATACAATCTCGGTCGCACCCTAAACCGCCACCGCATGCATTGTCAGGAGGCGTTCACCGCAGAACAGACCCAGCACATGCAGACGATGATGCAACTCGTAGATGGAGCATTGGCCGAAATGATGAATCAGATCGACCTGCCCGTGACCAAGAAGGGTATCAAGACCTCTATCAACATCGAGCACGAAATCAACAACTACCGCACTCAACTGAAGAACCAAAACCTGCACGATGTCAATTCAGGTCTCTACGACTATCAGCTCGGAGTGTTCTATGTTGACTTCATCTCGGAGTGTGAAAAACTCGGCGACTACGTGATGAATGTGGTACAGGCTGGAACGAAGCGGAATAATGATATTGAAGACATGCCGTATCACGCACAAGGCTAAAACCGTGCAAGTGTCAACCTGATGGTGAGACCACCACCGGGAGTCGCAAGTGCAGTTGTTGACCCACCATGGGCAGCAACTGCATTTTTCACGATGGCAAGGCCGAGACCAGTGCCTCCGAGTTTGCGTGAACGCCCTTTATCGATGCGGTAGAAGCGTTCGAACAGGTGCTCCAGGTGTTGTGCCTCAACGCCAGGACCGTCGTCTCTCACCAAGAACTCATAGTAATGGCGACCTTCTATTTCTATCTCACTGCATGTGATCTTTAAATAAGAAGCCCCGGTAGCATGGGCTATGGCATTGTCGACAAGGTTGCGGAAGATGCTGTATATCAGACTTTGATCACCCAAGACCTCCACATGCTGCGGCATTTGGAGTGATGGTGTGATGCCCTTGTCCTGAAGTTGTAGAGAAGTGTCGTCAAGCACGCCCTGTATGACCTTCAACACATCGACCTGACGGTATGCTTGCTGAGCGATGGCCTTGTGGTCATCCAAATCGTCAAGTTTGGTAAGGGCACTCATGTCGAGCAGCAGTTTGTTCATGCGCTCACTCTGGGCATAACAGCGCTCCAGAAAATGCTTCTTCTGATCCTCTCGCATGTCGGGATTGTCGAGAATACTCTCCAGAAACCAATGGATGCTGGCGGCGGGTGTCTTCAGTTCGTGGGCAGCATTCTGTGTGAGCTGACGTTTGATGCGCAACTTGTCTTCCTCAGAATGGCGCAATTTCCAATAAAGCATGATGATGGTGTGGCTAATGTCGCCCAACTCGTCATCAGGCAGCCGCCGCTCCAACTCGTGATCGAGTTCCTCACCCCTCTCGGCCTTGACTGCAAACTCGCGCAGATAGCCGATATGTCGGCTGATGCGATGGGTGATATAGTAAAGCACAACGCCCAGCAACAGGGTCAGGACACCGGCGAAGTAGATGTAAGTGTTGTCGGCCTGCAACGAACGGGTCAGCTCTGCTGAATAGGGAACAGCAGCACGAACGATAACATGGCCGAAGCGTGTGGCAGAATAGAAATAGGTCTCGTGGGTGGATTGTGACATACGTTTGATATCGTAGCCATTGCCCACCTTCAATGCCTGTTGTATTTCCGTTCGTCGGAGATGGTTCCCTAAAGAGTCCACATTGGTATCATAACTGTCTAGAATAACCCTTCCTTCCAGATTGATGACAGACACACGGAGCCCTTCCACCTGATGGCGTGACACATAGTCTCGAAACAGCTGGCTATTTGTGAGGCTGTCCTCACCAAGCGTCTGCGCCATCTCGTAGTTATACATTTGCAGACGCGAGTGCAGGATATCTATCTTGTATTCTTTTTCACGCTGATACTGATAGATACTGAAGCAGACGGCAAAAAGCAAAAATACGCCACCGATACTCAGTAGCAGATTACGCTGAAAAGACTTACTTCTCAAAACAGTAGCCATAACCTACACGGGTCTTAATCTGTTTGCCATACCGACCGATTTTCTTACGCAACCGGGTGATGTTCACATCCACCGTACGGTCGAGCACCATCACATCCTGTGGCCAGCAATACTTCAGCAAGTCTTCGCGTGAAAACACTTTATTGGGATGTTGGAGAAAAAAAGAGAGCAATTCAAACTCCAGTTTAGTAAACTCCATCTTCTGGCCGTCACAAGTGACTATCTTTGCATTTAAGTCGAGTGTGATGCCATCATAGACAATCACACTGTCATAAGGGGGAGCTGCGGCCTGCTGAGGCTGGGATACACGTCTAAGCACAGCTTTGACCCTAGCCTTCACCTCTCTCATACTTAGAGGTTTGGCAATATAGTCATCGGCACCGATATTTAGTCCTTTTTCCAAGTATTCCTCACCGTCGAGTGCTGTGACAAAGATGATGGGAATCCGTGCTGTAGATGGGTTGCTTTTCAACCTGCGCACCATCTGGAAGCCAGACATCTCACCCATCATCACGTCCAGCAGTATCAGTGAATAATCTTGTAAGGGCAATTTAAGTGCTTCCTCGGCCGAATGGGCTATCACGACCTCAAAACCTTCTGTTTCAAGGTTAAATTTAAGTATGTCACAAATATCCAACTCGTCATCTACAACAAGTATTTTCATAAGCAGTCAGGATTTCATGCAAAGATATCGATTATTTCCTCAGACCAACAAGGATTCATATTACAATGTTATGAAAAGTTGAAGAGTTGACAAGTTGTTTGTGTCAAATGAATTGTCAATTGTGAAATTTGTAATTTCAAAAGAAAAAATGTAACTTCGCAACGTGATGCCAATCTATTTGGACGCCGACATATCCAACTTGTAAAATCGATCAAAAACAAGCCTTTAAATCAAAAAAAATGTCGTTTCCGTAGAAAAACGGTTTTCTGAATTGTCTATAGATGTAGAAGCCCCCGGATAGGAGGACAAAAAACGACATTGGAATGATTGACAAGACGACAGTTCAAAAAAGTGACCCACCGATGGGAAAAACGACGCTTACCCGTTCTTTGGAGCGCAAGCTATTGGTGCAAAGGCTTTTCCGCCAGCACTACAGCGAGATGATTCATCTGGCCAGGACATTGCTGTATACTGACGAAGAAGCTGAGGACGTGGTACAAGACGTGTTTGTTCGGCTCATGGAACTCGATATCCTGCCCATGGCAGAGAAGACAAGAGCCTATCTGCTGACGGCAGTGCGCAATGGCTGCATGAATCGTATCAAGCAGAAAAGTGTGACCGAACAAGTGAAAAACCTGTATTCCGTGGAAACCGACACCGACTCTCATAACACAGCGGAGCATCTGGCCACCATAGATGCCATACACGACTACGCCGAGCGGCATCTCAAAGAGCCTCACCGCACCATCTTCCGCCTGCGTTTTGAAGAAGACCTGAAACTGAAAGACATCGCCCAACGTCTGAACATGAACCTGAAGACCGTGTTCAAGTATCTTAGTCAATCTATCCAAAGCGTTCAAAATCATTTCAGAAACTAACACCATTGGTTATGGAAACGAATCCCAACATTACCCGTTTGCTGGAAATGCTCGAAAACCCCGAGATATATACCGAGCAAGAAATCCTCGACATCATCAACAGCGACGAGGAGACACGCGAGGCATACCGACAGATGGTGGCAGCCAAGCAGGGTTACCGACGCAAGCAGACTGCCCATGATGTCGATGCCGACGCCGCCTGGCAGCGCTTTGAGCAAGAGAGACTGCAAGCCGACAGCGAAGAGTCAGCCACCAGCATTGCTCTTCCCCACCCCTCTGCACACCATTCACAGTTGAAGAAGATAGCCGCCTCGTTCATTGGCTTGCTCGCCATCTCTGGCATCGCCTTTGCCGCCATCTTTCTCATGCGCCAGAGTCCGGCACCACCAACACCGGCGCCGCAGGCCGAACAGACCGAACAGGCCATCATCACGGAAATGCCCGCCGACACGGTACCCACCGATACGCTCAAGACCGACACCCCCTTGGAGTCCATCACCTTCGACAACATCCCCCTCGAGAAAATGCTGTCTGAAATCGTGGCTCATTACGACGCCGAGGTTGTGTTCAAAAACGCCAATGCCCGTCAACTCCGTTTCCACTTCGTATGGAATCCTGAGCAGGGACTGGAAAAAGTGACCGAAACGCTCAACCACTTCGAGCATCTGCACGTCGTTTTACATGGAAACCAATTAATTGTGGAGTAACGGCCATGAGACGTATCATTTTTATCCTCTTCGCTTGCCTGCTGACTATAGCTATGCAAGCCCAGCGTGTCACGCACACCTACAACAATGTCTCGCTCTCAGACGCCCTGCGACAACTGAGTGAAGAGCAACATGACTACACCATCTATTTCCTCTACAACGAGCTGGAGGACTTCCGCGTCACCACCACTGTCAGGAACAAGACCCTGCCCGAGGCCATCAAGCAGTTGATAGGATTCTATCCCATCCGCATGACCGTCTCCGAAGAGAACAATGAGATCTTCGTGGAATGTATCCAGAAGACAGACCGCAAGCTCACCGGCACCATCATCGACGAGAAAGGACAGCCCGTGCCTTATGCCAACATCACACTGCTATCGCCGAAAGACTCCACCCTACTCGCCGGCGGCGTATCCAACGACAGCGGCTACTTCGCCATCCCCTATGACCTGCCCACCGTCATCGCACGCATCACATACATCGGCTACAAGACCGTGTGGCGACGCTGCGAGAGGCCACAGCAGGGAGCCATACAGATACAGCCCGAGACATACACCATCAATGGTGTCGTGGTAAAGGGTGAAATCCCACAGTACAAGATGACTCAGGGCGGTATGACCGTCGAAGTGCAGCACTCCATCCTTCACGACGTGGGTACCGCCGACGACCTGCTATCGATGATGCCAATGGTGCAGGGGCGCGATGGCAAGTTTGAGGTGATGGCAAAGGGCGAGCCTGAGATATACATCAACAACAAGAAGGTGACCAATGCCAGCGAACTGAAACAGCTGAAGTCGGTCGACATCAAGAGCGTGGACATCATCACCGCTCCAGGAGCACAGTATAATGCCGAAGTGAATGCTGTCATTCGCATCAAGACATTGAAGACCCAGGGAGACGGATTGAGTCTGATGGCTACCAGCCAGACGTGGAAGAACAACAAATGGAACAACTACGATGACCTCACCTTGAAATACCGCACCGGTGGGCTGGAGGTTTTTTCTACGGTAGCACTCGACAATGGGCATTACAGCAACGATCAGGACCTCTATCAAGAACTGCATATCAAAAAAGACATCTACAATGTCGATGCCGAGCTCCCCGTAAGGAGTAGTTGGACGGAGTTTCAATACCAGACAGGTATAAGTTATGACTTCAATACCGATCATTCTCTTGGACTGAGCTTCTCTTCACAGAAGATATTCTATGACAAGTTCAAATCTGACATGAAGCAGAACTATCTCAAGAATGGAGATTTCTATGGTGACGTCATTTTGAAAACAGATATCGATGAGCTCGACAAACCTGTATGGGAACTGAACACCTATTATGTGGGAAAGGTGGGGAAATTAGACATCGACCTCAACGCGACGATGTTGCAACGCAAAACGGAGAGCCATCTCAACCAACTAGAGTACAGTAAAGAACTTGGTGACCGCACCATCACGTCCCTCAACAATGAAAATCGCAGAATGATGGCAGGAAAATTGGTGCTGGCTTATCCTGTTTGGAAAGGTGTCCTGAGTGGCGGAACGGAGGCTACAAGCACGAAGAGTTATGGTCGTAATGTCAACCAGGAAGACATCATACCAGAGGCCGACAACGAAATGAAGGAAAAGAATATTGCCGGATTTGCAGAATACCAAATGCAGTTGGGTGCATGGCGCATCAATGCAGGACTGAGATATGAGAACGTATCGGCAGACTACTACTCGTTTGACGAATGGCAGCAGGAGCCCAGCCGAACCTATAACGATTGGTTCCCCAATCTGTCAGTAGCTTGGCAGAAGGGAAAGTGGAGCGCGCAGTTGGGCTATAGCAAGCGTATCACTCGTCCGCCCTACCGCATGCTGGAATCTATCATCGTCTATGACAGCCGGATGTTTTATGAGGGGGGAAACCCGCTGCTACGTCCATCGGTACGTCAGAGCATCGACTTCAACCTGACCTATTCTTGGTTGAACTTCATGGCAGGATTTACACGTGAGAATGATCTCTTCACCCATATAGGCAGGGTCTATGACGAAGAGAAGGAGATAGCCATCTTCCAGCCTGTCAACTTCGACCATCAGGATCGCGTCTATGCCACCCTCGTCGCCTCGCCGAAGTTCGGATTTTGGCAACCCACGGCCACGTTGCACTACTATCAGCAGATGTTTGATGCAGAAGCCTATGGTGCACCCAAGAAACTTGACAAGCCTGAATTCAGTTTTAGTCTGAAAAACTGGTTGGTCTTCAATTCCACAACAAAAGCTTTGGTGGATATCAGCTATACCGGCAGCAACCACTGGGGATTCATGTATCGCGGCAGCAATTTCATGGTGAATGTCCGACTGCAAAAGAGTTTCTTGAACGGACAGTTGACGGGTACTCTTTATGCAAACGATATATTCCGCACTTCAAGTAACGATGTGACCACCTACTATAATATAGGCAAAACCGCACAAAAAATCTATACCTATTCGCAGTGCGTAGGCCTGACTCTTAGCTATAACTTCAACGTCACCCGCTCGAAGTACCGTGGTACTGGTGCCGGCAACGAAGAGAGAAACCGGCTCTGACTCTATTTCGGCGCTTTGTTTTGGATAGTTGGAAACAAATACCTATATTTGCAGTAAAATTTCAAAAATAGAAGCATTATGAAAAAATTTGGTGTCATCTTGCTGCTCATGGTTATGGCCTTGACCGGGCAAGCACAAGTACAGTCTACCTCAGAACTGGTCGGGTCATGGTCGGGACAACTCAAAGTCGGTGCCTTTTCGCTGACCATTGTGTTGAACATCGAGCAGGCCGACGGTTATGTGACCGTATCTCTCGACAGCCCCGATCAAGGCGCCAGAGGTATTGGTGCCTATAAGGAATATTTGTCGGACGACTCGCTGGCCATCAAAGTGGTTCCTATCGGTGCCAATTACCAAGCAAAACTGAAGGAAGGAGAACTGGATGGTACATTCTCACAAAACGGCATGTCGTTTGCACTCGTTTTGAAAAGGACAGAGAAGGGTGCGACAGAAGTCAAGCATCCACAACTGCCCCAGCCTCCTTTTCCCTACGAGACAGAGGAAGTGACCTTCAGAAATGTGGCCGATGGTGCAACGTTGGCTGGCACTATCACCTATCCTGTGGGTTACAACAAGAAATCGAAAAAGAAACCAGTCGTGGCACTGCTCGTCACGGGCAGCGGTCAGCAGAACCGCAACGAGGACCTACTGGGCCATTCGCCCTTCTTTGTGATAGCCGACTATCTGGCCCGTCAGGGTATCGCCACCTTGCGTTACGACGACCGTGCCACAGGAAAGTCTGTCGGTGGTGATGTGACGAATGCCACATCTGAGGACTTCATGCGGGATGCCACTTCTGGGATTGACTTCCTGCGCCAAACGAAATCTTTCAGCAAGGTGGGTTGTCTCGGTCATAGTGAGGGTGGATTGATAGCATTCATGCTCGGATCACGCAAGAAGACGGATTTCATCGTTTCGCTGGCGGGACCAGGCGTGAAAGGCGACACTCTGTTGGTAGAACAGAACAATCGCATCATGAAACTGTCGGGTATGCCCGCACTAATGACAGTAGAGATACTTCGTCAGGATGATGAGGTGAAGCGAACTCCCTGGTTGCAATGGTTTGTCAATTACGACCCGTCGGATGATATCCGCAAGACTCGCTGTCCTGTCTTCGCACTCAACGGCGACAACGACTGCCAGGTCATTTCCTCACAAAACCTGACTGCCATCAAGAGTCTTTTGCCCAAGTCAAAAAAGAACCTGACCAAGGAATACCCATCGCTCAACCATCTTTTCCAGCACAGCACCACCGGTCTCCCCCTTGAGTATAGAAACATCGAAGAAACCATATCCCCCGAAGTCCTCAGCGACATAGCCACATGGATAAAAGGGCTGTAAACATTTATTGAAACGCAGGGACTCATCCCTGCGTTTTTTTAGTCACAATGGTCTAGGTATCTGTTCAAACAACTCATTTTTAAACCAATCATGCTTTTGAACGTCAAAGATAAAGATAGAAATATCTTTATCAACTTTCAATTATCTTATCACCACTTATGAAAAAACTATTTTTGCCTCTTCTGCTCATGGTAGCAGTGTCTGCGTATTCTGCAGAAAACCCCGTGTTAACTATAGAAGGAGGTCAGGTTCAAGGCGTGTTGGCCGACGACCATCCTGATGTGTTCGTCTATCGCGGCATTCCCTATGCAGCACCTCCCATCAAGGACTTGCGTTGGAAAGAACCACAGCCCGTCGTGCCCTGGAAGGGCGTTAAGATCTGCGATACCTTCGGTCATCCAAGCTATCAAGCCATTCAGTATCCAGGTGGCTATTTCACGGAGTGGGGCTATGGCAAAGAAGCTCCCTACAGCGAGGATTGCCTGTATCTGAACGTATGGACGAAAGCGCCCGGAAAAATCAACAAGAAGCTCCCTGTGGCTCTTTGGATTCATGGTGGCGGTTATCGTGAGGGCTGGGGATCAGAACCAGAGTTCGATGGTCAAGAATGGGGTGCCAAGGATGTGGTGCTCGTCTCCATCAACTACCGTCTCGGTGTGTTCGGATTCCTCGTTCACCCTGCCCTGACTGAGGAGAGTCCGCATCATGTGTCAGGCAACTATGGTATCCTCGACCAGATAGAGGCTTTGAAATGGATCAAGAAGAACATTGCGCAGTTTGGTGGTGATCCGGACAATGTGACAATCTTCGGACAGAGTGCGGGTGGTGGCAGCGTGCGCACCCTTTGCGAGAGTCCTCTGGCCCGTGGACTGTTCCACAAGGCAGTGATCATGAGTGCCCAGGGCCTTTCCATTCCCGATGCTAATGGCAATATGATAGGTGCCCGCTACAGTGGCGGCACTTTTGCAGATGCTGAGGCCAATGCCAAGAAAGTCTTCGATTGGGCAGGACTGACCGATCTGCAGAAGATGCGTCAGGCTTCCACAGAAACCATCTTCGCCCTTAATACGCTCTACTATCAAATCAATGATGACGGCCAAGGAGGCGGCATGCCGTTTATGCGCAGGGGACTACCTTTCATGCCGATGATCGATGGTTATGTCAGCGAGAAGAGTTTCGATGATGCCACACGTGGTGGCACACTGGCCGACGTTCCTTATATGATTGGTTTCACACTCAATGATATGGGCAATATGGCTCCTAATATCGCCGAGTTCTGCAAGGTTCGTGAACAGAAGGGCGGCAAGGCATGGGCTTATCAGTTTGCCCGTCCGCTGCCGGATGACGGCTCTCATCCAGAAGTGACGGCACGTCTCAAGGGAGCCTTCCATTCATCTGACCTCTGGTTTGTCTTCAAGTCACTCAAACATTGCTGGCGTCCTTGGACGAAAGGCGACTGGGACCTGTCTGAAAAGATGCTTACCGCATGGACCAACTTTGCCAAATACAGTGATCCTAACGGACCTAAAGGCGGCGCATGGGCTCCCTGTACCGAGAAGAATCCGAAGTTCATGGTGTTCAAACTCAATGACAAGGATGTGGAAGCCTCTGTCTTCGGTGAGCCAGAGAAAGCGCCTCAGCAGGGCTTTGGCGGTTTCGGCAGAAGGTAATTCATTTCATCCCCACTCCCTCAGTATGTAGAAGGAAGTGGGGATTTTCTTTTCAAAAGGATTGTCATAGTTGACAGGAAGATCGCATTGTAATAGTAGTAGACGAAGAGTTTTGACACGCGAAGAAGCCATAGCAGCAGGCATGGAGGTGCACGATATACAGCACTCGATGAAGAGACGCACACCATGGCACAACTATCAACGCAAGGGAACGTATATGCTGACCCTTGTGGTGAAGGAGCGCATGGCATTATTGGGTACGTTGAAAGGATGTTTGGAGGGTGAGGTAGCTCCTTATGTGGAATACTCTGCCCTTGGAAGGGCTATTGTTCAAGAAGAGCAGAAGAAAATCAATCGCTATTACCCACAGGTGGAGGTTTGGAAACTATGTGTGATGCCTGACCATTTACACATGATTGTAAGGGTCAATGAGGACATGGGAGAAGGTAAGCATCTTGGGAAAGTAGTGGCAGGATTCAAATCGGGATGCAACATAGCCTATTGGAAAATATTCAACATGAACGAACCACCAAGACAAGGTTTGTTCGAGAAAGGCTACTGCGACAAGATTCTCATGCACGAGGGACAATTGGACAACTGGAAGCACTATCTTGATGACAATCCTCGCCGATTGATGATGAAACGCCAGAACCCAGAGCTATTTACCATACTCACAGGTATGGAGGTGGCAGGTGAGCAATGCCAAGTGGTAGGAAATAGATTCTTGTTGAATATTCCCGACAAGATGGCAGTTATCGTGCATAGACGCTATACAGACGAGGAAAACGCCCGACTGAGAGAAGAATGGCTAGCATGTGGTGAACGTGGTGGCGTGCTTGTCAGTGCTGCCATCTCGCAAAAGGAAAAAGAGGTATTGCGAGAAGCAATGAGCCGAGGTTACAGCATCATCCTGCTTAGGGAAAATGGCTTCCCGAAGCTGTACAAGCCCTCTGGTGAGGCTTTTGATGCTTGTGCCAAAGGATTGCTGTTGCAGGTTAGCCCTTGGGCGTATCATCATGAGAAAAGGGTGATAACAAGGGCGCAATGCCTCCACTTAAATGCAATGGCGGAAAGGATAGCTGGAGATGGGTAGGATGACTGCTATCCAAGCGGCAAAACCGCTTGGAACGGTGGTGACATGGCTAGCGCAGGGATGTGGGGGCATGGCTAGTGCGGAGATGTGGGGGCATGGCTAGTGCGGAGATGTGGGGGCATGGCTAGTGTCCACGTCAGTTATGCTGACGGTCTATTCAGACTCCAAGCAAGCGATTAAGCATGCTCCTGCTTTAGAATAAGAGCTGAAATATACAAGTGAAAGTGAAAAAAGAAAAACCAAAAGGCAAGTGTTTACGCATTTTTTACTAAATTTGCCATGCAAAGTTGAAAGGTGATTCACTTGTTTCTGCACCACTAAGGTAAGTGAGCGCTCAG
This sequence comes from uncultured Prevotellaceae bacterium, assembly GCA_902780635.1. Classification (GTDB taxonomy): domain Bacteria; phylum Bacteroidota; class Bacteroidia; order Bacteroidales; family Bacteroidaceae; genus Prevotella. The sequence goes on from CACZGH010000001.1 coordinate 109,513, forward strand.
CCGTAACAGCTCTGCTCCACAGGAAACAAACGGAATGCAAAGATAGACAAAATAGTAAAAAATGGGAGAGAAATAGTATGGATGCCATCACCACTTTTTTGAAAGAGAACTTCGATCTGATATGCCTCCTGGTTGGACTGGTAGGTGTCATCGTTAGCATCCTGTCAGTGATAGATGAGGTGAGAAAAAGAAAAAAGGGGAAAAAGGAGGATAAAGGGAAAAAGGAGGATAAAAGGAAAGAAAAAAAAGGAAAAAAATGAAAGGGGAAAAATGAAAGGAAAAAAAGGAAAGGAAAAAAGGAAAGGAAAAAAGGAAAAAAGGAAAGGGATAATAAAGGGATAATAAGGGGGGAAAATAAGATGATGGGGATAAAATAGCATACATTTTGAATGGAGGGTGATGCAAGGATTGCAGTTCGTCGACGTTTAATGAATAAATCCAAAGCATCATTATATGAAAATAGCATCATCTACCATTATCAAAATGTGCTTCGTGGTATTATGGTCCATCACTGCCACCTCCTGCGCCACGCTTTTTTCTGGTTTAAAAGCCGATATTTTCATTGATGGCGACATTGATGAGCCTGTGACCATCAGCAGCAGTGCGGCAACGTATGAGGATGTCACACTTCCCACAGTGGTCGAGGTGAAGCGCCGCCAACTTAACGGACAACATATCCAAATCAGTTCGGAGCACCATACGTTCGACGACATTGTGTTAGAGAAAACGCTCAATGAGTGGGCATTGATCGGCGCTTTAACGTACGGAGTCCCTTTGTGCATAGATTTGCTCACAAATGCTGTAAGCAAGCCCAAATACAACCAGTTTCTTATCACGCCCTTAGAAAGCATCGCGGCAGCGGATTCGCTGGACGTCACCCTTCCCCGATCTGTTGTCCCATCATCCGCCCTTGATTTTACCACCAAAAACCGTCTCAGGTCACAACGATGGTATGAGAAATATCCAAGGCATGAAATCAATGTCACTTTGGGAATCGGTCATCATCAAGCAGACCATCTTTCAAAACAATTTGTTGATGACATCTTACCAAACTATCACATGGAAGAAGAAGTGGCTGAAGAATGCGGTATCTACATAGATACACATCTCACAAGAAAAATAGAATATCACTATCGTCTCAACAGGAAATGGGATGTAGGGGCATTGTTAGCATGGGGCATCTCTTCCGATGACTACACCGATGAGTATTATTACATGAATGTACAACACAAAGACGACTTCCCTGGCTTCTATAACAAAGGGAGCCATGAAAGTAAGAGTTTCACCTTTGCCCCATCGATCAGATATTCATGGTATGAGATGGGAGCCTGCCGTATCTACTCTCGTGCTGCATTGGGAATCATGCGCGACCATCTTACTTTTGACATGAACCAGTGGATACAAAACGGCCCAACCACCTCATATAGTTATAAAGAAACAGAAAAACACTTCGAAAAAACGAAATGGCGCATGGCCTACCAGCTGTCTCCCCTTGGCATGAGTGTTGGTGCTGGTCCTGTGAGATTGCTCGCCGAACTGGGCTACGGATGCCTCGGAGTATTCAACATCGGTCTTGGCATCTGCTTTTAGGATGCTACAAAATGGCGGTTCGAATTTCGCGCTGTTTTACTAAGCCACGAAATTCGAACCGGAAATATTAATAGAAGTATCGCCCCAAGCGAAAGCTCTTCTGATGATCAGAATGGGAGGTCGTCGCTTGCGTTGCCACTACCACCGAAAGGATCGTCATTGGCTGCTGGTGGAGGAGCCACTGGTGCTGCGGCTGCAGTGCTGAAAGGAGCCGCATCGGCTTGAGGAACAAATGGTTGCTGCACGATTGGTCGGACATCAAATGCGCGTATGCTGTTATACCATCTGCCCTGATACTCATGAGCGTCGATGTCAAAAGATACGGTGACATCCTGCCCCACCTGAATATTAAATCTTTGCAAACGGTCCTCGCCGAAGACAGAGAAAACCATTTTGTGTGGGAAACGGTCTTCTACCGTTTCTATGACGAAATCTTGAGCTTTCCAATCTCCCCTTGCAGAGGTGCCACTTCTCGCAGGGAGCGCAGCGATAATTTTTCCTTGTAATTCCATATCTATATAATTAAGTAAATAAATGAGCCAAAGCCATGACCTATCACACAAACAGCGTAGCAGACGCAAACGGCCATCAAGTGAAGTGTCAGTAGATTGATTTTCGATGGCGAAATTACTAAAAATGTTCGAATTTCTAAAACTTTTTCCTGTATTTTTTGTGGGCTTAGGCGGTTTTTTGTATTTTTGTAGACTAATAAGGAAAGAAGAGCCACATGGCGGTGACATCCCTACAAATAGTCTGAATATTAACTAAAAATTATTTATACCCATGAGATTTTCCATATCCAGCACCGTATTAAGCAGTAACCTAACCATTCTATCAAAGGTTATCAGTAGCAAAAACTCTATGGCTATACTGGACTGTTTCCTCTTTGAGATACAAGACGGTCAGCTTGCCATCACCGCCAGCGACAGTGAAAATGTGATGAAGACGACCAGCCAGCTCGACTTCACTGACGGCAACGGGCGTTTTGCGGTATTGGCCCGCACCATCCTCGACGCAGTGCGTGAGCTTCCAGAGCAGCCTCTGACTTTTGAAGTGGACTTCGACACTTTTGCTGTGCGTGTGATTTACCAGAACGGTATGTACAATTTCATGGCTCAAAACGCAGACGAGTATCCCGTCATACAGTTTGCCCCCACAGAAGTGACCACCATCACGATAGACGCTGGTGTGCTGCTTGACAACATCACCCGCAGCATCTTCGCAACAGCCCAGGAAGAGTTGCGCCCTGTGATGAACGGTATCTACTTCGACCTGACTCCAGACTGCATCGCCATTGTGGCGAGCGACGGCAGCAAACTGGTGCGCAACCGCAACTTCACTGTAAAGAGTGAGCAGTCCACCTCCTTCATTCTCCCCAAAAAGCCAGCATCCCTGCTGAAAAACGTACTCTCCAAAGATGGAGGCGACGTGGTGATACAGTTTGATGACCGCAGTGCTGTGATCAGCTTTGCCGCCGGCGTGCTCACCTGCCGTCTGATAGAGGGCCGTTACCCCAACTACAACTCCGTGATTCCTCAGAACAACCCCAACCAGCTACGTATCGACCGCAAGGCCCTTCTGAGCACCCTTCGCCGTGTAATGCCGTTCGCCAGTGAGAGCAGCCAACTGGTGCGTATCAAAGTAGAGCCCGGCCATGTGGAGTTGTCATCAGAGGACATCGACTTCGCCACAAGCGCTGTGGAGACGTTGGTCTGCGAATACGAAGGTATGCCGATGGCTATCGGTTTCAAAGGTTCCGGTCTGTCAGAGATCCTCAACAATATTGACTGCGAAGAAGTGGTGATTGAGTTGGCCGACCCAAGCCGTGCCGGAGTTGTCACCCCTGCTCAGCAGCCCGAGAATGAAGAAGTGCTGATGCTCATCATGCCCATGCTTCTCAACGACTAATATTGTTTCGTACGATGGAACTGAAGTTACAGAAACCCCTGATTATATTTGACCTGGAGACGACGGGGCTGGACATCGTCAAGGACCGCATCATCCAGATCGCCTACATCAAAGTCTACGCAGGAGGCAAGGAAGAGCGTAAGAGTTATCTTATCAACCCAGGCATACCCATCTCGCCAGAGATCACTGCCATCACCTCCATCAGCAATGAGGATGTGAAGAATGCCCCCACTTTCAAGGCGCTGGCATCACGTCTGCAAGGAGCATTTACCGGCTGCGACTTCGCCGGTTTTAACTCCAACCATTTCGACATCCCCATGCTTGCAGAGGAATTTCTGCGGGCAGGCATCGATTTCGATTTCTCCAAGAGCCGTCTGATAGACGTGCAGACTATCTTCCACAAGATGGAGCCCCGCAATCTTGCCGCCGCATATAAGTTTTACTGTGGCCGCAAGATGACCGACGACTTTGCCCCCCACCAAGCCGACCAAGACACCGAGGCCACCTACCGTGTGCTGAAGGGCCAGCTCGACATGTACAGTGCGGAGCATCAGGACGAGCCAGAACGCCAGTTGAGCAACGACGTCGAGGCATTGGCCGCCTTCTCCAAGGCCAACGACAATGTGGATTTTGCAGGCCGCATCATCTGGAAGCCTGTGGTCGATGAGAAAAATCAGCCTGTCGTGGACGAGGAAGGGAACGTGGTGCGCCAGGAGGTGTTTAACTTCGGCAAATACAAAGGCCGCCCTGTGGCCGAGGTGCTGCATCGCGACCCTGGTTATTACAGTTGGATGCTCAATGGCGACTTCACTTACAACACCAAGCAAGTCCTGACCCGTATCCGTCTTAAAGAATTCAGCAACCGTTAATCTACTATCACCATGAAAGCTTCAGAACAAACGACCCAGCAATTAGACCGCGTGATCCGCAAGATTGCGCAGAAATTTCCTTATAGTGAAGAGCCCACCCATCTCACCGACATCCACCTGAGAGTTTCTCAGGACAGTGGTGAGATGTTGGCTTTTGACGATGATGACAACGAGATCACCCGTTGTGTGATAGAGGAATGGATAGACAATAAGGATGATGATTTCTATTCCAACATCACCACCATCCTGCGTCAAGCTCTGAAAAAGTTGAACAAAGTGATCGACCGCATGGGCCTCCTGAAGCCGTACAGCTTTGTGCTGGAAGATGACGAGAAAGAAAATATCGCCGAGCTTTATGTGGCAGACGATGACACCATCATCATCAACGGCGACTTAATGGAAGGCTTGGAGAAAGACCTCGACAACTTCTTCGATGAATTGATGAAATGAGTTTTAGTCTTTCATCTTTAGTTGAACATCAATACAACAGCGCCCTCCTCATACCTGAGAAGGGCGCTTTGATTGTATTATAGCTTCACTTTCTTGACGATTCCTTTGCTCTCATTACTCATTCTATCAAGAGCCGTCACCACGTAAGTGAATTTGTTCTTGCCGTCTTTATAAGGCAACTTATAATAATCGTTTTGCGTGATGGCCACAATCTTGGACGGATCGGAGAGGTCAACCTTCTCACCGTCCTTAAACCGATAGACCACATATTTATAAGCCTCGTCCTTCCATCCACTTCCCTTCGGCTTCGTCCAGAAGAGCACATAGTCACCGGAGGTACGCAGCGGCTTTACCTTTCGCGGACTATTGGGCGCCTTGCCATCAATATACTTCATCTGTGGCTGAAGGGCAGGATAACGCCAGTATTGTGTGCGCAACTTTGTGCCATAATTGCCCACATTGTCCACTGCCGCCTTGGCATACCACAGCACGGTGCCATTGACATTGGAGCACTGCTTGTGCAGATTGAATTTGGCTCCCATCTGATGCACGTCAGGATTGGCGGGGTCGGCATATTTGACGGTACGCTCTATATCCTCACCGATATAGAGATGCCGGTCGGCGCTATGGCTGTTCCACCACCTGATGAGTGTCTTGTAATCGGCAGCCTTATTCCCTATCTCCCAATAGATTTGTGGTACACAATAATCAAGCCACCCATTGTTGACCCACAAAAGGACATCCGCAAAGAGGTCGTCATAATTCTGTGTGCCATTGGTTTTGCTACCCACATTGGGGGCACTTTGGGCGTTTCGGTAGATACCAAATGGCGAGACGCCAAATTTCACCCACGGTTTTCTGTCATGGATCGTCTTATAAAGCTGTTGTATAAAGACATTGACGTTGTCACGTCTCCAGTCGCCGATATTATGAAAGCTACGGTTGTATCTCTCGTATTGCTCCTGGTCATTGATGACCTGTCCTGGAGCAGGATAAGGATAGAAATAGTCGTCGATATGAAGTCCGTCGATATCATACCGCTTGACGATATCGTCGACCACCCCACAGACATAATTTCTTGCCTCAGGAATACCCGGGTTGAGTATCAGTTGTCCGTCATAATTGAACGTCCAGTCAGCTCTTTTCTTTGCGATATGGCTGCCCGCCAGGTCGTGTGTTGTCTTCGTCTTGGCCCTATAAGGATTGATCCAGGCATGCAGCTCCATTCCCCGTTTATGACACTGCTCGACCATCCACTGGAGAGGATCCCAGTAAGGAGCCGGTGCAACACCCTGTTGTCCTGTGAGGAATCGGCTCCATGGCTCCAACGAGCTCTGGTATAAAGCGTCGCACTCTGGTCTGACCTGGAAGATAATCGCATTGACGCCATCTTTTCGCAGTTCATCCAACTGATAAGAGAGTGTGTTCTGCATCTGCTCTGTAGACATGCCTACAAACTGTCCGTTGACGCACTGTATCCATGCCCCCCGGAATTCCCTTTTAGCAGGTGAGGAGGAAGGGCTGACGGTCTCTGTAGAGGCACAAGCAGCCATCATCATTGCAGCGATGACCACTGCAAGTCCATAATAATACTTGAATTTCATATTCTATACATTTCCAACAAAAATCCCTCACCCTGCCTCTCTATGCAGGCAGGATGAGGGCTATTATGATTTATTTCCTATTGAATGTCACAATCTTACAAATCTTCTTTAGAAGAAGAGGTAACGGTTGTCTTTCACATTAGCATTGATCATCAGCTCCTGGAATACAGTTCTGGAAAGGTTGGAGAGGTAGTTCTGAGCAGCCCCTGCTGTGGCTGTTTTGGCGTCAAACTTTCCAGGGAGCGTTCTCTTGTCCTTGACGAGGAACATATACACGCCCGACAGACCCTTGACAGGATGAGTGCTGTATTTGCCCTTCTCTGTGGCAGCGACAGCGCCGCTGAGCGCCGGTTCCTGAGCCTGAAGTTCAGAGATGAACACTGGTGCTCCAAATGTGATTTGCTTGACCTCAGTGAGTTTGGCACCCTTAGCCTTAGCCTGTGCAGTGGTCTTCACACCCTCGAGTTTGGCCATAATCTGCTCGGCTTTCTTGTCACGCAGCACCTCACCCTGTACGTACTCCTTGACCTCAGCATTGTCAAGAGGCATATATCCCTTGGGATAAATGTCGGTGAGCACCATTACGAGAAGTTGGTCGCCGCGGTTGGCTCCACAGGTCATCACCTCAGAGATATCATTTTTCTTAGCCTCGAACACCCATTTGAGAGCGTCGCGTGAGTTGGCGATTCCAGCCACACCACCCTGAGATGTGAGTACATTCTTGGCTTCCAATATCTGGTATCCGCTCTTGGCAGCGTTTTTCTCCATGGCCTCGAGAGACTGGTTGGCAGCCACGAACTGCTTGATGTCGTCATTGTACTTGTGAGAAGTCTCTGAAGAGTAAGCGATGTCTCTCTTGATGACAGCCACATCATACTTGTCGACCATGGCTTTACGGTCAGTGACCTGGAGAATCAAGCTACCCTGAGTGAGAGGAATAACCTTGGTCTCACCAGCTGACAGTGTGTTGAGTGCATTGAAAACAGTAGCGTTGTCTTTGGTCATGCCATTGGCTCTTTCATACATAGAAGTGGTCATCCACTGTTTCGTTCCCTGCTGTCCGTATTTCTTGGCAATCACCTCGAAATCACCGCCAGCTACGACTGCGTTGTACACACTGTCGGCCTTGGTTTTGGTCTCAGCATTGCTGTTGCCAGCCACGACGATAGAGCGGAACTCGATGGAGTCGGGCAAAGATGCCTTGGAAATCAGTTTGATCACATTGAGTGAGTTGTCGGCCATACTCTCCACGGGGCCCATGACGGCGCCCACGCTCATGGAGTCGAGTCTGGAAGCGATATCAGAAGAGAAAGCGCTCTTTCTGACGGGCACGCCGAGGTAAGCCACATTGGACTGGCTCTCACGCACCACTTTCTCTGGGTCTTCACCATTTCTCAGTCTCTCAGCATTGGCCTCAAGAGTCTTTGTGAGAGCAGCCTTGTCGGCAGCAGAAGCCACCTTGTTGACCAGGATGTATTTGATGGCACGGATTTCCTCAGGAATTTTGAACATTTCCTTCTGCTCGTCATACTTTTTCTTCAGGTCGCTGTCATCCACCTTGACATCTTTGTCATTGATAGACTTATAGTCGATGTAAGCAAGCTCCACATCATTCTCCTGGTTGGCTGCGTCGAACTGGAATTTGGCCTCCACGGGATTGGAGAGGACGCAAGATCCGAGCAATGTCTGATATTTCTGCATGAGCAACTCCTGACGCAGTTGTTTCTCCTTGAAGAGAGCGAATTTGCGTCTCTTGTCATAGTCAGGATCGCGCATGTTGTTGGACTTCATAAAGAGGTTGTACTTATTGATGTCAAACCGTCCAGTCTGCTCATTATATGCACCTGTAACATTGGCGATTTCCATCAGTGTCTGATTGGTGCCCTGTGTCATGATGTTTCTGATCTCGTCGGTAGTGACTGTCAGTCCGAGCTGTTCTGCCTCATGCTCTATGATTTTGTTCTGCACAAAACTGTTCCATGCCATTGATCTGATTTGATCTTCGTTGGCTTGTGGGGAAGAGATTTTCGTACACTCTACAAACTCACTGACGTAATTCTGGTAGTCCTGCACACCGATGGTATGTCCGAGGACCTCACCGACTCTTGAGCTGCGCTCTCTTCCTGTGGTCTCACAGGAGCGGAACATGTCACCAGCAATAAATCCAAAAAGGCCCAGACCGATGATACAAATCAGGAATACGCCTTTACTTCTAATTTTTCCTAATGCTGCCATTACTAATTTTTAATTATTTTAATTGTTCAAATTTCTCACTTTGGGAAAATGCGCACAAAATTACAAAGAAAATAGGAAATAACCCAAATTTTCCCTAAAAAAAGCATTTATTGTACTACATTTAGTCTCACCAGTTCTATTTTTGTCATCGTATTTTTAATGATTTTGAATTGGAAATGTCCAATTTTCACTATTTCATTGAGTTTGGGGAAGTTTTGATACTCGTGCAGTATCAGTCCGCCAATGGTCATATACTCATCGCTCTCCGGCAATTGCAGGTCGAACATCTCGTTGACTTTGTCGATTTCAAGTCTTGCAGACAACAGGTATTCGTTTTCGGCGGTCTTTTTCGCCACATAATGTGTGTTGTCGTGCTCGTCCTCGATATCACCGAAGATTTCTTCCACTATATCTTCGAGCGAGACGATGCCGCTGGTGCCACCAAACTCGTCGACCACGACTCCCAGGCTTTTTTTCTCTCTCATGAGTGTCTTCATCATCTTATGTGCTGCCATGGTCTCAGGGACGAAGGGCATCATTCTGATGTCTTCTTGCCAATTGGCTGGCTGAGAGAACATCTCGGAAGAGTGAATATATCCTATGATATGGTCGATATCTTCTTTATAGACAATGATTTTAGAGTGTCCGCTCTCGATGAATTTCTGCTTGAGTTGTTCGATGCCACAGTCTTCCGGCACGGCGTCTATTTCCGTCCTCGGCACCATACAGTCTCTCACCTTTGTCTCAGAGAAGTCGAGTGCGTTTTGGAATATTTTCACCTCATCATCGATTTCATCCTCATTGGCAGCGCTGTCAATGCTCGTCTGCACCAGATAGTCAAGGTCGACCTTAGTGAAGAGTTCGTCTTCGCTTTCCTTGTTCATCTTGACCCCAGCGATGCTGAGCAATATCTTGGACAGAAACGTGGCAAATCTGGAGACCGGCCAAAGCAGGATGTAACAGATGTATGCCGGCAGGGCAAAAATGGTGAGAAGTTTGTTGGGCAGGCTTTTGAAGAGCGTTTTGGGCAGGAATTCGCCTGTGAAGAGCACGATGATGGTGGAGAGGATGGTGTCTGCCGGGACGGTGAATCCTGCAGACATCCCCTTGAAGATCGTGTCGTCAAACAGTTTGGCAATAAGTATGCCATAGACGACGAGGGCGATATTGTTGCCCACGAGCATCGTACTGACGAAATGATTGGGATGCTGGTAGAAAACGGAGAGGCATCTTTGTGAGAGTCCATGTTTCTCTTTGTCCATCTCAGCGAGCATTCTGTTGCTTGAGACAAAAGCAATCTCCATGCCCGAGAAGAATGCAGAGAAGAGCATGGTGACGATGATTCCAATAATAAGCGGTAAATCCATATTATCTGCTTGTATTTCTTCTTGGCCTTGCCGGCTGTCGTCCTCTTTTCATGGCGGAATCGGCCTGGGCTTTGCTCATGGTATCACGTGGCGACTTGTCGATATCGCCTTTTTCGAAATGTCCTTTTGTTGTGGTGACTGAATATTTGGTCATTCGCTCATCACTTCTGAAGCGGTTGCCTTGCAGTTCTTTGTCAGCCGTGATGAGGTGTGAGAATTTGTTGGAGTAAATCTCATGAGTACGCTCATCCCAAAAGAGTTCCTCGCTATTGAATCTCAGTCCCTTTTTTGTGAGTATACTGACGCGGCCTCTGAGCTCCCAAAGTTTTTTGACATCGTAATAATAAGCCGTGTCACACTGTATATATGACTGCACATGCATAGCGAGGTCAAACTGTTCGAGGAAGAGTCCCTTTTCGAAAATCCACCTTGAGGGTTGGCGTGCCTGGTTGACCTCCCACTGCTCGCTGACGATTCGGTATTTGATGACCCCCGAGTCAGAGATCAGCGTATTCACCCCGTATGACACCATCATCGACACCGAGTCTCTCGGGTCTACAGCGGGGGCGATATGCTCTTTCTCCTCCTCACACGCAGAGAGTGACAGCATAGCATATGCTATGATGACCACCATCAAACCCACTCTCATCGGGCGACTTAGTCGACTTTCCACTTCATGAACCATCTCTCATTGAATGTGATGCCCACATTGACACGAAACGTGTTTTCCTTGAGCATGCCCGGTGTCTGGGTGTTGACCCATTGTCCGCTGATATTGAGTATGGAACGTGCGTTCCATCCATTCATGATGGGAATGCCGAATCCTGCGCTCACGCTGATTTCCTTGGGTCCTTCTTTACCATTTATATTTAAATAAGGTGTGGTGTATGAAGCGCCAGCCCTGAATCTCATCCTGTCAAAGAATTTTCGTGATGTGGGATTCTTGCAGTACTCGCCTCCGATATTGACCTTGTGACGATCCTTGTAATAGTCGCTGTTCAAAACATACGTCGGCTGGTTGCCTTTCACCACATATTCAGGGAAGCCCACTTTCGACCACTGCTGCAAGGTATAGTCAGCGCCTATTTTGATCCGTTTGTCAAAATTGAGCAGCAATCCAGCCCCGAAAGTGTGGGGCAGTTCCAGACCGTTTTCCACCACATAGGATGCGGTGTCGGCGACAGAAGTCTGCGAGTTGCGCGAGATGACCTTACACTCCGGATCTGCTCCAATCTGGTGCCCCAGTCCATAGACGAGACCAAGCGTCATGGAGTTTTTCTTTGACAGCCGGAAGGTGAACTGTGCGCCGAAGTCCACTTTGTAATTATTGACTTTAGCCGTATAATATTTAGAAAGCGTATTGACGTAGGCATCGCTGTAGCTATTGACGATCGAACGGTTGTACTGTCCCCATAAATAAGACCCGTTGACACCGAGTGCGAACCCTTTGAAAGGCTCCCAGCCCATACCCAAAAACATCTGGTGCAAGCCTCCGCTTCCTGTATATGTATTGGTGTAGGTCGTCTTGTTGGCGTCGTTTACATCGTTGGTGTTGGCATAATTATATCCCACGTTGGTGAAAGGAATAATACCGAAACTCATACCCAGATGCTTGAAGGCCCTGAATCCAGCGACGGCATATTCGAAATCAGCGTTTTTGGCGTTGATACGCTTTCCGTTTTCCTCAAAGTTGGTGAGCTGCCCTGACATCCCTACGTCGAAGACGAAAGTGAGCGAGTCCATAGAAGCATAGGATGCCGGATTGAGGTAATTGACTTGGTTGCCGTCATGAAATCCCAGTCCCACGCCATTCATGCCGCGGCTGAACCCATTGCCCTGGTCGGCCATGATACCCATTCCATATTGGCTGTATGGAGAGTTGGTCCCTCCCTGAGCGAGGGCTGAGAGTGTCGAAGCCACCACGGCAATCGTACAAAAGAGTCTTTTCATATTCTATAATAATTCAAGTATCGCATTCGCTCACCAGATACTTGCCGTATGATGAGGAAAAACTACAGCTTGCAAAATTATTGAAAAAAATCGAAATAATAGCCACCTTTTCGCTTATTTAGCACGGAGAATCGTTTTTTTAGATTAATTTTGCATTATGAAAGAAACAAGACATATCCTTATCAGCTGTTTCATCCTGTTTCTAAGCAGTCTGATTCCCATCTACGGCCAGACATATGAGATGTACGACTCCATCGAGATGAGTCTGCTCACCTGCGAGCCCCATCAGGAGGTGTATAGCCTTTACGGCCACACTGCTCTCCGTGTTAACAACCTGTCTGATGGTCGTGACTTTGTGGTGAACTATGGTGTTTTCAACATGAACGCCCCCCATTTCATCCTTCGTTTTGCATTCGGCCTGACCGATTACGAGATGGGCATCATGCCCTTTGAGGCTTTCTGCCGTGAATACAAATATTATGGCAGCGGCGTCATTCAGCAAGACCTGAACCTGACTTCAAAGGAGAAGCACGACATACTGAATGCCATCTATGAGAACTCACTGCCAGAAAATGTCGTATACCGCTACAATTATTTCTACGACAACTGTACGACACGCGCGCGTAACATCGTTGTAGATCACCTGTCGCGCCAAGTGACTTATCCTTCCTCAGCCGACACGACTGCCACCTATCGTGGCATGGTGCATCAATACAATGGCGCTCATCCCTGGTCTCGTTTTGGCATCGACTTGCTGCTCGGTGTGAAGTCTGACGTCAACACAAGCGCCCTTCAGCGACAGTTCCTGCCCGACAACCTACGCAAAGACTTTGACCAAGCCGTGCTGACAGACAGCGATGGCACCACCATGCCCTTTGTGCGCAATTCCTATTATGTGGTACAGCCCGGTCTGCAAGTGGTGGAACGTGAGTTTCCGCTCCGCCCTGTCCAGTGTGCCTGGCTTTTGTTGGTACTCACCGTGGCCGTGATTGTCAGCGAATGGATGATGAAGAAAAAGCTATGGTTTTACGACCTGCTGCTGATGTTGGTCACCGGTCTGAGCGGCATCATCATCTTCGCTATGATTTTCTCTCAGCAGCCCACGGTGAATCTCAATCTTCAAATACTGTTGCTCAATCCCCTACCCCTCTTTTTCATTTACCCCGTGATTCGTCGCGCAAGGAAGCAACAGACGCATCTATGGTGGAAAATCTGGACGTTACTCACCTGCCTGTTCTTGGCTGGTGCGTTGATTCAGACCTATGCCGAGGGGATGCTGATAGCCGGCGTGGCAGTGCTTCTGAGATGTCTCTCCCAATGGCGCAGCTTTACTCGTTGACCTGCCACGACACCGTTTTGGCACGCTATTTGTTTTAAGTTTATAAAGTTATATTTGCTGCATTGGGAAAAAATGCGTAAATTTGCACGATTTTTTTACAAGTAATCATTAAAAGACAACATAATGGGATTTACTAATTTTCTGCAGTCATTATTTGGCAACAAATCCTCCCGTGACATGAAGCTGATTCAGCCGATTGTCGAGAAAGTGAAAGCCGCTTATCCAGAGATACAAGCGCTCGACAACGATCAATTGCGCGCCCGCACCAAGGAGATTCAGCGGTATGTGCAGGACTCTGCCAAGAATGAGAAAGCCAAGGTGGAAGAACTGAAGTCGAAGATCGAGGAGACGCCCATTGACGAGCGTGAGCCTATCTTCAATCAGATAGACAAAATAGAGAAAGAGATACTTGAAATATACGAGAAAGCACTCGATGAAGTGCTTCCCGTGGCTTTCAGTATCGTCAAAGAGACAGCCCGTCGTTTTGCGGAGAACGAGGAAGTGGTGGTGACCGCCACCGACTTCGACCGTGAGTTGGCCGCCACGAAGGATTTCGTGAGGATAGAAGACGACAAAGCCATCTACTCCAACCACTGGATGGCAGGCGGCAACGACCTGAAGTGGGACATGGTGCATTATGACGTGCAGCTCTTTGGTGGCACCGTGCTTCATCAGGGCAAGATCGCTGAGATGGCCACTGGTGAGGGTAAGACCTTGGTGGCCACGCTACCTGTCTTCCTGAACGCACTGACCGGCAACGGTGTACATGTGGTGACCGTCAACGACTATCTGGCCAAGCGTGACTCGGAGTGGATGGGTCCGTTGTATGAGTTCAATGGTCTGTCAGTAGACTGTATTGACAAGCATCGCCCCAACTCCCATGAGCGTCGCATGGCTTACAAGGCCGACATCACCTTCGGCACCAACAACGAGTTTGGTTTCGACTATCTGCGTGACAACATGGCCATCTCACCCGATGACTTGGTGCAGCGTGCACACAACTACGCCATCGTGGATGAGGTGGACTCTGTGCTCATTGATGACGCCCGTACACCTCTTATTATATCTGGTCCCGTGGAGAAAGGCGACGACCAGATGTTTGAGGAATATCAGCCACTGGTGGAAAAATTGGTAGGCGTGCAACGTCGTCTCGCCAGCGAGTTTCTTGCTGACGCCCGCACCAAAATCACCAAAGCCCGTGAGACCAATGACCAGAAGATGCTGCAAGAAGGTTTCCTGGCGTTGTTCCGCTCACACAAGGCACTCCCCAAGAACAAGGCACTGATCAAATATCTCTCCGAGGAGGGTATCAAGGCAGGTATGCTCGCCACGGAGGAAGAGTACATGCAGAACAACAACCGCCGTATGCCTGAGGCTGTGGAGCCCCTGTATTTTGTGGTGGAGGAAAAACTCAACTCCGTAGACCTGACCGACAAAGGTGTAGACTGGCTTGCCAAGCAGGTAAATGACAAGGAGTTGTTTGTGCTGCCCGACATCACCTCTGAATTGTCAGATTTAGAGTCACAGACAGGCCTGAGCGATGAGGAGCGTATCAACAAGAAAGACGAGCTGATGAGTCACTACGCCGTGCAGAGCGAGCGTGTACACACGCTGCAGCAGTTGCTCAAAGCCTACACCATGTTCAATAAAGACGACGAATATGTGGTGATAGACGGCGAGGTGAAGATTGTGGACGAGCAGACAGGCCGTATCATGGAGGGCCGCCGCTGGAGCGACGGCCTGCATCAGGCTGTGGAAGCCAAGGAGCATGTGAAAGTAGAAGCTGCCACACAGACCTACGCCACCATCACACTTCAGAACTACTTCCGTATGTATCACAAGCTAGCGGGCATGACCGGTACAGCCATCACCGAGGCTGGTGAGTTCTGGGACATCTACAAGCTCGACGTGGTGGAGATACCTACCAACAAGCCTGTGATACGCGACGACATGAACGACCGTGTGTACAAGACACAACGAGAGAAATACAATGCCGTGATCGACGAGATACAAGCCATGCGCAACGCAGGCCGCCCCACCCTGGTCGGTACGACCTCAGTGGAAATCTCCGAGTTGCTCTCTCGTATGCTGAAGATGCGCAACATCCCCCACAACGTGCTTAATGCCAAACTCCACCAACGTGAGGCCGACATCGTGGCACAGGCAGGACAGAGCGCCATGGGCACAGCATGGGTGTGTCCTGACGGACGTGCCTTCTGTGACAAACTTTCTGCCACAAAATATGTGGAGAGACTGTCGCAAACGAACAAGAAATACGCCGATGCCACCGCAGCCGACATCCGCGAGGATCAGCGTCTGCTCGGAGCCGTGACCATCGCCACCAACATGGCTGGCCGTGGTACCGATATCAAACTGACTCCAGAGGTGAAAGCCGCTGGCGGTCTGGCCATTATAGGCACCGAGCGCCATGAGAGCCGCCGTGTAGACCGCCAGCTGCGAGGCCGTGCCGGTCGTCAGGGTGACCCCGGTTCCAGTGTTTTCTACGTATCACTGGAAGACAAACTGATGCGTCTGTTTGCCTCTGAGCGTATTGCGAAAGTGATGGACCGCCTCGGCTTTGATGAGGGCGAGCGTATCGAGCACAAGATGATCAGCAACAGTATCGAGCGTGCCCAGAAGAAGGTGGAAGAGAACCACTTCGGCGTGCGTAAACGTCTGCTTGAGTACGACGATGTGATGAACAAACAACGTACGGTGATCTATGAGAAGCGTCGCCACGCTCTGATGGGTGAGCGCATCGGTATGGACATCGCCAACATCATCTGGGACCGTGTGGTCAATATCATCAGCAACAACGACTATGAGGGCTGCAAAGAAATGTTCCTCAAGACGTTGGCTATGGAGTGTCCCTTCAGCAAAGAAGAATACAACGACCAGAGCCGGGAGAAGTTGGCTGATAACTCATACAACATCGCGATGGATACCTTCAAACGTCGCACTGACCGCATCCATCAAGTGGCCTGGCCTATCATCAAACAGGTATATGAGACGCAAGGTCAGGTGTATGAGCGCATCAATGTGCCCATCACCGACGGCCGCGGCATCATGAACATCCCCTGCAACCTGAAGGAAGCCTACGACACCGAGTGCCGCTCAGTGGTGAAACAGTTTGAGAAAGTGCTCTCCCTGCATATCATCGATGACTGCTGGAAAGAGAACTTGCGTCTGCTCGACGAACTGAAGCACAGTGTGCAGAATGCCTCCTACGAGCAGAAAGACCCGCTCCTCATCTTCAAGCTGGAGAGTGTGAAACTCTTCGACAACATGGTGGACGACATGAACAACCGCATCTCCGAAATCCTGACCCGTGGACGCATACCTGAACTGCAACAGCAGCAAGAGGTGAGCGAGGCTGCCCCAGAGCGTCGCAGCCAGCGCTATCAGGAGAGCAAAGGCGACGAGATGGTGGATCAGGGTCAAAAGGCAGCCGCCAGTCAGGACACCCGTGAGACAGCCCAACAACAGGCTCGTCAGCCCATCCGTGTGGACAAAATGCCTGGACGTAACGATCCATGCCCCTGCGGCAGCGGCAAGAAGTTCAAGAACTGCCACGGAAGAGGATTATAAGTCTTTTTAGGAGTTTAGGAGTTGAGGAGTATAGGAGTTCAGGAGTTCAGACATTACTCCTGAACTTATAACGTGAGAAAAGAAGGTGAAAATTATTTGAAAAGATGAAAATAGAAGTCAGCAACCTGCGTAAAGCTTTTGGAGAGAAAGTTGCCGTCGATATCGACCAATTCACCATCAACCATGGTGACATGCTGGGCCTTGTGGGCAACAATGGCGCCGGCAAGACCACCCTGTTTCGTCTGATGCTCGACCTGCTGAAGGCCGATGACGGACAAGTGAACTATGAGTATGTGCTCCCCGCTGTCGCAGATGGCGAGGCGACGCCCCCACTCAGGATCAATCCCACCGAGAGCGAGGAATGGAAGAAATATACTGGAGCCTACATCGACGAGGGTTTCCTGATAGACTTTCTGACCCCAGAGGAGTATTTTGCCTTTGTGGGAAAGATCTGCGGTATGAGTAAGAGTGAGTCAGAGAGCCGCCAGAACGACTTTGAGCACCTGATGGCAGGTGAGATTCTGGGGCAGAAAAAACTGATACGTGACCTCTCTGCCGGAAACAAGCAGAAAGTGGGCATCATCGCCGCCCTTTTCAACCACCCCGACCTGGTAATTCTTGACGAACCTTTCAACTTCCTCGATCCCTCCACCCAGAATGTGCTGAAGCACACCCTTACTGAGTATAACCGAGAGACGGGCGCCACCATCATCATCAGTAGCCATAACCTGGCCCATACGATTGATATCTGTCCGCGCATCACACTTCTGGAACATGGCAAGATCATCAACGATCTGGAGAACATCGACCGTAGTGCGGAGAAGGAGCTCAATGATTATTTCAATCAGGAAGGATAAGCATTTTTGCAGTATCATATTGCCTTGAAATGGTGGTTCGTATCACCATTTCAAGGTATTTTTTATGAATAGTGGGCTTTAAAAAACCATAGCATCCTTATTTTTATTAATTTTGCACCACACAAGAAGATAAACAAAAGGGCATCGAATGAAATTATCAGATCTGAAGACAGGAGAAAAAGGCGTCATCGTCAAGGTGCTTGGCCATGGCGGATTCAGAAAACGCATAGTGGAGATGGGGTTCATCAAAGGCACCACTGTGGAAGTGTTGCTGAACGCTCCGTTGCAAGACCCTGTGAAGTATAAGATACTGGGCTATGAAGTATCCCTGCGCCACGACGAGGCTGCGATGATAGAGATTATCTCCATCGAGGAGGCGAAAGAGTTTGAGAAGACCCAACAGCAAGATAATCAGAGAGGCAACGTCTCTGATGACGAGGAGATGCCCCTCAGCGCACAACAATTGCATGACGCTGCCCTGAAACGCCGCCGTCGCATCAATGTGGCTCTTGTGGGCAACCCCAACTGCGGTAAGACTTCGCTCTTCAACTTCGCCTCCGGCTCCCATGAACGTGTAGGCAATTACTCCGGTGTGACTGTCGATGCCAAGGAGGGTTATGCTCGTTTCGAGGGATATGAGTTCAACATCATCGACCTGCCCGGCACTTACTCCCTCTCGGCATACAGTCCTGAGGAACTCTACGTGAGGAAGCAGATCATCGAAAAGACGCCCGACATCATCATCAACGTGATAGACACCAGCA
Organism: uncultured Prevotellaceae bacterium; assembly: GCA_902780635.1. Lineage (GTDB taxonomy): Bacteria > Bacteroidota > Bacteroidia > Bacteroidales > Bacteroidaceae > Prevotella. The sequence goes on from CACZGH010000001.1 coordinate 128,034, forward strand.
ACCTGGAGCGCAACCTCTATCTGACGACCCAGTTGATAGACATGAACCTGCGTATGGTATGCGCGCTCAACATGTTTGATGAGACGGAGCGTCGCGGCGACCATATCGACTACAACAAAATCGGCGAGTTGTTTGGAGTGCCGATGATTCCCACTGTTTTCAAGACTGGACGCGGTGTGGACCTGCTGTTTCACATCATCATCAACCTCTATGAGGGTGTCGACTTTGTGGACAAAGACGGCAACATCAACCCCGAGGTGGCTGCCGACATCCAGAAATGGCACAAAGACTATGAGAACCATCATGGCGGCGACCATGCCGAGGACTTCGCCCATGGCCCCAAGCGCAACAAGCCGGTCTACCGCCATATCCATATCAACCATGGCACTTATGTGGAAGAGGGTATTGAGACGGTGAAGTCTGTCTTGCAACGTGAAGAACAAGTGCGCCACCGCTACTCCACCCGTTATCTTTCCATCAAACTTCTGGAAATGGACAAGGAGACCGAGCGTCTGGTGCGCACCCTGCCCTCTGCCAAAGAGATATTTGCCGCCCGCGACCGCGCCGCTGCGAAGATCAAGGAAGACACCAAAGAAGACAGCGAGACGGCCGTGATGGATGCCAAGTATGGATTCATCCATGGTGCCCTGCAAGAGGCGCAATATGCGGAAGGCACGAAGACAGACACCTACCACACCACTCATCTTCTCGACAAGCTGATCACTCATCGCTATTTAGGCTTCCCCATCTTTATTCTGATGCTCTATCTGATGTTTCAGACCACTTTCTCTTTGGGACAGTATCCGATGGACTGGATTGATGCAGGCTTCAGTGCCCTTGGCGAGTGGTTGGGAGAAGTCATGCCCGCAGGCCCTCTGCGCGACATGCTCGTAGATGGTGTGATAGGCGGTGTGGGTGCCGTCATCGTCTTCCTGCCACAGATACTGATTCTCTATGCGTTCATCTCCTTCATGGAAGACTCCGGTTATATGGCTCGCGCCGCCTTTATCATGGACAAATTGATGCACCGTATGGGGCTTCACGGCAAATCGTTCATCCCCCTGATCATGGGTTTCGGCTGCAATGTGCCCGCCATCATGGCCTCCCGCACGATAGAGAGCCGCAAGTCACGTATGATCACGATGCTGATTCTTCCGTTTATGAGTTGTTCGGCCCGTCTGCCCATCTACCTGATGATCATAGGGTCATTTTTCGCCGTCAAATACCAATCGACGGTGATGATCTCGCTCTATGTGATCGGTATTTTGGTGGCTATTGTGATGAGCCGTCTCTTCAGCCGTTACCTCATCAAAGGCGAGGACACACCATTTGTGATGGAACTTCCCCCCTACCGTTTCCCCACTAGCAAAGCCATGTTTCGCCACACCTGGGAGAAAGGCAAACAGTATCTGAAGAAGATGGGAGGTATCATCTTGGTGGCCAGCATCATCGTCTGGGCGCTGGGTTATTTCCCCCACAACGACCAGCTGTCCAAGCAAGAGCAGCAGGAGCAGAGCTATATCGGCCATATCGGCAAGGCCATCGAGCCCGTATTCCGTCCACAGGGTTTCAGTTGGAAGCTCGATGTGGGTTTGCTCGCTGGTGTGGGAGCCAAGGAAATTGTCGCCTCGACACTGGGTGTGCTTTACGCCGACAACGAAGAGATAGGCAATGATGCCAATGGCAACGACTACCCTGTATTGCATGAAAAAATGGCAGCCGACGGTGTGGACACTCAAGTGGCATTCTGTTTCCTGTTGTTCGTATTGCTATATTTCCCCTGTATCGCAACGATTGCAGCCATCAAGAATGAGACGGGCAGTTGGAAATGGGCTATATTTGCGGCCTGTTATACCACTGCCGTGGCTTGGATAATCTCAGCAGTTGTGTATCAGGCAGGAAGGCTGTTAGGATTATAATATAACACAACTATGCAAATTGAAAGGAGTTTAGGAGTTAAGAAGTTCAGGAGATCAGACATTACTTAGACTAACAACCATTGAGCCTAACGAGGTGAATTCTGGGTTATTGTCTGTACTCCTACAACTCTTGCACTTCTGAACTACAAATAGTTGATTGAATGCGAAACTTCAATAATATAATTACAATTTTTAATTTTTAATCATTCATCTCCATGTCTCAGTGGGTCATTTTGGCTATCATTTTAGCAGGGTCAGTAGCATATCTATGCTATCGGGCTTATAGGACGCTGACAGGCAAAGACGACCCATGCCATGGCTGTGTGGGGTGTGAGTTCAAACAGCAGATGGCCAACCGTCATGGTATGAAAAGAGAAATAGACGCAAAAAACTGTTATAAGAAGAAAAATCCTTGAAAATATTTGGCTGTTACGCCCAAAAGTATTACCTTTGCATTCGCAAACTGAAACGGTGCCTTGGATGAGTGGCTTAGTCAACGGTCTGCAAAACCGTCTACGGCGGTTCGAATCCGCCAGGCACCTCAAAAAGAATGGAGAAATCCATTCTTTTTTTGTGCCTATATCCTTCGTCACCAGCGTCTGCGGTCGCTATTGCCCCACTTCTTGTCGTATCGTCCCTCGGTGTCGACTTTTCCTCCAAACATATTGAGTCTGTAGCGCACATGTAGCATGACGTATGAGTTGATGCTATTGAAATGTGTGTCGCTACGCCCTGTGGCGTTTACCCATCGCTCGAAATTACTCTGCTGGCCGAGAAGGTCGTAAAAATTGAGAGACGCAATCAGTGTCTTGCTCTTAAGGAATGTCTTTGACAGTTGCCCATTCCAGATGAGTTCGTTGGTGTTTGACGAGGGGTCGTTGTATCCGCGTCGACTATTCTCATGCAGATTGGTGCTGAATTCAAATCCTGCGGGCAGCCTCAGCAACAATTGTCCTCCATAACTGAACTGCCAGGTGTCGAGATTGGCGGTAGGCTGCAATTCGTTGCGGGTGTGCTGGAAATTGCATGACCCATCGATGCTCACTTCCAGCCAGTCGTTGCGGAAGCTGGCGTTGATTCGCTCATTGAGATTGATAGAACGTGTGGTGTTTTTCTGTGCGTCGGCCTTGTGTTGCGCCACATAACTGACGTAGTTGTTATAGCGGGCACGAGTATTGGTACCCACATTCCAGTGTGCCGTAGAGTCGAGGGCGGTATTGAAATTGAACCCACCATCGGCATTCCAGTTGCCATTGATATTCTCCGGCTTTGAGACACTGCCGCCCGTTGTGCCGTCGTAGCGTACAAGGTTGGAGATACTATTGCGGATATGCCGGTAGTTGGCGTAGACGACAAATGACCGTTTGCGCTTGGAGATATAATTGTTGTAATAGAGATTGAGCGAGTTGGTGAACTGTGGTTTCAGTCCTGGGTTACCCTGTGTGATGTAGAGCGGGTTGGAGTCGTCGGTGATGTCGAGCAACTGTGTGATGTCAGGCTGACGGGTATCGCCGCGATAGTGCAACCATATGTTGCTCTGGTCGCTGAACTTATAGTGGAAGTCAAGGGTGGGTGTCAGGTTGGTGACATTGCGTATGGTGTCAACATAATGTCCTCTGTAGTCCTGTATGAAGTGAGAGCGCTGAGGCTGTACGAGGAAACCCACATTATAGTCATACTCTTCCTGCCAGTGACGCAGTGTGAGACGCATGTTGTGGGTATAATTTTTATATTCAGAGTATCGGCTGAGCGAACGGTCGAGGTAATCGTCCAGGTGGTCGTAGACAGGGTCGAGCCATGTGTCCCAATCACGGAAGATAGGCTGTATGCCAGAGAAGATATCTTTGGGCAGATGGCTGAAATCGTAGGTCAGTCGGTCGCTTTTGTTCTGATTGTATCGCAGCTCATAGTTGGCTTGCAGATGGGCGCCTTTCCAAAGCGGTTCGCTGTAGTTGGCGCTGAGCACATAGCCGCTATTGTCACTGGGGGTGGTGTTGTATCGTGCTGTATAATAGGTGGAGTCTTGTCCGGCCTGATTTTTGACAAGAAAGAGACGAACCTCGTTGTTGGAGGTGTTGAGCTGTTGATTGTCACCGATATTGCCCTCTATTCGAAAAGTGATATTTCTGCCTCTGGGGTTAAGGCGGCGATAGAATTGCAACAAACCAGAGGCATTTTTGTTTTTGCCATAACTCAAGTTGGCGCTCTGATTGTGGTTGACGGCCTGCTGTCTGTCATTCATGGCGGCAATAGCCTCATCTGAGAGGGGATCAGTCACATATAGATAGGGGTCGGCACTGAAGGTGGCCGACGAAGAGTACCCCTTGCCGTCATTGGTACCATAACTGCCATTGGCCCGGAGCAGGATATTGGTCAGCGAGTCGGGCTTCCACTCCAGACGCATGTTTCCATTCCAGTTGTTGTTTCGTGTGAGGTTTTTCGACTGGCTATTAGAAAAGGTGCGATGCTCCTGAGAGTAGAAATTCTCACTCGCATTGTTGTTTTCATTGTCACCATCCCGATGGTTCCACCGCACGCTGCCATCAATTTTCAGTTTGTTCCGGTCATCGAAGTTGAAGTTGGCCCCCAACATCTTGTTGGCATTGAGTCCTCGTCTGTTCCACCATCCGGCGTTTTCTTCCTTGTTGTTGAGATTGCCCATGAGCACAAACCGTGTATTGTCGGTGAAACTGCTGCCCATGCCCCGTGAGGCATAACGGTGCTTGGAGCCTGCCGCGATGTCGAGATTGGTCATATAGCCACGGTTCATGCCTTTCTTGATGGTGAAGTCGAGAACAGTCTCTTTGTTGCCATCCTCAATGCCTGTGATGCGCGCCTGGTCGCTTTGCTGATCATAAAACTTGACGTTTTGTATGATGGAGACAGGCAGGTTTTTCAGTGCGGTCTCAATATCTCCTAGCATGAACTCCTTGCCGTCGAGCAATATTTTCTTGACAACTTTCCCGTTGAGAGTGATATTTCCGTCCTCATCGATGCTGGCTCCGGGCATCCGTTTGATGAGTTCCTCTATACTGGAGCCTTCAGGTGTACGATAGGCATCAGGGTTGTACAGTAGCGTGTCTTTTTTGACAATCACCTGTGCTGCCCTGCCTGTGACCACCGTCTCTTTAAGTGAGATGACATCAGGAGACAGTCTCAGTTCGCCCAAATCCTGGTTGCGGTCATTGCGCAGGGTGACTTCTCGCTCCAGCGTCTGGTAACCGATGTTTGAGATTTTCAACTTGAACGTGCCGTTGGAAGGGGCTTCTATGGAAAAGTTTCCGTGTTCGTTGGAAAGCGTTCCACCAACGAAGGCGGTGTCTTTGACCCAAAAAAGTTGGATGGTGGCCATTTCCATGGGTTCTTTTGAGTCAAGGTCTGTGATACGTCCAGTGATTGTCAATTTGGTGTCTAACCCTTGTGCCTTGGCATCTTGCATCGCCAAGGCAAACAGCAGAATCGTAAATAAGAATCGCATTTTGTAGAGTGCAACAAGTAATAATGGTTTCATTATGAGTGAAACTTAAATGACGTCTTTCTGAAATTTATATTTAGATGGAGAAAGACTGTGTATGTCTAATGGAGAAACCGTTATTTATGATTTATTAACAAGAGGAGACAAGCAAAACGACTTTTGTTCATCAAAACATATCAAACAGTCACAAATATCAGATTTATTTTGTATTTTTGCAGAAAACATTCATCTATGAAAACAAACATAGCTTTTTTTCTTTTCTTCTTGATGGCGCTATATAGCCATGCCAACCCCATCGATCCACAGCAGGCGATGAAACTCGCTGAGACATATGCCGTTGACGGGCAACAGATGACTCTGCGTAAGGCTCCACATCTTCAGGAATCCACTACCTCAGAGCCCTACTATATCATCTCCAGAGGGGCAGGCCAAGGCTATGTCATCGTAGCTGGCGACGACTGTATCCCGTCGATTATCGGATATGTGGAACAAGGAGACTTCGATGAGAGCGACGCCCCACCCCAACTGCTGTCACTCTTGCGACACTATGCCACTATCGTAAAGACCCTGCAAAGAGAAGGACGCAACACCCCTTACCGTGTCAACGGCTTGCGACGAATGCCCCAAGCCACCAACCGCGTCAATATCGCCCCCTTGCTTACCTCACACTGGAAACAGGATTCCCCCTACAATGACAAAGTGCCCCGACTTGCCAACGGCAACCGTTGTGCTGCTGGCTGTGTGGCCATCGCCGGTGGTCAGGTGTTCTACTACTGGCGCCGCGACATGCCAGATGCCTTACCCGCCACCACCCCTACCTACGACTTCGGCGTGCCCGTCACCTCCGAATACCAGATCATGCACGGCACTCCCCTGAAATGGGACCTGATGTGCGACTCCTACTCCAACCAACCTTCAGAATACCGTGACGCCGTAGCCACCTTTGTGGCGGCACTCGGTATGCAGACCTGGATGGAATATGGAGAGTCATCAGGCGCCTATATCTGGAATCTGCCCTATGAGATGTATAACCTGCACTCCAAGCAGGCCAACAAAGACGATGGTTATACGGATGACAAATGGTCGGCCCTGATATATGCCGACCTGTTGAAAGGCCATCCCCTGGTCTACTCCGGCTATAACGACGACTGGGAAGGTCATGCCGTAGTCATAGACGGCTATAGAGCTGGTGGTGACCTCTTTCACTTCAACTACGGATGGGGCGGTCAGGGCGACGGCTACTTCACCGTCTATGAGAGTGGCGACAACAATGTCTCCTTCCCTGTAAGTCCCACGGTGATGTACGACATCTACCCTATCAACCAACACAAGAAAGTGGATATCGAACTGCCCAAGACCATCTATGCCAAAGCCACCAATGAAGTGACGGTGACGGTGACCAATCGCTCCGTCCTCCCCTATTCTGGCATATACCTCTTCGCCAACAACACTGGCAATAAGCCCACCAGTCTGACGTCAGCCCATTCGTCAGACACGGAGACCGTCTTTGAAACCGACCAACCGTCCTCCATCACCCTGACCATCAAGCCCACAGCCGACGATACCTGCCATATTTTTGTGACCGATGCCCAACTCAAAGTGCTGGCCAGCAAGACGGTGATGGCAGAAGCCGGCGAAACACAATTGTATGGTGAGCGGCTGACTCTCAACGGCAGCAGTGCCACTGAGCAACATGGCGCAGACACCTACACCGTGGTCTACAACAAGAAAGTCACAGTCACTGCCCAGATCCGCAATGAGAGCGCAGGTGGCTATGAGGGCAATTTGCAGGCTGACGTCTATGAGACCACCGATGACGGCGAAACCTGGCAATATATAGGCTACCGCGCCGGTTCTCTGACTGTAGGTGCCCATTCGACTGGCGAAGTGGCTTTCAACCTGACTAAATCCGCCTCGCTACCTATCACGACCGACAAACTTTACCGAGTGAGCCTCCATCCGGTGACACGTGTGAGCAAAGACACCCTGCACCTGGAACTGATGAGCGACACCGCCCAATATTTTATACTCCACGAAACCGACCTGGCTGTGGAGCGTTATGAAAACAGGATGCTCAGCCTCACCGGCCACTGGGATGCCGCACAGTTTTACTCCCTTTCCATTGCCAACAACTCTACCTATAAAGACGCTGTCGGCTACGACCTTACCCAAGTGGAGGATATCGGCCAACTCGTGCAGACGGAAGCCAACCCCAATGCCCTCTTCTATGTGGCAGACACATCGACAGCACAAGGTGTCAATGTGGTGAAAGGTGGCCTCTGCCAAGACCTAAGGCTGACCCCAGGCTACGACTTCATGCCCCTCGCTGACTTCCATGCCACCAACGCTGTCATCACCATGGACGGGAAGGTAGCCCGCTGGCAGTTGCTCACCGTACCCTTCACAGCACAGGTACCCGACGGTATCATCGCCCGACGTATCGACGGCCACTCCGCCTCAGGCATCGCTAACCGCACCACCGATGTAAAGACCCTTGAAGCCGGCAAGACTTACCTGATGATGACTTCGAGCCTACGTAACATCACTCTCGCTGGCGCAGACACTGACATCAGTGCCACACCAATGGCCAATGCCGACACCGCCGTTGTAGGCACATACACCACGATCATGGCTCCAGAGAAATCTTTCGTGCTGACCGACACAGACAACCAATTTTTTGACCACACGACAGAGGGCACCACCATCAAAGCCCTGCATGGCTATCTATCGGCGACGAACCTAACCAGCCGTTTCCAGGCCAACTCCAATACAACCAAAGACCCTGCCTATCAGACGCTTGCTCAAAACATCGAACAAGCATATCATTTATTGGATAAATACCGCAGCGTGGTGACAGCAGAAGCCTATGAGACCTATCTTGCAGCCATCCAAGAGGCAGAATGGGAATTCAGTCATCGTGACGAGACGACCCTCACTTATGCGCAAAAAATTCAAAACTATGCTGCACACCTGCTCGAACAAGGAGAGAGCTATATGCGCCAGGTCACAGAAGTGGGCAATATGGAAATTGACTTCACCTCGATGATCAAGAACCCTTCATTTGAACAGAAGACCACCATCGGCTGGACGTTGACCACCCCACTGAGCCCCAACGTCACTGCTTCGACTGCCGCACGCGTGTTTGCCAACTCCTCACTCAACTACTACTGTGCTGACACAGACGGCAGTTATCTGCTGAACAACCATTATATCTACACCGATGAAGCAGGTGAGAAAATGGCACTGGGTGTGGGTATCTCGCAGATTGTCAGCGGACTGCTGCCTGGCTACTACCGGCTCACGGCCTTACTTGCCAGTGATGAAGGTAACCCAATTATCCTCTTCGCCGACACGCTGTCGACCACCATCAACAGTCACCCAGCCGGCAAGCACTATCTGATAGAAGCCTCAGTTGATGATATCCCCGTCATAGCAAAGGAAGGAGAAGAAACCGGTGAGATGACCATCGGTGTGAAGGCAGGTGCCTGGTATAAGGCAGACCACTTCCAGTTGACCTATACAGGGGCATTAACGGAGAAGAGCAGTGATACTGATGGCATCACCGCTCCCCTTATCACAACACCCCTTCAAACAAGAGAGGGCATCTACACCCTACAGGGCGTTCGCATCCACCGGATCAGTCATCCCGGCATCTATATCATCAATGGCAAAAAAGTGATAGTTAGGGCTTACCCCTAACTATCACTACTATTTATTAATACGAACTAATAATTACTAACTACTAATTACTAGTTACATTATTCCGTCGTCACGAAGTTTTAACTGCCATTTCCAGGCAGAGGCGAGAACGTCGTCGATGGGGGTGTCAGCTTTCCATCCCAATACCTTATTGGCCTTATCAACATTGCCCCACACCTTCTCGATGTCGCCTTCACGACGTGGTGCATACTGCCAGTTGACCTTCACGCCGGTGGCTCGCTCAAAGCCTTCAACCACCTCAAGTGTGCTCAGTCCGGTGCCAGTGCCGATGTTGAAGATTTCAACGGCGTCGGTATCCTGATCGAGTACCCTAGCCATGGCGGCAACGTGCGCTTTGGCAAGGTCAACGACATAGATGTAGTCACGTATGCAGGTGCCGTCGGGGGTATTGTAGTCATTGCCGAAGATTTTCAACTCCTTACGAATGCCGATGGCCGTTTGTGTGACAAAAGGTATCAAGTTCATGGGCACGCCATTGGGCAACTCGCCGATGAAAGCAGTGGGGTGTGCACCGATAGGATTGAAATACCTCAGGATGACCGACTTGATTTTTGCGCCACTGTGGATAAAGTCCTGTATGATCTCCTCATTGATTTGCTTGGTGTTGCCGTAAGGACTGAGTGCTTTTTGTATGGGAGCCTGCTCTGTGACGGGCAGATTTTCCGGTGTAGGCTGTCCATAAACGGTGCAACTAGAAGAGAAGATGATGCCCTTGACATCATACTTCGGCATCAGCTCCAGAAGATTGATGAGACTATTGAGGTTGTTGCGATAGTAGAGCAAAGGTTTCTCCACGCTCTCCCCCACAGCCTTACTTGCGGCAAAATGGATGATGCCTTCTATTTTCGGGTATTTGGCAAAGACAGCCTCCAATGCGGGGAAGTCGCAGCAGTCTACCTGTTCGAATGCTGGCCTGATGCCCGTGATTTTCTCGATTCCGTCGATAACTTCGACTTTAGAATTGGACAGATTGTCTACGATAACCACGTCGTAGCCTGCCTGCTGTAATTCTACGGTGGTATGCGACCCAATAAAGCCCGTTCCACCCGTGACTAAGATGGTCTGTTTCATTAGTTTTTATGATATTTTTTAAACAAAAGATTTAATCCAGTCCGAAGAGGGTTTTGAGACCTCCATCGACTCCTGAGAAGCCCATGAAAGCCAGGCTGAGGAGTCCTGCTGTGACGAGCACGATCGACATACCACTCATGCCCTTGGGTACTTTGACCAAAGAGAGTTGCTCACGGATGCCGGCGAACACGGTGAGAGCGAGTGCAAAGCCAAGTGCTGTAGAGAAGGCATAGACCACTGACTCGAGCAGATTGTAGTCTTTCTGGATGACGAGGATGGCCACACCAAGCACAGCACAGTTGGTAGTAATCAGTGGCAGGAAGATGCCCAGTGCCTGATACAGCGCCGGCGACACTTTCTTGAGGATGATTTCCACCATCTGCACCAGCGATGCGATGACAAGAATGAATGCCAGGGTCTGCAGATATTGCAAGCCAAAGGGCTCGAGCAGATATTTCTGTACGAGGAAGGTGACGATGGTGGCCAGCGTCATGACAAATGCGACGGCTCCTCCCATTCCCAGCGCTGTGTCAATCTTTTTGGAGACTCCCAGAAAAGGACAGATGCCCAGGAACTGCGACAATACGATATTGTTGACAAATATAGCCGAGATAAAAATTAACAGGTATTCCATAATTACACTTTCCTTATTTTATTGACGATAGCGATGAGATATCCCAAAGTGATGAAGGCGCCCGGAGGGAGCACAAACACTAGTATGTTGAGTGTCTCCGGCAGCAATGCGAAGCCGAAAAGAGAGCCTGCGCCAAGCAGTTCGCGCACCATGCCGAGCAGTGTGAGTGCGAAGGTGAAGCCCAGTCCGATGCCAACACCGTCGAAGAAGCTTGCCACGGGATTGTTCTTACATGCGAAGGCCTCTGCCCGCCCAAGGATGATACAGTTGACCACGATGAGTGGGATAAAGAGTCCGAGTGCTTTGTCTACATCTGGCAGGAAAGCCTTGATGATCATCTGCAGCACGGTGACGAAAGAAGCGATAACGACGATGAATACAGGGATGCGTACCTTGTCGGGGGTGATGGACTTGATGCACGAGATGACCACATTGGAGCAGATAAGCACAAACATGGTAGCGAGACCCATAGAGAGGCCGTTGATGGCAGAAGTAGTTGTGGCCAGCGTGGGACACATACCCAGCATGAGGACGAAGATAGGATTTTCCTTGATCAGTCCGTTGAACAAAATTTTCATGTTACTCATAGTGTGTACCCTTTCTTATTTGATTGCCACTTTTTTGGTAGCGCCACTATTGGCGTCGACATTCTTTTTCACATATACTTGATAAGCCTGATTGACCGCCTTGAGGAAAGCCCTTGAGGTGATGGTCGAGGCAGTGATAGCATCCACCTCACCTCCGTCCTTGCTGACCTGAAGTGGTGTGGTGGGATTCTTGCCTATGATATCGCCTTTGGCACCTTTCTGGAACCAGGTGTCAGCCTTGGCTCCAAGTCCTGGTGTCTCTGCATGAGCAAGCAGGGTGTAACCTAAAATATCGCCTGCAGGTGTGAAGCCCACAAGTATTTTGAGGTCGCCCCCAAATCCCATGGTGGTGGACTCGACAGCCGCTCCCAGTTCCTTGCCCTGTGGATCTGCCGCCTTGTGGATGATAAACTGGCATGGCTTGCCGTCTATGTCCTCTACGATGGTGTCATTGGCCGTAACGGTGAGTTGGTCAGTGCATAGCACCGTCTTGATACCGTCGGCAAGAGCTTTCTCAGCCTGCTGGCTGATGGGGCCCTCAGTGACATGGTTGACCCATGCCAGGAGTGCGCCCATGATGAGTGCCACGCCCACGAGGACGAGCACCATATTCAATAATGAAGACTCCAGTTTTTTCATTTTACGACCTCCCCAAAACGTTTTGGTTTAACATATGCATTGATGAGCGGTGTGAAAGCGTTCATGATAAGGATGGCAAACGACATACCCTCGGGATATGAGCCCCAGTTACGAATGACCACGGTGAGCACACCAATAGCCACGCCATAGATGAGTTGTCCGCGGTGTGTCATGGGCGACGTGACATAGTCTGTGGCCATGAAGATAGCACCCAGCATGAGACCACCACTGAGGATAGCAGAGAATGGGTCGGCATATACTGGACTTGCGAGATGCAGCAGACCGCAGCAGACAAACACCGTGCCGATGATGCTGACAGGGATATGCCATGTGATGATGCGTTTGTAGAGCATGTAAGCCAGTCCGATAAGCAGTGCGAGGGCACAGACCTCACCAATGGTACCGGCTCCTAAGGTGGGCACATTTCCGAGAAGGAGGTGCAGCGAGTCGGGCATCTGATTGAGCACAGAGGCGTCGCCTGTCTTGATAGCTGTTTTCATCAAGCTGAGCGGTGTGGCTCCTGTGGTGGCGTCGGCATAGCTGGTAAGCTGTCCGATGACAGGCCATGAAGTCATCTGAGCGGGGAAAGACACCAGGAGGAAGCAGCGCCCCACGAGTGCTGGGTTGAAGGGATTGCATCCCAGTCCACCGAAAGTCATTTTACCAATGCCGATGGCCACCAAGGCTCCTATCAGCACAATCCATATCGGAAGATTGGACGGCAAGTTGAATCCAAGCAACAGACCTGTGAGGATGGCAGAACCATCAGTGATAGAGGGCTCCCGTCCCATGACATATTTTGAAATGGCCCACTCGAAGAAGACGCAGGCCGCCACACTGGCCATACATACGGCGAGCGATCCGATGCCGAAGTATAGGAACGACACGAGCAATGCCGGTATGAGTGCGATAATCACTCCATACATATTACGCTCTACGGTGTCGTTACCATGTGCGTGTGGTGATAATGAAACAATAAACTTTGACATATTTCTATGATTTATTTCTTTGCGTTACGGGCTCTGATGATGCCCATTACTGTAGATTTACCTAAACGAATATTGTCGAGCAACGGACGGTGTGCCGGACAGGTGAACATACATGAGCCACACTCGATGCATGAGGTGATATCCTCGGCTTCGGCTCTCTCCCATAGATGCTGTTCGGACACAGTAGCGAGGAGGTAAGGCTCCAATCCCATAGGACATGCGCTGACGCACTTGGCGCATCTGATACACGGCTGCGGGGTCTTTCTCAGCGCCTCATCACCACTGATGATGGTAACGCTGTTGGTGCCCTTGCACACTGGCACATCGATGGACGACAAAGCCCTTCCCATCATAGGACCTCCTGCGAGCACCTTGTTGTCACCCTCGGGCATTCCACCGCAGGCATCAATGAGTTCTTTCATTGGTGTACCCATACGCACCAGGAAGTTGGAAGGTTTCTTCAGTTTCTTTCCTGTGACAGTGGTGTATCGTTCAAAAAGAGGTTTATGCTTCATAACAGCCTCATAGACGGCAAAGGCTGTTCCCACATTCTGCACGATAGCGCCCACATTGACAGGGATAGCCGGTGGTGCAGGAACCTGACGACGGATAACGGCATCAACGAGCTGTTTCTCACCTCCCTGTGGATATTTCTTGGCAAGGGGTACGATTTCGATGTCGTTTCTTGAAGCTGTCTTCTGTTCAAAGAGTTCGATAGCTGCAGGTTTGTTGTCCTCAATACCGATATATCCTTTGTTCACTTTGGCAGCTTTCATGAGCAATTCAAGACCCACCAGTATCTCATCGGCGTGCTCCATCATCAGCCGGTAGTCGGCAGTGATATATGGCTCACACTCCACGCCATTGATGATCACACACTCTGCCTTGGCTGTAGGCGGTGGACACAATTTGATGAAGGTGGGGAAACCAGCGCCTCCCATACCTGTGATGCCAGCTTTCTTGACACAGTCAACAATCATCTCTGGTGTGAGTTCTGGGTGTGCTTCGAGAGTCTCAAGACGGTCGGAGCGGTCAATGCCCTCCTCCCACTCGTCACCCTCCACCTTGATGATGATAGAAGGTTTCAGATAACCTGTGGCATCGATGGCATTGTCAATCTTGAGCACTGTGCCCGAGACAGACGAGAAGATAGGGGCGGAGACGAAACCTCCCGCCTCGGCTATCATAGTGCCGACTTTCACTTTATCACCTTTGGCGACCACAGGTTTTGCTGGTGCTCCTATATGTTGTGAGAGGGGGAACACTGCTTGCAACGGCAATGCGGCCGGAATGGTTTTCACTTCTGACGAGAGTTTGTTCTCCTCGGGATGCACACCTCCCATGCTAAAAGTTCTCAGTTTCATTTGCTCTCCTCCTTCACTTTTTCTTGATTGATATTCGGTGTCACCTTGGCGTTCTCAGTAGCAGGCTCCGCCGCTGGTTTCTCTTTCCTTGGAGGGAAATTGACCGCGATGATAGCTCCTGTAGGACATGCAGCTTCACACTTGCGGCACAGACGGCACTTCTCTGGGTCGATGTAAGCCACATTGGCTGTGACGGTGATGGCCTCAAACTTACACTCCTTAGCACATTTGCCACATCCGATACAAGCGGCCTGGCATGCCTTACGTGCCACGGCACCTTTGTCCTTGTTGACACACCTGACATACACACGGCGGTTTTTGGGGCCTTTCTTCCTCAGTTCGATGATATGGCGTGGACAAGCCTTCACACAAGCGCCACAAGCCGTACATTTCTCCTCGTCGACCTCTGGCAGTCCTGTCTCCTCGTTGATGACAATGGCACCAAACTGGCAGGCGGCCACACAGTCGCCACAACCCAGACATCCGAAACCACAGCCTGTCTCACCAGCACTGCACGCATTCATGGCAGAACAGGTGCGAAGCCCATCATAAATGGTGACACGAGGTCTGAGCTCACACGTACCGTTGCATCGGACGACGGCTACCTTGGGGTCGGTATTGGCCATGGCCATACCCAACAGGTCGGCCACACGGGTCATCACGTCGGCCCCTCCGACAGGACAATTCAGTCCATCGAGCGACCCAGCGTCGGCAGCTTTGACCAAAGCGTCAGCCATGCCCGAGCATCCTGGATAGCCACATCCTCCACAATTGGCACCTGGCAGCACTTCATTGACGAGCGCCAACCGTGGGTCTTCTTTTACGGCAAATTTTCTGGAGCAGAAAAAGAGGATCACCGCCGCAACGAGAGCGATGCCTCCAAGCACCATTACCGCACTGAAAATAAAGTTCATAATGTTGTTTATTTGTTAGTTATTTATATTAATTTTCGATGTTGAAAGCAAACCGTTTCTTCACTTTTACGTTGAAGGCCCACAACCCAATGTAATAAGGTATAAGGGCTGCAATGGATGCTAACGCAGCTATCCCCTCATCGCCAGTGAACCGCAGACAGAGCACAAGTACAGCCACCAGCAACAGGAACGGGAAGATGAATCCAAGCATCACCGCATCGCGGCCATTCTTAGAACTCATAGAGACTGTGACGGTATCACCTACTTGATATAATTCCATAGCATTAGCGCATTTTACATGGACGATTTTCTCTTTGCTCTCAGCGGCGCTGCAATGAGCTGCCACCTTACAAGCCGCACAGGCAGACGATTGTGTGATGCGAACCTCTATCTGGTCAGTCCCCACCGACTGCACTATACCCTCATGTGATATTTTGTTCATTTTGCCATGTAGACTTTACAAAATGCAAAAATAATACTATTTATCTATTTTTCCAACCAAAAATGAGATTTTCTTCTCAACTTTCTCGAAAACGTTTTCATCTATTCTTTTTTCGTGTCGCTATCTTCTATATACTATGTAAAAAATAACTATTTTTTAGTATAATATTATTTTTTTTATTATCTTTGCATCGACAAACCTGTGCTTTGCTATGCATACAACTGAATATCAAGTAGTTAGTATGAAAATTAGCAAGCATAAGCTGAAGTTACTTACACTTCTTGGAGGTGTGAGGCGATTAAATGTGGGCGCAAATAGAGCCCATTAACAGCATAATAATAGCTATCATTATGAAAAAGGTACATCTTTGTTTAGCTCACATGAGTGGGAATGAGATGAAATACATTCAGGAAGCATTTAATACTAACTGGGTAGCACCTCTTGGCCCTAATGTCAATGCCTTTGAGCAAGACCTTGAGCGCTTTGCCGGCGAGGACAAGAAAGTGGTGGCACTGGCCTCCGGCACCGCCGCTGTACATCTGGCCATGGTTTGTCTTGGTGTGGGTAAAGGCGACGATGTCATCTGCCAGAGTTTCACTTTCGCAGCCACCTGCAATCCTGCCGTCTACCTGGGTGCCACCCCTGTTTTGGTAGGCTCTGAAGAAGCCACTTGGAACATGGACCCCAACAAGCTTGAAGACGCCATCAAGGACCGCATTCAGAAGACGGGTAAAAAACCCAAAGCTATTGTGCCGGTCTACATGTATGGCATGCCAGCCTATATCGACGAGATCATGGAGATTGCCAACCGTTATGAGATTCCCGTAATAGAAGACTCTGCCGAGGCTTTCGGCTCTAAATACAAAGGCAAGATGACCGGTACTTTCGGCCGTTTCGGCATCATGAGTTTCAATGGCAACAAAATGATCACCACTTCTGGTGGCGGTGCACTGATATGTCCCGACGAGGCAACCAAGAAGAAAGCGATGTTTTATGCCACCCAAGCCCGCGAGGACAAACCCTATTACCTGCATGAGGAGATCGGTTTCAACTATCGTATGAGTAATGTCTGCGCCGGTATTGGACGGGGTCAGATGACGGTGGTCTATGATCACATCAAGCATCACCAGCATATCGCCCAATTGTATGCTGACGCATTCCGCAACATAGAGGAAATCAAGGTACATATGGCCCCAGAGAGCTACATGGAGCCCAACTACTGGCTGAGTACAGTCACGTTTGAGAAGTCACGCTCCAATGGTGTCTATGGTGTGGCCTGCGAGCCCAACGACCAAGTGATGCGTTCGATGCAAGCCCTCTCCGCTGTGGGTATCGAGTCTCGCCCCTTGTGGAAACCTATGCACAGCCAGCCCGTATACAAAGATGCTCCTGCCTATGAAGACGGCACGTCAGAGCGTTTGTTCCAGAAAGGCCTTTGCCTGCCCTCTGGTCCCTGTGTGACCGACGAGGACGTCGAACTAATCGTGAAGACATTGAAAGAGAGTGTCGTCTTATAGCACCTATCCACTACCCATGAGAGATTTGTTTAAAAAACTTCTAAACTGGTATTTCACTAAAAATGCACTTCCCTACTGGGCAGTATTGTTGCTTGACTGCTTGATCTGTTACCTGTCGGGATTGTTTGTATTCTGGTTTCTCACCAGCACTCATGGTGTGCTGACTCACATCGTGCCCGTATCAGAGACGATATTTGTCTACATGATATTCAACCTGATCGGTTTCCGTGTTTTCCACACCTACTCAGGAGTTGTACGCTACTCCTCTTTTGTCGACTTGCGCCGTGTAGGCTATGCCATGATTCTGTCATGCTTCATAGCCGAGGTGATCCATTATCCGCTGCTCTACTTCTATCTGGGCTACCTCACCTCCACGCACAGACCGTTGTTCTACCCCCTTACCGGACGCCAGATCCTTGCCATGTATGTACTGGCGATGATTCTGATGTGGGTTTGGCGCGTGGTGGTCAAGACCATTTTTGACGTATCGTATCAAAAAGAGAAAGCCCTGCGCACGTTGGTGTATGGAGTGAGAGACGGTGGTGTGGGACTGGCCAAGAACATCCGCAACCAAAAGGATGCCAAATTCTCCCTTCAAGGGTTCCTCACCCAAGACAAGAGTTATAAGGGCAAAATACTGATGGGCGAGAAAGTATATATCGCCGATGATCATTTACCCCGAATACTTGAGAAGCATCGTATTCAAGCTGTGCTCATCTCACCACTGCAAAATGAGCGTTTCAGGAAAGACCAAGTTCTGCAGGACATGTTGATTAATGCCGATGTCAAGATTTTCATGACAGAAGGCACTAAGGAATGGTCGAAGGACATGAAGTTTAACTCCTCTCAGCTTAAACAAATCAGCGTGGAAGACCTGCTGCCTCGCGATGAGATAGAGGTAGACATGGAAAAAGTGGGTGAGATGTTGACAGGCAAGAAAATTCTGGTGACAGGCTCAGCCGGTTCGATTGGCTCAGAAATCGTGAGACAGATCAGCGACTATCGGCCTGCAGAACTGATGCTGATTGACTCTGCCGAGACCCCACAGCATGACATCCGGCTGATGATGGCCCGTCGCTGGCCGTCGATCAAGACCACAACGATAGTAGGTTCGATCTCCAATGCCCGTCGTATGGAGTATATATTTGAGACGTTCCGTCCAGATTATGTATTTCATGCTGCAGCATACAAGCATGTCCCCATGATGGAGGACAACCCCAGCGAGAGTGTCCAAAACAATATCTACGGCACGAAAGTAATGGCCGACCTGAGTGTGAAATACGGTGTGAAGAAGTTTGTCATGCTTTCAACAGACAAAGCCGTCAATCCCACCAATGTAATGGGTTGCTCGAAACGTATCTGCGAAATCTATGTGCAGAGTCTGGACAAAGCCATCAAAGAGGGCAAAGTGAAGGGAATCACACAATTTGTGACCACGCGCTTTGGCAATGTACTTGGCAGCAACGGCTCGGTGATACCTCTTTTTGAGCGGCAAATCAAAGCCGGTGGCCCGGTGACCGTGACCGACGAGCGCATCATCCGTTTCTTCATGCTGATACCTGAAGCCTGCAAACTGGTGTTAGAGGCTGGCACACATGGCAAAGGCGGCGAGATTTTCGTCTTCGACATGGGCGAGCCTGTGCGTATCGCAGACCTGGCCAAGCGTATGATCAGGCTGAGTGGCGCTAAGAACGTGGAAATCAAGTACACAGGTTTGCGGCCTGGTGAGAAACTTTATGAGGAAGTGCTCTCGACTGAAGAGAACACAAAACCAAGTTTCCATGACAAAATCCGCATCGCTGAGGTAAGGGAATACGATTTCGCCGAGGTGGAACAAGACATAGCAGAACTCATACGTATCTCTGACACCTATGACGCGATGGCCACTGTGCGTAAGATGAAGGAAATGGTGCCTGAATATGTCTCCAACAACTCGATTTATTCAAAATTAGACAAGGCATGAAAAGCTGCCCAGGACAGCTTATTTCACTCGAATCGCGGTCACGGTCATCTTATAGTATTTCCCCTGCGAATTGTCTGGAACCCGTATCGTCGAGGATAGGACCATCTGGTCGCGTTCGAATGACTCAATATAAGCTGTCTCCTCCCCTGTCTCGCCATCATACGTCCATGTGGTATAAATCGTTCTGTCCTTTAAACGCCATGTGCCTGTCTCTCCGTTACTCGAACTGTAAGTAAAATCGGAATTAATGGTGGTGGTTAAATTGTCATAAAACTCAACCAATTCAGGGTTTTCCAATTCTGGTGTGATGCTACGACTCACTTGTTTCCATGTTCCGACAAGATTGACGGACTCAATAAAGTCATTCACCTCATCTTCAGTGCAAGAGGTTATGAAGGTCGTTCCTGCACACAATAGCATGGATACGAAAATCCAAAATAAATACTTTTTCATACTCCTTAACTCCGCAGCACTTTAGTTTGATATTTTTATAAGTTCCTGATTAACAAAAGTTACTCAGGATTTTGCCATGTCAGATTATTCACTTACCTTGGTGCTGCAAAACAAAACTAGCAAAAATCATCAACGGCATTGCAAATATATGCTTTAAATCTCAGTAAATGATTCTTTTAGGTGATTTTTTAACGGAGATTGTAGATAAATGACTTTTTTTAGAAAAATCCTGCAAAAAAAGTCATTCCAACGCTTCGGTTGGAATGACTTTTAAAATTGTGCTAGTTCGAAGAGATGGTTCAGATTAATCTTCCTCCTGCATCTCAGCCTCATGCTGCTTGATGAGTGCCTGCTGGATGTCTGATGGCACCAGTTCGTAGCTGGAGAACTGAGTGTTGAAAGAAGCGCGGCCACCTGTGAGCGAGCTCAGTGCGATGCTGTAATTGGCAAGTTCCTTGAGAGGAATCTTGGCGTTAAGCTTCTGATAAGTGCCCTCACTGTCCATACCCATGATGATGGCCCTACGACCCTGGAGGTCGCCCATCACGTCGCCCATATAGTCGGCTGGCACAAGCACCTCGAGATCATAGATGGGTTCGAGCACCTTTGGACCAGCGTCTTTGAATGCCTTGGAGAATGCGTTGCGAGCGGCAAGCATAAAGGAAAGCTCGTTGGAGTCGACGGGGTGCATCTTACCATCGTAGACAATAACGCGCACGTCACGTGCATAACTACCAGTGAGCGGTCCTTGCTCCATGCGCTCCATAATACCCTTGAGGATGGCCGGCATGAAACGTGTGTCGATGGCACCACCAACGACTGAGTTGAGGAACACCAGTTTTCCACCCCATTCGAGGTCAATCTCCTCACGGCTCTTGATATTCATCTTGTACTCCTGACCGCCGAACTTGTAAACGGTTGGATCAGGCATACCCTCTGTATAAGGCTCCACGATGAGGTGCACCTCACCAAACTGTCCGGCACCACCCGACTGTTTCTTATGACGATAGTCAGCTCTGTTGATCTTGGTGATGGTCTCACGGTATGGGATTTTCGGCTCCTCGTATTTCACGCCGATTTTCTCATTGTTCTCCAGACGCCATTTCAGCGTACGCAGGTGGAACTCACCCTGTCCGTGAATGATGGTCTGTTTGAGCTCCTTGCTCTGCTCCACGACCCATGTGGGATCTTCCTGGCGCATCTTAAGCACGGCAGCCATCAGTTTCTCTGTATCACTCTCGTTGAGGGCCTTGATGGCACGTGAATACTTCGAGTTGGGATATTTGATGAAGTCAAACTTCTGGTCCACTTCCTTGGCATTGAGGGTATTGCCCGTCTTCACGTCTTTGAGTTTAACGGTACAACCAATATCGCCAGCCTTGAGCTCATCCACAGCGATACGATTGGATCCTGCACAAGCAAAGATCTGACCCATGCGCTCCTTTGAGCCACGGTCAGCATTGGTGAGGTCATCACCCTGCTTAACAGTACCACTCATCACCTTGAAGTAGCTCACCTCACCGATGTGGGGCTCCATACCTGTCTTGAAGAAGAAGAGGCTCTCTGGGCCGTTGCTGTCATAAGTGACTTCCTCACCACGGGTGTTCTTCACCTTAGGCATCTCATCGACGAAAGGCACGACATTGCCGAGGAACTCCATGAGTCTTCTGACACCCATGTCCTTGGCAGCGCAGACACAGAAGACGGGGAACATGGTGCGCTCAATGAGGCACTTGCGTATACCCTCTCTGATCTCATCCTCTGAGAGTTCCTCGGTTTCGAAGAATTTCTCCATCAAAGTCTCGTCACCCTCAGCAGCAGCTTCTACGAGGGCTGCATGCAGCTCCTCAGCCTTGTCCATTTCCTCTGCGGGGATATCCTCGATGATCGGGGCGCCACCCTCAGGTTTCCAAGAGAATTTTTTCATGAGGAGCACGTCGATGACAGCATTGAATCCTGCTCCTGTAGCGATAGGATACTGCACCTCTATACATTTTGAACCAAATGTATCACGCAGATTGTTGATGATCGTCTCGAAATCGCAATTGTCGCGGTCAAGCTGGTTGACGAGGAAAATCACTGGTTTGTTGAGTTTCTCGGTCAGGCGGAAGGTGTTCATTGTGCCAACCTCCGGTCCATACTGGCCATTGACAGTGATGACAGCCTGATCACACACATTCAGGGCGGTGATAGCACCTCCCACGAAGTCGTCTGATCCTGGGCAATCAATAAAGTTGAGCTTCTTGTTGTTCCACTCCGTATGGAAGACGGTGGGGAAAACAGAGTATCCATACTCTTGCTCAACTGGGAAATAGTCGCTCACTGTGTTTTTGGCCTCAACCGTGCCACGACGTCTGATAATACCTGCTTCGAAGAGCAGAGACTCGGCAAGAGTAGTCTTGCCGCTACCCGCACTGCCGATGAGTGCGATGTTCTTGATTTCGTTTGTCTGATAGACTCTCATAAATAAATTATTATAGATTTTAAGTAAATTAAATGCTACTTTTTCAAATTGGCGGACTAAATTACGAATTTTCCGACAAACAGCCAAAGAAAAGCACTAAAATCGCCTTTCTTTTAAAAACATTTAGTAATTTTGCTTGAAAAAATACAAAGATGCACTCCAATCCTCCCTCTGTCGGTCATGGGCTCTACCTGCATGTTCCGTTTTGCAAAAGCCGCTGCATTTATTGTGGTTTTTTCTCCACGACGGCCCATGAGTTGCGACAGGCTTACACCGACGCTGTGTGTCGTGAAATCACGTTGCGGCGTTGTGATCGTCTGAGCAGTGTCTATCTGGGTGGCGGCACCCCCTCCCAACTCAGCCAGACACAATTGAGGCAGATTTTCGATACCATCGCTACCGTCTACCCTGGCTTTGCCTCTGGTCCGACACCGATAGAGATCACGATGGAATGCAACCCCGACGACATCACAGAGTCCTTTGCTGCATTTCTCTCCACACTGCCCGTCAACCGTGTGAGTATGGGTGTGCAGACATTCTCGGACGAACGGCTTCGTTTCCTGCACCGGCGCCATCAGGCCGACCAGGCCCATTCTGCGGTTCGTCTGCTGCGTGACCATGGCATCAAGAACATCAGCATCGACCTGATGTTTGGCTTTCCCGATGAGAGCATCGCTTCATGGGAAACAGACCTCGACGAGGCCCTTTCACTCCACGTGGAGCACATCTCTGCCTATAGTCTCATGTATGAAGAGGGCACCCCACTCTATCGCCTGCTCGAACAAGGTGAAATAGACGATCTTGATGAAGACACTTATATAAAGATGTATGACCTTTTGGTAAGCCGTCTGCGTGCCTCTGGATATGAACATTATGAAATCAGCAACTTCGCCCTTCCTGGCAAGCGCTCCCGTCATAACAGCAGTTATTGGAATGACGTGCCATATATAGGAATAGGTGCGTCGGCTCATTCCTACGATGGCCGCCGCCGCGAATGGAACGTATCCGACCTGCATCAATATATCACCGCTATCAACAATGGGGTCATCCCCTCAGAATATGAGGAGATAGACACGGTGACCCATTACAACGATCAGGTGACGACCCGTTTGCGCACAGCAGAAGGCATCGACCTGCTGCAACTACGCGAAGAGTTGGGCGATTTCTACCATGACTATCTGTTAGAAAACGCTGCCGTATCAATAGACACAGGCTTAATGATCATAGAAAACGGCCACTTGCATCTGACCCTCGACGGCATCCATGTGAGTGATCTCGTCATGAGCGACCTGGTATATGTTCCATCAACCTAAAAAAAATCAACCTAAAAATATCAATCTAAAAAAACTAAAACCTTCAACCTAAAAACCTAAAAAAGATGAAATATCCCAAAGAATTTGAAGCTTACTGGGCGGCCAACAAGAAGCGTCTTCTCCAAGAAGACAAAGAGTGGCTACAGGCGACAGAAGCCTATCAAATGAAGAGCGGTGCCGACTGGCTGTTGTTTGGCATCCCAGTCGTGGCCGGCATCGTGAGCATGCAATATATCCCCCTTCAGCATGAATTGCTGCGCTGGGTGGCGAGCATCTTAATCACCATTGTGGTGTTTGCGCTTTGCGTATATGTGAAGTCGCTGACGAACCCTCACCGAGCCATAGAAGACATAGAAAACGATGTAAAACGCCGTGCCTACGAACATTTTGGCCGAAAATGAAACATTTTAGCCTAAAAATTTGCTATTCTAAAAAAAAGAGTATAATTTTACGGCCGAAAAACATTTATATAATACATTCAACCTATGTCAGCTTTAATTTCAGTTATTCCTATTCTATTGCTCATTGTCCTGATGATGGGCTTTAAAGTGTCCGGTTACAAGAGTGCTATTGTCACACTTATTGTTACTATCCTTTTGGCTTTATTTGCCGCGCCTGCTATGGGTATTATCCCTGAGAAATTTGCAGAGGCTTCTATCTTTGGCATCACATTGTGGTCAATCATAGAGGGCTTACTCAAAGCATGCTTCCCGATTATCCTTATCATCATCTGTGCTATCTACAGTTACAACATTCTTTGTGAGACCAAAGAGATTGAGACGATTAAGACACAGTTTATACAGATGACCAACGATAAAGGCTTGCTCGTACTGCTCCTCACCTGGGGTCTTGGTGGTGTGCTCGAGGGTATGGCAGGCTTTGGCACCGCAGTGGCCATTCCTGCAGCCATCCTCATCGGCCTCGGCTTCAAACCCATGTTCTCAGCTGTCATCTGCTTGGTGGCCAACACCGTTGCAGTAGGTTTCGGTGCTGTGGGTCTTCCTGCCACTACACTGGCCAACCAAGTGGCAGAGAGTGGCGTGGCCAGCCCCGAACAGCTTTGCGAGGTGGCTACCTTTATTATCTTACAGCTCTCGCTGATGTTCTTCATCACCCCATTCCTCATTCTGATGATGACCGACCGCACGAAAATCGTGAAGAACATCACCCTGGCCCTGTTTGTGGGTACGTTCTCCATCATCGTGCAGTTCTGCTGCGCCCACTTCATTGGTCCGGAGACCCCCGCCATCCTTGGTAGTGTTGCAGCCATCATCGCCATGCTCATCTACAACAAGTTGTTTATACACGATGAGAACCCTGCCGACGAGGTAAAAGTTGTTGAGAAGAAACATTTTGGCACTGCCAAGACCTTAAAGGCATGGAGTGTCTATGGCCTTATCATCTTCTTCATTCTCATTTCGAGCAAGATTGTTCCTCCCATCAACGAACTGTTGAACCAGACTTTGGTAACCAAGTTTGACTTGCCCGTCACAGGTAACGCCTTCAAATTTGGCTGGCTGTCAAATGCTGGTTTGATGATTTTCCTCGGTGCCACCATCGGTGGTTTGATCCAGGGCATGAGTTTCGGAAGCCTGATGAAGTTGCTCGCCAAGACCACTATCAACCTGCAAAAGACCGCTGTCACCATCTGCTGTCTGGTGGCTATGGCAATGCTGATGAACAACACTGGTATGACCAACGACATCGCCAAAGGCCTTGTGACGCTCACTGGTTCTATCTTCCCATTCTTTGCTCCGCTCATTGGTAGTATCGGTACCTTCGTTACAGGTAGTGCCACGAATGCGAACATTCTCTTCGGCAAACTGCAAGCCACTGCAGCCAGCGACTTGGGTCTGGTCAATGACGGCACCTTCTTCGGTGTTCATGGCAATGAGACCAACTGGCTTGCCGCAGCCAACTGTGCTGGTAGTGAAGGTGGTAAACTTCTCTCGCCACAGAGTATTGCCATCGCTACTGCCGCCTGCGACATGGAGGGTCAGGATGGTGAGATCATGCGCAAGACGATGCCATTCGCCATCTTCTGGATTTTGATGAATGGCCTGATGGTCTTCCTTGGACTGCACGTATTCTAAATCATACATGTATTCATAATAAAAAGCCATCCGTTTGGATGGCTTTTTTTATACTACTCAAGTCTTGTATGAAATTCTTGGAGTTAAGGAGCCAAGGAATTAACCCTTGATCGAAGCATTAACTCTTTCTCTTCTTAACTATTTATAGATTTTGATTTCCTGCTGACCGGTCATCGCACGGTAGACATTGTGGGCAAGAGCAGTGAGCTCATCCTCACCGGGATAGACATACACAGGAGCGATATGTTTCAGCCGCTTAATCAGATTCTCACTCACATATTTGCTCTGCGACATCGCCCCAGTGAGAATCACAGCATCGACATGACCGTATGTGACGGGAGTCAGCGAAGCCAGGTAGCGCGCCACAGAGAGAATCATCGCATCGAGCACCAGACGTGCATGCTCATCCCCCTCCTTGATGCGTTGCTCCACCACCCTCACATCATTGGTGCCCAAGTGAGCGGTGAGACCACTATGACCATTTACTTTGCGCAGCATCTCTTTCTCGGTGTATTTTCCACTATAGCACAACTGTATGAGTTGTACCGAAGGCAAGGTGCCGGCTCGTGACGGACTAAAGGGTCCGTCGCCGCTAAGCGCGTCACTACAGGCGATAGCTCTGCCATGATGGTGCATGGCAAATGAAATGCCGCTACCAAGATGACACACGATGAGATCTTGCTCCTCGTATTTCACACCATGCTCGCGGCAATATCTCTTGGCTATCTCCCGTTGGTTAAGGGCGTGCCATATCGTCTGATGAGGTATCTCAGGAACGCCGGAAATTCTGGCAATAGGCTCCAATTCGTCCACCACACCAGGGTCTACGGTAAAGGCCCTGCATCCGGGTATCTCTTTGGCGATACTCAATGCGATGAGCGACCCAAGGTTGCAAGCATGGTGCAGACGTGGGTGCATCGTGTCCTCAATCACTTTTTCGTTGAGCTCGTAGACCCCACTCTCGATGGGCTTGACAAGCCCTCCACGGCCCACCACGACATCAAAGTCCATCTTGATGTCAAATTTCTGAAGTTCCTCGAGAAGTTTCTCTTTACGGTAGTCAAACTCATCCATAATAAAAGGATAGCGAATCAACTCCTCAAAAGGATGATTGATGGTGGAGTGCATGACGAGTTCTTCATCATGGAACACCCCCACTTTGGTGGAAATCATTCCCGGGTTAATAGCAAGTATTTTCATAGTGATTATTGTGTTGATCGTTAACGTGAGTATCTTTTTAATCGCTGAGCCATCATCAGGCAGAGCCTTGAAAGCATGTAGAATAATTAATGCAAAAATATAAAATAATTTTTAAAAATCCAATATTCCCAGCCATTTTATTTCTGTTTTTTTGATATGATAGAAAGAATTGTTATTTTTGCGGTAATGAAACCCAGAAAGACCATGACCATCATGAAAAAGAGACTGTTATTACTATTTGCCATACTTGCCTGCTCAACCCTCATATCATACGCAGCGTCTCCTCAAGAGCGGCTCAAGGTAGGACTTGTGCTGGGTGGCGGCGGTGCGAAAGGCGCCGCTGAAGTGGGCGTGCTGAAAACCATTGAGGCACTCGACATCCCTATCGATTATATCGCCGGCACGAGCATCGGAGCCATTGTGGGCGGCCTATATGCCTGCGGCTACCATGCCGACGATCTGGACAAGTTGTTTCGTGAACAGGAGTGGCTCTCACTGATAGGCGACCGTAACAAGGACCTGCGTGATCATATTATTGATCAACGAGATGGCACCACCTATATTCTTGGATTCCCCATCGGCCGCACTAAGAAAGACACCACCTCTGTGACAACGGGCCTGGGCATACTCAATGGTGATCATATCACCCACCTGCTTGACTCCCTGACGAGCGCTTATAACGGGATAGAAAGTTTCGACCAGTTGCCTATTCCCTTCCGCTGCGTGGCTGTTGACTTCAAAACCCAGGAGGAAGTCATCATGGACAGTTGTGAGATAGAACTAGCCATGCGTGCCAGCATGGCAATCCCTGGCGCATTCAAGCCTGTGAAATGGAAAGGGCACACACTGGTGGACGGGGGAATGATGAACAATCTACCAGTGGACGTAGTGAAAGCCATGGGAGCAGACGTGGTCATTGCCATTGACCTACAACAAGAACAGCATGAAGAGCGCGACTTCTCACTGAAAGAGACCTTTGGTATTGGTGGCCTATTGGACTGGGCTGTGTCGCGCCCTGACTGGAAGAAGAACAAAGCCAACCGTGAAGACGCGGATGTCTACATCTGTCCCGACTTAGACAAATACTCAGTGTCGAGTTTTGGAGAAAACAGCATCGACTCTATGATTGAACTGGGCGAGAGAGCTGGTCAGGCGGCTAAGGAAAAACTACTCCTGCTGAAACGAATGGTTTTTAAGTTGACCAGTGAGTAGAGAACAACAGTAGAGATAAAAAGAAAACCCCCGCAAATCCCCCCGTCTTACGACGGGAGGATTCTTGGGTGTCACAGAATTAAAAGATCAGCAATGAAAAATTTCTGTTAAGTTACCCTGAACCACTATTCTTTTTTAATGATTGATGAAATTATCTATGAAGTATATTATTCTATTAATGGTATATTCACATCCATCATTCTCATCAGACAAATCGCTTGCCTGTGAAAGTGACATTAAATAGCTAAATGAGAAAGCATCCCGCCCTCTCTGTCTATATAGTCGAAAATACGTGTTATTAGTCCAATCAATCGTAATTTGCCGCAAATTTACAAAAAACAGATGAAACTTCCAAATTTTTCACTCTTTTAAATGCTTACATACGTGAAAAAAAGCAGGAAAATGGTTTAAAACGCACTTGTATTGTACATTTATTTTGTTTTGTTCTCTTTTTTTTGTATTTTTGCTGACCAAGAATAACAATCATCTTGCATGAAACACATCAAAACCATACACTACATGAGAAAACAACTGATCATCCTGATGATGCTGCTGACAGGCGTAACCGTCTTCGGCAAGGGCATCGAACGCCCCAAACTGGTGGTGGGCATCGTGGTAGACCAAATGCGGTGGGACTACCTGACCTATTATTATGACAAATATGGCGAGGGTGGCCTGAAGCGGCTGTGGAACGAAGGTTTCAGCTGCGACAATAACATGATCAACTATGTGCCCACGGTGACGGCCATCGGTCACTCGAGCGCGTACACCGGTTCCGTTCCCGCTCTGACTGGTATCGCCGGCAATAACTTCATACTGAATGGCAAAAACGTGACCAGCGTCATGGACACCACAGAGGTAGCGGTGGGCAGCGACCCCAAGAACAGTGCCGGGAAATGCTCACCTCGCAATTTGCTAGCCAACACTATCGGCGACCAGCTGAAAATCGCCACTGACTTCAAAGCCAAAGTATACAGCGTGGCCATCAAAGACCGTGCCGCCATCTTGCCTGGCGGCCATGCCGCCGACGGTGCCTTCTGGTGGGACAGGAAAGCGGGCAACTTCATCACGAGCAGTTACTATATGGACAAGTTGCCGGCATGGATGATCAACTTCAACCGTCTGAACAAGACCAAACCCGACCATGACCTCAATACCTCCAACGAGGGTGTGACGTTCACCCTCAAGCTGGCACAGGATGTGATCAGACATGAGCGTTTAGGCAAGCATGAAGAGACCGACATGCTCGCTGTAAGCATCTCGTCGACCGATGCCATCGGCCACACCTACAGCACACGCGGAAAAGAAAACTACGAGGTGTATATGCAACTGGACAAAGACCTGGCCAAGTTTTTCCGCACACTCGACCAGGAGGTGGGCCGTGGCAACTATCTGCTCTTTCTGACAGCCGACCACGGAGCCGTACACAATGGCAACTTCATGAACCAACACCATCTGCCAGGTGGAGGATGGAACTACTCCCCGACCAACCAGACCGTCAACGATCGTCTCAGTAAAAAGTTTGGTGTGAGTGGCAAATACTTCAAGGCCATGATGGACTGCCGTATATACCTGGACCGTGACTTCATTAAAGCCAATGGCCTCGACTTCGACGCTGTGAAGGCCGAAGCCATCAAGGTGCTGAAAGAAGATCCGCAATTCGCATATGTAGTAGACTACGAGAATGTCAATAGTCAGAGCATCCCGCAGTTCCTGCGTGAGCGCATCATCAACGGCTACAACCGCATGCGTAGTGGCGATATCATGGTGGTGCTGCAAGGCAGCCACCAACATGGCAATGTGTCGCCCGACTACAAAGGCACCTCACACGGCACATGGAACCCCGACGACTCACACATTCCACTGATCTTCATGGGTTGGAAAGTGAAGTCGGGTCATACGAGCAAACCCACCTGCATGAGCGACCTCGCCGCCACAGTCTGTGCGATGCTGCAAATACAGATGCCCGACTGCTGCATCGGCAACGCCATCACAGAGGTATGGCAGTAGAGGAGTGCAGGAGTTCAGACAATACTCCTAAAGGTAATAGGAGGCATACCATATTCTTGAAAATAATAGGAGTGAAGAGAAATACCTTCACTCCTTTTATTTTGGCAGGTCACTAAACTTATGCTTACCTTTTATATAATATTGCCACAAAATAGAGTAACTTTTCTGCTCGGGGATGCTGTCACATCTCCGGGTGCTTTGTATCTGCCGACGGTCGGCTGCAAACTGGGGTTTCCACTTCCTGTAGGCCCTACGAGCCTGAAAAATGGCCTTAAAGTCACCCCAGTTGCCATTGACGATCAGAGTCTCTATGGCCGCCACATAGTCAAGCAGCCACCTCCATCGCATCACAGAGCGCAGTTGGTCATCGGGCAGATTCT
This sequence comes from uncultured Prevotellaceae bacterium, assembly GCA_902780635.1. Lineage (GTDB taxonomy): Bacteria > Bacteroidota > Bacteroidia > Bacteroidales > Bacteroidaceae > Prevotella. Next base: position 158,393 of record CACZGH010000001.1, read on the forward strand.
TATAAAGCATGGTTAGATTGTTGCGGAAATTGAGGAACGTTTTCCTGGGATTGCCTTTGGGCAATGTGCCTCCACCCACATGATATACCTGACTTTGTGGCACACAGCATATTTTGCGCCCCAGCCATCGAAGACGCCAACAGAGGTCAATCTCCTCACAATGGGCAAAGAAACGCCCGTCAAGTCCATTGACAGCCCAATAATCTTCCGACCGTATCATCAGGCAGGCCCCTGTGGCCCATAGCACCTCCTGCGTGCTGTCATACTGACCAGCGTCGTGTTCCACCGAGTCAAACACCCGTCCCCGGCAGAATGGATACCCCAGGCGGTCGACAAACCCTCCACAGGCGCCAGCATACTCGAAAGCTCCCTTGTCGTGTATCGCCAATAGCTTGGGCTGACAGGCAGCCACATCAGGCCGGGCATCCATCAACGAGCGCAACGGTGTGAGCCAATGTTCTGTGACCTCCACGTCGGAATTGAGTAAGACATAATATTGTGCATCAACCTGTGCCAATGCCTTGTTGTATCCTTCAGCAAATCCCCAGTTGCGGTCCATCAAGATCAAGCGCACCTCCTTAAAATGCTCCTTAAGAAAAAATACGGAGTCATCGGTCGAGGCATTGTCGGCGACATAAACCGCTGCCCCATCGGCATATTTGACGACGGTGGAAAGATATTGCTGGAGCATCTTCCGCCCATTCCAGTTGAGTATGACGATCGCTACTTGATCCATGATCGCTGAATTTCTATCCTTAAAAGTTTCCAGGTGCTTCCACCTCGACCGCCATCAGGGCAGTCCGGTCATGATTGAAATCTCCAAGCACCACGTTGATAATCTGATTGTCGAAGTCAGGACGAGCCATTGCGGGTGGCAATTCTACCCTGACATAATTGCGTGTGAAGCCATGCATGGCCCTTCCTTTCGACGCCTTTTCGAAGAGCACCTCCGCCCTTGTCCCTATATGGTGGCTGTAGAAGGCCTCCGTCTTCTCCTCAGAGAGACGAAGCAACCGTGCAGACCTTTGGCGTTTGGTTGGTTCATCAACAACACCTTCGATACGGAGGGCCGCCGTGCCAGGACGCTCTGAGTAAGGAAACACATGCAACTGTGTGACATCGAGCGACTGCAGAAACTCATATGTCTCCTCAAAATGCGTCGGTGTCTCACCCCTCATTCCCACAATGACATCCACCCCGATGAAAGCATTGGGCATCAACCGTTTGATCTCACTGATTTTTCGGGCGAACAACGCACGGTCATAACGACGGTGCATCAGACGCAGCACCTCGTCGGAACCACTCTGCAGTGGTATATGGAAATGAGGCATAAACGCCCTGCTATGGGCGCAATAGTCAATCAGTTCATCAGAGATGAGGTCAGGCTCAAGGCTGCTGATGCGGAAACGACAGATTCCCTCCACCTGATCAAGGGCCTTGACCAAATCGATGAACTGCTCGCCGGTATTCTTGCCAAAATCGCCGATATTGACACCCGTTAGCACCACTTCTTTACCTCCTTCAGAAGCAGCCTGACGCACCTGACGGACTAAAGAATCAATCGTGGCGCTACGGCTGAAGCCTCTGGCATAAGGAATCGTACAATAAGTGCAGAAATAGTCGCAGCCGTCCTGCACTTTCAGGAAATAGCGTGTACGGTTGCCCCGCGAACAGGATGGAGCAAACGAGCTGATGTCCTTGGTCTTCACCGTATGATGTCGGTGGAGCGCCTCCCCCTGCTTTTTCTCTGTCCATGCCTCAGAGAGGAACTGTATCAGCGAAGCTTTCTCATTAGCTCCCAAAACCAGGTCGACACCTTCTATCCCAGCCACCCGCTGTGGCTCCAACTGTGCATAACAGCCAGTGACCACGACGAAGGCTCCCGGATGCCGTCTGACCATGCGGTGGATGGCCTGCCTGCATTTATGGTCGGCCACATCGGTGACCGAACAAGTATTGATCAGGCATAGGTCAGCCTGGTCGCCATCAGCCACGGTCACCACCCCCATCTCTTGCAACATTCTGCCAAATGTGGAAGTCTCTGAGAAATTCAATTTACACCCTAATGTATAATAGGCTGCCTTTTTCCCTTGAAAAACAGACGAGTCAATCATAGTGCAAAGGTACGAATTTATATTGAAGTTTTGAAGAGGGAAAAATGAAAAAAGATGGATAAAATCAAAAAAAAGAGAAAAGGTTAAAATATTAACCTAAATTAACATATTGTATATATCTGATTTTCAACAACTTACAAAATAGTTACAAAAATTATAGTTTTTTTCCAAAAAAAATAGTTGGTGAATGAAAAAATATATATACCTTTGCACGGTTTTAATAAACAACGATTGTTTTACAGATTTTTAAAAAGCAAAGAAAATGAAGAAATTAGTTTTTATGTTCGTGGCTATGGCAGCTATCTCTTTCGCTGCATGTACTGAGACCAAAGCTCCTGAGGCTCCCGTTGAGGAGGCTGTAGAGGCTGTTGATAGCGCTGCTGAGGCAGTTGACAGCACTCTCGAGGCTGTTGCTGACAGTGCCGCTGAGGTTGTTGACAGTGCAGCTGCTGCTGTTGCTGAGTAATCACTCAACGAACTGAAAATTTCAGTACTGCGCCAGGTCGTGAGATCTGGCGCATTTTTTGTGTTAATACTGCTAGCGCAATTCTTTCTTGGCCTGCGGAAATCCCTGCTCCGCTGCTTTGACAAGCCATTCATGCGCCAAGGCGTCATCCTTCTTCACCCCCTCACCATCTTTATAACATAGCGCCACATTGAACTGTGCCTGAGGATTGCCCATCTCAGCAGCTTTGAGATAAAGTTGAAAAGCCTTGTCTACATCTCGTGGCAAGTTGTTGCCAAACTGGTATTCAATAGCCATGTTGACCAAAGCCTGTGAACACCCCATCTCCGCAGCCCTTTCATACCAAGTCATGCCCTTGACCGGATCGGCCGGCACTCCGTAGCCATACATATAGCATGAAGCCATATAATAATTGGCGTACGCATTGCTGTCGGACTCCTTCTCGAGCCATTCAATACATCTGCCGAACAGTTGGTCAGCCTTTCTTGCGTTTTTTTCCACGCCAAATCCATACTTATAGCAGAAAGCCAGGTAATAGAGCGACTCCGTCTGGTCTTTCTCGGCAGCCTTTCCGTAACACTGTATGGCCTGGTAGCGGTCTTTTGCCACCTCCAGCCCATTGAAATAGCATCTCCCGAGATAATATAATGAGGTGGAATGTCCCATCTCGGCCATACTTTTGATGGTCTCTACCTGCTCCTTGGTGATCGTGCCCCATGTGATGGAGTCCTCCAGTGTATATTGCTGAGCCAATAAATAGGATGTCAGCGACATGACAAAAACTGCGATTATCAATCTCTTCATAGCTGTCTTTATTCATTTATTGATGGAAACACCTCTGTAAGAGGTCTCTATATTGGCCTACAAAAATACAAAAAATAAAAAAAAGAATGGCAACCTTGTAAAAAAAGTTGCCATTCTTTATTATTTATTTACTATTTGTTATCTTTTTATACTCTTAGTCTCTCAGGATATTGACGAGCAGTGAAGCCACTGATGTAGCGATACTGATGAAGGAGAACCAGATGGTGGTAGACTGACCGAGGGCAGAGTTCTTAGCTTTGGTGGCGTTGGGCTCCACATAGATCACGTCGTTCTGCTGCACGTAGTAGTAAGGAGAGTTGATGAAATTGGCATCAGTCAGGTCGATGCGATGCACTGACTTCTGGCCGGTGTTATCCTCACGGATGAGCATCACATTCTGACGCTTACCATAGATGGTGAGGTCACCACCACTTGCGAGGGCTTCGAGGATACTCATTTTCTCACTGGTCACAGGCACGACCTTCGGTCCATTGAAGTCACCGATGAGGGTGACCCTGAAGCTTGACATACGCACAGTGACCACGGGCTTTTCTGTCTTTGCGAGATAGGGAGCTATTTTCTGCTCGATGAGCGACTCACACTCCTGCTTGGTAAGACCAGCGACATGCAGTCTGCCTACCACGGGGAAATTGATCGTACCATCATTATTGACGAGGTATCCCTGCAGTGAACCGCCACCAGTGGCGAGTCCTCCATCGGAGCTAACCTGACGTGATACGGTGAGGTTGAATGGCTGTGCTGCGGCTGGGTCTGTGGTATGTACGGTGATGGTCAACTGATCTTTGGGCATGATTTTTGCATCATAGAGTCCCTTAGAGGCAGCGAGACTGATGGTGTCAATGTTCTGCATATAAGGCACTTGCTTTGAAGTCGTGCAGCTGTCCATCAGCATGATCGCCATCAAGGCGACCAATGGAAAGAGTATTTTTTTCATTTTGTAGTGATTATTATTTTAAAATTTCTGCAAAATTAATGCTTTTTTTGGAACTGACAAATTATTTGCCCATGAATTGGATTTTTGCCTACAAAAAACCTCCCCCTTTATCATCAAGAAGGGAAGGCAGAAAAATACCCCTTCCTCTCCGTGGAAGGCGAGGAAGGGGTTGAAAATATCAAGTGTGATAGTGGATCAATAGAACTTGAAATAGCGGCGGGCGTTGTTGTAGCTGATGTCCTCGACCATACGTGAGAGCGACTCCATGTCATCGGGAAGAAGCCCTTTCTCCACATCGTTGCCCAGCAAGTTGCAGAGCAGGCGGCGGAAATACTCATGACGCGGATATGAGAGGAATGAACGAGAGTCGGTAAGCATGCCCACGAAACGGCTGAGGAGCCCAAGCACTGAGAGGGCGTTCATCTGTCGAGTCATACCGTCGAGCTGGTCGTTGAACCACCATCCAGATCCAAACTGGATCTTTCCGGGGCAAGAGCCGTCCTGGAAGTTGCCAAGCATAGTGGCAATCACTTCATTAGCACAAGGATTGAGCGTGTAGAGGATGGTGCGGGTGAGTTTTCCCTGCTCGTTGAGGTGATTGAGGAAATGACTCATGGCACGTGCTGTGTTGAACTCGCCGATGGAGTCGAAACCGGTATCCGGACCAAGACGATTGTACATCAGGCTGTTGTTGTCGCGGATGGCGCCATAGTGATACTGCTGTGTCCAGTCGCTGGCGTGATCCATCTCGGCCATGATGGTGAGGAAGCAGTGTTTGAACTGCCTGATCTCCGACTCAATGAGCGACTGTCCGCGCATGGCTTTTGCGAAGATGATCTCTATCTGGCTGTCGGTGTAAGGCTCATCGTAGAACTCCTCGATGCCATGGTCACTCAGTCTGCATCCGTTCTCATGGAAGAAGTCGTGACGCTTCTGCAGCGCGTCGACCATATCCTTGAAGCTGGCAATCTCCATATCGGCCACTTCGGCCAACTGCTTGACGTAAGCAGGGAACTCCGGCTTCTCGATATTCATAGCCTTGTCTGGCCGCCATGCCGGTATCATTTTGATCTCGAATCCACTCTCGCGTGTCTGCTTGTGATATCTGAGATCGTCGACGGGGTCGTCGGTGGTGCAGACACACTCCACATGATAGTGGCGCATCAGTCCGCGTGCGGTGTACTCTGGCAACTTCAGTTTCTCGTTGCACTCGTCGAAGATCTCACGTGCCGTCTTGGGGCTGAGAAGTTTTTCGATACCGAAAGCGGTCTTAAGCTCCAGGTGAGTCCAGTGATACAATGGGTTTCTGAAGGTGTAGGGCACGGTCTCAGCCCACTTCTCAAATTTCTCCCAATCGCTGGTGTCCTTACCGGTACAGTAGCGCTCGTCCACACCATTGGTACGCATGGCGCGCCATTTGTAATGGTCACCACCGAGCCACAGTTCGGTGATACTTGCAAACTGATGGTCGTTGGCCACCATTTCGGGGATGAGATGACAGTGATAGTCGATGATGGGCATACGAGCCGCATGCTTGTGGAAAAGTTCCTGTGCAGTAGTGGTGTCAAGCAGGAAATTCTCGTCCATGAATTTTTTCATAAAAGAAATAGTTTTGACAGTTTATGAATTGTATGATTAGTGTTTTCTAAATAGTAATGCAAATATAGCGATTTTTTTTTGAAAAGCGAGAAAATTAAGTTATATTTGCACTTAAATTTACGCAAACGATGTCGTATGATGGATTTCAAAGCTGAAACGTTGCCCCCCTACCCCCTCACCAACAAAGTGCTGCTCATCTACACGGGCGGCACGATAGGCATGGGGTGCAATCCAAAGACGGGAGCCCTTGAGCCATTAGACTTCAACCACCTGATCGACAACCTGCCGGAGTTTCAATACCTGCGCACAGGCATCGACCTCTATCAGTTTAACCCTCCTGTCGACTCCAGCGACATGACCCCCACGCTGTGGGCGCAGTTGGTGAACATCATATCCAGCCGCTACGACGACTATGACGGCTTCGTGATCCTGCATGGCACCGACACGATGGCCTACACGGCATCGGCTTTGTCGTTCATGCTGGAAAATCTGACCAAGCCCGTGATTCTCACTGGTAGTCAGCTGCCCATCGGACAGTTGCGCACCGACGGCAAGGAAAACCTTGTGACGAGCATCGAGCTGGCCTCTGCCCACCACCCCGACGGCCGTGCGATGGTGCCCGAGGTATGCATCTATTTTGGCGGCCAACTGCTCCGTGGCAACCGCGCCACCAAACAGAGCGCTGATGGTTTCAATGCCTTTGCCACGTTCAACTACCCCACCCTCTGTCATGCCGGTGTCAACTTCACCTATCACGATCATCACATCCTCAAACCCGACTACAGCCGCCCGATGACCCCTCACACACAGATGGACACCAATGTGATCGTGATGTCGCTGTTTCCTGGTATACAGGAGTGCTTCTTGCGTCATGTTCTGGAGGCACATGAGCTGCGCGCGGTGGTGATGCGCACCTTCGGCAGTGGCAATGCTCCCCAGGCACCCTGGCTGATGCGTCTGCTACGTGAGGCGAGCGACCGTGGTGTGACCATCGTGAATATCAGCCAGTGCATCTCTGGCTTTGTGGAGATGGGTCGCTATGACACTGGCTACCAACTGCAGGGTGCCGGTGTGGTGAGCGGAAGAGACAGCACGGTGGAGAGTGCCGTGACCAAGTTGATGTACCTACAGGCGCGATACAGCGACTACCATACGATTCGCGACCTCATGAACCGCTCCCTCTGCGGTGAAATAACAGTGGGGTGAAGAACCTCCCCCTGCCCCTCCGAAGGAGGGGAGAAAGAAGCAAAAGTTGGTTATGCAGTTTGCAACAAAAACTCAAAATTTAAGAAACTCAAAACTCATTATAAATCTATACACAAATGAAAGAACTGAAAGGAACAAAAACAGAGAAAAACCTGCAGGAAGCCTTCGCAGGTGAGAGCCAGGCTCGCAACAAGTACAGTTACTGGGCATCTAAAGCCAAGAAAGACGGCTATCAGCAGATAGCAGCCATCTTTGAAGAGACCGCTAACAACGAGAAAGAGCACGCCAAGATGTGGTTTAAACTGCTCGAAGGCGGCGCCATCAAGTCGACACCAGAAAATCTGGCCGCCGCCGCTGCCGGTGAGAATTTTGAGTGGACCGACATGTACGATCGTATGGCCCGTGAGGCTGAGGAGGAGGGCTTTGATGAAATAGCCGCCAAATTCCGTGGTGTGGCCGCCATCGAGAAGCACCATGAGGAGCGCTATCGCAAATTGCTTCAGAACATCGAAGACAAAGTGGTATTCTCTCGCGACGGTGACTGCATCTGGCAGTGCCGCAACTGTGGCCATGTGGTCATCGGCAAGGAAGCTCCAGAGGTATGTCCTGTGTGCGACCATCCACAAAGCTACTTTGAGCTGAAGGCTGAAAATTATTGATTTTTATTAGACGAGTGGACGGGTAGACATGCATGTCTACCCGTCCACTCGTCTACTTGTCAACTCACACGATAATCCTCGTTTTTCGGTAATTCTCCCGAAACTCGGTGGGGCTGCAGCCTTTTTTCTTTTTAAAGATACGGTTGAAATTGCTCAGATTGTTAAACCCGCACTTGAAACTGATTTCCGACACACTTTGAGAGGTGTCGACCAGCAAACGTGACGCAGACCCTAGGCGGATGTCAATGATATAGTCTGTGAGATTGCGCCCTGTATGTAGTTTGAAAAAGCGACTGAAAGCGCTGGGACTCATACCTGCAATATCTGCCAGCGTGCCCAGTCTGATTTCATCCATGTAGTTTTTGGAAATATAGTTTTTTACCTTGAGCACACGCCGACTGTCGTCTTCAACGGCTATTTTAGCATAACTCGACGTGGCCAGCGGTCTTGCGCCCTCACATTTTGACAGTTCGTACAAGATAGTCAGGAACTGAGTGACAGCATAAAAACCCTCTTTGATGGAGCTGAGTGAGTCGAGCATGGGATAGACCTTGAGGATGGCGCTGATAGGAAAACAAAGTCCTTTGCGCGCTTCGTTCATCATCTTTCTCATCGAGATGAAAGGTGTGCGTGAGAAGAGCGAGTCTCCATCCAGCCGGAAGTCAAACTGTACGGTGATTTCCCTGATGTTCTCACCCTGGCAGATATGCTGCTCCCACACATGCTCTAGATCGGGACTGGTGATCAGCACAAGATCATATTCGCCTATCACCTCGGTGCTGTCGCCTACGATACGCCTCACCCCAGGTGCATGTTCTACGAAATTCAGCTCAGAAACCTCGTGGTTGTGGATGGGATAGGTGAACTCCTTCTTATGCCGGTCGGCGATATAGAGCACATCCTTGCCCATCAGTGGTGTGATCTCGTGAATGATTCTCCTGTCTTCCATTACATTATATTTTCAGCCCCTTCAGTATCTCACTCATTTTCTGCAGCGTGGTAACCCTAGTGGGCACCAATGGCAGTCGGAGCACATTTTCTATGAAGCCCATCTCATGAAGCAGGGCTTTGACTCCCGCCGGATTGCCATCCACAAAGAGCAGGCTGTATAAATCGGTGAACTTATGATGTATTTTCCGCGCAGCTGCAAACTCATTGTTAAACTCCAGACGAATCATCCTGGAGAACTCTTTAGGCAGGGCATTTCCGATGACGGAGATGACGCCCACAGCCCCACAGGCCACCATCGGATAGGTGAGCGCGTCGTCGCCTGAGATCACTTCAAAATCATCTGGCTTGTTCTTGATGATCTCGTCCACCAATTCCAGGCTTCCGCTAGCCTCTTTGATGGCCACGATATTGTCACAGTCGCGTGCGAGTCGGCAGGTGGTCTCAGCTTTCATCAGAATTCCGGTGCGTCCCGGTACGTTGTACAGCACCACAGGCAACTTTGTAGCCTCTGCGATGGCTTTGAAATGCCTGTAGAGCCCTTCCTGAGACGGCTTGTTATAATATGGACAGACACTCAGCACACCGTCGATGCCGCCGAAGTCACCATGTTTCAGTTCGTCGACCACGGCAGCGGTATTGTTTCCACCACACCCCATCAGAATAGGCACCCGGCCTTTCACCTGTCTTACAATCTGATTTTTGATGTTTTGTTTCTCCTCAGCAGAAAGGCAAGGTGTCTCTCCTGTAGTAGCGAGGATGCACAAAAAGTCGGCACCATTGTCAAGTTGATAGTCCACCAGTCGCTCCAATGCGTCATAGTCTACGGAGCCATCGGTTTTGAAGGGTGTGACGAGCGCGATGCCCAGTCCTCTGAATATATTTTGACTCATAAAATAGTTTTGCTTACAATTTCGCTGCAAAGTTACTAAATAAAATTGAAGATTGATAATAGAACATTGAAAAATGAAACAAACTACCTATCTAATTATATTCTATGTTTTGGAGGAAGAGGGCACAGGCAGGCATACTCTCTCCTGCCGCTGTGCGGCTTTTTCCCTCAATGACACTGTGGAATTCGTCGAGTGAGATGCGTCCCCTGCCCACATCGATGAGTGTGCCGACCACCGCCCTAACCATATTGCGAAGGAAGCGGTTGGCGGTGATGACAAAGCGGTAACGCCCCTCGCCCACCTGCTCCCAGCGGGCCTCTGTCACATGGCATATCGTCGTTTTCACATCTGTATGACTTTTGCAGAAAGCAGCGAAATCGTCGTAAGTGGTGAGTATTCGTCCTGCCTCGTTCATCAAGTCGAAGTCGAGCTGATAGTGTATAGGACAAGAGAAGTTACGCACAAAGGGGCTTTTGTGTGTATGTATATAATAATGGTACGTGCGCGAAAGGGCGCTGAACCGTGCGTGCATGTCTTGATTGACGGGCACGGTCTTTTGGACGGCGATGTCACGAGGCAAGATCCGATTAAGACGATAGGTCAGCTGGGCGGTGTCTGGCGTCAGATCTGTATCAAAATGCGCCACCATCATAGCGGCATGCACCCCAGCGTCGGTTCTGCCCGCCCCCACTACCTCGATGGGTTGACGGAGCAATATAGAGAGGGCGCGCTGCAACTCTTCCTGCACAGAATTGCCATTGGGCTGTACCTGCCATCCATGGTATGCAGTTCCGTCGTAACTAAGAAACACGAAATATCGATTCATGGTGCGAAGTTAATGAAAAAGACGCAAAGAAACAAAAAAAAGTGTCGTTATCTATCACAGACGACGGCACTCTATTCCAAGAAAAATTACACTCTATTGATTATAAAGCCTAATACCTAAATATAATTGGAGAACATTATCTACGGCAAAGATATATAAAAATTTTGTTTTGTGTAGCATTAAAAGCCACAAAAATGAAAAAAAAATTGTTTTTTTTATTTCCATTTCAGACAAAGACAAATACGCCGTCCGAACAGACAAAAACAAGGTTGTCAACACACTTTGTTCTGGCTAATTTTTGAGTGCCAGATTGTAGTTGTAGTACTTCCTGTTGCCTGTGATGTCCTCCACCACTCTGATGAAAGGCGGGAACTTGACCGACTCGTCAGAAGCCACACCTTTTGTCTCCAGAATGACCAAATTATTGATGGGCTTATAAAAGGTGTCAAGTTCGAAATACTGTCCCTTCCAGATGAAACTTTTTCTTATTTTGTATATCGTCTGTCTGTAGGGGTCAGCCTGCTGCAAGAGCGAGTTATAAAGATTGTTGCTGATCTGCCGCTCTGTCTCCAGCCTCTCTTTTTCCGATATCTGCTTTTTGGTGGTATGCACGTTGACGTATTTGCCTTCCCATCCCCTCTTTCTAAGTCTCACCTCACACCCTGGTTCGGCCACAAGATAGGTCTGTGTGATCTCACTCACGATACACTCAGGCAACTCTCCCACCACTTCGACGATATACTTCCGCTCCTCCTCGATAGGCTGTGGCAGTCCCAGCACAAAAGAGATTTCCTTCAGCACACGGTTGATTTTCTTGTCGAAGTCCTCGTGGTTGTTGATCACGCGCAGGTGCGAATGCCCTGTCCATGCATTGATCACTTTCTTGTCGAGCAATCGTGCCTGCCGCAGTCCCTCCTCGTTCATCTGCTCATAGCGAGTGGCATTGGTGCTGGTGGTGTAAAACTGCTCAGCGCCGTCGGCTGCCGACACGAGGTGCAGCACCGCGTCGTAGCGGTGGTCACGCAACTGAGCCGTGGTAACACCCAGTTCGTTGGTAATCTGCTCCCACATCTCAGGCGTCATATAGGCGGAGATATCCATCACGCCGCGGTCGCAGACAATGACAGTAGGCTTCTCGCACTCCTCCGCCATGCGCATAAACTTGTCCTCGAAAGCCAATTGCAGTTCGAGGGTAGCTTTTTCTCCCTGATAAAACAGGCCTTTGTTGGGCGTAAGATAATTCATACCGGCCTGGCTGAAGAGCGTTGGTATCTCGGGAATGGTAAACACCTTATATCCAAGACTGGAGAAATGCTCTATCACTTTGACGAGAGCGGTGGTTTTACCGGCACATGGGCCGCCGGTGAGAACGATTTTTTTAATGTCTTTGCTCATCTTCACTATTCATAATTATTCGCAAACTCATCAGCTGCGCAGTCACAATTGACAATTCATTTTTAAACAATTCGTACTATTGTCTGAACTCCTCTGCTCTGAACTCCTAAACTCCTGATCTCCTGAACTCCTGATCTCCTTAATTTTGCGCAAGTCGACGGAGAAGTTCGACGAATACGCGCCAGATATCGTCGATGGTAGACAGCTCTACCCGTTCAGCGGTGGAATGAGGCTCTACGATGCGGGGACCGATGCTGGCAATCTGTATGCCAGGATATTTCTGTACGAAATAGCCGGCCTCGAGCACGAAATGCATGGCCACCATACGCGGTCGCCATCCAAGCACATCGTCAAACACATCAGAGGTGAGGGAGAGAAAATCCGACTGCTGGTCTTCCTGCCATGCCGGTGCCGACATGATCACTTCTGAGGTAGCGCCCTGTTCTGAGAAGGCAGAAGCAATCTCTTGGCCAAGGCTCACCATGTCGGCGTCAATGAAGCTCCTTGTGTGGGTGGTGACGAGCAGATGCCCTTCCTCCATCACGATACGCCCCACATTGTTGGAGGTCTCCACCGTACCAGGCATGGTCTCACTCATCTTGACCACTCCCTGTGGCACCTGCTCCAGACTCAGCATGAGAGCATCGAAAGCCTCATGGCAGATGACGCTGGGCAGAGCACTCACTTTCTCGATGCGACAAGTCACGTCGGGGTCAGTATCGCCAAACTCATCCTGGATCCATGCGTTGAGTTGTTCCTCCTGAGCCTTGACCAACTCGGCGGCCTCGCCCGATGGCACAGTGATAATCAGCTCTGCCGATGAGGCGATGGAGGCATTGGCCTCGCCCACACGGATGGCAGCCAACTCCAAGTCATACTCATTGTAGATGGCGGCAAGCAATGCCCAGGCTATCACCACTGCACTGGCCCTGCCCTTGTTGATATCGACTCCTGAATGGCCACCACGTCCGCCACTGATGGTCACCTTGTACCATCTTCTCTTTCCTGCCGGAGCCGGAACATAAGTGAAGGGAATGCGATGGGCCTGGAGATAAGCCCCTGCGGCACCGGTGGTGATGGTGTCATAGTCCTCGCTGTCGAGATTGATGACTTTTCGTCCCCGGATAAAGTCTGCCGACAAATTGGCCGCGCCTGACATACCATCCTCCTCGTTGGTGGTGGTGATCACCTCAATGGGTCCATGCACGATGGTGTCATCGGCAAGCATGGCAAGTGCCATTGAGAGCCCGATGCCGTTGTCTGCTCCGAGCGAAGTGCCCCGTGCGTGCATCCATCCGTTCTCTGTATAAGGTGTCACCGTGTCATGCAACGGGTCGTTCATACCCACGCATACCATATCCATATGGTTGAGCACTACCACCGGCTCAGCCTGCTCGTATCCCGGTGTGGCCGGTTTGCGTATGACGACGCAGTGATGGTCATCACGCTGATACTCCAGCCCGAGCTTCCGTGCATAGTCACAAAGGAAGTCGGCCACTTGCTCCTCGTGGTGTGAAGGACGTGGAATGTGGTTGAGTTGACTAAAAATTTGATATACTTGGTCGGCCGCAGGCACTGGATAATCGAGTTTTTTCATGAGCATATGTTTTTCTATCGTGCAAAAATACAACAATATCTTCTAAATCGCAAATATTTTTATTGATTTGTGTAAGTTGGGAGTCATCCGAGTTGGTGTCAGAATGTGTGTGTCTCGTGGATTCGGTTTCATTTTGTAATTGCCACAATTCATGCTCGAATCAAAAAATAGGATTGTTTTTTTGCCTATTCCACAATAAATGTGTACTTTTGCAACTCGATTTCACAGAAGAAAACTCATCAAGCAATGAATTCACAAGTCAAGGCCCTGATATTGTTTCTGATAGCGTTTGCCGCCATCTTCATTTATGCGCAGTCGCCCGTGGGTGTCACCTTCGCCCACCAGCTGCTCAAGAAGATCGACCTGGAAGCACTCACCCCGCCCCAACCCACCGACACCACCTCCATTGTGGTGGAAGAGAAAGTGGAGCCGGACAGCACGTCGCAGCGCTTCCTGTTTGTGGGCGACTCGATGGTGGAGCCGATGGCCTACCGCTTCTATGATATCTGCAAAGAGAGCGGCAATACGATGTATGCCGTGACCTGGTATGGCAGCACCACGATGGCGTGGAGCGGCGAGACGCTCGACTACTTCATGGATGAGGCCGACCCCACCTATATCATCTTCTGTATGGGCAGCAACGAACTGGCCTCTAAGAACACGAAGACGATGAACGAAAATCTGACCCGCATCAAGCAGAAAGTAGGCGACATCCCCTGCTTCTTCATCGGGCCTCCCAACACCAAGCCCGACGAGGGTCTGAACGACGAGATCGCCAAGGTGTTTGGCAAGCGCGGCTATTTTGACTCGCGCCATATCGAGATGGAGCGCCGCAAAGACCACCTGCACCCCACTATGACCGGTGCTCGCATCTGGATGGACCAGGTGGCAGAGTGGATGATGAGCGACAGCTGCACCCATCCCGTTGTGCTCAATGTGCCCGACTGCAAACAGTCGATCAAGATAGACCACATAGAAGTGATGCAAGTGAAAGACAAGGGCCGCCGCCTGCGTAAGCCCAAAGCCTGACCCCATCCCCAAAACAAGACGAAGCGATGCTGGATTATCTCATCAGCCTGTTTACCGAGCCCGACAAGTCATGGTCTTTTGTGTCCATTCCCTTTGCTGTGGTCTTTGTCTTGTTTTTTATCCTCTATATCTTCATCCGTCCGTCGTCTAAGACGATGATGCTGTCTTACACGGTGGCGTTCAGTCTTTTTTTCGCCTACAAGGCCAATGGAGTCTTGATGCTCCTGCTGCCCGCCACGGTAGTGGTATCTTATTATCTCACCCGCCGTATGGACGAGCGTGAGGGCCGAGAGCGCACCTTGTGGATGTGGCTCACTGTGGTGGTCGACCTGTTGCCATTGGTGTATTACAAATATACCAATTTCTTGCTTCAGACTTTCAACGAGATTTTGTCGAGCAACTTCGCCCCACTGTCTATCATTCTGCCAGTGGGCATCTCATTCTACACTTTCCAGGCCATCAGCTACACGGTCGACGTCTACAAAGGCCGCTTCACCACGGAGGTGAGTCTGCTAGAGTATTTCTTCTACCTCACATTCTTCCCCCTGCTGATCGCCGGACCTATCACACGCGCCGAGACCCTCATCCCCCAGATCAAGCACCGCTATCATATCGACGACCGCATGGTGTACACCGGTCTGTGGCTCATCATGAGCGGCCTGGTGAAAAAAGCACTGATAGCCGACTATATCGCCCAGTACAACAACTGGATTTTCGACGACCCCACGGCCTATTCGGGCTTCGAGTGTCTGATGGGCTCCTTGGGTTATACCCTGCAGATCTACTGCGACTTCTCCGGCTACAGCGACATCAGCATCGGCATCGCCTCCATGTTGGGTATCACCTTAAAGGAAAACTTCAACTATCCCTACCAATCACTTAATTTACAGGAATTTTGGAGGAGATGGCACATCTCACTCTCCACTTGGTTTCGCGACTATGTGTACATCCCCTTAGGCGGCAACCGAAAAGGCGAGTGGCGCACCTATCTCAACAATTTCGTCACCATGTTGGTGGCGGGCTTGTGGCACGGCGCTTCGTGGATGTTTGTCATCTGGGGTGCGTTGCACGGCATTGTGCTGGTCATCCATAAGTGGTGCAAGCCGTGGCTCGACCGCATTCCCAACACGTGGTATGTGAGGGTGGTGTCGTTTACACTCACCTTCGCGTTTATCAATGTGGCATGGATCTTCTTCCGTGCGCACGACATGCAGACTGCCTTTGCCATGCTGCGCACCATCGGCAGCGACTTCAGCTTCGACTATCTGGTGCCTTTCGTAGAGACACGCACCTCATGGGTGGTATTTGTCGTTCTGGGCTTCGCCCTCCACGGCATGCGCAAGCGTCATGTCGACCGTCTGAAGCAGCTGTACATCGACTCTCCCTACACGCTGAAGCTCATCCTACTCTTCATCGTCCTGCAGTTTGTCATCAACTTCCGCCAGAGCGACATCCAGCCGTTTATATACGCACAGTTCTAAAAACCTCCCCCGCCCCCTCCATAGGAGGGGAGTTTAAACGTGGCAATGGCGTATCAAAAACCTCCCCCAACCCCTCCAAAGGAGGGGAGGTAAAACACGGTGTCGCTGTCAATGCAAACAACTTGTCAACTCTTCAACTTTATAAAATGAGACATCTACTACTTTTTATATTAGCCCTTTTATGTCAGGCGGCTTCGGCCAGCGTGTTTGTCAAAGCAAATGATCCGGGCTTTTCCTACGTCGGCAGGATCAGCAGGGCCAACCCAGAAGCCGTGGTGTGGACCTACCCCGGTGTGCAGATACATGCCCGTTTCACCGGTACGTCTGCAGCCATGAAGACCAACCCCGACTGCGGTTATTTCATGGTGGAGGTGGACAGCATGGCTCCCCACAAAGTGCAATCGGTGAAAGGTCAGGAAATCGTGCAGCTATGCAGCGGTCTGACAGCCGGAGAGCACCGCCTCACCATCACCTACATCATCGAGGGTATGTACAAAAAACCTACCTTCTATGGCCTGCTACTCGACGACGGTTGCTGCCTGCTCGAGCGCCCCACCCTGCCCGACCGCAAGATAGAGTTCATCGGCAATAGCATCACCTGCGGATACGGTATCGAGGGCGATGGCACAGAGAAGAAATTCCTCTTCAGCAAACAGAATTTCTACTACACCTACGCTGCACTGACGGCCCGCGCCCTTAACGCTCAGTGTCAAGTATGTGCCCGCAGTGGTATCGGCCTCTACCGCAACTACGCAGGCAAGATACCCGACGAGATTATGCCCCGCATCTATCCACATACCTTCTATACCACCGACGGCGAACTGTGGGACTTCAGTCTCTTCCAACCCGACGTGGTGTGTGTCAACTTAGGCTGCAACGACACCTCCGTGGGGCAGTATGACAAAGAGCGACTGACGGAAGCCTTCAAAGCTTTCACCCAGACGCTACGCGGCTATTACCCTAATGCTAAAATCGTCTATCTCATCGGAGCCATCCCCACGGGCAAACGTCTCACCGACATCCGTGAGGCGCAGGAGGCCGCCATCGCCGATGCCGCAAACCGCGGCGACCTTGAAGTCTACCGTATGGACTTCACCCCCGATGACGGTTCATTAGGCATGGGTTCACAAGGCCATCCCTCCCTACGCCGCCAGGCTTTGATGGGCGAAGAGCTCACTGACTTCCTCAGCAAAATCACAGGATGGGAAAGGGGAAAGGCTCTAAGATAGGCTGCAATTCGGCATAAAAAAAGAATAAAAAGAATTAATTCTTTTTGTTCTGCGCTCATTTTGCACTATCTTTGCAGCGTCTAAGGGTGTTGCGACCTATTTTACAGTAGATAGCTGGGAGAGGGGTAAGACGCAGCTCCTGATTGAAGACAAGGTCAATCAAAAACTATAGGAAAGTAGTAACATTTTTGTCATGAAAAAATTGATTTACGCATTTGTCGTTGCAGTCATCGTATTCGCTGTCGCTTCTTGCGAAGACAACTCGAAGAGTGCCGCCCTGCTGAGGGAGAGCACAGAGATAGCAAAAATGCGCACCGACTCGTTTCTGAAAGTTCAGAAAGACTCCATCGCCAAGGCCAAGATAGCTGAGCGGCGGAGGGCAGACTCTCTGCGCCGCGTGGACTCTCTGCGCCGCATCTATGAGCGCAACAACATCACAATCTCAGGCAAGGTGGGTGACTCGCGCGCCACGTTGACCATGCGCCGCAACAACGATGTGGATGGTGTGTCAGGTACCTTCAGTTGCGACGGCAAGTCAGTAAGAGTGAGCGGCACTTTCAACAACAATATTTACCTAAGCGGCAAACAACAGATCGACAGCGTGTCATCGCTGAGGGTATCTATCAACCTGACACAGGTGGAGGACAAATTCAGCGGTTCGGTGACGTTCAACAATGACGGGCAGACATACACACGCCAAGCGATCATGCATCGGTATTGAAAAAGTTGACAAGTTGACAAGTTGACAAGTTGACGAGTTGTTTCATATGTTGGAGAGCTGACGAGTTTTAACCATGAAATGGAGATAAGATGAAAAGGATAAAGACACTCATTCTGATGATGGCGGCAACCGTCGCTGTTCAGGCACAGCAGATCTCGCTGGCTGAGCCGAGCCAAGTGTATCAGACGGGCGAACCTATCGCCATCAATTATAGTGGAGCCACACCTGGAAGCCAAATACTGCTGTATAAAAACCTGGCTTTGCTGCCACTCTTAGAGGGCGCTGACCTTACACAAACCGACGGCACCTACACCATACCGGGCACTCTGCATCCCAGCATTTACACAGCGAGACTAGTGGCGGCCGACAGCACGGTGGTATCGGAACTTTGCTTCACCGTGGCCAACGAAGTTCTTCCCACTGGAGGTAAGAAAATCTTCGTCATCAGCGACCCCCATGTATTCAACCCCGACCTGGTGGAGGTGGACGACTCGCCCTATTTTGAGTCGGTAATGAAAAGCGACCGCAAACTCACGCCCCAGAGCTATGAGATATTCCTTGCAGTACTCGACTCGGTGAGAGCCATCAAGCCCGACCTGCTCGTCATCCCCGGCGACCTGACCAAGGAGGGTGAACGCGTCAGCCATGAACTGGTGGCCGCCCGGCTGCAGGAGATACAGGATGAGGGTATACGGGTTCTCGTCATCCCCGGCAATCATGACATGGAGAATGCGCTGGCCCGCCGCTACTATGAGAAGTCATCAACTAAGGAGCGATCGGTGACAATAGAGGGATTTCGTGAGATCTACCAGAACTTCGGATGGGGTGAAGGCTCTGTCTTCGACCCCAATTCGCTCACCTATGCGTGTGAGCCCATCGAGGGTCTTTGCTTCATCGGCATCGACGACTGCAAGACCTACAGCCGTGGCTACAAGACTGACGGCGAAGCGGAATATGGCCGCATCAGCAAGGCCACGCTCGACTGGGTGACGGACCGTGCCGACGAGGCGCGCGAAAATGGCAAAGTGGTCATCGCCACCATCCACCATGAGATGCTCCGTCACTATGTGGGACAGGACGACTTCATGGACACGGCCGCCCTCGACGATGGCGACAGCATCGCCCGCGTCTTTCTTGACCATGGCATCCGTGTGGTGCTCACCGGCCACATGCACATCCCCAGCATCTCCACCATCTGGAATGCCGAGCGAACCGACTCACTGGTGGAGATCTCCTCTGCCTCTCCTGTCGCCTACCCCAGCCAGTTTCGTATCCTGACCCTCGACGACAGCCTCACCTGCATGAGGGTAACCACCCGTGAGATGCACGCCACCGAAACCCTCGACGATGTGCAATATCATGCGCAGCAGAAAATACAGACGTCGATGAGAGCCTCCATTCGCAAACTCGTGGTGAAATTTCTGCCGAAATTCAAGCAGATAATCAAAGAGTATTCCTCCGACCCCATCCTCTCTATCGTCATCAACGACGTGCCTCTTCAAGCCGACTCACTCACTGACATCGCATACACTGCCTTTGGGCCTTTGGGCTTGAAACTGCTTTTGACACACAGCGAAGGCAGCGAAAACCAAAAACGCACTGATGCAGTGATAGATGAGTTCTATGCCTCATGCACCAAGTGCTGTGACCTCATCTTCGACCATCAGGACGCCGACACAAGGTCTTTCCTCACCATGCTCCTTGTCTCGCAGTTTGAAAGCCGCGGCATCATCGAGACACTCCAGAGTATACTCACCGACACCGCCTATATGGGCGAGGCCGATGAGGCTCAGACCGACGACCTCTTCTGCACCATCCGCCTGCGCCACACAGAGGAGGATATGGCCGTGCGGGGGCTCAACGTATCGAGCACCGATGCTCCTTCCGTCATCTACAGTCTGTCGGGTCAGCGGTTGGCTATGCCAGAGGCACGCCTGCCCCGCGGCATCTATGTCGTGGCCAGAGGCAGCGAAGTACGTAAGGTGATGGTGAAGTGATGATGTAGGATTATTTCGTTTTTTCGGACATTTTCGGAATTAAAAAAAATTGAGAACAACCCCCAAAAACATATTGCATGAAAAATATTCTCAACAAATGGCTGCTGATGACACTCACGGGCGCACTGACACTCCTGGGCTTCGGGGCTTGCAAGACCACCAAAATCAGTAAAAAGCAGCGGATGCTCCAGGAACAGGCTTATCAGGACAGTCTGGATGCAGCCCAGCAAAAGGCTTGGAGAGAAGCAGCAATAGCCGACAGCCTGCGTCAGGAGCAGATCAGACGCGATGCGACGAAGACGGTCTATGGTGGACCCAATATGATGCACCGCCGCCGACACTGGACGACACCACCTGATAGTATTTGAGGTCGAAGCAACCTAACCACCTCAAAATAAAGGTATTCCCCCAGCTACCTTCTAACTTGTAGTGGGGGAATAACAAACCTGCGAAAAACAAACATGCACTACCACGGACTATCCTTGCGCAAACGGGCGGCTTTGGAGATAGAGCGACTCATCAACGCCGACCTGGCCCGCCGACATCCCCTTCAACAGTTGTTTTGGGAATGCACACTGCGGTGCGACCTCCATTGCCGCCACTGTGGCAGTGACTGCAAGATGAAGTCCGACTCACGTGACATGCCCTTTGAAGATTTCGCCCGCGTGTTGGAGAGTATACGCCGGCGTACCGACCCAAACAACGTATACATCACCATCTCGGGCGGCGAACCCCTTATGCGCGCTGACCTCGAGGAGTGTGGCCGCCGCATCTACGACATGGGCTTCCCCTGGGGCATCGTCACCAACGCCCTCCACCTTACACCCGAACGGTTTCGCCGCCTCGTCGACGCCGGCATCCACGGCATGGCTATCAGTCTCGACGGGTTGGAAGAGAACCATAACTGGATGCGGGGCAATGACCAGAGTTTCCGCCGTGTGGAGGAAGCCATCGCCATGCTGCGTGAGGAACCGCTCGTGATCTACGACATCGTGACCTGCGCCACCGAGCGCAATATCCATGAACTGCCCGCCCTGCGCCAGTGGCTCATCGACCATGGGGTGGAGATGTGGCGTGTGATTGACGTCTTTCCATCGGGGCGCGCCGCTACCGACCCACAGATGTTGCTCACTGACGAGCACTATCGTCAGTTGCTCGACTTCATCCGCACCTCCGAGCGCGAATGCCCCACGTTGTCAGTCAATTACGGATGTGAGGGTTTTGTTGGGGAATATGAGATGGACGTCAGGCCCATCGCCTTCCACTGCCATGCCGGCATCACCGTGGGCGGCGTGATGGCCGACGGGCGCATCGCCGCCTGCGCGAGCATCCGCTCTGACTATTCGCAGGGCAACATCTATACCGACGACTTCATGGATGTGTGGGAGAACCGCTTCCAGCCATATCGTGATCATAGCTGGATGCGCAAGGGACAATGTGCCGACTGCAATATGTGGCGCTACTGTCAGGGCAACGGCATGCACCTACGTGACGCCGACGGGCACCTCATGCAGTGCCATCTAGCAAGGCTAATGAGGGGAAAGCAGAAAAGTTAACATAATTTTCCGCATTATTTCCGCAATTTCCGTCTATCTCCGCAATCCAACACACCATTTGTTTGCTTGCAAACAATCATTTTCGTGATTCTTTTGCCTTTTTCGTCTTTTTCGCAATCTTTCCCCCAGAATATCGCTGAATTATTCTTTGTCCTTACGGTCGTGGGTGATTACTTCGATAAGTTGTGCCACAAAGCGCTCCAACGCACCAACCTTGAGACCAGGCATATGATCGCCAGAAGAGTAAATGGTAGTGCCGTCTTCAAACTTTGCACTCATCCCCCAATGATCCCCATCGAAGAAGTCGGCATGTATCATCGCGTCGGGCAGTGGACACCCCTTGATCCGATAGCTGGGATGCAACTGATAGAGTCTTTCACGCTCGAAGATGGTGCGCAGCGAGTCGAGCACCCCCAAATCACAGTAAATCTTGTTTTCCTGTGAGGGATTGCCCCATGTCAGCAGTACTTCTTCCTGTCCATTTTTCTTGATTTCAAAGGGAGAATACGGGTTGTGAGCCATGCCATTTCGCCGGTATGTAAGACTGACGAGTTGGCCGTTCGGCATCTCACGTCGGTCTGCAGCCTGGTTGTCTAAGAAGTCATTGTATTCCATATTGAAATACTGAAACCGCATCATCTCCCGGTCAATCTCCCTTAATGTCTTCTCTATGAGGGCAGAGTCTTTGATGGCCGAACCGATATACTGCTTGATATACTCATTCTGCCGCTGTCGCATCACCGCCTCCCCCCAAGCTTTTTCCAATTCTGCAACGTCTTTTTCCTTTAGATCCATCACCCAGTCCAGGCAGACCTTGTCGTCCTGCAGCAGCTCAGGCCTCGGCACGCGGTCTTTTCCTTCCTTCACCATGGCCGCCAACTGTTTCCGTTCTTTCTTACTCAATTCCTTCTGTTGCGCCTGTGCGCCGGTCAGCATCAGCGCCGCCATCAGGCAAAAAAACAATTTTCTCATATACCTGCACCCTTTAGCATTTCATGTTGTAAAGATAGTGATTTTTCACGAAAGCTCCTGCGATATGGAGCAGATTTTATGAAAAAGTAACCATTCGCCATCATGGGGTGATGCCCAAAGGAAATGGTTTCGAAAGACTTCATCCCCATAAACGACAGCAGCCACACCCCTTTTCAGTGATGTGGCTGCTGCCGATGGGCATCTTAACCCGTGCAATCGTTCTTCTCGTATCCTTCTCAAAGAAGTCATTTCATTTTTGTCTTCCGAATCAGATATTTCTTATAGAAAAAATGCCAAAATCGGGAAACGGGTCTTCCGATAATCGTTTCAGAAGGGAATTCCACAGCAAAATGCAGATTGCGATAAGTTTCCAGCAAGAACTGTTGCATCTTTGTTTTCCCTTTAAAAGAATACCGCTCATCATGTTTGCCAAAATTACCCGCATAGATAATCTCATTCAACATCATTTTACCGATTTTTTCATTTGTCGGAGTGATAAGATATTTTTGATCTAAACCTAAAACATTTTCCATTACCCACATGACCCCACATGAGAATTTGTACATGTTGAGCCACTTCAGTGTTTTTCTCGTCTCTTCTTTCTCTTCGTCAGAAAAACCAGTCATCAACAGATAATAGTAATCAACAAAATGTCTAAGTCCTATCCCCTCAAAGAAAAAATGATGCATGATGTGCGTCATCTGGAAAATCAAATCAAACTTGCGGTCAAGGACCCATATCCACCCTGCAGAGTTGGGCAATTCGACTTTGTTTTTGAATTGTTCCTCTTTATGCTGCTTGAAATATTTCCTCAGTCTCCATTCATAAAAAAGATTCCCCATAAATGATGGCACGAAATGAATCTCGGCAGAGGTCGTTGTAAGGGGAACCTCTATATGATGATATTCAATATTGGCCTCAGGCATCACACTTTTGACATATTTGATGATGTCAATAGTGTCCCTGTCGGTCCATATGTCAACGTCTCCTGGTGCCCTCCATTGCGGATTGGGATACATCCTTGCATTGGCTTGCCCTTTCAACGTGCAACTTCTTATGCCAGCCCTTTCATAGAGGTATGACGTCAGCTTGGCATTATCCTTATTGACCTTTTCATTCTCTTCTTCCATGTCCTTGACATAATAATACCATTTGAGCATTATTTTCTTGTCAAGTCGATAAGGTGTCTTGCTGAGCTTGTTGATCCCCTGAAGAATGATTCCTGCAATAGACTGCTTAATACTGAAGATATACAAATCATTCCAAGGAATATCATTGATATTGCTTGGAATCGGTGCTTCTGGGTCAAGAGAATATTTCAGAAAGTCAGCAAAAAGAGGATTGTATTTTACATCTCTCATGATGGATGAAAAGATTAAATACAGGAGTTCACATTTTCCATTTCTGGTTGACTATTTTTCGTCCTATTCCCCAAAGAGCTTCAGATGGAAATATGGGCGCCAGCTTCAGCAACCGCCATACATCAGTAGCACCACGAACAAGATATCCCATTTTTCTTGCAGTATATCGCTCATCATAGCGGCCAAAATTACCACCTTCCAAAATCTCTTTCATGAGCATTTTACCGATTTTCTCATCAGGCTTTGTTATGAGACACCGATCATCAATCTCAAATATCTTTTTCTCCACCCACATCACTCCTCTGGCGAATTTCAGCATCCCAAGATGTTGAAGCGTCGTCTCGTAATCCACATCATGCTTTGCATTACTCAGCGCATAATAATAGTCCACAAATTGTCGCAGGCCGATACCCTCAATGAAAAAATGAGACATGATATGAGCGAGTTGCTGAATCAGATTAAACTCTGGAGTTGAAACAAATACCCTACCCTCGGTCTCTGGCAATTCCACCTGATGGGTAAATTGAGTGTCTGCATTCTCAAAAGCCCATTGCCTCAACCTCTTGTCAGATACGATACCGCTCATGAAACATGGACGATAATGCACCTCCACCTCAACGTCATCGAATATGGGAAAATGTATGTGTAACCTTCCGTCTTGAGCATCAGGGCATTTTGATTTGACGAATTGAGCGATTTGGTTTCGGCTCCCCTCTATCCAGATGTCAATATCTCCTGGCATGCGTGACATCGGGTTGGGATACATCAGCGTGTTTCCCTGGCCCTTGATGATGCAATAACGGAATCCAGCATCTTCAAAGATTTTCCCTACCTCCACCGCCCGCTGATTGAGTTTGCGATTGTCTGCTTCTATGGCGTTTTTGAATTTCATCATGTTTATGACGCACCTCTTCTGCAACTGCACGTGGTTGTTCACCATGCATTCGATGATCAGTCCTTGCACGCTCTGTTTCTCCGCCACTTCCATCATCGCCTTAAATTCGTAAGGCGTCATGGCAAACTGCCCCATCGGCTGTTGTGTGACAGCCGAGCGGAGCATGGAGAAAAAGAACTCAGTTTTGGTCATGATGATGAATATATGCACATATAAATAGAGACTACTATATCTCTACAATATCACTTAATTTGCAGTCTACAAAAGGCACAATAGCTGTAGCCCATGCCATTCCGACTCCGAAAGCACTCAACATCAGTTTCTTACGCCCTTCAAGTTTCCCCTGAAGCTCGCTTACAATCGTAAGTGGCACTGACACAGAAGAAGTATTTCCGAACTTCTGGATAGTCCATGGTATCCTTGTATTATCCAACTTCATCTTCTTGGCTATGTAATTATTGATAAAAGCATTGGCTTGATGGAAAACATAATAATCCATGGATTGTATGTCTTCGCCTGTTGTCTCCATCAGACGCTTGATGTCTTTAGGAATCTCCACAATTACAAAATTGAACACATCTGCGCCCTTCATAAATGCCTGCTCGTCAGTACGGGCATTGCCATATTCATCAATAATATATTTGCGAAGAGTCTCAGGGGTGCTCATATGGCGATACCCGCCCGCTGGAATCATGATCAGCTCACCACGAGAACCATCCGAGTTCATGGAGAAATGGCTGTTGCCATATTTATCATCCCTTTCAATAAGCGCTGCCACTCCACCGTCTCCAAAAATAAACGCTGCCCTGCGGTCTTTACGCGAATAGACTTTGGATCGCGTCTCACCATCAAGCAACAAAGCGTAACGAAGACCGTGCTTCTCCATAAAAGAATAGACAATACTTAGCCCGAACAAGAATCCAGAACAGCCCAGATTCACATCAAAAGCTATACAAGAGGTAGGCAAGCCCAGTCTGTCCTGCAAAAGATATGATGTGGCAGGCATCCTATAGTCTGGAGTTTGCGAAACGAAAATGAGAAGATCGATCTTAGAACGGTCAATATCATTATCTTCAAAGAGTTTTTCTGCTGCGGCAAAACAGAGATCAGAAGAACAAGTGTTTTCATCGGCAAAACGCCGCTCGTACACACCTACCTTATCTACGACCTTCCTCACATCTTCTTCTGGAAAAATGTCGAGGTCATATTTGTAATTGTCGATAACTCGGGAAGGAACAGCCGCAGCCATTGCCTTTATTCCAACATTTTTATAAGTTATTATAGCCATAATATATCATATATCCATGATAACAATCTCTGAGATTCTATTTATCGTGGGTTCAACAAACAAACATGTAAAATACAATGCACCACCGCCACCAACGGAGAGAAATCTCCTAAAGAATGGCCAGCAACCATATCAGTATTAAAGCCATCCATACAGATAAAGGAATGAAAGAAAACTGTTTGCTCCAAGTCTTCATTAGTTCCATTGAACATAATGTCAGTGATAATTCATCCACATATCCTATTAGCATTGTTGAAAAAGAGCTTTACTTTTTCATTACTCCCATAAAAGTCTTTGCCCATCCCAACGGATTGTGTACCCTTAACAGGGAGTAAAAGTGCTTTCAAAATCAGTAATAATTCAATATTTGCTTATATAATCCGATATTGTTACATTGAATTAATTCTGCGCTGGGGCATATATTTCCTTCTATGACTTCTATACCATCTGGAGTTAATGCAATATCCCAACCTACATATCTTGCATTAGGAAGGTGTTTAGCCAATTTAACAGCATATTCCTTCAATTCATCAAAATGGGGTATCTGGAATCCTGGCATTATTTTTTCACTTGTAGGGTGCTTAACATAATAGTTGCCAATAGAGTCCCGGCCAGCACCATCAATTACACCAGTTTCAATATCAACATGGTAACATGTTCCTCCTCCTAAGAGGTTGTCTATCAATGCTCCTTTCCTTCCTGTTCGCAATAAAAATGCTAAAATATAAACATCTCCATGCGAATCAATACAAGTAACAACCCTAAACGTATTCAATGAAGAGTCATTCAGTTTTGCTAAAGTGGAATCATTCTTAATATGTTCTTCAACAACAACGGGAGCACCTGCATCTCGCACTTCAAATAATTCTTCAAGAGTATTTCCAACATGTATTCCTAAACCATAATATAAATTATTTGGCTTAATTATATACATTTTGTTTTTCAAAGACAGATAAAAATCAGATAGTTGTTGGTCTGTTGTTTTAGTGTCTATGAATAAGAAGCGTCTTTTGATAAAACCAGAAAAATATTCGTTAAATCGACCTTTATCATTAAGAATCCGATTTGACTGTTCGTCATTAAACAATCCGTTCAATTTTCTGTTTCTCCGCATTGTAACGAAGTTAGCTTTCCCTTTCCTATTTAATAATGAAAAAGAAAGGAACTCATACTCCTCAGGTGTTACCCCAGAAACAATATAGTTCCATAGGTATGTCAAGAGCGAACGTTGCTTATGTACAGTGGTGGGGGACATATTGCGATATTGAGAAAAAACTTCTACTTTTGTAAGTGTCAATTTATGATAAAAACCAGGTAACACGTATCGAACAACTTTTTTTAAAAACCGAATCATTACTTTAAATATCTATTATTTCACTAATTTTGCAATCCACAAATGGCACAATGCTGTTGACTATGCCATGCCAACTTTCTTAGATAATATCTAATATATCCTTTATGTAACTATTTTATGGCTTGTTTATGTATTCAGCAACATTTAACTAAACAGACAAGATATTAATGGGGGAATCATCTTAATATGACTCCCCCATCTACAACAAGAGTATGGCCTGTTATCCATGATGATGCATCAGACAAAAGATAGATAATTGCAAATGCAATGTCTACTGGACGGCCAAAACGACCTAAAGGGTAGGCTTTCATATTTTTCTCCAAATCAGATTCAGAAATGGTGCCTGCAGATAGGATATTTGTTGCAACAAAGCCAGGATTGACGCTGTTGCTACGTATGCCATTAGATGCCATCTCTAAAGCTAAACCTTTCATAAATGCATTCAACCCTCCCTTGGAAATACCATACATGGTATTGCCGACAGTGGAAATCATGACTCCTCCAATAGATGATGTAAACACCACAGAACTTCCCTTGGTTATTTTTTTCTTTTTTAGTAGACGTTGAGTGAGAAGCACAGGGCCTATCATGTTAACATTTAATACTTCTGAAAGACTTTCTTGGTTGATGAATTTGACAGGTAATGTCTTGACAATACCAGCATTCAGTGAAACGCCATCTAAATGTGGAAGAGAATCAGCAAAATTGTATATATTGTCGACTTCAGAAAGATCGGAAAGAATCATCTCGTGTTTTTGACCAAAAGACAGGTCAAGGCATTCAAATGTCTTTTTCAGACGAGATTCATTTCTGGCAGTGATGATTACTGTCGCTCCCATCTTGGAACATTCTATGGCAGTAGATTGCCCAATTCCTGATGAAGCTCCGGTGATTAAGATCGTTTTATTCTCTAAAGTATAAGGATTATATGACATGGATTTTATCTGTTTCTTCATCATCGACCTCAACAAGGTCAGAAATTGTTAGTAAATCTGTTTTAAATGCAACAGTACCCCAAGATAAGCCAACTCCAAAACCACAGCAAATAAATGTCGTAGGTTGATTCTCAACTTTTCCTTTTAATTCGGCTACTATTGTCATAGGTATGCTTGCTCCGTTGGTGTTACCAAAATGATACATGCTGGAGGGCACTTTCTCTGGAGCTAATTTGAGCTTTTTGGCAATCATGTTATTCATTTTCATGTTGGCTTGATGAAAAATGAAATAATCAGCCTCTTGATAGTCAAAACCATAATGCTCCGAGAGTTTCTTGACAGATTTTGGTGCAGTAGTAATTCCAAAAGAGAAAACATCCATTCCTTTCATCCTTGACTGAAGCCTAGTTGTTTCTTTACCTTCAAATACTTCTTCATCAAAGCTAGAAATTGTAGCGGGATTTCGGCTTCCTCCATCAGGTGTAATAATAGCATCAAATCCACTTCCATCTGTGCCTACATGGAACATAATTCCTGGAGCGCCTTCTTGGTATTCAACAGCTGTAACTGTACCAGCACTTCCAAATAAAGGATTTAGCCTACGCCTCTTTCCTCTGAATCTGGATTTGGCTTCCCCACACATCACCAAAGCTTTGCGAATAGTTCCTGATGACAATAGTGAAACTGCGGAACTAAGACCATAAACCCAACCGGAGCATCCAAGTGTCATATCTGTTGCATAGCATTCCTTGCTTAGATTTAAGCGGTCTTGGAGAATGCATGCTGTGGCAGGAAGAATATAATCCGGTGTTTGCGAAACAAATAGAATAGCTCCTATTTCATCTTTACTCCATCCTAGGTCTGCAATTAACTTCTCGGCGGCTGCATAGCATAAGTCTGATGTTGTTAAATCAAAACTGACTCTACGTTCTTTTACTCCTGTTGTCTTTACAAAATCTTCTGGAGAATACTCTGAAGAAATCGCATCATCTTTGGTAGGATGAAGATTGTCTGCGATATTTTTAGGAACGCCAGCAGATATGCCGGCGATCCTAACATTCTTGAATTCCAAAAAGGCCATTATAGTTTTGCTTTTACGTTGTTGTAAAGATTCTCTACAGTAACAGCATTTTGGATGTCATCGCCCTTTAATGCAATGTCAAATTCCTCATCGACCATAGCTATCACGCTGAGTCCAATCAATGATGACCATTCATCCAAGTCATGAAATACTGTCGTTGCTGTAATCTCGCTTGCATCGGTCTCATCAAATTGCTCTGCGAAGAGCTCTACAAATTCGTCTAAACTTTTCATAATCGTTAAATTTGAAGTTTTGTAAATAATGTTAAAATTTGAATAATTTAGCAGGATTTCCTATATATGTGTGCCCATCTTTGGGTTTGGTCAGTAGAACTGCACCTGGTGCCAACTGTATTTGTTTGCCTATTTTAATTTGTTGCATAACGAGACTTCTCACACCAAGTAGATTCTCTTCTCCTATTGTTACCTCTCCTGAGACTCTCACATCAGGCATGATACAGTTGAAATCACCAATTTTTACATCATGGCCTAATATCACCATACCATTTAAAACATTGAAATTTCCAATGCTTACATTGAAGGATGCCCAGCACCCTCCTTGTATAATGTTGCCTTCACCGATATGAAAGGTTTTTTCGTCAGCCTTACCAAATGGCTCGAAAATAATGTTGGGGAAAGATATATTAGGATTGGTTATTTTGTTTCGAACTACTCTGAGTGTTTGGGGATGACCAATCGCTATAGCTACACACAAAGGTTCTCCATAACTGTTAAGATCCTCCATCCCGCCTAAAACTTTTCCAAAATGAGATATTGCAGTTCCTTTTTCTATGCCATCGTCATAAAAGCCTATGAGATTCCAAGTGGGATTTTGTTTGTTGATAATCATTATAGTAGAAGCCACTTCTTTGCCGAACCCACCGGCTCCGTATATTGCTATTTTTTTCATTCTTTATTCCCAAATTAATAGTTAATAACTTTTGAATTAAGTTAATTCCGTCCGTTAAAAGCTTCCGTAGTAGCCATTCCCTTCTTGGAGATATCGGATCGGAGGAGAACCTTGAGGATGGTCATCCAGATGACCTTAAGGTCGGTAAGGAAAAAAACGTGGTCCACATACCACACATCGAGCTTGAATTTCTCTGTCCATGAGATCGCATTGCGGCCATGGCACTGTGCCCAGCCTGAGATGCCCGGCCGAACTTCATGCCGACGCATCTGTTCTTTAGAATAGAGCGGAAGATATTGTGGCAGCAAAGGTCGGGGACCGATGAGTGCCATGTCACCTTTCAACACATTGATTAACTGTGGGAGTTCGTCTATTGATGTGGAGCGTACGAATCGTCCCACTTTCGTCAGCCGTTCTGCATCAGGTAGCAGATTGCCATCCGCATCCCGCTCATCGGTCATCGTCTTGAATTTGATCACCCGGAATATCTTACCATGCAGTCCCGGGCGTTCCTGCAGGAAAAAAGCCCCAGATCCTTTATTGGCAAAATGCAACCATATGGTCACCACCATGAGTATTGGCGAGATACATATCAGTGCGACCGATGCTATACAAAAGTCCATCACCCGTTTAAAAAAATGTCTATACATGGAGGGAATTTTGAATTATAAAATGAAAAAATATGATGAGTTTGTAAAAGATAAAAACATCTCCGAATGTTTTCACAACTAACCATTCTCCTCCCCTCCTTTAGAGGGGTTGGGGGGGGTAAAGTGCTTCATAATCGCATCATAGGTATGCAGCACCGTATAGTTCTCACAGAGGAATTGGTATCCCTTTTCGCCCTTTTTCGGAATCAATTCTGGATGACTTACAAAGCGATCTACCAGCATTGTGAAATCTACCTCATGCAAGCTCTCACACCAGAAGCCATAGCCATTCTTCTCAGCAATTCGCCCAATGTCTGTATTGGGGTCAGTGGCACAAATCACAGGCATACGGTATTCTAAGTAGGTAAGTAGCCGCGACGGGAAATTAGGGATCGTGAAGCGATGGTCAAGGAATATCAGTCCTACGTCACATGCCTGGGCTAAGAGGTCGTAGTCTTCTTTGGGCAGAAAATGGTGCAAAGTAACATTATTACCTTCATGGTTTTGCTTCCACGTTTCTAACTGATGATACTCTGTGCCATTGCCCACAATTAGAAAATGACAATCCGTCCTATTTTGATTGGCTTCCAAACACTTAATGAGATAACCGATTCCTTGTGGTCTGCCAATATTACCGCCATATATAAAAATCATACAATCAGTAGGCAACTGATATTTCTTTCTAATCCGGTTTTTCTCTTCCTTGGATAGCAATCTATTACCAGTCAACTCAAAGGAATTGGGAGCCACCTCAATATGATCAAAAGGATAATCTGGATTATTACGCCGGACATAATCTACATTGGCTGGTGACATACAGCCGATATAATCAGAGGTCTTATATAACTGTTTTTCTTTTCGTTGGAAATAGCGATGCAACAATGACCCTTCGCTGAGAATACCTAAATCTACTGCATTCTGTGGAAAAATATCTTTCAACAGCAAGTAACTAACAGCATGGGGATTTTTCCGTTTCACCCATCGCACCACATGATTAAAAGTAATGGGTGGCGTGGGATATAAAACCAAGTCAAATGGTACATTACCAATATGTTTTTGTATGGCTCTTTTATATATTCTAGAGATGAGAAGGGTACTAATACCTTTTTCCACAAGATGAGTTCTCTGAATATTCAGAATGCGTACACTCAATATTTTTACACCATCTATCTCAGCCAATTCTGTATGTTTGTGGAGTCTTCGTTCTAAGGAAGAAACGATATATACATGATGACCTTCATCTCTAAACTTACGTATCAAGTCATTATAGATACCATGACCTTTGATACTTGGGAGATAGGATATGGTGAGGAAAAGGATGTTCATCTTTTTCTTTTTGGGGGAAAGACTATTCTTTACTATATTATTATAAATCATTTGTATTTAGGTCATATCACTTTATTATCTATCAATTGATGTGAGTAATTTCCTCTGATGATTACTTGCATAAAAGTCAAAGAAGAATTAATGAGGATAGACACTTTCTTTAATTCTTCATCAGGGTTAATTCCACCATTAAGAAACTAGCATTCTTCAATAATCTCTTTGAGAAAACAGCATCTCACTATTTTTGCAGGAAAAATAGAATAGAAATAGTAGAAAAACGTAAGACACTCATCTAACACTTAATATAATAGTAAGGAAACATCATTCATGTTTTACACAAAGGATTCTTCTTATATCATTAATATAATTTCTTGCCACACAATTATCAGAATAATCTTTTGCTGTCATTTTGGCATTATTAGAAATCCTTATCAACTCTTCCTGTGAAAATTTGCGAATTGAATCAATGATTTGAGTGAGATTGTCTTTATCCCCTGGACAGCATAAAAAGCCATTCTCTCCATGTTTGATTATTCCATCAATACCTTCACCTATTGACCCTACTGTTAAACAACCCAACGCCATAGCTTCTAAATAAACTAAACCAAATATCTCACCTCCAGATATCATTACAAAAACATCCGTATCTTTTAAGTGTTCAATGATTTGTTCTCTTTTAATTCGTCCTGTAAATACAACATTTTTTTCAATGCCTTTAGATTTAGCGAACGATTGTATTTTCTCCCTCTCATCCCCATCACCAATATATGTCATTCTAAAAAATGTTTGACCATAAATAGCAAAAATGGCTTTCAGGATTTCTAATGGATGTTTCCTATGGATTAAAGATCCGACATATGTGAAATTGGTAATTTTATCAAAGTTCCGTACTACAGAAGAACCATTTGCTATAAACTCATTAGATACTCCAGATGGAACTATCATCGAGTTCTTTATCTTTCCATATTTATTTTCAAAATTAATTTTGCCCGTAGGACTTCTAAAACCTATGATGTCAAACGATGACATCATTTTTTTGACGTCTTTTGAATATCTTTTTTCTAAATTAAAAAAATTTGAATGGAATACGATGCCTATTGGAGCATTTAATAGAATTTTGAGCTTTGGTAAAATATCTAATATTGGGTTGTCCCAATGTCCAATGATTATGTCAGGATTTCCATTTTGTTTGCAGAATTGAATAATAATATTGATTGCTTTTTCCTGCTGATGTGATGACACACTCGTATGTGGCTTATATTTCTTTAAGGGATAATGAATGATTGTCTCTCCATCGATAAATTCCTTACCTTCTTTCGGATATGAGACAGGTATTGAGAAGCCAAATGATGATGTAAGCTTGTTCTGAAATGGTAATGAAATCCAATAATAGAATCTTGGATATTTTGCGGGCAAATGAAATATTGTCACTTCGTGCCCCAATTTCACCCACTCTTTTGTGATATAGTGAACAACTGGGGTTATTCCTTCTTTTGTGGTCGTTGTTGCAAATATCGGGGTTATAACAAATATTTTCATTATCCTATATCAGTTTACAAATAATAGGATTGTTTCCAGCTATGTTATCCCTTCTTATCGTATTATGTTTGAGAAATATTCCAAATGCCCAATATGCATAAAATGTGGCGGAACCTGGAGCATATGGAAACGTTGGTTCTGTAAGACTTGAGACAATGGGAGAAAGCATACAAAGTAATCCAATATAATAAAAATGATAATTATCTTTACTTAAAAGACCTTTTATAACGAATAAAACTAAGTACAAATATAAATAAATTAAAAAGAAACCACCGATAAAACCGTAATCTGTCATAACTCTGATCAAATAATTATGTATCCATTCTATGTCAATATCGGTGTTTATACGACCAAAGGTTGGATATTGACGAATTATTTGAAATGCCTCTATAAGCCTCTCATTTCGGCCAGATGAAAAGTCATCTTCATGATTTTGGATAAAAGATGATGAAACAAAACTCCTTACTTCTGATAATCCATAATCATTAGGTAAAAAAGTTATGATAATAATAATCAATGCTATAATAAATATCCTTCTTTTAGTAAAATTATCAGATTTTATTGCAGCAATCAAAGCTATTGGAATAACTGCAACAGCGGAAGTTCTAGCACGAATGGTCAATATAAGAATGATAAAGACAATTGATATAACGACACATAGGAAACGTAAAACTTTTTGAAAAGGGATTTTAGGCGGTGAAAATGATAATTGCAATGTAAAAGCTAGTAAAGAGGCAATGATTACACCTAATGAGTTCTTACCTATTACTAAATACAAGTCTTCGATAACAAATGCCCCAATACTCTCCATAACCTGAGCAACTCCAGTAAAGATGATTAGAAATGAAAAGATAAGAGAAATGAGAATAAAAGAATTCTGTGAAATATTAAAATTATATCCAATAATGATAAAGGCAAGCGCCATTCCTATGGAAATAGCCTCATGAATAAAGTTCGTAGAAGTTTCAAATAATAAAAAAAATAATCCTATCAGAATTATGTAAGATATAGTGATAATGAATCTTCTTACAAATCTATCTTTGAGAAGTGCTTTAAAGTTAAGACTTAGTACTATTAATACGAGAGTTAATATGCTAATATATCTAGTCAAAGGATTAGCTTGATTTAAACTTTCGAGTTCAGCTGATAGGAATAGTGGATGATAAGAAAATGCTATTAATGCTAATAGCAATAAAAGTAATATGTATTTAATTATCTTTAGCATATTTTGCAACTACTCAAGAACTCAAAATTGAAAAATAAAAAAATGAGTCCACATTAAAAATAGGCAAAATTTACGCAGTGAAGGCAAATTGCACTCTGAGAAACATTATCTGCCAACAGCAAAAAAGCGGGGTGAGTGCAAAGGTTCTCTGATATGCTTCAGATGGCATAGGAGGCATCCCCCAAATGGTCCAAATAAGGCCAATAAAGTTGTTTGACATGTTGTTCTCCAGAAATTCATCATTCTGATGAAATTCATCCATATGCATTTGAAGCGTGTCCATATGGTATGGGTAATTCCCTGAAACCGTGTTTTGCCGTTGCGTGTGTGATAGCTAATTTGGAATATGGTCACCTCAACGTTGTTGACTGTTATAGTTCTCCAGGTAGGTTTATTGCTTCATCTGTACAAAAGAAGAATAATGCGCAAATGAAAGAACTCACAAATTCCCCCGAAACTTTGCTCCGTACTTTTTTATCGCCTCGTCTGTATAACTATATAAAAGCCCCCCCCATGGGAAAAAAGTCAATTCTGAAAAATAAGGCTGGTCTCTATATTCATACAAATCAACTCTTACAAAAGCGAAATCTTTACCCAATTGTTTGGCTACATCGAGCAAATCACTTAAATGCTTAGGGCGTTTAGGTATTTGCTCTGGCAAATATTCTTGCTTTGTATAAGGAAGAACTTGCCAATTTGTATCTAAAGTGCAATACTTTGCGTTGCTTTCTCTTTCGCAAGCGACAAATATATCAACGATTTCGCCATTAATGCAAGTAAATTTATAATCTATTGGTAATGATTTACTTCCTGTGTTAATTAATTCCTCACAAAAAACTTTGGGTTCGATAAAATGATAATGTTGCTCCACATGATTCTTTCCTGACAATAGACTCTTGTTTAAGATGTTTATAGCTTTACTACAATCTATCTTAGCCTTGTCTCGACAAATATAATGATTTCCACATCCATTATTTGCTTTTAGTATAAATTTATTAGGCAACAAGTCAAAATTGATCTGTTCAGGTTTTTCCCACTCCCCATAATGTTTCAACAAGATATTGCCCAATCCTTTTACCCGAATATAATCACGTACTTTTATCTTATCTACGTATTTACTTATATTGTTACAAAATATAGGATCAAAAAGTCTATTAATTAGGATTTCCGACATATCCTGAGGGTGTGTCAAATTCGGGAAATGCCCCCGCTGATGGTAGTAACGTAATCGATAATTATTTTTGGGGCCTAGTAAAGATGTAGTCCATTTGCTGATAATTATACTTGATTTTTTAGCTTTCATTTGATAACAATGGTTCGGTAAATAAAATCTTAAAATAATAACAGAAGTCATCTGCTCCTTCACACCGAAATGTCATATTGCATAGTGGTAATTGAAAGAACCTTGTTGTTGAGCTTGGTAATTAAAACGCTGTTTGTGGAAAAGCTTGACACATATGTAAATCGATTCATAAAAACTGCTCATGTGCAAGAATCTTAATGTTGCTGATGAAAAAAATATTCCACTCCGCTTGGCCGCTATCTTCAGACTGTTCAGTGATGTGAATGATCTGTTGTATTAAGACTTGTACTATCTCATGCTCTTGGCCTGTCATCTCTCAAACGAAATTTAGTCTTTTGCATTTCGTTATTCGAACTCCACCAGGAACTTGCATTTGTAAATCACAACAAAAAGAATTAGCGTTTCGATGAACAGCAATTCAAATAATATGAGTTTAACTTTCAGGCGTACTTTGATAGAAATGTATCTGCAATCCCTCTTGTTTGGTTCATTGCATCAAACAATATTTGCCATAAAGATAAATCTTTTACTAAGTTATTAAATATCTGATAATTAGCCAAAATCAATTTGTTATTTAATATATATATAATTAATGATTTGCAATTTAGGAAATGTATTATGTGTTAATGAATTTAACCTATTATTTCCCGAGCTATTGATTGTAATTTCCTAGTAAATGTGTTATTTAAATCTTGAAAATACTGCTTTTCCTCTTTTGTTAGGCCCCAAAAATATATTGACACGGCATTAATTCCTGCCGTTACCAGAAAAATGCCGACAATAGAAATATGCTCTTTTATAAAAAAGTAAAAAATACAACATGAGAATAATGTTACAATAGTAGGAGGAAGAACATTATATACAAATGATTGGATAAACATTGAAGTTTTAAACTCTGTTATAATGGAAAGTAAATATACACGGCATATAGAACCGATGGTTTCGAAAACTAAGAATATTAAGATCGCAGTTGTAGCGTTAAAGCCTAATAGCAGAAAAAAGACAGACGTAGGAAGTGCTAACATTCGTATAGATGATACAACGATAGAAAACCATTTGATATTACCAACTGCCTGATTGGCATAGAATAAGCCTTTGGTCAATTGTTCAGCCATGCATGCAATGATTAATAATCTCGCAAATTCAACAGTTCCTATGGGGATTTGTTTCAACCATAAGGAAAGGATGTCGGGCATCAAAACAACAAGAGGAATTGTGATAAAAGACATTAAAAAAAAACCCATTTTCCCTGCAGTTATTGACAAACGATAAACACGGTTAGAATCACCTGCTCCTTGACTTTTCATAATTTGAGGTTTCATTGAATTTATAGCAGAGGCAGAAATAGTGTATACATGCCCTTCCAATTGTCTTGATAAAGCAAACGATGCGTTTACGGTAGGACCAAAAAATTTATTCAATAATATCGCATATCCTTGTCTGTTTACAATAGAACTTAAAACATCTAAGAGAGTCCATCCAGCAAAACCAGAAATATTTCTCATGGCTAAGAACGGAACTTTCTTAAATTCAATTATAGATTTATATTGTTTATTACAATACAATAGATATAAAATTGAATTAAGAAATGTAATGAAAACCATTAAGATTCCATAAACAAACAATTTGTCACCCATGTATGCCTTAACAACTATTGCTACAACAAGTTTCAAAATTGAATCAATAATACCAATGGTCGATGTATACCAAAAGTGTTCATTAGCTGTGATTAAGGCTGAAAACGGAGTAGCGCAAATTCTTAGAAATAATGATAGTAGCATACACATATATACTATTTTTGCCGATAAAAGTCTTGATTTTGGAATATTCAAAAATCCGTCAAATAAAAATATACCAAATATAGATAAAATAGCTACTAATACGATACTCATATAAAGATGAAGCCAAAAGCAAGTTCTGAAAGTATATCTTGTTGTTTCTGCATTATTCTGACCTAAACTGACAGAGAGGTAACGCAAAGAAGTTTGTGACAAAGAAGCACTGACAAAACTAAGTAATCCTATAACACCTCCTATCACATCGTATATACCATAATCGCTTGCCCCTAAAGCATCAAGGATGATGCGGACTGATATTAGCCCCAAAAGAACATTAATTAAGAGAGAGATGTATTGGATTACGGTATTTATAAATGCTCTATTTGAAGGTTTCATTTACTTAAAACAATTAATAGAAACCACATTTACTCGAATCTTTAACAAAAAAATAATTGCTATGACAATAATCCTTCTTACCTTTTGGTACTCTATTGAAAAAGCCTTAAAAAAGAAATGGCATCTTCTAGAGCTTGCATGAATCAACCCATGTGAGGTAGATTGTCGTTACCTTTGCGCGTCTCTCATTACTTCTATTGGAGATTCATTCTTTTGGTTATAGGTATATAGCGAGTTCTCAGGAGTTGTGGTTAATAATCTATAATGACACCTATATAAGTGATAATTGTTTTTCAATAGAATCACATTAGCTATGAATTATATAGATCTGATGAAAATGATAGAAAAGTCTTCTTTGTTTTCAAAAACACATGAAGACCATGCTGATTTGCATATTATAATAGAGTTCTATAACCATAATGATTTTGAAAGAGTACGCCATGTTTTACGTAAACCTCCAATCACCATTAATTCGACATTTTTTGCTTAACGTACTATCAGGAAAGCTCAGGATTTTTGATAATTGCGAAAAATATGCTATAATAATGTCGTAAGAATGTGAAAATGGAATCATCAAGATGATTCGGGGTATTTATAAGTCGAAAAAGGGAGAAAATGTCTGACTGTTGATGTGTCGTCAATTCTCAATGATGTGGGATTCCAGTGGATACTTATTCCCGATATTTGTGTTTGGGTAATATCTTCTCTTCCTCACGAAATCAGATGGAATCGCAAGGGAATAGTTTACACTGGAAATTACAGCTTGTCCGCCTTTGAGCTATGGGATGCCGCTCGCAGAAACTAGAAATCTCCTAATAACGTGCAAAGTTACACATTTTTTCTAAAATGCGAGGGATGAGTAGGAAAAAAAAAGAGTTGTGTTAAGTTTTCTTAAATTGTGCGTAATCAGCATTATGACATTACAAAGGATGCGGGAAATGGAATATCTGTGAATTCTGGGGGGTGGATTGCGAAAAAATGCGAAAGAGCGGAAAAATGCGAAAAACTATCATCTGCATGTAGCCGTCAAAAAGACAAGCAACTTGTTAACTTGTCCACTTGTCTTCTTGTTTACTAAAACTTGTCAACTTAAGTAGATTACGAAAACAGCTAAAAGGACAAAAGAATCACGAAAATGATTGTTTGCACGCAAACAAATGGGGAATTGGATTGCAGAAATCAACGGAAAAGACGGAAAGGATGCGGAAATTGGAATATCTACGATATTCTGGGGGATGGAATTGCGAAAAATATGCGAAGGGGCGAAAACCATGCCAAAATTTTTGTCATCTGCGATGATGCCGTCAAAAGACAAATAACTTGTTTACTCGTCAATTTGTTTACTCGTCAACTCGTTTACTTATCTACTCGTTTACTTATCTACTCGTTTACTGCCAACTCCAAAGAAGATGATTGTGAAATAATAATACGGCACGCTGTATAAGGACACAGCGTGCCGTTGTATTTCATAGAAAATAACTTGTCTACTCGTCTACTTTTTAAAACTTTCGCCACACCATCTTGTTGACGATGCCGGTGTAACTCTGGATAATCTTGACGACCTTGGTGGAGACGTTCTCCTCAATGTAATCGGGCACGGGAATGCCATGGTGGCCATCTCGGCAGAGGCTGACGGCGGTGTCGACAGCCTGAAGAAGGCTGTGCTCATCGATGCCAGCGATGATGAAGCAGGCTTTGTCGAGAGCTTCGGGGCGCTCGGTGCTGGTGCGGATGCAGATGGCAGGGAAGGGATGCCCCACGCTGGTGAAGAAACTGCTCTCTTCGGGCAAGGTGCCACTGT
This sequence comes from uncultured Prevotellaceae bacterium, assembly GCA_902780635.1. Classification (GTDB taxonomy): domain Bacteria; phylum Bacteroidota; class Bacteroidia; order Bacteroidales; family Bacteroidaceae; genus Prevotella. The sequence continues at coordinate 198,681 of CACZGH010000001.1, forward strand.
CGCTGACCACTGCGAAGGCGTTCATCTGCAGGCAGTTGTAGTCATGGAAACCGAGGGGCTCATGCTGAATGACGCGGCGGTCGAGTTGGAAGCCGCTGGCCTCTAAACGTTTGCGTGAACGGGGATGGCAACTGTAGAGGATGGGCATGTCGTAACGCTCAGCCATGCGGTTGATGGCGGTGAAGAGGGAGAGGAAGTTGCGCTCGGTGTCGATGTTCTCTTCACGGTGGGCGGAAAGCAGAATGTAACGGCCTTTCTCCAGTCCCAGTCGCTGGTGGATGTCGCTGGCCTCGATGTCGGCAAGGTTTTCGTGCAGCACCTCAGCCATGGGTGAACCGGTGACGTAGGTGCGTTCGCGGGGCAATCCGCACTCTGCTAGGTAGCGACGAGCGTGCTCGGAGTAAGCCATATTGACATCGCTGATGATGTCGACGATGCGGCGGTTGGTCTCCTCGGGCAGACACTCGTCTTTGCAGCGGTTGCCAGCTTCCATGTGGAAGATGGGGATGTGGAGGCGCTTGGCACCAATGACGCTGAGGCAAGAGTTAGTGTCACCGAGCACAAGCACGGCGTCGGGTTGTGTCTCGACCATCAGTTTGTAACTGCGGTCGATGATATTACCCATGGTGGCACCCAGGTCATCACCTACAGCATTCATGTAGACGTCGGGGTCGGCGAGCTTGAGGTCTTTGAAGAACACGCCGTTGAGATTGTAGTCGTAGTTCTGACCTGTGTGGGCAAGGAGGGTGTCGAAATACTGGCGGCATTTGTTGATGACTGCCGCGAGGCGGATGATCTCTGGGCGTGTGCCGACGATGATCAGCAACTTCAAGCGCCCGTCATTTTTGAAAGTCTTCATATTGTGTTTTTATTTATTGCGAAAAAATATGGATTGCGAAAATATACGGAAAATGCGTAAATGATTATATAATATTTTTCGTTTTTTTTCGATATTTCGGTTTTTTTCGGAATCAAAAAAATCACACGGGCTCAAAGAAGGTGTCGGGGTGGGCGGGGTCGAAAAGCTCATTGGCCCACATGACAGTGACGAGGGGATCGGTATCGGAGAGATTGATGATGTTGTGGGTGTAGCCGGGAAGCATGTGGACGGCCTCGATGCGGTCGCCACTGACGTCAAACTCGATCACCTCGTCAGAGCCGATGCGGCGCTCCTGGATGAGGGCGTGGCCGCTGACGACGATGAAAAATTCCCACTTAGTGTGGTGCCAGTGCTGCCCCTTGGTGATGCCGGGGCGAGAGACGTTGACACTGAACTGCCCGCAGTGAGCCGTGCGGAGCAGTTCGGTAAAGGAACCGCGCTGGTCGACGTTCATCTTCAGGGGAAAAGCCACTTTCTCCTTGGGCAGGTAACTCAGGTAGGTGGAGTAGAGTTTTTTCTCAATGCTGCCGGCGGGTATCTCCGGTATAACGAGGGTGGCGGGTTGGTCGTGGTAATGTCGCAGCAATTCGACGATGCGGCCGAGGGTGATTTGGTGGGTGACAGGACAGTAGCAATAACGGCCGTTGGCGGAGGGCACGACGTCGAGACCCTCAAACTCACAGTGCAGTTCACGACCTTCGAGGGCATCGAGCATGGAGTCGACGAGGTCGTCGATATAGAGCAACTCAAGTTCCACGGTGGGGTCGTTGACTTGGATGGGCAGGTCGTGGGCGATGTTGTGGCAGAAGGTGGCCACAGCGCTGTTGTAGTTGGGGCGGCACCACTTGCCGAAAAGATTAGGGAAACGGTAGACGAGCACCTTTGCGCCGGTCTCTGCTGCGTAAGAGAAAAAGAGGTCTTCGCCCGCTTTCTTACTGCGTCCGTACTCTGAGTTGCCGAAGCGTCCGGTGAGGGAGGCTTGCTGCGATGAGGAGAGCATCACCGGGCATGTGTTGCCATGACGTTTCAGGGTGTCAAGCAAGGTGGTTGCAAAGCCGAAGTTGCCCTGCATGAACTCCTCCTGAGTTTTCGGACGATTGACACCAGCGAGGTTGAACACAAAGTGGGCATCGGCGCAATAGCTGTCAAGCAGAGCCGGATCTGTGTCGATGTCGTACTCAAAAATTTCATTGATTGTGAGAGCGGGGCGTGTGCGGTCTTTGCCCTCTTTGATGTTACGCAGGGCAGCGCAGAGGTTTCTGCCTACAAATCCTTTGGCACCAGTGACAAGAATATTCATAATATGGGAGCCTCAACCAATTATTTAAATTAAAAATTAAAAATTAAAGATTAAAGTTTTACTGTCCCCATTTGGCCACCCTCCCCTTTGGGGAGGGCTGGGGAGAGGTGTTTCCCCTTTGGGGAGGGTTGGGGAGAGGTGTTTACTCCGACCTTATTTCCTTGGCACGCTGTTTGGGCAGGAGACCGAGGTCCTCGCGGATGAAGCGAAGTTTGAGCAGGAGTTGCACCATGCCATCTACATCCAGGCGGCGGGTGTTGTGACTGTGGTAGTCCTCAATGCGAGCCACATCCTCATTGCCTTTGGTGAAGAACTTGTCGTAGTTAAGGTCACGGGTGTCGCAGGGGATGCGGTAGTAGTCGCCCATATCGATAGCACGCACCATCTCTTCGCGAGTGACGAGCGTCTCGTAAAGTTTCTCACCGTGGCGGGTACCGATCACCTTGATGTCAGGGCGTTGGGCGATAAAGGGACGGCCAGTGCCTTTCACTGGCATGTCGCAATAGACGTGCACCAAGGCCTCAGCCAGCACGTCGAGCGTGGCAGCAGGGGCTTTCTGCACGAAGAGGTCGCCATTGTGACCATGGGTGAAGGCGTAGACCACGAGGTCAACAGCATCGTCGAGGGTCATCATGAAGCGGGTCATGTTAGGGTCGGTGATGGTAATGGGCTTGCCCTCAATCATTTGTTCCACCCAGAGAGGGATGACAGAGCCGCGGCTGGCCATCACATTGCCGTAGCGTGTACAGCAGATGGTGGTGGCGCCGTCATCGCCTAGTTCACGGCCCTTAGCCACGGCCACTTTCTCCATCAGGGCTTTCGACATGCCCATGGCGTTGATAGGATAGGCGGCCTTGTCGGTGGAGAGTACCACCACGTTTTTCACGCCGTGCTCGATGGCGGAGTTGAGCACATTCTCCGTGCCCAAGATGTTGGTGCGAACGGCCTCGGCGGGAAAGAACTCGCACGAGGGTACTTGTTTGAGGGCGGCGGCAGCGAAAACGTAGTCGACGCCGTTCATGGCGATGTCGACGGATGACTTCTCGCGCACATTACCTATATAGAATTTTACTTTGGGACTTTGCAGCGCATGGCGCATATCGTCTTGTTTTTTCTCGTCACGGGAGAAAATACGGATTTCCTTGATGTCGGAGTCGAGGAAACGGCGGAGCACAGCGTTGCCAAATGAGCCGGTACCACCAGTAATCAAAAGGATCTTGTCTTTGAATACGGACATGATTTTGGTTTTCTTTTCTATTTGAGTCATTATCAATCTGCAAAATTACGAAATTATTTTGATATACCCTTTGGGTGGTTCGTTTTTTTTGGATTATAATACTTGTCTACTCGTCAACTAAACAAATTGCAAAAATATGCGAAAGGGCGAAAAATATACGGAAATGATTGTTGGAATGCGGAAAAGTGCGGAAATAGACGGAAAAATGTGGATTATTCATTACCTTTGCAATAAAGTTTTTTAAAACCTTACTTTTCAATTGTCCTATCGAAAACAACAGGCACATGACATCCATGACCAAAGAAATAGCCACTGAAAAGAGTTAGACAAAGAGTTAGTCGTGGGATAAGACCAAAAGTTAAAACAAAAGCCTGGCTAAGACTCAGGCAAAAAGCGACAAGCGAAAGACGAATAGCCAATAAAAAAAATAGAGCAATGAATTATAAAAAGCAAGTGAAGCTAGCGGGGATGTCCTGCGCGATGAAAGTGAAGATAGCCTGCGTAGCTATTTTGATGATGGTTGGCGGGGCGAAAGTGATGATGGCATCGACCACGCTGCCCATACGGGGAAAGGTAGTGAAGGCGTCGGACGAGAGAATACAGTATATCGGGCGCATCAGCTTCGCCGACAGGGAGGCGCCGGCATTCAACTACCCTGGCACGCAGATCATCGCGGCCTTTCAGGGCACATCGCTACGGATGATTGCCAAACCACAAAGCGGATATTTCATGGTCCAGATAGACGGAGCGGAGCCATTTAAGATCAACTTCTGTTCGCCGAACGACTCGGTGATGAGTCTGGCCACCGCCCTACCCTACGGACGGCATGAGGTGCGGCTGATGTATGTGATGGAGGGCTATGAGCGGAGGCCTGAGTTCCGGGGCTTTGTGCTTGACGAGGGATGTGACCTTGTCGCTCCTCTTCCGCTGCCCGGCAGGAAGATAGAGTTCATCGGCAACTCCATCACCTGCGGCTATGGCAATGAGTGCATGAACCAGGCAGAGCATTTCGACTATTCCACTGAGAACCACTACTACAGTTATGCGTCTATGACGGCCCGCGCCCTCAAGGCGCAGCACCATGCCACGGCACGCAGCGGTATCGGCGTATACCGCAACTACAACGGTCCGAAGACGGGCAACAATGACTGCATGCCGACGGAGTATGAGTATACGATGTATCAGGACAAGTCGGAGAAATGGGACTTCAAGCGTTTCCAGCCGGATGTGATCTGCGTCAACCTCGGCACCAATGACCTGTCGACGAAAAACTATGACATCAAGTTGTATCGCAATGCATATTTGAAATTCATCCAGCAAGTGCGTGGACTGAACCCAAAAGCAAAAATCGTGCTGCTGACGGGTTCGATGCTCAATGGCAAGGAACTGGAGGAGGCTCGAAAGGCTCTTGACTCAGTGAAAAGTGAGCTCAACAAGAATGGCGACGGGGAAGTCTATCGTTTCGATATGAGTCCTCAGACAGGCGACTTAGGTTATGGCGCTGACTGGCATCCCAGTTACTGGCAACATGAGAAAATGGCGGGTGAACTGACAGCATTTCTCCGCAGTCTGATGGGATGGTTTTAATAATTAGGAATTAGGAAATAGGAATTAGTAAATGTCAGCGACGGCGGTTTTTTTAGTCCTAAAAAGTTCGATTGCGAAAAATATGCGAAAGGACGAAAACTATGCGAAAATTTACTAATAGATTGTGACTAATGAATTTGGGGCGGCCTTGAAGGCCACCCCAAATGCGTTATTAAATCAGATTGTCTTTTTCGATGTCTTTGAAGTAGCGGTAGGTGCCTACGCGCAGTTCGTCGGTGGCGGGCTCGTCGCAGACGATAATGCCGTGCTGGTGCATCTGAAGGGCGCTGATGGTCCAAATATGGTTGACACTGCCCTCGACAGCAGCCTGCAGTGCACGGGCCTTATGGTGGCCGTTGACCAAAATCATCACCTCACGAGCGTCCATCACGGTGCCGACACCCACGGTGAGAGCGTGCTTAGGTACTTTATTGATGTCGTTGTCGAAGAAGCGGGAGTTGGCGATGATCGTATCAGTGGTGAGGGTCTTCACACGGGTACGAGAGGTGAGTGATGAGCCCGGCTCGTTGAAGGCGATGTGGCCGTCGGGGCCGATACCTCCGATGAAGAGGTCGATGCCTCCAGCCTCAGCGATCATCTCCTCATAGTGGCGGCACTCAGCCTCCAGGTCCTCGGCGTTGCCATTGAGGATGTGAATATTCTCTTGGGGACAGTCAATATGGTCGAAGAGGTTGCGAGCCATGAAGGAGTGGTAGCTCTCGGGATGATCTTCTGGCAGGTTGACATACTCGTCCATGTTGAAAGTCAGCACGTTTTTGAAGGAAACTCTACCCTCTTTGTTGGCTTTCACGAGTTCTGCGTACATACCTTCGGGTGAGGAACCTGTGGGGAGTCCGAGCACGAAAGGCTTTTCTGGTGTTGGGTTGGCTGCGTTGATGCGGCTGATGACATGCTCAGCAGCCCATTTTGACATTTTCTTGTAGTCAGTTTCAATAATTAGTCTCATGATGTAAGATGTTTCTTAGTTTATTTTCAAATTTCCGTGCAAAAATACAGCGAAGCAATCAAAAAAAAGAACAATTTGCTATTTTTTTTTGCACTTTTTGTGCGTTTTTATTGTTTGGAAGGGAAAGAGGGGGAAACGGAGCTAAGAACAAAGAACGAAGAACTATGAGGTGAAGGGGTGAGAGGTGAGAGGTAGAATACAGGGGGGCAGCGTGGCTCTAACTTCGAGGAAGAGCTGCAACAATGTTGCAGCATAGACAACAACCCATGGAAAAGACAGGCTGGCACTTCTGCGAACGTGAGAGGGCGAAAAGCAAAAAGCGAAAAGCGAAAAGACAACACCCCCTCCACCTATATATAAAAGGAGGAGGGGGTGAGAGGAAAGGGGTGAGAGATGAGCTCAAACAAGGACTACGGTGGCGCTGCGGGCGGCCTGTGCGCCCATCACCAGCACCTGAGCGATGTCGGCTGTCTTGGATGGACCGCTGATGAAGGTGCCGTAGCCATAGTCGTTGAAGGAGATACGCTTGTAAGCCTCGTGCATGTTGTTGACAATCTCCGTCTTTTTGAGCAGAATGATCAGGTTTTCGGAAATGAAGCACACTGCTTTCTCCTCCATGGTCTGCGGAATCCACACGCAGGCATTCTCTGCCACGCCGAAGACGCCGCGTATCACGCCCACGTCGGTGCCGTTGAGTGCCTGTGGCGAACCAGCAGTGTCGGGGTTGCGAGTGGCGATGGTCACCTCTGGCAGATTGCTGGCTATCTCTTTGGCATCTGGATACAGTTCTTTGATCAATGCGTTGAGATCCTGCCCTGGCTTCAGTTCCACCACTTTGCCACCCACGCTCTTCGTCATGGAGATAAACTGCTCCAGCGGGTCGGGATAGGTGATGCCCTCGATATCATCAAGGCGGGGCATATCAAATTTCTGACGGATGTTTTTTCTGTATTTTGACAGAATATCTTCTTTCTTACTCATAGTGTTCAGACTTTATTTTACTTTACCTTTTCTCCACAGCTCCTGGAAGGAGTATCTCGGGAATTTCATCATCTTATGGCCTACAGCCCATGGATTGATGCTGCTCTCCATGAGGAAGCTGGGCACCCAGTTGGCCATCGGTGCAAACTTCATGGCCGTGTTGTAGATGCCACTGCTGCCAAAGAGCATCTTCATACCCTTGCACATGCGTTTCTTCTCAGCGTTGGCAGTGCCGAAGTCATCGAGTTGCTGGCGCCATTTGTAAACCTGGTCGCCCAAGTCTACCTTCACTGGGCAGACCGTCTGGCAACTGAGACAGAGTGTACATGCCGACACGTTGCCGCTGTGTTTCTTCTCGTTGCGCAGCATACCCAGGTTGATGCCGAGAGGTCCGGGGATGAAATAAGAGTAAGAATAGCCACCACTGCGGCGGTAGACCGGGCAAGTGTTCATACAGGAGCCACAACGGATGCACTTGAGCGTCTCCCAGTGTTCGGAGTTAGCGATCCAGTCGCTGCGCCCATTGTCCACGAGCACGATGTGCATCTTGTCAGCGGTGGGGCGAGCCTTGCGGAAGTGGCTGGTGTAGGTGGTGGTGGGCTGTCCTGTACCAGCGCGGCAAAGCATACGCTGGAAGACGGCCAGGCAGTCGTAGTTAGGGATCACCTTCTCCAGTCCGATAGCGGCGATATGGAGTTTGGGGCACGAGGTACTCATATCAGCGTTGCCCTCATTGGTGCACACCACGATGTCGCCCGTCGCAGCAATACCGAAGTTAGCGCCCGTCATTCCGGCGTCGGCGGTGAGGAACTCGTTGCGCAGGCTCAGACGTGCCTGATAGGTAAGATATGTGGGGTCGTGGTTGCCTTTCTCCGTGTTAAGTTTCTCCTCAAAGAGCTCACCCACGTCATCATGGTTGAGGTGGATAGCCGGCATCACGATGTGGCTGGGCTTCTGGCCCTTGAGCTGGATGATACGCTCGCCCAGGTCGGTCTCCACCACTTCTATGCCGTTTTTCTCCAGATAGGGGTTCATCTCGCACTCCTCGGTGAGCATACTCTTACTCTTGACGATTTTCTTCACCTTATGGTCGCGCAAGATGCCCAGCACGATTTCATTGAACTCCTTAGCGTCTTTCGCCCAGTGTACGATACATCCGTTTTTCTCAGCGTTGGTGGCAAATTGATCGAGATACTCATCGAGATGTGTCAGCGTATGGCGCTTGATGGCCGAAGCCTTGTCTCTGAGTTGCTCCCACTCCTTCAGGCCCATCGCCATATTGTCGCGCTTGGTGCGCACCGACCAGAACGTGGCATCGTGCCAGCTGGCGTATTTCTGGTTCTTCAAGAACTCTTTGGCTGCTTTTGAATGTGCTGTACTCATAGTCCTGCTGCTAAAATTTCTACTGCGTGAATAAACTTGATGCTCATGTCGCGCTTGTCGGCGACACCGGCCATGTGCATGAGGCAAGAGCAGTCGGGGCCGGTCACGTATTCCGCACCGGTGTCGATGTGCCGCTTCACCTTCTCGTAACCCATCTGCGCACAGATGTCAGTCTCCTCTACGGAGAACATGCCACCAAATCCGCAGCACTCATCAGGACGCTCCGGCTCTACCACCGTGATGCCCTCTTTCAGTTCAAGTAAGTCTTTGATTTTGTTAAATCTCGGCACGTTCATCTCGCTGGGCGAGCTAAGACCCAGTTCACGTACGCCATGGCAAGAGTTGTGCAGGCTCACCTTGTGAGGGAACTTGCCCGGCAGGCTCTTCACCTTGACCACGTCATGCAGAAACTCTATCACATCCATCGCCTTCTTGGCTGTCGTACATTCTTTCTTGCCTTTGAGTAGTTTTGGATAATTGACCCGTACGAAAGAGACGCAGCTCACCGAGGGAGCCACCACGTAGTCGAACTCACGGAACTTATCCTCGAATTTGGCGACAAGCTCAGAGCCCATCTTCTCAAAACCCGCATTACCCATCGGCTGGCCACAGCACGTCTGGTTGAGCGGATAAGTCACATCCAGTCCCAAATGCTTCAGAAGCTTATATGTCGCCACACCCACTTCAGGGTATACAGCGTCAACATAACAGGGAATAAATAAACCGATTTTCATGTATTATAATTTAAAATAAATAGATGTTTCCAAGATTAGATGTTGCAAATATAGCAAAAATATGTGGTTTAGCAAGTTTCTTATGCAAAAAATATTATTTTTTTTGTTTCTTCGCCGATTATTTTGTCATTTCTCCCTTTTGAAGTAAATTTGCATACACATTCAAACATCCGAATTATGACACCACAAGAGAAACGCAACGAGCGACTCGCGCAAAAAATGCTGCGCAGTCTCCAGCGGAGGCATTTCGAGGCCTACTACTGCCGCACCCGTGAAGATATCATCCAGCAAGTGAAAGCACTTATCCCCGAGGGAAGCAGCATCACCTGGGGAGGCACCATGACCGTGCGCGACCTGGGCCTGCCTGCCATCCTGAAGCAAGGCAACTACGAGGTGATCGACCGCGACGAGGCCACCACCGAGGCAGAGAAGATCGACGCCTATCGCCGCGCCTTCACTTGCGACTATTATCTGTCAAGCGTCAATGCCATCAGCGAAGACGGCGTCATCGTCAACATCGACGGCAACGGCAACCGTGTGGCAGCCATCACCTGGGGACCGAAGCGAGTCATTTTCATCGTAGGCCTCAACAAGGTGGCGCAGGATGTGCCGGCAGCCCTGCAGCGCGCACGCTCCACAGCCTCGCCCATCAATGCCGCACGGTTTGACATCGATACCCCCTGTCAGAAAGATGGTGTCTGCCATAACTGCAACTCTCCCCAAAGCATCTGCAACTATATCCACTTCACCCGCAACTCACATCCCGCTGGCCGCCACATTGTTATCCTGACCGACCTGGCGTTGGGATATTAATTAGTTAGGGGCAAGAGGTGAGGAGTGAGAGGTGAGAGATATGCACTGCAAATTGTAATCCATTCTCACCTCTTACCTCTCACCTCTTACCTCTCACCTCTAAACCATGATCGTTTGCATCGCAGAGAAACCGAGTGTCGCTAAAGACATTGCAAGAATATTGGGAGCCAACCATTCCCACAATGGATATATGGAAGGCAACGGGTATCAAGTGACCTGGACCTTCGGTCACCTTTGTACCCTCAAAGAGCCTGACGACTACACCCCACTGTGGAAGCGATGGTCGCTCTCCGCACTGCCTATGGTGCCCGCTCGTTTTGGCATCAAACTCATCGATGACGATGGCATCAAAAAACAGTTTGCCGTCATCGAAAGTCTGATGCAGAAAGCCGACGGCATCATCAACTGCGGCGATGCCGGACAAGAAGGTGAACTGATACAGCGGTGGGTGATGCAGAAAGCACAGGCCACCTGCCCTGTGAAGCGACTATGGATCTCGTCGATGACCGACGAGGCCATCAAAGAAGGCTTCCGCACCCTGAGAGATCAGGCCGACTATCAGCCACTCTACATGGCCGGACTGTGCCGCGCCATCGGCGACTGGATCTTAGGCATGAACGCCACACGCCTCTACACGTTGAAATACGGCCAAAACCGCCAGGTGCTCTCCATCGGTCGCGTGCAGACCCCTACCCTCGCTCTCATCGTCAACCGTCAGAAAGAGATCGACCAGTTTGTGCCTGAGCCTTACTGGGTGCTCTCCACCATCTACCGCGACACCCTTTTCACCGCCACCAAAGGCAAGTTCACCAGCCGGGAGGAGGGTGAGCAGTCGTTTGCCCTCATCAAGGACAAGCCTTTCACCGTGACCGACATCCAGCAGAAGAAAGGCACGGAGGCTCCACCGCGCCTCTACGACCTCACCTCACTGCAAGTGGACTGCAACAAGAAATTCAGTCTCAGTGCCGAGACCACCCTCAATATCATCCAAACACTCTATGAGCGCAAACTGACTACCTATCCACGTGTGGACACCCAGTTTCTGAGCGATGACATCTATCCCAAATGTCCGGGCATTCTGAAGGGACTGCACGGCTACGAACGCTACACTGCACCACTGGTCTCAACCAAACTGCCCAAGAGCAAGAAAGTGTTCGACTCATCGAAAGTGACCGACCACCACGCCATCATCCCCACCGGTGTGGCCGCCACCCATCTCACCGACCTGGAGCGCCATGTCTACGACCTCGTGGCGCGACGGTTTATCGCCGTGTTCTACCCCGACTGCAAATTCACCACCACCACCGTGATGGGAAAGGTGGACGAGGTGGAATTCAAGGCTACGGGCAAACAGATTCAGGAGCCCGGATGGAGAGTGGTGTATGAAAAGGACGTGAAGATCAACGAAGAGGACGACAGTCAGAAAGACAATGAGGAGAAAACCCTGCCCTCCTTCGTCAAGGGAGAGAGCGGGCCGCATACCCCCACGCTGACCGAGAAATGGACCACTCCACCGAAATATTACACCGAGGCCACCCTGCTGAGAGCCATGGAGACGGCTGGAAAATTTGTGGACGACGAGGAGCTGCGCGCCGCACTGAAGGAAAACGGCATCGGCCGACCTTCGTCGCGGGCAGGCATCATCGAGACCCTCTTCAAGCGCCGCTATATCCGTCGTGAGCGGAAAAACCTGATAGCCACGGCCACTGGCATCGAGTTGATCGACACAATCCGCGAAGACCTGCTGAAAAGTTGTGAGTTGACTGGCATTTGGGAGAAGAAGCTGCGTGATATCGAGCACCAGAAATATGAGCCGCGCACCTTCATCGAAGAGTTAAAGCAACAGATACAAATGATTGTCACACAGGTTCTTACTGACAACAGCAACCGTCAGATCACCATCCTCAGTGAGGAGGACCTGAAAAAGAAAAAGAAGAGCACCAGACCAGCAAAACCAACCAGTCAATCAGCAAAAACCACCAGCCAGTCAGCAAAGCCAGCTGGTCGCACTGTACAGCCTGCTACTACGCAGGGTACACAGGGCAATCAGGGCATGGTGTCTGCCTCTTCATCTCTAAATTTGGTGCCTGATGACTCACTGATCGGCAATCCCTGCCCTGTTTGTGGCCGTGGGGTCATCATCAAAGGCAAAACTGCCTACGGCTGCAGCCGCTGGCGTGAGGGATGCGGGTTTAGATTAGGAATTAGAAATTAGATAGGAATTAGGGAATTCTTTCATTCGAGAATTCGTGATAGGTTTTTATCCCGATTTTTAGAGTTCAAGAATTCAACACACTCCCGCTAGACCTTCTCCTTGGATGTTGACACACTCCCCCTAGGCCTTTTCCTTGGATGTTGACACACTCCCCCCTGCCCCCTCTAACTTAGCTAACTTAGAGGGGGAGAAATTACCACTGCGAATTGAGAAAGATGTGCTAAAGGCCGACTTCAACTACTAACTACTAACTACTAGCTACTAACTACTAGCTACTAACTACTAATTACTAACTACAACAATGGGTTGGCCGTCGGTTTTTAGGATGTCGGCAAATTGTTGTGGGGATATTTCAACCTTTCCTTTCATGAACTCAGGTATGTTGTAGCATTTGAGGGACTTACGGTGCCAAGAAGGATCTTTCTGAGGCAGTTCGAAAGGTTTGCTTCCCACGCCATTTTTATCGATATGAGCGAAGAAGGGTCGAGTGTAGCCACCGTCATCCCTTCTAGAACTGAACATCACCCACCGTCCGTTGCTCGACCACGAATGATAACTCTCCGTCTTGTCAGAGTTGATCTCGCTCATGGGTCGTGCCTGTCCGGTCTGCAGGTCTAGCGTCCATAAGTCGGCGTCGTAATGCCAGATATGGAAACACCCAGCCTCGGCAAGAGTGAACATCAGGTATCTGCCGTCAGGAGAAATTCTTGGCAAGGTGGCGCTCTTGCCCAGCGAGTCGGCATTGAACACCAGTGTGCGCGGTCCGAACTCGCCCGTCTGTGGATTGAACTGTTTGCGGTAGATATTGTATTTCACCTCCTTGGCCCTGTGTATCACCTCCAATCCATGGTCAATGGTGTCTTTAAACTCGAAATGTGCGCTGCAGTAGTAGAGACAGTCGCCAGAAGGAGCCCAAGCTGGGAACACCTCAAACTCCTGCGGGTCGTTCTCCAGATGGCGCACCTCGTTGTGCTCCACATCGTAGGTGATGAGGTCGCTAGCCATGTCAAAAACCTCTATCTTGTTGATGTCGCGAGTATGGAATGCCTGATGAGTGGAATTGGTGGAGTATACAATCAGATTGAGCCAAGGATGCCAAGCGGGATAGACGCCGGCAGAGAGGATGGAGTCGTTCTTCATGTTGATTTTACGCAACTGTCCATCATAGGCGATGACCGTACCACCCAAGTTCTGGCGGGCATGAAACTGCATTCGCGCCGGGTTGTACTGCTGGAAATGATGGCAGTTGATACACTGTCCGTCACTCGGTGTCGTGCAGAGCATATTGTCGTAGATGACACTCTCCTCATCGTTCTCCAGGCACCGCTGGTTGATGGTCAGTTCTTCGTATGCCACATAGGAGGGTGAGATGAGACGATAGCTGATATAGGGGTCGATGCTGTCGGTCGACACCGTGATATGAAAAGGCTTGTATCGTTTCCACTGCCCCTGTTGGCTGGCATACACCTCCACCTGTATATCGTGTCCCTTGGCTTGTGCAGTGAGTTGTCGCCACTCGTCGAGAGCAGGCTGAGCGCAGTCGCCGCCCGTCACCAGTTCCTGTCCGCCAAAAGTAAATCTTGCCACCATCTCCTCACAGTCGTCGTCGAGCATAAAAGAGAGCGGTGCGATGTTGACCGGCACGGTCACATTAATATAGTCGGGATAGATGTGCGGCAGTTGGTTGACTTCAGTATAAGTCTGTGGCACACGTGCTTTCCCACATGCCATAAGGAGTCCTATCAAACAGATAGCCAGGAGTATATTTGTCTTTATTGTTTTCATCGTCAATACAATTGCTGATCGCGGTTGAGGAAATAATCATAATAGAAAGTCTGTCCGAACTCATTTTTGAGAGCCTCACTCAGGTATTGTTCGCTCATACCAGGATACTGCTGCACCCTTTCAGTGAAACGCTGGTAGGTGAGCGCCACACCCTCGTCGAGAGGCAACCGTCTGGTGTCCACCTGTCCCTCCAATTGTCCGTAGAGATAGGCCACCTCTTGATAATACAGGGGAATACGCTGTCCGGGGTGCAGACTGAGGTACTGGAAGAACTTGGGCCAGAACATGGATATGTTTTTTGTCCATATCGCCCCCCACAGCGAGAGTTCCTGCAATTGTGGCTGTTTGGTGTTGATACGTGCGAGATGATTCATAAGGAAAGACTCAGCAATAGACAGGTCACTGTTGAGCGAGTTGTCATACCCCATGAGCGGGAAGACCGGTGCATAGGCAGGGTCTTTCTTCAGTTGCTGAGGATGGCTGATCAGCTGCTCCTGCTGTTCAGCCCACTCCTTGTGATAACGAGTCTGCCGCAACAAGGTCAGGTATTTTCTGGCCAACTGATACTCCCCATTGATGATGGAGCAGCGGGCCATCAGTTTGAGTGTCTCCACCCTCCAGCCATACTCCACACCATCCTCCATGCACCACCGGTAACAGTAGTTGACCAGTCCGTAATGGTAATACAATGATTTGCCCACTACCTGCATCATGCGGATGGGCAACTTCGTATTGCCATGCAGGGAGCCGTTGCCATAAAGAGACATCTCATCGCCCAGACGTCCCTGACGGAAGAGGGCCAGGTTTTTCACCATCATCATGGCGCGTGTGGGCTCTTCGTTGAGATGCTGAGCCCGCTGGATGATAGCATCCCAGTCACACAGTTCCAGGCTGCGCTTCATGGCCATCTCCTGGTGAAAGTTGCTGTCTTTGTACCAATAGGTGTAGACACCCCATGCCAGCAGGGCACAGAGTGCGCCTTGGAGAGCCGACCAAACCATGATGCGTCGCACCCCGCTGTCCAGTGGCCTCTTCCGATAGCAGCAAGCGAGTGCTAGGTAGTAGACGGCCAGCAGGATATAAGGATAATCATAGCCATCATAATGCTCCGTCATTGTGAACACAGGCAGCCCTGCAAACCACATATCAGCGACATTTGTCTCATGGTAGACGTAGCGATAACAAAAGAGGGGCACACCAACGACAGCGAGGAGCACAAGGATCGTGGCCACCACCTTCTCCAGTTGGGTCATCCCGTCGAGACGCCATGAGAGCGTCCCCATCAGCACGAGGGCCGCCAACCCGTACCATCCCATCAGCGGATAGGCCGCCAACGCCACCACTAAAACGTAGAAGAGACGCATATAACGGCGCTGAGGCACCCCCGTATAGCCCCACGTCAATGCGAGGGCCAACGTCCACCCTATGGTGGGCATAAAGAGAAATCCCCTGAGTTTGAGATAATAGATCCAGTAGTCAACGCCTACGATGGCAAGCAGCAGCAGTGCCACGGGGATGAACAGAAGAAACGCCCACTTGCAGGGTATGCGAAACACCTTGGCTGTGAGCGCCATTAGTGCAGCCCACCAAAGACAGAGGATGGTCACTCCCAGCCAGGGGTGGTAAAAAAACTGTGTGAGCCAGGCACCAATCCATGACAGTCCCCCTGCCGGTTTCACCATCATTTCTTCCAGAAAATGGCGATCATATAGAAACAGGTTCTGCTCTTGCGCATTCCACAAATAATCGCCCTCGTATACCACAAGGCAGATACCTATCCCCACCAGAGCTATCAAAATTCCCGCCAGTGGTCCATATTTCAGTTTCTCTCTCATATTCTTGATTTAGGATGCGCAAATTTACAAAAAAAACGATAAATAAGAGAAGAGTCTACATTTTTTGAGACATTTTCCTGTAGAGAAGGGTTTCTTCGTGTGTCGATGGCAATAAAACAGCAAAAAAAGCGTTATAATATAGATGCAAAAACATATCCATCATACGATTTTATGCTTGCTCGCCCTGCTGGTGTGTTCCTGCGGTGCGGACAAGAACCTCAAGCGGGGTGAGAAATACCTCGCGTTGGGAGAATATTACGACGCCGCCACTGAATTCAAGACAGCCTACTCGAAGACACCCGCCAAACAGCGAGACCGTCGTGGCCAGTGTGCCCGTAAGATGGCACTCTGCTATGAGAAGATCAACTCCACGCAGAAAGCCATCGCCGCCTACCGCAATGTGATCCGCTACAAGCAGGACGATGGCCAAACCCACCTCTCCTTCGCCCGTCAGCTGATGAAAAACGGCAATTATAAAGAGGCTGTGCAGGAGTATCAGATTGCTCTCGACTCAATGCCCGACAACCTCCTGGCCCGTAAGGGTTTAGAGGCTGCTATGGCTGCTCCGGCTCTGAAAGAACAAGGCTCACGCTACATGGTGAAGAAGATGGAAATCTTCAACTCCCGCCGCGCCGACTACTCGCCGATGCTCTTTGGCGAAGAGTTTGATCAACTGTTCTTCACCTCCACCCGCAACGAAGCGGAGGGCGACGAACTGAGCGGCATAACCGGCACGAAAAACGGCGACATCTTCTTCTCTCAGAAAGACGACAAAGGCAAATGGGGCAAGCCCCAACGCATCGAGTCGGGTCTCAACACAGCATACGACGAGGGAGCATGCAGCTTCACTCCCGACCAGCGCGAGATGTACTACACGATGTGTTCCACCGATCCCTCTTATCCGCGCTATGCGAAAATCATGAAGTCGAGCCGTTCAGACGCTGCCTGGAGCAAAGGCAACGATGTGGAGCTGACCAAAGACACCCTCTCGAGCTATGCTCATCCTGCCATCTCACCCGATGGTGAATGGCTCTACTTCTGCTCCGACATGCCCGGCGGCGAGGGCGGCCTTGATATTTGGCGCATCCGCCTCACCTCCGACGGCTATGGCGGTGTAGAGAACCTCGGCAATGTGATCAACACGCCAGGAGACGAGATGTTTCCCGCCTTCCGGCCCAATGGCGACTTGTATTTCTCCTCCGACGGACATGGAGGCATGGGAGGACTCGATATCTACATCGCCGTGGTGAACGAACGCGGGCGTTGGCAACTGGAGCACCCGGGTTATCCACTCAACTCACAGGGTGACGACTTCGGCATGACCTTTGAAGGACCACACAACCGTGGCTATTTCTGTTCCAACCGTGGCGACGGCCGTGGCTGGGACCATATTTTCAGCTTTGAGAAGCCCGAAATCATTCAGACGGTGAAAGGATGGGTATATGAGAACGACGGTTACGAACTGACCGCCGCCCAGGTATACATGGTGGGCAACGATGGTACTAACCAAAAACTCAGTGTGCGCAGCGACGGTTCGTTCACCGAGGTGCTGAAGCCTGGTGTCGACTATGTGTTCTTGGCCACCTGCAAAGGCTTCCTCAACCACAAAGAAGAGTTGCATATCGTGCCCACACAAGAGTCGGAGGAACATGTGCTGCAATTCCCCTTAGCATCCATCACCGCGCCTGTCATGATCGACAACATATTCTATGACTATGACAAGGCCACCCTGCGACCAGAGTCGGAGGCCTCACTCGACGAGCTGGTGACACTGCTCAACGAGAACCCCAACGTGACCATTGAGTTGAGCGCCCACTGTGACTACAAGGGAAGTTCGCAATACAACATCGGCCTGGCTCAGCGCCGCGCCGAGTCGGTGGTCAACTATCTGATCGCCCATGGCATCGCCAGCGACCGCCTCACCCCTAAGGGTTACGGCAAGGAAAAGCCGAAAGTGGTGCGCAAGAAACTGGCCGCCCAGTATCCTTGGCTCAAGGAAAATGATGTGCTGACAGAAGACTTCATCACGGCCCTCGACGAGGAGAAACAGGCTATCTGCAACCAGCTCAACCGCCGCACCGAATTCATCGTGTTACGCACCACCTATGGAATGTTCGACAAGGACGGCAATCTGAAGAGCCAGCCCAAGACACCGAAGCAGGAGAAACCTGAGTTGGATGAGGGATTTGACTTTGATGAGTAAATACCTCAGTCTGGACAGGAAACCTCCCCCTAACCCCTCCAAAGGAGGGGAGATAGAAGTTCGGACAGGAAACCTCCCCCTGACCCCTCCAAAGGAGGGGAGGTAGAAATTCAGACAGAATGTTAAAAAGGGAAGGCAAAAGGCGAAATAAACACACTCCCCCTGGCCCCCTCTAACTTAGAGGGG
Organism: uncultured Prevotellaceae bacterium; assembly: GCA_902780635.1. Lineage (GTDB taxonomy): Bacteria > Bacteroidota > Bacteroidia > Bacteroidales > Bacteroidaceae > Prevotella. Next base: position 216,787 of record CACZGH010000001.1, read on the forward strand.
GAGTTGATTACCACTCCAAAAGCGAAAAAATGAAATTGCCAGAGGCATTTATATCATATACCCGTGAGATGATGGGAGAAAAACTGTTTGCTGCATTCATGGAAGGAATGCGGCAAACGGCTTCTGTCAGTGTGCGGCTCAACCCCTTGAAAATAAGGGGAGGAAATATTCGTGAGGAGCAAACTGCGGAGGGTATTCGTGCGGAGCTAACTGCGGAGGATATTCGTGAGGAGCTAACTGCGGAGGGTATTCGTGAGGAGCTGGGGCCAGAACATGTGCCTTGGTGTAGACATGGGTATTATCTGCAGGGAAGACCCCACTTCACGTTCGACCCCTTGTTGCATGCTGGTTGCTATTATGTTCAAGAGGCGGCATCGATGTTTGTCGACGAAGTGATCCGCCAGCATGTCCATGGTCCCGTGGTGGCATTGGATCTTTGTGCGGCTCCCGGCGGCAAGTCTACGGCATTGCTTGCAGCCCTTCCTACTGGCAGTGTTTTGGTGTCAAATGAACCCATTCGGCAGCGTGCCCATATCCTTTCAGAAAATCTACAGAAATGGGGGCACGCCGATGTTTTAGTGACCAACAATATGCCCTCCGATATCCGCCAGACAGGAGTTATCTTCGACCTGATCCTCACTGATGTGCCCTGCTCCGGCGAGGGCATGTTTCGCAAGGATGCAGAAGCCATCGGCGAATGGTCAGCACAACATGTGCTTGCCTGCCAGCGACTACAGCGTGACATTGTGGAAGAGGCGTGGCAATGCCTCCGCCCCGGCGGCCTGCTCATCTACTCCACCTGCACGTTCAATCTCCATGAGGACGAAGAGAACATCCTTTGGGCCGTCGAGACATTGGGAGCGGAGGTGCTGCCCATGGCTACCCTTGAAGAGTGGCATGTCACCCCATCACTGTCAGAACAATTGAAAGACTGTGTCTGCCGCTTTATCCCAGGAATCACACGCGGCGAGGGCCTATTCATAGCCGTTCTGCGGAAACCGGAGGCAGCTGACGCATCACTATCACTCCAGAAACCACAGCGAAAGAAAGAGAAGCATCTGAGACAGAGGGAGAAAAACCCCAAAAATGATCGGGCGAGCGCATCGTCCATCATGGCCTGGCTCTCCCATCCAGAACTTTTCACTCTGAGGGAAAACGTCGATGACATCAGTGCCATCCCCACCCGATGGCTTAGCCTCTACGAGCAAATGAGCGGTTTGCGCATTCTTCATGCCGGGGTGGGTATGGGCACCAGGCGTGGCAAAGACCTCCTCCCCGCTCAGTCACTGGCACTGTCTCCCCACCTCAACCCTGCGGCTTTCGCCACGTGTGAGATCGACCTTGCTCAGGCGATGTCGTACCTGCGCAAAGAATCCGTGGTGCTCCCCCACTCCATCCCCCGAGGCTTTGTGCTTCTGACATACCGCGGTGCCGTGCTCGGCTTTGTCAAGAACATCGGCTCCCGCGCTAACAATCTCTATCCCCAGGAATGGAAAATACGCAGTGGTTACCAACCAGAGGGCCTCTGCGAAATCATGTGACCCAACTCATATAATAAAATACAATAAAATATAACATAGACATGAGACAATATCTCGATCTGCTCGATCGCATCATGAATGAAGGCGTGGTGAAAACCGACCGCACCGGAACGGGTACGAAAAGTATTTTCGGACATCAGATGCGATTCCACTTAGAAGATGGTTTCCCACTGCTGACCACCAAAAAACTGCATCTGAAGTCGATCATCTACGAACTACTCTGGTTTCTCAAGGGCGACACCAATGTGAAATACCTGCAAGAACACGGTGTAAGGATCTGGAACGAATGGGCTGACGAGAACGGCGAGTTGGGTCCTGTCTACGGCCATCAGTGGCGCTCATGGCCCGACTATGACGGTGGCACTATCGACCAGATTGCCCAGGTGGTGGACCTCATCAAGCACCATCCCGACTCCCGCCGCATGATTGTGAGTGCCTGGAACGTGGCAGAGGTCAACCAGATGGCTTTGCCACCCTGCCATACCATGTTTCAGTTTTATGTCGCCGAAGGTCGCCTGAGTCTTCAACTCTATCAACGGTCTGCCGACACCTTCTTAGGAGTGCCTTTCAACATTGCCTCCTATGCCCTGTTGTTGCAGATGATGGCACAAGTGACAGGTCTTCAGGTTGGTGACTTCATCCACACCACCGGCGACACCCATGTTTATCTCAACCATCTGGAGCAAGTGCAGCTGCAGTTGACACGCACTCCCCGCCCCTTGCCCAAGATGCACATCAATCCTGATGTGAAAGACCTCTTCAGTTTCAGATACGAAGATTTCGAACTGACCGACTACGACCCCTGGCCCCATATTGCAGGGGTGGTGGCTGTGTGAGGGTTCGCTGTTCGGAGTTCGCTATTCGGAGTTCGCCATTTGGAGTTCGCCTTTCGGGCAAACAACTCGTCAACTTGTCAACTCGTCAACTTGTCAACTAAAAAACCATGTCCATCAATATCATTGCGTCTGTGGCTAACAATCGCGCCATCGGCTATCAGAACAAACTTATTTATTGGTTGCCTAATGACCTGAAGCGGTTTAAGGCACTGACCACCGGCCATACCATTATCATGGGGCGCCGCACCTTTGAGAGTCTGCCCAAAGGAGCACTGCCCCACCGTCGCAACATCGTGCTGAGTCGCAGCACGAAGCAGATAGAGGGATGCGAGGTGTATGAGAATATGGAGAAAGCTCTCCAACACTGTGGCGATGACGAGGAAATATACATCATCGGAGGAGCGTCGGTCTACAAACAAGCCATGCGTCTGGCAGACAGGCTATGCCTCACCGAGGTAGATGACACACCTGAGCAGGCAGACGCCTTTTTCCCTCCCTACGACGACTGGAAAGAGGCGTCGCGGGAGGAACATGGCATCGATGAGCGTCACCGCTATAACTATGCTTTTGTAGACTATGTGAGAGGCTGAGCCAACTCTTCCTCCTCATCGTCGTCTTCTGGCACGTCGATGATGGGTAGCTGTCTGTTGATGGCGGCATTGAATGAGATGATGGTCTCGCTGCGCGAGAGACCAAGCGGCTGCAGTTTGTCGTGGATAATCTCCAGCAGATGGTGGTTGTTGAGCGCATAGATTTTGATAAACATATCAAAACCACCCGTTGTATAATGGCACTCTACCACTTCCGGCATTTTTTTCAGCTCCTCTACCACGTAATCAAACTTCTCTGGGTCTTTGAGGAACAAACCTATGTAAGCACAGGTCTCATATCCAATCTTCTCCGGGTCGATGATAAATCTTGACCCTTTCAGTATGCCAAGATTGGTGAGTTTCTGGATACGCTGGTGGATAGCGGCTCCACTGACATTACATACACGTGCCACTTCCAGGAAAGGCATCCTTGCATCATCGGCTATAAGGCTCAGAATTTTTTTGTCTAAAGCATCTAATCTGTGATGTCCCATTTTGTTTAATTATTTGTGCTTATTGATATAATTTGCTACAAAGATAAGCCAAATAAATGACATTTCCAACTTTTAAGTCAAAAAAGCGTTGGAATTATAACTCACCATCACGCTCAGGTGTAGCCGAATAGTGTATTTTCAGTGCGTGTGCTTTTCTCAGCGCCTGTTTCACGTCGTTGATCATTCCCATAGGCACATGTCGGTCTGCCTTGAGCGAGACGGTCATCTGCTCCAGTTCATCAGGAGTCATTTGTTCACGTTTTTTGACGAGATAGTCCGTGAGCTGTGGTATGGACATCAGACGTTCGTCCACCTGTATGACGATGGTGTCTTTGCCTCCCTGCTGAGGGTGAACTGACAGCGGCCTGCCGACAAAGATATAAGTAGTGGTCGATGTCTTCGCCAGTTTAGCCAGTTCCGTTCCTTTTGGTGCCTCATAAGCCACTTTAACGGGCACAGACCTCATGTGTGTGACGATCATGAAGAAGAAAAGCACGGTGAAGATAAGGTCGGGCAGCGAAGACGTGTTGAGCGCCGGTATTTGCCGCTCTTTTTTGCGTATGATGCTCATGACTCACCTCCTTTCCCTTCCGTATATTCTTCGGCCACTCTCTGTGGATAATACTCTCTCAGAGCCATCCGCTGTTCCTCCGAGCAGGTAGCGTAGGACTGATGGAAACGGCTTCGTGCCAATCGGTCACGCAACTGTATATAGGCGGCTACGATTTCATTTTGCACTTGGAAATAGGTGTCGTAACTGGCATCCCGGTCAGCGACAATTTGTATGACGTGGCCGTCGGTGACTGCACACCGTCCAAGTCCGTATATTTCTATCAGATGTTTTTCTGGCAACAGAGGTGAGTTGTCGGGATTGTCGACAAAACGCATGACCTGCGACCTCACCTGTGAGATGTCGGCAGGCTTGCCATTGATGGTCAGGTGATTGTCGGCAGCAATTTCCATCCGCATCACGTTTCTGTCCAGCATCTCTGTGGGAGTCTGCACCTCGTTGTTGACAGGAGGAAGATGCCGCGTCAGGCCCTTGTCCTCGTCCATCGAAGTGACGACGAGAAACAAGATGAGGAGCGTGAAAGAGATGTCGGCGATCGACGCAGTGTTGAGTCCCGGCACCTTGCGGCGGCGTCTTTTAATGATCATATGCCCTCCTGATTATCTGTTTTTCAAATAGGTCTGTATGGTGCCATAGGCCACAACGCCTATGGCCAGGACGACCATCACCAACGACGAGGCGACGAACATATCAGCCACCTTGAGCGACCAGACGCTGTCGAACACCTTGCCATTGACACGAAGTGGCTGAGAGGAACCTGCGAGCAACGACACAAACATGGTAAGTATAGTGGCGACAGCCACTCCGATGGCCACGCGCAAGGCTGGCACCCCATTGACGATGGCCTCGCCCATCCCTTTTCGGCGCAGTGTGCTGACTACTGCCCATAGTGCGGTGCCGACAGCTATGACAAAGACGATGATGACATAGACCATCAGCACAGAAGTCAGTCTGGGATCGTTGAAGTTGGGGTCAGGCCTATAAGGTCGGTCGAAGCCTATCAAGAAGAAAGAGGCAAACAGCAGCACTGCCGACGCCACGATGGTATAAAACATCAGTTGCGCCTGGCCTAAATGAGATGCCCACTTTAGAATCTTCCTCATCATCTGCCCGATTTATATTTAGCCAAGGCATCAAGGAGCGTCACTGCCGATTCCTCCATCTGCACCGTGAGCCTTTCTATTTTATTGAGAATATAATTGTAGAACATCTGCAGGATCAGTGCGACGATGATACCGAAAATCGTCGTAATGAGGGCCACCTTCATACCCGATGCCACGATGGCAGGGTTGATGTCACGGGCCGCCTCTATCTGGTCGAAAGCCATCACCATACCAATCACGGTACCTAAGAAGCCCAGCGACGGTGCGATGGCGATAAAAAGCGTGATCCAAGAGCAGCCTTTCTCCAGGTTGGCGGCCTGAACGGCTCCATACGACTCCACAGAGCGTTCTATATTGTCGAGCGACTCATGCACACGCAGCAGCCCCTGATAACATATCGACGCCACGGGACCACGGGTCTCTCGGCAGATGTCTTTGGCACCCTCAATATCACCCTCACCGATTTTCCGGTCTACGTCTTCCATGAGTTTGCGTGCATTGACCTCTGACAGGGTAAGATAGATGATACGCTCGATGCAGAAAGCAAGTCCAAGCACCAGAGCCAGTGCCACCAGCGACATAAAGCCAGCATTTCCCTCGATAAATTTCCGTTTGAGAGCCTGATATACATTCTCGTCCTCAGCAGGATCAGCCAGGTCGTCTGCTGTCAGTGGGTCGGTGGCGATAGAGTCTTTCATGGCTTTGGCTATCTCCTCATCGCTGAGCAGGTCGGCGGCTATTTCGTCGCCAGAGTCAGGAGCAAAGGTGTCGGTGGTGACAGTTGTGTCCGCCTGTGCCCACACAGGGGTGGCCAATGGCAAAGCAAGCACCACGACCAAGGAGAGACAAACTATTTTTCTTTTCATAACAATGTTTTTTGACGCAGGCCCGAAAAGGCCCATGTTTCGATTTTGCGAAGCAAAGGTACTACAAAGCATATAAATATCAAAAAAACCGTTCAAGTTTTAATATTTATTGCGACTTTATCATCCCACATATCTCCATCAGCGTCTCTTTGTCAGAGAAATGGAGATGCAGACCATTGATATTCTGATAGTCTTCGTGTCCTTTGCCAGCCAAGAGCACCACATCACCTCTCTGGGCCATCTCACATGCCTTGCGGACAGCCTCCCGCCGGTCTATGATACTGACCACTTTCTTTTTCTGCGTTTCGTCTAGCCCTGCCAGCATATCGTTGATGATCTCCTGTGGATCCTCAAATCGAGGGTTGTCGCTTGTCAGAATCACGTAGTCACTCTGCCTCACCGCTTCCTGCGCCATCAAAGGTCGTTTCCCTTTGTCGCGGTTACCACTTGCACCACACAACGTAATCAATCTTCCTTTGTCACCCATCACTTCATGTATAGCCGTCAAAACTTTTTGCAAAGCATCAGGCGTATGGGCATAATCGACCAGAGCGGTCCACCCTTGGGGTGTATGCACTGGCTGAAGTCTGCCTGGCACATTCCGCATCAAGGGCATGGCTGCGAGAATGTCGTCAGGTTTTTTCCCCAACAGAACAGCGGCAGCGTAAACAGCCAACAGATTACTGGCATTGAATCTCCCTATAAAATGCACATCCACTTCACGTCCGACTATCTCCAGCCTCATACCCTCTTTGTCACATCTCAAGACATGAGCCGTAAAATCAGCCGGATGCTGTATAGAATAAGTCTTCACCGTGGCTTTGCAGTCGCTTACGATACTGAGGCTGTTGTCATCATCGCTGTTGACTAGCGCGAAAGCCTGTGGTGGGAGCATATCGAAAAACGATTTCTTGGCATTGCGGTAGTTGGCGAAGGTGCGGTGGTAGTCAAGGTGGTCACGGGTCAGGTTGGTGAAGATACCACCCGCAAAGTGAAGTCCTCTGACCCGTTTGTGCACCAGTCCGTGGCTGGAGCACTCCATGAACACATACTCACAGCCCTCTTTTGCCATCCTGTCAATCAGGCGGTTGAGCTGTACGGCTCCTGGTGTGGTGATGACAGCGGGTTGTTTCTCATCGTTGATACAGATACAGACAGTGGAAATCAGTCCACAGCGGTGCCCCATCTTGCGGAAGAGTTCATAGAGCACGGTGGCGGTAGTGGTTTTGCCGTTGGTGCCAGTGACGCCTACGAGTTTCAATTTTTCTGAAGGATGACCATACCACCATGCGACAACCTTGCTATGAGCGGTACGCAGCACGGGCACCACCTTTGCCATTATGCGCATCGACAGGGGTACACTATGGATGTCCTCCCCTGCAAAATGGAGGTCACGTTCTATGTTGACACGCCTCATGTATTGGAGGAACAACATGCCGGTGGCGACAAGTGTCAGCATCGCCAAGAGGACAATGAGAAGGATGTTGAGCATTTTAGATGGTTAAGAAGTCAGTAGAGTAAGTGATGGCTGGGGGCGGCGTTTATGAATCACCCATTATGAAGGAACCCAACTTTTTGAGAGGCTTTTTAGGAATATTGCTCCAGGTCTCACGGGGCTTAACCTTGTCGTCAAACATGTTGTATCTGACGATTTGTCTTTTATGGGTGAGGTAATTGTAACTATAAGTCTCGGCCTCGCCAGTATTACGCATAAAGCTTTTGTTGTCTTCCCCTATCAGATAAAAGTCACCATTCTGAAAACGGTAGACATATGAAATGTTACTAGAACCATAAGAACCGGCGCTGGCAAAATATTCTAGACCAACTTTTAGCACCCCACGATCGTTGATATCGAGGCTGAAATAAATGATTACGAATACTCCCGGCTTCGGCGGCAGGGCGTTGTCATATTGTCTCCACGGGGCGTAGGAGCCGTCTTTCTTACCTTTGAAGACAGCCAAAATCGGCACGTTGGCATCGATGGTATCCCCATCCTCGACAATGAAATTCTCTTTGAAGTCAGGTGTAGCGATGATGACAAGGTCATTGATTCCGTCTTTGTCAAGGTCGCCCACCGCCTCGGTGCTGGACCATGCCCTCAGTTGGCTTAAGCTATACGTCTGTGCCACGGTGTGGAGGACACTACACCAGCATGCGATGAATATCAATGCAATATACTTTTTCATGTTCGGTTAAATAAAGAATGGTTATCAAATAGTTTTTATGACATGGCATGGATTGCCCACCGCGATGACACCTGAAGGAATGTCGCTGACCACTACAGAACCTGCCCCGATGGTCACATTGTCGCCGATGGTGACCCCAGGCAGGATGGTGACACTGCCACCTATCCACACATTGTGACCGATGGTGACAGGTTTGGCCCACTCCTTGCGGCTGTTGCGCTCCTGAGGGTCGGTACTATGGCAGGCGGTATAGATACTGACATTGGGGCCAATAAAGCAATCGTCGCCGATGGTGACAGTGGCTTCGTCGAGCACGGTGAAGTTGAAATTGGCGAAAAACCGTTTTCCGACACTGATTTGCCGGCCGTAGTCACAATAGAACGGCTGGTTGATGATGATTTCGTCGTCGGCCACATGCCCGAGCATCATTTTGAGCATTTGCCGTTTGGCCACCATGTCTGTTGCTGGCAGCGCATTATACTGTTGCACCCATTGTTTGCCACGATTCAATTCCTCCAGTAGTTGTGGGTCAACAGCGGAATAGACCTCACCGGCCAGCATTTTTTCTTTCTCTGTAGGCGTAGCCGATGTGGACAATGGGCAGCAGGACGTCGACTTGTCAGGGTCTATGGGTTGATACATATCCATATCTGTATGAAATGACTTTAGGCTGCAAATGTATAAAAAACAAATGAGAAAGAAAAGTCTTGATGGAAAAAGATTGAAGATGAAGATATATTTCCGTCATCATTTATCACTATTCCGAGGATTCAAAACATTTGTGCCCTCAAAACCATGTCCAAAAGTTTATGAACAAATTTTAGACTAAAAAATGTAAATAAAAATTGCCATCTAATTATTTTTTTGTAATTTTACGCCCATGAAATCATCAAGATGAAAAAGCCGAACCAATAGATTTTTCTTTTGCAGAGCTTATCGTTTCCTGTCATACCGTTAATAACGGCCTCAATTCCAAGATAACCAATGTTTTGTCATACGGCAAACATGAGAATCAGCTCTGGATAGGCACAAATGACAAAAGAATCTACGTCCAGGTAAAAGCTAACATACCTAAAACACTAACATACCTAAAACAATGAAAAAAACACTTATTTATTTGTTACTGTCATTACCACTGACAGTATTGCAAGTAGAAGCACAACCCATCACCGCGGGACAGCACACCCGCGTAGAGACCGTCTATGGCACTATCGAGGGTTATCAAGACGGAAGTATCTTCACCTTCAAGGGCATCCAATATGCCAAGGCAGAGCGGTTCATGCCGCCACAGGTGCCCGACAAGTTCGAGGGCATCAGACAATGCAAAGTTTATGGCCCCCAAGCCCCGCAGAATGAGAGTCTGAAGTGGAATGGCCGTAACAGCCAGACAGATTATGGTTTCGGCAATCAGTTTGTGACGGAGCCGATGGACGAAAAGGAATGCCTGGTGTTGAACGTCTGGACCCCCAGTATCAATGATGGGAAGCAGCGTCCCGTCTTCGTGTGGATCCATGGTGGCGGCTATTCGGGTGGCTCTGGCCACGACCTGCCCTGCTATGAGGGGCGTGCGCTGGCCGAGGCTGGCAACATCGTGGTAGTGAACTTGAACCATCGGCTGAACATTCTTGGCTATGCAGACCTGACAGGACTGGGCGGCAAATATGCACAGAGTGTCAACTTGGGCATGCAGGACATCGTGAAAGCCCTGGAATGGATACACGACAACATCGCCCGTTTCGGCGGCAACCCAGACGAAGTGACCATCGGCGGACAGTCGGGCGGCGGCGGCAAAGTGTCGACACTACTGGCCATGCCTTCGGCCAAGGGACTCTTCAAGCGGGCCATCGTCCAAAGCGGTTCCACGCTTCGGCAGGCACTTCCCGAGCAGATGCGCGCTTTCGGCATCGCCCTCGCCCAAGAGTTGGGACAGCCTGCCACAGCCGCAGCCGACTTCTCCAAATACACCTACGACGAGCTGAACTATGCCGTCAGCCGACTGGCACAACGCGGCATCAGAAGTGGTTTTTCGCCTGTTGTCGACGGCACCATTCTACCCCAGCATCCTTTCGACCCAGCCTCACCCGAGTCGAAAGATGTGCCCATGCTCATCGGCACCGATTTCAACGAGTTCACCTTCGACATCAGCCACAACATGACATGGGCTGAAGCTGAAGCCGCTGTGCGCCAGCGTCAAGGAGACAAGGCCGACCAGTACATTTCCGCCTTCAAGAAAGCATACCCCCATGCCGAACCAAAGGAGATGACCTACGTAGATACTGGTTTCCGTGCCGGAGCCGTGAAACAGGCTGCCGCCAAGGCCGCACAGGGAGGTGCCCCCGCCTACCTCTATCTATTCACTTGGAAGCCCGAGAGCAATGCCCTTGGAGCCTCACATGGCATGGAACTACCCTTCATGCTCCACAATGTCAGCCTACAGCGTGAGATGACAGGAGCTTCGCCCACAGCCTACAAATTCGAAAAACTCATCAGCAGCATCTGGCTCGCCTTCATCAAGACAGGCAACCCCAACACAAAAGGTCTTCCTAAATGGGAACCCTACACAGAGGAGACTGGTGTCACCATGATTCTCGACAACAAGTGCGAGCAACGCCAGCACCACGACCGCGAACTCATGCAAATGAGCCGCAGCATCTGGTAACAAATTGACTGGTATGAGTATTTCGCTGTTAGCCATTCGCGATATATGCCCTGCTGATATTCTTCTTTTCGACGGACAACAGACCTGGTCATTTCTCGAAAAGCGTATGGCAAACAGCCAACAGCCATTCAACTTGAACCTCCGATAGCTGAGAAATGATAACTAACTCAACTTTTGCAAGTTGAGAGAAGTTAAGAAGTTAAAGGAGTTAAGCCATTACATCTGATGGCTAAAGAGAGACAGTCTACGATTCATTTGGCTTAACTCCTTAGCGAAGCGATAACTACTTAACACCTTAACTACCTGCAAGTTGAGTACTTGCGAAACTTGAAAAATTTATTATATTTGTAAAAAAGCATGACACACAAACTGATGATTACAATGGCATTCTTAGCAACATGCTTGACGAATGCAGCACAGGGACCGCGCCGTGGTTTTCCACGCGAGGCATTCACGACCGAGACGCCGATGGTTCACGACCCCGTGATGGCCAAAGAAGGCGACACTTATCATATCTATGCCACAGGCATGGGCATCCAGCAAATGACTTCCAAGGACCGCAAGACGTGGACAGTGCTTCCCCACCCAGTGATGACCGTCATCCCTGGGTGGACCACCGACTCCGTAGCAGGCTTCGGCAGCCATGTCTGGGCCCCCGACGTCATCCACTGGCACGGCAAATGGTGGATGGCTTACAGCTGCTCCACCTTCGGCAAGAACGGGTCGGCCATCGGTCTGCTCAGCAGTCGCTCACTGGGCGCCAATATGTGGAAGGATGAAGGTTGCATCGTGACCTCACGCGAGAAGCGAGACAACTGGAACGCCATCGATCCCAATTTCGTCATCGACGACAAAGACACGCCTTGGCTCGTATGGGGATCATTCTGGGACGGTATCCAACTGGCACGTCTCGACTCCACCATGCACATAGCCCCGGGTGTGAAGCCACGCACCATCGCCCGCCGTTATGACTCCAACTACACTCCTACAGAGCCCAACCCCACTTCTAAGTTTGCAGGCACCAATGCCATTGAGGCACCCTTCATCTTCAAACATGCTGGTTACTACTATCTCTTTGTGTCTTGGGACTACTGCTGTCGTGGTGCCAAGAGCAACTACCGTGTGGCAGTGGGTCGCAGCAAGACCGTAGAAGGCCCTTATCTCGACCGTACAGGAAAGGACATGGCCAATGGAGGAGGCACTCTTTTCTTGGAGGGCGACAAAAAAGAATGGGAAGCTGTCGGCCACTGTGCCGCCTACTCCTTAGATGGCGAGGACGTCTTCATCTGTCACGGCTACAGTGCCACGCAAAATGGCGCCGCCCTGCTTATCCAGCGGCCCATCAGTTGGACAGCAGACGGCTGGCCTGAGTTGAAGCCATAACATCTTGAAGTTAAAGACGTTAAAGGAGTTAAGGAGTTAAATATGAGTCACTATCTTTGAGATGCGTTTGGCCAAAGCCATGATGGTGAGTATGGGAGGGAGCCCCAGCGCCTGTGGCAAAATCGTCGCATCACATACATAAAGGTTGTCAGGCAGCAACGGCGAGTGAAGCGTTGCTGCCTCTTCTTTTGTCAGAGGCAGCATGCCCCCTGGGTGGCCCGCATTGAGTGTACCGCAGCCATGCGATAAAAAATTGGCTCATCTCCACTGTCATATTTTTATAAATTGTCAGGTGACGCCGGATAGTTTCCCTGATTTCCTCTTCATGTTCACCTGCCATACGCAAGGAAGCGAGAATACGATGCTCCAAATCAGTATCTGTGACGTGGTGCAAATAGTGCTCAGCGAGTTGTACTTCTCCCATCACCCCCTCCAGACGCGCGTCTATCGATACCGCCACGACAGGGATAGTCCGCTCCATACTCAGCACCGACGCATGATAGCGAGAGGTGAGCAGGATGTTCAGCTGGCGTATCAGGCCCGTCATCTGAAACACATCACAGGTTTTCGACGTGCATACCACATGCGGACTTTCTAACTGTTGCGCCAACAACTTGCAGGCCTCAGCATCGAGTTGTTCCATTCCCAATACTATTGCAAAGGCATGATGCTCACGACAGTAGCGGTCAGTGGCTGCCGCCATCGCTGCCAGATAATGCTGGAATTGTTGGCGTCTCTCTTGACTATCCGTGAAGTAGTAGAGTTTGTCATACTGCTGCGAAAAATCTCTGGTGATTATCGACCTCAACCATCGCCACAACGACGGCCGCACCGGCCAACAGAAGGGATTGAGTGGCTCCACGCCCATCAATGGCTGCTTCCCATCCCACCCAGAATCGATCAGATGTTGTCGTGCCCATGCCGCCCCCTTTTCATCCTGAAACGTCCAGGCGGTGTCTGTGCCCACATGTCCGGACAAGCCAAGAGCATTCAAGTTGTGCAACGACGCTTCTGTCCGTACGATGAAATAGGTGTCACGGCACAGGTCGCTGCTCAGCCGGGCCAGCCAGCCATCAAGATGTCCTATCTCAGAGCCATAGGCGATACATGGCTTACCTTGCCTACGCATAATGCCTGCAGCTTCGCAGAAAAACATGCAAAGAGCGTCAGCGAAAGTGGGTGTCAACGTCGACCCTTCACACAGGATGGCCACATGATGGCGCGAACAGGCCCTCAGCAGAGAGAAGACGAAGACAGTGGTAAAACGCCACAGTCGCACTGCCTCAGGGAAATACCCTCTGACATTGTCCTTGCTGAGTGTCATCAACGTCAGTTGTGCTTGTGTGGTACCAAACGCCTGCTCCAGTTGCCTCGTCAGTGCCACTACACGGGCATCCGCACCCGTGTTTCTGGCGCCATTGTAGCCCACGAGAAGTATCTTTAGCGGCTGTCCTTTTTGCCACTCCTCGTAGTGACACAGATGCATACGGCTACAGGGTTTGACCCATCCTGCGAGCCAAACCACCAACCTGATGATATACGAGAAGAGTCTGTCCAATAAAAAGTTTTATGATTGCTTCAACTACCAATAGTGTTGGCATATTTCCCTTAGGGGCACCAGCAGATGATATGGTGTCCTATGAGTGATCATGTTAACCGTCAGTCAGAAAGAGAGCGACGGAGCGTATAACGAATAAGAAGAAATCACTGGGCGGGTTCCCACTTGCAACGGACGGGCGAAACGATGGCACCCTCTTTCTTCAGCGCTGCGAATGCCTTGTCAACCACCTTGCGGTCGAGACCTGTCATTTCAGCCACTTTTCCTGCGTTCACGGGCTGTCCTGCCTCGCGCATAGCCTGCAATACTTGCTCTTTTGCTTCCATAATTTTTCTTGTTTTATAGTTTTACGATTGTTCAGATTCTTAGAGTTGCTGTTTTCAACCCAGTTAAAAAACTTGACTTTAGGTTCCTGACACTGCAAAGATACAAACCTATAACGAGAAAACGGCAAAAAAATTGTACTTTTTTTAGTAATAACAGATTGTTTTAGGTAATAAATCGAAAAAAAGAAATGAACTTCGTATCTTTGCAAAGAACAAAAAAACACAAAGAAAATGAGAATCTTATTAATTGGAGGAACAGGCACAATCAGTAGTGCCATCACACGACAACTTTCAGAGAGTGAGCATGAGACATGGTTGCTCAACCGCGGTACAAGAAAAACTGAAGTGCCATCCAACATCCGTCAGCTGACATGCGACATCAACGACGAGGAGGAGGTTCTAAGGAAGATGGGCGATATGACTTTTGACGCTGTGTGTGAGTTCATCGGCTTCCTGCCTCAGCAGGTGGAGCGCGACTTCCGGCTGTTCTCCGGACGCACACGTCAGTATGTCTACATCAGTTCGGCATCTGCCTATCACAAACCTGTGAAAAACTATGTCATCAATGAGGGAACCACACTGGCCAACCCCCATTGGCAATACTCGCGCGACAAAATAGCCTGCGAAGAACTGCTGATGCGGCATTACCGGGAAGACGGTTTTCCTGTCACCATCGTGCGCCCCAGCCATACCTACAGTGAGCGGAGCGTGCCTGTGGGTATCCATGGACTAAAAGGCAGTTGGCAAGTGCTCAAACGTATGAAGGAAGGCAAACCCGTCATCGTACATGGTGACGGCAACACACTCTGGACCATGACCTGGAATGAGGACTTCGCCCGTGGGTTTATCGGTCTGCTGGGCAATCCACATGCCATCGGCGAGGCCTTTCAGATTATGTCTGACGAATCACTCACATGGAACCAGATTTACGGAGCCATCGCCGACGCCCTTGGAGTGCCTTTCAAACCCTTCTACGTCTCATCCTCTTTTATTGCGTCAGTGGCGCCACCCTCTTACGACATGGAGGGCAATCTGCTGGGCGACAAAGCCTGCACCGTGGTGTTCGACTGCTCCAAACTGAAGCAGGCCGTTCCTGGCTATCAGGCTCACGTACGGTTTGAGGAAGGTGTAAGGAAATGTCTCTCCTACATCGAAAGCCACCCAGAATGCCAAGTGGAAGACTCCGAGTTTGATCAATGGTGCGACCGAGTCATCTCTGCGTTGGAGGGAGTAGTTAAGGAGTTTAATTTTCAATAGTTGAAGAAACGCAGGAGTTATAGGAGTTCAGACATTACCACAGCTAAAAACTTTGAACCTCATGAAGTAAATGAGGGCTATTGTCTGCACTCCTCAACTCCTGAACTCCTCAACTCCTGAACTCCTAAACTCCTAAACTCCTTTTTAGTCCAAGTTCATCCAGCGACGATGTCAAAAGCCTCTGTCATATAGATCCCCAATTTGACTGAATAGTCGAAATCACCGACTTGGTTCCAGGGAGCATTGTAATAGATGGACTCTTTAATCACCACCTCGTCCTTGTCATAGTATTTCTTTGATATGATGCGATAGGTAAGCAAGTGCTCATCAAATTCATAGAGAACTTCCGCCCTTACCGGTTTGCCAATCACGCCATCCCGCTTTGCATCCTTCTTGCAAGCTTTCTTGTTTTTGTAGTCATACCGTACCCAAAGCAGGTAGTTGTTGCGTGCGCGGTCCACACAGTTGCTGGCATTCACCACTACAGCCTCATTTTCCACCACCATCTGAAAGGTCTTCACCTGGGCAGATGCCACCGTGGAGAGCAACAACATCAAGAACAAAGAAACCATCATCTTTTTCATAAGCGCTTATTTACTATTGAGTTTGTTTATTTCGTTAAGGGATACCGTATGGGGTTATTTCAACAGACAGTATTTTGCAGAAATGTAAAACACGGTGCCATTGAACATCGTCTTATAAAAACCATTTTCCTTGCCCAGATACGGTAGTCGTGTACCCTTCGGAAGATAATAAGGCACCCACTCAGCCCTGAGCCCCCAATCATCTGTTTTTGGTTTTTTGTTGTCACGGATAAACTGATTGTGGTACACCGAGGCAGAGTTTTCCTCATTGTAGCAATAATAGCCGTATTTGGTGGAGGGTCCTTCTCTTAACCTAACATTCGTCCCATTCACTTGGAGATAATGTTCACCATTGGAACCAGGCAGACGGGTTACTTCTTTTGGTATCTCGACATCGGCTACGGGGTATGGCCAATAGTTGTAAGAGGCGCTGCCATCACTCATCACTGTGATCGCTACACCTTTTTCCAAAGTAACAGGATGTGCCCAACGAGGATCTTCATACGTGTAGTTGCTTTTCATCACTACGACGATTTCCTTTGGCGTATTTTGAGCCATTACATTGACAGTCTGACAGCAAAAAGCAATGACTGATAAAAGAAATACTTGTATTTTCGTCATCATTCAACTTAAGTTTGCGAAAGGTGAGTTATCATCTTAATAATGCGGCTAAATTAGGAAATTAATCTGAAACAACAAAGATATTCAGCGAATAATTTCCGAAAACTATCAACCTCGCATCTCTGTTCTTGGAATCAGGGGAAGAAATCAGAGGGAGAGGTACTAATTGCAACTCAATCCTACTCTCTGATGTTACTATTCCATTTCCCCATATAACAAATGGTGTTATGGGGGAGTCCGTTTACACGAGGCATCAGACGCAGATTCTTTTGTCAAGATTTATTACCAATTGCTTTGTCATTCGCAAAAAAATGACGATCTTTGCTCTAAAGAAATGTTTTTCTTTATCTTTACTAGCTTACAAATCGATTTTTTTTCTAAATTTGCATCAGAAAGTACAATTGAGGAATACCATAAAACCATAATTATGTTCTCCACTATGAAAAAAGTTACGACCACGGTCTTTTTCCTTGCACTGCTGGTGCAGACACAAATGGCTGTGGGGCAGTCGGCAACCGACCACGACACCCTGGCCACCGCCGCTCATTTCAGCGGAGGTTCGGCCGACAAGGTGACCCAAGAGCGCATGAACAAAGGACTTGTGACCAACTCGCTGAGTGCCTTGAGCGGTCAGGCGGCAGGCGTGCAGGTAACGAATGGCTCCAACCGCATGGCCATGCTGAGCAGTGTGCGCGTGCGCGGCACCACCTCGCTCACCGGCGGCAACGACCCCCTGGTCATCATCGACGGTGTGTCGGCCGACCTGTCGGTGCTCTCCTCTATATACCCTGCCGACATCGAGAGTTTCACCATCCTGAAGAACGCCGCCGAGACCGCCCAATATGGTTCGCGTGGTGCTTCGGGCGTGATTCAGGTGACCACGAAAAAAGGCCATGGCGGCAAGTTCCGCATCTCATACGATGGCAATTTTGGTTTTGAGTCAGTATACAAGAATATCGAGGTGCTTGGCCGCAACAGCTATATCAACACCGCCCAATCACTGGGTTTGACCTATAACGACGGTGGCCATTCCACCAATTTCCCCGACGCCATCACCCGCACGGGCACGGTGCACGGCCACCACGTAGCCTTTGGCGGTGGTAGTGACCAGAGCAACTACCGTGCCTCGGTAGGTTTCATTGACCACAAGACCGTCATCGAGGTAGAGGAATACAATAATTTCGTAGCCAAACTCGACATCTCTCAAAAAGCCTTCGACAACCGTCTGTCAATCGACCTAGGCGTATTTGGTTCTACCCAAGGCAACAAGGACATTTTCGACGAACAGATGCTGTTCTACTCAGCCGCAGCGATGAACCCCACCTTCGGCAAAGGCATGAACAATAATGGCGGATGGGACAAGAACACCACCGCGTCGCAAGTGAACAACCCTATGGCCCTGCTACACGAGCAAGACCACAGCAAGAACCTGAGTTTTAACACCCATATCAAGTTGGCCTACGACATCTGGCCCAACCTGAAGATGAGTCTCTTTGGCTCCTACTCTTTCGCCAGCACCGAGCACTCCCAATACCTGCCCACATGGGTGTGGGCACAAGGCCAGGCCTACCGTGCCGAGAAGAAGAATGAGGAATGGCTTACCAACCTCATGGTAGATTACTGGTGGGACTTTGACTCTGAGAATCGTCTGGAACTGACCGGACTGGGCGAATACCAAGTCAACACCGAGACAGGCTTTTGGACCACGGTGAGAGGATTCACCACCAATGCCTTCGGCTACGACAACCTCGAGGCGGGGTCGCTTCGCCCCTATGGCGGCACGGGCTCAGGCTATGAGCGCCCCACCCTCGCCTCTGTCATGGGCTCGGCGAAATACCTGTTCAAACACCGCTATACGCTTTCGTTCACCATGCGTGCCGACGGCAGCAGCAAGGTGGGCAAGGACAACCACTGGGGACTGTTCCCCTCGCTTTCCTTCGACTGGGACGTGATGCGAGAGCGGTTCATGCATGGTGTGCCCTTCATCAGTCAACTGAAAATGCGTATGGGTTATGGCGCGTCGGGAAACCTCGGCGCCATCGACTCGTTCAACTCGCTCAGTATGTTCCAACCCATGGGCATCGTCCCTGTCTACGGCTCGCCTATGGTAACTCTGGGCATAGCGAGCAACACCAACCCCGACTTGAAATGGGAGACACGCACCACCTTCAACATCGGTATGGATATCGGTTTGTGGAACAACCGTATGGTGATGACCGCCGAATACTACCGTTCGAAGACCCGCGACATGCTCTATCTCTATGACGTGAGCATACCACCCTTCGCCTATAACAAACTGACCGGCAACCTGGGTAAGATGAGGAACGATGGCTTCGAGCTGGGTCTGGGCATCACACCGCTGGAGGCCCGCGACATGCAACTCAACATCAACATGAACCTGGCCTACCAGCGCAACAGGCTCATCTCACTTGAGGGCAATTACGAGGACATCTACATGACAGCCAAGAACATCACATCCATTGGCTCACTCAACGGAGCCGGTTTCCATGGAGGCAACAACGATATCGTCTACCAAATAGTGGGCCAACCCCTTGGCGTGTTCTACCTGCCGCACTGCACAGGAGTGGTGGATGCTGGCGACGGCACCTACAGGTATGAGATAGCCGACCTCAACGCCGATGGTGTGGCCGATGACGGCAGCGACCGCTACATTGCTGGCCAGGCCACTCCAAAGTGGACCTTAGGCTCGAACATCAGTTTCCGTTACAAGGACTTTGACATCTCGCTCCAGATGAACGGCGCCTTCGGCCACAAGATCTACAACGGCACATCCCTCACCTATATGAACATGGGATCGTTCCCCGACTACAACGTCATGCCCGAGGCCCCCTCAAGGAAGATCTACGACCAAGTGGCCACCGACTATTACCTGGAGCGAGGTGACTACCTGAACTTCGACTACCTGACAGTGGGATGGAACATTCCCATCCGGCGCTATACCCAGTTCATCAGTCAGCTCCGAGTGGCGCTGAGCATCAACAACCTGGGCACCATCACCTCATACAGCGGTCTCACCCCGATGATCAACAGTTATGTGGTGAACAACACCCTTGGTATCGATGACAAGCGCAGCTATCCCCCCTACCGTTCCTACTCACTCGGCGTGAGCATGTCGTTTTAACCTCCAAACAGCCTACATTATGAGAAAATATATCTTTATCACACTTACGGCACTCACCCTCGCCTCCTGTCTTGACGAGGATCCGCGCGACCGCCTGGCCGAAGACGAGGTGTTCGCCACCGCCACCGACCTCTACCTGAACACCGTGGCCAATCTCTACAACTACATCGGAGGGCATGAGGACGGCCAGGGCCTGCAGGGCACCACCCGTGGCATTTATGACCTGAACACCTTCACCACCGACGAGGCCATTCTTCCCACCCGTGGCGGTGACTGGTATGATGGAGGTCTGTGGCTCGAACTCTACAAGCATACCTTCCATGCTGGCACGGCCCCCATCGACAACTCATGGAACTATCTCTACAAAGTGATTGTGCTCTGCAACCAGTCGCTCGACTACCTGCAAAAATACAGTCATCTGATACCTGCCGACCAACAGGCACCACTCCAAGCCGAAGTGAGAGGTATACGAGCACTGTGCTACTTCTACCTGCTCGACCTCTTTGGCCGTGTGCCGTGGATCAGCTCATCAGGAATCTCGATGAACGAGACCGACCAGCTCGCGCGCAACCGCTTTTTTTGGAAACTCTATGACGAAGTGAACGAGATACTGCCCGACCTCCCTTCAGTGCGGAGCAACATGCAGGGCAACTATTATGGACGCATCACTGCTCCCGTGATGTGGTTCATCCTTGCCAAGATGACACTCAACGCCGAAATCTGGACCGATGACATCTGGACCGACGGCAAGCGCCTGAAAGGCAACGATATTTTCTTTACCATCGCCGACGAACAAATGACAGCGTGGGAGGCATGTATCTACTATTGTGACCTGCTTACCAATTTTGGCTATAAGCTAGAGCCCATCTACTCTTCAAATTTCAACACCAAGAACGAGTTTTCTTCGGAAAACATCTTCACCATCCCCATGGACAAGACCCTCTACACCAACCAATTCAAATACCTATTCCGCTCACGCCACAACAACCACGGAGCGGCATTGAGCATGGCATCGGAGAACGGCACCTGCGCTACGGTAAGCGCCGTGCGCACCTATGGCTACGGCACGGATGATGTGGACAACCGCTATTACATGAACTTCTTTTCCGACAGCGTGTATGTTGACAGAAACCTCGTGTTGCTCGACAATGGTGAGCCATTAGTGTATATGCCCCTTGCCGTGGAACCCGACCTCACGGGCTCGCCCTACGAGAAGACCGCCGGCGCACGTATGTTTAAATACGAGATTGACCGCACCGCCTACAACGACGGACTGCTGCAAAGCAACGACATTGTGCTATTCAGGTATGCCGACGTGCTGCTCATGGTCTCGGAGGCCAAGGTACGGGCTGGTCTGAATGGTGACAAGGAACTGAACATGGTGCGCAAACGGGTGGGTATGGACAGTCGTCCTGCCACGCTCGACAATATTCTCGACGAACGCCTGATGGAGCTGCAATGGGAAGGCTGGCGCCGCCAGGACCTCATCCGTTTCGACCGTTTCCATCTCGCCTATGACATGCGCGAGCAGGTGCCCAATGAGAACGACCGCCACACCATCGTATTCCCCATACCCGGCGGAGCCATCGACCTGAACACGAGGCTCACCCAAAACCCAGGCTATTGAACGACGGCTCATAGGGCAAACGCCATACAAACGGCCTCTTCCGACAAATATCGGGAGAGGCCGTTGATTTGATGGCAGTGCACAAAAGCACGCCTATGGGTACAGCTCCGGACGAAGAAGCGGCTACAGCCTTCGTAGCTGCACAGTGAAATGTCGCATGAGCGGTGCCTCCCACTCGATGGCCACGCCCCGTGTGATGCTCTCGCGCCGGTCGTACACATTCTTGAGTGCGGCAGCCACCACATCCATATGGTTGTCGGTATACACACGACGGGGGATGGCCAGACGCAGCAGGTCGAGTCCGCCGAAGCGGTTCTCACGCGTCACTGGGTCGCGGTCGGCCAGCACATAGCCAATCTCGCACCCCCTTACTCCTGCCTCGAGATAGAGCTCGCAGGTGAGTGTCTGTGCGGGAAACTCCTCCTTGGGCACATGGGTGAGCACGCGGTCGGCATCGACGAAGATGGCATGGCCTCCAGCAGGACGTTGATAAGGGATGCCATACTCATCGAGCCGCTCTGCCAGGTGCCTCACCTGACGGATGCGTGTGTCGAGCATGTCAAACTCCGTGTTCTCGTCAAGTCCCTGAGCGATAGCATTGAGGTCACGGCCATTGAGCCCGCCATAGGTGACATATCCCTCCATGGGTATACAAAACATCTTCGCCCCATCAAACCACTCTTTCCGCCTGGTGGCGATGAAACCACCCATATTGACGATGGCATCCTTCTTCGCCGACATGGTAGCGGCATCAGCCTGCTCATACATTTCGAGCGCAATCTCTTTGATGGATTTCGTGGCATAGCCCTCCTCGCGTGTCTTGATGAAATAGGCATTCTCGGCAAAGCGAGCCGAGTCCATCACCACGGGCACGCCATAGCGATGACACAGTGCACAGGTATCCTTGATGTTGCGCATGCTCACAGGTTGGCCGCCCACCGTGTTATTGGTCACGGTGAGCACCATAAACGGCACCTTGCCCTTATTCTCCTGAAGCACTCGCTCGAGTTTGTCAAGCGATACGTTGCCCTTAAAGGGCACCTCGGCCTGCGTGTCGTGCGCCTCGTCGCACGTGACGTCGATGGCCTTCGCTTTGCGCGACTCGATATGTCCTTTAGTGGTGTCGAAATGTGCATTTCCTGGCACCACATCACCCTCTTTCACGAGCAGCGAGAAGAGCACATTCTCTGCTGCCCTTCCCTGATGGGTGGGGATGACATAGGGCATGCCGAAGATGCGCTGCACCATGGCCTCAAACTTGTAGAACGAGGTGGCGCCGGCATAACTCTCGTCGCCGAGCATCATCTGTGCCCACTGGCGGTCGCTCATTGCTCCCGTACCACTATCGGTGAGCAAGTCGATATACACTTGGTCGGCTTTGAGTTGGAACACATTGTAGTGGGCCTCTTTGAGCCATTTCTCTCTCTCTTCATGTGTGCTGATATGGATGGGTTCCACCATCTTGATTTTCCACGATTCTGCGTATGGGATTTGCATGTCTTTCAATTTGATATGTTCTCGCAACGGCAACAAGCCCAAGACGATGAGTCTGAGCTACAGCCAATGGCGACAACGGATGAATAAAATAAGATTGGGGTTTCTAGGTTTTCGGATTGCTCCGAAGGATAAAAGGATACGCATGATAGAAAATGCGACATCATGTCAAGAGGCAAAGTGGTCGCGTTCCTTGATATTGACGAAGACGTCGTTTTTTCCAGGTGTGAAAAGTTTTTGTGTCATTCGATAGTATGGTCAGTAAACCTTGGTTGGTTTGGGGAGTTGCCCCTATTTCTTCTCTCGTTGCAAAAATACGTTTTTTTATCCAATCCTCAAAATATTTAAGGAAAAAACGGAGGATGAACATATCTGTTTCCTCTCATCATAACACACTCACCCTTCCCCTCCAACTTTGAAGGGAAGCCACCTCATCCACGAAATCCTCTTAATCTATTTCATTCTTCCTCCCATAGCCCTGTTTGTTGGTTAGCGAAATTATCATCATCGCTGTCGTCTCCCTGTGCGTCGATGGTGATGCCAGTGCCCTGTGGGTCTCCATAACTGAACGCATCCATGAATGCTATGGGACCTGTCTGTGCAACCAATTCTAACGAGGGGGCGACGTATTTGGTTTTCAAGGATTGATTGGTCTTCATTGTCGATTATTTAATTAAATACATTTGTCACTCATATCATTCACTTGATAATCACTTTCTGACCATTCTGGATATAGATACCCTTCGTGGTGGGTGGTGTTGAGAGATGTCGTCCGTCGATGGTGTACCATGCGCTGGAAGATGCGGATGAGGTTTTAGGCCCTGCGATTTCCTCAATGCCATTTGCTTCCTCACCAAAGTCAATGGTGAAGTCAAGGGCTTGGTTCTCTTCGTTGGCGGCGAAGAGGAAGTAGGCGCGGCAGGCCTTCAGTGTGCGCTCCTTGAGTGTATAGGTGAGTTGGTTGTTGCTGTTCATGTAATACAGCGTGGGATTGTCTTCTTGGTCAATCTTGAAAGCATCGTAATAGCCGATGAATTGCACATGGTCATTGGCTAACGAGATGGTGCGACTTGCATCAGCGACATCCTCAATGGTTACGCCCTCAAACACGGCATCGGAGATATTTGTACCATCCTCCCATTTGATAATATAGGGAGTGCCGGCCGCAATGCTATTCACATTGTCGCCAAAGGTCAATTCCACGTGATATCCGGACAACGACGCGTCGGTAAGCGTCCTGACAATGGCACCTACGAGCGGCGACTGAGCCATCTGTTCCTGGGTGAGGCTGAAGGGCAGACAGAGGGTATTCCACACACCGCCCTTGTGCAGTGTACGGTCTTTCAAGATGACGTTGGCTGTGACACCGTTATAATCCTCAATAGTCTTGCTGTTGTTAAGACCATCGTCCTTAATCTCCAACTCGATGGGCAGTTTATCCCCTGACTTGGTATAGGAGAAGGTCACCACTACGGGCTTATGGTCGCCAAGTGCAGTGGTATTGTCAGTACCCTCCACATGGCCGTAGGTGTAGTCTTGCTCAATCTTGAAGTCCTGCGGGACGATTTGCAGCGTGTTGGCAGCCACGGGATTGATGTAGATGATTTTATCCACCACCTCATAGTTGGTGTAGTTGCTGGAGTTGCTGCCATCGGTCAAGTCGGCCATGTCGGGAGTAGGATAGATGTTGTTGCGCCAAAGTTCCACCCACACGTCACCCATGGTGAGGTCACTAGAAAGCTTGTTGGCGAAATATGCGGCGATGTCCTCACGGGTCCAACGGCTGTTGGTGTCGCCGATGATGAGTTTCGGACGACTGAGGTCGCTGTTGTTGACGGCATCCGCCAACTGGCTCCACTGGCCATGACGTGACTCGGCGTATTCCTCACCGCCAGCATCCATGTGCAGCACATACACATCGATGGTGTATTTCCCGTCGATGGTCACGTCGTAATGGCGGAAACCTTTCTTCACATACTGGTTGCCCTCACCACTCTTGGAGTTGTTCCACCGTGTCCAACTCTCGTTCTGGGCATCCATCTTGCTCTTCTTCCATATCAGGTTGAGACCATCGGTGTCGAATGGGTAGGAACCCTGTATTAATCCTTCCACACTAAGAGTCGCACGCACGGTGCCGCTGCCGTATGCCGGGTCAAGGCTTTTCATCAACGACCCGTGATAATTAAAGTCCTCGCTGGCTCCGATGATGTCGTACTCTTTTTCGGCGAGATACTGACTGATTAACTTCGTGCCGTCGCCGCCAGGGCCGTCGGGGTTTATGTCGATGAAGCCAGCAACGTTAATAGGCAGGCCATCCACATTGAGAGCAACTGCGGTGAAGGAGCCTTGTTGCATTTTACGTTCTGGGGTGATGCGCAGGGTGGCATCATCGCTAGTGGTGCAGAAGTAGATGCGCCCCTTGCTGAGTGTCATCTCTCGCTGTGGGATGGAAGTGTTGATATTTGTCATCAACTGATTGCCTTCGGTGGTGCATGTCATGCACGTGAGATTACCTATCAGCAGGTAGTCAGAGGGATAGCTGACATCATAGTAGTACCATTGTCCAGGGGTCAGCAATGTCACCTCATCGTTGGGCAGTGGAATGGCCAGTCCGTTGAGGAACACGCCCTTGCAGGTGAGGCGAATGTTATCGACTTTGAAGAATGTCTGCGTCTCACCCTCATGTCCCTCTACCCACCATTGTCCTGTGCTGCCGGAGGTGATGTTGAGTTTTTGGTCAACGCCAATATTGACGTTCAGCGTGACGGGAATGCCCGTTTGATCGTTGACACCAGTCTGGCTGACCGTAGTTTCATTGCCCGTGAAGGTCACCACGCGCCCTTCCCATGTGCATACAACAGCTGAGAGGTCGTAAATGCCGCTGGGTACATTCTCCACGGTCTGGCTGACACTGAGATTCGGTGCCCACCACTGATAGGCATTCATCAAGAATTTGCCATCCATGCCTGACATCGTATAATCGCGGGTCTTAAACTCATCATTGCCATTTGGGTCTTTGTCGATAAGTGTCCAACCTGTTTCGTCGCCAGTCTCAAACGAGGGATTGGTAATCAGCCAAGTGGCATTGAGGGGTGTGTCGGCTTTAGCTTCGGCCAAAGCCTGACGGCGGATGGTGGAAAGCTGCGACTTGGTGATATGGAACAGACGATAATGGCCTGCCTCGTCGCCTGCGGTATTCTTACGGTTGAGGGCTATTGGCTCGCCATCTGCCACGTTGTTGTTCCACGGACCAAGGAATCCACATGCCCAGTCTCCTGATGAAATAGGGTATTTGCCACTTTCAAACAGCCAAAAGCCATTCTGGAAGGAGGGTATCAGATAACTCCATTCGTCCAGGTTCGCATCGGTATAGGTGTTCACATACAAGTATCCAGCATTGTCGTGCGTCTGAAATAGGTCGTGACAGTAGAGTGCATTACGAAAACCGATATAGGAACCGGATTTCTCAATGTGGAAGAAATTGGATTCCTCAAGCACAGGATCAGTGGAGATGGAATGATAGCGAAGGGCTAAAGTATTTTCGTTGGCCCACTCGGGCTTGACCTCATAACGGTCAACACCCACTATCAGGTCCTTTTTCTCAGCGGCAACGATCATGTAGTAATGGTCGCTGCCTACCTGAATGTCGTCCAGGCTGATCACCTCGGTAAATCCCCGGTCGGAAGTCAGAATAGTCGTATAGTCTGCTGCCCATGTCCCCATAGAGGACAACATTAGAGTGACGATTGCTATAAGGTATCGATACATAAATGGTCTGTGTTTAGTTGTTGTTAGCATAAAAAATATTCATTGTTTTTCAGAAGTTGCAAAAGTGAATCAGCTACGAAATTAATAATTTTGCAATTCACCACCAAATAAAACGCATTTTTTGTGGTAAAACTTAACTTTACATAACATTTGGATGAGCAAGTGTCTCCCCAAGGGCTTTTCATGAATCACTGAGACTCCTGAAACTTCAGTTTGAAAAAGGCGTACTATTATCAAAAAATGATTATCTTTGCACATCGATTCATATCGTAATTGTGGATCAAACATTAATCTTTTATCATATGGACGGACTTCATATTGGCATGTCATTTTCAGGTGGTGGATACAGGGCCGCTGTATTCCATTTAGGCACCCTTTCGTTCTTGAATTCAATCAAAGTGGGAGATGGGAAAACATTGTTGGAACATGTCTCCGTTTTGTCGACCGTTTCGGGCGGAACCATTACGGGTCTCAAATACATGCTCTCACTGGCAAAGAAGCAAGATGTCAATGAGATGGTGGATGAACTATACGGCTTTCTGTGTGACGAGTTTTTATTCGAAGACTTCTTCGCCAATCTGGAAAAGGGACGGACTGAAGACGGTATGTCATTCATCAAATTGATGGCTAACATTTACGACCACAAATTGTTCAACAACTCTGTAATGGGTGATTTGATGGAATGTGTGAACAATGGCCCTGTCGAGCGTTTTTCCGCCAATGCTACAGATTTTGGCAACGGACTTCCGTTCAGGTTCCAGGTCAAAAACGGACTTATGGTAGCGAACGATGAAAGAAGGAAAATAAAAAAGGAAGACTTATTAAAGATTACCTTAGGCGAGGTCCTTGCTTGTTCTTCTTGTTTTCCTGGTGCTTTTGAGCCTATGATGTTTCCTGATGACTTTCAAGTGGGCAATAGCGGAGCCTTCGACCCAAAGGATCGTTTCGGCATCATGGATGGTGGCATTGTCGACAATCAAGGCATAGAAGTGATTGAACTGGAGGAAGATAGTATGAGAAGAAAGGGCAAGTCTTTGGACTTCGTCATTGTTTCTGATGTATCGAGTCCATACATGGATGCCTATGCCCCCAACAAGCAGATGCTTCCTAAAGGCATCGGCAACTGTACACTTGATAAAATACAAAAGGGAGTCTGGTGGGCTGAGGGGATCACTACACTGTTGTGGATAGCCTCTTTGACAGCTGGCAATCACTATTTGACAGGTGCGATGACGGTGATCTGGGCAATGGTGACTATGACCACGTTCGCCATGAGTTGGGCAAAGAAGAAACTGGTGAAAATTCTTTCAAAAACGATTGTAGGAAATATTTTGCCATGGATCAAACAATTGACTTTGTCGGATATAGAATCGTTGTTGATGAATCGTGCCACATCTGTTCTTATGATGACTTCCTCGGTGTTTCTGAAAAGAATCCGCAAAATGTCGTATTCCAATCTTCACAATGATGATGAATGGCAGCATCGACTGATCACCAATACGATTTATGAACTACGTCCAGATGAGAAATGGGTTTCAAAGTCTAAGAACAACAATTTGCCCAAATATCTTGAGCCGTCACTTGCCATGCAGGAGATGAGTCGCAAGGCTGCCGATATGAAAACCACCTTATGGTTCACTCAGGAGGATAAGGAAAAAGGTTACCCTGAAGCTCTCTTTGCAGCAGGCCGTTATACGATTTGCTACAATCTTTTGGCCTATATCGAAGAAATACAAAAAGAATGCGATCATCTGAACGAAAACCATCAACTCATCATATCCTGCAAACAACAAATGATGGATGCATGGGAAAAATTGAAGGAAGATCCACTTTGGAAGTGATGTAGCTGAAGTTTTGCATTCGCTCAATTTCTTAGAGTGCAGGAGTTAGGAGTGCAGGAGTTCAGACAATAGTCCAGATTCTATTCGTTAGGTTCAATGGTCGTCAACTTTGGTGATAGCTTACGAATACACTTCTAGGATTGTTTTTCGACATTCGTTTTTTCTTAAGAATACTGAGTCCACTTGAAAAAGTGGGCTCAATTACTTAATTATCTAACAATAAGTTAAAGTGCCATAAAATCTGATGTGGTAGAGAGCGTATTTCAAAAGTTTTGTGTAAGTTTGCACACAAATTACGATTAGGAAATGAAAAAGTGCGCCATCTTGGTCTTCTTCAGCCTTGTGCTTGTCCTCCTATCGCCCTCCTGCCACCGCCCTTCGGCCATCAAGCAACTGGGCATACAGTTTGACACGCTCCATGCTGACACGATGGCCCTGCTCCTCGACACGGCCATGAGTCCGAAGTGTGAGGTGTCGCTCGACATCATCACCTTCAAAGGCGAGCGATTTGCCTCTGTCAACGACAGTGTGCTGCGCTCCGGCGTACTTCCTCCCGACTATCTGTCACTCAGCAGTCGTCGGCTCACTCCTCGTGAGGCCGTCGACTCCTTTATCCGTAAATATGTGGCCGACTATCAGAGTTTCTACGCTGGCATCTTCACTGACGAGCAGGACACAGCAGCACTGAACACACGTCTCAAGGTGTGTACGTCGGTGATTGACGGCTGCGAGAATGTGGTGAGTTACCTGGCCAAGATACGCAGCACACAGGGCACCCTCAGCAATGAATATACGGTGGTGAAAAACATCGACATGCGTACAGGGCGCATCGTGAGACTGGGCGACATCTTTGTACCAGGGTATGAGAGAGGTCTCCATGAGGCCATCGTTAACCAACTGGGCAAACAAGCTACTATCAAAAGCCTCGACCACCTGCGCGGAGCCGGTTTTTTCGTCAACAGCGAAGTCTATGCCACGCCCAACTTCATCTTAGGGCCTAAAGCCATCACCTTCGTGTATGTGGAAGGCGAGATCGCTGACCGTGAAAAGGGCGAAATCAGCGTGGAAGTGGACTATGGCCAACTGAAGCATATCATGAAGAGATGAACGAGATACTCAAATATTTCCCCTACCTCACTGAGCATCAGCAAGCCCAGATGGCTGCACTATATGACCTCTATGCCGACTGGAACCAGAAGATCAACGTGATCTCCCGCAAGGACATCGAGCATCTGTATGAGCACCATGTGCTCCACTCGCTCGCCATCGCCCGCTTCGTGAAGTGGAAGGAGGGCACCAAGGTGCTGGACTTCGGCACAGGCGGCGGATTTCCCGGCATCCCACTTGCCATCCTCTACCCTGACTGCCATTTCCACCTGATAGACGGCACTGGTAAGAAGATACGGGTGGTAAATGAGGTGGCGCAGGCCATCGGTCTGGAAAATGTCAGAGCCAGCCACCTGCGCGGCGAGGAAGAGAAAGAGAAATACGACTTTGTGGTGAGCCGCGCCGTGATGCCCCTGCCTTCATTGGTGCGCATCGTGCGCAAAAACATCTCCAAGACCCAGCGCAACGCCATCGGCAATGGTGTCATCTGTCTGAAGGGTGGCGACGTGAGTGAAGAGACCCAGCCCTTCGGCCGTGTGGTGGAGACCGTCGACATCAGCGAGTGGTTTGAAGAGGAATGGTTTAAAGAGAAACATATCATATATCTGCCGTTATGATCCAGATCAGAAAATTTGTCTTCAACATGTTCCAAGAGAACACCTACGTGGTGAGCGACGAGACCAAAGACTGCGTCATCATCGACTGCGGCGCCTACTATGAGGAAGAGCGCCAGGCCATCGCCAGCTATATCCGTGACAAAGGACTGACCCCACGTCATCTGCTGGCCACCCACGGCCATGTAGACCACCACTTTGGCGACCAAGCCATACTAGATGACTTTGGTCTGCGTGTAGAGGTGCCTGCCGCCGACGAGCGGCTGATGCGCAAACTCCCCCAGCAGGCAGCAGTCTTCACCGGCCTCACCAGTCTGGAGTTTCCGGCTGTGGGCAAATACCTCAGCGACGATGACCACATCACCTTCGGCAGCCACGAGATCATGATCCATCCCACCCCGGGACACTCACCCGGTTCTGTGGTGTTTGAGATAGCCGGCGAGGGCGTCATCTTCACCGGCGACACCCTCTTCCACCTCTCCATCGGCCGCACCGACCTAGAGGGTGGCAGCATGATGCAACTGATACAAAGCCTTCGCTCCCTGGCGCAGATGCCCGACGAGACAAAGGTGTATGCCGGTCATGGTGAAGACACCACCATCGGCGACGAGTTGCGAATGAATCCCTTCATGGACCGATGACAGAGAAAATCATACTCGGCATCGACCCCGGCACTAACCTAATGGGCTATGGCGTGATCAGCGTGAAAGGCAATCAGGCAGCCATGCTCGCCACTGGCGTGGTAGACCTGCGCCAACTGGGTGACCCCTACCTGAAACTGGGCCGGGTGTTTGAGCAGGTGACCAGTATCATCGACCAGTATCTGCCCGACGAGATGGCCATCGAGGCACCTTTCTTCGGCAAGAACGTACAGTCGATGCTTAAGCTGGGTCGTGCACAGGGTGTAGCCATCGCGGCTGCCATCCATCACGACATCCCCATCCACGAGTATGCCCCGCTGAAAATCAAGATGGCCATCACGGGCAATGGCAGTGCCTCTAAACAACAGGTGGCCGGCATGCTGAGCCGGTTGCTCCACATCCAGGCCGATGACATGCCACATTTTCTTGACGCCACCGACGCCTTGGGTGCCGCCTACTGCCATTACATGCAGATGGGGCGCCCCGAGTCGCAGGTCAGTTTCAAAGGCTGGAAAGACTTTGTGAACAAAAATCAGGAAAGAGTATGCAAACGACCCTAAGAATCAGCCAAGGCGTGACACGTATGCCCAAATGGCGCATGGCACGGCCTGTCGACCTCGAGCTCTGCGACAGTGAGCAGCTAGCCATCGCCGGCAGCAATGGCAGCGGAAAGTCGATGCTGGCAGACCTGATGACCGGCCGTCACCCTCTGCTGATGCATGACCCAGAATACGACTTCCGTCCCAGTACGAAGCCACTGGTGTCGGACAACATCAAATACATCACCTTCCGCGACTGCTATGGAGGCGACAACGACCGCACCTACTACCTTCAGCAGCGGTGGAACCATCACGACATCGACGAAGAGACGCCCACTGCAGGCGAAACGCTGGAGCGGGCCTTCCTGATGGCCGGCACCGACACCCCGCAGCGACGGGCGTTCCAGCAAAAGCTTTATGAGCTGTTTGGCCTGGACCGTCTGCTCGACAAATATATCATCCTGCTCTCAAGCGGTGAACTGCGTAAGACCGAACTGGCCAAGACCCTCTTCTGCGAACCACGCATCCTGATCATGGACAACCCCTTCATCGGACTCGATGCCTCCACCCGCGAGCAACTCAAGACCCTGTTGGGCGAACTGTCGAAGCAGATGCACCTGCAGATTGTGCTGATACTCTCCAAGACGGACGACATGCCCGACTTCATCACCCATGTGATACCCGTCGAGGGCATGACAGTGGGCAAGAAGATGACCCGTGACCAATACATGAGCGTTTATGGCCAGCGTCCGGCTCACATTCTGTCTGAAGAGAAAGAAAAAGCCATCGAGGCCCTCCCCTACCACGATGACGACTACCATGCAGAGGAAGTGGTAAATATGCGTGACGTAAGTATCAGATATGGTGCGCGGACCATCCTGAAAGACCTCAACTGGACGATACGCAACGGGGAGCGGTGGTCGCTGAGCGGGCCCAACGGGAGCGGCAAGTCGACCCTGCTGAGTCTGATCTGCGCCGACAACCCCCAAGGCTATGCCTGCGACATCTCCCTCTTTGGGATGACCCGTGGCAGCGGCGAGAGCATCTGGGACATCAAGCGCCACATCGGCTATGTATCGCCTGAGATGCACCGCGCATACAAAAAAGACCTGCCCGCCATCCGCATCGTGGCCAGTGGTCTGAAAGACTCCATTGGACTCTACGTCAAGCCCACCGAGGAAGAATACGAGATCTGCCGCTGGTGGATGGACATCTTCGGTCTGGAAGGTCTGCAGGAGCGCACATTTCTCACCCTGTCAAGCGGTGAACAGCGACTAGTGCTGCTGGCTCGCGCCTTCGTGAAAGACCCCGAGTTGCTGATCCTAGACGAACCGCTACACGGTCTGGACGACCGCAACCGCCAGATGGTGAAAGACATCATCGAAGCGTTTTGCCGACGACGAAACAAAACACTGATCATGGTGACACACTACGAAGAAGAGTTGCCGCCATGTATCGACAAACATAAAAGAATAGAACAAAACCATCATTAAAATGAGAAGATTTTTACTTTTTTCGATTGCCCTTATGGCATTCATCTCTGTTTCTGCACAAGACGCCTACAATGAGGCCATCAGAATGGCTAGAGCTGTAGCCGATGACACCTCCCGCACCCTGGAGGAACGCAAAGTGGCTACATTTAAGAAAGACGCCTTATACTATTTAGGATACCAGTCATACAAACTGGCTCCCGACAGCAGCGCCGCAATGCTCGACCACCAGGCCCTGGCCCTCTTCCAGTATATCAATCTTTATACCGGACGTCTGGCGATGGCTGGCAAGAAGGAACGTGCCGAGATCATCGAGCTGTTCAAGAACATCAGTCTGGCTCATCCTAAATTCAAGGACAAGAACAAGGAGTATGTGCTGGCCTATATCACCAACGAGGGCTATATCACAAAATTCTCTCTCGACACCGACTGGGTGGCCGCTTACAACGACATCAAGCGGCGCATGACACAGCGATAATTCTTCTGAGGAGTTTAGGAGTTCAGAAGTTCAGGAGTCAGGAGTTCAGGAGTTGGCTCAATACTTATAATAATACCAATAAGTATTGCCAAACTCCCTTCTTAGGTAATTGGGAGCCACTTCTTTAGGATAACTGCGCTCCATCTTGCGGAAATTGCGGAAGTCGGTCTCCACGACATGGTTCTCGCCCTCAGGGATGGGTGCGCCTGAATAAAACTGATAGAGAAGCATCGCCTCGGCATAATGGCGTGGGATGATGGTATCGGGATACACCTTTCGGGCGAGGGTCGCAAAATGTTCCAAGTCACGGTCGACGAGATAGCCTATGAGCCGGTATTGTATCTTTGCCTTGCGAGATTTGGCGAAATCGTTGATGAGCGTGTCGTTGAGAATGAGTGTACACACCTCATCGCCATCGGGCAAGAGCTGACTGGAGCTACACTCCACCGGATAATGAAACAGTTGGTCCCCCAGGAGCCCTTTCTGCGCAAGGGCATAAGCACGCAACATCGTCAGTGAGGGGTCTGTGGCCAGCGACCGTCTTCCCACCTTAAGCGCCTTGTCATATTTTTCCTCCGCTATGAGCTTCTCCATTCTCATCCGATAATGAAAAACATCCTGACTATTGCTAAATAGTCCCACCAACAAAAACATCACAACCATCATGGCCAGATTGACCCACACATCACGCAGCCACGTGGTGTGAGTGAGCAGTGTGACCTTGTTTCTGATGAGGAACCGTGTGCCCCCATAAAAAATCACCAGAAGCAGCGGTACCGCCACCCACCAGCCACCGAAAGAGAAACCCTTATGAATGGTCGTACTCACATCGGTGATGATCGTGAGTGTGAGCAATGAGGGGAAAAAAGTGAGGGCATAGGCCCATTTGTCCAATTTGACAAACGATGCCACTGCCCACTGTAGCAGAGCAAGCACCAGTGTGATGAGCACAGCTCCGACGGTGCGGTCATAATGTGTCTTCCCCTCAGAGAGCACATGCTGTGCTGCCGCCAGCACATCCTGCTGATAGAAAAAGAGATAGACGAAAGAGAATACACAGAACGCTGCCATGCAGACGATCTGTGTATATTTCTCTTTTGAAGTGGTCCTATTGCTTTCCAGCAGGAAATACGTCATGGTCCTAATTCTTTTTCAACACGACTGCTGAGCGAGCAGGGATGTAGAGTTTGAGCCACTCTTTATGATCAGCCACATAGAGCGGGTCGTAGTTGGTGAAATGGGTGACGGAGTCGTCAGCCAGTCCATTACCACCGAACTCCTTGGCATCAGTGTTGAGCACCACATCGTATGACCCGGTGGGCACCAAGAAGCCGTAGTCAGTGAACGAACGGTTGGGGCTGAAGTTGAAGACAAAGACCAAGTCGCCACGCATGTAGGCCAACACCTGGTCGCCATCGTTGTGCCAGATCTCCACCACGGGAGTCTTCTGGAAGTTCTTCACACTCTTGATGACACTGAGCATACGCTCGTCGAAGTCGCCGAGCCAGTGGTAGCACAGCTCCTTGTTGTCTACCAAGTTCCACTGACGGCGGGCATATTTGTAG
The DNA here is from genome assembly GCA_902780635.1 of uncultured Prevotellaceae bacterium. GTDB lineage: Bacteria > Bacteroidota > Bacteroidia > Bacteroidales > Bacteroidaceae > Prevotella. Next base: position 251,668 of record CACZGH010000001.1, read on the forward strand.
CTCCATCCATTACCCTCACGTGGGAAGTCGATCCACTCAGGATGTCCAAACTCATTGCCCATAAAATTAAGGTAGCCACCATTGATGGTCGATGCCGTGACAAGACGTATCATCTTGTGCAGGGCGATTCCACGGTGTGCCATCTCGTTTTCGTCGCCTTTCTTGAAATGCCAGTACATATCGGCGTCGATGAGGCGGAAGATGATGGTCTTATCGCCCACAAGTGCCTGGTCATGGCTCTCACAGTAGGAGATGGTCTTCTCATCGGGACGGCGGTTTTTCACCTCCCAGAAGATGGAGCTGGGCTTCCAGTTCTCGTCGCTCACCTCCTTGATGGTCTTGATCCAGTAGTCGGGGATGTTCATAGCCATGCGGTAGTCGAAGCCGAAGCCGCCATCCTCAAACTTGGCTGCAAGTCCTGGCATACCGCTCACCTCCTCAGCGATGGTGATGGCATGAGGATTGACCTCATGGATGAGTTTGTTGGCCAGTGTGAGATAGCAGATGGCGTTGTCGTCCTCATGTCCATTGAAATAGTCGCCGTAGTTGGTGAATGCCTCACCCAGACCGTGGCTATAATAGAGCATAGAGGTGACACCGTCGAAGCGGAAACCGTCGAAGTGGTACTCCTCGAGCCAGAACTTACAGTTGGACATGAGGAAGTGCATCACCTCGTCCTTTCCATAGTCAAAGCAGAGAGAGTCCCAAGCCGGGTGCTCGTGACGGTCGCCGGGATAGAAATACTGGTTGGGATCGCCTGCGAGGTTGCCCAGACCCTCTACCTCATTTTTGACAGCATGTGAATGTACGATGTCCATGATGACAGCGACACCATTCTGATGTGCAGTGTCAATGAGCGCCTTGAGCTCCTCGGGGGTACCGAAGCGGCTTGAAGCGGCGAAGAAAGAGCTGACATGGTAGCCGAAAGAGCCATAATAGGGATGCTCCTGGATGGCCATGATCTGGATGCAGTTGTATCCGTCTTTGATGACACGTGGGAGCACATTGTCCTTAAACTCTGTGTAGGAGCCTACTTTCTCAGCGTCCTGTCCCATACCGATGTGGCACTCGTAGATGAGCAGCGGATTGACATTGGCCTTGAATTTTTTCTTCTTCCATACGTAAGGCTGTTCAGGATTCCACACCTGTGCGGAGAAGATTTTGGTGTTCTCGTCCTGCACCACGCGTCTGGCCCATGCGGGGATACGCTCCCCCTCGCCTCCGTTCCAGTGCACATGCATCTTATAGAGGTCGCCGTGCTTGACAGCCTTGGCTGAGAGTTTCAGTTCCCAGTTGCCTGTACCGGGCACTCTCTTGGCGCGGTATCTCTCGGTCTCTTTCCAGTCGTTGAAGTCGCCCACGAGATAAATGTCAGTAGCGGTGGGAGCCCACTCGCGGAACACCCATCCACGTGCGGTCTTGTGCAGTCCATAGTAGTCGTAGCCCGACGCGAAGTCGGTAAGGGTTGACTTGCCGTTGCGTGTCAACTGATTGAGTTTCCACACTGCATGGTCATGACGACCTGTGATGGCACCCTCAAAAGGCTCTAAGTAGGGATCGTTGGCCACCAGACCGATGTGCTTAGGAGTCCTTGGCTTTCTTGTGGTTTTTGTGGTTTTTTTCTCTGGCATAATATCAATTGTTGATGTTTCTCATTTATTATTCTTTACAAGAGTTAAGTCGTCAGGGAGTGAGCATGTTATTTATGCTTTCACTTTGAAAATAGCTTTTTTCAGTTCCGGCTCATCGCTGATACAGGGAGCATGTCCGTCCTGTGGGAAGAAGATGGCAAACATGCCTTTAGTGCAGGTGACAATGCTTTGTGAGGGGATACCAGGCAGTTTGGCCATGTCTTTCTTCTCATCGAAATCACCCTCAGGCAGTTGATCCACAGGTGTGTATCCGTAGGACTCTGCTCCTGACAACGGTATCTGGATGTCGATCATTTCCCGATGATACTCCAGCACAGCCTCTTCTTTGGTTTTTCCTTTGGCCACCTGGATATTGACAAAGAGGTCATCGCCCTTGATGAGATGTTTTCCCGGTTCAAGCGCGGCGAGGTCATTGTTTTTGACAAACTCGATAGCGTCTGCAAAAAGTGGGTTCAGACTAGCGTACTTTCCGATGTTTTCCAATGTGTCGATAATCATATTTTTGAGGTTTTGAGGTTTTTTGTTGTTGAGTTTTTTTGTCTTTATTACGTAATTACGTTTTTAAGACATGACGAAATCACGACATGACGAAATCACGAAATATCATTTTTTCATCTTTCAATTTTAATATTTAATTTTTCATCTTTCATCTTTAATTTTCATGTCTGATGCCATTTTCATAGTAGCCGCGGGCAGTGATTTGGCCATTGCGGTCTTTCTCTACGAAGTTGCCGTCGCGCTCACCGTTTTTGTAGTTGCCCTCGAAGCGTTTGCCATCAGCGCTTTGCTCGATGACCGCGCCATGGCGGATGCCACGGTGGAAATTGCCACGAAGCCTTCTGCCATCATGGAAACGGATGATGACCAGTCCCTCGAATTTGCCCTCGCGGAACTCGCCCTCTATCACGTCGCCATTTTTCTTGGTGAGTTTGCCATGACCGTTCTGCACGTCCTTATACCAAGAGCCGTCGTAGACGTCTCCGTTTTTCCATTTGAAGATGCCGGCGCCAGATTTCTCTCCTTTGAGGAAGTGACCGGAGTAATAGTCGCCATTGCTGTATTTCACGACCCCTAAACCGGTGCGCTCACCTCTGACATATTCTCCCTCATAGACATCGCCATTGGCAAACTTATAGACACCTTTGCCATGAGGCAGGTCATGAAGCCAGTTGCCGGTGTAGACATCACCATCATCGTAGTAGTTAGTGCCCTGGCCCTGACGCTCGTTGGCCACCCAGGACCCCGTGTAATAGATGCCGTTGCCCCAGTTGAAGACGCCCTTTCCGTCTTTCATGTCATCCTTCCATTGTCCGTCGTAGTACTGTCCTGTCGAGAAAGTGTATTTGCCGCGGCCATTTCTCTTGTCGGCTTTCCACTCCCCTTTGTACACGTCGCCATTGTAGTAGTACATGGTGCCGTCGCCCTCTTGATAGTCGCGGTACCACATCCCCACATACTTATTGTTGTTCATGAAATAGAAAGTGCCCCTGCCGTGCTGGAGGTCCTGAAACCACTGACCCTCGTATTTCTCACCGTCGGAAAAGGTGAACACGCCATAGCCATTGCGCTTGCCCTTGACATACTCGCCTTTATAGACATCGCCGTTTTTATATGTGGTCTCCCCTTTTCCATTGGGTTTGCTCCCCAGCATCTCACCCTTGTATGAACCACCATCCTTGGTGATACAAGAGCCGAGTGTAATCTTCTGTGCTTCTGCGCCATAAGGTATGAGTAGAAGGAGAAGAAATATATAAAAAAAGTGAGTTCTCATTTTACCAATCGTATTTTCGACCCAAAATTAGCAAAAAAATCGGATATAGCGTTAAGAAAACCGTTTTTTATGAATTTTTTTAATTAAGTTTGCACAATGAAAACAAAAATGAGACAGGATATGAGATATATTGGCATCATCCCGGCGCGCTATGCGTCGACAAGGTTTCCGGGCAAGCCATTGGCCCTGCTGGGTGGCAAGACGGTGATAGAGCGTGTATACACCCAAGTGACGTCGGTACTGGAGCATGTGTATGTGGCCACCGACGACGAACGCATCTTTGACACGGTGGTGGGGTTTGGCGGCCATGCCATCATGACCTCACCCGACCATAAGAGCGGCACAGACCGCGTGGCGGAGGCGGCCCGCAAGTGTGGCATAGACTATGACGTCGTGGTGAATGTGCAAGGCGACGAGCCGTTTATCCGTGGTGAGCAGATCCAGTTACTCTGTGCTTGTTTCGACCACCCCGACACACAGATAGCCACCCTTGGCAAACCGTTTGAAAGCATGGAAGCCGTGCTGAATCCCAACTCGCCCAAAGTGGTGACCGACAATGAGGGATTTGCCCTCTATTTCAGCCGCAGCGTCATCCCTTACGTACGCGGTGTGGACCAGACTGCGTGGCTGGAGCATTTCCCGTTTGTCAAGCACATCGGACTGTATGCTTACCGTAAAGAGGTGTTGGAAGCAGTCACCCGTCTGCCCCAGTCGCCATTGGAACTCGCAGAGAGTCTGGAACAATTGCGGTGGTTGCAGAACGGCTATCGCATCCGTGTGGCACTGACCGACATGGAGACCGTAGGCATCGACACCCCTGAAGACCTCGCAAAAGCGGAAAAAATGATATGACACAAGAGGAGAACATACTGCTGGCCAAATGCACGAAAGCCCACCAAGAGCTGGCGCGCATCGTGGGGAAATATCAGACGACGATAGGCGACTGCCCCGCCATCCTCGCCCAACTCTCCAAGACGGAGAACCGGTCGAGGGAGTACGTCAACGGTACGTTCATCGTGCTGGTGGTAGGGCCTGTGAAATCGGGGAAAAGCACGTTGGTGAACCTGATAGCCCATGCCTATGTGAGTCCGACACATTTCCTGGAATGCACGGTGCGCCCCTCGGTCATCTCCCAACGTCGTGAGGGAGAGGACTGCAAGATCACCGTCTTCACCTGCGACACCGCTGGCGACCGTGCCGGACTGATAGACGCCATCATCGACCGCATCCGCGGCATTGAGGGCGAGGAGCCCCCATTGGGCGTCAGCAAAGCCGTCTTCGACCTCACCCCTGAGAACATCCGGGAGAAAGTGGAACTGGGTCTGAACGAAAGTCTTTCTGCTGAGACCTTAGTGACCTCCATCACCACACCCGGCGGCCGGCTGATGAAACAGAATGTGTTCATCATCGACATGCCCGGTTTCGACGGCGAGCAAGCCAACATCGACAACCCCGCCTACGACACCATCGCCCAACGTGCCGACCTCATCATCTTCGTGCAGAGTTCCAACTCTGCCATCTCCAAAGTCTCGACACAATTTCTCAGGAAGTTGTCTGACAACAACAAAGATGTGCCCGTGTGCCTAATCCACAACATCTTCGACTCTGCCTGGTGGCGTACAGCCGAGGAGCGCGCCACAGCGGTGCAGAGTCAAAAAGAGTTTGCCATCAAGGAGATACGGCGTCTGGGGTTCAGCATTGACGAAAACCAATGCTTCAGCATCAATTTAGGCATGGTGGAGGACGGCCGCAAGAAATGCTACCCCGACTGTCAGGCTCTGAATGAGGAAGTGCAAGCCTACGAGCGCATTGAGGACATTCTCCACGAACGTGTCATCAGCCGCCGCGACGCCATGCGCCTAAACGTATGTCTGGGCAGGACCCGTCAACAACTAGAGAAAACCATCGCCACCATCGACCAGGAGTTGGCGCGCCGACATCAACTCGCCGAACAGTATGAGCAGGCTGCCACCGTATTCAGCAAGACGGAAGCCACCCTCGGCCTCCAAGCACGGAAACCCCTGACCGCAGACTACAACATCCTCAGACAACTCATCCGCGACGAGGCCCGCAGCCGTATCTCACTGGTGAACACTGACAACAACCATCAGTCGGACTCTAAAGCGCGGAAAGCGGTCGTCAACTTCATCGAGGCGTGTGAGGAGTCTGTCTCTGCCACCCTCGGCAGATGTCTGGCCATCGACCTGAAAGAAGAGGAACTGGCACTGGAGTGCCGCGAACGCATCGGTCAAGTCAAGGAAGCCGTGATCAGTTGCGGCGCCATCCCCCAAGCGGTGACCATCGATCGGATAGCCATCGGCGAACTGCCCGACATCTCGCTAGAGAGAGGAGTGGACTTAGACCTGCTCATCCCTCGCAAACCGCGAATCTCGCTGATAGTGAAGCAGTTTGGAGGGCACTCGGCAGAGGATGTGGTGGGCTATCTCAACAAGGCTGCCGAGCGACTAGCCGGTTCTCTGCCCGGTGACACCGACCACATCGAAGGATACATCGAAAAGGAGGCAGGAGCCATCCGCCCTGTGCTCCTCCAAGTCAACGCACAAGTGGAGGAGGCTGTACGGCAGTATGACGCTCTCTGTCAGAATTATTGCCAGCAAAGCAAGAAAAGGGTACTCGAAGGCATCATCGCCGACAAGACCGCCTTCGATGCGGAGACAGAACAGATCGTGAGTCTACAACAGGAGTTATCCATCATCAAACAACGGATATGAAAAGAAATCTTATCATCATAACAGTCATTTTCCTCGGACTGATGGCCCTGATGGTGTCAGGCAACATCATCATCGTGGGGGAGAAACTGGCCAGCGTCACCCATCTGTGGTGGATAGAATGGGTTTTCTATGCGGTGCTGACAGGCCTCATCGCCTACTATATCCTTCTGCCCATCTGGCGTGTACACCGCACCCCACCCTTCCCTGCACTGGCTGTCGACGAAGAGGCAGACATCGAACAACTGAGCAAATATGGAAAACAGTTGGTCAGCCATTGTGACTTCATCGAGGACTCGGAAAGGCGCAAAGCACACAAAAAGCAACTGGAGACCGACCTGCTGCACGCCTCGGGCAGCCGTTCCCAGTTGACGGAAGTGCTCAGCCGTGAAATTGCCCTTCGATATGATGGAAACAAAGAAAAGGAGATACTGGGTATCAACGGGCAGATTAAGGAATGGGCAAAGACGGTCTTCATGATCACCGCGATCTCGCAGAACAGCCGGTTTGACACACTCAGCGTGATGTGGCTCAACTACAAAATGATCGAGAGTCTGGTGCTCGCCTCGGGATTCCGTCCCAACAACCGGCAGTTGTTCAAAATCTACCGCAGCATCCTCACCACGGCCCTCATCACTTACGCCATGTCGGAAGCGCTGATGAAGACGGGAGCCGTGGCCCCCTTCGACTTCGGCGATATTCACAGCCATGGCGCTGACGCGGTGGCAGACCCAGACATTGCCGACACCGCAGACACGGATGTGGCATCCATCGACCCTGACGATGTGGGATTCGACGCTCAGATGACCGACACCGAAGGGTTGTCTGTCTACTCCATCCTACGCCGTGTGAAAATACCGGGTGTGGTGGTCAGCTCTGCCCTTGACGGCACAGTGAACGCCCTGATGACGCTCCGTATTGGCTACATCACCCGCACCTACTTACAGCAAGGCGAGCAGGCACTGACCGGTATCAAAAACAAAAGAGCTGTCAAACTCCAGGCCATGAAAGAATCGTTGGTGACCATACCTGCCATCGTGGCTTCTGGCAGCACCGTCGTGGGCAAAAAGACCACCAATCTGATCATCAAACTGATAGGCCGAAGCTATTCACACGGTTGATGCATCGCTGTCTGCTCGGTTGATGGCATCACTAATGACCAGTCCGCTGAGTGTGAACCCGAAAATGGCGGTGATATGAGCGATGGAGCCGTTGGTTTGTGGTTTATTAAACATAGAGGGCACTTCATAGTCTGTTGACGGCTGCCCCTCGTTCTTCAGCAGTTCGTCGCTGAAGACACACTGAAATTTGTGTCTGGGGAATACACCCAGTGATTTGAATTTGTTGCGCAAAGCCCTTGCCAATGGGTCACCCTTCACTTTCCAAAACTCCGTCACCTGAATGCGTGTAGGGTCCATCTTCAGTGCGGCACCCATCGATGAATAAAATTTGGCCTTTGTCTGACAAGCAAGGAGGATGAGTTGTACTTTGTCTTTCAGTGAGTCAATAGCGTCGATGATATAGTCATAGTCGTCGAGTTGGAATTCTGCGGCAGTCTCCTGTGTGAAAACTTTCCGCAGGGCTGTGATTTGTGCCTTAGGGTTGATGGTGAGCAGACGCTCACGTAATGCCTCCACTTTCACCTGTCCTACAGTCTGGGTGGTGGCCATCAACTGACGATTGATATTGGTGACGCTAACGCAGTCGCTGTCGACGATGGTCAAGTGGCCGATGCCACTGCGCACCAGACTCTCAGCGCACCATGAGCCTACGCCACCCACGCCGAAAAGAATCACCCGCTTTTGCTTGATGCGAGTCATCGCCTCTGCTCCCAAGAGCAACTCAGCCCGGCTGAAAATACCCTCCCATTCACTATGATTATTCTCCATCCTCTTTTAGAAATTAGAATCTATTTGTTTAAAATCTCAACCTATCAATTTGCGCTCAGCCTTCAATTTTTAAATCTCAATTTTTAATTTTTAATTTTTCATCTTTCATCTTTTTTCACATCTTTCATCTTCAACACGGTTATTTTGCGTGTTTCTGGCGTGACGCGGCAAGAGTGACAGGGGCGCAAGCCCACGAGCCATACGATGCGACCCGTGGCATCCTCTATAAGCAGTTGTCGCCGTTTCTGAAAGAGTGTATATTTCCGGTCGGTAAGGAAATCGCTTACCAATCGGCTGCCTCTCATGCCCAAGGGCTGAAAACGGTCGCCCTCCCTGACAGTGCGCAACAAGAGTGGAAATTTCACTTTGTCGGCATCAAGACATGCAGTGGCTGGGTCTTTGCTGATACAGAAGTCATCATCCACCACCTGCTCCTCTATCACCAATTTTAGTCCCGAGGGCAAGACATACTGTCCGGTCACCGGCAAACGCATGGACTTGAAAGGCGCTAGTTGGGGTTGGATGAGCATACGGCCCCGATCGAAGAGCACCTCATGGGTAGCCGAAGCAAACAAGGTGCCCGTCTCAGCATCCAGATGCTGGTAGATATCGGTGATTTGTGCAGGAGAGAAAGACAAAGGTTTCAAGATCTCGAACAGCACATATTCATCATCAATTTTTCTGACAAAATAGGCTTGACACAACGCCTCTTCCTGAGGTATGCTGGCAGCCTTTATTTTTTGCTGGATAGCCTCATCGAAAATCTTTGCAGCCTGCGAAAGACGGTTTGCTGTCAATGCGATACTCTCAGAGACAGAGGGGTTGATAGTGCGTAAGAGCGGCAGCACCTCGAGTCTGATTTTATTTCTCACCACATCGGCAGTCAGATTGGAGCTATCGGTGACATATTCTTGTTTTCTTTCCTCCAAAAATGCTTCAATCTTTTGTCGAGTCAATCCAAGTAATGGTCTGATGATATGTCCATTAATAGGCGAAATACCTTTCAGCCCATGTAGCCCTGTTCCACGTATCAGGTTGAGGAGCACCGTCTCCACGGAGTCATCCTGGTGGTGAGCCACCAAGATGCCTTGTGCACCGATGTCTGCCATCAGTCGCTCGAAATGGCTATAGCGTAATTGCCGGGCCGCCATTTCTATGCTCACCTTGTGTGTTTCAGCATAGAAACGGGTGTCGAAATGCGCCAGATGAAGAGGCACATGTTGTTGCTTACAAAATTGTTTACAAAACTGCTCATCACGGTCAGCCTCCTCTCCCCGGAGGTGAAAATTGCAGTGTACCGCCTCGATGTCGTAGCCCAGTTCTTTGGTCACCAACAACAGCGCCACACTGTCAGCCCCTCCTGAGAGCGCCAACAGGTACTTGCTCCCATGCGACAACAAATGATGTCGCTGGATGAAGTCAGACACTTGATTGGGAAAAGGCGTCCCCATCACTCCACGTAGAGCACAAGACCCTTGAGGTATTCACCCTCTGGGTGGTAAATATTGACAGGATGGTCGGCAGGCTGATGAAGCTGGTGCAAAATGCGCACCTGTCTCTTGGCTTGGGCTGCCGCCGTGAAGACCGCATTGCGGAAGTGGTCTTTGGTCACCACCTGGCTGCAACTGAACGTGAAGAGGATGCCTCCCAACTTGATTTTCTCAAACGCCTTGGCATTGAGTCTGGTGTAGCCTTTCAAGGCATTGTGTAAAGCACCGCGGTGCTTGGCAAATGCCGGCGGGTCGAGGATGACCAAGTCATAGACCTGCTCCATACGGTCGAGGAAGCGGAAAGCATCGTCGCAGAAAGCCTGATGCCGCTTGTCATCCGGGAAATTGAGCTCCACATTGCGGTTGGTGAGTTCGATGGCTTTGGCGCTGCTGTCTACCGAATGCACCAAGGAGGCGCCACCTCTCATGGCATAGAACGAGAATCCGCCTGTATAACAAAACATATTGAGCACGCTGCGCCCTTTCGCATACCGCTCTAAGAGCAAGCGGTTCTCACGCTGGTCGACAAAAAATCCCGTCTTCTGTCCTTTGAGCCAGTCGACATAGAATTTCAGGCCATTCTCCATGGCCACATTCCCTTCGTCGCCGCCATAGATAAATCCGTTCTCCAGGTCGGTCTTGAACGGCAGTGTGGTCTCACTCTTATAGTAAATGCTCCTGATGCGGCTTCCCATCACCTCGGTCAATGCCTGTGCCACTTCATGCCGGCAGAGATGCATCCCCACACTGTGCGCCTGCATCACCGCCGTGGGTCCATAGCAGTCGATGACCAGCCCTGGGAGACTGTCGCCCTCGCCATGCACTAGACGGAAGGTGTTGTTGATGGGACTGTCGGCGATGCCGATGGCCTGTCGCATACGCAGTGCTGAGAGAAGCCGATGCTTCCAGAAACCGGCATCGATGGTGACATCGTCGAAAGTGAGCACCCTGACGGCAATGGTGCCTTGCTGGAAGTGACCGTTTGCGATGAATTCACCACCTGCCGTGTAAACACTGACGACATCACCCTCCTTCACGCCGTCGTCTATATGATGGATGGCTCCTGAGAAAATCCAGGGGTGGAAACGCAAAAGGCTTTCCTCTTTTCCTTTTTTTAGGACTATTTTCGGGTAGGGCATTGTAGAATAATTATGGGATGGATGGGGATAATGGGTCTATTGGGGTGGATGGGTCTGATGGAGCGGATGGGTCTGATGGGGCTGGTGGAGGAGTATTGTCTACCAGGATGTAATGGCCTTGCTCCTTCATTCTGATATATTCACGGTAAAGCATAATGCAGGCCCAAGCGTCGGTGGCTGCATAGATTTTCTGCTTCTCGTCAAGGATGTCTTTCTCCCAGTTGGACAGCTGCTGTGTCTTACTGATTTTCTGTGAGAAGAAATTGGCATAGAGTTTTTGCAGGCTCAGGTCTTCCACGCCAAGTTCGCGCATGTGATCCTGTAGGTCGATGAGATAGCCGGGCTTGAAGTCACCCCGTTTGTGTAGCGAGAGGACATCGTCGCCGAGCGACAGCCCCACCTTGGGCACCGTAGTGTCCTCGAGCAGCCTCACGAGCGCTGGTGTCAAGCCGGTGAGATGCAGCCTGAAGAGGAAACAGGTGTCGAGAGAGGACACTTGCAACAAAGACACCACATTCTGCCTTCCTTTCTTGAAGGAAGGTTTCGTTTCAGTGTCTAAGCCCAAAATGGGGCATCCCAACAGATAATCTACAGCCTTTTCCGTTTCCTTTGCCGTGGCGATAACGATGATACGTCCGGGGAAAGTGGCCTTTGGCAACTGTGCGATCTGCTTTTTATCGTAATTCTTAAAAATCGTTTTATCCATTGAAAATCGTTACAATTTGCAAAAATAGAAAAAAGTTATGAAATTATGTTCGTTTTCTTGTTTTTTTCTTTTACTTTTGCAAAAAATAAACGGAGGCAAGCCTCCGAATTGGAAATGTAGAATATGTATCGGGCGCCAGATGCGCCTCAAAAGCAAAATAGTACAAAAATGGCTCGTAAGAAACCAATTAAAAAGCAAACATCATTCAGTGAATCTTTAGGGATTCAGTTTCTCAGAGACGAACGCACCTCTTTCACGATAGGATTCTTCCTATTCGTGCTGGCGATTTGTCTGCTGATAGCTTTCTCGTCCTATTTCACTACCGGCGAGGCCGACCAAAGTCTGGTACTGGCGTTGAAAGAGGGTGAGGTGGCCAATCCTAACCATACCTTCCAAAACATCTGCGGCTCAATCGGAGCCATCGTGTCCGACTTTCTCATCTCCAGATGTTTCGGTCTGGCAGCATTCGGCATTCCTATTTTTATCGTCCTCGTAGGTCTGAAGTTGACCAAGGCTTACACCAGCATTGGTCTGTTAAAATGGTTTTTCTCCATCTCGCTGATCATGATCTGGTGTTCAGTGGCTTTTGCCAAGTTTCTCACGCCCCTTTTCAGCAATGCCATCTTCAACCCTGGCGGCGACCATGGTTTGTACTGCGCTCAGGCCATCGAGAATGTGGTGGGCACACCCGGCCTCATCGCCCTCCTGGTGGTGGTCGCCTTAGCCTATATCACCTATCTGAGTGCCGAGACGGTGTATCACGTGCGCAATATCCTCAACCCTTCCCGACTGTTGCAGAAGGTGCAGTTTACGATCACCAACAACCACGGCGACAATGGCTCGGCCTATGCTTCCGAAACTACCACACAACCATTGGCCGTCTATGACAATCCGGCCCCCCAGACCGTGGAATTCACCGATGACGGCAAGGTCACCGTCGTAGAACCCGCCTACAATGAGGCCGACTTCGGCAAGATCAGGCGTCCACGTCCAGAGGCCGGCAGCAAGAAGACAGGCCAGATAGAAATGGAGATTGACGCAGGTGTGGAAGAGGAGCGCGCCAAAGGCAAGACCCTGACCGGCGACGACCCACTGAGCACCCCCATCAACCCCAAGGAGCCCTTCACGCGCTACAAATATCCCACACTCGACCTGCTGAAACGTTATGAGAACGACGGCAAGCCCTACATCGACGAGGCTGAGCAACTGGCCAACAAGAACCAGATTGTGAAGGTGCTGGGCAGCTTTGGTGTCCAAATCAAGGAAATCAAAGCCACGGTAGGTCCCACCATCACCCTCTATGAGATCACACCGGCCGAAGGTGTGCGCATCTCCAAGATCCGCAACCTCGAAGACGACATCGCCCTGAGTTTGTCGGCCTTAGGTATCCGTATCATCGCGCCGATTCCCGGCAAGGGCACCATTGGTATTGAGGTACCCAATGCCAAACCCAACATCGTGTCGATGCGTAGCATACTGGACAGCAAGAAGTTTCAGGAGTCGAAGATGGAGTTGCCCATCGCTTTGGGCAAGACCATCACCAACGAAGTGTATATGGTCGACCTGGCCAAAATCCCCCACCTGCTGGTAGCTGGTGCCACAGGACAAGGTAAATCAGTGGGTCTGAACGCCATCATCACCTCGCTGCTCTACAAGAAACACCCCAACGAGCTGAAGTTTGTGCTGATCGACCCCAAGAAAGTGGAGTTCAGTGTCTACACCCCCATCGCTGACCACTTCATGGCAACTGTCGATGACGACGACGAGCCCATCATCACTGATGTGACCAAAGTGGTGCGCACCCTGAAGAGTCTCTGCACGCTGATGGACCATCGCTATGACATGCTCAAGCAAGCCAAGGCTCGCAACATCAAAGAATACAACCAGAAGTTTGTCAACCACAAACTCAATATCTCTGAAGGCCACGAATATATGCCTTATATCGTGGTGATCATCGACGAGTTTGGCGACCTCATCATGACAGCCGGCAAAGAAATCGAACTTCCCATCGCCCGTATCGCACAGTTGGCACGTGCCGTGGGCATCCACATGGTGATAGCCACACAGCGCCCCACCACCAGCATCATCACGGGTAACATCAAAGCCAACTTCCCTGGCCGTATGGCCTTCAAGGTGAGTGCGATGATCGACTCGCGCACCATTCTGGACCGTCCCGGCGCCAACCAATTGGTGGGTCGTGGCGACATGCTGATCCTCAACGGCAGCGACCCCGTGCGTGTGCAGTGTGCCTTCATCGATACCCCAGAGGTGGAACGCATCAACGAGTATGTGTCTCAGCAGTCTGGTCCCACCGCGCCCATGGAACTGCCCGAACCAATCGGCGAAGAGACGACAATGGATGGAGGTACCGTGGAGGTATCGTCACTCGACCCGCTGTTTGAAGAAGCAGCCCGCCACATCGTGATTACCCAGCAAGGCTCCACAAGTATGATTCAGCGCAAGTTTTCTATCGGTTACAACCGCGCCGGCCGTCTGATGGACCAGCTCGAGAAGGCAGGTGTCGTAGGTGCCGCCCAAGGCAGCAAGCCTCGTGAGGTGCTCATCACCGATGAGAACAGTCTGACCACCCTGATACAGCAAATCAAGTAATGGATTGAAAGAAAGGAAAGACCGGAATCTCCGGAAAACCCGAATCTCCAGATAGTCTGGGCGATCCCGAATCTCCGGTAAAACCTCAAACCCTCAAAAAAAAGACAAAAATGAAAAGAGTTATCTTCATGACCATAGTGGCACTGATCAGCATGGGCGTATACGCCCAGAACGCCACGAAAGCGAGACAAATACTCGACAAGACCGCCTCCATCGTCAACAACAAAGACGGTGCGAGTGCCAGTTTCAAAATCTCTGGTGAGTCGACCGGCACGGTGTCTGGCACCATCGCCATCAAAGGCAACAAATTTCGCGCCACCACCCCCGAAGCCTCTGTGTGGTACAATGGCAAGACCCAGTGGACCTATATGAAAGACAATGAAGAGGTGAATGTGAGTAATCCCACCGAGGCCCAACAAGCCAAGATGAATCCATACACCTTTATTACACTCTACAAAAAAGGCTACACTCTGGGGATGACCAACGTGAAAGGAAACTATCAGATACACCTCACCGCCCAGAACAAGAGTCGCGCCATCCAGGAGATGTATATCACCGTGAACAGCAAGACCTACCTGCCCACCACGGTGAAGATGAAGACGAAAGGAAAATGGACCACTGTGGCCATCAGCAATTTCAAGGCTGTGAAGCAGAGTGATGCCTCCTTCACCTTCAACTCAAAAGACTTCCCCGAGGCGGAAGTGATCGACCTGCGATAATGTTGAAGAGAGCAAAGGTGCAATTAAAAACGAAGAGCCAAGAGTTACAATAAAAAACGAAACAGAAAAATGACACGCTGGGAATTGATTAAGACGCTGAGACAGCATATCAAATTGTCTGCGAAACGCAATGTGGCTTTCAACCAAAACAAAGTAGGCAAAGCCATCATGTATTTCGGTGCGGCATTTACCATCCTTTACCTGATGTTTATCTCAGTGATGCTCGCACTCATCGCCAATTCGAGTGAGTCACGCACAGCCTGTGAACTGATGTTTGGCCTCATGCCTTTCATCTTTGCGGTAGACTTCTTCTTCCGTTTCATGGCACAGCAGACTCCCTCGCAGCAGATCAAGCCTTATGTGCTTCTGCCTATCAGCAAGTATGCCTGTATAGAGTGCTTTATCTTCAACTCCGTGACCAGTTCGGGCAACCTGATATGGTTTGCCCTGTTTCTGCCCTACTCCATCATGTCGGTGGTCTTCAGCGAGGGCTTCGTGTCTACCATCGGCTTTCTGTTGGCCATCTACCTGATCATCCTCATTAGCAGCCAGTTGTATATGCTGGTGCGCACACTCATCAACCAGCATTCCTATTGGTGGATCATCCCCGCTGTCATCTTCGCAGCCATCTTCTCCCCCTGGTATATCGGCCATGACGCCAGCATCGTGAAGCTGTGCGAGACCTACGCCCCGCTGGGTGACATGGCAGCCCGATGGTCGCCACTGCTGTTCATCCCCCTTTTGTTGGTGCTTGCCCTGCTGATACTCATCAACCGCCGGGTGCAGTACGCCACAGTCTATGCAGAACTGTCCAGACAAGAGAAGACCACACTCAGACACGTGAGCCAGCTGAATGCACTCGACCGCTACGGCGAACTGGGCGAGTATCTCAAACTGGAGATCAAGAGCATCATGCGCAACAAGAACATCCGCCGTAGTTTCATCAGCGTCAATATCCTGGTGTTGGTCTTCAGTTTGCTGATTTCCTTCACCGACATCTACGACGGTGGCATGACCATCTTCCTCTGCGTGTACAACTTCGCCATCTATGGCGCCACCATCCTGGTGCGTACCATGTGCTACGAGGGCAACTACATCGAGTGCCTCATGGTACACAAAGAGAACATCATCTCGCTGCTGAAAGCCAAGTATTTCTTCTACGCTCTGCTGCTTCTTGTGCCCTTCATTCTGATGATACCTGTCATCGTGATGGACAAATGTAGTCTGATGATGATGTTGTCGGTGATGTTGTTGACAGCCGGCCCCATCTACTGCATCTTCCTGCATATGGCCATCTACAACAAGCAGACCATTCCGCTGAACACCAAATTCATCGGCAAGGGTACCGTAGAGAACAATTACATCCAGTTGGCTGTGGAGATGGCGGCACTCTTCATCCCTCCCATCGTGATAGGTGTGCTACCCCTCTTCATGGACAAGAACCTGGCTTACGTGCTCATCGCCCTCATCGGTATAGGCTTCATCCTGGCCAATAAATACTGGATACGCAACATCTACGTGCGAATGATGAGGCGGCGCTACGAGAACATGGAGAGTTTTAGGGCGTCGAGATGAGAAACCTAACACCTCCCTCAACACCTCCCCCAACACCTCCCCCAGCCCCTCCAAAGGAGGGGAGACTGGAAACCTCGAAATAACGTAATATCGAAAAAAAAGAATAAAAAGATAAAAAATCCAGCAATGATTGTATTCCCCTGTGCCAAACTCAATTTAGGTCTGAATGTGGTGTCTCGCCGTCCTGACGGCTACCATGACTTGGAGACCGTGTTTTATCCCATCCCACTGCATGACGCACTTGAGATCTGCGAGATGGACGACGCGTTTCCCAGCGCACTCGACTGTGACATCAAAGTGACAGGCATCGACATACAAAGCAATGACGAAGACAATCTCGTGACCAAAGCCTACCGACTGTTGGCAGCAGACTATCAGTTGCCTCGTCTGCACGTACACCTGCACAAGGGCATCCCCTCACAAGCCGGCCTCGGAGGCGGTTCGAGTGACGCTGCCTATATGATCACACTGCTCAATGCACAGTATCAGTTGGGCATAGACATGGAGAAAATGGAGCATTATGCCGCCCGTCTGGGAGCCGACTGCGCTTTTTTCATCCGTTCCCACCCTGCTTACGCTCAGGGCATCGGCGACCGCCTGGAACCCCTTCCCGACGGTATACCCTCACTCAAGGGTTATTATTTGGCGCTTGTCAAACCTGATATCGCTGTATCTACCAAAGAGGCTTACGGCAACATCCATCCCTGTCAGCCAGAATGGTGCTGCCGTGAGGTAGTGAGCCAGCCCATCGAGACCTGGAGCGGCCGCCTGAGCAACGACTTTGAGGATCCCATCTTCGACATTTATCCCGAGATAGGGTTTATCAAACAATGTCTCTATGACATGGGCGCTGTCTATGCCCAAATGTCAGGCAGCGGCAGCAGTGTGTTTGGCATCTTCAAAGGAGACCCAACCGACGTGACTGAGGCTTTCAAGCATCATTTCACAACTGTCATGAGGCTGTAGGGACGGGGTTGGAAGTTCGCGGTTAGCGGTTAACCGTTCGCGATTAGCCTTTCGCTATTCGCGTGTGGTGTTGGTGGTACGAATTGCGAAAAGCAAACAGCAAATCGCGAATCGCAAAAGCGGACATCTCAACTTTGGCACGCTATTTGCTAGGAAGATATTGTTTGAAGTATATTAAAAGAAAGGTAAAAAGACAATGACCAGTCAGTTCTCACCCAAGGTATCAGAGATCCTCTCTTTCAGCCGTGAAGAGGCGACCCGTCTGGCCAGCCGCAGTGTCGGTCCGGAGCACCTGCTCATGGGCATTCTCCGTGAGCGTTCCGGGCGAGTGCATGATTACCTCAAGGAGATGCGAGTAGACATTTCCGCCATGAAGAGCGACCTTGAGGAAAGAGTCAGAAAGGAGGGAATGGGGCAGCCCGTTCACGCACGAGAATTGGTTCTCAATGACAAAGCAAGCAATATTTTAAAATTGGCAGTACTTGAAGCTCGCATCCAGCGCACTCAGACGGTGGACGTGCATCACCTGCTATTAGCCATCCTTCACGACCAAGTGAAGAATGGTGCCAAAGAAGTATTAGAAATCAACAACATGAATTACGAAGACGCACTGACCTATTTCCAACTTCAGGCCAATGTGCCCAAAGATGGTATTGGTTTGCCCGATGAGGGTTATGACGAAGACGATGATGACAACCTGATGAACAGCCAGAGTGAAGACACTGGCAAGAGCCAGCAGGCCAAGGGCTCCACGACACAGACTCGCAAGCCCTCTGGCAAGACCCCTGTGCTCGATAATTTCTCTGCAGACCTGACCAAAGCCGCATCTGAAGGTAAACTCGACCCTGTTGTGGGCCGTGAGAAAGAGATGCAGCGTGTGATGGAGATACTTTGTCGCCGCAAGAAAAACAACCCTGTGCTCATCGGTGAGCCAGGCGTGGGCAAGAGTGCCATTGTGGAAGGTTTGGCACAGATGATTGTGAAGCATCGCACATCGCCTATCCTTTTTAATAAACGTTTAGTGAGCCTCGACCTCACCTCTGTGGTGGCAGGCACGAAATATCGCGGACAGTTTGAGGAGCGCATCAAGGCACTTATCAAAGAACTGGAGCAGAACCCCGACATCATCATCTTCATCGACGAGGTGCACACGATGATTGGTGCCGGTTCCACCCCTGGTTCGATGGATGCCGCCAACATCCTCAAGCCAGCCCTGGCGCGTGGCACCATCCAGTGTATCGGAGCCACAACCCTCGACGAGTATCGCAACAGCATCGAGAAAGACGGAGCTTTGGAGCGTCGTTTCCAGAAAGTGCTGGTGGAGCCTACCACCGTGGATGAGACGCTACAGATCCTCTCCAATATCAAAGACCGCTACGAGCAGCATCACCACGTGGACTACACCGACGATGCCATAGAGGCCTGTGTCAAACTGACAGAGCGCTATGTCACCGACCGTGCTTTCCCCGACAAGGCCATCGACGCACTCGACGAGGTGGGCTCACGTGTACATTTGCAGCATGCACAGATACCTCCTGAGATCGCCGAGAAGGAGAAGGAGATAGAGGCGGTGAAAAAGAAGAAACAAAGTGCCGTACAGAACCAGAATTACGAGTTGGCAGCCAGTTACCGCGACCGCCAGCTGATGCTTGAGCAAGAGCTTCAGAAGATGAACGACGACTGGAGCAATGGCGAGAGCGGCACACGTGAGACGGTGACAGAGAAAGAAGTGGCCGACGTCGTGTCGATGATGACCGGCGTGCCCGTGCAACGCATGGCCGAGGCCGAGGGTGCCCGTCTGCGTGTGATGGGCACGGAGTTGAAAAACGCGGTCATCGCCCAGGATGCCGCCATCGACAAGATGGTGAAAGCCATCCAGCGCAACCGCGTGGGTCTGAAAGAGCCCAACCATCCCATCGGCGTCTTCATGTTTCTCGGTCCGACAGGTGTGGGTAAGACCTACCTGGCCAAGAAACTGGCCGAGTATATGTTTGGCAGCACCGACGACCTGATACGTATCGACATGAGCGAATATACGGAAGGGTTCAATGTGTCTCGTCTGATTGGTGCCCCTCCGGGATACGTCGGTTATGAGGAGGGTGGTCAGCTGACCGAGCGTGTGCGCCGTCACCCCTACTCCATCGTCTTGCTCGACGAGATAGAGAAAGCCCACGGCAACGTGTTCAACCTTCTGCTGCAGGTGCTCGACGAAGGACGTCTGACAGACGGCAACGGTCGTCTGGTCGATTTCCGCAACACGGTGATTATCATGACCTCCAATGCCGGTACACGGCAGTTGAAAGAGTTTGGTCGCGGCATCGGTTTCAATGCTGGTGGCGCCATCGGTCTGAGTATGGACGAGAGTGACAAGCAGCATGCCCGTTCCATCATCCAGAAGAGCCTGAGCAAGCAGTTTGCCCCTGAGTTTCTGAACCGTCTCGACGAGATCATCACCTTCGACCAACTTGACCTCGACGCCATCAAGCGGATTGTCAACATTGAGTTGCGCGGCCTCTTCAAACGTGTGGAAGACTTGGGCTACCATCTTGAGATCAGCGACTCGGCCAAAGAGTTTGTCGCCAGCAAAGGCTACGACGTGCAGTTTGGTGCCCGCCCCCTCAAGCGTGCCATCCAGAACTACATCGAAGACGGTCTGTGCGAGCGCATCCTCGGTGGTGAAGTCAGCCAAGGCTCCACCATCCACATCGACAAGCATCCAGAGAAAGAAGAGTTAATATTCCAATAATCACCATTTATCCTAATAACGATGACAGCAGAGTTTATCCTTCGGCTTTTTGCCGCCGCCATCATGGGTGGTGCTATCGGTCTGGAGCGCGGTTACCGCGCCAAGGAGGCAGGTTTCCGCACCCACTTCCTTGTGGCCTTGGGCAGCGCACTGTTTATGATTATCTCACAGTTTGGTTTCATGGACATCCTCCACCATCAGGGCATCAACGTGCGTCTCGACCCCTCACGTGTAGCAGCGCAGGTGGTGAGTGGCATCGGTTTTATCGGCGCCGGTACCATCATTTTCCAGAAACACGTGGTGAAAGGCCTTACCACTGCGGCAGGCCTTTGGGTGACAGCCGCCATCGGTATGACCTGTGGCTCAGGCTTATATACCCTGGCTATCACCGCCACCGTGATGGTACTTATCTGCCTTGAGGTCCTCAACTATGTGCTGCAGCACTTTGGCACCCGCAATGTGGCCATCACCTTCTCTTCCCCCAGCCTCGACTTCGTGCGCCAGGTGCTCGACCGCTTCCGTCATGACGGGATGGGCATCGACTCCTACAACATGCGTGAGGAGGACAACACCGACCACCCCCACTACACCGTGTCGATAGAGGTGAAAGTGAGACGTGACAAATACGAGTCGCGCATTTTAGGCATCATGGAGGAACTGGATGGCGTCAAGATTGAAAGCATTGAATAAAAGATGATGATTTCCAGCCAGCAGAATGACAGGATCAAAAAGATGGTCGCACTGCAGAAGAAATCAGCAGAGCGTCAGAAGAGCGGGCTTTTCGTCGTGGAAGGCCTGCGCGAACTGGGTCATTGCGCCGGCGCTGGATATGAGATACAGGCGGCATATTATTGTCCGTCCATCCTGGAGCGCGCCACTGGAAGTGCGGCCCTGCCCTCTTACTTAGACGCTGTCACCTGTTTTGAGGTCACACCCGAAGTCTATGACAAGATGGCCTACCGTGGCGGCACAGAAGGCATCATCGCAGAGGTGAAGGTCCGTCCGCTCCGACTTGAAGACCTGTCTTTGCCAGAGCATCCACTGCTGATGGTGCTGGAAGGGGTGGAAAAGCCCGGCAACATCGGTGCTGTGCTGAGAAGCGCCGATGCTGCCCACGCCGATGCTGTGATCGTCTGCGACCCGCTGACCGACCTCTATAATCCCAATTTGATACGCAATTCTATCGGTGCATTCTTCAGTGTGCCATGTGTGGCCTGTTCTTCAGAAGAATGCATTCGCTTTCTCAAGTCAAGAAGCATCCGCATCCTCACTGCTCAGTTGCAAGACTCTGAGTTGTATTACGACACCGACATGCGCTGTGGCACTGCCCTCGTCATGGGCACGGAGTCAACAGGTCTGACCGACATCTGGCGTCAGGCTGCCGACGCTCATATCCGCATCCCCATGCTTGGCCGTCTCGACTCACTCAACGTGTCGGTCAGTGCCGCCATCCTACTGTTTGAGGCTGTCAGGCAAAGGCAATAACTGTCTTTTCCTCCATCAATTGTTCGCAATCTTGGGTTTCAGTTCATCGGGTGATTCTTTGGTGAACATATTGACAGGCGGGGCTGTCTGTACAAAAAGATGCTGAAGAGTCTCTATGGGTAAAGTGAGAGTAGGACTAAACTCCTCGCTGTTCATATAGCTGATGATGCTATGGCGCAGTTGTCGTGCCACCACGCGACGGTTCAGGTCGCTGGTGATATCCATCGTCGTCATCAACAATTTCCCTTTCAGTACATTTGCCTCCACGAGCATGCCCAATTTGCGGCTCACATGCCAGGTGTCAATAGGTTGTACGATGGGCTGATAGCCTTTAGGAAACTCCGAGAGGTTGATCACCTGTGCGCGGTTGACCAACTCCCACCAGTTGAGGTTTTGCCAGTCGTCTGTCGGGAATTCGCGGAAGACGGGGTGGTCATGCTGGATATAAGCACCGGTCGTATGAGGCGGCCTCATCTTAAACCAACTGGTATTCCAGAACACCGGCAGGTAATGGTGCGACACATCATTGCCGTAGCTGACTTTCCCCGCAGCGGTGACCAACACCTTTCCACCATCTGCCAACACCTGTACAGCCCGTTCGTCGATTGAATCGGTGATATAGACTTGACTTTCGTCTTGAGCAGGCAACTGTGCGGGATAGACCCATACCTCCCATTCGTTGTACGCACGCACTTTTTCTCCTTCCGCCACTTCGACACTGACCTTCAGACATGAAGGTGCTTTCACTGTTGCCAAGTCCATCTTGATGTGGCCCAATGCGATGTTCTTGCCACGGGGCAGGTCACCCTGACAAAGCCGGTCTTCAAAGCGTAGGCCTTCTCCCTCCACACGGTATCGGCAGGTGGCACCTTTGATGACTGCATCGGAGGCATTGTAGAGTTCTACGGGCACGTCGAGTTGTTCATCGCTCCGATAGACGAACCGTGGCCATTTGGCCAGCGGCACCACCTCCGAACAGAATGAGCGCCACTCCTGAGCCGTGGTATATCCTTTCTCCCGCCAATGCACATTGAGCGGTCCCACCAGTGCGGTGCCCTGACCGCTATAGTCGTTGAGCGCAAGCAACTGAAATCCAGCATAGTCGCGTGTGCGCAGGTTGCGCTCCATCTCATATTTGTAAGCCAGCACCTGCAGACGGCCACTGGCATGCAGGAATTTCTCTGCCTGCGTCGCCATGCCATTGCCATGCAACAAGTCGCTGAAAATCTCAAAATTCTTCGCCTTGTACGCCCCAGTGTATTGGCTGGTCTCCTTCAGGTCAGGGAAAGCGCACCACTGTCCCTGCTCATGTGCGATGATGGGCGTCTGATTGGGCACGCTGTCCTTATAATTGCGCGGGAACAGCAACTGCTCGTAATAATCATCGTCGGCGTGGGGTGCACGACGGTCCCAGTCAAGACCACGTGCGCCACCTTTGACATGGTATTGCGAACCGTCATCCCAGGCCCATCCTCCGCCCACAGAGGCCCCGCAATAGATTTTGGAGGGGTCATACTGCTTCATTTCCCTGACGAAGTCGTTGCACCAAGCCACCCAGTCACCGGCTGGCTCATTGCCTGCGGCCATCATGACAAAGGAGGGGTGATGCCCATACCGGTCGACGATGCGCTTGCATTCGTCCAGCAGATATTGGTCGATGGCCTGTCCACGACGCAGTCTCACCCCATGATTGGGCCACGACGGGCCTTCAGGCTGCAGGTACATACCTAAGCTGTCAGCTGCCACAAAAGCCGCTTCTGGTGGGCAAAAAGAGTGAAACCTGACATGGTTGAGACCATATTCCTTACATTTTCCCAGTACCTCCATCCATGTCTTCACATCTGTAGGTGGATATCCCGTCTCCGGGAAACAGCAGTTCTCCACGGTGCCCCTCATCCATACAGGGCGTCCATTGAGACAGATTTGTCGGCCATCGGTTTTGATATCTCGCAGTCCAAATGACACTTCCACGGGATATCCATGATAATCGACCACCTTTTTATATAAGTTGGGGTGGTACTCATCCCACCATCTGCCATCGTCGCCCAGCGGAAGGGTAAATTTCTCATCGTTGATCTCCACACACACCGTATGGTTGCTGACATCCGGCACCGCCCTCAGTCTGTTGATGACGGGACGTGCCAGGAGTTGTATGCGCCCTGTGATGCCGTTCCAGTTGCCTTGCGTCTGGTCTGTCACACTGTGTGAGTCTTGTCCCACGCACACATTCTCGATGCCGTTGTAGATCTGGATGGCGATTTCATTGGACTTGCCTAACTTGATGTAAGGTGTGATATCATATTCATGAGGCACACTCAGTGACATCTGATGCCCCACCTTGTTGCCGTTGACATAGACAGTGGTCTCGATATGTGGCCGTTCGAGGAAGAGCGTCACCTTGCGTTTACGCCACGACCGTGGCACAACGATATCTCGCTGATACCAGGCATGCCCCACATAGTTTTTCTCGGGTGTCAGGAAGAAAGGAAACTTCACATTCCCCGGTCGCCGGTATTTCTCCATGTGCGGGTTGAAATAATATGAGGAGTCGTAGGTGCTTCCCGTCCACACCGTGTTGACGGTCACGTCATCGCCTTTGCCCTCTGTCACCATTGAGCCTGGCAGTGTGATAACATCTTGATATTCAGGTTTCTCACCTATAGCAAATCGCCACGTTCCCGACAAATCGATGGTCTGAGCAGCAAGGTGTGTCGCTGTCAGCATCAGTAAAAGACTGATGAAAGACTGTTTTATGAAGGCTGGTTTCATAAAAAACATAAATATAGATGAAACGATGAGACTGATTATTTCCAGGCTGCCCCTTTCCACGCAAGGGAAGCTTTTGTGCAAAAATACAAAAAAGAATTGGTTTACTCCATAAAACCCACAAAAAACATTTCGGACATCCCTCGAGGGATGTCCGAAATCATTATCATCGTGCTATGACGAGGATTCGTCAGTGTACGGTCGGTGATTATTTATCCAGGAGGATATTCATCATCTCGACAGCAGCCTTAGCCACGGAGGTACCAGGTCCGAAGATGGCAGCCACACCAGCCTTGTAGAGGAAGTCGTAGTCCTGAGCCGGGATGACACCACCTGCGATGACCATGATGTCAGGTCGTCCGAGGCGCTTGAGTTCCTCGATGAGCTGTGGAATCAGCGTCTTGTGACCTGCGGCGAGCGATGAGGCGCCCACTACATGCACATCGTTCTCCACGGCCTCACGTGCGGCCTCTGCTGGTGTCTGGAAGAGCGGTCCCATATCCACGTCGAAACCACAGTCGGCATAACCTGTTGCCACCACTTTGGCACCACGGTCGTGACCGTCCTGACCCATTTTAGCCACAAAGATACGCGGGCGACGGCCCTCTTTCTTGGCAAACTCCTCTGTCAACTCACAAGCTTTCTCAAAGTCGGAGTCGTTTTTGCTTTCTGCTGAATACACGCCTGAAATAGTTCTGATTACTGCCTTATAACGGCCCACGATCTCCTCGCAGGCATCACTGATCTCACCGAGTGTACAACGGAGCTGTGCTGCCTTGACAGCCAGGTCGAGCAGGTTGTCCTTGCTCTTGCGACCCTCGTTGAAGTCGCGCACACATGCGGTGATGGCTTTGAGAGCCTCCTGGCAAGCGGCCTCGTCGCGTGAGCCACGTACGGCTGCGAGCGACTCCTCCTGCTGCTTGCGCACGGCGGTGTTGTCCACCTCGAGGATGTCGATAGGATCCTCGTGGTCGAGACGGTATTTGTTGGTACCCACGATGGTCTGCACACCAGAGTCGATACGAGCCTGTGTACGTGCTGCAGCCTCCTCGATACGCATCTTTGGCAGACCCGTCTCGATAGCCTTGGCCATACCACCCAGTTTCTCAATTTCCTGGATGTGCTCCCATGCCTTGTGCACCAGTTCGTTGGTCAGCGTCTCCACATAGTAAGAACCGGCCCATGGGTCGATCTGCTTGCACACCTTGGTCTCATTCTGGATGTAGATCTGGGTGTTACGTGCGATACGTGCGGAGAAGTCGGTAGGCAGTGCGATAGCCTCGTCGAGGGCGTTGGTGTGAAGTGACTGAGTATGTCCCAGCACAGCTGCCATAGCCTCGATACAGGTACGTCCCACATTGTTGAAGGGGTCTTGCTCCGTGAGCGACCATCCTGAAGTCTGTGAGTGGGTACGCAGAGCGAGTGACTTCGGGTTCTTGGCGCCGAAGCTCTTCACGATCTTGGCCCAGAGCAGACGTCCGGCACGCATCTTGGCAATCTCCATGAAGTGGTTCATACCGATAGCCCAGAAGAATGACAGACGTGGTGCAAATGCGTCGACGTCGATACCTGCGTTGACACCTGTGCGGATGTAGTCCATACCGTCGGCCAGGGTGTATGCCAACTCAATGTCGGCGGTGGCACCAGCCTCCTGCATGTGATATCCGGAGATGGAGATAGAGTTGAACTTCGGCATCTTCTGTGAGGTAAACTCGAAGATGTCGGCGATAATCTTCATGGAGAATGCTGGTGGATAAATATAGGTGTTGCGCACCATAAACTCCTTGAGGATGTCGTTCTGGATGGTACCAGCCATCTCTTCGAGTTTAGCGCCCTGCTCCAGACCTGCCACGATATAGAAAGCGAGGATAGGAAGCACAGCACCGTTCATGGTCATGGACACCGACATTTTATTAAGAGGTATGCCAGAGAAGAGCACCTTCATATTCTCCTCATTGCAGATAGACACACCGGCCTTTCCCACATCACCCACCACGCGGGCGTTGTCGGGGTCGTAGCCACGGTGTGTGGGCAGGTCGAAGGCCACAGAAAGACCTTTCTGTCCTGATGCCAGGTTACGGCGATAGAATGCGTTGGACTCCTCAGCGGTGGAGAATCCAGCATACTGGCGGATGGTCCATGGGCGGAAGGGGTACATCATAGAGTACGGTCCACGCAGATAAGGTGGTATGCCCGCGGTGAAGTCGAGGTGCTCCATGCCCTCGAGGTCTTCTTTTGTATAAACCGGCTTTACCTCAATGTGCTCTGGAGTTTTCCAGTTGTAAGCAATGCCGTTAGCTTTCTGCCATTCAGCACCATTTTGTGCCTGAATACCAGCATATATGTCTATATCTTTAAAATTCTTTCTCATGATTCTGGATGTTCTTAGATTCCTAACTTGGCATTGTATTCTTTCAAAGTCTCAAGCACGTTGCAGCGCACGTGTACGAAGTTCTCGATACCGGCGGCTTTCAGGTCTTCCATGCATGCCGGGGCACCAGCCACGACAAACATTGCTCTTCCGTCGAGATACTTGAATGCCGGGATGGCATACTCAGCATACTCGTCGTCGCTGGAGCAAAGCACTACGATGTCGGCACCAGCCTCAAGTGCGGCGTCCACACCCTCCTCTACGGTCTTGAATCCGAGGTTGTCGATCACCTTATATCCTGCACATGCGAGGAAGTTGCACGAGAACTGTGCGCGTGCCTGACGCATGGCCAGGTTGCCGATGGTGAGCATGAATGCCACTGGCACCCTTGTCTGCTCGGTGTGTATACGCAGGTCTTCGAAGTCGGCTGCCAGTCTTGTCGACTGAATGGCCTTGAGTGTTCCCGGCTCCTGTCCCTGGCAGCAGCACTTGCAGTTATTGGCCGACTTGCCGTCAGACTTCTCAGTGAAGTTGGGGAACTGGTTGGTGCCGAGGATGAACTCCTTGCGCTTGGCGGCGTCGCCGTGACGCTTC
Organism: uncultured Prevotellaceae bacterium; assembly: GCA_902780635.1. Classification (GTDB taxonomy): domain Bacteria; phylum Bacteroidota; class Bacteroidia; order Bacteroidales; family Bacteroidaceae; genus Prevotella. The sequence goes on from CACZGH010000001.1 coordinate 278,876, forward strand.
TCGTTGGTGGCGTTGATGACATCCTGCACCTTGCCTTCTTTGGCAGCAGCGAGGAATCCGCCGTCCTCCTCCACCTGGAGGAAGATTTTCCATGCTTCGACAGCGAGACTGTCGGTGAGGTGCTCGATATAATACGAACCGGCTCCTGGATCGACCACAGCTCCGAAGTGGCACTCCTCTTTGAGCAGCAGCTGCTGGTTGCGTGCGATGCGCTCTGAGAAGTCGTTGGGAGTCTCGTATGGTGCGTCAAATGGTGTGACGACCATGGAGTGGATACCTGCGAGAGCAGCACTCATCGCCTCTGTCTGCGAGCGCAGCAGGTTGACGTAGCTGTCGAAGAGAGTCTGGTTGTATTTAGATGTCGTGGCATTGACGATCATCTGGCAAGCGCAGTCGCACTTTGGCTCATACTGCTTCACGATCTGTGCCCAGAGCATACGTGCTGCGCGGAATTTGGCCAGCTCCATGAAGTAGTTTTCCGAGACGCCCATGTTGAACTTGATCTTGCTTGCTGCCAAGTCAGCGTCGACGCCAGCCTCTGTGAGCAGCTGCATGTACTCATTACCCCAAGCCAGTGCATATCCCAACTCCTGCACGATGTAAGCGCCGGCATTGTTGAGTGTGTCACTGCAGACAGCGATACAGCGGAATTGTGGGTAATCTTTGAGAGCCAACACGAGGTCCTTGGCGGTGTCAAGCAGCTCGGTGGTGTCCTTGCCCTTGTTCACCATCTTGCAGATGGGGTCGAAAGCCACACTGCCCACGAGGCGCTCTTTGTCATAGCCTTTCTTCTCGAAGTAGGCTTTGAGTGTCTCCACGAGCTTCAGGGTCTTGCGCGGACAGGTCTGGAAGTTGACCTCGATGCACTCACACTGGATGTCTTTTAGTAAGGTGTCGATAAACTCGTCACTCACCTGGTCTCCTGGGATATGGAATCCCAGAGAGTCGATACCCTTGTTCAGGATATCGAGCGCTTTTGCGTTGGCTGTAGCGGCGTCATCGGCCATGATGTTCTGGCGCACATACCACACATTGTTGTCTTTCTTGTTGCCACGGACGAATGGGAACTCACCGGGCAGTGCCTCTGGTGTCTTGAGTTTCAAGACATCCTCGCGGCGATAGAAAGGCTGCACATTAAAACCTTCATTGGTTCTCCATACGAGTCTCTTGTTGAAATCAGCTCCTTTCAGGTCGACTTGAATTTTGTCAAGCCACTCCTGGGTGGTGGGAGCTTGAAACTCTGTAAAGAGCTTTTCCTTGTTGTTTGACATAGCGAAATTTATTATATAAGTTAGTTGAAAAGTCAGGAAGGGCCAAACAGCCCTTTAAAACCTTGCAAAGATACGTTATTTTCCCGACAAGAGGAAAGAAAAAGAGAGAAATTAATATTTAAACGTGAAAAATTCAAAAACTTTTGCACACCATTGAAATAATTGCGCAAATTTTGTCTGTTGCCAGATAAATTTAGTAACTTTGCACCCAAATTCGCACTCATAAAAATGGATTGGCTTATAGATTTATTCACTACCACTGACTCAATAGCACATATCGTTTTGCTTTACGCTATTGTGATAGCTGTGGGGGTTTATTTAGGCAAGATCAAGATTGGGGGCATCTCTTTGGGTGTCACCTTTGTTTTGTTTGCAGGCATTGTGGCTGGACATATCCACTTCACTGCCCCTACTACCATCCTTAACTTCTGTCAGGATTTTGGTCTTATCTTGTTCGTGTTTATGATTGGTTTGCAGGTGGGTCCTGGTTTTTTTGAGAGTTTCAAGAAAGACGGCGTGACGCTCAACATCTTGTCCTCGTCCATCATCCTGCTCAACATCCTGATGATGTTTGCCTGCTACTATATCTTCTTCGACACGTCCGACCAGCACAGCCTGCCGATGATGATTGGTACACTCTATGGTGCTGTGACCAACACGCCTGGTCTGGGTGCCGCGACAGAAGCCATCAACACCGTTTTCAACACCGACGACACGCCACAGATTGCCTCTGGCTACGCCTGTGCATATCCTTTAGGTGTGGTAGGCATCATCCTCTCCACCATCGCCGTTCGAATGCTGTGTCGCTCCCGTCTGGAAGATGAGGAGAAACAGCTGAAAGCCGAGGAGGCAGAGAATCCGCATGAGAAGCCTCACATGATGCACCTGAAAGTGTCCAACATCTACCTCAACGGACGCAACCTTATGCAAATCAGCGAGTTTCTCAACCGCGACTTTGTCTGTTCACGTTATCTTCACGAAGGTCAGGAGAGCATCCCCAACCGCAACACCATCTTCAACGTGGGCGACGAGCTGCTCATCGTATGCGCCGAGGCCGACGTGGAGCCCATCAAGGCCTTCATCGGTCCGGAGATAGACGACGAGTGGAATGTGGAGCTGGAGAAACGCCCCATGGTGTCACGCCGCATAGTGGTGTCCAAGCCTTCGATGAACGGCAAGACCTTGGGCAAGATGCATTTCTCAAGCGTCTATGGTGTCAACGTGACGCGCATCACCCGCCACGGTATCGAGCTCTTTGCCGGCCGCAACCACCACTTCCATATCGGTGACCGTGTGATGGTGGTAGGTCCGGAGGACAACGTCAACCGTGTGGCCGAGATGATGGGCGACGAGGTGAAGCGCCTCAACGCCCCCAACATCGCCACCATCTTCGTGGGTGTCATGCTGGGCATCATCTTTGGCAGTCTGCCCATCGCCCTTCCAGGCATGCCGGTGCCGATGAAGCTCGGTCTTGCTGGTGGTCCACTGATCATTGCCATCCTCATTGGTCGTTTCGGCTATCGCGTCAAACTCGTCACCTACACCACGACGAGTGCCAACATGATGCTGCGTGAGATAGGTCTGGTGCTGTTTTTGGCCAGTGTGGGCATCAAAGCCGGTGCTGGATTCTGGGAGACGGTGGTGCAGGGTGACGGTTTAAAATATGTATATACAGGCCTCCTGATCACGGTGGTTCCCATCCTCATTGTGGGCATTATAGCCAAACTATATTGCAAGTTCAACTATTTCATGGTGATGGGCATGATAGCCGGTTCTTACACTGACCCACCCGCCCTGGCTTACGCCAATCAGATTTGCAGCAACGAAGCGCCTGGCGTGGGCTACTCCACCGTCTATCCTCTGACCATGTTTCTGCGCATACTGACAGCACAGTTGCTCGTGCTCTTCTTCTGCGGATGATGACCCCATCAAAACTCATCAAAAACTCAACAAAACTTATATACACTTTAATGAAACCATTCAAATTATTGACTGCAGTGTTTGCATTGTGCAGCCTCACGATGTTCGGCCAGGGAGCGAAGAACATCAAAATCAATGAGGTGATGACCAACAACACTGCAAGCGTCGTGGATGAATATGGCAACCACCATGCCTGGATAGAGCTTGCCAATACTTCGTTCTCTACCATCAACCTGCGCGGCATGTATATCGCCACCGACACGGCAGTGCTCAACAAGAAGATGCCTGCCCCTGACAGGATTGCGATGATGAGCATCATTCCCAGCAATGAGCCACGCACCAACCTCTCTGCCAGGCAACATCTGCTCCTCTATCTTAATAGCAACCCTGCCAGCGGCAGTCTGCACATCAGTGCGAAGTGCGACCCCACCACCCCTCTCTGGATTGGCATCTATGAGGGCAATGGTGTAGACCTGGTGGACTCGGTGACCGTGCCCGTGCTGGCCGCCAACACCTCGTACGCACGTGAGAAAGACGGCTCCGACACCTGGGTGGTGGCCTCTGCCGACTTGGTAACTCCCAATATTGGCAACTTGGTTCAGGTGAGCGAGTCGAAGCTGGCACAGATCAAGCGCGACGACCCCCACGGCTTTGCTATCACGCTGCTCTCCATGGGCATCGTCTTCTCCTGTCTAGCCCTGCTGTTCATTTTCTTCAGCATCTTCGGCAAGTATATGAAAGCCAAGCAAGATACCAAGCACAGCCAGATGAAAGCCCGCCACCTGAGCATCATCTCCGCCCAAAACGACGATGATGAGGACGAGCGTGCCTTCCCAAAGATGAAGGTGAGACAACAAAACACCAAGGGTGACGACCCCGATGTCTACGCCGCCGTCATTTCCTTGGCTCTGAAAGAATATCTCGACAACACACACGATATCGAGAGCGACATCATCACCATCATCCCCAAACACTCCAATTGGACAAGAGTATAACCCCCACACAGCAAAAAATCAAATCATCATGAGCAATTATCAATATAAAGTCAACGGCGTGGACTACAACGTCGAGATAGAGGACATCGAAGGCAACATCGCTAAAGTGACTGTCAACGGCAAACCTTTTGAGGTGGAACTGAAAGAACCTGTGAAGAAACCCATGCAGATTAAGAAAGTGAAAGTGAGCGCTCCCACTGCAGCCCCCGCCGCAGCAGCTGCTCCCGCCGCCGCCAAGCCCAAAGCCGCTGTGGGCAGTGGCACCAAGGTGCTGGCACCACTTCCTGGCACTATCACCGAGGTGAAAGTCAACGTAGGCGATACTGTGAAGGCCGGCGAGACCGTGGTGGTGCTTGAGGCCATGAAGATGCAGAACAACATCGAGGCCGACAACGACGGCAAAGTCACATCCATATTAGTAACAAGAGGCGACACCGTGATGGAAGGTGCAGTACTCGTAACCATCGAATAAGCCATGGGATTCACAGAGTTTTTGACCACAAAGTTTCTTGACTTCCTGTCCTACACAGGCTTTGTCAATGCGACGATTCCCAATCTCATCATGATTGTCGTGGGAGCCATCTTCATCTGGCTCGCCATCAAGAAAGACTTCGAGCCGCTGCTGCTCATCCCCATCGGCCTGGGCATCATCCTGGGCAATATCCCCTTCCGTGCCGACGCCGGTCTGGAGATTGGTCTTTATGAGGACAACTCAGTGCTCAACATCTTCTATCAGGGTGTGAAGCAAGGATGGTACCCACCCCTCGTGTTCCTGGGCATCGGTGCCATGACCGACTTCTCCGCCCTCATCAGCAATCCAAAGTTGGTGCTCATCGGCGCCGCGGCACAGTTTGGTATCTTCGGTGCCTATATGGTGGCCCTCGCCCTTGGCTTCGAGCCCAACCAGGCTGCCGGTATCGCCATCATCGGTGGTGCCGATGGTCCTACGGCCATCTTCCTTTCCTCGAAGTTGTGCCCCAACCTGATGGGTGCCATCGCTGTCTGTGCCTACTCCTATATGGCCCTTGTGCCGGTCATCCAGCCGCCATTGATGCGTCTGCTCACCACCAAGAAAGAGCGTGTCATCCACATGAAGCCCGCCCGCCACGTGAGCCAGACAGAGCGTATCCTCTTCCCCATCATCGGCTTGCTGCTCACCACATTCTTAGTGCCCTCTGGTCTGCCTCTGCTCGGCATGCTCTTCTTCGGCAACCTGCTTAAGGAGAGTGGCAAGACCACCCGTCTGGCCAAGACCGCCGGCAGCGCCCTCAACGACATCGTGGTCATCCTCCTCGGCCTTACCGTGGGTTGTTCCACCCAGGCCAGCGAGTTCCTCACACTCAACACCATCAAGATTTTCTTCCTCGGCGCCATGGCTTTCATTATCGCCAGTGCCAGTGGTGTGCTGTTTGTGAAACTGATGAACCTCTTCCTTCCCAAAGACAAGAAAATCAATCCACTCATCGGTAACGCCGGCGTCAGTGCCGTACCTATGAGCGCACGTATCTCCAACAACCTCGGCTTAGAGTACGACCGTCACAACTTCCTCCTCATGCACGCCATGGGTCCGAATGTGGCTGGTGTGATCGGCTCTGCTGTGGCCGCTGGTACGTTGCTCGGATTCTTCTCGTAAACATCAGAGGTGAGGGGTGAGGGGTGAGAGGTAAGAGAATACCACTTACCTCTCACCCCTCACCCCTCACCTCGTCAACTGTCTACTCTCACTGCTATGATGAAAAAAACACTTCTTTTTATTAGTTTTCTCGTTGCGCTGACAGCCAGTGCCGGACAACATTACACGGTGGTCGTCTCACTCGACGGCTTCCGGTGGGACTATCCACAGTGGTACGACACGCCCTTCTTCGACCAGATGGCTGCTGAAGGCGTGGAGTCGGGCCTCATTCCTTCGTTCCCGTCCAAGACCTTCCCCAACCATTACACCTTGGCCACAGGTCTTTACCCCGACCATCATGGCATCATCGCCAACAACTTCCTCGACCCGGCTAGTGGGAGGACCTACAAACTGAGCGACCCTTCCACCAAACTAGACCCCACTTTCTATGGCGGGGAGCCGATATGGGTGACAGCACAGAAAAACGGACTCCGCGCCGTGTCATTTTTCTGGGCAGGGTCAGACGTTAAGATTGGAGGCATGTATCCCTGGCGCTACTTTAGCTACGACGACGACCCGCGCCTGACCAACGACCAGTGCGTCAACGGCATCATCGACATGCTGCTGTTGCCAGAGTCGGAGCGTCCCCACCTCATCATGGCCTACTTCGACCAACCCGACCACGACGGCCACACCTATGGCCCACAGGACAAGCACACCCGCCAAGCCGTCCTGATGATGGACAGTCTGATGCATCGTCTCTACGACGGCATCCGTGCACTGCCCATTGGCCAGGAGGTCAACCTCATCATTCTTTCCGACCATGGCATGACCACATTGGATGAAGACCGGGTGGTCGACCTGAGTAAGGTGCTGAAAAAGGAATGGCTGATCGCGGCCGACGGTGATGTGCCCGCCAACCTTAATGTGAAACCGACGTGTGTCGACTCCGTGTGTGATGCCCTCGCCGGCATCGAACATATCCAGTACTGGCGCAAGGCCGACATCCCTTCCTACCTGCACTTTGGCACCCATCCCCGTGTGGGCGAAGTAGTAGTGCTGCCCGACCTCGGCTGGGTGGTGGAAGACAAGCTCAGCAAATATGGCACCCATGGTTTCGACCCCAATTTCAATGACATGCACGCCCTCTTCCGCGCTGTGGGTCCCGACTTCGCACACGTGAAGCGCCCCCATTTCCGCAACATCGATGTCTATCCCCTGCTCTGCCATCTTCTGGGCATCACCCCCGCCCCCTGCGACGGCAACTTTGAAGAAATCAGCGACATGCTCAAATGAAGCCTCTCATGTTCTTAGCCCCGCACTATGACACACCGTAGAGACATCAAGCACATCCTGTTTACCTTCTTTTACCTCTTCACCCCATTGATATCAATGGGGTTCAGTTCTTGTCATGATGTCAGTGAGGACATTCCTCCCTCTAGCAAAATCACAGTGCAATATGCCGGTGACAGCCTGAGGATTTTAGTTTTAGGCAACAGTTTTTCCGTTGATGGCACAGCCTATATGGAAGAGATTGTCCATGCCTTACATCTTGACCATCAACGATTCTGTCTTTACAATGGTTTTATCGGTAGCGGTGGCATACAAGAATGGACCGACACTTTCAATGCATGCGACACCGTCAAGCTCACCAGGATGGCTGGCGGCATCGACATGATCGACGTCGCCCCTCTGAAAGAGATCATTCAGCAGCCGTGGGAGGTCTGTGTCATCCTGCAAGGGAGCCATCAATCCTACAAATGGAACAGTTTTGAGCAACGTACCCCCCACCTCATCTCACTGATCAAATCGCTCTGCCCCAATCAGCAAGTCAAAATCGCCTACGCCATGCCCTGGTCGCATACTGTGGTCAACACGCCCACAGAATTGCCAGGCAATATCAAGTGCACATGGAAATTGTATGAAGAACACGTGATAGACATCATCATTCCAGTGGGCATCGCCATACAAAACGCAAGAGAAGCCCATCTCGACAATGGCAAATACCTCACACGCGACGACTGGCACATCTGCTATGGAGCCGGCCGCTATATCGCCGCCTGCACCTGGTACGAAGCGTTGCTGGAGCCATTTTTCCATGTCAGCATCTTAGACAGCGACGTCCTTCATCCTTTGACCACCAGTGAACAGGAAGACCCCACCTCGTTGCCTGTGGATGAAACCAACCGCCGCCTCTGCCAGCAATGTGCATACCAGGCGGTGCAAAGTCCGCTGAAAGTGACCGAACTGAACGGAAAATAACAATCCATAGTGACATTTTTAATCATCAAGATGAAAATCCTTTGGGGAGTTATTAATTATTAAAAAAATTCCGTATCTTTGTTCCCAAAGAGCAAATACATCTATAATTATGACACAAATTTTAGTGACACTAAACGAGGATGCGGCCACTATTCACGTACGGAGAGCCATCGAATTACTTCGCGGTGTGGTGTCTACCACAGTATTAAAGACCAAAGAGGAGACTGATAAAAAGAAACTTCGTCAACAGAAATACGTGAAAGAGTCGCTTGAAAGGGCATTCGACGAAATGACCGAAGCACGTCGAGAAGGCATCAAGTTGCAAAGTGCAGACGATTTTATCAAAGAATTGCAAACAAATGAAGGATAATGAAAGTAGATATTATACTTGGAGAAGAGTTTAAGCGACAGTTTAAACGACTTCTCAAAAAGTATCCATCGTTAACCAAGGACTTTATCACATTCAAAGAGGAACTAACTAAGAATCCTCTTCAAGGAACCGATTTAGGAGGTGGCACACGTAAGGTTCGTATGACCATCACTTCTAAAGGAAAAGGAAAGAGTGGTGGAGCTAGGGTTATTACTTATAATATCATTTACGGAGAAGATGATTTTATCGAGATTACCCTGCTGACTATTTATGACAAAAGCGAGATTTCTACAGTAACTGACAAATATATCAAGTGGCTCGTCTCTGTCATAACAGAGAATTACTAAAATAATCAATAAGTTTTCTTGAAAATCTAAATAGGGCTTTTTAATCAACATACTTAACATTCAAAAGTAGTGAGTGTATGCTGACCTATTCTCGAAAAATGTGATGGATAAGACTAAATTATCAAAACTGACTGTAAAGAAATCTAGAAACTATAAGTGATTCCATGTCAATAAAAGCTAATAGCCTTTTGATGATAAGAAGAATACATTTGCTTTTTTGCCTGCTAACACTTGTAAGCATCTACTCACAAACACTAAGGGCACATCAAAATGAAGCAGGTGGATCCAAAATAATGCGTATTTTGGCAGTAGGCAATAGTTGGTCTTTAAACGCCACCAATTATGTGGGAAATATCATGGATGAGTTGGGATATGACACAAAAATCAGCGTTTGCTATGCTGGTGGTGCCACCCTCCAGTCGTATTGGCAAAATATCCTCAATGACAAAGCTGCTTATGAATTGCACACGTGGGAGGATGGAGAATGGAGCCGCCCAACGACATTACATACATATAAGGAAATCTTATTATCAGATAGTTGGGATATTATTTTTCATCAGCAACAAAGTGGGGCAAGTGGTATATATAGCTCGTTCCAGCCTTTTCTTGATAATATGATTAAATGGGAGAGAGAAACCATAGAAAATTCTCCATTAATAGCCCTGCATGCGACATGGGCATACCCATCCTACAACACAAGTACACAGTTCGAGTCGTATTATGGAAGCAATTCTACAACTATGTACAATGCGGTGATTGATTCATACAATCAGGCAATGGTTGATGAGAACATCAAGTTTGTCATCCCATCCACTCCAATGATACAACAGTCAAGGGAACTTGGTGTACCCAACATAGATACTTCCGATGGCAGTCATCTGACAACAAATGGTTTTTTTGCTGCAGCTTGTATTTGGACAGAGATGCTCCTATCCTACTATTTGGGATCCAATCATCATGTCAGCGAAAGTTCTTTTGTTCCTTATGGTTTGTCTCTTGAACATGCGTCAGCAATGAGAGCTCTTGCTATTCGTATCGCCAATGAAATCTCTTCTTATTTTCAACATTTTGACCCTAAAGGGTTGGTTTTCAGTCCTGGCGATGTCAACCATAGTGAAATAGTAGATATCAGTGATGTTTTACTGACTGTGGATTATATATTGGGCCATAACATAGACAATTTTCACATTGAAAATGCCGACTTGAACGAAGACGAAAAAATTGACATTTCTGATGTTCTGAGTATTGTAGATGTCATTTTAGGCAAAAATGACAAGAAATCCCTCCATGTAGAGTATACCAATCCCGAAATTATCATCAGCGAGGGGCCCAATTTTATCAAAGGAACATTCAACAAGACACAGGATTCGCCCTATGACGGCAATCCTATTTTTAATTTTACCGACTGGAAATTCGCTAATCAAAGAGGTAATGCAGGTGATGATGTGGCTCCAATGCATGTCCAAAATACTACTCTTGGAGGAAATCATGGACAGCCATGTCAAAAAGCTACTATAGAAAGCCACGGTCTTACAAATACTTCAATAGGTTCTGAATGGGTCAGCCAAGACGGCACCAAGTTTTATATAATGAGAATAGCAGATGCTGACCATATCATTTTCCTTTCAGAGAACAAAGGTACAGAACAGAATCATTCATTTGTTCCACTAAACAAGGGAATCCTAAAAAACAACGAAAGATTTTTACAAATTGAAGAGGTAGTCAACACCCAATTAAGACCTTCTGTCATCAACATAAATCATTCCCTTTTAAAAGACGGAGTAACAAAAATCTCAGAACCACAATCATTTAATTGTTCAGAAATAGAGATCATTGAGGAATACGACATTATAAATACAGCACAAGTTCTGCAAAATATTATTTCAAGCGTACCTTCTTCCTCAGATCCTATATACACATCATCCCCCATGGTACATGTAAAAAACAAATATCGATTTACAGAAAATCTATCTTGTATAGTTATATCTTCCGTGGAGGCAAAACAAAAATGTGCCTTTTATGATTTGATGTTCAGTCAAGCAGGCAAAATATCCACTGGTACTGTAAGTTATTATATACCAGGTTCTCTTCCTACAAGCAATTATGATTTGACAACTCCGACGGTTGTCAATTGGGACAGCTCTATACCAAGCTTTTTTCTAAATTCCACTACATGGGAAAAAGCTGACTGCCCTGTTAATCGCGTCATTCAAATTGGTGAAAATGCTGGTCTTGCTATAGGTTTCTTACCTTTTGAGGTAGGAAAAGATCTAACTAATTATACCAAAAGAACATTTGAGATTAGGAATGAAACGGGTAAGATATATCCACACGGTGTTGAGAGTTCTGTCATAGGAAATACATTGAACCCAAATGATCATTATTCCGCTATTCTCTATAGATGCTATTTTGATGCAAAACAACCTGAAGGTCGTATTTCCATGTATCATTTTAACTACAACGGTGAAGAATACCTTTTTTCTGACTACTCTCAGGCCATCACAGATGTGATAGATCTTGGTAAGTCTTTTAATGGAAAAAAGATAACGGTTATCGATTCAAATAATGCATCTCTCATTTCAGATATTTATAAGGGAGGTGCGTGTGTAAAAAGTACCCCAGTGAATGGGAGTACAAGTTATATTGTAGTTAAAATTTCATAAACACACCCATATCAACCAAAGATTAAGAAACAATCATTTAGCCTATTCCAAACAACATTTTTAGAAAAATGTTTAACTTTGCATCGTGAAAAGAATAGTATTCTCATTTTTGCTATCAATTTGTACGATAATGCTTGTTAATGCAGAAGATCGTACTTCTTTCAAGTTACTTATCAATGAGATACAAGTATCCAATATTGACATGTTTCTTGATCCCTCCTATAATTATGGTGGGTGGATTGAGATATACAATTCAAGCAACAAAAAGATCAGTCTGTCCAATAAAATACTCCGACACAAAGATTCTGAAGGTAATATGATGGAGCAATTTTTAACCTCAGCCCATGGAATAATAGAACCAAAAGGATATTGTGTGTTATGGTTTGACCACAATAGCAAGGACGGCTTTTATGGTCCAAATGCACGATTCCAAATCCCATTTAAGCTTGACCCAGACGGCGGAAGAATTGAAATAATAGATAATGATGGTCTTGTAGTTGACGCCATCGATTATCCTACTTCCTTCGCTCGTTGCTCATATATACGCATTAAGGATGGAGCATCTTCGTGGGAATATACGTCCTATCCCAGCCCTGGTGCGTCAAACAATTATTCTCCAGTTGCAGGCAAAAGACTTCAGGCTCCTGTCATAGATACTAACAGCCAAGTATTCGACAAGCCACTTCAATTCAGAGTATCTATTCCAGAACACTGTACACTCTATTATACAACGGATGGCTCGACACCTAAGAAAGACTCAAGGCTAATAAGCGAAGATGGTATTTTCTATCTAGGTAATGAGTCCAAAATATTTCGATTCATGCTCTCTGCTGACAATTATCTAAACAGCCCTATTGTCACCCGTTCGTTCATTAAAGCATCACAAAAATACTATTTGCCAGTACTCAGTATAAGTACGCATCCTGACAACCTTTTCAATGACAGTATCGGTCTCTATGTTAGAGGTACAAATGGAAGAATAGCCAACAACTCAGGAACAGCAGCCAACCAAAATATGGACTGGGAGAGACCAGTCAATGTGGACTATTTAGTGCCAGACAATAATGGCAACTACATTCAATGCCTCAATCAAGAAGCCGACTTCTCCATTTTTGGAGGATTATCAAGATTTCTTGGAGGAGACAGTGTTTTTGAATGCAAGTCCTCATTCAAACTCAAAGCCAACAAATCTGCTGATGGTTTGAATCATTTTCCTTATCCCATATTCGAGAACAAGCCACACATCAGACTTAAAAGTTTTTTGGTCAGGAATGGCGGACAAGACTCACAATCTCGCATCTGGGATCCTGCTATTCAAGAAGTTGTGCGTACTAGCGGTATCTACATTGACTGTCAGTCATGGCAGCCTGCACATGTTTTCTTCAATGGAGCATATCTTGGTATGATGAATTTGAGGGAAGAGAGTAACAAGCGTTTTGCATACAGCAACTATGGTATAGATACTGATGAGATTGACCAGTGGGAAAACGAGTTTGAAATAAAAGAAGGTGACACCAAAAAGACCGATCGTTGGTATAAACTAAGCCACCATCTTGCTAAAAATCCCTCCGACTCGACCATTTGGAAAGAAATCTGTGGTCTTGTAGATATTGACGAATATTGCAACTACATGGCTATTGAGACCTATACTGGTAATTATGACTGGCTTCTGAATAGCCATCTAAAGAACATCAAAGGATTCTGTGGCCGTACAGACAATGGTAGAATCCACACCGTTCTCTTCGACATGGACGAAACATTCGGAGAAACAGACCTCATTTTCAAATTATTGCAAGGCGAAAAGGAAAGACAACTCCAGATTTTCACAAATATGTTGCGATATGAACCTTTCCGAAAACAATTTATTGATGCATATTGTCTTTTAGGAGGAAGTGTCTTTACCCCTAAAAGATGCAGGTCCATCATTCTTAATATGGCGAACAAGACTACGCCGGCATTGATATGGGAAGGACATGAGTCTATCACCAAAGCGACAGACCTTATTAACAGAATCTCAGACAGGAAACGCAGATACCCTTCACTCATCAACAGTTTAAAAAGGTCCTTCAATCTTCCAGATGGACTTTCTGTACGTATTTCTTCCAATCAGACTACTGGCATAATACTGCTCAATGGGCAAGAAATACCAACCGGCAAATTTGACGGCATCCTTTTTGCTCCTTCACGACTAACAGCCCTTCCTCCTGCAGGCTATATATTCAAAGAATGGCAATTAAATGGAAAGAGTATTTCACAAGATGCTGTTCTTACGATTGATCCAATTTCTACAGAAGGACTCAATTCTTATCTTGCTGTTTTCCAGCTTGCTAATAAGACGAAGAAACTCGACACAAAAAGCGCTCCAATTATCATTAATGAGATAAGTGCCAGAGATGACACATATGTCAGTGAATATGATAAGAAAAGTGGCTGGGTTGAACTTTTCAATCCAACAAGTCGAGATATTGACCTTGCAGGAATGTATATCAGCAATGATATAAGCAACCCGAGAAAATACAAAATACCATCTATGAACGACAAATCTGTCACCATGATACCGGCTCACGGGCATCGTATTATTTGGTGTGACGGGAGAGAGTCTGTCAGTCAACTCCATGCTCCATTCAAATTGTCTAACAATGACGGGAATTGCATTATTCTGCAGACAGCTGATGCCTCATGGGCAGACACTCTTATTTATAACAAGCAACCACGATGGACTTCTTTCGGGCGTTATCCTGATGGTGCTAATAGTTTTTCTTTACTCAACCGTTCCACTATAGGAATGGCTAATCACATTTGTACCGAGAATTCAGAAAAATATGGTACCAACAATGATTATCATGATACGCTCTTAGGGGATGTGAATAAGGATGGAATGACAGACATCAGTGATATTCTGACCTTAGTCGATCGAATATTGGGTAAAAGGACACCAGTATTTGACTATATCAATGCAGATGTCAACGAAGACTTAATGATTGACATCAGCGATGTGATTGGTATTGTGGATATTATTTTGAACAAGCCAACTAAAAACAACATCCCAAACCCTCAATAATCAGTTTCTAAAGATGATGGCTGCAGTTTTGTGATACGATATGTGCATTGTCTTTAGAGAACTCATCACGCTTGAGCATTTTATGTTACAAACCAAGGAAAACTTTAGTAAATTTCTTAAATTTCACATTTTCTTTTAATTTTTTTCGTTCCTCATGCAAGTTTTCCCTTTTCTCTTCATTTATAAGATAAAAGTAAGAACAAAAACTCTGAATATGAAAAAGACCTTTTATCTTTTGGCCCTCGGCCTGCTGGCCACGACCTTTACGCTCACCTCATGTCTTAACGATGACTGTGACGACGACCCATACTATGTCATTTGCCCTATCGACCGACCCAATGCGCTGGTCACCGTCAAACCCAATGCCGACAACACCGAATTTCGAATGCAACTCACCGACGAAATCGTGCTTTGGCCTGTGAATATGCGTCAGTCACCCTTCGGAACCAAGGAGGTGCGCGCTCTGCTCAACTACCGAAATCCCACCGAGAAGGAGATAAAGGATGGGGGATTCGCTCCCGATATGCCCTGTGTCTACGTCAACTGGATTGACTCTATTCTCACCAAACCTGTGATAGTGAGTTTTTCCAGTGCTGAGGAGAATCAGCAAAAGTATGGCTCCGACCCCCTTGAGATTGTCGACGATTGGATGACCGTGGCCGAGGACGGCTACCTGACGCTGCGCATTCGCACCCGCCTGGGCGGACATCAGAAACACATCGTGAACTTGGTGCATCGCACGGATGTCAATACCCCTAATTACTTCACCCTCTATCACAATGCGCAGGGCGACACCAATGGCCAAATGGAAGATGCCTTGGTGGCTTTCAATCTCTCTAACGTATTGACGAGACTAGACACCGTATTGAATCCCGGTGACACAGCTCCGGAGGGAAATGGTGTTATGGAGACTTTGACCTTGGAGTGGCAATCCTATACGGGAACGAAGACCGCACGGTTCAAAATCCGTTCCGGCAATCCATCCACCGAAGAGTTGAACGGCCTGGTAAACAGGTGCTTTAAATAAATGGCTTCTCGTAGGTAGGCTTTGACTTAGATGAGGGCTTTTCACAATGCCTTTATAGTATTTGCCACGTCTTTTGAAAAAACCTCTGCCCCCCTTTCATTCAAATGAGTGCCGTCTTTAAACAACTCATCATGATGCACATATTTGGGAGAATTGGAGAAATCTAAAAAAGGGATATGATATTGGGAGCATATCTTGCGGACAGGGTCCACGACAGAGGAGTCATGATGATACCACATAGGAGAATAGACAAAAATGAGTTGAATATTGCGACATTTGTTGATCAGTTTGGTGATATAATCCATTTTTAAGCTGTCAACATCTGTATGCCATGTCAACTCATTTTCTTTGCGCAACTTCATAGGGTCTAGCTCTCCAGCAAGCGGTCTAAATCCATTGATCTCATGACGCTTTGTGGGATGCACATAATCACCTAACACTTGAATAAACTTAGAATTATTCCTATACATGGCACTTCTCATCTTGAGAGGCTCATTTTTGTCGACAGACTCAAAGATATCAGCTATCCCATCCCTGTCATAAAAGCCCTTCAGCCATCCTAAAAACTGGTGGTTGTCGCCTTTCTGAATATCAAAATCAGGCGAGATGTCATAAATAATCATTTTGGGCTGATACCTCTCCAATACCATTAATAGTCTGCCATAATTGAGGATTACCCCATTGCCGTCTTGTCCACAATTATAACAAGACATCTTCAACGAATCACTGAAAATCAATGGATTGTAATGATGAATCGCTTTAGAGGACCCAAATATCAGGATATCTTCGTGGGTGCTTTCGCAGATATAATTGTTTCGGGCGTTGTCGCCCCCTTTAGGATGAGACGCCAAATAGCCAAACGCATACCCTATGCATACATCCACCACGACTATGATGAGCAAGAATACCAACACCTTCAAGATAAACGTTCTCATACACACTCCATGATTAAAAATTGGCATAGATAAACTGGTCAGCCCCAAAGACACCCGTCAACATGATCAACACCAACACCACCACGTAAGAGCACCACCTCACCAACTTCGACCGACTCTCGAAAAAGAGTCTGTTCGCAGGCTTAAATTCATCCAGTAAATCTTTGGCCGTCAGCATCGTCACACCCATCAAAATCAATACCAGATTGGTGTTTTCCGGAAGATATAAGGTGAGCGGAAGGCGATAGTCAAAGATGCGTCCTATCACACCACAGGCATCAGAGAGCGTAGGCATACGGAAGAAAATCCAGGCAAAATTGACCAGAAGAAAGGTGATGATGATTTTGATGGTACGACCGAATGTGCCATAGTCACATTTCTGCTGTCCGGTCATCTTTTCAACAATTTGGATGAGGCCATGCATGATGCCCCAGACGATAAACGTCCAGTTGGCCCCGTGCCACACCCCACTGACCAAGAACGTGACAAAAATATTCCAGTAATTACGTATTTTGCTACATCTGCTTCCACCAAGGGGTATGTAGATATAGTCTTTCAGCCATGTAGACAGCGATATGTGCCAGCGACGCCAGAAGTCTGTCACACTGAAAGCAAGATAGGGCCGCCGGAAGTTCTCTGTCAACTCAAACCCCAGTGTCTTGCCCACGCCAATGGCCATCAGTGAATAACCGCCAAAGTCGGCATAGATCTGAATCGTATAGAGCAAGCTTGCCACAAAACAAGAGAGCCCTGTGTAATTGGTATAGTTGGGTAGCACCGTGTCGACATAGAGAGCCACCCTGTCGGCCACGACCACCTTCATCAACATGCCCCACAACAGCCATTTAAGGCCCTGCACCGCCTTTGGATAATCAAAATAGCGACGCATCGACTTGATCTGTGGGATGACCAATGAGGCTTTGTTGATAGGTCCGGAGAGAATGGAGGGGAAGAATGAGATAAAAAGAGCATATACCAAAAAGTCACGCTCCGGCTCTATTCTTTTGTAATACACATCCCACAAATAGCCTATCGCCTGAAAGGTAAAGAAAGAGATGCCTATCGGTATGGCCCAGTTGAGGCCAGGCAAGTCATATTTCACACCCATTGAGGACATGAGGGCTGAGACGGTGTCGTTGACGAAATTGAAATACTTGAAAAACAACAGCGGTAATAGAGCCAAAATGACCCCAATCGTCATCACAGATTTGGGATGAGAGGACTTGGCACAAATCCGCGCAGCCATATAGGTGATGAAGGTGACGCCTAATAAAATCAACGCATAAACAGGCTTCCATTGTAGATATAACAGATAACTCACCACCAACAAATACACATTCCTCCATTTTCCGTAAGATGCAGGTATTGCATAGTACAATAAAAAGAGCAATGGGTATAAGAGCACGAAATGTAGTGAGTTGTATATCATTTTTGTCACTTTTTTCTGATGTTTGCAAAATTACTGGTTTTTTGCGAAAGAGACAGGCATATCCAACTTTTTTTCTGAATATTTTCCCAATTCATATTTATTTAGTACTTTTGCATTTGCATTAGCGATACCTTCTGACGTTTCTGCGGGATGTGCTTCCAAGAGGGCAAAATCTTAAAGCGGATGACATGAGTTATCACTGCATGGACCTCTGTATAACCCGCGTTTTTCACTCCAAATACGGGGAGGAGAAGGTATGGGGAGATGAAAGATGAAAGATGAAAGATGAAAGATGAAAGATGAAAGATGAAAAATTAAGAATTAAGAATTAAAGATTGGGAATGAGGGGATTAAATGATTGAGAATCCTCAATTTACTATTAGAAAAGAATGAGTTTATCAAAGACCAAGAGACAAGTGGTGACACTGTATGGGAGTTCGCTGTTGGGGATTCTCACCGGAGTCTTTGTATCTATTCTCAACACGAGCAATTTGCCACCTGTGGAATACGGTGATGTGAGATACATCAACAACTTCATCTCCTTTTTCTCCGGCATATTGCTTTTCGGCTATTTCGTGTCAGGCAGCCGTCTGCTGGCATTGTCGAAGTCGAAAGAGGAAACCCGCCGCCTGAAAGGCATCCTCACCACCATTCTGCTTACCACCTTTGCGACGATGATGGTCATCATGGTGGTATGCGGAGTGATACACGGCAGCATCCTTCACAAAGAATACTCCTATCTGTTTTATACTGCCATCCCTGTTTGTGGCTCTGTCTTGTTTCTCAACTACATCAACACCACCTCACAGGGCGACAACAACATCAATGCCATCGCAGCGGCCAGACTATTCCCCTCGTTGATCTATCTCGTTGTGGCTTATCTGATTTACCGCTACTATGGGGCCTCCCGCGAGCGGATGATCCTGCTGCACAATGGCATTGCCATGATATTCCTGCTTTTTCTCATCTTACAGGCCCGTCCTGACTTCAGTCATCTGCGTGAGTCATGGAAGATACTAAATGAAGAAAACAAGAAATATGGCCTACAAGTGTATTATGGCTCTTTGGCCAACGTCTCCGTGCAGTATGTGGCAGGCATCACATTGGGACTTTTCGGCACCAACAACGCCAATGTGGGTTATTACACATTGGCTCTCACTGTATCGATGCCTCTGACAATGCTGCCTCAGGTGGTGGGCACGACCTATTTCAAACGTTTTGCCTCTGAAGACCGCATCTCTCCCAAAGTCATCAAATACACAGTGTTCATCACACTGCTGTCATATATCCTCTTTGTGTTGGCCATCCACCCCATCATCAGGTTACTCTACAAACCTGAGTATATCAGCGTGGCCTACTTTGCCACCCTCCTCGGGATTGGCTGTGTGCTCAACGGCCTTGGCGACGTGTTCAACCGTTTTCTAGGCGCACATGGCAAAGGGGCCTATCTGCGCAACGGCGCATTCATCTCTGGTGGTGTCGCTCTCGTAGGATACACCCTGATGGTCTACCTATTCGATATCCATGGAGCGATAGCCACCCGCATCATCAGTACCTTGGTGTACTGTCTGATGATGGTCTACTACTACAAAAAAATGACAAATGTTCAGCTTATTTAAAAAATACGACGTAGGCATCTTCGAATACCTGTATATGTTTGTCATGGTCATCTATTTAGGCCAGATGACACCACAAACAGGTAGGATGGTGGGCACCATCAGCGGTGACCCCGTTCCTTTTCTCTTGCCGATTGTCCTCACTGTGATTCTTGTCTTTAAGAATCCTATCTCTTTCCTTAACAGACGACTGACATTCGTGTTGATTATATTCGCCATATGGTCAATTTTAACCATAGAGCAATATCATTTGTTTGCCAACAACGAGCTCTCTTATTATTTCTTCCTGTTCTACTCGATCATTGTTGCCTATATACATATACAAGTATTCGGAAAGAAATTGTTACCTATATACGAAGACATCGTTGTCAAATTATGTGCCTTCTCCTTGCTATTGTGGACTTGGTCATATTTTGATTCTTCAAGTATCCCATTCTTCAAGCAATTTGACCAAACCAGTTATGGCAATAACTTCTATTATCTATTCAACTGGATGGACCCCTCAGGCGACCAAGTTTACGAGGGTATACCCAGAAACGCAGGTTTCTCGTGGGAGCCTGGCCGTTTTTCTATCTGTGTCGTGCTTGCACTCTTATGCAACATCGCACGCAATGGCATCACCTTCTTGAATTTCAACGTCTTGGTGATGTTGGCAGCGATTGCCTCTACCTTGTCCACCACTGGTTACGTGGCAACTGGCGTGCTCTATATCATCGCTTTCTCTCATAAATTGAATACACAAAAGACCCTCCTCTTTTTCTTCATTCTGGTACCCACATTGATCGGAGTGTCACAACTGGGATTCATGCAGAAGAAAATTGAGGAGCAGCTCAGTGTGGAGACCAACCTCAAACAACTGGAGAAAACATTCAACTACAATACCGAGAATGCTGACGAGGGAGAATACCTGGCCTCGCTGGAGCGCTTCACCGCCATGTATTTTGAATGGGACAATGTGAGAGACAAACCGATTTTGGGATATGGAAGAAACCCTGAGAATAGTTATTTCTATGAAGAGGTCAGTTCAAACTTTGCTTTGACTGGAGGTCTGGTCAAGCTGTTGGCGCAATATGGTATCCCACTGGGTGTTTTCCTCTATTTCCTTTTGTTGATCTCCTCCTTCAGACTTAATAAAGACTTCCCGGAAGTGTCGAAGGTAGGACTCTTCTTCACGTTCATCGTGTGTAGCATCTCCTATGCCATGTTCACGATACCCATCTTCACGGCCTTCTGGTTCTACGGCATCTTCTACAAAGATGAAAAAGAAGAAGAGGAAAAGAAGAAAGAGAGAATCACTTCCGAGGAAATCATGAAAATCCTTCAAAAAGCTTTGAAGTGATATGAGGCCCCGCCTGTTCATCGTCACCGACAACCCTATGCCTCATGGCATGGCTGCCACCGAGCGCATCAAATGCTACGCCAAGGCAGCCACAATGCAAGGTATCCCCTGCGAGATAGACATTTTCCACCGTACGGAAGTCTATGGCCGGGCACCGCGCAATACGGAGGGAAATGGTGATATGGACGGTTATCATTTTCACTATATCCACAACACCCCTCTGCGCGGCTCCAACGTCATCAGTCGCCGCCTCGCCGACTGGGCTGACAAGATTCGCACAGTGGCCTATCTGCACAAAAGACTGCAAAAAGACGACGTCGTGCTGCTCTATGCCAGCGAGGAGAAAACCCTGACCCGTATGCTGGCTCTGCTTGCACACCTCCGTGGCACCCCTATCATCAGAGAGCTTTGCGAATATCCCTACGGCTATGTTGACGAGACACCCTTCACACGCATCAGGGCCCGATGGTATCTTCGCTCCTTCTTCCACCATTTCGACGGCGCTATCTGCATCTCCGAGGCCCTCTACCAACTTGCTCAAAAGCATCATCCCAAAGGGAAATACCTGAAGTTGCCCATCATGGTGAAGGAACGGGCTGATATCGAACCCTATCAGGGAGTCAGACCCTACATCTTTCATGGAGGCACCATGACGGAGCGCAAAGACGCCATCGTAAGTACCATGAAGGCTTTTGCGCAGGCGAGCCACAAAATCAACTGCGGACTCGACTTTATCCTCGCCGGACCCAAGTCGCCACATGAGAAAGAACTGGCAGAGATCATCCGCGAGAATGGTCTGCAAGACCATGTGCGGTTTCTCCCACTGCTCAGCCACGACGAGTCGCTCAGCTATCAGAAAGGGGCGTTTCTGACCATCCTCAACAAAAACGACAACCTGCAAAACCAGCACGGCTTCTCCACCAAACTAGGTGAGGTGCTCATCAGTGGCACACCCGTCATCACCACAACCGTGGGCGAGGCCAACTTGTGGCTTGAAGACGGTGTGAGTGCCTATATCGTGAAACCGGGTAAGCCAGAAGAGATCGCAGCGAAGATTGTGCAGGCTTACAACAATGAGAAAGAACGCCAAGCCATCGCCGAAAAAGGCCGGCAAGTGGCCGCGCAGTATTTCAACACCACCTATCAAGGACAAAGAATGAAACAATTCTTTGGCGAGTTGCATGAACGATAACCAACGACAACTGAGCCACCTGCGCATTACTTTTTTCATCGACTCTTTCGGACGAGGAGGCAAAGAGCGGAGGTGCCTACAGCTGATACAAGGCCTCAACGCTCGTGGCATCCGTGACATCCAACTCATCATCGCCGACGATTTCGTAGAATACGACGAAATCTATGAGACATCGGCACAAGTGGAAATCCTCAGCAGACGAGAGAAGAAAAAAGGCAACCTGCAAATCATCAGAGAGGCCGGACAGCTCATCGCACAATTCAAGCCCGACATCGTCATGGCATGGGGGCTGATGTGTGCCTTCTTCACCGACGCCATCCGGCTCCGACAACGATTCAAATATATCATCGCCTACATCGCCGACTGCAACCAACCGTCATTCCCTTTAAAAGACTATTTCGTCAATATCGTCAGCAAAAGACTCTGCGACAAAGCGGTGGGCAACTCGTTGGCGGGACTGAAAGCATACCAAATAGCCGACCGGAAGAAATACTGTGTGTACAACGGGTTTAATATCTCCCGCCTTGACCGCATCAAGCATCTGGACACCACCCGCTATCAGCATGACATCCTGAAGGTGAACACCACCCATATCGTGACGATGGTGGCTGGCGTAGACCGGCGCAAAGACTATCGCACCTTTATCGAGACAGCCCGGAAAATCACTGCCCAGCGTAGTGACACCACTTTCCTTTACGTCGGTAAAGGAAGGAAAATGGACGACGCTCTCTCGCTACTGCGAGAAGAGGACAA
The DNA here is from genome assembly GCA_902780635.1 of uncultured Prevotellaceae bacterium. Lineage (GTDB taxonomy): Bacteria > Bacteroidota > Bacteroidia > Bacteroidales > Bacteroidaceae > Prevotella. Next base: position 301,668 of record CACZGH010000001.1, read on the forward strand.
GGGCGTCATCCGGTTTTTAGGATTCAGAGAAGACGTGGAGGAAATACTCGCCTGCTCATCACTCTCCCTCTTGCTGACCAATTACCACCAGCACGCAGAGGGAATCTCCAACTCCATCTTAGAATCGATGGCCATAGGGACCCCCGTGATCGTCACCCGCGGAGGAGGCTCCGCAGAAATTATCGCCGACGGGCACAACGGCTACTTGGTGGACAACAATGACATCAGCGTCATCTGCCAATATATCAATGAGTTGCTCGACGACCCCCACAAAAGACAACAAATGGGAGAGGCATGCAGAAGCCAAGTCAAGCAAAAATTCTCACTCGAAGCCACCACACAACAATATATCGACATGTTTCGTGAGGTATTATCTTAGAGGCGAGGGAACTCCTAATTACTAATTCCTAATTCCTAATTAATATATGTGGCGCCTACAACGAGCCTTTGAGTATATCGCCGACAAATTCTGGGGTTTCTTTATCAAGAGAGCCATGGGGCATTGCGGACGCAATGTGATGATCAAACCCAGCACCTCTATCTTCAAAGGGCTGGAGAATATCCACATCTCCGACAACGTGAGGATTGCGCGCTATGCCGTCATCTATTCCACCCATGCCAAAGTGTTCATCGGAAGCAAAGTGGGCATCGCTCCCTATCTGAAAATCATCACCGGCAACCACCGTTTCGACGGCGTGGGGCATTGGATGTTTGACGGCGACCTGCCCAAACGGCCAGAGGACGACCAAGATGTCACCATCGAGGGTGACAACTGGTTTGGCATCAATGTGACCCTACTCTCAGGCGTGACCATCGGGAGAGGCAGTTGTGTAGCCGCAGGAGCTGTGGTCAACAAGTCTTTCCCACCCTACTCTATCATTGGTGGCGTGCCCGCCCGGCTGCTCAGATACCGTTTCACCATCGACGAGATACTGGAGCATGAGCGGATACTATATCCTGAAAACCAAAGATATACAAGAGCGCAGTTAGAAGCGCAGCGAAGCGAATGGACATCATCATCGTCGCACCGTCACTCGACCCCACAGTCAACGTAAGCGGAGTGTCGGCGGTCGCCAACTTCATCATCCATAACAACCCTTCGCGCCAATACCTACATTTCCAACAGGGCAAGGGCGATACGGAGAGCGGTCATCTCATCAGCAGAGCCAGCCGCATCTGCCGCACCTACCGCCATTGGAAATCATTTCTCTCCACTCACCCTGACTGCCTTGTCCACTACAATTTCCCTCTCGACGCACCATCCATCCTACGAGACTACTGGTTCATGGCGCTCGCCGTCAGGAAAAAGCGCAAGATGGTGGTCCACATCCATGGCGGGCTGTACCTCTTCAAAACCAAAAGGCCTTGGGTCATCAATCGACTGCTGAAGAGCGTTTTTCAATGGGGACTACCCGTCATCGTGCAAAGTGACAAAGAAGAAGCCGTACTGAAGAATGATTTCAAGGCAGAGAAAGTGCAGGTGCTGGCCAACTGCATCGACCTCGGCGACGCACAAACATTCAAAAGGGAGCCATGTCTTCATGGACCACTGGAGATAGTCTATTTAGGCAGAATAGAACCCAACAAGGGGATGGACGATATGCTGAAAGCAGCAGAGATGCTGAAGAGACGTGGTGTCAATTTCAGACTGCACTTAGCAGGCAAAGAACAAACAGCAGGAGCCTACATACCCCGTTTTGAGAAAGCATTAGGGTCGCAATTCGTCTATGAGGGAATCGTCTCTGGAGCGAAAAAAGAACAACTGATGAAGAAATGCCAAGTGTTTCTGTTGCCGTCACTTTACGAGGGCCTGCCCATGTCGCTGTTGGAATGTATGAGCTATGGCATGGTGCCAGTCACCACCAACGTGGGGAGCATCAGCACAGTAGTAGAGAACGGGAAAAACGGTTTTCTCGTCCATCAAAAAGATGCAGACAGTATCGTCACGGCCATCACCACCATTGACCAAGACCGCCAACGGATGAATGAGATGGGACTTCTGGCTCAAAGTACCATCATCCATCAGTTCTCGCCTCAACAATATATCACCACTCTCAACCATATTTATGATAGTGAGGTGAAAACCCACCTTCATTGAAGCCCATGCGACTGAAATCACTGAAAATCGTAGAAAGCCGTGCCGAACTGGACAAGATACCGCAGGGCAAGATACTGATCAACACCATCAATGCCCATTCCTACAACGTGGCACAAGAAGACGCTGACTTCGCCGACGCCCTGATTGGTGGAGACTATCTCATACCCGACGGCGCCAGCATCGTCAAGGCTTGCGGTTGGATCAAGGCGGCCTCACGCCCGAAAGAACGGATAGCCGGATGGGACCTGTTTGAGCATGAGATGAAAAGGGTGGACGAAGAAGCACGCCAAGACCAGCGACCACAGACGGTGATGTTTATGGGATCGAGCGACAAGGTGCTAAGCCTGATCGAGCAGCGATGTGCCAAGGAATATCCCATGCTGCACGTAGTGACCTACTCTCCCCCCTACAAGCCCGTGTTCACTGATGACGACAACAAAGCCATCATCCAGGCCATCAACCAAGCACAACCCGACCTGTTGTGGATAGGCATGACAGCCCCCAAACAGGAGAAATGGACCTACCAGCACTGGTCCCAACTCGACATTCACTGTCATGTGGGCACCATCGGCGCCGTCTTCGACTTCTACGCCGGCACCGTGAAGCGCGCACCCCAGTGGTGGCAAAAGCATTCCTTAGAATGGCTCTACCGCCTCATCAAAGAGCCTCGGCGCCTCTGGCGCCGCTACATCATCGGCAATGCGATTTTCATATGGGAAGTGATGAAAAATGAAAAATGAAAGATGAAAATGGGAAAATGGGAAAATGAAAATCGTCTGCTCATCATCTTGTAATAACGAAATAACGTAATAACGACATCACAATATCAATACAACACGAAAGAACAACAAAACAACATAAAAAACATGAGAGACCTATTTCAAGCTTACCGCACATTCTTTGGGAAGGGCGACGCACTCTACCAGCTCTTCTCACCCTATCGGATATGCCCGCTCGGCGCACACGTAGACCACCAGCACGGACTGGTGAGTGGATTCGCCTTCGATAGCGGCATCGAGTTTCTGTTCTCCGCCACCGACACAGGCAAGGTGGAGATGTGTTCCCTCTCCTTTGAGGGACTGATGACCTTCAACGTGAGGAGGGAAATCGACGGCAAACAAAACAACTGGGGCGACTACCTGCGCGGCGCAGTATGGTCACTGCAACAGGATTTCCAGTTGCAGAAAGGCATACGCGGCGTGGTGAAAGGCTCCATGCCCATCGGCGGACTGTCATCATCGGCAGCACTGCTCTGCGGATTTGTGGCAGCCCTCGACAAGGTGAATGACTTAGGACTGGACAAAATGCAGATCATCCGCTACGCTTCCATGGCCGAACGCCAATATGTGGGACTCAACAACGGCATCCTCGACCAAGCCTGCGTGGTGCTCTGTGAGGCAGAGAAACTGCTCTATCTCGACACTGAGACCTCAGAATATAAGATACTGCCTTTCGGCGACGGCAAGAAAGCCTTGCCCTTCAAAATCGGCATCTTCTTCAGCGGCGTGACCCGCAAACTCACCGGCACCGACTACAACCTGCGCGTGTCGGAGTGCAAAACGGCGGCGTGGATCATGCAGGCCTACGAAAACATCCCACTTCAGGAGATGGGAGCCACAAGGTTGCACGACGTGCCACGGGAACTCTTCGAACGATACAAAGAGCGCATGCCGGAGCGGTTCGCCAAGCGCGCCCTGCACTTCTACTCAGAGTGCGACCGTGTGAAAAAGGGTGTCGAGGCGTGGAAGAAAGGTGACATCAAGGCTTTCGGCCAACTGATCTTCGAGAGCTGCGAGAGTTCGATGAACAATTACGAGTGTGGTTCGCCAGAACTGATTGAGCTGTACAAAATCATGCGACGCACCGACGGCATCTACGGCGGACGCTTCAGCGGCGCAGGATTCAAGGGCGCATGCATCGCACTGGTCGACCCCGACAAGGAGGAACAAATCAGAGCGTATATCACGGAAGAATATCTGAAAGAGTTCCCACAATACAAAGACTCGTTCAAGGTGTTCTTCTGCCATACCAGCAACGGCGTAGATTTCTTGTAAAAAAAAGCGTCTATCGAAATGAAAAATATCATCATCGCGGCGGGCTATGCCACTAGACTGTACCCGCTCACAGAAAACTTCCCCAAACCGCTGCTCAAAGTGGGCAGCAAATCGATCCTGGACCGCATGCTCCACGACATCGACACCTTCGACGACATCGACGAGCATATCATCGTGACCAACCATAAGTTTGCGCACATCTTCGAAGAATGGAAAGAGGAGACGGCCTATACGAAACCCATCAACATCATCGACGACGGCACGGAAACCAATGAGACACGACTCGGCGCCGTGAGAGACCTGCTACTGGCCATCAGTCAGCGTAGCATCGACGACGACATCATGGTGCTAGCGGCAGACAACATCCTCGACTTCTCCTTCAAGGGATTCGTCGACTTCTTCCATGAGAAGCAGTCGTCGGTCATCATGTATTATCATGAGCCGACACTCAAAAGGCTGCAGCGCACCGGCGTCATCGCCATCGACAACGACCAAAAGGTGCTGGAGATGCAGGAGAAGCCAGAGAAGCCAGTCTCGGAATGGGCAGTGCCCCCCTTCTATATCTACCGCCGTGAAGACCTGCCACTCATCCGCGACTGCATGAACCACGGCTGCGGTTTCGATGCACCTGGCAACCTTGCCCACTATCTGGTGGACCGCACGCCCATCCATGCTTGGCGCATGCCTGGCCAGCGCTTCGACATCGGCTCTCTCGACAGCTATCAAGAGGCGAATGAGAAGATGAAAAATGAATAATGAAATAGACCTCACAACATGAACTATCGACTAAAAATCCCACTGTTATGGCTGATGCTGCTGGCCTTCAACTTGGCACAAGCACAGACAGACATCTTTTATGAGTCGTTTGATGAAAACGCCTACACCGGTGGCAATGACGGCCAATGGAGCGGAAGTGTGGCCAGTGGAGGCACCATCTCGACCGACAATGAAGGATGGACCTTCGACACAGCCTATGGAGCCAAACAGTGTATCCGTTTAGGCTCGAGCAAAAAAGCGGGCATCGCCACCACGCCAGCGCTAACCCAGCTCCACGGCGACGCCACCCTCACCTTCAAAGCAGGCAGCTGGGGCACCGATGGCACTACCCTGACACTCACCCTCAGTGGCGGCGGCACGCTGAGCCAAACCAGCTTTGACCTGAAAAACTCGGAGTTTGATACCTACACCGCCGTCATCACCGGAGGCACATCAACGACACAAATCAAGTTTGAGAGCGCATCCAAAAAGCGTTTCTTCCTCGACGAGGTGCGCATTAGCGGAGAGGTGGCACCACAGATGGTGGAGGTCAGTTCCATCACCCAACTGCGACAGCAGGAGAGCGGCACGCCAGTAAGGCTGACACTCAGCGAAGCCAACCAGGGCAACATCGAGTATGTGCACAACGGAGCCACCATCGACGCCTACGTGCGTGACAACGGAGCCGCTGTGCGCTTCGCCAACTTCCTGCCCAATGACGCAGGCTGGCACACGGTCACTGGCGGTGCACTCATCGGAGCCGTCGACGGTGAATACCGCATCACCGACGGCATCCCGGAGTTCGTACACATCCCGACCTCTATCGCCGACTCCATCCTCTGTCTCGACTACTGGCAGACACCCACTCCCGTCGTAGTGAACGACGTCGCAACACTGACACAGGACACCTACCGAGCCGACTACATCACGATAGAGGGAGTGAACGTGGAGCAAGAGGGCGGACACTATGTGGCCACCGACGGAGAGGCAAAGGTGACCCTGGCCAACCCCTTCGGCACCTCCTACAAGTTCCCGGATGACCTGCAGGGCCGACAGTTTAACATCTACGGCATTCTCGGCACACAAAACGGGGGAGCATCACCGGCTTTGTATTATACAGAGGTCATGGAAGTGATGCCACAACTGGCTTTGGACGAGACACAATACACCAACCAAGCGGTCATCGGCATGTATGAAGACCGCGAGGTGAAAGTGAATGTGGTCAGGAAACTGAGTACCGGCATGTGGAACACGCTTTGTCTGCCTTTCGACATCCTCGACTTCTCCGACATCGTGGGCGCCGCACGCATCGCACAGTTCTCTGGTTACAACGCATCGACCAACTCACTGGAGTTCACCTCCGTGGAGAACATGGAAGCCGGCGTGCCTTACCTCGTCTATCCTGAGGAAGACATTGAGCAGATCTCACTCAGCAATGTGACGATCAACAGTCAACTGACACCGGTGACCTACAGCACCTACGAGATGGTGGGCATCTATGACCCCACAACACTGTATGCCGGCGACAAGCAGACGCTCTTCTTAGGCAACAACAACACGCTCTACTATCCCAACGTAGACAATGACCTGAAAGCATTCCGCGCCTACTTCAAGACCGCCACAGGCAACAGTGCCAACATCTGTGTGGACGGCGTGATGACTGACATCACCACCATACAGATAGACAACAACGAGGTCGGAGGACGCATCTACAACGTGAGCGGACAATTCGTCGGAACCTCTGCAGACACGCTTCAGAAAGGCGTATACGTGAGCCGCGGCAACAAACTCATCATCAAATAACCGGAAGCCATGAGAAGAATCATATTCATACTGACAACTATGATGCTCTCGCTCACGGCCATGGCCCAAGAGAGAGTCGACACCGTGGTCATCACCCTGCGCGATGGCTCAGAGGTGAGATACACATCAGAACAATTTGACCGTGTGCAGGTGATTGAAAACCTGAAATACGGTGTGAAAGTATACCTCAAAGGTGGCAAGTCGAAAGACTACTTAGCCTCGAAAGTGGAGGTGCGTTATTATCAGGCAGGCGGTGAAATCGTCGTAGACGGCAACAAAAACCGCAACAGATACCGCGCGAAACTGCTCGAATACCCACACCTGCATGCCGACTCCACCCGCAACCAGCTCCTCATCAAGACAACGAAAGACTATGGCATCACCTTCAGCGTGGAGTGGAGTTACAACGACATTGCCAACCGTTGGACCTGCTATCAACTCTATGCCGGCAACATGCAGAAGAATGTCACTCGCACCAACTCCTTTGCTGATGACACTGAAATACCTTCCGCATACCAATCACATAAAAGCGACTATGAAAGCTCTGATTTCTCAAAGGGACATCTCTGCCCCTCTGCCGACCGTCTGTGCTCCACAGAGCAAAACAAGCAGACCTTCCTCATGAGCAACATGCAGCCACAGTATCAGAACCACAACGGAATACTCTGGGCGAATCTGGAAGAAAAAGTACGCTCGTGGGCTTCTAGTTGCGATACGCTCTATGTGGTGAAAGCTGCCACTATCCGCAGCGACCAAGTCTATAGCACCAAACTCAACAACCGTCTGCCCGTGCCTAAATACTTCTACATGGCACTGTTGGCCTACGACAAAAAGACCAATAAATATCAAGCCTTAGGCCTTTGGACGGAGCATAACAACAATAAGGATACCAACAAGAACTATGGCGACTATGCCATCTCCATCGACGAGTTGGAATCAAGGACAGGCATCGACTTCTTCTGCAATTTGCCCGACGATATCGAGGACGACGTGGAGCGTGACGCGAAACTCGACCTCAGCTACTGGGGAATCAAGAAGTCAAACTAAGGTTTCTTCTTTAATCTTTAATCTTTCATCTTTAATCTTTAATCTTCCCATCGTGGTCCTGACACGCGAGGCTGTGGTGACTTCCCTGCTAAACTCATCAGCATCTTTGGCACCCATATAGACCGAAAGATTACGATAACGCATCAAACTGGGTATCGTCTCCCTGGCGGAGAAATGAAACTCCCTTATCAATGTAGCAGCCTCTATGGCTGCTATATTTTTTTCGTTCACGCCACAACCTGCCATGAGGGTGATGCGGCCAGCGGCCAACTGATTCAACTCTGCGAGAAGGGGGATGCCGAGTTCTGCCGTAGGCTGCTGGCCTGAGGTGAGAATGCGGTGGAACCCCATCTCTGCCAATTGCGACAAGGCCTGACGTGGGTAGCGGCAACTGTCGAAGGCACGATGAAACGTGACCGACATACCCTCTGCCTGACGCAAGAGCAACTCACAGTTGTGCACATCCACATCGCCATCGGCGGTGAGACAACCGAAAACCACCCCGTCAACGCCCAACTGACGACAAAGTTGTATATCCTCCATCATCCGCTCTATCTCCAATGGGGTATAGAGGAAGTCGCCGCCACGAGGCCGGATGATAACATGTAGCCGCGTAGACAGAAGCAATCGACGGGCCACCTTGATCTCGCCATACGAAGGGGTCACACCACCTTCGGGTATACCGGCACACAGTTCCACACGGTCGGCACCCGCTTCTTGCGCAGCCAAACAACTTTCCACGCCATTGGCGCAAATCTCAAACTGGTAATCGTCTTGTTTCTTCATACTGCTTTAGGGCTCACTATTGAAATAGATTTGCAAATATAAGAAAAAAACAAGATTTTCCATCGCTTTTCATTATCTATCTCCTAAGCTACAGTGGATTTTTCGGGATGAGGTTTTCGACATTCGCAGTGGACAAACGAAAAAAGAATTTAAATCTTTTTGTAATGCCCTCAATTTGCACTATCTTTGTTTTTTGAAACTACTCAATCATTCAGAAACTCAAAAAACACAACCATGATCATCGACTACAGCCAAATCACAGAAGAAAGCCTGATGGGCTTCAAGGGGGGCAACGGACAATTGGACACCCGCAATTTCGTGGACGCGAACAACAAAATCATGATGAGCCGACTGAAACCGGGAGCCAACATCGGTTACCATTCGCATGACCAAAACTCTGAAATCATCTACATCCTCAGTGGCGAAGGACACTTCGAGTATGACGACACCACCGAAAAGGTGAAAGCCGGCGATGTGCACTACTGCCCCATGGGACACTCACACGCTTTCTACAACGACGGCACCGAAGACTTGGCATACTTCGCCATCGTGGGCGAGCACCATTAGACTTATTTTCAGTTGACTAAATCAAAGGCACTGGACGGGGATGAGGTCTGAAACTCAGCAGACGGGCAAGGCGATGCCGCCACCGGACAGTCTCAGCAGCATAGCGGTTTTCTGAGTCAGGGTCGACGATGCCAGTCCACCGTGTCAATATCGAACAAGTCATCATCGCTTGAAGGGTCGTCAGAATTGACGGCCCTTTGATGTTTTCTACATAGGGAGGCAGGGAGAGCGTCGCATTGAAATCGAGGGAGTAGGCAGAGAGACTGTCTCCCCCACTCTCCCCCTCAAAGTCTTTAGACGGACTCGGCAGGAGCCATGAGCGCAAACAAGCGTAGGCCTCCTCGCAAGCATCCTGCCAAAAGTGCTGCAACATCTCATCATCGGCATTGGTGGCGGCGATACGGTCATAACATTCTGTTGGTGCGCTGTTGCGGGCAGCAATATAAGCAGTGGACATCTTCACACGATGGAAGATGAGGTCACGTGGGATGGTGATGTTCATAGTCACAATTTTTTGTTGATACGTTTTTCCAAGTCGGAAAGTTTGGTGTTGAAATATACACTCACGCCGAAGATGCCACCAGCGTAGGTGAGAGCCTGAGCCACATACCACAGTACGCCCTCAGAGATGTCGCCATCGTTTTCGAAAAACGACAGAAAGGCCAGCACAATGCCCGACAGTATCATGGCTACCGCCGTGGCATATTGGATATAGTCTTTGGAAGTCATGTTTTTTAGTTGACAGTTGACAGTTGACAGTTGACAATTGACAGTTGAAAGTTGACAATTAACAAGTTATTTGTTTAGCGAATCTTTTTTATGAGAAATTCTCCACGCTTGCGTAGCGAGTAGGAAACATGGATCCAGTCAGGGCGGCCTTGACTGTCCACATATTCAGCGATCAGTTGGTCGAAGGGCAACTTCGCCCGTAGGAGGCAGCGCAACAGCGCCATGTTGTCGGCGCGACGGTCAGATACTGTGCGGATGTCGGCAGCCTGTCCCAAACAGTGTTGACTTCGGGTGACTCCACCCACAGCTGTGTTCAGCAGTGGACAGCGATAGCCTGAAGTCACGATGATAGGCTGTTGCCAAGCCTCGCGCAACGGGTCGAGCACATACGTCACCAACTGTTGCAGGTTTTCTACCATCATTCTGGGCGGTTGGTTGTCGATGCCCATCCTTCTGGCGGTAGCCGAAGCCGTCAATTCTTCTAAAGAGAAATATTTGCTTTTCCAATTCATTGATTTAGAGGTGAAAAGTTTATAATTAGTAATTAGTAATTATTAATTAGTAATGAAGTGTGAGGAATGAGGATGAGGAATGAGGATGAGGAATGAAGAAAGAGTAATGAGGAGTAAGGATCCCCTCCCCTTTGGGGAGGGTTAGGGAGAGGTGTCTGGGTTAGGGAGAGGTGTCTGGGTTAGGGAGAGGTATTTAGTTGAGAAGGATTGTCCAAATAAGGTGCACCTGTGGCATCCACCCAATTGTAGGTGTTGTCTTGAGCGATACTAGCAATCCAAAGCGGCTTCCCTGCCACCGTGTTGAAATAGCAGTAGCCGACAGGAAGTCCTGTGCCGAAAGATGCCGCAGAGGCTGATGCTTGCAACTCTGCTTTCTTACTAATCTCCTCGATGGCATTGGCCTTGTTCAGTCGGTCAGCCTGCATCAGATGGTTGATGTTCGACTTGACATTGTGCGTCTCGAAGGAGTAGTCATGACCTCCCATGTTCGACACCTCCAGATATATCAAGCGGTTGCCGTTGCTGGTGGCAAACAATGAGGATGCATAGTTGCTGTAGTTGGCAGGGTCAAGCAAAACGAAAGAACTATCCTCTATACGAATCTTCGGGTCTTCCACACTTGGGCTGTCAGCAAGGCTATCATACTCCTGATTGTGCAGGTAGATGGCTGCGCCCCATGTGATGAAATTACAATCCTTCACCAGCAGGTTCGACCAGCAATTGGTGCTGATGACGGCACGGCTCTGCTGATTCATACGATACACGGTGCCACTTGCCCAATAGCCGATGCTGCCGTCATACCGCTGGCTGTGCTGCATGAACGTGCAGCGTTCTAGATTCAGATTGAACGTGTTCGTATGCGTGCTGTTCAGGATGCCTCGACCCACCTGCAAGAAGCAGTTGTACAACGTGAGGTTGCCCACACGGAGCAGACCTGTGGCAGGGTCGGTCGATGGTGTTGACCGAGAAGTCTTGTACTGGATGATGTTGGGATTGTAGATGGAGTTTTGTATCAGGCGGCTATTCATGATGACATGGTTCTTAGCGAAGCGAGAGTCATTGCAGTATATCAGGTGCTTGCTGCTATACTTGCCCTGCTCCACGTCAGCACCATCCACCACTAGGTTGCTCACCATCTTCATGAAAAGACCCTCCGACGCTTTCGACTTCCAATCCTTAATCACTACCTTGTCGGTGATGTGGTATGTACTATCGTTATCAGTGCCATCGATACCGAAGTCATAACCCATGCCTGTCATCTCCACATTCTCTATGCGCACGTCGCTGCAGTCGAAGATACGGATACCAAACATGTCGGTGTTGGAGAAGCAGAACGGCACACCACTCGCCACGTTACGAACTGCGGTGCGCACACCCTTTATCTTCAGGTTCTTCACCACAAAGGAATTGCTCGACACGAACTTCAGCACATTACCAGCAGGGTATGCACTATTCTCCGTCACCGAACTGCTGCCCTGAGGCTCTTTGCGTCTGCGTGGGATATAGCAGATGGTGGCACCCTGACCATCAATCACGAAGTTGTCGTAACTGATATCACCTATCGGTTTGCACAGGCCGTAGATACGATTACTGCGCAGTCTCATGTTACCATTGTTGGCGGCAAGACAAGCGGCAAAGGCCGTGCTGAAGTCCGTGCAGCAACTCAGTGCATCACCCTCAGTGAGTGGCACGATCACACCATTCTCCACCTTCCATTGGATGATGGCTTTCATCATCGACGTGACACTCTCACCCGGAGTGATGGAACTATACACCGTGTCCTCCCTCAGCGCACCTTCGTTCTGCCACAAGTAGGAGTTTGTCCAATGCTTGTAGTAGGTGCTGCCAATCTTCAGAAGGAAGATGTGATTGTCTTGGTCATAGTACACATCCTCAGTGAGCAGTTTCTTCGCATTGGATGTGGTATCCTTCAGACTCTGGGTATAAGTCAGTGCCCCATTCAGATGCTCCGATGGGTGCAACACCACTGCGGTCGTTCCTGATGGCAGGTCATCCTGCACCACACTTGGGTCGCTGACTCCTGGATTCGATATCTCAGAATTGTAACGCACCGTGTTCCAGTTATAGTAGTTCTCCGCATAAACAGGGGCCTCTTCAAGCCAATATTCAGGATAGAGCCTCACATCCGCAGCTTCATCCTCCCCTCCTTTGGAGGGGCCGGGGGAGGTGTCAGCGTTGGGGGAGGTGTCAGCGCCGGGGGAGGTGTCAGCGCCATTTTCCAATTCACTGACGCGTTCTGCCAGTGCCTCGATGTCCTGTGTGTTGACATCTACGTCGCCCTGAACAGAGTCAATGGCGTCATACACGGCTTTCGTCGTGGGGGCGTTCATGGAGTCCTTCGTATCCACGGAAATCTCCGTCTCCAGAGTCATCGGCACATTTTCAGCCGGTGTGTTGATAGGAAGTGCATGGCGGCAATAGAGGGTGCCTTCGATGAAGACATCCCTTTTGAACCGCGCGTTTTGCATCACATGTTGTCTTCCACCTACGATGAGGTCATTGTCTATCATCAAGTCTCCTTGCAGGTGACTCAGCCGATAGGGTGACAACTGTGGGGTTGGTAATTCTTGATTTTGATTTTCCATATAGTTTGATATTGATTGTCCAAAAAACGTATTACGGAGGTTGACACCCAAGCGTGCGATTACATATCCGCCCTGGTGGCACCTGAATGGTCAATGGTCAGTTGGGATATTTCTTTCACGATATCATCATAGAGGGCGGTGGGCAAGTCGATGAGACCACAAGGATCGAAATGAGGCCACGGCACATAGAGGGCGCGCTGCAATGTGGTGCCTTCACCGGCTGTGGAACTGTAAAGTTCCAACACCGGCCCCTCTGGATATCTCACCACAACGGCTACAGGACGGTCGGGATTGCCACGAACCCCTGTGAAGGGACTGCTCTGAAGCGCATAGAGAGGATCATCCTCGATGATGATATGCGCTGGACGACGCCAGTCGGTCATTCTGACTGACAACAAGCGGAGGAAGTCGGGTGGCAGCCAAAGATATGCCATGCCCTCTCCTTCCTGCCCTTGCCACGCCAACGCACCATGCAAAGGTTTTGCGGTGTCTATGAGATATGGTGGAGCCAACAAGAGCACTTTCTGTGCCGCCGGGATGACCTGGTGCCGGATGATGTCGTCGAGCCGTAATGTCTCGATGTCATCGGCCTCAATCAGAGGCAGGTTGTCGGGGTTGTATCCGAGCCTGGCCCTGACATCGGCCATGATGTGCTTGATATGATATTTCATTCATATTCAAAATCAAGGAGTTGGGAACGTTGTAACTTGACTGGAGCTGAGGTCTTCCACCGAATGACAAGACCGTTTTGTGCCGCGGCGGCTTCTATCTGCTCCTTGGTACGCATAGAGGTGCGGCTTACACCATAGGTATCAGCCACATAGTCCTTGGCCTCAGACATGGAGTCGAAGTCGAGCACGTTGGCGTTATTTGCGGTCTTCTGACTGTCGGAATCTGTTTCAGGGTTTCCATCGTGCCCTACGATAACCAGCGATGGCGGCTGTACCTGCACTGTGAAAAGCGTGCCGAAGTCACGGTGGTGCTCGATAGCATCCTGCAGGTCAGGGTCATCGGTGACAAACATGCTGCCACCGAGGGTGTATGGCTCAAATCTAATGTGCGCTGTTTGTCGGCTCTTGCCTTTTCGCACATTGATCACAATTTCCGTGCTTGAATGATAAGTTTTGAACATAGTACATAAAAAAACTGAGAATTAATACATTGTAATGTGGGAGAGTTGAATCCCCTCCCCTTTAGGGGAGGGTTAGGGAGAGATATTACCCTGCCAATGACAGGCGGGCGTGTGCCTTGGCGTATCTCAGGTAAAGGCAACTGATCTCCTGAAGCACCACTGCGTCGGTGTTGCGCACACCTGCCTTCTTCAGGTCAAGGATGTTGCGGCTCCAGCTCACATGGGTCTTCTTGGTCAGGAACTCAGGGTCGAGAGCGAAGGCGCGGTCGGACATGTTGTTCAGATCGAACAACTCATCATGCATGGCGAGAATCTCACCGAAGTCCGTCTCCCATGACTTAAACTTCAGGTTCCACACCTCCACAGTGTCCTTCAGACGGAACTTGTCGCTCTTGATTTTGGACAGGGCGGCCAGGAAGTCAGAGCCGCAAAGCAGCACCTTGCGCTTGTTACCGATGCCGGTGCCCACGAAGAGGTCTTTCGAGATGTCCACCAGATCATCGTCCGTCACGATAGTCATGTCAGCGTCCTCGTCGTAAGTACCCACCTCGATGTCCTTACCGGCTTGCCACCAGATACCTTTCGTAAACCACTGAGACATGCCGTCCTTCGCCTGATGGTTGATTTTCGACATGTCGCCGAAGAGGAAGGAGTTCTCCATAGCCAAACGCATGTCATAGATGCTGTCCTCCTCCAAATCCGTGAAGCCCCAGTTCACCTCCTTGGCGGCAATCTTGTCGAGTGTTGACTGCTCGATCTGCGCCATGAAGTTCTGGCAGTACTGAAGCTCGCTCATCGGGATGTTGTTGAAACGACCCGTCTGAACATCCAACTCACCGCAGCTCTTACCCATTCGGATCAGAGGGGTGTTGGAGCCGATGGCAGGCACACCGATGGGCTGACCATTGATGATATTGCCATTAATGGCGAACACGATGGGCTGACCCTCTGCGGTCTTGCCGCACACACACAACTCCAAATCAGGAGTGCGACGGTCGTTGCGGTTGTAAGCCACACCTTTGTAGTCAGTGATAGCTTTCACACCCACCACACGGATGGTATCGTCGAGCGTGAACATGTCGGGGTCGGCCACCTGAATGGCGAGTGAGGTGCCGGTGGCAGCTGTCACGGCAGCGGTCAACTTCGTCTTCACAGGACGTGTGCCCACGCTGTAGTACTTCACCTCGAAGCTCTTGCTCTTCTGAGCAGTGGCATAGCGAGAGATCTGGTCGATAGGGGTGGCCATCGGACGAATCTTGGTAATACGCTCATCAATATCCTTCTGATACATCTCAGGGTCTCCTTCCGCACGACCCATGGTCTCGGTCATGATGCCGTCGGGGTTCGTCGGGTTGGTGGCAGCAGCACCGCCGGAGCGGATAGGCTCCGTTGTTCCCTTGTACGACTCATGTCCGCCCTGCGTCTTTCCTGCGTCAGGAAGAGCACCGGCAGCGGCCATCAGCACGCCAGCATCAGCACCCAGTGCCATAGCTACTCCGTTGGCCGCAAGGCTGACGAGATTTTTCACAATCTTGCTTTTCTTTTTCATTGTCTTTGTTTTTTGAGGTTAATAAATTGGCTTTCGCCGTTTGACAATGCAAAAGTATAACAACAAAAAATAAGACTAATGTCATTTTGAAATGTGTGATTAGTAGACAAGTTGTTTGTTTAGTTGACAAATAGACAAGTTGATGAGTTGACTAGTTATTTGCAAGGTATTCTCTCATCTCTCGCCAATGTTTGCACTAGAAAGGCGGGCGAAGCCCGATTAAACAATCGCAACTTTGTTGCGTCAACAACCATGCCGACCCTTTGATGGGTCGAGCATACCTTAATGTACGAGCGACCGGATGGGAGCGGTTGCATCCCTTTCCCTGGAAAGGGGAAGGGCCTTGGGTTGCTAACAGCTTGATATTAAAAAAATATAAATAAAAAAGGAGGAAAAAGGCGCTAAAGCACCCACAAGAGGGAAGAAAAAATGTTTAGTAGACTAGTTGTTTGCACAATCAACAACTGAACTTTCCCACCCTTTCTTATCACGAATTACTGAATTAGAGAATTTTCCTTTATGATGAATTGATAGGAATTTGAGATGAAATGACAAGTCATTTCCTAACTCTATTGCGTAATATTCGAGTCGCTTGCGACAATAATTCTTCAAATTCTTTTCATCTGCTTATGAATTCTCAAATTACTGCGTTCCTCGTGGGTCTTCGACAAATCTCGTAAATTCGTGATAAATAGAACTTCGATCAATAATTATTTCCGCAATCAATAATAGCAATCAAAAAAATCCCGCAAGCAGAATGGCTTGCGGGATAATTTGTCTCAAATAGCTAGTGCCTATGTAGGCGCAATGCTAAATTTTACCTAAGATCTTGTCTACGATCATCAGCACGTCGCTGATATCGATTTGCCCTGTCTTATCCATGTCGGCGTTAGCGAAGTCAAATGGATTGGGATTCTTACCCAAAATATAGTCGACAGTAACAAGCACATCGGAGATATCGACTACGCCATCAGCATTGGCATCACCCATCAGCGAACCTGCAGGAATCTCATAGCCAACATTGAACACGACATCTTTCACTTCGATACGCTCACGGTCGGTAGTGACAAAGTAAGAGTCGATGATCTGACCCTTACCGCCGCGGAAAGTCTGAGAGGCTGTGACGGGAATCTCGATGAGTGCACCACTAGTACCAGCGATGACACCTAATTCGACGTCCAGGCCACAGAAGCGGTAGACATTCTCACCCTCATAGGGTTTCTTGACCACGAGCATGCCACTATAACGGTCGGTGAGCACACAGTTGTCCACATCCACCGTCAGTCCGTCAGGCAGTTCCACCGTGATCTCAAAAGAGGTGAGATTGTTGGTGGTGTTGGTCAGTTCGAGCGGCATAGTGAGGGTCTCACCCACCTTGATGGTGAAGTCGTAGATATTGAGATTCTCTGCTGCCTTGGAGAAACTGGCAAAGCACATCAGTGCCACAGCCAGGAATATGATTTTCTTTCTCATGTCTCTGATTATTTGATAATTACTTTCTTGCCGTTCAGGATATACACGCCCTTGCCAGGACTGCTCACACGCACACCGCTAAGGTCATAGTAGACACCATCCTCGCGGGCGCCACTGGTGGCCATCTCCACGATATCGGTAGGAGTGGCAGAGCTGACAGTATCAAAGAGGTGGGTGTTCCCGTCAGTGGTGATGAAGCGGATGTTGCTCACAGCCACCTCGTCGGTGTCGGGATTGCCAGCCTGGATATGGAGGAGGGCTCCCTCATGCTCGGCAAACTGTTTGTTGGCCAGTGAGAGGGCTACGAAGCGCCATGTGCGCTCTCCTATCTGATGATACATCATCTGGTGACCCTTCATACGGGCAGAGAGCTTAGCCATGTTGATGTCAGAGCCTTCTGGCAGGGTAAGGTCAAACTGGAATGCGGTGTAGGGCATCAGACTGTTGAGGGAGAGTGAGAGGGTGTTGTTGACATCCTTGGTGAGGATGAGCTCCTCGTCGACTTCCATCTGAACAGGTGCATAGTTGATGATGACAGCGGCGCGGTCTTCAGCAATCATGTTGACAAGTACCACAGCGTCGGCCACGGTGACATCGTCATCCTCGTCGAAGTCGGCGAGATACTGATCGAAGACGTCTGCCGGGGTGTCCACCACAAACTTCACAATATCCACAGCATCGACCATGTCGGCATAGCCGTCGCCATTGACGTCGCAGTTGGGATACTCCTTAGCAGTGCCGAACTCTTTCCACACGTCCATCTCATTATAACTATCGAGGGTGCCTGCAGGCACATAGAGGCTCATCTGTGTGAGGTCCATGTCTAAGAACACGGTCTGATAGACGGACAAGAGTCCCAATGATTCATCTCTCTTGCCAATCTTCACCACTTTCAGATTCGGACAGTCGTTGAATGCCCATCTGGAGATGGAACTGACTGTACCAGGCAGGAAGACATATGGCAAACTGCTGTGACGGAAAGCACCCGTGCCGATAGAGACAACATTCTTAGACATCTTGAGGCCCGTCAACTTGCCGGCTCCGGTGAAGGCATAGTCGGAAATGGTCTTTACGGTAGAAGGCATCTCATACTTGCCCTCACGGCCAGCGGGATAAGCCACCAGCGTATTCTTGGCCTTGTTAAGCAGCACACCGTTGACGGAGGTATACTTGGTGTTGTCGGCATCCACTTCGATGGACTCGAGTGATGTGGAGTTAGCGAATACACCGACACCGAGTGTTGCTACCTTAGCAGGCAGCTCTATCTTCTTCAAGCTGGTGCATGAAGAGAAGGCACCTTGTTCTATCTTGGTGACGCTGCTGGGCAGTTCGATAGCAGTGAGAGCGGTGCAGCCCTGGAAAGCGTTCTCTGCAATAGTGGTGATACCCGTGAAGTATTTCAGCTCCTCAAACGAGGTAATCTCGGTATTGCTCTCGAAGAGGCCCTCCAATGTGGTCTTCGCAGCTTTGGCTTCGGCCACAATCAGTTCACCGTCGCCATTGGTGTCCCAATTCTTCACACAGATGGCTTTGACCTTAGCGTCGGCGAAGTCGATGATGGAAGTGTCGTCGAGGAACTCGCTCATCAGACCGAAGTTTTTCCATACGGGAGCAGCCTTGTAGGCAGCCACGGTGCCCTTAGGCACGCAGAGCTTAGCATTGGCTACATCGACACCCTCGAAGGTGTTGGCGGGCACTGCAAGTGGTGTATGCCAACCGACAGTGACAGAGTCGAGTTTGGTACAAGCGCGGAAGGCATTCTGCCCAATGGAAGTGACGGTCTCCGGTATGGTGACAGCAGCGAGGTTGGCAGCGAGCAGGAAGGCATCCTCGTCAATCTTGGTCACGGCATCTCCGATGACAAACTCAGTGATCAACTTCTTGTTGACGGTGCTGCGCGCCGGGAACTGCATCAGACGTGTACCGCTCTTGTAGTAGAGCACACCATTCTTGGCACTGTAGTTGGGGTTGTCGGCCACAACTGTGATCTGGGTCATCTTAGAACATCCCTTGAACGCACCGACACCGATCTTGGTGATACGCTCAGAGATAGACATACTGGTGAAGGAAGTGTAAGCAAAGGCGCTGTCGCCAATCTCAGTGGTGAGGGTGGTCAGCGACTTGAAAGTACTGTTAGAGAGGGCCGTACCCTGGAAAGCAGAATTGCCGAAGCGAGTACTGTTGGCAGGGATCGTGACAGCTGTCATGCCCGTGTTCTTGAAGGCGTTGTTGCCAATCTCAGTGAGGCTAGTGAAATACTGCAACTCATCGAAGGTGGTGATAGCCTGTCCGGTAAACACATTGCCAAGAGCAGTGACGACAGCAGCCTCGTTGTAACTCAGCTTATTGTCTCCGTCAGTATCCCAAGCGGCAACAGCGAGACGCTCCACATTCTTATCTTCAAACTCAATAAGAGTGGCGGCATAGTCGTTGATGGTGCCCTCGTGGACGAGCGTGAAGAAATCCCATCCTGTAGCGGCTTTATAAGCAGCGCTGGTGCCTTCGGGCACGAAGAGCAGACCTTTGGCCTTGCCTGCCTCAGGAGCGACAGCATTGGAGAAGGTGCCGGCAGAGATAGCAAGCGGTGAGGGCCAGGAAACCTGACATCTTACACCTACTGGCATGCCAGTGAAGGCACCTGCGGTGATACTGGTCACTGTGTTGGGGATGATGATACTCTCAAGGTTGGAACAGCCTGTGAATGCATACTGACCCACAGAAGTGACTTTCTCACCCAAAGAGATGGAGGAGATACTGGTACAGTTCTCAAAAGCATACTCGCCGATGGTCTCCACATTGCTGAAGTTGACACCAGTGACCTTGTCACAACCACTGAAAGCATAACCATAGATGGTCTTCACCTTGGCAGGAATCGTGGTATTGATAGCTTTGTAAGCCGGGTAGGTGATCAGCACAGTGGTGTCTTTGCTAAAGATGGCGTTGCTGTAAGCTATGAAGTTGGGGTTGGTAGAAGCCACAGTGATCTTGGAGATAGAGGGCACGCTACCAAAGGCTCCCTCACCAATGGAGGCCAGGTTTTTCTGAATAGCCACGCTCTTGAGGGCGGTGCGATAGAACGCTTTCTTGCCGATAGTGACAAGGGCGGTGGGCAGCACGGCAGTAGCCAGCACGGAGCAACCCTCAAAGGCACTCTCACCGATGGCAGTGATGCTTGTGGGGAAGGTGATGGTGGTAAGGGCTGTACATCCCTTGAACTCATTGGCGGCAATCTCAGTGATACCTGTGAAATAGCGAAGCTCATTGAAAGAGGTGATCTCGGTATTACCCTTGAACTTACCTCCAAGACTTGTGACAGCCTTGGCCTCATTCTGGCTCAGTTTGCCGTCTTTGTTAGTGTCCCATGCCAAGCAGATAGCCTCCACTTTGGGATCGGCAAAGGTGATGAAGGTATAGCCATCAGAGAACTCTACTTTGGTGCCAAAGTCCTTCCATACGTCGGCAGCTTCGTAAAGCTCGGTGGTGCCGGTGGGCACGTTCAACTTGGCTTTGGCCACGTCGACACCCTGGAAGATATCTGCTGGCACTTCAAGCGGATTGGCCCAATAGACCTTGACGTTGGCCAGCTTCTCACAACCAGCGAAAGCCTTCTCGCCAATCTCCATAACAGAGTTGTAGATAGTGACAGACGTAAGCTTCTTGGCACCGCTGAAAGCCTCGGGGAGGATGGAGACGATACCGTCGGAGACAGCCACGCTGGTGACAGAGGCATTGGCTGGGAACTGGATCAGACGGGCGTGGTCATAGCTGAACAGCGAACCGCTGGTTGAGCCGACAAACTGTGTATTGCCTTCCTCTACCTTGATGGCGGTGAGAAGTTCACAGGAAGCGAAAGGTGCGTCGCCAATCTCAGTGACAGTGGCGGGCACGGTGATGGTCTTCAGCGAATTGCAATTAGCAAAGGCATGTGAGCCAATGGAAAGCAAGCCATTGGGGAAGGTGATGGCACTCAGCGTGCTGCCATTGAAGGCGTCGTCCTCGATGTGCTTAACAGCAGTGAAATACTGCAGCTCATTGAAGGAACCTATCTGCGCGCCTTTGAAATAAGTACCTATTGTAGTAACCGCTGCGGCCTCGGTGTAAGTGACGTAACCGTCATGGTCGGTGTCAAAATGCTGCACACAGATAGCCTCGGTGGTCTCGTCCTTGAAGTTGATGATCTGGTCGGCATAGTCGGCAATGGTACCCTCACGGAGGAAATTAAACCATTTCCAACCTGGAGCTGCCGAGTAAACATCGATGGTACCGACGGGCACAAACAGGCGGCCAGTGATCTCACCATCAGCCACTTGGGTGAAACTACTGAAAGTGCCATCGGTGATCTCTTTCGGGGTTTCATCAGAAACCTGCACACGGATGCCTTTGGCCACACCAGCGAAAGCTCTGTCGCCGATGCTGTTCACTGTGGTGGGGATGATGAGTGTATAAAGCTTCTCACAGTCGGCAAATGCCTCTTCGCTGATGTAGCGCACATCCTCAGGGATGGTGACAGAGGATAACGAAGCACACCCTTTGAAAGCGCAACGGCCGATAGCCTGCACCTTATTGAGCGTCAGCGATGTCATCTTGGAACCTGCGGCAGCGTAGGGAAGAATCTCACTGACCGTGGTGGGTATGGTACAAGCGCCGGAGGCTCCAGCGGCATAACTCACCACCACGCCCTTGTCCTTGGAGAGGATAAAACGGGAGTTGCTATAAGAAGAGCCACTAAAGGTATAATATTTGTTGTTCCCGTTGATCGAGTATTTGGTGAGTGACTTACAGTTGGCAAAAGCGCCCTCGCCGATAGAGGTAATCTTGGCGCTGATCGTAAATGTAGTGATGGCGCAGCCATCGAAAGCATGACTACCAATCGTGGTCAGGGCTGTAGAGGCGTTGGTGAGAACAGAAAGGCTCTCACAATCTTTGAATGCATTGGCACCGATGGTGACCACTTTGGGAGGTATCGTCAGTTTTTCCAATTTGGTACAACCCTCGAAAGCTGATTCAGGGATGAGTGTCAGCGAATTGAAGGAACGAAGTTCGGTAAAGGCGGTGATCTCGGTGTTGCCGGTGAAGATGCCAGAGATATCTTTCACATTATACACCTCGCGATAGGAAACCTCGCCGTCGTCATTGGCATCCCAATTCTTGACGCAGATGGCTTTCACCTGGGGGTCTTCAAATACCATGAGGATGTCTTGGTCATCGCTGTACTCGCCGATGTTCTTGAAGTTCTTCCATACGTCGGCAGCCTGGTATGCGGCCTTGTATCCTTGGAGCACATTGAGGCGGCAGGTCTCATAGTCGACACCGTCGAACACACTCTCGTCGATGGGGAGTGGTGTGAGCCACTGCACTTTCACACTTGCCAGATTGGAGCAGTCCTCAAAGGCGTTATTGCCAATCTCCTGAATGGAATTGGGGATCTTGACTTCGGTCATGGACAGACAGCCAGAGAAGGCGTCCTCGCCGATAGAGGTCACAGTATACCAGTCATCATTGTACATCACACGCCAAGGAATCTCCAGTTTAGTGGGTCCCAGAGCATCCGGGTCTACATTGCCCACATTGGGATCGATGGGGTCTGAAATATCCGAGAAGTACGAAGGATTCCAGCCCACCAGCGAGACAGTTTTGTTCTCGCTGTCAGTGACGCTATAGCTCAGGCCATCTACGTACCACGCGTAGGAGGCGTTGAGCACTAGGACTGACATAAAGGTCATCAATAATCTTAAATGTCTCATAAATGAATGATTGAAATAGTTTGGAATTCAAAAAACACGGTATAAGGATGACACCTTATTATATATATAGACATCATATGATATCATAGTTAAGAGTCATCCTTGAAAAAATCCCTCCCAAGACCCCTTATACAAAATGGCCGAAGGAGGGATTTTGTCTGTCAACAATAGGAGTTATTTGACAACTACTTTCTTTCCGTTCTGGATATAGATACCTTTCTGAGCAGCGTTGTTCACCTTCACGCCAGTAATGGTATAGACATCAGTGTCGGCAGCAGCCTTCTCCACAGTGTTGATACCTGTGGCATCCTCAAAGAGGTAGAAGTCGTTGGCAGCAGTAGCACTCTCCAAGTAAGCTTTGTACTGTGGGATCACCACACCTTCCTTTACACGGTAGAAACCTGTGCCAGCAGTTTTCTTAGCGATGGCGAAAGTGTTGGCGTCAGCGGTGAACTCACCATTTGGGGTACCTTTCAACAGGTTGGTGGAGATGGCGTCAGCATCAGTATCAAGCTGTGTGAGCTGATAGGAACCAGCGGCACCTTTGATGACAACAGGTGCACAGGCAGGCACATTAGCCACCTCTGTAAGGGTAGCGAAACCAGCACCCAACTCACTCATGGCATAAGCCTTGAGATCACCGGCTGAGAAATCCAGATCGGCATCAATACAAAGTGTAGCAAAACCAGCCTCACCTATTTTATACTCAATGTAGGAGTCCTGCTTATATTGATAAGCGTCGCTTGAAGAAACATTTAATTTGATGTTTTTAATTGTAATGGGGCAGACATCTTTGCTAGCCTCTTCCGTATGAGTCACAGCGATACGGAGAATATCATTACTTGTTGTTGGGAAACTGGTGCCTTCGTTGGTCAAGGTATTATAAATCACAATACGATAGAAATAGCCCTCATCTCCACCATATGTATCAGGATCGTTTCTATAATAAATACCAGCGTCAAATGGAGAAATTTCTTCCTCATCATCATTGACATAGTTTTTCAAATCACCCAGTTTAGCAGGTGTAAGCAAATTGCCTGCGTTGTTTTTGGCCACTTCCCATCCTTTAGGAAGCCATATATCGAACTGTGAGCCAACGTATGTTTTGCCTGATGGATTATCAAGACTGAGTTTCAAATAAGCACGCGTATCTGCAGGTACATCCAGCAGATTGACCGGTGTTGTAAGATTTGTATTGGAATAAGAGGTAATCTTAAAATTGTCCTCCTGTGCCATCAAATTACCTGCCACGAAGAGCAAAGCAATTCCAAATAAGATTTTTTTCATAATGGTTTTGTTTTAATGACTATTTTATTATATTATTATTTCAATAACAAATCCGTTAATGCGAGCACATCCGAAATGTCTACCACACCATCGTCGTTGATATCGCAGTTGACATCCGATGGCATCTTCTTGATATCCAAGATGTAATCCACCAACAGACTGACATCGGTCATATCTACTCGGCCGTCGTTGTTGAGGTCACCCAAAACGGTTGTCGGACGGGCAGCAACAATCGAAATATCAAAAGGCTCATCAGCCAGCGTGTAAAGCACGGAGGTGCTGCTGGCACACTTCATATTAAATAAGGTAGCCACGCCGCCGACGAAATCATCATTGGTCGTGATGGCCAGATGAATCAAAGCTCCACTATTTCCCTTGATGGGTGTGAGGTTGTACGAACTGGTGACAATACGATACTTCCCCCCAGACATGTCTGAGATAAAGAGCTTTTGGGTGCTGTCGATAATGCGATCTCCCAGCTTACAGTTCTCTATGTCCAACTCTACGCCTTCAGGCAACTGGAGATCCATCTGAAAGGACACCAAGTTGTTATTGTTGTTATTACATAAAACTGCAAAAGTACTTGATTCGCCTTTAGCCAGACTGAGACTATTCACATTAATGGTTTTCGCTTGGAGACTCTCTGTAATGGCCAAGGCCATAAAAGCCGCTAAAATTGCTATTCTTTTTATCATTATACTTTTTTGTTGTTTACAGGTCACATCACCTTATAACACTTCCAATGTGCAAAATTATATAATTAATTTCAAAAAACCTACAAGAAATATCAAACTTTTTTTGATATTCAGCAAAATTGTAAATTTTGAGCTACAACTCACCCAAAAATACATGTTTTTTAACTCTTAAGAGGGGGATTGGTCATCTTTGTATACACTACATCGGGATTGCAAATACCAATGAGCCATTACAATGTAGGACTTCCGTTGGAGTCGCCTCTGAGAGTCTCCACCTCGGGAGCCTCCACAGGCATGTCGTCAATAATCAATGCCGAAAGGCTGTTCAGATCAGCTTGATTGATTTTGCCATCGCCATTGATATCGGCATTCGATTTTAAGAAAACACTGCGTGCATTGCCGTTCAGATAACGTGCAAGATCTACGATATCAAGAACATTCACCACATCGTCGCCATTGACATCACCTGTCAAATACACTTTGCTTTTTAGACCAAAGTGCGATGATGAGATGCTATCGCTGGGAATGGTATTAGAGAAACGGGCTGTTTTACCCGTATGGGATGTCTGAGCATAACATACGATGGTAAAAAACAATAAAAATACAACAAATAAACCCTTTCTCATTATGATCTTAATTTTGAGTGCAAAGTTAACACTAAAAAATGAAATAACGAAAGAAACGGCCCCCCCACACCTTAAATTAAGTTTTTTTAAACAAATTACTTTGGGCTATGTGGCAAATCTGTCACACTTCCTAATATGTTCATTTCGCTCAGAAATATAAAAAAAACCTCAAAAAACCATAGGTTCAGAAGTCCAGGAGTTCTGGCGCAACGCTCTGTCGATGAGCAATCCGACTGCATTGAGTATCAGCACTTTCCATGCGAAAAGCAAAGCCCCAAACTTTTCCCCTCTACATCCCCTCCCCTTTGGGGAGGGTTAGGGAGGGGTGTCAGATGTCAGGTGTCAGATGTCAGTTTTATGGCATTTCTTCCAATGGGAAGAGGCCATAGAGCTGAGCGTCAATCATATCGGTCACCTTCTGGAAGTCCTGCGGATTGCTCTCAAACTTACAGTTATCGCCATCGACGATGATAAGATGGCCTTTGTAAGAAGAAATCCACTTCTCATAACGATCATTGAGGCCTTGCAGGTAGTCGATACGTATCGACTTCTCGTACTCTCGCCCACGCTTGCTGATCTGCGCCACCAGATTGGGGATACTGCTTCGGATGTAAATCATCAGATCGGGCAGTCCTACGAGTGAAATCATCAAGTCGAACAGGTCACTGTAGTTGGCAAAGTCGCGGTCACTCATCATCCCCTGGTCATGGAGGTTGGGGGCGAAGATGCGGGCATCCTCAAAGATGGTGCGATCCTGAATGATATATCCCTTGTTTTTAGAGATATCAACCACTTCCTTAAACCTTTTGTTTAAGAAATATACTTGCAGATTGAACGACCATCTCTCCATATCCGCATAGAAGTCGGCCAGATAAGGATTATTGTCTACGGGTTCAAAACGAGGCTCCCATCCATACCGGCGTGCGAGCATCTTGGTGAGGGTGGTCTTGCCACTGCCGATGTTTCCTGCTACTGCAATGTGCATGATGTATTGTATTTAGTTGACCTGTTATTGGTTGATTCTTAAGGTGTCGCCGCTCTATTGAGGAGAAAAGAGGCCGAAGAGCTGCGAGTCGATACGATCGACAATCCGGGCAAAGTCGGAAGGGCGGTTGAGGAAGTCGAGCTGGTCCACCTCCACGGTGAGCACCTTGCCTTTATACTTTTGATAGATGAAGTCGTCGTATCTCTGATTGAGGTTTTTCAGATAGTCGAGCTGCATCAGCTGTTCATACCCACGTCCCCGCTTCTGTATGTTGGACACCAGATGTGGGATAGATGCCTTCAGGTAAATCATGAGGTCGGGATAGGCTACAGCGGTCATCATCGACTCAAACAGCCCCATGTAGGTGCTGAAGTCGCGGTCGTCGAGGTATCCCATGTCGTGGTTGTTGGCAGCAAAGACATAGACTCCCTCAAAGATACTTCTGTCCTGAATGACGGTATGGTCGGAATGGGCAATCTCGAGCAAGTCTTGAAAGCGATGCCTAAGAAAATACACTTCCAGGGCAAACGACCAACGGGGGATGTCGTGGTAGTAGTCCTCAAGATAAGGGTTATAATCCACGGCCTCAAACTTCGGTGTCCACCCGTAATGGCGGGCGAGCATGGAGGTGAGGGTGGTTTTTCCACTGCCGATATTTCCTGCTATGACAATATGCACAGTCCTTAGTTTTTATTTCGCCTACAAATTTAGATAAAATTTGTGAATTATTAGCCATCCGATAAAGAATTTCACTTTTCTTTTGAGGAAAGTGACGAAAAAAAACAAGAGAAAAGAAGAAAGTGAATGCGATTACAAACTAAATGACAACAATACTTTTGTGGTATGGTTGTTTTTCTGTATTTTTGCCTTATGAAAACGACAGTACCTGTGATCGGCATGGCATGCTCGGCATGCTCGGCCAATGTGGAAAGGAAACTCAACTCACTCGAAGGGGTCAACAGCGCCAGTGTGTCATTGCCAGCCCGCACCGCCACCATCGAATACGACGACAAGGTGATCACGCTGCAACAGATGAAAGAGGAAATCAGCGCCATCGGCTATGACATGGTGATTGAGACTGGCCGCAGCGTAGTGGAGATAGAGCGCCGCGAATACATCTTGCTCCGACGCAAGACACTGCTCTCATGGGGTTTCTCCATCCTGGTGATGGCCATCTCGATGGGCTGGCTGCACGTAGGCAACGACGATGTGGCGCATCAGACCTCGATGCTGCTCGCCGCCGCTTGTATGATCGTCTGTGGACGCCATTTCTATACCAGTGCGGCACGGCAACTGCGGCACGGCACCGCCAATATGGACACCTTGGTGGCTCTCTCCACGGGCATCGCTTTCGTCTTCAGCGTGTTCAACACATTCTGGGGGGAGAGGTTCTGGGGTACAAAAGGCATCACATGGCACACCTACTACGACGCCACGGTGATGATCATCACCTTCGTGCTGACAGGTCGTCTGATAGAGGAGAGGGCTCGGAAAAACACCGCCAGCGCCATCCGCCAACTGATGGGACTGACTCCAAAAACTGCACGTGTATACAAAGGCATGCAGACCGACGCACAAGGCCAGCAGACACCGCTCTACGAGGAGGTGCCTATCAGCACCATCGCCCCTGGCGACGTGATAGAGGTGAGGGCTGGCGAGAAAATACCCGTCGACGGCATGGTGAACTACGGCGAGAGTTTCATGACCCCCGACAGCGCCTATGTCGATGAGGCCATGATCAGCGGCGAGCCTTCGCCCGTGGCCAAAAAACTGGGTTCAAAGGCGCTGGCCGGCACCGTGGTGAGCCAGGGCAAACTGAGAATGCGCGCCCAAAAGACTGGGAAGGACACCGCCCTGGCACAAATCATACGCATGGTACAGGAAGCACAGGGCAGCAAAGCCCCCGTGCAGCGTGTGGTGGACCGCATCGCACTGGTCTTCGTACCCACCGTGGCGACGATCGCACTGCTCACCTTCATCATCTGGTGGGTGGTGGGAGGCAGCACTGCCCTACCCCACGCCATTCTCTCTGCCGTGTCGGTACTTGTGGTGGCCTGTCCCTGTGCACTGGGGCTGGCCACCCCCACAGCCCTTATGGTGGGCATGGGCAAAGCCGCAAAAAGAAATATACTCATCAAAGACGCCACCGCACTGGAGCGCATCTGTCGGGTGGACGCCTTAGTGACCGACAAGACAGGCACCCTCACCATCCCCAACCCTGCCATCGACTTCACTCGGGCGGACTCACTGCCTCTTGATGAGCGCGAGACACTGAAGCCGCACACCCAAGAGGCCATCAGCCAACTGAAAGAAAAAGGCATCGAGGTGTATATGATGAGCGGCGACAACGAAGAGGCTGCCGCCTACTGGGCACGGAAGGCTGGAATCGACCACTATCAAAGCCGTGTGCAACCCCAGGATAAGGAAAATCTGGTGTCGAGGCTGCAACAAGAGGGTAAATGCGTGGCCATGGTGGGCGATGGGATCAACGACTCACAGGCACTGGCGCTGGCCGATGTCAGCATCGCCATGGGCCAGGGCACCGACATCGCCATGGACGTGGCTCAAATGACACTGATGGGCGACGACCTAAGGCGCATCCCTGAGGCAGTGACGTTGAGCCGCCGCACCGTGAAGACCATCCACCAGAATCTCTTCTGGGCCTTTATATATAATGTGGTGTGTATCCCCTTGGCCGCCGGACTGCCTTACGCGATAGGCTACGAATGGCAGATCACACCGATGTGGGCCAGCGCCCTTATGGCCTTCTCCAGCGTCAGTGTGGTAGCCAACAGTATCATCAACGCCCCGTCAGACAAAGCCTGACGGGGCGTTGGCCACTCCTCTCCTAAGAAGGAAGGAGGGGATGAGGGGGAGGTATTACTTCACCAGCACTTTCTGTCCATTGACGACATAGACACCGGGCTGCATCTTGTTGATTTCAGAAGCACGCACGTTGGTGGCGACCTTCACACCAGAGAGTGTGTAAACATCCACTTTCTCTTTTGAGGAAGCCACAGCACTGATGCTCGACAGTTCGCCAGCAGCGAGGTGGTTGGTGCGCAACAGGGCGTCGGTACCTGAAGACACTTTCACATAGCAACGGGTGGCATAGAAGCCGCTCTTGGTCTCATCCACCGGTGTGAAACGAGCCTCTGCATTGTCAACAGCAAGCACCCCATAGAAGCCGATGCCGTCGATGTGGGTCTGAGCGCAGGCCATCGTCACGGTCTCATTGCCACCCTTCACTTGGTAGGTGAGAGCAGCCTCGCCTGCTGTCAGAGTGGTCAGCTTACTGATTTTCTTGTTGGCAGCCTCGCCCGTGTAGTGTAAGATATAGGGCACATTGGCCTCAATACCGGCTGACTTGCAGTCTTGGAAGTCGAGACGGATACCATTGGACTCCTGTTCAGCGCCAACGAGTTTCTCCAGACGGCAGTCTGCACCGAAAAGTTCGTTGAGCTCACTCTCGCTCACAGCGAAAGGCAGTGAGATAGTGTTCCATCCAGTGAACACGTAACGGTTGACTGTCACGTTGCACTCACAGCCGTCAAATTTTTCCACTGGTGTGCCAGCATAGGTGCTCAGTATGACTTTCTGCTGGGCATTGACACTCATTGTGGCCAGAGCCATCATTGCGATAAGATAAAATTTCTTCATAATCTAAAATTTTAGGTTTATATTATGATTAATGTAATGAATTTCCAACTCGAAAGCAAAGATAGCGTTTTTTGTTGTAATCGCAAAGAAAAAAAGGAATTTAACTTTATTTTTATCAAAAAAGGTAGCGGTAGATTGTGGGGAGAGGTATGTGGTAAGTGGTGAGAGGTGAGAGGTGAGAGATTACCCTTGCAAACAACTCGTCTACTTGTCTACTCGCCTACTTAAGAAATAACTTATCAACCAAAAATTTGGCTTTGCTCCCGATTTTGATTATCTTTGCATCGTAATGTTGTAAAAGAATGAACAAAGAACAAATTCTGGTGAGCATCACCGGACAAGACCGTCCTGGACTCACCGCCTCAGTGATGAGAATCCTGGCCCAACACAACGCTCAAATCCTTGATATCGGCCAGGCCGACATCCACAGCACACTATCACTGGGCATCCTGATCCGCATCGACGAACAGCACTCTGGTCAGGTGCTCAAAGAACTGCTCTTCAAGGCTACAGCCCTAGGGGTGAACATCGGGTTCTCCCCTATCGCCGACGACGAATACGAGGGATGGGTGGCACTGCAAGGGAAAAACAGATATATCCTCACCATCATCGGGCGCTCCCTCTCCGCCGCACAGATAGAGGCCGCCACAGAGGTGATTGCCAGTCAAGGGCTGAACATCGACTCCATCAAACGCCTTACCGGCCGGCAGAGCATCAAAAACCCGGAGCGCAACGTGAGGGCATGTATCGAATTCTCCCTCCGTGGCACTCCCGACCGCACCGCCATGCAGGCACAGCTGATGAAACTCTCCGCAGAGATGGGGTTCGACTTCTCCCTGCAACGTGACGACATGTATCGCCGCATGCGACGCCTCATCTGCTTCGATATGGACTCGACACTCATACAGACAGAGTGTATCGACGAACTGGCTATACGGGCAGGTGTGGGCGACCAGGTGAAAGCCATCACCGAACGCGCCATGAGGGGAGAAATCGACTTCAAAGAAAGTTTCACCGAACGGGTAGCCCTGCTGAAGGGACTGGATGTGAGTGTGATGCAGGAAATCGCCGACAGCCTGCCCATCACCGAGGGCGTAGACCGGCTGATGACCGTGCTCAAACGCTGTGGATACAAAATCGCTATCCTCAGCGGAGGTTTCACCTTCTTCGGCGAGTCCCTGCAACGGAAATACGGTATCGACTACATGTATGCCAACGAACTGGAGATAGACGACAACGGACGACTGACAGGCAGGTATCTCGGCGAGGTGGTGGACGGCCACCGCAAGGCAGAGCTACTGAAACTCATCGCACAAGTGGAAAAGGTAAATCTGGCACAGACCATCGCTGTAGGCGACGGAGCCAACGACCTGCCCATGATCTCTGAGGCTGGCCTGGGCATCGCATTCCATGCGAAACCGAGGGTGAAAGCCACTGCCAAACAGTCCATCAGCACCATCGGCCTCGACGGCGTACTCTACTTCTTAGGATTCAAAGACTCTTACATCGGGAGCTGAAAACACTCCACACATTTTTCATCACAACATCATGCCTACCTACATCAGAAAATCCATCAAAATCCTGCCCTGGGTGACCCTCAACATCAACAAGACAGGAATGAGCTTGTCAATAGGCCCACGAGGCGCCAAACTCAATATCGGAAAGAAAGGTGCCTATATCAACACCAATCTCCCCGGCACTGGGGTTTACAACAAAACCAAAGTGGGCACCAGTCTGCTGTGGGGCATAGGCACTTTTGTCGCACTGGTAGCCATCGGCTATGGACTGGGCATTCTGCTCCAGAACTTCACCTTATTTATTATAATGTGCGTCCTCGCACTGGTGGGTGGCATCGCCGCTTTCTTCATCTCAAGAAACATCAGAAAAAACAATGTGGCGGAGGAAGAGGAGGTCGAAGTGCCTGCTCCCAAAGCCAGCACGAAGAAAAGCAGCAAGAAAACGGCCACCATCCCCACCAGAAGTGCGAAAAAAGGTACACGCACCTCTGGTCGCACAGCGAAGCGTGCTGACAATGCCCAGGCCGATGCCTATATCAATGAAGTGCAGAAACTCTTAGAGAAGATGGCCACCACGGAAAGCATTGACGAACTGAAGTCAATCCATACCCAGATCGTAGACATCATGTACACCAATGTGAAGCCTCTCGGTGTCAAAGTCTTCGACATGGACTTCGATGAGGCCATGGCTGTCATCGAACAAGAATATGCTGAGGGACTGAAACAGCTCTCCTCCGAAGCCGAATAAGGAAACTGCTTACAACTACTCCCACTACTCCTACGTCGTAACAACGTCTTCCAACGTCCACGTCCCACTACGAAGTAACACTTTAACAAAATATCCGGCGTTATTGACCATCAAGTCAATACCGCTAATTATATAAATTAGCTTTATATTTTATCTTATTAATATAAAGTTATTCTCTTAATAAATTTATATTTTTGCAATGCAATTAAAAACATCAGCAAAAATATAAAATCATGAGAAAAACAACTAAAACACCAAGATCTGCATTTGAATACCGCGACGAGCGCAACCGCAATCTGTTGGAGGTATTCAACCGTGAGTTTGAATTGTGCGACGGTCTCAATGTGATGGAAGTGATAGACATGGCCATCCACCAGCCGGCGCAACGTTTCTGGGTGAGTGAGGAACGCGCGCTGCGAGTCGTATCATCGATGTACCACCGTCCTTTGCCCACCGGAGGTCACCCCCTCAAGCGCGAGATGTTTGAGGAGATCAAGCGCCGCTGTGAACGGCTGAAGGAATACTATCCAGAGTGGTCGCTCCGTCGCCGTGTGTATTATGTGGTCAACCGTGAGGCGCCACGGTTTTATCTATCCGCCGCTGCTGCCCATGTCATCATTTGTAAGGAGAAGAAGAGATGCAAGCAAGAGATCATGCAAAGGCTACGTCGCTGGGTGTCGGCGGCCTCGTAATGGCTGTAGCCATCCTGTCGCCATGTAATACACCAGACATTGGCATCGGTCTCTACACTGGGGCGCCACTCTATGCACGTCTGCTGCATCCTCTCGTACACACGGGACTCGTGCATGCCATCCTCAATGTCTATGTGTGGCTACAGATTGTGTTTTTATGCCCGATTCGTCTACGCCATCTATTGACGGCCTGGCTCATCGCCTGTAGTTGTCCTTCTGCCATAGCCACGCTGGGGGCTGCGGCTACCGACCAGGTGGTGGGTCTCTCGGGAGTCATTTACGCGCTGCTTGGCGCGCAAATAACCCACGCAAAAGACCCCTTCTCCTATAACCTGTGGATAGCAGCCTATCTTTTGACGGGATGGCTCATCGGTGGCACCGCCGTGGTTTTTCACCTATACTGCTATCTGATGGGAATTATCTTTAGGAGTGCAGGAGTTGAGGAGTGAAGGAGTTCAGACAAATGACTTAATATGAAGAGTCCAGAAGTGGAGGACCTCAGCATTCAGTGCTATTGTCTGAACTCCTCAACTCCTCAACTCCTCAACTCCTAAAACACTAATACCTCCGCAGGAAAGCCACCATATTGCCGACACCATAGGGGTTGGTGGCATTCTCAGAAAACATACTGCGGCCACCTGTGGGTTTGTAAAGGAACTGTCTGCCGTCAAAGTTGTGCACGCCCACCTGCTTCTCTGGGTTGGCCGTCAACACATACTGAATGGACTTGCCAGTGCGGGGAAGCGCCACATAGACATCTTCCTCCACATGCGTCAGGGGATCCTCCTCTGTGATAGGGTTGAGAAGACGGCGGCGAGAGTCGTAACGATAGAAATTGACCACCGTCTGATCTTCCTGCAAGAGATGGTTGACAGCAAAAAGGATACTGCCGTCATTGCACCTCCAGTAGCAGGCCTCTACCGCGCGATAGTCGCTGCCATTGGCGTTCTCTGGCAGGTTGGCCACAAAGATATACCCATTCTTCTTGTCTACCTCCACAATGTCCACTGCGCTTTTGTAGGGTGGATTGAGCGCCAGAGAGGCGCTTTTGATGAGCGGAGAGTTACTCTTATGGGCCAAGGCGATGAAGAAGTCGGCGATGCCTGGTTTGGTGACGCTGTTGCTCACCTTCAGCACGTTGTTCTCCCAGTCGTTGTCATAATACGACACCTCTTCCCCATCGGGATAGCCTCCTTCAGGATCATAGGCTTCCCCCTCGCTTTCGAAAAACTGTGAGCCGGTGTATTGCACATCATCAATGGAGCCGAGCATGGTCTGTCCATGACGCACAATACATTCGTCGAGCACGGGACGGGCATTGTCGATGGAGAAAAGCGGGCCGCGGTTGTCGTAGAACTTGCATTTTTTGAACTGCACCTCCGAACTACCCGATATATTGACCAGTGAGAACTGTTTGTTGCGGAAGAACTCACAGTTGCTGAATTTGACATCACTGCACCGTGTGATGGTCATGATCTGATAGGAGCAGTCGCGGATATAAGAGTTGAAGCACTGTATCATCTGCGAGTCGGAGGCACCGATGCCCTCTGTTCCACAACCATACATGTCGCAGCCGGAGATACGTGCTTCATTGCAGTGGTCGAACATCACCACGCCACCCTCGCAATATCCTTCCTCAGTGTGGCCTAAAGTGAGATTGATGAGGTTTACATTTTCACAACATAAGAAGTAGAAGACATAGGCATAGCGAGGGTTGATGATGATCGACGGTCCGTCAAGCACATCGCCCTCTCCCTCAATAGTCAGATTGGACAAGCCTGCCACCACCAACTGGTTACCATCGAAATTGTCGTAATAACCCAGTGCCTCCACTTTATTATATAAGTCAATGGGAGGCTCATAGGTATTAATCTCTACCATTTTAAGCTCTGACCTCAAGGCTTCATCTTCAAGAGCCTCGGTAAGCATGATTTTCGTACCTTTAGGGATGATGATGTGAGTATTGCTGGCAAGGGCACGAAGAAATTCCTTGCCATTGGTGACTCTCACTTTGGTGGCGACTGATGTGCCGGCGCTGGCTGTGAACGCAACGAAAAGCATCAGCATGACAACAGAAAAAAACTTGCATGGTCTCATAGTCACAAAATTTGAAGATTTGAGTACAAATATACACAAAAATCCTTTATTTTCCCCCATTGAATAGATTTTTTCGCTTATAAAAATAAAAAAACGCTTCGCTTGGGAAAAAGGTAGAAAAAGGAAGAAAAATTTTTTCATCATTACTTACCTGTTAACATCTTTACAATCCGCGTTGGAGGACATCTAACAGAAGAAAAAAACGCAAGCGTTTATGAAAAAGGGAGAAAAACAAGAACAAATCGGCTATCAGAACGGGGAGATGGTTCCATCAAGCTTGTCATAATAATATTTTTCAATCTCGGCTTCTGGATAAGTAGAGAAATTGACGAGTATTCCTATAGGAAACTGTGAGCCAGACATATAACTGAACAACTGATGGCGTTCCTTTTCGCCTATTTCATCAATAGCCTTACATTCTATGATAATATTTCCTCTACTTCGTTCCAACATGAAATCCATCTTGAAATAGGACATGAGCGGTTTCCCCCTGAAAAGAGGATGGAAAATGTATTCCTTCTTAAAAGGCACACTATTTTCTGTAAACTCAATTCCTAATGCGTCTTGATAGATATACTCGGGAAAACCACATGGCAATTCCTTGTACAATTTGAACAAGTGACCTATCACATCATAGACGTATTCTTTGAGTCGTTCTTTCAATTGTGGAGATAATTCTTTCTGTCTGAATAGCATTTGCTTTTTTATGACTATAACGATAGAACACAGGGGATTATTATTGGTGTCACCCACATTTTTCTTCATTTTTTTATCGAAGCCGAAGGCTTTTTCTCTCTTAAAAACAACGGCACCGAGCACAGTGAATCATCACAAGATTTTTTCTTCCTTTTTCTACCTTTTTCTCAAGCGAAGCGTTTTTTTATGATTGATTTTCATCAACCCACTGCATGTTTATCAGGATATCAAAATGACAGGATTTCCTATCAAGTAACAAGTATCTTTGCAGTACATTTATTCACCAAAACATTCACTGATATGAAAAAAGCAAAAAACACGGAGGCCAACGAGACAACACGTCAAGAGCCAATGACCACAGAAACGAAAAACGAAGAACTACAGCTTGTGTCTGAAATGACACCGCCTGAAGCACAAGAAATGACACCGCCCGAAGATCCAGAGATGACTCTGCCTGAAGATTCAGAGATGACTCTGCCTGAGGATACCCCCAGTGAAAACGAACAGTCCAAAACTGAACAGACCGACACCAAACAGTCCGACACCGAACAGACAGTCACCGAACAGACAGTCACTGAATACCCTGACACCGAACAGACCGACATCAGACCAACAGAACTACTGACTCAAAACATCAGTCAGTGGAAAAAGGTATTAGAGGGAAAGGAACACGGTGAGGAAATCAGCAAATTCATCAGTCGGCTGGCAGAAGAGCTGCTATCCGGCCGACTGAGCGACGACACCTTCGACATGCTCCGCCGCTCAGTGACATACGCCCAAGATATGGCCAATGCCCGTAGAGAAGGCGAAATAGAAGGTCGCAACGAACGTATAGACGAATATCTGATAGAAAGACGAAAGGTATCGGAGATACACGACCTGAGCACCACCACACCCCACAACAAGGCAGCCATCCCACAACATATCATCGGCGGTCTCTCCGCTGCAGACCGCACCTCCATATGGGAGCGAGGCAACGAAAAAAGAATCAAAAGAGAATAGTCGACATGGTCCAGGCAGCGACATCCGCAAACACCAAGAAAAACACGCAAATATTAAAAAATGTTAACCAAAACAAGAAATCATAACAAAGAAATTTGGATTAGAAATAAAAACACTAATTTTGTACGAAAATTGATTGAAATAACAAAAATACAATATAAACTGAGTATTTATGAAAAAGGTATATACAACACCAGCCATCCGCATTCAGTTGATTGACACGGAAGATATCATGGAAATCAGCATTGCCGTGATTGACTCAGTACAAGACGAGGAAATCATCAAGGAAAGTTCCGAGGTTTTAAGCAACGGTGCATCTGTCTGGGACGAATAAATCAACCATTCATAGGCATAATATTTTTGTATACCCACCGGCGGGGCTCCCCTCGTCGGTGGCTTTATTGTATATGAGGTTTGGGGAGTTTTCAAAATGACAACCTCAGACAGTGGGAAAATCTTATTTTTGCATAGAAGTAAGAATAAGAGAAATGGAGACAACAACCACTGCCGTCGACGAGATGCTCGCTGAAAATAAGCGACGCAACCAACAAATACACCAAACATTCAATCCGCTGACCGGGGAGGGATGCCTCCACCGGCGCACACGCGTGCATATCAGCGACTACAAACCTTGTGACGTATGGTTGCCTGACACCATGCTGCGCGAGGACATCGTGCGCGACATCATCCGATGCGGTGCCGTCAGCGTTTACGCCCAGCAGACGAGACACACCACAGGCGAGATGATGGAGCGACTGGAGTATCTCAGGTGCAAGCACGATTTCTGCTACTGGGCATGGCGCTATGTGCGCATCAAACCCAAAGACGGCGGCGAGGACATCCCCCTCACCCTCAACCGCGCACAGCGACGCCTCGTGGAGAAATTTGAGGAGGCACGGCTAAAAGAAGAACCCATCAGGGTGATTGTGCTCAAAGCCCGCCAGTGGGGTGGCTCCACCGTGACACAAATCTATATGGCATGGCTGCAACTGTTGCTTCATAAAGGCCTCAACTCACTGATCGTAGGCCATGTGAAGACCGCCTCGGCAGAAGTGAGCAGCATGTTTGACAAACTCATGGAGCGCTACCCCATGCGCCTGCTCGAATGCGCCGCCGACAGCCCCGACGAGGATGACAGCTGCCCCACTCCATCTGACACCGGCTGTTGCGACATCTTCTCCACACCCACGACCCAACACACCTCTGACAGTAAAAGGAAGACGTCAGCCAACGCCAAAATCACCGGCGACCGCCACTCCCGTCTTCTAAGGTATATCCCGCTGCGCAACTGCAAAATCAAAGTGGGGTCGGCAGAGACACCCAACTCCGCCCGTGGCGGCGACTCCGCACTCGTACACTGCACGGAGGTGGCGTTCTGGCGCAAGACCGACAACAAAACCCCAGAGGACATCATCCGTTCAGCCTGTGCCGGAGCGTCGTATAAACCCCATACCATGATCGTTTACGAGTCGACGGCCAACGGCACCGGCAATTTCTTCCAACGTGAATATGACGCTGCCAAACGTGGGATCTCACAGTTCAAACCGCTCTTTGTGGCGTGGTGGCAAATCGAACAGTATACAATGCCTCTGCAGGACGCCACCGCTTTCGCCCGCAGACTATACGAAAACAGGACGAGAAAAGACGCGGCTCATATGCGTGAAGAGTCTGGGCGCTACCTCTGGAGGCTATGGGAGATGGGTGCAACACTGGAGGCCATCAAATGGTATGTCAGCGA
The DNA here is from genome assembly GCA_902780635.1 of uncultured Prevotellaceae bacterium. Lineage (GTDB taxonomy): Bacteria > Bacteroidota > Bacteroidia > Bacteroidales > Bacteroidaceae > Prevotella. The sequence goes on from CACZGH010000001.1 coordinate 340,267, forward strand.
GCGACGTAAATATAACGACCATGGCCAAATGGCGGCGGAGTTTCCCACGGATGACATCGAGGCATTCCAAAACAGCGGCTCAAGGGTCTTTGATACCTACCAAGTACAAGCATTGCGCAAAGGATGCCGTCCACCAAGATACAAAGGCGAACTCAGAGGCATGGCCATCAAAGGGAAAGCCGCCCTGGAGCAGCTGCACTTCGACACTGACGACAATGGGCTATTGTGGATATGGGACGAACCAGAACGATTCGTCGACGGAGCGGTGAGTGACCGCTACCTGGTGGTCGTAGACATCGGAGGCAGAAGTCACAAGGCAGACTGGTCGGTGGTGTGTGTCATCGACCGCTATTGGATGCTACAAGGCGACAAACCCGTGGTCTGCGCCCAATGGTACGGGCACACCGACATCGACCTCCTGGCATGGAAAGCGGTACAGATAGCGCACTATTACGAAGACGCGCTACTCGTCATCGAAAGCAACACGCTTGAGACACACGATGACACCCGATGGATAGAGGGTGGCGATCAGTCGCCCTATATCCTCAATGAGATCAAGGAGGTGTACCCCTGTCTTTACGCACGTCGACAAAGCGCAGAGGACATTAGAGAACGCAGACCGGTCAAGTATGGGTTTCATACCAACATCAAAACGAAGCCCGAAATCATCAGCACACTGGTGGAGGTGGTCAGGGAAAGGCTCTACGTGGAGCGCGATGAGCGATGTCTCGATGAGTATGACACCTATGTGAGAAGACAGAACGGCAGCTATGGAGCCATAGAAGGCAAACATGACGACCTGCTCATGACACGAGCCATCGGACTGCACATCTGTTTCCATGAGATGCCCATGCCGAAATGGATTCCGCTCTTACATCAGAAAAGGAAACCACACATTCAAGGCAGTTGGTGGAATTGATGACAAAAATGTTACAAAACGGAAACAATATTTTATGACAATAAATGTTGTTAAAAATTTGTTAAATCTTTGACAGTCAAGTTACAATGTATCACATATTTTTTTATATTTGCATCATTAAATCAAACAATGATAATCCTATGTCGGATAGGATTATTTCAGGGGGGCTGTTCCTTTCAGGGCAGCTCCCCTCCGTGTGTTTAAGAGGTGAGGGGTGAGAGGTGAGAGGTAAGAGATTACCACTGCGAAAAGCGAAAGGCCAATAGCGAAAAGCCAATAGCGAATAGCGAAAAAAAAGAGGGTGTGTCAAATTGAAGTGAACCCCAAAAGTTGGACAAAAAACTTTTGGGGTTCATCATGTATATACATCACACATTAGAAGAAAAGAAAGAAAT
>CACZGH010000002.1 GCA_902780635.1 uncultured Prevotellaceae bacterium
ACAAGTTGACGAGTTGACAAGTAGACAAGTTGTTTGCAAGGATAATCTCTCACCACTCGCCAATGTTTGCACTAGAAGGGCGGGCAATGCCCGCATGAAAAATCGCAACTCTGTTGCGTCAACAACCATGCCGACCCTTTGATGGGTCGAGCATACCATAATGTACGAGCGACCAGATGGGAGCGGTTGCATCCCTTTCCCTGGAAAGGGGAAGGGCCTTGGGTTGGGGTCGAGACCCTTCCTTAGGATAAGGAGGGGGAGGGGTGGTTGTGACACAGCCTTCTTTAGGATAAGGAGGGGAGGGGTGGATGTGATTTATCACGAATTTACGAGATTTGTCGAAGACCCACGAGGAACGCAGTAATTTGAGAATTCATAAGCAGATGAGAAGAATTTTGAGGAATTATCGTCGCAAGCGACGCGAACATTACGCAATAGCGTTAGGAAATGACTTGTCATTTCATCTCAAATTCCTATCAATTCCATCATAAAGTAAAATTCTTTCATTCTCTAATTCGTGATAATAAAGGGTGGGAAAGTTCAGTTAAATAAGGAAGAAAATGAATCAATCATACATTCAAAAAAAAGTGAAAATGAAAAGATACATACTATCCTGTATTTTCATCCTCATGGCAACTTGCACTTGGGGACAAATACAGATGAGCGACGTCATAAAGACGATGCCCGACACACTGCTGCCCTACCTCGACGCATCAAAACGCACCGAGTTGATCGACTTTTATCACATGGGCGTGGAGGCCAAGACCGCCAATAAATTTGGCGGCGACACCGTGCTCGACACGCTGGCGGCCCATTTCGCCACCCTCCAGCTCAATGAGAGCAGCACCCTCCAGTTGCTCCTGTTGCCCCAGGAAAGCCCCGACACTCTCATCTGCGCCGTGCAGACCTATCTGGGCGAGGCACCCGAGAGCACTGTGTCGTTCTATACGTCCCAGTGGCGCCGTCTCGACGCGTCCGCCTACCTGCCGGCGTTGTCGCCCATGGCCTTGGTGGAGCGGCCCGACACCATGTCGGTGGAGCAGTATGACGCCGTACTGAAAACCCTCGACCCCGCCATGCTGGAGGCTCGCCTCGCCCCCGACTGCACCCTCACATTTACCGTCACCGCCCCCCTGCTCAACGAGGTAGAGCGAAAAGCCCTGGAAGCTGTCGCTTTGCAAAGAAAACTTAAATGGAACGGGAAAAACTTTAATTAATGTTATAATTCGCAACTTTTTCCCCAATAAGATTGCGGTTTTGAAATAAATAATTAACTTTGCACCGTGTTTTTCATGGTATTAGATTATTAAGGTTAATAAAGATTGATTGTCGTGAGACAATCAATTTTTTTGTTTTTAGTCCTTTAACATGATGTCTGATGTCTGATGTTGTGCTAGGAGTGCGGGCCTCCGAGCCCGCAAGATCTTGATAGTTGAGCAAATGCGACTGCTTGCTGATGAGTTTTGCGAATAAACTTAAAAAATATAAACATGAAATTAGGTTTTGACAACGATAAGTACGTGAAGATTCAGTCTGAGCATATCAGGGAGCGGATCTCACAGTTTGGTGGTAAATTGTATATGGAAATGGGAGGCAAACTGTTTGACGACCATCATGCCTCTCGCGTCCTTCCTGGCTTCAAACCCGACAGCAAACTGTGCATGCTCGAGCAGCTCCGTGACAGCATCGAGATTGTGATCGTCATCAGCGCCGAGGATATCGAGGAGAACAAGGTGCGCGCCGACCTGGGCATCACCTATGACGAGGATTTGCTCCGGCTTCGCGACGAGTTCCTCAAGCGCGGCTTTATGGTCGGCTCCGTGGTGATCACCCATTACGACGGACAGCGCGCCGCCGACACCTTCCGGATGAGACTGCAGCGTATGGGCATCAGAACCTATATCCATTACCTCATCGAGGGCTATCCCCACAACGTGGCGCTCATCGCGTCCGACGAAGGCTTCGGCAAGAACGACTTTGTCGAGACCGAGCGCCCCCTCGTCATCGTGACAGCCCCCGGCCCAGGCAGTGGCAAGATGGCCGTGTGCCTGAGCCAGCTTTATGGCGAGAACAAGCGCGGCGTGAGGGCAGGGTATGCCAAGTTTGAGACCTTCCCCGTGTGGAGCCTGCCGCTGAAGCATCCTGTCAACGTGGCTTACGAGGCAGCGACGGCCGACCTCAACGATGTCAACATGATCGACCCGTTCCATCTTGACGCTTACGGCAAAGTGGCGGTCAACTACAACCGCGACATTGAGATATTCCCCGTGCTCAACGCCCTTTTCGAGGGCATCTATGGCGCCAATCCTTACAAGTCGCCCACCGACATGGGCGTGAATATGGTGGGCTTCTGCATCTCCGACGACGAGGTGTGCCGCAAGGCTTCCGAGGCAGAGATCATCCGCCGCTACTACACCGCCACCAACAAACTGGCCGACGGTGCCTGCAACGACAGCGAGGTGCATAAGATACAGATGCTCTTCAATCAAATGAAGATCACCACCGACATGCGCCGCGTCACCGTGGCCGCCAATGAGCGCCGTTTGCGCAGCGGCCATACCAGCGCCGCCATCGAACTGGAAGACGGCACCATCATCACCTCACAGTCTAGTCCGCTGCTGGGTTGCTGTGCCGCCATCCTGCTCAACGTCACCAAACATCTTGCCGGCATCGACCATCATGTGAAGTTGATCCCACAGAGCATGATCGAGCCGATTCAAAAAACAAAAATCGAGTATTTGGGGGGCAGAAACCCGCGCTTGCACACCGACGAGGTCTTAGTCACCCTCTCCGTGCTCTCTCCCCACGACGACAATTGCCGTCGTGCCCTGGAGAGTCTGCCCAAGCTTCGCGGCTGTCAGATGCACTGCACCGTGATGCTCAGCGAGATCGACCGCAAAATCCTGAAAAAGCTCGGCTGCGACCTCACCTGCGATCCCGTCCGCAAAGTCTCAGTGAAATAAAAAAGCGACCACGGATATATAAAACGACCACGAATCCCACGAATCTCACGAATATTCGGAGGCCCATTCTCAGTTACATCCTAGTTACATATAACATTGCGTTGTATATCAGTATTTTAACTAAATTTGAAAAGCATTTTCCTGCCTTCAGTTACATGCCTGTTACATATATTAAGCCCAATATGGCATATATCGCCTGGTAGCGACATCGGGATTCTCGTCTTTGATAAGTTTTGCCTCAAGTGTATCTTTTATAATGCGAGAAGCCATGGGATAGTTTTTATCATCTATTCCCAAACGTGCCCTTAGTGATTGATTGGTCATTTTATCATTGGAGACATATTTGAGGCAAGCGTGTTGATAACATGCTGTCACTCGTTCTGATTTGTCCAGGTCTGCAAATTTCCGATATGAGAATAGAGTTACAACTGTCCTATTCTCCTGTATCTGGAATCTCAAGGGAGGTAGTTGATACAGCTCAATACTGAAAACTGCTTTATCCATGCCGCTTCCTTTTTCTTCACATATTCCTAATCTACGCATGATGTCAGCAAGCGATTCGTTTCGAGATTGGTATTCATCAATAAAACGCTCGATGCTGATAAGTGGCAGACCTGGGTTTGATATTTCAATACGGTCAGTATAGATTTCTATCATTGGGAATCCTCTTTCACTTAGGTCTTGGTGGATAAGCATATTGGCAGTCAACTCTCTTATAGCAATAGATGGAAACAATCTCACGTCACGTCGTAATGCTTGTCCGATTTCTTCATTAGCCGGCAATTGACTGTTTATCCATGCTAGCATTTCTTCAAAGCAAATGGCATATCCTTTGTTGAATACTTGTTCTCTAATTGTTTCTATCTTTCCTGTCCCCTTATAAACAATAACTCTTACAGCTTTCCTCTTCAAATTGTCAAAATGGTTGAAGTCTTTAGCAAACAAAAGCGCTCCAAGTTGGGTGATACCATATCCTATTTCATCCTCTGTTATAAGATGTTCTGACAAGAATCTATCTAGTATTCCTTTCTGGTCTTGGGGCAAGGGCAAATGCATCATATCGAAATATGACTCTACACTGAGGAATGATAGCAGTTCTTGTGAGCTTAACCCTTTTAAAAGAATGACATTGCTAATATCTGTACTATTTCCTTTCCAAATTTTAGCCTCCTTATGTGGGAAGTCTTTTAATTTGCGAGTAGTACTATTGACTCTGATATAAGCTTCATGAAGAAATGTAACAGGTCGGTTAATTGTGGCTGGGATTTTGAAGATGCACACATGTCCTTTGTCCTCGTAGTCAAATTCGTCAATAATTTCGAAATCAATACGTGGACTAAGCCGAGTTGAAAGCCATGATTCAAGTTCTTCATTGCCGACCATTTTCCGTTTTCCATACAAATCTGTGCCAACCACCTCATGTGTGTCATTATGGATACCGAATACAATATAGCCAAAAGGCATATTACAAAGGCATGCACTATTGGAAATGGCTGAGATTCGTTCTCCGATTTCTTCCTTTGAGTGAAACTTTTCTTTGAACTCCAACCATTCCGTTTCTTTTGGCCGTTGTTTTAGCGCATCAATGAGTTTTACAAAATCTCGATATTCCATATTAATTTACTTTTTTCTTCTTTATAACAAGATAAGCACATAATTGATGTGAAAGAATTCCCTTGTATCATAAAGTCTTTTATTCAGAGTAATCTACGAAACGGAAACCTCGACCCTTTGATAGGAACTATGGTTCATGGTCCATGGTTCACGTTTCATGGTTAAGGTGATTCCACGAATGTTGATATCAAAATTTTTGAATTTAATAATTCGAGATGATGAAATTTCCTATCCTGATCCGTTCTATTCGAGCTTCCGTGTACTGTATGAAGAGCTCAGACATCTAGCATCAAACATCAAACATCATCCATCATCCATAAAACATCATCCATCATCCATCATCCATCATCCATCTTCCGTCAACTGTCAACTCTCAACTCTCAACTGTCAACTAAATAAACCTGTCAACTGTCAACTGTCAACTCTCTCACTTCCCCCTATACGCCCCATCCTTCGCCTCGAAGATAGTACTTTCCTCCTTCACATCCACAGAGTGCCACATCATTTTGGGCACCTGAATCCCATACACCCCCTCTTTCGGGCAGATACGGTATCGCGCTATCTCCACGAAGCACGACTCATCATGAGCCACCTCCCCGTCATGCGCCGGATCCTGTCCATCTTTTAGCGGTATCTCTTGATAGAAAACCTCATCCAAGCAACCATTCAGACACACCACCGTCTCCGAAGTATGCCGATGCCGGTGTATAGGCACTTTCGTTCCCGGTTTCATGGCGTTCAGCATCCGCTGGCTGCCATCCCTTTCCGAGGTTCTTAAGTCATAGTTCTCCCTATGCCTCTCATTATATTTTGCTGTCCGCTGCAGTCCTTCCAGCATTCCATCATCAATCAATTGCACATTTTCCATTTCCTTATTCTCCTTAATTCCCTTAATTTAGTTATTATTATTATTCTCTCAATTTTTTTCTAAGTTCAAATTTCTTAGCCAAATTATTAGAACTACTAACTCCTAATTCCCAATTACTAATTATTTGAACAATTCCTAATTAATAGAACTCCTAATTATTCTCCCAGGGGAGTGTGTTATATATGTGAGTGGTATGTTTACTAATTCCTAATTATCAATTCCTAATTAATAGAACTCCTAATTATTCTCCCAGGGTAGTGTGTTATATATGTGAGTGGTATGTTTACTAATTCCTAATTCCCAATTCCTAATTATTAGACCTCCTACCTCAGACATCAAACTGTCAATTGTCAATTGTCAACTGTCAACTTGCTAATCCTGTCAATTGTCAATTGTCAACTGTCAACTTGCTAATCCTGTCAACTTGCTAATCCTGTCAACTAGAAAGAACTGTCAACTGTCAACTTGCTAATCCTGTCACCTGTCAATTGTCAACTGTCAACTAGAAAGAATTGTCAACTGTCAATTGTCACCTGTCAATTGTCAACTAGAAAGAACTGTCAACTGTCAATTGTCAACTGTCACCTGTCAACTGTCAACTAGAAAGAACTGTCAATTGTCAATTGTCAACTGTCAACTAGAAAGAACTGTCAATTGTCAACTGTCAACTAAATAAAAGTTTCTCTGCTTTCCTCCTATTCCATAACATCTCAGCACCAGACATGAAGTAATGAATAGGCAGCCAGAAAGTCTCCACAGGAAAATACCTCAAAAAACGCATTTTGGAAGAGCAATACCGCCAGAATCTTACGATATAATTGTCTACTTTTATATTCGCAAACCGTTCATCCGTTCTCCCAAAATTCCCCATGATCATCAATTCGTCAAGGAGGAAACGTCCGGCACGTTCATCGGGTGCCCACAGCATGCGCTCTCTTTCTAGGTGGTAGATATGTCCTAGCACCCACATCAGTGCAGATGCAAAGCGGTCCAGGCCGAAACTATGCACCAACTGTTTCACATGCTCCTTCTCCGTATCAGTCATGTCCCCTGTCATTAACAATGCATAATAATCTGTGATCTGACGTAAGCCAATGGCAGAGCCAAAAAAATGCCCATAAACATGTGTCAATTGATGAATCAGATTAAAATCCGTTGTTGGTAAAACAAGAGAACTTCCGTCAAAAGCTACATGATGAGTCATTTGTCGTTCTTTCTCTTGTTTCAGCCATCGTTGTAGTTTTCGGTCTTTGATGCGATTAATCAGCCGTGCTACTTTGAAATGCAACTCTACTTCCGTGTCATTAAAAACATCGAATCTTATATGTTTCTCATTGATTTTTTTAGTTGGTTGAAATTTAAAGACAAATTTCACCACACGTTCAAAACCACCTTCTGCCCATACATCGATATCCCCAGAGTGTCTAGTATCTTTCAGTTGAGGTGCCAAATGTTCGTACATCATTCCATTGCCTTGGCCTTTCAGTATGCACGAACGCATCCCATGGTGTCTCAGTTGATTTTGCAGTTTTACGCATTTGATGTTCTTGTCGATGTTTCCATCTTTTATTTGTTCACTGCAAGTAGCCCAATTCAAGAGCAGTTCGCGAGGTGGAGCTATACCTTTCTGTATCAATTTTTGGACACCAGCAAAGCAAACACCCATCAGAAACTGCTTGTTAGCGATGTCAGCGAGCTGCTTCCACTCCTCCTCATTGGGCATCCTTGACAAACTCTCCTGTTTGCCGACAGACACCCTCAAAAGCTCGAAAAATAGTTCTTCCATGAAGCTCAGCCAAGTATCATGCTCTTAATGGCGTCACAGATATAGTGGACGTCGTCGTCGGTTACATATGGACCAGCTGGTAGGCACATGCCAACTTTAAACAGTGATTCAGACACTCCGTTTACATACGCAACGCTAGTTGCAGAGGTCTCACAGAGTATCTCCTGTTCCTGAATCTTGAATCTTGAAACCTGAATCTCGCCGCGTCGATAGACCGGCTGCTTGTGCATCGGCTTCCACAGTGGTCGGCTCTCAATATTTAGAGCATCCAGTCCCATACGCATGGCCTCTACATTCGCATTAGGCTCACAGTCGGTATGAGCATTTTCAGCAGCGTGAATGACACCTGCCGCCCCACCAACAGCGCCTGTAACCACCTGATGGTATGCATTCTCCTGCCCCCTCACTCTGACATTTTCATCTATGGTTATCGTACATAACCAATAATTAGAATCATATACAGGAATATTCTCTAATTCGCTAATTCTTGATGGTTGAGAATGAACGTGTATTCCTGCAACGTCCTTCAGAAGCTCTTCATACAAAGCCTGCACATGCTTGTGGTGAGCCAGATGGTCTTTCACCACCGTCATCTGCCCACGCCCAATGCCAGCACAAATATTACTCATGCGATAGTTATACCCAATCTTCTCGTGCTGATAGTAGGGATAACTCTCCCGATACTGCGTGGCATACATCATAATTTCGCGCCATTGGGCATCAGCCTCCTCTGAGGGGCTCCCATTGCATATCAACGCACCTCCCCCAGAAGTGGTAATCATCTTGTTACCGTTGAAACTCAACACACCAAATTTGCCAAACGTGCCCAGCACTTGTCCTTTATACTTTGAGCCAAAACCTTCAGCTGCATCCTCTACCACAGGAATGCCATATTTGTTGGCTATCTCCATAATGCGATCTATCTTGTAGGACATACCATACAGCGCCACAGGCACGATCGCCTTGGGAGCCTTACCTGTCTTAGCAATTCGATCCTTGATGGCCTCTTCCAACAACTCCGGGTCCATATTCCATGTGTCAGGTTCAGAGTCCACCAACACAGGCGTTGCCCCAAGATAAGTCACAGGATGCGTCGAAGCACAAAACGTGAAACTCTGGACTATCACCTCATCACCAGGCCCAACTCCACAATTCAACAAAGCCAAATGCACGGCCGCAGTCCCTGAAGACAACGCCACCACTCGTCTCTTATCCCCCTTCCCTTCAGGGAGGGGCTGGGGGTAGGCTACAAACTCCTCCAAATCCTTCTCAAACCCATCCACATTTGGACCCAGAGGCACCACCCAGTTCGTTTCAAATGCTTCTTTGATATATTCTTGTTCTTTCCCTGCTTCACTCATATGAGCCAAACACAGATATATTCTTTTTCTTTCCATTTCCGTCTTTGTTTATCCTACATCAGCCACCCTATATCAGCCATCTTAGCTCTTGTTCTTACTTTTTAGTACTAAGTTCAATCTTCAATCTCCAAAAGTCTTCAATTGTCAACTATCAATTGTCACCTGTCAATTGTCAACTGTCAATTGTCACCTGTCACCTGTCAATTGTCACCTGTCAACTGTCACCTGTCAACTGTCACCTGTCACCTGTCACCTGTCAACTAGAAAGAATTGTCAACTGTCAATTGTCAACTGTCAACTGCCAACTGTCAATTGTCAACTGTCAACTAAATCTAAATCACCTCTCCTGCATACTTCATCTTCAGCCCAAGCACAGTGCAGAAAATCATCTGAATATCCTTAATAAAAGAGTAATTTCTATAATAGTAGCAATTGAGACGAACTTTATCTGGGAAGATGACGGTATCATTGTATTCCTTAGCAATCTCATGTGCATCACGCATATCCCCTGCAGCTTGCTTTTCAGCCACGTGTGCAGCTATCATTTCGTCCTCCCAACGATACTTCAATGTGGCAGGGCCAGTAATTGCGGGACGAAGCTTCAACACATCACGGTCTTCACCCGTTAACATGTCAGCATACCCAGGCACATCAGGCCGTGGCCCCACGAAACTCATATTACCTATCAACACATCCCAAAGGCCAGGAAGTTCATCTAGTTTATAGTGTCGTAAAAAAGCACCATGAGATGTGATACGCTTGTCACCTGCCATGCTGATAGTACTACCATGGTGCTTATTAGTCATTGTCCGAAATTTATGACATTTGAACAGTTTGCCCCCTTTCCCCACTCTCTTCTGAACAAAGAAAATGGGACTACCCGGCATATCAATCTTCACCCAAATGGCGATGACAACCAATAAAGGGAATAGGATAATAAGACCCACCAAAGAAACCACCCTATCGAATATCCATTTGATAATCATACCTTAGCTATTTTCATCCAACAATTATACTTTCTTTCTTGCAAATGTTCTGAATACCCAACCGCGAATACTATTTGGCAAAACCAGTTGAATGATGAACCGCTGGACATAATTTACAATATAATCCCACTTTGTTATCATCCCTTCTTTTAGCATAAGTTTCTTAATTCCAATCTCACTGTCGAAATATTTCTTTCCGCCACGTCTGGCAAACTGGTCTGCTCCACTACGTACATTTACTGCTACATTGGGAATGTTTGCAAACCTACAGCCAGCTTTCATCATTCGCACCCATAGGTAATAGTCCTCGTTCCAAAACCAATCCTGATAATTGCCAACTTTCATAACAGCCTCTTTACGGAACATAACCGTTACATGATTCAAGGCGCAGCGGCTTTTCATATACTGATATATTTCATCATTTGTCAATGGTACAACCCTTCGTCCTATGATATTGTCGGGTGTATCAATAAACTCCGTCATCTGACCACCGACGATATCCACTTCTGGATGTGCTTCAAGATATGCCAGTTGCTTCTCAAACCTATCAGGCAAACATAGATCATCACTATCCATACGAGCTATAATGTCGTATTGGGCATTTTCGACACCTATTTTTAGTGCATTGCCAAGACCTTCATTTTTATCAAGTCTAATGATTTTTAAGACTTTACCGTATTTGTCCTTATATTCAAGTAAAAGATTCGATAGTTCATCAGGCACTGAACCATCCTGTACCATCACAATCTCATTAGGTTTCACACTTTGATGTTCGAGCATGCTGTCAAGTGCGACCCTAACAAAATCTGGCTTATCGTTTTTGTACACTGATGTACAAACGCTGAACTTTATCATTGTAACAATTTAATACTGTCCAAAATCTACATTAATTAAATGAATCCCTACTTGTTGTTCAACAGGAGGAGGTGTCATGTAATCTCCAAACATTTGTGTCAAATATTCATGATAATGTTCAGGTACACAAAGGTATGTATCTTCAAATGGCACATATAATGGCTTTCCAAAAGTATCTCTTTTTATAATCGCAGTTTTCATATTCGTCCTGCCATAAAAGAATCCCCAATACCCTGTCTCTTTATTATTATACTTTTCTACTTGTTTAATAATCCAATTCCTTATTACTTTTATTCTTAGTGGAAAAGAGAAGAAGATCATCAATCTTTTCTTAATACCAAACGTTTGGTGTTTGTCACCGCGTTTTGATAATTGATAACTTAAGAATATTTTTGCACAAATATATTGCCACGTTGCTTTTGTCTTATTTGGGGAGACATTATCCATTTTAAAAACATCCACAAAAATACCTTTCATATCAGGGTTATCTGTGTATGACACACCTTCATCTAGTATGGTACCTTTAAGCCTAACCTTAGAAAAATACATGGACCAGTTTTTCAAGCCCTCTTGGAGATAATACTTTGATTGATCTAATTGTGTATTGCAGACCTCAATAAATTTTTTGTAATTATCATTACTCATAATGATATCCAAATCGTCATCCCAAGGAATAAAACCCTTATGACGGATGGCACCAATGGCACTTCCTCCCAAAAGATAATACTCAATATTATGTTTTTGACATAAAGTGTCAATGTCTTTCATAATATCTAGAATAACCAGTTGCAGATGTCTTAACTCTGTCATATATGTCGGTTATTTGTAACAATACCCCCCATTCACCTCAATTTGGCTCCCATTGACAAAAGGATTATCGATGCAAAAACGAAATGCATCAACAATCTCATCAACGGTTGCAAAACGATGGATCGCGGTTTTCTTATAAATGTTCTGTTTGATTTCTTCTGGTTTTTCTTTTTGCCAAGGAGTGGCCACAAATCCTGGTACTATAGTGTTAACAGTTGTCCCCGTACCTTCAAACTCCTTGACAAGGTTTTTAGAAAGAGCACAGACCGCAGATTTGGTTACGCCATATGCAAGCACAGTGGCATGAGGATGTATTGCCATCTGTGAACCTGTAAAAAGAATTCGACTTCCATTGGGTATAATAGGGAAAAACTCACGCACCATGATGTAATGTGAGTTCACAGCTACCTCCATCTGCCTGTCCCAATCTACATCTGTGGTCTCAGTAAAGGATTTCCGAATACTCATTCCTGCATTGCAAACCAAACAATCTAAATGGTCAGTCCTTGATTTCACATAATTGATAAAAGCATAGACTTCATCCCGCTTGGTCTGGTCAACGAGATGAGCTTCATAATTCTCTATTTTTTCAGGGAACTCTGGGCCGACGTATGTGGTAAATACATAGTATCCTTTTTCTACCAGCATTTTAGCAACCCCAAGCCCCATGCCAGACGTGCCACCGGTTACTACAGCATATTTCATATATATATATTTATTATCTGCACTCAATGCTGCTCCTCTGCAAAGAAAAATATATCTGCATTCGGATTGCACTATAATTCATAATTCAGTCACGTTTTCTCCGTTTCGATATTTCTCAATTATCTCAGCGATTGCCACACTCTCCTTTCTACGCAGCTTATAGCAACTCCTTCGGTCGTTCACAATCATCGACAAGAATTCTTGTATTTCATATCGTAATCCTTCTCCGTCATAACTATAGAAGTATTTCTTGTTCTTGGTCTGGTCTTCATAGCGCACTTCAAAATAGTCAGTCAACCACCATGGAGCAGGCACATATACGTAGCCTTTAGTACCAGAGATCACAAGATTTCCCTCTGTCTTAACTCCAATACCTAATGTGAACGAAGATGTAGCATGAGGATAATTGATAATACCCTTTGTGTATATATCAACCCCATTCTCTTTCTTGGTATGGAAATCAACGTCTTTCCAGTTCAAACCCAATAACTTGACAATGGCCATAACTGTTAGCGGAGCATGTTCGGTCATAGCACCACCGGCCTGACCTGGATCCAATTCACGGGTAGGCGGATCTACCATCTTACTCAACGAGGCTTTCACATCCACCACATCACCTATGATACCGCTCTTGATAAGCGTCACAATATGTCCGAACGCTGGGCAATAGGCTGTCTTGCTGGCTTCCAACAATACGAGGTTTTTTCTCTCTGCCAAACGGTATAGTTCTAACGCCTCTTCCTTGCTCAATAAAAATGGTATTTCGCACAACACATGCTTACCCGTTATTAGACTCTGCTTCACATAATCGTAGTGCGTTAAGTGCGGTGAAGCCACATAAACGACATCCACCTCCTTAATAAAAGATTCAAAGTCAGAATAGGCATCTATGCAATATTTCTTGGCAAACGATTCCGCATCTTTGGCGTCAGGATTTAGCACTGCCACCACCTCTGCACCATTCACGACCTTTGTTTCTGGCATAAAGCGATGAGCTATACGTCCGCTGCCAATGATACCGAAACGATACACATTTTGGCTTTCAGCACGAAGCATTGTGGAAGAGATCCCTTCAGTCCGAGGAAGATACACCACCTTGCAGTACTCATTCAGATAGTCGAACTTTCCCACCCAATCGCTTCCGATGGCAAATATGTCAACATCATATTTCTGAATATCATCAATCTTCTGCCCAAGGTAGTCTTCAATAATAACCTCATCAGCATAGCCAGTAGCTTTTACTGCTTCAACACGCTCTAAAACATTGTTACGGACGTTCAATTTACCCCTTCCACGATCGAAACTGTCACTGGTGACGCCCACTATCAGATAGTCGCCTAGTTCCTTTGCACGTCGGAGCAAGTTCAGATGCCCTTGGTGTAAAAGGTCGTAGGTTCCATAGGTTATTACTTTTGTCATTTACCAATATTTATTATAGTCTTAGGCGTTGATTTGTATTTCATGTAGAGTATGCGTAAAAAAAACTTAGCCTTCTGTTTTAGCTCTTCCCAGAAAGTTCCGTTTTTCCAAACACGATTCCACTCTGCCATTAGAATCTCTTTCTCCTTATGAGCTTCTTCCCAATGTGGATAAAAGAAACGCTGATTAAGAGAATACCATACCCTGCGGTCAGTGTCAAAGAATTCTGGATAATACAGGTTCAAATTCTCGCTCGCATCCCATTCCATATCGAATAAGTAGAATCTTTTCTCATGCTTGTCATAAACTAACTTATATCGTCCATGAACAATGGCCATCTTACGCATAGGCTGTGCATAATATGCTGTCTCGCAATATACGAATTCTTGATGTTCCAATGGCTTTAGACCAAAAATCTCAGAAAGTTGTGTATTGCTAATTGGAAAGTCTACAATTTGTTCTGTATAGGGAGCAATTAACGGAATTTGCATCACAGGGTTGTCCACGTCATAACCATAGCTAAATTTCCCCCTTAGGCCATTCATCTGACCATGGTCTGCACTTATCCAAATACAGTCATCCGCCCATCTCTCTCTGGCCATACCGATTATCTTGTCGAATACATCCAAGTCAGAGTCATATGAGTTGCGCCCTCGGAAAACATGAGGCAGATGGAACCAAAGAAATACTTTACCTTCAATTGATGCTATCCCATCAAATAGATTCTTGACCAGTTCAAGGCCGATTTCTGTTTCATTATCATCGTATGTTAAATCATCAAACTGACCAGTCACATGAGCCGAATGGTGCGGGATGATATAGTCCAGACTGTGTATTGTGGTATGTTTTCCCTCGTTGTTGAAATGCGACTTGGCAAAAGATGTATATGATTTGTCCCAAGCGATATGCACACTGTAACCCTTGTCACTTAAGTCGTCAAATAGATTGTAGCCTTCTATTTCTTTCTCAGTGCCGTCATATAACTTTCTTCCAGAAGTAAAGAGATACTGGCCAGTTGCCATTGCAGTAAATGCCATAGCTGTACTTCCGCCTGCGGTATAGAACTGATGATACACGGTTCCTTTAGCTGCTAGCTCGTCTAGATTTTTTTGCCGGAACTGAGTGCTTCCATAGCATGACAATGCATCTTTGCGCAATGCATCTTTAGAAATGAATATTATCTTTTCTTTCATCCTCAACCAAGTGACTTTAGTAAAACACTATGTATTCCTGCATAGCAACGCATAAGCAAGAAACAACGATGTGATGCCAATTTTACAAACACACGCTTTGAACGTGGATATGATTCTAAGTACTTATTATCTGTCCAGCGGGGAAATACGTTTTCAAACTCAGACCACAGTTCTAATATCTCATTCCTTGACATACCAACCTTCAGTGCATTGAGCGTTGCACCATAGATGATTGTCTTTATGCCATGAAACTCTACAGAATCATGA
Organism: uncultured Prevotellaceae bacterium; assembly: GCA_902780635.1. GTDB lineage: Bacteria > Bacteroidota > Bacteroidia > Bacteroidales > Bacteroidaceae > Prevotella. The sequence continues at coordinate 14,828 of CACZGH010000002.1, forward strand.
AATCTCTCTATATCAATATGCTGCAACGTGTAGTGAAACGATGACACGAAATTATAACTAACCTGCGGATGATGGCGACTACTTGTTGACGAATTGCTATGGAGATAATTATATAGCAGATTTTTGATGGCAACCACTTTCTTAGCTCGGCTTATCAGCACAGGTATCACCGCTATGTCTTCGGCATTACTAATAGCAGGAATCTCTATGTCAGCCCATAGTAAGCGCCGCCATACCCCCCCACAAAAACTACCGCCTATGAGCGCCATATAGTCTAAAAGCCCATTACGAGGCTTCACAGGTCGTTTCCTTACTGTTTTCCCAATGATTTGATTAAAACCGTAGAACACAATGTCTGCGTCAGTTTTGCCTATTTCTTTATCAAGCACCTGAAACATGGAGAGGTCATAATAGTCATCTGCATCCAAGAAACATAGGTATTCACCTTGAGCGATGGCTATGCCGTTGTTACGTGACACACCCGGCCCACTGTTCATCTCATTGCACAGCAAAGTAATTTTTGCATCCTTATGCCTGTCGGCATAAGCCCTGATGACCTCTCGCGTATCGTCTTTCGAACAGTCGTCAATGCATATTATCTCCCAATCTTTATAATCCTGCATCACTAGAGAGTCAAGTGCACGTTCTATGGTGATAGCAGCATTATAGCATGGTATGATAACAGAAAACTTCATCGCTCTTGTATTTCGTTGATAAGATCAATAATCTTTTGGCTTTGCTCTTTTGCATTCTTCTTTTCGAGTACAAAGTGGCGAGCTGCCTGACCCATCTGTCGACACACATCTGAAGACATCGCCAAGGCTTCTTGCATTTTCTTTGATAACTCCTCAGCAGAAAGCTTTTCACCATCAATGCTCATACAATAGTTATAGTACTCTTCAGGGATACCCTCTAATCGATATATCAACGTCGGGATTCCCGATGCCAGATACTGTATGTTCTTTGACGGGAAACTATAACGGGTAAACTCACCTTCAGGTGTGCGAGGATTAACAAGTAGTCTGGCTTTGGCCTGCAAGCGAAGCACTTCGTCTCTCGGAATCTGCCCCTTAAAGATAATACGTTTATCTTTAGCTGCCCGTTGCAGCACATATTCCACACTGTCGCCACTTCCACATAGTACTAGCCGAACCTTTTCATCAGTTATCTTACAAAAAGCATCCACCAGGAGGCGAGCGCCAAATTTTTTTTCCAGCTTACCCGAATAGAAAACGATTTTTTCCTCTATGTTAAAATCTGGTTCAACATATTTGTCAGATGATTTATCATATATTCCCTCAACGATGCAATAAGGCTTGTCTGACTTTGTTTTCCCTTGCATCTGTTCTGTGAGATACACAAAACCATCCATCTGTCGGTATATTCCTTCAATGTCACCTTGCATCCAAAGCTTGAGTTTCGACTTTAAGGTATGGCCATCATACATATCCTCAATAAGGTCAGGGATTATTAAGACGATCTTGGTTTGAGGAGCATATTTCTTACGGTACTTGAGGATGGCATTAATGATAGAAGGGTTGATGGCATAGACCAAACACGTGGTCGGTTCGCCTTTCAGCACCTTCTTTATGGTTCTGTAGGTATGCCAACTAATGCTCCAGTTTTGGTAAACATACAGGTTAGTAGCCCCCACATTCCAAACTTCGCGTCCTTGTTCCACGCAATGCTCTGTAGGCAATTGGAATCGCCTGTTCATAATCGGCCAATAGCCTACTGGCGGTATGTTAATATTCATGAAATCAAGGCCGCACTCCACTAGTCCATGAAAAATAGCATCAGAGAAAACAATAGCCGATGCTGCATCCGAAAATTTTATGTTCTTGATGATACTTTCGCGCAAAGGGGCAGGATGACGGGTGGAAAAGTAGAGAATTAGAGGCATCTGAAAATAAGTTACGTTTGCTACTTTTTTATTGTAGTTAATATATTTATTCTGCTTGTGAAAAACCTATATGGATCATCTAGTAGAACAAATAAACCTATTAATAGATACAAGAATTTTTTAATTGGTTTTCTTCAATGAATTGCAGACTTTGCTAAATCCAATGCTATAATGCTATTTCTTATCAACAATCAACGATTTTTGGGAGAGGTCAAATATCTATTATTTGGAAAACGATTCTTCAAGAGATGGCATCCCCTTCTGAAAGATTTTCATAATTTCATAGTAGTTTTTTTTCCATATCCACATGTATTTTTCATTGGAATATCTCTCACTCACAGTTGCAATAGCATTCTCCCGAATTATTGATGCAAAACTATCGTCATTAACCAATCTCAGCATATTATTTGCCATTGCTTGATAGTCTCCCTTCTCAGAAAGAAGAATACTCTCTCTATCTTTATTTAATCCTGGTGTTGCAGGAGTTATTGTTGTTACAACTGGAAGCCCACAAGCCATGGCTTCTCGTATTGTACTGGAAATAAGATCAATTTTCTGAGGCAATAAAGCGAAACGTGATTTTTTTATTTGACGTATCACATCTTCATGTGTTAGTTGTGAGCCCGTAAAAGTAACATTTTCAACTAGACCATGCTCTTTAAGAATGGCTTCGAGTTTTAAACGGTACTCTGGAGCACAGTATCCACTCAGATTCAAAGATAGTTTTGGATATCTTTTACATGCGAGTATAAAAGCTTCAATTGCATAGTCAGCTGTTTTTGCGATGTTTGTTGCAAAATAGACAAAATCATATTCTTTATCTACAGGAGTTAAGTCAACATTTTGGCCTACAGCCAAAGGCATATGTAGAAAAATAGCATCTTGTTTAATGTATTGTTTAACGTAATCTTTAAAATTCTGCACTGTACTGGCAATATAATCACTTCGTTTTATCACCTCTGCTTCAATTCGCGAGCGATATACATAATCATCTTTGTCGATATTGTAATTATCTCTAAAAGTAGGATCATTCATCAATGTTTGTAGAGAAACTACCACTGGAATGCTTTTTGGTATATCCAATGCAGACAATGAATAGTATGGATTTTCCGCGCCAATAACATGTACTATATCTGGTGAAATTTGCTTGACAAAGTTACTGATAATTCTACGATTATTTCTATATATTTTTTCTGATTTATGGAAAAATCTCTTTTTTATAAAAGACACTAGACAATCATCCTCAGAGCGGAAGCATTTATAGTGTATTTTATTATTTGTAAATTCTTGGTAGGTACCATTGATGGCAAGATGTGGAAAAACGACCGTCAAGTCAATGTCATCATATTTCTCGAATTCTTTTATTGCATTTGACACCCATACTGCCGTATCTCGATATTCTAATGTTTCCCTCTTTTTAATTATCCCTAAAAACTTCTTAAAATAGAGAGGCGCAAAATTAATATGATCTCGTATCTTTATATCCGAGAAATGGCATATCCATAATACTTTTAATTTCTTTTCATTCATAATAAAAATAGCAGAATGTCAATTTAAGCCTAATGGGACAAGGGGAATATATACACAAAGATGGCACTTAAATCTATTGTTTATCAGCTAATATTTGGACAAGAGACGCCAAAAGACCATTTAAGGGCAAATCAGTAGTCAAAATGCCATGTTGCGGATTGTAATATAAGATAGTACAATTTTTTTACCACGAAAATAGTTTGTCATACTCTTGACTGAATAATTTTGTCCGATGCTGCTGACTGAAATTCGCCAAATGGGGGCTCATTGATTTCTGTTCTATTATCAACATGAGGATTGGAACTACAAAAAAACCCACCAGACCAGCTTCGCATGAGACGGAGAATGTGTTCAATGTTACTAGTGTCATTACACCAACATACATAAAAGAATATAATATACTCATCTTTTTTGTCTTAAAGCATCTTCTTGTGACCTTATATACTTTCATAAAAAAAGCAATATAAATAAAACCAAATATTCCATATTTCTCAAAATAACCTATCATTTCTGAATGGCCTGAATGCAGATTTGTATAATCAGACCTCATTTGGCCAATAATTGGACTACTCAAAAAATTTTGTATACCATTCTGAATCAATTCAACGCGACTCTCGTCACCAGATTCATCATATGCTGACTGATAAGTACCCAATAGCATTTGTTCCGCTCGTCGCTGTAGCATAGGTGAGTCAATATAGTCACCCAATTGAACTAACCCTATCAATATATCATCACGCATTAAGTAGAGGATTAAAGATAGTATGACTATAATAATAACTGATCGTAAGATGTTTCGAGTAGATGACAAAGAAATAAATAAAAACAAAGCTGCAAAAAGAATAGCCATAAAATAAGAGGCTACTACAATAGTCGCCAAGGTGACTAATAGTATTATCCACATTATGATATCTTTCTTGTTTTCTCTAATCCTGGACATAAGTGGAACTATCATAAATGTCAAAGAGTAAATAAAACCGAATCCTCCAACATTTAAAGCAATTGCCATTTCTCTATCCGCCTCTAACAAATGACCAACTGACGCAAGTGTCCTGGATGCACCAGGCAAAACGATATTTCCATGTACTGTAAAAAGACAAGAAATAAGTATAACAAAAAGAAAAGGATAAACAAGTTTAGAGAAAATCTCTAGATAGGAACTATAAAAGACAAACATGAGAATCCACATGTATGTCAGAAAAATATGATTTACAAAATGAAGAAATTCCCATTCAGTATTGTAAAAGGAGTAAATATACCAGAGAAAGGCAAAACAAAAAAAGAACCCCCAAAAGCCAAAAGACTTTGAAAAGAAATTATTATCAATATTATTTGCTGATATAAGCCATATCGCAAACGTTGGATATATAATTATGAGTTTTTGAAAAAGGTGTATAGGCGTGAGCATAAATAGACATAGCAAAATAAAAATTGAAATACTATTTATTATGACTGTAGTTGTTTTCATAATACTCGTTTCTTATGAAATGTTATTTGACTTGGCTCGATACCGACCGAGCCAAATTTTAATAAGTACGCTAAGTTTATAGTACATTTATCATTTTTAAGTATTCATGCCACTCACCCATATCTTTCCAAGCATGCTCGCTTACGGGGAAACACCCAACACGACCGCCACTTGATTTAATTTTCTCCATTAAGTGTGTGATATGGAAGAACTCCCCTTCTGGGATTTCATCAATACAACTGGGATTGAGAATATATACACCCGTATTCACTTGATAAGTCAGTTCTGGCTTTTCACTTAGAGCCACCATTAAACCATCTTCGCCCGTTTCAATTACACCGTAGGGAATCTTAAAGCTCTTTACCATCGTTACAATGGTAAGATCGTTGTGATTACTAACGTGATAGTCATAAACATCTCGATAGTCTTGTTCATTAATGCTATCGCAATTAGACACAAAGAACGGTTTCGTTATCTTTCCTTTCAACAAAGATACACTCCCGATCGTACCAAGAGGTTTATCCTCCATGAAGAACTCAATATCGTATTGATGGTCAAGCTGGCTAAGATAATACTTCATAATGTCTGCCTTATAATTTACAGACATGTAAAATTTGTGACAACCTATTCTTTCAAACTGATCCATGATGACTTCAAGGATAGTCCTATCTCCCACTGGAACTAATGGCTTCGGTATGACATTTGTAAGTGGTTTCAATCGTGTTCCTTTTCCTCCTGCCATGATGACCACAGGGAGATCGATTTTCTCTCGTTGTGTAAGTTCTGACTTCTTGAAAATGTCAGCCCAGAACCACACATCCACCAGCTCAGCTTTCTCGTCAAGGATTGGCATTACTTCCGCTCGCATTTTGCGCATTTTCTCGTGAATGGTCTCTTCCGATTCCGAGCTGTATCCATACACCTTGTTCTTGTTCAGAATACTGCTTACGGGTTCTTTTAGGCCATAATTGTTTATTATTCCCCTTTGGATATCACCAATCGTGACAATACCTTCAAAATGCCCATTGTCAAGCACAAAAAGAGTCTTTACCTTTATCTCGTCCATCCGTTTCATTGCTTCGAGCAATGAAACAGACGGGCAAATGGTTCTGTTTTTGATTTTTTCTTTCATTTTAATCCTTGTGTATAGTCATTTTCATCATACCAAAGTTTTCAAAGCTGTTTTATCTCCATTTCATGCTTCAAGCCTCACGGGTGTGTCAAGAAGTCATATTTTGGCTCAAAGCCAAGTTGTTCCTTAGTTTTATTATATCAAGCAAGTTGGTTAAATAATCTGGGACTTTATAAACGATAATCTTCCTGTTACGCCAAAAATAAATAATATTAATAATGTTTTCATCACTCTTAGTATTTATTTCTCTCCAGACTACTCACAACAGTTATTGAGCGGCCCTATATTTTAATATCTAAGCTACGTTTCTTAAGCATCCTTGCGGGATTGCCGACATACCCCCCACCAACAATATCATTGTTTTTCAGCATATTACAACCACATCCGAGTAAAGTGTAATCTGCCAAATGTATGTTATCTCTCAAAGTGGAGTTCAAGCCAATAAAGCAATGGTTGCCTATACACGCAAGACCACCCATAACAACTGAACCAGCAATATAATTGAAATCCCCAATCACATTATTATGAGCTATTTCACATGCCGCCTTTATGATATTACATGTCCCAATAACTACATCAGGGCCTATATATACACCAGGCCAAATAAAAGTTCCTTCCCCGATATTATTAGAATAGCAAATAGCATTGGTGGAAATGTAAGAGCCAACAATAAAACCAGCGACTTTACATTCATAATAAATCTTTTCTCGAAGTTTATTCATCTGGGTATAGCCGAATGCCAATAACACCTCAAAAGGCTTTTGCATTGAATTTGCCAACTCATCAATGGGGATTACTGGAATGCCATCAATTTCTCTCCTATTCAAAAATGCACGATCATTAGTAAAGGCGATAACAATGTCTCGCCCTTCAAAGGAAATTATCTTATACATCTCCTCTGCAAAACTTGTATCACCATATATAACAAAGTTCTTACCCATGAGCCAATTTTTATATGCATTCGTCTGAAATAACCTTTTCATATTTATCAAAAGATTTCTCAATAGCATTTCTATTTCCTGCCTGAAGAATCAATTGACCATATCTGTTTAGACTTGATGTAATACGATTCACCTTGTCGCCTTCTTTCAACGTAAAGAAGAAATCAACCACATGTGGCCAGCTTTTCACAAATTCTTGGTTGGGAACATGCTTTATGATACTACCTTCTTTAAAAGCAAAGAATCGAACACCAGAGTAATGAACAAACTTTGGTTTGGGATTAATTGATTCCCCCAAAGCAATCTTTAGCAGTTCATCTTCCATATTGATGCCAGTTGAAAGTGGCACCAATGTCGAAGTGATGTAATCACCACCCATACGGGGACTAGTTTCAATGACATAAATGCCTCTTTCGTTTATCTTTAACTCAGTATGGGAGGGACAGTTAACAAAGTTTAGAGCTTTGCCTATTTTGGCTACTATTTCACGAATCTTTTGTTTCTTCTCCTCACTAATATTAGCGGGTTGAATATGTCCCAACTCCACATTATATGGAAACTCTGTGGTTTTCTTTTCTGTGAACTGAATGACCTCATTCTTTCCATCATGATGCAAGCTTTCAATGCTATACTCTGGGCCTTCAATAAATTCTTCTACCAATACTGTATCCATTTTGGAATTATCCAAAGCTTCTACGATAGAAGTAGATAAGTCTTCTTTTGTACGGCAAAGCTTCACTCCACGGCTACCAGAATTGTCTCTGGGCTTCACAATGACTGGATACTCGAAATCAGTAACCTCATCTACAGATTTCACCAAGCGACCTTTAGCACAAGGAACTCCGCATTTCATGAATTGTTGTTTCATCTGATACTTATCGGTACTCCATTTTGCAGTCTCAACTGAATAGAAAGGGAAACCATATTTCTCAGCTACACGAGCCATCATCACCAAGGGCTTGTCTGTTGCTGTAGTTACAATAGCATCGATGCCATACTTCTCTATTACAGCACAAGTGCCTTCATAATCCTGTCCGCCAACTACCTCAAAGGCATCTACCTCATATTTGCAAGCAGCTTCGACAACGGGATCTATGCCCACGGTATAGAGTTCCATCTTTTTAGCTCGGTCTATAATTGACTTCTGCAAAGGACCAACGCCAAAAATGAGAACTGCTTTTTTATTTTGATACATTTATTTGATTTCTTTAATTGCAGCCTCAAAGGTGTCGCATATAAATTTTACCTGTTCTTCCGTAAGTGCAGCGTACATCGGCAGGGTGATTTCATTATCGGTGACATATTCTGTCATCGTCAACATTGCTCCGAGGTCTGCAAATGTAGAGAACTTATGGACGGCGGGATAATGAACACTAGTTTGTATGCCAGCGGCGTGGATATACTCGCGAATCTTATTACGACGTTCCTTAGTACTATCTAGAAGCACAATTGGGAAAATATAGTTGCTCACGAATTCTGTATTATCGGCAAAAGGAACAACGATACCCTCAAGCTTTCCGAGACGGTCAACATATTGTTTCCGTACCTTAAGGCGAGTATCCAAATCCCCTGGAAGTTTCTTCAACTGTTCAATGGCAATGGCAGCACGAATATCATCCATACGGAAGTTGTAGCCAAGGCAAGTAATGTCGTACTCCGTAGCATGGCCACTGGCACGCTGGTAGCTCATAGTGCTCATACCATGACTACGAATAAGACGGGCTTTAGCAGCCATTTCTTCATTGTTGGTAATGAACATACCTCCTTCACCTGTTGAGATATTCTTATTGCTAAAGAAAGAGAAGGAAGCACAGTCACCGATTGTGCCCAGTTTTTTTCCTTTATACTCGGACAGCGGACCGTGACAAGCGTCCTCAATCACTTTCAAGTTATGCTTCTTGGCAATAGTCATGATTTCATCCATCTTGGCCGGATATCCTGCCATGTGAACAACAACGATGCCTTTTGTCTTGGGGGTAATCTTACGTTCAATGTCAGTAGGGTCAATATTAATATGGTCTGGGCCTACAATATCAGCAAACACAGGCGTCGCTCCTACGTAGCGAATACAGTTACATGATGCCGCAAAAGTCAAAGAGGGACAGATAACCTCATCACCAGGACCAAAGCCACACACCATACAAGCTGTATGTAACGAGTCTGTGCAGTTAGACATACTGACGGCGTATTTCACTCCCCACATGTCGATGAACATCTGTTCCAACTCAGCATTTTTAGGACCGGTAGAGATCCATCCTGACTTGATAGTATCATACGCTGCTTGAGCCTCGCGCTCGTCGAAGTTCAGATTAAAAAGAGGTATTTTATAAGACATAATAGTTATTTACTTATATTTCTTTAATTTTGAAAAAATACGCTTTATAATAGATTTATGAATGTGGTTTTTATAATGATATTCATCAAATTCTTTATATGCTATCACAAACTTAGGATGTTTTTCGAAAGATGTCATTTCTTCCGATGGTATATCCTGTATATAGGGTCCTGATGAATGCGCACCTGAAGCACTTCCTATATTACAAATTAAATTCTTAGAAGGAACTATACCTAATGCTCCATTTTTTAATTTAGTATAACTCCATTGGTAGTCCCATGTGTGTGAGGATATATGCTCAATATTAGCATAAAATCTGCTAAAGCTTTTATTTGCCTTTTTAGCTAAATAATTCGACTGATAAATGTTACACGCACCACCAATATTAATAAAATCTGGGTAATCACTCATCTTCAAATCAAAATAATCCCAGCAACGTTTCCAAGTGGCCCATCCCCAAATATGTGCATAGTGTGAGAAGATATAATCAGAATCCTTAAAGAATTCTGAATTAGCATGATACGAGCGTCCGCTAACTTGCCAAATGCGTGTGTCATCTTTATAACGTTCCAGCATTTCATCACAAAATGTGAAAAAGGACAGAACTGGTACACAATCATCTTCAAGAATAATTAGCCTGTCTTCATTTTCGAACGCCCATGATATAGCACCTGAAACACCTAGTGCACATCCAGCATTTTTCTCACGAAACAAGGTGTGCAGTTCACAAGGCCAATCCACCTGTTTTGCAAATGTGCGACAATCCTCACATTTTTCAGCTTCCCCCTCTTTGCCCGGACGGGGGCCATCTACTGCAATATAAAACACGTCTGGTTTTGCTTTTCTTATCTGGGCAAACACCTGAGCCATATTATCTGGCCTATTAAATCCTATTAATAAAACGGGAGCTTTCATCTTTTCTCTTCAATTATCGTTTTGAATATTCTGATACACAATTCATAAAGGCACTATAGTTGCCCATATCATACATCTTTCCTTGAAGCCGAATTCCAACCATACCGTATCGTTCTCTTACTTTATCTAGTGCAGATGTTAGTTCAATCTCTTTTTCAGAATTTGTTGCATTTGCGATATCATTACGAAGCTGTTCGAACACCTCTGGAGTGAGAATATACTGCCCGAAGACTGACAGATATTTGCGACTCCCATCTTTACACTTCACACCCAAAAAATCTTCAGCGTAGCTTGCCTTGGGCTTTTCATTCATTTGTAAAATCTTTAGAACAGTCTCGTTTTTGTCTTCCCATGTTCCTGACAGTATTCCATAATGAGACACTTCAGCGAGTGGAACCGGATGTATTGACACCATCAAACTATTGTATTGCTCATATTTCTCTATCAGCTGAAGTGCACAAGGTTTATTGCTCTCTGTATTATATATGGTATCTCCAAGTAATAATAATACCGGCTCATTGTTTGCAAATTCCGCTGCCTGATAGACCGCATGACCAAATCCGCGTTTTTCTGTCTGGTAAACATAGCGTAATATCTTTCCTATAGCAAGTATATGGTTCTCAAATTCTTGCATTTCGGGGCTTAGTTTATGAAGATGTTCATCCGATAATGGCGACTCAAAAAAATCTCGATATTTTAAGCGTTCCTCCTGCGAACCAAGAACAAGGCAAACCTCTTCAATACCACTTTTTACCAATTCTTCAAGAAGAATCAAAATTAAAGGTTTCACCATGCCGTCCTTATCTGGTATTGGGAAGAAATCTTTTTTCAATGCTTTTGAAGCAGGATAAAGCCTTGTGCCAAACCCCGCAACAGGAATGATTGCTTTACGGACAGTATGCACAGGCTTTATAGTCAAAGAATAAGCCTTCATTCCTTGAGCATACAAGTAATCTATCAGTTTTTCCTGACACTCCTTGTCTTTTGCCAAAAATTGTATAGAGCCATCACCTTGTGAGCCAACACCTTTACCTCCATATATCCAATTCTTTATAACTGGATCTCTCAGTACTTCATGTAATTTTGGTGAAGTCAATTCCTCAGGACACATTGGGGCAACCGCTGTATCAAAAAGATACTGAGCACCTGTCATCAACTTACCCAAGGCCTCCGCATCACCCTTAGCCATATAATCGATGGCCAAATTGATGATGCGTTGATTCTCCTCACCAAGGGCTTTTTGCTCACGTTCCTCCATTTCATTTGACGCAAATGGATAGGCTTTGTTAAGGTCACGAAGAATCTTAATAGTGTTTTTTCCTGCACACAAATCAGCAAAAACCCAGTAGAGATGCTTTTTAACTTTGATAGTTTTAACCTCAACTTCATCGCCATCAAAAATCATCAAGTTTGGCTTAACACCAAATGCACATGCCTGATCCAAGCGACCACAACGAGAAGCTGTTCTCAATTCTCCTACGTAGGCAATATTCATTTCGCCCATGGTATTTAAGTTGAGCCTATAAAGTTGGTTAAAAGCGCGAGCTACTAAAACACAGATTGCAGCTGATGAAGAAAGACCAGATTTCATTGGTAGGGTCATTTTTTTTAACGTTATTTTGACACCACCCACATGATACCATTCTAGCATATAACTGGCAACGCCAGCACAATAACTGAAGAAACTACCAGACTTTGCTACATTCTTCAATTCTGTCTCATTCATACGACATGCAAAATCCTTCCAAACATCAGCGATCTCGGAAGCTTCACTATACATCTCAAAAATAGGAGACCTCTCCACTTCTGCATAAATGCCTTGTTCAATGCCAGTCACAATCGAAGCACCTGGTACTATATTCGCATTCATTGTGCGGTATTTTCCAGCCCAGTCTGTATGTTCACCAAATAGACACAAACGACCGGGTACAAATAATTCCAATGCCATAAAATAAATATTTTATTTTTTTATCTTTTTTAGAGCAAACATTATTATACTATTTTTTTCTCGGTTATTTAAGCCGACAAAACAAACAGCTAAACATGACCAAAGTATAGAAATTGCAATAAAACCGACTTTTTCATACATATTATCCCCAATAACTAATTTCAGACACAGCATCGGGGTGAAGGTAACAATTGTTGTAATGAGTGCCTGCAGCAATGTTTTGTTCCAATAGTCTTTATATGAAAAGTCTGTTAGTTCCCGCATAATAGTAGCCTGAAAAAAGTTTGTAATAATGCAAAGAATCACCCCAACTACAACATTCATATACGCTGGTAGACCTATATTATATAATATATATACAATTGGGATTATTGATAGATTGATAATTGTATAACCAATCTGGTTCTTTCTTATTTTTCCAGATGCCTGGATGCTGGCATCAAAGCCTGACCGAAGATTAGATATCATACCATCTATGAGTAAGAAAGTAGCAAAAACAGAAGTCATTTGGGGAATATTATCTACACCAAGCCATAATTGCAAAACTGTATTCATTGAAAGTAACAGAGGTACAGAAATGACCAGCATAATAAGGTACGTATATCGAGAAATAGCATAAACCAGATTAATAGAACGCGAAGGAGCCCCACCTTGACTCTTCATGATTTGGGGCGTCACAGACTGGCGAAGGGTATTCGTGAACATTGAAGTGGCATGGCTGATCTGAGCAGCGACACCAAATGCAGCGTTGATAGAATTGCGGAAGAACAGGTTTATCACCATCGCAACGCCCTGTGTACGACCAACAACAGCTGACGCTCCTAAAAGCGTCCAACCTGTAAATGATAGCATCTCCTTATAGTCCTTTATATTCCTATTTAGTTTAAACTTCACTATTTGCGAGTACTTGTATTGACAATAAGACTGAAATGCTATTCGATTTCCTATTGTAAGAACAGCCATAAGAACAGAGTAAAGGCGCAGTCTGTTTCCAGCGTACTCAAGAAGGAAAAAAGCCATAGCGATATTTAAAAGCGTTCTAATAATATCAATAACACTCATTGATAAAAATTTTTCTTCTGCAATTAGCAAGCCATTACTCGGAACTGCTATGATAGTAAAGAACGCGGCAATCAAGCTAAAGATAAAAACAAAATGCGCATCCGATATACTTGCATTTGTAACACTAAGGTAATTATATATATAATAAGCACCTAAAGGTTCGCCTATAATTATAAGTAATAGGGCTAAAGCCACATGGATTAGAATTAATGTCGAGTATACCCTCTGAGGATTTCCCAAATCGCCTTTACCTCTTTCAACCGCAATGTACCTGTAGGTTGTAGCAACCATACTTGTTGAAACAAGAGAAAGCATGCCCACTATACCCCCTACTACATTGTAAAGGCCATAATTATCTGCCCCTAAAGCTTGAAGTATTAAACGTGATACAATAAAACCACATACTATAGTTATCACTAATTTAATAGTGAGAATAACAGTATTGATTGCTATAGTTTTATTCTCGTTCATATGGCAATGATAGTAAATTTACTATTCCAATTATAGCATTCTCTCAATAGAGCATGATGAATAGTTACAATATAGGGGTATGGCGAAAAGTGTCGGAATCAACTTCTTTTATCTTTTTATCAATTACCTTCAGCAGGTATTGGCCATACTGATTCTTCAATATTCCATGAACTACTTGAACTTAGCGCATTGCGCTACATCTTCTGATCCAAATTTTTGCCAGTTTCCTCATGTTGGAAATTGGGCAAATAAACTTTTATGGCATCTACTACTTGAGCTTTAGTGAAGTCTTCTTTAGCAAAAATACCTTCTAGTTTATCAAAGAAACAGTTCACCTCACTCATCTCATGCCGTGTGGTTTGCTCCACCACACCAAGAGCTAGGAACCGTTGCATGTCAATCTTTTCTCCAGGCACATAGAACTCTTCATAGGCTTTTTCGCCAGTAGTATCCGAACCAAAATATACTGCCGGATAAGCCCTCTCTAAATCTCCCCCAGTATGGGAGACTTTCATGGTTGCGGCTTTCTTTTTGGCCTCTTCATCTGTTTTACACTGATCTTTTTCAAAACCATTAGCTTTTATGAAATCATCACAGATGGAAGAGAAGCTGAGCATTTGGTCTTCGCCCAACTTAGGGAAGAAGACTTCGCCACCGCGCCCCAGGATACAGGCGAGCATACAAATCTGACCCGACTCTTCGGGAGAAACGAAGTACCGCTTTACATCAGTGGGTGCAGCCAATGGCTGACGTTTCTGGAGTCTATGAATCCATCCATCAGGTAAAGAACCATTGCTGAAAGCTACGTTGGCAAAACGGGCTGTTGTGACTTTGAAGTATTTGTTGTATGCCATCACCAAGTCCTCCATGATGCGTTTGGACGCGCCCATGATATTAACTGGGTTGGCTGCCTTGTCTGTGCTTACGCAGAAGAAATGTTTGGGTGGATAGACCGTCAATAAATCCATCAGCTTTTTGGCCTTAATGTCGTTATTTTCGATGAGTGCCTGAACGCTGTAACGGTCCTTTTCACTACGAACGTGTTTGTGAGCACTGAAATTGGCAACTATATCAAAGCCTTTCTCCTCACGGAAAATGCGTTCAAAGATGGGGTCGGCAAAATTCAGTGTGTAGCAGCGAAACTCATCGGGCACATATAGTCCGTATGTGCTGCGCACATCACGTACCAACTCAGCCAAGCCATTCTCGTTGAGGTCAACCACCACGACTGAAGCAGGCTCAAAGCGTAGCACTGCCTTGATGAAGCTAGAGCCAATAGAGCCGGCGCCACCAATCACACAAACCTTTTTGCCTTTTATTTCTTCGGTCAGCTTTTCTTTGTTTGCCTCTATATCCGGTGCAAACATACTGACGGGACGGAAGGTCACATAATCAGCAATGAATTTATCTAAATTGAACATATGTTATTTTCTTTGTCTGCCAAGAATTAGAGAATTGATTCCAGTCTCAAAATTCATGTTTTATAGCGAACACAGATGACTCGGATTGGACGGATATTTTAAGATTCATTTCTTGTCCATCAATTATTTTCATCCTTCATAAAACTCTCTTATTACACGAGATTCGAGAAGCCATTCAGTTCGTTCTGAATGTATTCCAAACTGGAAATCTTTGCCTTGGTCTCTTCGAGATTGAGCCTCTTCGTATTATTGCTATTGAACTCAGAGAGCGTGACGCGGTTGGTGTCGCCTTCTTTGAAATATTTGTCGTAATTGAGTGTGCGATTGTCTGCTGGGACACGGTAAAAATGGCCCATGTCCTCTGCTTTAGCGCACTCCTCATTGGTCAAAAGTGTTTCATAAAGTTTCTCTCCATGACGTATTCCGATCACCTTTATATCAGCTTTTAGCAGCTCTGCCGCAGCTTCCTTGCCTTGTGAAGCATACTTTGACTGCTCTGCAAACAACTCGCACACAGCTTCGGCTTGGGTCCGGATGGTGCAAGCGGGGGCTTTCTGGACCAGGATGTCGCCATTCTGGCCGTGCTCGAAGGCGAAGAGGACGAGGTCAACAGCCTCTTCGAGGCTCATGATGAAGCGGGTCATATTGGGCTCGGTGATGGTGATGGGGTTGCCTTTGCGGATTTGATCAATCCAAAGGGGAATGACGCTACCACGACTGCACATCACATTGCCGTAACGTGTACAGCAGATCTTGGTGGCGCCGCTGTGGCGACTCTTGGCCACGGCGATCTTTTCCTCAATGGCTTTGGTGGTGCCCATGGCATTGATGGGGTAGGCGGCCTTGTCGGTGGACAGGCAAATCACGCACTTGACACCTGCGTCGATAGCGGCATCCAAAGTGTTGTCGGTACCGATGACGTTGGTCTTGACGGCTTCCATGGGAAAGAACTCGCAGCTAGGCACTTGCTTCAGGGCTGCGGCATGGAACACATAGTCGACGCCTGTCATGGCGTATTTCAAGGTGCTCCTGTTCCTTACGTCTCCAATGTAGAAATTGATCTTGTTGGCCACCTCTGGCATGCGTGCCTGGAAGTCGTGACGCATATCGTCCTGCTTCTTCTCGTCGCGTGAGAAAATGCGGATTTCTCCTATGTCGGTGCGGAGAAAGCGGTTCAACACGGCATTGCCGAAGCTGCCTGTGCCGCCTGTAATGAGCAACACTTTGTCTTTAAATAAGCTCATGTTTTAATATTTCAGTTTTATCTAGTTGACAGTTGACAGTTGACAATTGACAATTGACAGGTTTATTTAGTTGAGAGTTGACAATTGACAGTTGACGGAAGATGGAAGATGGAAGATGGATGATGTTTTATGGATGATGTCGCAATTCGTACACGGTCATAGATCCACTCTCTACATCCTGCATCTTACTTCTTTGGCTTTTCTTTTCTGACGCGCTTTACGGTGTGCTTTATTTTGCCAATGAAGAAATCAATTTCTAGCGAGGACTCGGTTTTGGAGGTCCGTAGGTCGGGCATCACAATGTCGTTTAGTATTTGGAGGCCACGTTCGGTGAAAACTATTGTGGAAATGCGGCTCCTCGTAGATACCTTTGTGGTCAATATTTTTGACCGCAAATTACGCAAAGTCCTTCCTCACTAAGTCTTTCATTGTATTATTGTTTTATTTTACTATTTCTTGGGGGCTATATCTTCATGCTAAACTTTTCATCGTTCGGTCAATTCCTGGTCTATGAACTGTTGGGGCGTAAACAGTTGACAGGTTTAGATAGTTGACAGTTGACAATTGACAGGTGACAGGTTTAGATAGTTGACAGTTGACAGTTGACAGTTGATAGTTGACAATTGACAGTTGACAGGTTTAGATAGTTGACAGTTGACAATTGATAGTTGACAGGTTTAGATAGTTGACAGTTGACAATTGACAGTTGACAGCTTTAGCTAGTTGACAGTTGACGGAAGATGTATGATGTTTTCTTCACTTTCCACTTTTAATTGAGGGTTGAAGCCTTGCTCAAGAATAAACCCTTTACTGTGGCCTGAATTTTATAAGAACGAATCCAAGTCGATAGCCCCTGAATTGGCTTTATCTGCAACAATTGCATGTTTCACACGTAGGGTGGGATTAAACAACGTTTTGTTAACATGACAGGCATCTACTTTATATTCTCTCAAATTCAAAGTCACCTCCCGATTAGCCTTCAATGTTGCAGAGTTTGCATTGTTCTGATTATCCAAATCCGTTGGTGCTATCATTTTCATCTTCGTGTCAATAATGCTTCTTGTAGGCATTGTATAGCTGCCATCAGGTGGATAACTCACAAGCAGTCCCATTTCCTCATAGTCAGCTGGATTATAGCCTTCTATCGATTGTAAAATACCTCTAACCTTCACGTATGAGGCTATCAACTGTTCAAACCCCTTCTTCTTGATTTCATTGAATCCTGACTTGACTTCTATCACGAGCAAAATATTGCGTCCGTTGAATTCTAATAGGCAAATACCATCGCAATCACGGCGATAGCTAATCCGACCGACCTTCCTGTTTTCCGTCTTGTATATTTTGCTACTGTCCTTCAAAATATTATTACTAAGATTGATAAATCGTCCTTTTGACTGTATTTCCACAGTCATCAGTGTATTTTCAGTTGACTCTTCAGCATTCTTAACTGTCAGGCTGCCCGTCTTTTCCGTAAAATAACTGTCATTATAGACAGACTCTTTCAAGCGATCTACTTCTATCATACCTGACCCTTCCCAATTTGATAAATAGCTTCGTCGATATACTCTTCACGCTCATCTAAATCACGAACAACGTCAAAGAAAGAATTCATTGGAATACCATTGTCATTTACTTCCAGATCTTCAACTATGGTCTTCCCATTTTCACCTCTCTTAAAGTAATAGGCCCTAATATCCTTGGCATCTAAATAGCTGAGCGTATCTAGTTCCCTCTCTGCACATATTTTATCGAAGAGAGTTTTGTCATTACGTCGAATGCTTCCCATCTTTACAAGTTGATTCAACCTTTGCAGAAGATAATCACTGTGTGTCGTAAGGTGGAAGATATTTCCCTGACGCTGATGCATGGCAATTGCCATAACATCAGCAATCTGCACCGTCACAGATGGATGCTGGTGGGCTTCCGGCTCTTCCATACAGAAAGAACATGGCAGCATACTATAATTCTTCAAATAAAAAATCCACGGAGATAAATCTTTTATAGAAGATGCTCCTGCAGAAAGAGCTATGCGCTGCTCGTCATTAACTTGTAAATACTGCTTTCCTTCTACCGAAAGCAATTCTCCTCCAGATGTCATATTCAGAAGTCTGGACGATAGATGATGGTTGTCTTCTTCCTTGAATCGTATTCTGCTATTTATCCCATTATCATAGTCACGGAAAAAGTAGTTATACATATTCATGCTGGAAGCTATCTCGCTCTTTATAGAAAAGTTCTCACCCGCAAAAGCACCCCTTCCTGGAGGAAGTATCACAGCTCTGGAGATATACTCGCCTAGTATAAATTTTTGTAGACTGCGTACCACATAAAAATGAACGTAAGTAATATTTGGAAGAGTCATGGTTTGATTGCCATTAAGCCTTATCTCGTATGATTGTTGGGCATGAATCAGTGAACTCTCATTATCCTTTTCTTCATTTTCAAGACCTTTGGTTTTTCTGATAACTACGTTATAAGTTCGTATTCTTTTTGACGATTTAAACTCTACATCACAATCCAGATTCTCTTCGCCAAGGAATTTTCTCATGTAGCCCTGTACATTTTCATTCAGTTCCTTAAAGAATGAATCCATGTCGAACGTATATTCTTTCCACTCTACACCAATCTCTTTTTCGTCCTTTACCAGTTCCAAGAGCCTTCCATTACATATAGACGACATGAAATAGTACACTAAATAATTGGCATAACTCTTCCCAAGACTCGACTTTCCTGTAAAAATCATCATTGGTGCAAGCTTGAAAGTTACCTTTTCTAATGGCCCGAAACGCTTGATTTTGATGGCAATGTCGTTTATCTTCATGTCGAACTATTTTATTTTTTTTACCGTGAATAAACGGTTTTTAAGTTTACAAAATTATAAATTAATTGCTTATATGAAGAGAATAACCCTTTTTTTTATAATAGATTAACGCACAGCTCTGATTATTATTACCATTATCAATAATCTTCCTCCTTGAAAAGACTCAGTTGGCTCTTTTCTGCTTCCTCTTTCCGTATTTATCTGTTAATGCCTCTTCAAGAAGTTCATCTGCTGTGCTGCTGGAATCGGCCATAAAGCCTCCAAGTTTGAAGAATCCTTCGTCATCGCTTTCAAGCGCTTTTATCTTCTGTGTGAATAGTTTGGCATCAGCAACTTTTGTCGCTAAGGATGCCTTTTCCTGTTCTATCAGTCTTTTGGTGAGTGCGGCTCTGACAGCCTTGGTCTGTCCTTGTATTAATGTCCAAAGGGCATCAACGGGGGACATCTCAGCTTGTGGATATGTTGTAGTTGCCATAAAATTTTGTTTAGTTGACAGGATTAGCAAGTTGACAGTTGACAGTTGACAGTTGACAGGTCTATTTAGTTGACAGTTGACAGTTGACAATTGACAGTTGACAGGATTAGCAAGTTGACAGTTGACAGATTTATTTAGTTGACAGTTGACAATTGACAGTTGACAGGTTTATTTAGTTGACAGTTGAGAGTTGACAGTTGAGAGTTGACAATTACTTTTGGGGCTTGTCCTTCAGCTTTTTGATAATCGCAGTGAGTATTCTGATTAACTCACCACAGTCATTCTGAAGTGAGGTGTATATCTTATCATCCAAGTATTTCGTCTCGTGTAGTAAGTCGAGCCAATACTCTGTCTCGTCTGCTTCCTTCAGGGCGATGTTCAACTTACTAAGGAAGTCCATGCGACTCTGGGCATTCTTCGACTCTCTTGTGTTTGCACCAATGCTGGTGCCACAACGTAAGAGTTGCTTGCTCATCACCTGCTCATGTTTCTGCTCAGTCAAGAACTTGTAGCAGTTGATGATCCGGATTGCGAAAAGGCGAGACTTGGATTGGATGTTGTCCATTTTGAGAGCTTTGGCTAGTTGACAGTTGACAGTTGACAGTTGACAGTTGACAATTGACAGGTTTAGATAGTTGACAGTTGACAATTGACAGTTGACAATTGACAGTTGGCAATTGAGAGGTTTAGATAGTTGACAGTTGACAATTGACAGTTGACAGGTTTGACTCCTGTGAAGAAGTTTGTCTCCAATGAGGATTCGGTTTCAAGGGCGCAGGGTGACTGATTTCAAGGACTTAGTTCAAAGTTTATTCAACTAAACCAATAGACCGAGCCATCCCTTCGTTCACAACTACGAAATTGCGATCAGGGATATTCCAACACTTCAGGAAAGGATGCAATTGACGGCGAAGGTCGCTGTTAAGATTGACTATCCAGTCTTCTTTAGACTGTTTAATTACGAGGTAGAGCCAATAGTGAGCATCTTTGTAATCTACTTCTTTCAATGGCTTTGGCAGCTCATCATAAATCTTGGGTCTGCGCTTCAGTTTTGCCGCATTAAGCAGTGAAATGCTGTTTTGGAACTTCTCACGAATCTCTGTCATATAGGCAGTATAGTCGTCGTGCTTGTCTTGGCATGGAGCTGTCGTCTTTGCTTCAAGTAGTAAAATCTTGCGAACGCCATGAGCCTGTACGAACTCCACTATCTTCACACCCTGTAGCTTGGTCACAAGGGGTGACTTCTCTATCATGTAGCAGGCATCCTCTTCGTAGGGGATTCGCATGCCTGACTCTTCCAAAATCTTTATCATACTGCACCAATCTCTTCTTTGTAAAGCCGTATGCTCTCATTAACGATGGCATTCTCTGGCATCTCGTCAAGAAGGTCGAAGCGTTCAGCGGTACCATTCTCGAACGACCACGTAGGCACGCTAATCTGATGCTTCTGTGCCATGACATAGAGCTTCTTGATGACAAAATATGAATGTGACGAGATGAAAAACTGCAAGCCGCCTTTGGCCAACTCATAGACTATATCCATGAAACGCGCTATCATCTCGGGGTGCAGATTAGCCTCAGCTTCGTCAATGATTACGATGCTGCCTTTTGACAGATAATGGTTGCCCAGTAATGCATCAAGGATAGAGATCTTCTTGATACCCTCGCTGGTAATGGAGAGATCGAACTTCTTGTTGTTCTCACCATAGAAAAACCATGCTTTTTGTTTCTCGTCATAACCAATACGACCACCGATAATGGTCTCCAAGCTCTTTCTGGCATTCGAGAAGCTCTTCACATTACGCCCTTTGGTGGTAGGACGCAGAGCTTTGGCAAGATCGTAATAGGCATCGTCGAACCCGAAAGAACTGTAATTCTCACGCGCCTCCAATATGACATCACGCAAAGAAAGAATTTCCTTGGCCGGAATGAATATCGTGTTGTCGGTTTGTTGCTCAAAAGTATTGTTAACGGTTGCCACATTCTTTATGGTAGAACTGCCAAAACCATAGGAAAACATTTCATTCTTCGAACTTTTCATAGAGAACGAAAGGCTAGTATATCCCTTCTTTACAAGTTCTCCAAGAGTAGGTGCCTGGAATGTCCAATAGAGCTTGTCGGACAGAATCTCCTTTTCACTACGCTGTTCCTTACCACGACGATAGATTTCGACTGTACGCAGTGCTGCATACAGGGCTTTCAATATAAACGTTTTTCCACTGCCGTTATGACCGATGAACAGGTTGATCTGTCCAAGGTCATTGCATTCAGCCCTGTCAATCGGACCAAACGATGATATTTCTATAATCTTAAGCATATTGTGCGTTTCTAATGTAGGAAGTGTGAGCTTATTTAGTTGACAGTTGACAGTTGACAGTTGACAGGTTTATTTAGTTGACAGTTGACAGTTGACAGGTTTATTTAGTTGAGAGTTGAGAGTTGAGAGTTGACAGATGATGGGGGATGGCTTAGCAAGCTAGTAAATCAGGATAACGAATTTCCTTTAGCTTAAAGTCAAAATCAAATTTCGATTCGTTATCTGGTGAATAAACAGCATCTGTCAAAACAGTCATTCCCGTCATGCTCGACTCAATGCCGTCCATTTCATTCTCCTCTGGGAAGGTCTCCTTCCAAGAGAAAACAACCAAACGAATGTCATTTTGCTCTATATGCCCTCTGACTACAGGACTTGAGTATAATTTGCACAAAGTATTATACAACTGCACACGAGCCTTCTGACGTTTACCTATAACATGTTCGGAAGTGGAGCAAGACATTTCTACCAATATAGTCGTATTCGTGGTTTCAAGCATATAGTCACAGATTTCGCCAACATTTTCTTGCACAAAACTGAACACTTGGTCTATGCTGATAATACTGACATTCTGAGTAGCATGAACTTTTAGTTGTTCTCTTTCCTCAGGCTCTTTATTACACACATACTTGCAGCCTAAACAGGCATTGGGGTCAATAAGTGAAAAATCTCCTGCGGCTATCCTTTCCTCTAACATCAGCACCTTATTATCAACCTTGGGAAAAGTGCCATAAAAGTGTGCTTCAAATAACTCCTTCAACATACGCCCTACATAGCCTTCATCTCACGATACTCTGTGTACATATAGCGCATAGCCTCTACTAAGTCCTCTGCATTTACGCTGTATTCACCAGTCCTGGTATTTTTTTGCATCATATCCAACAGACGGCCATCTTCTGTAGCATAAACGCTAAGTTCATTGGGGTCCAATCCAACCTTCTCTGCAATTTGCTTGTAGTGCCTTACAATGAGAACATTCAAATAGTTAAGTACGAAAGGACTATGAGTTGTAATGGTACAGCCATGAGCTCGACCATCTTTACAGAGCTTCAGTATGGTCTCCAACAGTGCAACTTGAGTAAAAGGATAAAGATTTTGTTCTGGTTCCTCAATGATAAATGTGGTACGGTTAGGAATGGTTAGCCTGTCAAATGCTTGTTCGTATGCTTCAAAGATTTTAAGAACGTTGGGCTCTCCTTTTCGTAAATCTGCATTAAATTGTGCGACAAGGTCCGATACTTCTTCTTCTTTATAGCCTGGCCTGTACTGCTCCAAGGCAATCTCACGTGTCAGAATGGAACGCAACTGTTTTACTTTTGATTCCTGCTCAAATGACTTTTTTATACCATATTCTGCGAAATATTGATTGCTGTAGTATTGCAGCATCACTATTAAAGGGGTCACGGACTGCAGTCCACTTGACGAGTTGCTCAACGGAATATCGTAAGTTTTCCCATTGATATGTTCTATACGGTCCTTGTTCTTCAATTGATCAGGGTCATAATAGTATTTTACGCCCAGATCGAGAATATCCATTTTATTATTAGACTTGTAGAACTCACGCGCATTGAACCAATCAAAAAGGAAGCTGCGCAAGTTGGTCTGCCCTAACTCTAATCCCTGTAATTCCTGAAGTGTCACGGCATTTCGCTCTGCAGGAATATAGCAAATCTTCTGCCTGTTATATTCAGTATCACGATTCAAATGTATGCTCAGTTCGCGATGATTATACTCAATCTCTATGAAATCAGTCTTAAACTGGACATACGATTCCTTATCCTTGTCGAAATAAGTCTCCATCTTATGAAAACCCTCAACAACGTTGCGAAAACTTTCGCCATTGACAATAGCATGCTCGTTACGAGTTGTCTCAACCTCCTTTTCTATCCACTCACAAGTGCTCAGAATCTTGGCAACTGTACTTTTACCGCTACTCTGCGGACCAATAAGGAAATTGAAACGCCTTAGTTCCAATTCCGCCTCTTTTATGGGCCCGATATTTCGAATGATAAGATGTTTCATGCTGTGTGTATGATGGATGATGGATGATGTTGGATGTCTGAGTTTTCCTTACTGAAAACGGATGGCGCGGATTGGACGGATTTTATATCTTTTGTAGGAAGGGGGTGGGGATGTAGGCGGTGGAGATGAGGCCGATGCTGGAGAGGCTGATGACGACGCGCTGCTGGCCGGCCACACGGGCGACTTTGCCCTCGACACCGCAGAAGGGGCCTTCGATGACGCGCACGAGGTCGCCACTCTTGAAATGGCAGTGACGGGGCTGCACAAAGAGCACGTGCTCATTGTAGGTGCAGGTGGCGAGAACAAAATTGCGCATCTCGCGGGGGGGGATGATGAGGGGTGGGTTGTAATTGCGGGCGTCGCGGTGGAAATGGTCGTAATAATAGCTCAGATAGGAGAGCTGGGGGGTGTCGCGCACATATTTCTCGGCCTCTGATGGGGTGAGGTAGGCGAAGAGGAGGTTGGGGATGAGTGGTGCGAGCTGCCGCTTGAGTTTGCCTTGGACGATCTTCTCGACGTAGCGCTGGGCGAAGTAGGCGTAGGCGCCGTCTTCGACGAGGAAGTCATGGGCTTGCCTCTCCCGGCCATAGGAGGCCCTGAAAACATACCACTGGCGGCTTGGGTGATGGGCATATTCTACCGACACCCCATTGTGCGTACTTTTCGCAATGGGGAAAACATTTGAGACGGTCTCAATGCTGGTCGCAGACGTGGTGGCGTCTGGGAGGGGATTCACATTAGACAATGTTATTATCGGGCCTCTATAAAATATAAACAGGTCTCTTTTGTCTAAATCGACTGTAGAGTGGGGGTGCAAAGGTAGGCATTAAATTTGGATTAATAAAATTTAAATAGGTAAATAGTTGTTTTTAATCTAAAATGAGACATAATTGTCAAAAATAAAGGGTGAAATTCGGCTTTTTCGGGGGGGTGAGGACAAAATGTGGAAAATGCGAAAAATCGCGGAATTCTTACAATGGTTGACAACTTTAGGTAGTTGACAGGTGACAGTTGACAGTTGACAGTTGACAATTGACAGGTGACAGTTGACAGTTGACAGTTGACAATTGACAGTTGACAGTTGACAGTTGACAGTTGACAGTTGACAGTTGACAATTGACAGTTGACAGTTGACAATTGACAGGTGACAATTGACAGTTGACAGTTGACAGTTGACAATTGACAGTTGACAGTTGACAGTTGACAATTGACAGTTGACAATTGACAGTTGACAGTTGACAGTTGAGAGTGCGAATAACTCGTCTACTTGTCTACTTGTTTACTTGTCTACTAAAAGAGATTGCGAAAAAATGCGGAAAGGACGGAAAAATGCGAAAATTATGTCATCTTCGATGACTGGTCATATGCTGCACAGGGGCTTTGAGCTCGTAGGTAGGAGGTCGGGCCTCCGAGCCCGACAAAAAATATTCTCTGGGGAGAATTTGCGGGCTCGGAGGCCCGCGCTCCTATCATTCATCAACGCTTTTTTAATTAGTAATTGGGGTGAGATAAAAAAAAGAGTCACGGGGAGTGACTCTTTTGGGTGATTCCGTTGGGACTCGAACCCAAGACCTACTGCTTAGAAGGCAGTTGCTCTATCCAGCTGAGCTACGGAACCATCAAATCGGGTGCAAAATTAATCCTTTTTTTGGGGATAACCAAATAAAAAGATAATTATTTGTATTTGTCGATGATAGTTTGGGCTTGCTCGTGGCCGAGCTCCTTGGCTTTGTTGAGGCTCACCATGCCGGCTTTTTTGTTGCCTAGCTGCACTTCGGCGATGCCTTTGATGAGGTAGCCGTCGGCGTTGTCGGGGTCGAGGGCGATGCATTGCTCGGCGGTGGCGAGGGCCTCCTTCTTCATGTTGACACGCAGCTGCAGGGAGGCTTTCTCGGCGAAGTAGAGGGGCTCGCGAGGCTCAAGTTGGGTGCAGAGCTCGATGTCGTTGAGGGCCTGCTGGAACTGACGGCCTTTCACCTCGCACTGCTCACGCTGGTAGAAGAAGTCGACACCCAGGCGGCCCACCATCAGCGAGTCGTACTGGTTGTAGTCGGTGATGGCCTTGCGGTATTCGCCCATCTCGTCGCGCAAGTTGGCGCGGGCGAGGAAGTAGGGGGCTGCGTCGATGGTGTAGGGTTTGCTGAAGCATGCCACCGCGCTGTCGAGCAGGGCGAGGGTCTCTTCTTTCGGGGCCTGCAGCATGGTCTTGCACTGGGCGGCCTCATAGAGGAGCTCGGGCTTCAGTCGGTCGGAGTCGGTGATGGACATCAGCAGGTCGTAGGCCTGCTGAAACTCGGCCTTGGTGTAAAGGATCTGTGCCTGCAGGTGCTTGTAGAGCGACAGCGGGTTGATCTCGTAGGCGGTCTGAGCCTCTTGCAGGGCGCGGTCGAGCGTCCACGACTCATAGGGGATGTCTTTCTTGTAGATTTCCTTCTGATACATCAGCCGGGCGTAGGTGAAGTGCGCATCGTCTTTGTTCTCAGCCTTTTGCAGACAGGTCTGCAAGTCTCTGTCGGCGGCCTCGAAGTTGTTGTGGTTGACGTAGAACTGCGCGCGTGAGGTATAGCCCTCGGATGCGTTGGGGAATTTGTCGATGAACTGGCTCACCGTGCGGGCGTATTTGGCGGAGTCGGCCGTCTGGCTGGTGAGCATCAGGCCGATGATGGCCTGGTCGAGGTCATCGGCGATGGCGGTGGGGATGGAGGAGAGGCGCAGCACAGGGTCGTTGGCAGACACACCGGTGGCGGTGAAGCTGGTGGGATATTGTGCGCTGGTGGCGTGTATCTCGTAGGTCTTGGTCTGCTGGTAGAGGCCTACCACCTGGCCTTTCTCATTGACGAAGGGGCAGCTCTTGGTGTTGTCGGGCACCTGCATGTCCATGATGTAGTAGGGATATTGGTCCATGAAGGTCTCCACGTTTTTCACTTTGGCGGTGATGATCTCGGGCTGTCTGACGGCATAGCCCACGAGGTAGATGGGACTGCCGGCCGCCGTGGGGGTGGTGGCGAGGGTGGCCGCCGTAGTCTTGCCATTGACATGGAATTTGGCCACGTCGTAGATCTCGTCGGCGCCGATGAGATACTCCACGTCCATCTTCTTGCCGGTGGCGTCGATGACCACGGCATGGTCGGCACCCACAAAGGATGCCCAGTCGGCGATGGCGGTGCCGTTGTTGTCGATGAAGACGCCATGGCTGGACTCGAGGATGGAGCCGTCGGCCCTAAAGGTGGTGAGTGAGAACACTGCTTTGGCGGCGTTTTTGACGGGGGCGGGCTGTGCATGCAGGTGGATGGCAGCCGCCATGAGAAGGAATGCAGATGTGATGATTTTTTTCATTGTGATTGAAGTTTCGCATTCGCTCAACGTGCAAGGAGTTCAGGAGTTGAGGAGTTCAAGGAGTCCAGGAGTTGAGGAGTTCAGGAGTTGAGACATTACCACTGCTTGCTGATGAGCTATGCGAATAAAGTTGAGTTATTTTAATAATTCAATTGCGTTTTTGATGGCGGCGTCGCTGACGTCGCTGCCGCTGAGCATCTGGGCGATCTCGCCGATACGCTCTTCGTCGGTGAGGCGGCGGGTGTGGCTGACGGTGCCTTCGGGGGTCTCCTCTTTGTACACCTTGTAGTGGTGGCGGCCTTTGGCGGCAATCTGCGGCAGGTGGGTGATGCTGATCACCTGGCGGTCGTGGTCGCCCATCTCCTCCATGATGTTGGCCATCATCTCGGCCACTTTGCCGCTCACGCCGGTGTCGATCTCGTCGAAGATGATGGTAGGGAGCTGGACGGCGCCGCTGATCATGGCTTTGAGGGAGAGCATCACGCGGGCGATCTCGCCTCCCGACGCCACTTGTGCCACGGGCTGCAGCGGAGTGCTGCTGTTGGCGGTGAAGAGGAAGGCCACGCGGTCATGGCCATCGTCACTCAGCGGCTTGTCGGTGATTTGCACCTCGAAGCGCACCTGGGGGATGCCTAAGGGCACCAGCCGCTTCTTCATCTCCTGCTCCACGGTCTTGGCGGCCTCCTGGCGGGTCTTCCGCAGGGTGGCGGCTTTCGCTTCGCAGGTGGCTTTGAGCGTGCGCTCCTTTTCTTTGACCTCCTCTATCAGGAGGTCGCTGCCGTCGATGCTGCCCAACTGCTGCTCCAGGGTCTGGCGGATGTCGATGAGCGCGCCGACGCTCTGGACATGGTATTTCTGCTGCAGGTGGTAGAGGGTGTCGAGGCGGTCGCTCACCTGGTCCATCCGCGCGGGGTCGAAGTCCATGCGGTCGGTGTATCGGGCGATGTCGGCCGCGATGTCTTTCAGCTCGATGTAGCTGTTTTCCAGCCGCTCTGCCGTCTCTGTGATGTCGGGGTAAACTTTTTTGATGGCGTCGATGGCGTGGGAGGCGGTCTTGAGCAGCGTGGTCACGCCTTGCTCGCCGGAGAGGGCGCTGTCGGCCTCGTAAAGGGCGCCTTTGATCTCCTCGGCGTGGGAGAGCATGCTGTATTCGTTTTCCAGTTCTTCCTGTTCGCCCTCCATGAGGCGGGCTTCTTCCAACTCATGGTGCTGAAACCGCAGGAAGTCTTCATTCTCCTGGTTTTTGCGGATTTCCTGCTGCAGGCGTTCCAATTCGCGGCAGACGGCCTTGTATTGCTGGAAAGACTGACGGTAGTCGTCGAGCAGCTCTTGGTGGCCGGCGATGATGTCGACGACGCTGAGCTGGAAGTCGTCTTGGTTGAGCAGCAGGTTCTGGTGCTGGCTGTGGATGTCGACAAGCCGTTCGCCCAGTTGGCGCATCAGCGTGAGGGGCACGGGGGTGTCGTTGATGAAGGCGCGGCTTTTCCCGGCGCTGTTGATTTCTCTTCTGAGGATAGTGTCGTGGGCGTCGTAGTCGATGTCATTCACCTCGAAAAACGCCTCCATCCCATATCTGCTGAGGTCGAAATGGCCCTCGATGACGCAGCGGTCTCTGCCGGTCTTGATGGTCTTGGTGTCGGCGCGCTGTCCGAGCAGCAGACCCAAGGCTCCGAGCATGATGCTCTTGCCGGCTCCGGTCTCTCCAGTGATGACAGAGAACCCGCTGTCGAATTCTAGGCGGAGTTCGTCTATCAGTGTGAAGTTTTTGATATGCAGATATTTAAGCATTGCTTGTTTAAGTTATTGTTTAATCTTCTCCCAGGCATTGTTTTGCGAGGCATTGATGCTGAAGAGGATTTCGTAGACCTTCTCTTTCTCGTTGGCGGTGCCTTTCCCTTTGTAGATGTTGGCCAGCTCGTCTTTCTTATAGTCTGTCCAGATCTGGGGCAACATGCTCAGCGGTTTGTTCTCGTGGCATTTTTTCAGGTCTTCCTCCAGGGCGGTGGTCACGTTGGTGCGGCCGCGCTCCACGTTGCTGGCCATCTCGTCGAGCCCTTTGCGGTAGTAGTCATACTGCAGTTGGCGGAAGGGCTGCATGCCTCCGTCGAGGTAGTCGTTGATGATGGCGAAGCGGTTGCGGTCGTTTTCAAAGGCTTTCCAACCGGTGAAACCCAGGTTTTGCGCGTTGTTGACGAGGTTCATACACCGCTGCAGGATGTCTTCTCCGCCCATGGGTGAGAAACTGTCGAGGTCGAGACCGATGATGAGGTAGGCGTAGTAGGCGATGAGGGCGGTGAGCTGGTTGTCGATCATCTCCTCATTGAACTCCAGTTGGTCAAACTGTGAGAACTCGAAGTTGAAGTCGTTGTCTTTGTTGTTATAGAGGGTGGTGGTGTAGGCGGAGTTGTAGACGGGGCGGTTGGCCTGGATGAGCGCGTTGCAGGTGAAGGTGTTGCTGGAGTTGTCGTATTTGGTGACGGTGATGTTGAAGTTGCAGACGATGCGCTCGTTTTTCTGAAACTGCAGTTTGGTCCACTGACGGTCGTTAATGAACTGTGTGAGTGTCTCTTGCAGGCTTTCAAACACACTCTTGTCGGTGCCTTGTATCTGGTTGGAGTTGATGGTCACTTTGGCCTCCAGTTCTTGCCCGTAGCAATGGAGGACGGTGAGTGCCAGCAGGATGCTTGTCAGTATCTTTTTCATTGGCGGTAGGGTTTGAATTGCAAAAGTAAGATAAAAAAGTGAATAACACTTATTTTTTATGATTTTTTGGTTTTTTTTGGATTGCGAAAATTAAATCAGTTGACAGTTGATAGTTGACAGTTGACAATTGACAGTTGACAGTTGACAGTTGACAGTTGACAGTTGACAGTTGATAGCTGACAAGTTGTTTGAAATTTATGCGCCACAAAGTCTGTCATCGCAGATGACAAAAATTTCCGCATTATTTTCGTCTTTTCCGCATTATTTCCGCAATCTCTTATAGAACACAAGTTATTAGCACTGTCAACTGTCAATTGTCAACTGTCAACTGTCAACTGTCAATTGTCAACTGTCAACTGTCAACTGTCAACTGTCAATTGTCAACTAAATACAAATTAATGTCACAAAAATCAAAAAAGTATCAGAATCCGATATCATAATATTGTGATATTTTGAAAATATGTTGTAATTTTGTCCCCAAATTTCGATAACTATTATTAATAACTAAAACAAAAGCTAATGAAAAAGATTTTTACTCTGTTTGCCCTTGTCATGATGGCAATGGGAGCAAGTGCTCAAGAAGTGGCACTTTTCGACAATGGTGGCACCTACGGTAATGCCGCTACACTGTCTACCGCCAATGCACAGGTGGTGCTTGGCAACGACCGTACTACCAAGAACTACAATGTGAAACTCTCCAGCTGCAAAGCCTATTGTGCTGGTCTTTTCGGCCAGACCGTGCAGGTGCAGAACGAGGACACCGGCGAGATGGAAGACAAGACCCGCGTGGTGTATGTCGTGGGTGACCAGAACCCCAAGGACAAGGAACTGGACGGTGGCGACAAGAGCCAGGGTAGCGGTTATAAGCCCGAGAGCGGCAACCTGCCCCAGTCAGGTACCTACTACATGTTCACCCCGAAGAAGAATGGCCATGTGGTGTCTTTCATTATTCTCAATAGCGGCAAGAACTTCTACGTGGTAAAAGGTTCTGACGGCACCAACCTGCCTCTCAACGAAATGATACTCAAGGCTGATGGAGAAGAGGCTACCGAGGTGCAGTTTAACGAAGACTTCACAGTGGAGGAGAAGGTGACTGGTACCATCGAGTTTGACGTGGTGGCCAACGAGACCTATTACATCTTCTGCACCGGCTCTAAGCTGAGCTATGGTGGCTATGTGTTCACACCGGAAGGTGGCGAGGCTCAGGACCTCACTGAGACCACTCTCTGGGAAGGCACTGCAGTGGTGGATGGTTGGGCCAACCAGCCCGGCTTCTTAGCCGATGGTGGCGCTGAACTGCAAGCTGTGAAAGCCAAGGCAGGTGATATCATCCGCTTCTATATGACCGCTCCTGACAATGAGTGGGAAGTAGAGCTGACAGAAGGACACTGGGGCGGCATGTACGTACGCTGGGCTGCTTACGATCATGGCGGCACCAACGAAGATGGAAGTCCAAGACTGTACACGGTGGTGGACCTCGCAGGTAAAGGTTATGCTGATTTCGTGATGACCGACGAAGCCATCACCAATGCCTATACGATGAAATATTGGGGCAACGTGTTCCTGCTCAATGGCACTGGCAACATGACCGTCACTAAAATTACGATCCTCCAGGAGGGCGGTGGTGTGACACCTCAGCCAGAGGGCGAGAAAGTGAGCATCATCGACCAGTTTGTTAACACATGGAGCGGTGAAGAGAACTACTCCGTCAATGGGGATGGCTCCATCACCTTCAACGCTGTGGCTTGGGGTGGACTGGCCGCTTGGCTTGCTCCAGAAGGCGTACTCTCTGACTGGACACAGTACAGCAAACTCGTGTTTGAGTTTGAAAACAATCCCGTTCCTGTCGCCGTACAGGGCTTCGTGCAGTGTCTCGACAACGACAACGCCGAAGTCAACAGCACCTGGTGGGGAAATGCCGGTATCACCAAACTGGAGTGCCCATTCGAGGGTAAGGATATGAGCCGTGTGCAGCAGGCCGCTCTCCAGGTTTCAGATGTGGCTACGGTCATTATTACCGCCATCTACCTCGTGAGGGATGTCAATGGCATCGAGGAGACCGTGGCTCTGACCAAGAACGTCAATGTCAACGCTCCTATCTACAACTTGGCTGGCGTGCGTGTCAACAAGGACTACAAGGGTATTGTGATCCAGAATGGCCGCAAGTTTATCCAGAAATAAACGATTATCAACACAAAACCAGAGGGTGGCCCGAAAACCACCCTCTATTTTTCGCTTTTCGGATAGGAGGTCGGGCCTCCGAGCCCGAAACGCCAACTGCCAACCGCGAACAATCAACCTAAATACCAATTAATATTTTATGAATCCAAGCAAGTCTTACAAACATTACCTTATATTATTTAAGGTGATGCTACTGTTTTTGACGTTGCTCCCCATGCAGGCTTTCGCCCAGGTGAAAGTGACGGGTACGGTCACCGACCAGGTGAATGGTGAGCCCATCATTGGAGCGACTGTCAAAATCAAAGGAACAAGCACGGGTGTGGTGACCGACATTGACGGCAATTACTCCATTGAAGTGACTGCCGGCCAGACCCTTGAGTTTTCCTACATTGGTTACAATACCCAGACCCTGAAAGTGAACCGCAGCGGAAGGCACGACATCAGTCTCTCTGAGGAGACCAACGTGCTGGAGCAGGTGGTGGTAGTGGGTTATGGTACGATGAAACGTAGCGACCTCACCGGTAGTGTGTCGTCCATTGGCGAGGCCCAGATCAAACAAGGTGTCAACACCAGTATCGAGCAGGCCATGCAAGGCCGTATCGCCGGTGTGAACGTGACCCAGAACTCAGGTGCACCAGGTGGTGGTATCTCCGTGCAGATACGTGGTATCAACACCTTCAACGGCAACGAGCCCCTCTATGTGGTGGACGGTATCGCCATGTCGGGCCAGACGTCGGACAACACCTCTGTGCTGAGCACCATCAACCCCTCTGACATCACCAGCATCGAGGTGCTCAAAGACGCCTCCGCCACCGCCATCTACGGTAGCCGCGCCTCCAATGGTGTGGTGCTCATCACCACCAAGCGCGGTCAGGAAGGCAAACCCAAGCTCTCTTACGAGGGATATATGGGTTGGCAGCAGTTGCCCAACCCGCTGGAGGTGATGAACCTGAAAGAGTTTGCCCAATTCTATAATGTGCGTGCCGAGATCTACGGCTATGGCCGCCGTGAGGAGTTGCTCGACCAAAGTCTGCTCACCAACGGTACCGACTGGCAGGACGAACTCTTCGACACCGCTTTCATGCACAACCACCAGGTGAACATCAGCGGCGGTACCAACAATATGCACTACTCCCTCTCTGGCGGTTATCTCGACCAAGACGGTATCGGTGTGGGGTCTAACTTCAAGCGCGCCACCTTCCGTGCCAATTTCGACACCAATGTGACCAAATGGCTGCAGGTGGGTGTCAACGCCGCCTACGCCAATACCAAGCAGGTGATCACCTTCGACGAGAACAATGTGATCCGCACTGCCTTGGTGCAGTATCCCGACATGGCGCCTCGCAATCCCGACGGATCTTACGACTTCGGACTCAATCTGGAGCACAACTATAACAGCAACCCCCTCTTTGAGGCAGAGATGCGCGACAACAACCGCGGTTCCTCACAGGTGGACTACAACTTCTTCGCCAATGTCACACCGCTGAAAGGACTTTCCATCCGCGTAGAGTATGGCGGCAACCGCAGTTGGGGCGAGAGCACCTTCTTCCAGCCCAGTTATCAGACCGCACAGCAGAGCATCGAGTCGCAGCTCACCCGTGGCAACTCCCGCAACAGCTATAACACCTTCAAGCAGTATGCCACCTACGACTTTGAGCCGTTGAAAGGCCATCGTTTCCAGATCATGGGTGGTCATGAGCGGCAGTGGGGCGAGTGGTATAACGGTTCGATGGGCCGCAAAGGCTATATGTTCGACACCGTGAAGAGTATCGCCGTGGGCGACGCCTCTACCGCCACCAATGGCGAGCAGGGCAACGACTGGGCCATCGCCTCATGGTATGGCCGTTTCAACTACAACCTGCTCGACCGCTATTTGCTCACCGCCACCATCCGTGCCGACGGCAGTTCCAACTTCGGTCCCGACAAGCGTTGGGGCTATTTCCCCTCCGCTGCCCTTGCCTGGCGTATCACTCAGGAGAAGTTCATGCAGAACGTGAAGTGGCTGCGCAATGCCAAGCTGCGCCTCGGATGGGGGCTTGTCGGTAACCAGAATGCCTCCAACTATGCCTATGGCATCGCCATGAGTAGCATCGCCACGGCATGGGGCACCGGTTTCTATGACCACAACTATCCCAACCCGCTTCTCCACTGGGAGGAGACCAAAGCCTACAATGTGGGTCTCGACCTCTCTTTCTTCGACAACCGCATCGAACTGATCATCGACGCTTATCTCAAGAAGACCGACAACCTCTTAATGAAAGCCACCCTGCCCACCTATGTGGTGAACATCACAGGATGGAAGGGCATCCAGCCTCCCGACATGAACACCGGCGCTATCGAGAACAAGGGTATTGAGTTCACCCTCAACACCGTCAACATCTCCAGCAATGGATTTGAATGGCGCACCGGAGCCACCATCTCGTTCAACAAAAACAAACTCAACAAACTATATAACGACGACGCCTCCATCCCCGGCAGCATCAGCGGTACCATTTATACCCTGTCGGAGATCGGCGGACCCATCGGCCGGTTCTATGGCTACAATGTGATCGGCATGTTCACCAAAGAGGATGACTTCTACCAGAAGAACGCCCTCGGTGAGTGGATGCTCGACAAAGATGGCAACAGGTTGCCGGTGGCACGTCCCGCTGACTCCAACGACAACCTCTATCCCATCGCACAGCGCGGTATCTGGGTGGGCGACTACATCTACGAGGATGTCAATGGTGACGGCAAAATCACCGTGGCTGACCGTAAATATATTGGCGACCCCAATCCCGACTTCACGTTCGGTCTGAACAACACTATCCGCTGGAGAGACCTTGAATTGTCGTTCTTCTTCAACGGCAGTGTGGGCAATGATGTGTTCAACCTTGTCAAGCTCAACCACTCCGACCCGACAGCATGGGGCAACAAACTGAAGATGGTGAGCGACTACGCCAAGATAGGTATGATAGACGAAAACGGATCGCTCAACGACATCTCCAATGTCTATGTGCTCAATCCCGAGGATGCCAAGACTCAGCGCATCAGCGTGAGCGGCGAGAGCCAGAACGACAACAACCGCGTGAGCAGCCGATTTATCGAGGATGGCTCCTATCTGCGTCTGAAGACCCTCTCACTGGCCTACAATCTGCCGAAGAAATGGCTGGCCCCGTTGAAACTCGACTGGGTGCAGGTCTATGCCAACGTGCAGAATCTTTTCACAATCACTGGCTACGACGGCTACGATCCTGAGTTGGGTTCTATCGGTCAGAGTGTGATACTTCAAGGTATCGACAACTATCGTTACCCATCGCCCCGTATCTATAACTTCGGTCTGAAAGTGAATTTCTAATGGAGTGAAAGTTGAGCAAAAGCGAGACTTGAATCAATATATAACAAGGAAAACGATTATGAAAACAACTTATTTCAAGATATGCGTCATGCTTTTTGCCGTCGTCGCTGTGGTGAGCAGTTGCGATGACGACTTCCTGGAGCGTATACCCAAGCATGGCTATGTGGCAGAGAACTATTACAACACCGACGACGCGGTGCTCAAAGCCATTGAGCCTCTCTACAACTACGCCTGGAGCGGCTACAACGAGCGCGCCATCGTGGGTATGGGCTCGTTTCGTGCCAACGACGCATGGAGCCCCTACCTGCAGGGAGAGTTCGCCCGCTTCACCATCACCGGTCTCACCACCGAACTGATGAATGCCTGGTCGTCTATCTACATGGTGGTGTCGATGGCCAACCAGCTGATCTACGACATGGACACCTATGCCACCGACGGCGTGTCGGAGGCCGTGAAAAACCAGGCCCGCGGCGAGGCCATGCTCATGCGCGGCACCGCCTACTTCTATCTGTTGCGTGGCTGGGGCGATGTGATCCTTTATGAGGACAATATCGATGCCACGACAACCCCCGTGCGCCCACTCAACACCGAGGAGAGCGTGCTGAAGTTTATCATCCGCGACTTTGAGCGTGCCGCCCAGCTGCTTCCGGAGAAGGGCAGCAACAACCATCCCTCACGCTATGTGGCTAAAGCCCTGGAGGCCAAGGCCCTGCTGGCACAGAGTGGTTGGAACAAAAACGGACAGCGTGACGAGGCAACCCTGAGACGGGTGGTGGAGCTCTGCGACGAGGTGATCAACTGCGGTCAGTATCGTCTGCTCGACAACTACGAGGACCTCTTCCGTCCGCAATTCAACGACAACGAGGAGACCCTCCTCGCCATGCGCTGGGCTGACCCACTGCTGGGTGAGTATGCCGCCAGCAACAACCTCATCTCAGACCTCGCCTGGTCGGACGTGACCGACGTGAACTGCTGGGGTGGCAGTCTGCATGCCTCGGTCGACATGATCGACTACTACAATGAGGAGCCTGCCGACTCGTTCCGCCTGCGTGGCACTTTCTTCACCCCCGGGCGCCGCTACAGCTACATCTGGAGTGAGAAAGGCGGATACACCTACAACCGCAACTGGATACAGTGCAAGAAAGGCGTGGTGGGCACCAAAGCCGACTGCGACGGCCACCTGGCACAGCAGGCCTCGCCGCTCAACACCTATATCATGCGACTGGCCG
Source organism: uncultured Prevotellaceae bacterium (assembly GCA_902780635.1). Classification (GTDB taxonomy): domain Bacteria; phylum Bacteroidota; class Bacteroidia; order Bacteroidales; family Bacteroidaceae; genus Prevotella. The sequence continues at coordinate 51,616 of CACZGH010000002.1, forward strand.
ATGTCTACCTCATCAAAGCTGAGGCCCTGCTGGGCAACAATACCTCGACGAGCGACGCCAACGCCTTGGCCGCCTTCAACGCCACCCGTCTGCGTGCCAAACTGCCCGCCAAGAGTTCCTTCACCTTCGAAGACCTCATCCGCGAGCGCCGCATCGAGTTCTGCCTGGAGTACTGCAACTGGTATGACATGGTGACCTGGTATCGCTGGAAGCCCCAGTATATGCTCAACTTCTTCAACAGCAAGCAGCACCGCGCCTTCATGCTCAACCAGGGCGACCTCATCCTCAATGATGACAAGACGATGAGTTATCGCTGTGTGTTCCCCGGCACCAACAACTGGTATTTCTTCGACCAGAGCGGCCACTGCTACTGGAGCGACTGTCTGCGTCAGAGCGAGACCGACAACACCGTGGTGCAGACCAAGAAGCAAGGCTATACCTTCAATCTCGACTCCCTGGCACAGGCACAAGGCGCCAACTATTCGCCCATCGTGCTCACCGAGGCCAATATTTTCATGCCTTATCCTGAGAGCGATGTCATCCAGAATCCATACTTCAGCCAGCCCGCTGTGGAGTATGTCTTCAAAGAGCAATAAACCATCTAATGAAAAGTATATGAAACATCATATTTTCAACTACCCATACGGACTGCTTCTCACGGCACTGATGGCCGTCGTCTTGTTCTCTTTCTCCTCCTGCAAGGATGATGAAGAGGGCATGGGCACACCCCAGATCACAGCAGTCCGCTCGTGCGACCCTGCCAAGGCCGACAGCACCTTCACCAAGGCTGGTGCCGGCTCTCTGCTTGCCATCATCGGCAACAACCTGAGCAAGGTGCAGAAAGTGTTTATCAACGACCAGCAGGTGTACTTCAATCCCACGATGAACACCGACCACAGCGTCATCGTCACCGTGCCTTCAGAGGACGACGGCTTTGAGTTGACCGCCTTCAATAGCGACCTGAAAGACGAGATCCGTGTGGAGACCTCTCACGGCACCGCTGTCTACGCTTTCAAGATCACCGCTCCCTATCCCAGCATCTCGCGTCTGCAGGGCACCTATCCCCGTGAGGCCGGCGATGTGCTCAATGTCTATGGACTCAACCTCGTGGACATCGAGAAAGTCTACTTCACTGACCTCTCTGCCGAGCAACTCGACACCACGGTCTGGGAGACCGTCGGCGGCAACCATGTCGACGTGGCCAAGGTGGAGACCATCGTCAAGGATCACTACCTCAACAGTCGCACCCAGGCCTACGAGACCACCTCGCAGTTGGGCGTCACCATCCCGCAGTTGCCTTACGACAAGGGTACGCTGGTGATCGAGTGTGCCGGCGGCACCACCTATATCGCCTTCTCGGTGTTGCCTGGGCAGCCCATCATCTTCGACATCAGCAGCGATATGCCGGTGCCAGGTGAGGAAGTGACCATCACGGGCCGTGAGTTTGTGCAGGTGGAGTCGGTCACCTACAGTGGCGTGACCATCCCCGCCAAAGACCTGAAAGTGGCTGAGTCGGAGGATGAAATCACCTTCACCGTGCCCAAAGTGCCTGCAGCAGACGCCAGCGACGGCAAGCTCTACGTCAACACCCCGGGTGGCAGCGGCAGCATCATGTTCTGCGAGTACAGTTGTCGTCTCACCAGTTTTGATGGCGATGCCACCGACAACGGATGGGGACCCAACTGCACCATCGAGAAAGCCAACGGCGATGACCCGCCTGTGACAGGCGACGGCATGTTTGCACACCTCTTTGTCGAGGAGGAGTCGCAGCAGTGGTGGGGCCAGATGATTTACTTCCGCAAGGGCTGGGACGGCAATAAGTTCCCACTTCCCTCCTACGATATCATCCCCGCCACGGCCTCTACCGACGAGGTGTATCTCGCCATGGAGGTGTACAACAACGAGAGCGACTACAACAACGGCACGTTCTCGGGCTATCTGCGCTACTTCCTCCAGGCTCAGGATGAAGACCCGGTGGAGACCGTCAACCAGTATGACGCCTTCTATTGGGTCGACTACGATACCAAGACCTTTGGTTTCACGACTCCCGTCTTGGGCGACATCAATGGCGACGCTCCCATCGGCAAGTGGTATCGCCACGTGCTACCGCTGAGCATGTTTGGCGAGTATCAGGGCAAGACCTACCAAGATGTGGTGGCCAACGGTATCAACCAGTTCCGCATCCAGTCGATCAACCAGCACACGACACGCGGTTACATCGATGTGTATGTGGACAACGTGCGTATCTTCTATAAAAAGAAATAGATGAAGAAGTATGGGAGTTAAGGAGTTAAGGAGTTAAGCCAAATGAATCGTGGGCTGTCTCCCTTTGGCCATCAGATGTAATGGCTTAACTTCTGAGCGAAGCGATAACTTCTTAACTACTTAACTACTTGAATAATCAATCAAATAATTGATCATAACATGAAAATAAAGAATATATTCAGCGTCATGCTCCTCTCGCTGGCAGTCCTGGGATTCCAGGCCTGCAGCGACGTGGAGAACCCGACCATCGACACCGGGCTGCGCACAGGCAATGCCACCTCTATCGAGCTCTTCAGAGACTCTGTGGCGCTGACCGACCTCCATTTCTCCATCGGAAAGAGTGCCGCCATCATCGGCGTGCAGGCCGACGGCGACTGGACTGCAGAGGTGGGCGACGAGTCATGGTGCCATCTGGCTGTGCATGCCGGTTATGGCTATACCAACAAATTCTCTTACACCAAGATTGAGGTGGACAAGAATGACGGCGAGGCCCGCAACACCACCCTCACCGTGCGCTCCGGCAACCTCACGAAGCAGGTGGCCATCACTCAGAACGGTACGGGCACCGACCCCAATGACCCATTTATGAGTGCCTTCACCTTTGTGGAGCAACTCAAGATCGGTTACAACTTGGGCAACACGCTCGACTCCAACCCCATCGGCTCGTGGTGGAATCCTGAGGGAAAGACCCCCATCGACTTTGAGACCCAGTGGGGACAGCCAGAGACCACGCCCGAAATCATCAAGACCATCGCCGACAAAGGGTTCAACGTGATCCGTGTGCCGGTGACATGGGGCATCCACTGTGATGCCAACGACAACATCGACGCAGCGTGGATGGCACGTGTGCAGCAGGTGGTAGACATGGTGATCAACACGGGCTGCTACTGCATTCTCAATGTGATGCATGACACGGGTGCCGCTGAGAACCGCTGGCTGGTGGCCGATTTGGACAACTATGAGACCATCACCGCACGCTATAAGAAAATATGGACACAGATAGCCAACCGTTTCAAGGACTATGGCGACCATCTGGTATTTGAGGCCTTCAACGAGATCCTGAACAAGAACAACGATTGGGGCGACCCAGGTGATGCCTCTGCTTATGAGGCCATCAACCGTCTGGAGCAGGACTTCGTAGACGTGGTGCGTGCCACTGGCGGCAACAATGCCTACCGCAACCTGGTGGTCACCACCTACAGCGCGGGCAGCACACCAGCCAAATTGGCAGGCTTGAGGATACCCACCGATGTGCATCCCAACCACATCCTGGCCTCCATCCATTGCTACGACCCCTATTGGTTCTGCAATGACACCGATAATGAAGAAGACCAGCAGTGGTATATCTATATGTTCGACGCCGCAGTTCAGCAGGAGATTGACGACCTCTTCGCCCGTGTGGACAAGCGGTTCTCCGGAGATCTCGGCGTGCCGTATATCTTTGGAGAGTTTGGCGCTATCGGCACCCATTCCGGCATGATAGAGCGTGTGAAGTATGCGCAGTATATGATGCAGAAGTTTGCGCAGTACAACACCACCGGCCTCTGGTGGATGGGGCTCCTCGACCGCAAAACCCTCAACTGGTATGAGCCGGAGATCGCGGATGTGCTGGTGAAGTAAACACCTGGCACCCCTCCCTGACCCGAACACCCCTCCCTAACCCTCCCCAAAGGGGAGGGGATTTAGACTCAGCCGCCTTGTGCAAAAAAGAGAGCACAAGGCGGTTGTCGTCTTAAGAAAATATCATTTCAAGACATCATCATCCCCTAAGAACCTGATTTCGACATCTGTTCTAAAAACTTTAAAGCATTGTATCAAACTCCGTCAATAAAGTATCATTGTTTTTCCGATTTTTTTATTTATTTTGCAATGAAATTCTAATAACGCGATCAATGAGAACAATCTTAGCCTTTATCACCTTGGTGATGACATTGGCGGCATGCCAAGAACAGCCCGCCTCCAACCCCTTTGTGACTGTGGCCGACGGCCATTTCGTGCGTGACGGAAAGCCTTATTATTATGTGGGCACCAACTTCTGGTATGGAGCCATCCTCGGCAGCGAGGGACAGGGTGGCGACCGCGACCGCCTGTGCCGCGAACTCGACCAGATGAAAGCCATGGGCATCGACAACCTGCGTATCCTTGTGGGAAGTGATGGTGAACGGGGAGTGACCACCAAAGTGGAGCCTACCCTTCAGGTCTCACCTGGTGTCTACAATGACACGATCCTGGCAGGTCTCGACTACCTGTTGCAGGAGATGGGCAAGCGGCAGATGGTGGCTGTGCTCTACCTCAACAACTCATGGGAGTGGAGTGGGGGATATGGCTTCTATCTCGAACATGCCGGAGTGGGCAAGGCTCCACGTCCCAATGAGGACGGATATGGCGCCTATATGAGTTTTGTGGCTCAGTATGCCTCCAATGAGAAGGCTCACCAGCTCTTCTATGACTACGTGCGCTACATCTTAGGACGTACCAATCGCTACACGGGTGTGAAATATGTCGACGACCCCGCCATCATGTCATGGCAGATCGGCAACGAGCCACGCGCTTTCAGTAAGGAGGCGTTGCCTGCCTTTGAGAAGTGGCTCGCTGAGGCGGCAGCACTCATCCGCAGCATCGATAAAAACCATCTCATCTCCGTGGGCAGCGAGGGTGCCTGGGGTTGTGAGGGCGACTATGCGGCTTACGAGCGCATCTGCGCTGATCCCAATATCGACTATTGCAACGTACATCTGTGGCCCTACAACTGGTCGTGGGCGCGTCCCGATCACTTGGTGGAAGACTTGCCAGCCAGTTGCGACAGCACGAAAAACTATATCGACCGCCATCTGGCCATCTGCGACCGGCTCAACAAACCTCTCGTGATGGAGGAATTCGGTTATCCACGCGACGGGTTTAAGTTCTCTAAAGAGACTACCACCGAGGGGCGCGACGGCTACTACCGCTTCGTCTTCTCGCTTGTGGGCGACAACGCCGAGAAGGGTGGTCACTTCGCTGGCTGCAACTTCTGGGGATGGGGCGGCTTCGCCAACCCACAGCATGAGCAGTGGCAGGTGGGCGACGACTACACCGGCGACCCGGCCCAGGAGGCTCAGGGCCTCAACTCTGTCTTCTCCACCGACAGCACCACCCTGCAGGTCATCCAGAAAGAAGTGGAGAGAATGAGGGGGATATAAAACTGACACCCCTCCCTAACCCTAACACCCCTCCCTAACCCTCCCCAAAGGGGAGGGGACTGGAAACTCCTCACAGATACTTCTCCCTAACCCTCCCCAAAGGGGAGGGGACAAAGGCAGACAGTTGAGGAGGTCGTGATTTCTTGAGATTGTAATAACTTAATAACGACAGTAATCAAATAACTCGTCAACTTGTCAACTCGTCAACTGAAAAATGAAAAGAATCATCCCTTTGCTGCTTTTGCTTTGTGTGTGGCTGCCTGTCACTGGGCAGATCATCGGGCATAACATCGTGGTGAACGTCACCCCTGACCATAAAGACTGGAACTATAAAACCGGTGAGAAAGCGAAGTTTACCGTCGAGGTGCTCAAGTCGGGCACGCGGCTCGACAACGCCGTGGTCGACTATGAGGCTGGACCAGTGATGTACCCCGATGTCAAGAAGAGTGGCGTCACACTGAAAGACGGCACGATGCAATGGACCGGCACGATGAAAGAGCCTGGCTTCTACCGCCTGAAAGTGGTGGCACACGTCGACGGCAAAGACTATGCGGGGCTCTGCACCGCTGGCTTCTCGCCTGAGAAGTTGCAGCCAGCCACGAAATGTCCCGACGACTTCGACGCCTTTTGGAGCAAAGCGCTGGAAGAGGCCCGACAATATCCGCTCGACCCCCATGTCACCCTATTGCCGGAGCGTTGCACCGAGACCGTCAATGTGTATGAGGTGAGTTTCGTCAACAACCGTCCGGGGAGTCGTATCTACGGCATCTTGTGCAAACCTGTCAAGCCCGGCAAATATCCTGCGCTGCTGCGGGTGCCTGGCGCCGGCGTGAGGCCTTATGGCGGTGACGTGTGGACAGCTTCGCAGGGAGCCATCGTATTAGAAATTGGCATCCATGGCATCCCCGTCACCATGAAGCAGTCGGTCTATGACGATATCCGTCAGGCAGCTCTTGATGGTTACTGGGAGACCAACCTCGACCAACCCGACAAGAACTACTATCGTCGGGTGGTGGTGGGAGCGGTGCGCTCCGTTGATTACATTGCGTCGCTGCCTGAGTGGAACGGTCGTCAGGTGGGTGTGACGGGTTCGTCGCAGGGTGGCTTCCTCTCCCTCTCCACGGCAGCACTCGACCCGCGTATCACCTATGTGGCCGCTGTTCACGATGCCATGTGCGACTATGAAATGGCTTTACAAAAGAAAGCCTGCGGATGGCCTCATTATTTCTATCAGGTGAAGAATCCTGACATGAAGAAGGTGGAGGGCGCACGTTATTACGATGGCGTCAACTTCGCACGCAGGATCAAATGTCCGGGATGGTACTCCTTTGGCTATAACGACGAGGTGGTGCCTCCTTCTTCCGCCTATTCTGTTTATAATGTGGTGTCAGCTCCCAAGACTCTCTCCCTCTACCAAAAAACCGGACATTTTTGGTATCAGGAGCAGTGGGATGAATGGGAAAACTGGCTGCTGGAGCAGATGGGAATAGGCGAAAGATGAAAGAGGTAAGAGGTGAGAGGTAAGAGGTGAGGGGTGAGAGAATACCCTTGCAAATAACTCGTCAACTCGTCAACTTGTTTACTTATCAACAAAAAAACTTGTCAACTTAATAACAACTAGATATGAAGAAGATTTTAGCGATGGCAATAGCGACTATTGCAGTGGCTGCCTGTACGACAACAAAGAATGCTGAGCCTGAACAGACAGTGGCACAGCAACTGATGGAACGCTTGGAGACACTCAGAAAGCAAGGCGTCATGTATGGACATCAGGATGACCCGATGTATGGTCTGACCTGGGAGTATGACAAAGACTCCAGTGATGTGAAGAATGTCTGTGGTGACTACCCCGCTATCATGGGATTTGACCTCGGAGGTATTGAGATGGGTGACGCCAAGAATCTCGACAGTGTGCCCTTTACCCGTATGAGGGAAGAGGTGATCAACCACCATCGTCGTGGAGGTATCGTTACCCTGAGTTGGCATCCGCGCAATCCTGTCACCACCATCGAGGGAGGCGGCTGGGCTGGCCAGAAGTTCCCTGAGGGCACAGCATGGGATGTCAGCGACACGGCTGTGGTGAAGAAGATCTTACCTGGTGGCGAGTTTCATGAGAAGTTTGAGACCTGGATGCAGCGTGTGTCTGATTTCTTGGCGACACTGAAGGATGAAATGGGAGTGAATATCCCCATCATCTTCCGTCCTTGGCATGAGAACTCCGGCTCTTGGTTCTGGTGGGGCGAGAAACTGTGCACCGTGGATGAGTATAAAGCCCTGTGGAATATGTTGCAAGATAAACTGAAAGCTGATGGTTTTGACAATTTAGTGTGGTCTTATTCTCCTGGTATGCAGGACAATCTGACCACCGAGCGACTGCTCGACCGTTATCCAGGTGACGACCGTGTGGACATGATCGGTCTGGATGGCTATCAGTGGGTGCCAGAGGAGAAGGACCAGTTTATCACGCGCTGCAAGCAGAACCTCGGCGTGCTCTGCCAGGTGGCCGATGATCATGGACTAATCCCCGCACTGACAGAGTGTGGCATGAAGAATATGACGGAGCCGACCTGGTGGACATCCACTTTGCTGCCAGCTGTGGAGGGATTCCCCATCAGTTATATGCTCACTTGGCGCAACTACAAGGAGGAGTGGTTTGGTCCATCGCCCGTCAAGCCGGATGCTCCCTATTTCAAGGAGATGTACGACGCACCCAATACGCTTTTCCTCAAAGACATCAACAAGTAGCTTCAAGTTGCGAATATCAAACACCGAAATATTATGTCAGATTTCAAAACCCGTGTGGCAGCCCTCAAGGCACACCATGAGGCACTGCTCACACAAAAAAATGAGCCGGTAGAGTGGGGTAACGGCATCTATGAGAAGTACAAAAACCCCATCGTGACCGCTGAGCACACACCTCTCACATGGCGGTATGACTTCAATGAGCAAGACAACCCCTACCTGATGCAGCGCATCATGATGAACGCCACACTCAACAGCGGCGCCATCAAATGGAAGGGAAAATATGTCATCATCGTGCGTGTGGAAGGCGCCGACCGTAAGTCGTTCTTCGCCGTGGCGGAGAGTCCCAACGGCATCGACAATTTCCGTTTCTGGGACGAACCGATCACTATGCCCGACGACATCGTGCCTGCCACCAACATCTACGACATGCGTGTCACTGCCCATGAGGATGGATGGATCTATGGCGTGTTCTGCGCTGAGCGTCATGATGACAATGAGCCGGGCAACCTCTCTGCCGCCACAGCCACGGCTGCCATCGCGCGTACGAAAGACCTCATCAAATGGGAGCGTCTGCCCGACCTGAAGACCCGCAGTCAGCAGCGTAACGTGGTGCTGCACCCTGAGTTTGTCGATGGCAAATACGCTTTCTACACCCGTCCGCAAGATGGTTTCATCGACACAGGTTCTGGCGGCGGCATCGGTTGGGCACTGGTGGATGACATCACCAACGCTGAGATAAAGGAGGAGAAAATCATCAACGCGCGCCACTACCACACCATCATGGAGGTGAAAAACGGTGAGGGACCACACCCCCTCAAGACCGACCGCGGTTGGCTGCATCTGGCTCATGGCGTGCGCGCCTGTGCCAGTGGGCTGCGCTATGTGCTCTATATGTATATGACGGCTCTCGACGACCCCACGCGGGTGATTGCGCAGCCGGGCGGCTATTTCCTCGTGCCGGAGGGATGGGAGTATGTGGGCGACGTGATGAATGTGGTGTTCGCCAACGGATGGATCGCCGATGATGATGGACGGGTGTTTATCTACTATGCATCGAGCGACACACGCATGCATGTGGCCACCTCCACCATCGACCGCCTCATCGACTACTGCATGAACACCCCTGAGGATGGTCTCACCACCTCCGCCTCTGTCGAGACCATCAAACGGCTCGTAAGAAAGAATGTTTCTCAACTCAACTAAAAAAATACAATGATTAGCTTAAAAGAAAAAATAGGTTATGCGCTGGGTGACGCCGCTGCCGGAGGTATCACATGGAAAATCATGTCGATAGCCTTTCCCCTCTTTTTCACCAACGTTTTTGGACTGACCATTGCAGACACTGCCACGCTGATGCTCATCGCCCGTATGTTTGATGTGGTCACCGACCCGCTGATGGGTAGTCTGGCCGACCGCACCCAGTCACGCTGGGGCACCTACCGCCCCTGGCTTATCTTCGGTGCCGTGCCGCTTGGCTTGATCTTTGCCTTGTTGCTCTACACGCCCGACTTCGGTCCGGTGGGCAAGCGCATCTATGCCTATACGCTCTATCTGATGATGATGGCTGTCTATACAGCGGTGAACGTGCCCTACGGCTCGTTGCTCGGCGTGATGACCGATGACGATAATGTGAAAAACCAGTTCTCCTCCTTCCGTATGGTGGGCGCCTATGCCATGGGCTTCGTCACGCTGCTGTCGTTCCCTTACCTTCAGAAGATGGTGGGCGGCACAGAGGCACATCAGTATGCCGTGCTCGGTGCAGGTTTTGGACTGTTGGCTACGGTGATGACCTTAGCGTGCGGTCTGCTCACCCGTGAGCGTCTGAAGCCAGTGCGCGCGGAGAAATTCTCCTTCCGTCCCTTCGCCGACCTGTTTAAGAACAAGCCCTGGATTTACCTGACCCTCATCGGTATCTGCACCAACTTCTTCAACGGTTTCCGTTATGCTGTAGCGGGTTATCTGCTGGAGTACTGTCTGCATGGCGATGTGACGGTGAGTGGACTGATCATCAATTACACCGTGTTTATGACCTTCGGCGAGGTCACCTGTATGATCTTCGGCGGTGTGTCGCCGGCGTTCACCAAGTGGGTGGGTTCCAAGAAGAAAGCGTTTATGATTGCTGCCCTCATCTGTATGATTTTCTCCATCTGTTTCTTCTTTGTGCCGATGGATCCCGCATACATCTGGGTAATGGTGGCACTGGTGATTCTCACTTCTGTCGGTGTGGGGCTTTACTCGCCGCTGTTGTGGTCGATGTATGCCGACGTGGCCGACTACGCCACAGAGAAAAACGGCACCTCCTCCACAGGACTCATTTTCTCGTCGGGCACCATGGCACAGAAGTTTGGCACCGCCATCTCCGGTTCTTTGGTGGCACTGTTCCTGGGCTTCTCTGGCTTTATCTCAGGCACCGATCCCGACACGGGGCAGACAGTGATCACGATTACCAACGAGGAGTCTGTGCGCACCATGATTTGGTCGCTCTTCTCGCTCTTCCCCGCTGCCATCATCGTCATTATGCTGTATCTCATCAAGCTCTATCCTATTAAGAAGTAGCATCGATGATAGCCGGATGAATATACGAAAAGCGAAAGGCGAACACTGAAAAGCTAAAAACGGAAACGCTCCCTGCCCCCCCTTAGTTAGAAGGCAGGGGGCGTTTTTTTCGCATCCTTTTCTTCTTTTTTTAGTCATTATTGTTTTTTTTGTTTATTTTTGCAGACGAAAGACTTTTGTCATGCATTTTTTTATTAACCAAATATACCATTACGAAATGAAAAAAGTCAGTTTAAAAGTCATCGTATGCCTCCTTGCAGGCAGTGTCATGTTTAGTTCATGTATTGGCTCTTTCAGCCTGTTCAACAAATATGCCGCTTGGCAGAAAGACATGACCGACAATAAGTTTATCAATGCCATCGTGGGATTCTTCCTGATGCCTATCGTGGGTGGTATCACACTCTTCGTCGATGCCGTGATCCTCAACACGGTAGAGTTCTGGAGCGGAGAGAACCCTGTAGCCGAAAATGTGGGCAAGACCCAGCATATCTTGGGCAGCGATGGCCTGCTCTATGCTGTGAAGACGCTGAAAAACGGCTACCGTATCACATCGCCCAATGGTCAGGTGGTGCTGCTCACCTATGACAAGAGCAACGACAGCTGGTCTGTGAGCCAGAATGGCGAGACCGTGGAACTGTTCCGTTTCAATGAGGATGGCAAGAGCATCAAAGTGAATGTCAATGGTGAGAGCCGCGACTTCACACTCAACGAGCAGGGTGTCAACGAGGCACAGATGGCAGCCTATGGCGACCGTTTCTTCGCTCTGAAGTAGTTTTTTAGTTGACAAGTGGATTCTTTAGTGGATGAGTAGACAAGTGGATGAGTAGACAAGTTGATACTTTAGTCGACAAGTCGACGAGTTGACAAGTAGACAAGTTGATACTTTAGTAGACAAGTAGATTGTAGGGGTATTCTCTCACCACTTACTACTAATTACTAATTATCAATTACTATTTATTCAAACCTCTCACCTCTTACCTCTTACCTCTTACCTCTTACCACTCACCACTATCTATTATACGACTTGATTGTTTTTTTTCGCTTTTCAGTCAAAAATCCGTTCAAAGTGTCACGTTTTTGAGCGGAAATGTGTAATTTTGCAATCTGATTCGAAAAAAACAGTCATTAACACGAAAGATTATGAGTAAACAGAAAAGATTCATTCTCCAGGAAAAAGACATTCCAACCAAGTGGTATAACATACAGGCTGAGATGCCCAACAAACCACTGCCGCCCATCCATCCGGCCACCAAAAAGCCGTTGAAGGCCGAAGACCTGGCCTTCATCTTCAATCTCGAGTGCAGCCGTCAAGAGCTGGACGCTGAGCATGTGTGGATAGACATCCCCGAGCCGGTGCTGGATATGTATAAGTATTATCGCTCCACGCCGTTGGTGCGCGCCTACGCCCTAGAAGAGGCACTGGGTACACCAGCGCATATTTATTTCAAGAATGAGAGTGTCAACCCACTCGGTTCGCACAAGGTCAACTCCGCTCTGCCGCAGTGTTACTACTGCAAACAAGAGGGTGTGACGAATGTGACGACGGAGACAGGAGCCGGACAATGGGGCGCTGCCCTGAGTTATGCTGCCAAGGTGTTCGGCCTGGAGTGCGCTGTCTATCAGGTGAAGATTTCGATGCAGCAGAAACCATATCGCTCGTCAATCATGCGCACCTTTGGCTCCACTGTGGTGGGATCACCCTCGATGTCGACCCGCGCAGGTAAGGACATCATCACACGCGACCCGACGCACACGGGGTCACTCGGCACCGCCATCTCAGAGGCAGTAGAATTGGCATCGACCACTCCCAATTGTAAATACACCCTTGGCTCAGTGCTCAACCACGTGTCGCTGCATCAGACCATCATCGGTTTGGAGGCAGAGAAGCAGATGGAGATGGCTGGGGAATATCCCGACATGGTGATTGCCTGCTTCGGTGGCGGTTCCAACTTCGGTGGCATCGCCTTCCCGTTTATGCGTCACAACTTCACAGGTGAGCGACACACAGAGTTCATCGCTGCTGAACCGGCCAGCTGTCCTAAGCTCACTCGCGGACGCTTTGAGTATGACTTCGGCGACGAGGCTGGCTACACACCGCTCCTGCCTATGTTTACCCTGGGTCACGACTTCAAGCCCGCCAACATCCACGCTGGTGGTCTGCGCTATCATGGCGCTGGTATGATCGTCAGTCAGTTGATTAAGGACGGCTTTATGTATGGTGTCGACATCCCACAGTTGGAGACTTTCGAGGCTGGACTTCTTTTCAGTCGCACCGAGGGTATCATCCCGGCACCGGAGAGTTGTCACGCCATCGCAGCCACCATCCGCGAAGCATTGAAATGCAAAGAGACGGGCGAGGAGAAGGTGATCCTCTTCAACCTGAGTGGCCACGGACTCATCGACATGTCAGCCTACGATCAGTATATCAACGGCGACCTGCGCAACTACCAGCTCACAGACGAGGATCTGGAGAAAGGTCTTGCACGTGTGCCGCATATTATTTAGTGATCAGACAAGTTGCTTGTTTAGTAAACGAGTTGATTGCAGGGGTATTCTCTCACCTCTTACCTCTCACTTCTCACCTCTAATCTAAATAAAAGAAGCGGGGGCTCCGTTTGCAGTGCAAACAAAGCCCCCGCTTCTTTTATTGTATAGACATTCATGGCCATTCTCGTCTGAGGAAGATCTTAGGAAAAAATGCAAAAACTCAAACGTTTGCGTGTAAAAAAAGGCAAAAACGAGGCCGAGGAATTCCATCTTTGACAAATAATCATTATATTTGCTTGCTAATAGAATGACGAACCCCGAAAAGCGATGACCATGATGAAGAGAAATATGATGACCCTGCTGCTCTGCCTGCTCTGGCTCACGAGTATGACCACTGTGCACGCCCAGGACGGAGTGGTCAGCAACCATGGAGTGGAGATCACCGAAGCCAAAGGCTGGAATGAGTCAGCTTACGTGAAATGGAACCTCTTTGAGGGTGCCACTACTTACCACGTCTATGTGAAAGGCGGTAGCATGGGCAGCACCTACACCAGGATAGACGAAGCACTGGTGCGCGACTACGGCACTTATGGGCGTGCCGACGTGGTGGGACTGCGTGCCGCCACAGACTATGCGCTGAAGGTGGTGCCCGTAATCGGTGAGACAGAAGATGAGAGCAAGGCCAGCTATGCCACCGGCATTCATGTGGCCGCCTACAACCGTGAAGGGTTTGCCCACTTCCAGTACTCGGGCGTGGGAGCCTACAACGACGACGGCACATTGAAAGACGGTGCACGTGTGCTCTACGTGACACAATACACGGCAAAGAAGGTGACCTGCTCCGTCATCACCAACAGCAAGGGTGGCACCACCACCTGCACGGGACTGCAGACCATCCTCGACGCTTATCAGAAAGGTTATGACACGACACCCCTCGCCATCCGGCTGATAGGTAAAATCTCGCTCTCTGACCTCGACCATATCTCTAGTTCGGAGGAGGGACTGCAGATCAAAGGAAATGCTGGTTACAACGAGATGAACATCACCCTTGAGGGCATCGGCGACGACGCCACCCTCAGCGGACTGGGTCTTCTCGTCCGCAACTGCCGCAGTGTGGAGTTACGCAACTTCGCCATCATGCTGTGTATGGACGACGCCGTGTCACTCGACACGAAAAACAGCCACATCTGGGTGCATCACCTCGACTTGTTCTATGGACAGACAGGGAAGGACGCTGACCAGGTGAAGGGCGATGGCACTGTGGACCTGAAGGCCGGCACGAAATATGTGACCACCGCCTACTGCCGCTTCTGGGACACCGGCAAATCCTCGCTCTGCGGCATGGGAGGCGATGAAGCCAATTACATCACCTACCACCACAACTGGTTCGATCACTCCGACTCGCGTCATCCGCGTATCCGCAGCATGAGCGTGCATGTGTGGAACAACTACTTCGACGGTGTGGCAAAATATGGTGTGGGAGCCACTACGGGCGCGAGCGCCTTCGTAGAGAACAATTACTACCGCAACATCAAATACCCGATGCTCATCTCCATGCAGGGTAGTGACATCATCAACGGAAAGGGCACCTTCTCTGGTGAGGACGGCGGCATCATCAAGAGCTACGGTAATGTGTTCGCCGAGCGTAGCAGCAAGTTCCGCTATGTCACCTACCAGCAGAACCAAACAGAGTTTGACGCCTGGGAGGCTGCCAACCGTGATGACCAAGTGCCAGCCACAGTGAAAGCCAAGCAGGGTGGAACGAGCTATGACAACTTTGACACCAACTCTGCGCTGATGTATGACTACACCCCAGAGGCCGCCGCTGACGTGCCCGCAACCGTCAAAGGATGGTATGGCGCAGGACGTATGGGACACGGTGACTTCACTTGGGATTTCTCCGGCAAAGACGCTAACGACGCCTTGGACGACGACCTGAAGGCGGCTCTCGTCAACTACACCTCGGCGCTTGTGGGCATTTTCGGTGCTGAGAACCAGCCAGACGATCCGGGTGATAACCCCGGTGATGATCCCGGTGACGACCCTGGCCAGGGTGGATCCATCTCCACTGCTCTGGAGTGCCATTTCCAGGACATGAAACCATCGAGCGACTTCTTCGAGGTGAAGGGCAATTACTCTGACAGCAAAGGCTCTGCCACCGTCAATGGCGTGACCTATACAGTATGCCTGAAAATTGAGACTTCTACCTCAGTGAAGTTCACCACCGACCGTGAGATGATACTCAAACTCGTCTTCGGCTCCAACGACACGAAATACGACATCAAGATAGACGGCGTAGCCTATCAGGGCGCAGCTGACAACGGTTCGTCGGGCCAGGGCACGCTGACGCACACACTGCCCGCCGGTGCTCATGAGTTGACCAAGAAGAGCACTGGCAATCTCTTCTATATCTCGCTGTCTGTGGAAAACCAAAGTCTGATGGGAGATGCCAATGGCGACGGTATTGTCGACATTTCTGATGTGCTGTGTATAGTGGATTATATCCTTGGCAAGAAGGTGGAGAAATTCGATTCCTCAGCCGCTGACCTCAATGCAGATCACATCATCGACATCACTGATGTTCTGTCTGTCGTTGATGTGATATTAGGAAAATAATAAGAATTGGCGCAAATATTGGTCGTCAAACACCTGTGCCAGGGTCTCCGCCCTCTAGATGGTCAGTGGGGAGTGAGGGATTGTCAGGGTCGCTGACAGGTCTTCCGAGGATGATATCTACAATGATGAGCACATCTGTGATGTCGATGGTCTGGTCGTTGTTCAAGTCAGCAGATTCAACGTTAAAATCTTTGACTGTTTTGCCAAGGATATAGTCTACCGTACACAAAACATCAGAGATATCTATGACGCCGTTGGAGTTGACATCCCCTTTGAGAGTTGTTGTAGGTGCTTTTTTAGGCGAGAGTGGGTCGCCGTCATTGGTCATTGCACCCATGTTGCCACAGTAGAGGGCAAGCACGATCATCGTGAGAAAGGTTTTAAAAGGGATGCTTGTCATTGTATCGGTCATTATTAGATTACAAAATTACCTCTTTTTTGTGGATTGTGGTAGGCAAAGCGGGAAATTAACTTTTTTTAAAGATTACTGGTTTGGGGGATTGCGGAAATGATCCAGAAAAGACGAAATGTTCGGAAACTGTATCTGTTTTCAAACATGAGCATGATTGGATTCCGACACAAACAAAAAAACGAAAAGGACGAAAACCCATTTGCTTCTCTTTGACATAATTGTTCGTGAGTGTCTTTAAACCGATGTGGCCATTTGTGGTTGTTGAAGGAGGTTCGTGCCAAACGTCAAAATGAAAGGGAATAGAAAATTTTGGTGGGTTCGTGGAATTTGTGTACATTTGCATCAAAGATGAACAAGACAATGGAAAATATGAAGAAAACTATTTTGTTTGCGTTGTTTTTCCTTGCGCCATTGATGGTGGCGGAGGCAGAACATACCGTCGTCTCACCAGACGGTAAACTCACAGTGACTATTCAGATGACCGGAGGCAAGGCATTCTATCATGTGGACTATGACGGACATGAGATGATAAAGAACTCTGCACTCGGTTTTGTGTCCAACATCGGCGATTTCTCCAAGGAGTTGAGAGAGGTGTCATCTAAGACAGGGCAGGTAGACAAAACGTATCAGATGGCCCAGGCCAAGGCTTCGGAGATCACATACCATGCCAATCAGCTGGAGGTGACCTATCAGAATTCGAAAGACCAGACGATGAGTGTGATTTTTCAGGTCTCTGATCATGATGTGGCCTTCCGCTATACCATCCCACGTCAGAAAGATGACAACCCCAAGTGTGCTGTCATCTACCGAGAAGTGAGTGCGTTTGATTTTCCTGATGTCACTACTACCTTCCTTTGTCCGCAGATCGGACCGATGACCGGCTGGGAGCGCACGAAACCCTCCTACGAAGAGGAGTACACCGCCGATGTTCCGATGGCCACCAAGTCGCAGTTTGGTCTGGGCTACACCTTCCCCTGCCTGTTCCGTATTGGAAGCGAGGGCTGGGTGCTGGTGGGCGAGACCGGTGTGTCAAGCGCCTATTGCGCATCACGTCTGAGCGACTATGAGGCCGGCAAGGGTTACACCATCGCCTTCCCCGAGAAGGGAGAGTACAACGGTTTTGGCAGTGAGTTTGCCGCCATCTCCCTGCCTGGCGCCACCCCTTGGCGCACCATCACCGTGGGCACTACGCTTAAGCCTATCGTAGAGACCACCATCGCTTATGATGTGGTGGACCCCGTATATGAGGCAACGGCACCGTTTCAGCCGGGACGCTATACTTGGAGCTGGCTCATTTGGCAGGACAACTCAATCAATTATGATGATCAGGTGAAGTTTATCGACCTGGCCTCGGAGATGGGATTTGAGTTTTGTCTGGTGGACAACTGGTGGGACCGGAATATCGGACGAGAGCGGATGGCGCAATTGTCGCGCTATGCGCAGTCGAAGAATGTGAAGCTGATGCTGTGGTACAACTCCAATGGTTTTGCCAACGATGCCCCACAGACCCCGCGCGACCGTATGTCGACTGCCTACGCTCGCGACCGTGAGATGAAATGGCTGCAGAGTATCGGTGCTGCCGGCATCAAGGTAGATTTCTTCGGCAGTGATAAGCAGGAGACGATGCGGCTCTATGAAGACATCCTGGCCGATGCCAACCGCTATGGTCTGCAAGTGATCTTCCATGGCTGCACGATGCCACGCGGCTGGGAGCGTATGTATCCCAACTATGTGGCGAGTGAGGCTGCACTGGCCTCAGAGAATGTGTACTTCACACAGCACCATTGTGACAAGGAAGGTTTCGAACTGACGATGCACCCCTTCTCACGCAATGCCATGGGCGCTTTTGACTGGGGCGGCGTGATCATGAACCGCCGTATGAGCAAGGACAATGCCAGTCGTAACTACCGCCGCACATCGGACACCTTTGAGATGGCGTCAGGTATCGTGATACAGACGGCTGTCAACTGTGTGGCTATGCAGCCCAACAACCTGACAGAGTTGCAGCCGTTTGAGTTGGACTTCCTGCGCGGCATGCCCACGACCTGGGACGAGACCCGCTTCATCGACGGCTATCCCACCCGGTATGTGGTGCTGGCCCGCCGTCATGGCTCAGATTGGTATGTGGCAGGTCTGAATGGAACGAATGAGGTGATGAACTTGACACTCGACTTGCCCATGTTTGCCGGACAGACTGTGAGCTACTATACCGACCGCCCTGCCGCCAAGGTGGAGAACGCACTGCCGGAGCCGGAGTTGCGCACGCTTAAGGTGGACAAAAAAGGCCGGGCGAAGGTGACCCTTCAATCGATGGGAGGAATGGTCATGAAGAAATGAAAGATGAAAAATGAAAGATGAAAAATGAAAGATGAAGATGAAAAGATGAGGGATGAGTAGATGAAAGATGAGGGATTAAAGGTGGTCGAGTTTTTGAAGGAGTGGACTCTGCCAGTGTCTATGCTGACAGGGGCATTTCTCTATCTGCTTTTCGCATACGTGCCGGCATTGGATGCTGCTGGTGACTTTTTCGATCCCATCATCGCCACCATCTTCCCGATGTTCATGTTTTTGGTGCTGTTTGTCACCTTTTGCAAGGTCGATTTTCGTCGGCTGCGCCCTGTGGGCTGGCATTGGTGGGTGGGGTTGTTTCAGCTCCTGTTTGTGTGGATGATTGTGGGAGCCATCATCGTTTTTCACATCCAGGGCGACCAATTGGTGCTGCTTGAGTCGGTGCTCACGTGCATCATTGGACCATGTGCCGCCGCTGCCGCAGTAGTGACGTCCAAGCTGGGTGGCAATTTAGAGGAGATGACCACTTACACCTTTCTCTCCAATTTCTTGACTGCCATACTGGTGCCCGTCTGTTTCCCGCTCATCGACCATACGGTAGACATGCCCTTCTGGGCCGCTTTCTGGCTGATCTTGCAAAAGGTGTTTATGGTGCTTGTCATGCCTATGGCACTGGCTTACGTGGTGAAGCATTACATGCATCGTTTCCACCAGTGGGTTGTCAGTGTCAAGGACCTCTCCTTCTATATCTGGGGCATGTCACTCACCATTGTCACTGGCACCACTGTCAAGAATATCGTGCATGCGAACACCACAGCATGGTTTCTGTGTCTGATTGCCGGTTTGGGACTGCTGGTGTGTCTTATACAGTTTGCCATTGGTCGCTATGTGGGACATTTCTTCTCTCGTACGCAGGAGTCTGGCCAGGCGTTGGGTCAGAAAAACACGGCGTTTGCCATCTGGATCGCCTACACCTATCTCAATCCTCTTTCATCGGTAGGGCCAGGGTGCTATATCCTGTGGCAGAATTTCATCAATAGTATAGAATTGTGGCAACATCAACGACATTTGAATCAAAAATGAAATACTTTAAAATTATCTTATCAATGATGGTCATGGCCCTTGCCATACAGGGCGCCATGGCACAGGAAGTGCTTGACAGCTTGGAGATCATTTACAATCAGATACTCAATGGCGAGGAAGTGGATAATGTGGGGCAGAAGCCGGATGTGCAGCCGGAAGAGGATGTCAGCCAGCGTATCCTGGTGTTTGGCGACTCGATGTTGGATGGAGTGGGGCGGCGGTTCAACGACTACGCCTCGGCCAATGGCCACACCATCTTCACCTCTATCTGGTATGGGTCTACGACGAAGAGCTGGGCGTATACCACCGAACTGGAGCGTCTGCTTCACAAGGTGAATCCCACTTTTGTGGTGGTCTGTCTTGGCACCAATGATCTGGGCTACCGTGACATCTCGTCACGCTCTGCCGCTGTCAAGGAGATCATGCGAGTGCTTGGCGACATCCCCTTTGTGTGGATTGGCCCTGTCACCCTGCGTAATATCAAGCAAGACCCGGGCATCGTGAATATGATACGTGAGAATGTAGGTGTGGACCGTTTCTACGATAGTTATCACCTGAAGTTGGCGCGTTTCCCCGACGGCATTCATCCTACTTTTGAGGCGAGTGCCCGTTGGGTGGATGGGGTGGTCACATGGATGAACAGCCCAGAGTTTGCCTACCGTTTGCACTTCAACCGTCCCACCTCCTCAGTGCCTTTCAAGAATTATGAGACACACAGCACGAGGTATAAGGGAACGCAGAAATAGATGAAAAATGAAAGATTAAAGATGAAAGATTAAGATGAAAAGATGAATAAAAATATCGTGATGTCTTTGTCGTGATTACGTGATTACGACATCACGAAACCCCTTCTCATCTTTCCATTTTCAAATATTTATCTTTCATCTTTAATCTTTCATTTTTCATTTTTTATTTATTCTTTAATCTTTTTCGTCGTTCTGACAAAGAAGAGGATGAGGAGAATATATGCGATGAGCGAGATGACTTCCGACCAGTGATTGTTGAGCCATGCCTCGTCGATGAGGTTGATGCCGCCGAAGCGGAGCAGTGCACTCACCACGCCCATCAGGGCTCCACCGGCGATGAATCCGCTGGCTATCAGTGTGCCTTTCTCACCGCGTGCCTCGTTGAGAGCCTTGTCGTCGCTGCGTGTGGTCACATACCAGTTGACGGCACCACCCACGAGCAGTGGTAGGTTGAGTTCCAATGGTATGAACATGCCGAGAGCGAAGGGCAAGGCGGGTATCTTGCAGAGTGTGAGGATGATGGCTATAGCGGCACCGATGGCATAGAGCAGCCAGGGAGCTCCTACGCCGTTCATCAGCGGGTCGATGACGGCTGCCATGGCATTGGCCTGTGGAGCCGCGAGGTTGCCGCTGGCGAATCCGTAGGTCTCATTGAGCAATATCATCACACCTCCGACGGTGGCCGCAGAGACTAATGTGCCGAGAAATTTCCATGTCTCTTGTTTTTTAGGTGTTGTGCCGAGCCAGTAACCGATTTTCAGGTCGGTGATAAACGAACCGGCCATCGATAGGGCTGTACACACCACGCCACCCATGATGAGGGCTGCCACCATGCCAGCAGTGCCTTTTAAGCCTACTGCCACCATGACCACAGAGGCCAGAATCAGTGTCATCAGTGTCATGCCCGAAACGGGGTTGCTGCCCACGATGGCAATGGCGTTGGCAGCCACGGTGGTGAAGAGGAATGCGATGACGGTGACGAGCAGAATGCCGACGACGGCGAATAGCAGGTTGCCCTTCATCACGCCCAGCCAGAAGAAGGCGAAGGTGACAAGGATTGTGACAATGCTTCCGATGGCGATGATTTTGAATGAGATGTCTCGGTTGGTGCGTTCTATCTCCTCCAAGCTGGCGCCCTTGCCTTTCATCTCTTTAGCGGCCAGCGATACAGCGCTGCGGATGATGCCCCATGACTTGATGATGCCGATGATGCCGGCCATAGCGATGCCTCCGATGCCGATGCTCTTGCCGTAAGCTTTGAAGATCTGCTCTGGCGACATCTCACCCACGGGTGTGGTGATGGAGGGATCCCAGAGGTTGAGCACCTGGTCACTGAAGAAGAGGGCCATGCCTGGCACCACAAGCCACCATACAGCGAGTGAGCCGAGGCAGATGATGAAGGCATATTTCAGTCCGATGATATAGCCCAGACCCAGCACAGCGGCACCGGTGTTGAGTTTGAACACTAGTTTGGCTTTGTCGGCCAGTTGTTCGCCAAGAGGGATGACCCGTGTGGTGAAGCACTCATTCCACCATCCGAAGGTGGCAACGATGAAGTCGTAGAGTCCACCCACCAGTCCGGCGATGAGCAACGGTTTGGCTTGGTTGCCGCCCTTGGCCCCGCTCACGAGCACCTGTGTGGTGGCTGTGGCTTCGGGGAAGGGATATTTGCCGTGCATGTCCTTAACGAAGTACTTGCGGAAGGGGATGAGGAACAGGATGCCGATGATGCCACCGAGTAACGATGAGAGAAACACCTTGAAGAAAGAGGCCGTCATCTCTGGGTCGTCAGGATATTTTGCTTGCAGGATATAGATGGCAGGCAGTGTGAAGATGGCTCCCGCTACCACGGCTCCCGAACAGGCGCCGATGCTCTGGATGATGACGTTTTCGCCCAGCGCGTTTTTGCGCTTTGCAGCGGTGGAGGCGCCTACTGCGATGATAGCGATGGGGATGGCCGCCTCAAACACCTGTCCCACTTTCAGGCCGAGGTATGCCGCTGCTGCTGAGAAGAGCATGGCCATGATGATACCCCATGTGACCGACCATCCGTTGACTTCCGGGTAGGTGCGGTCTGCCCGCATAATGGGTTCGTAATTTTCTCCTTCGTGCAGTTCCCTGAACGCGTTGTCGGGCAGTTGCACGGTTTCTTTCTCTTTGTTTTCCATTTGGGTGTTCTATTTGTTCTGGTCTATAAAGTTGCAAAAATAGACATTTTTTTTGATTTTCATCCTTTTGATGTCATGAAATTTTGACAAATGGAGAAAATCATCGCTTCGGGAAGGAGAGATATTTCCACCAAGCGTAGTGTCGACGGTGCTTTAAGTAGTCGAGGTCGTGCATGTGGAAGTAGGCCTCCCGCTCGAAGGAGATACGGTAGTAGGCGCGCCCCTTGGTGGGTATCTTGACCAGCCATTCGATGACATACCACAGATAGAAGAAGATGATGCCCATCTCGAAGAACTGTGCCGTATGGATGCGCTCATGGTTGATGAGCTCCGGGGTGAGGCGTGTCTCGGGGCGACAGAAGAGGATGCCGAAAAAATTCATTGCGGCATAGTCTTTGAAGGGCAGGTATTTGTTGCGTATGATTTTCATCGTGTGGCTGTTGGCGTGGCGCAGACGGTTATTCCACTTCAATGATATGTGAGGCTAGCATATCGGCGCATTGTATGAGCGACGCCAAGGGGAAGTGGTCGAAAGCTTTGGAGATGTTGCCTTTCTGCTCGTTGCTCTGGAAGGCGAGGTCCCATGCCGACATGTGCCAGCGGATGGCTACGATCTCGTCGTTGGTCAGTTCGAGCCCCAGGCGTAGGAGCATGATGACTGACTTCTCACCATGTCCCACAGGGAACCGGCTGTAGTCGGTCTCATAACCGTCGTAGGTCTCCCACCGGCCGTTTGCGTCTTTGCGGAAGCGTTGGGTCTTTTTATAGATGTTGGTCTTGCAGATGTCATGGAGCAACGAGGCGATGATCACGCTGTCTTCTCTCAGACGCTCACTGAGCTCAGGCTTCATCTCCACCATCTGTGTGCGCAGGCGTGCTGCCACCTGGTATACATGGAGCGAGTGCTCCAGCAGTCCATTGTCGCGGTTGAGGTGGTGCCCGGCAGATGCTGGTGCGGTGTAGAATCCGGCTTTCTCCAGATATTCCACCACCCGTTCTATTCCTTTTCGTCCGGTGCTTAAAAGCAGTTGCCTGAATTGTTCTTTCATGATTTCAGTATTGGTTTTTCGGTATTCGGTATTCGCTGTTGGCTTTTAGCGGCGAACCGCGAGCCGCCAAAAACGAACGGTTCACTAATAATATCCTTCGCTGTGCTTTTTGAGATACGATACGATTTCCTCGTAGCGCAGACGGAAGATACGTGAGTTGGCATTATGTGCGGGGCTGGTAACAAGAACCCACCCGTCGATGAAACCGCCGTTGATGGGCGCTAGTCCAGCCGGCTCGTCCACGTCGAGAGAGATGTCGTCGCGGTATTCCCACATCAGATATTTGATGTCGTCCTCGCCGCAAAGGAAAATCTCGTCGAGTGTGAGGCGGTGCCCGTCTTTTTTGCTGAAGGTGGCGCAGTCCTCTGCGACCCATTTCTCATTGTCGGTGTCGGTCACGCTTGAGATGAAAGTCACGATGCGACTGTCTTCGTAGTCGCGCTCTATCTGGATGTCACGTTTCCAGTCTTCGCCGTATCCGAAGAAGTTGTCGCAGCTGTTTTGCAGGATGCTTTGGAAGTCACGGCGGTTTTCACCGTCGGTCTCGAGCACGATGTTGATCCATTGCATGACTTCTTTCACCACGGCAGGGGCTCCATCTGTGGGAAATTCCACGGATGCACTGTAAGAAGCTTTTCCACTTGACTTTTTCAGCGTCACAGTCTTTGTGGAGAGGAAGTCCTGAGCGCCAATAGTCATGGCAGTGACCGATAAGACTATCGTCACCACTATGGTTTTTAAGGCTTCATATCGTCTTTTTGCAATCATTTCTGCAAAGTTACTCTAAGTTTGCGAAAAAACAAAAAAAGGACGAAAACTTTTGGCATTGTTTTCGTCCCTTCGCAGCAAGGTGTTTCAAAATAATAGAACCCACCTTAAATTGTTTTAGTTTCTGAACACCAGCCCTTGACCAAAGGAGTCGATGGTGATAGGCTTGTCGCGGTTGACTTCCTCAGCGAGGAGTTTTTTGGAGAGGTCGTTGAGCACATAGTGCTGGATGGCACGTTTGACAGGGCGTGCGCCAAACTCTGGGTCATAGCCCACCTCTGCCAGGAAGTTGATGGCGTGGGGTGTCACTTCGAGTTGGAATCCCTGCGGTTCCAGCATCTTCTTTACCTGAGCCAGTTGCAGTCTCACCACGTCGGCTATCTCCGGTTTGGTAAGTGGCAGGAACATAATGGTCTCGTCGATACGGTTGAGGAACTCCGGCCTAATGGTCTTTTTGAGCATCTCCATCACGGCTGCTTTGGTCTCGCTGAGTATCTCAGTGCGGTTGGTGTCGTTGATACGCTCCGTCTGCGACTGGATATACTGGCTGCCAAGGTTGGAAGTCATGATGATGATGGTGTTTTTGAAGTTCACTGTGCGGCCCTTGTTGTCGGTCAGACGTCCGTCGTCGAGCACCTGCAAGAGGATGTTGAACACGTCGGGATGCGCTTTCTCTATCTCGTCGAAGAGCACCACCGAGTAAGGCTTGCGCCTGACGGCCTCAGTGAGTTGTCCACCCTCGTCATACCCCACATATCCCGGAGGTGCACCGATGAGACGTGAGACACTATATTTCTCCATGTATTCGCTCATGTCGATACGTGTCATCATGGTCTCGTCGTTGAAGAGGTATTCAGCTAAGGCTTTGGCCAACTCCGTCTTACCCACGCCCGTGGTGCCCATGAAGATGAACGAGGCGATGGGGCGTTTGGGGTCTTGTAGACCGGCTCGTGAGCGCCGTACGGCGTCGCTGACGGCCGTGATGGCCTCATCCTGTCCGATGACCCTGCGGTGTAGTTCCTCCTCCAGATGGAGCAGTTTCTCCCGCTCGCTTTGCAGCATACGTGTCACGGGGATGCCTGTCCACCGGCTTACCACCTCTGCGATGTCGTCGGCAGTCACTTCCTCACGCACAAGCGAGTCGCCGCCCTGTGCCGTTTTCAGTTGCTCGGTCACCTGTTGGATGTCGCGCTCCAGTTCCTGTAGTTTGCCGTAGCGTATCTCAGCCACCCGTCCGTAGTTGCCCTCCCGCTCAGCGCGTTCTGCCTCATACTTCAGGGTCTCCATCTGCAGTTTGTCCTGTTGGATGCGGTTGACGAGTGCTTTCTCGCCTTCCCATTTGGCTTTGAAGGTGGTCTCCTGCTCATGCAGGTCGGCTATCTCCTTGTCCAACTGTTCGATTTTGGGTTGATCGTTCTCCCGTTTGATGGCCTCACGCTCTATTTCGAGCTGTTTCAGTTTGCGGGAGATCTCATCCAGTTCCTCCGGCACAGAGTCGCGTTCCATACGCAGTTTTGCAGCTGCCTCGTCCATCAGGTCGATGGCTTTGTCGGGCAGGAAGCGGTCGCTGATATACCGTTCGGAGAGTTGTACGGCAGCGATGCAGGCATCATCCTGTATACGCACTTTGTGGTGGTTCTCATAGCGCTCTTTCAGTCCACGAAGGATACTGATGGCGCTCATTTCATCCGGTTCGTCTACCATGACGGTCTGGAAACGACGCTCCAGCGCCTTGTCTTTCTCGAAATATTTCTGATACTCATTGAGCGTGGTGGCTCCGATGGCACGCAGTTCACCACGTGCCAAGGCTGGCTTGAGGATGTTGGCAGCGTCCATGGCTCCCTCGCTGGCTCCTGCCCCCACAAGGGTGTGTATCTCGTCGATGAAGAGGATGATGCGTCCATCGCTTTTCACCACCTCGTTGATAACGCTCTTGAGACGCTCCTCAAACTCACCTTTGTACTTGGCACCAGCGATAAGTTGTCCCATGTCGAGGGAGAAAATCTGTTTGTCTTTCAGGTTCTCCGGCACGTCACCGCGCACAATACGTCCGGCCAGTCCCTCCACGATGGCGGTCTTGCCGGTACCTGGCTCGCCGATGAGCACTGGGTTGTTTTTGGTGCGTCGTGACAGGATTTGGAGCAGACGGCGTATCTCGTCGTCACGTCCGATAACAGGGTCGAGCTTTCCAGCCCGAGCGGCCTCGACGAGGTTTTTGGCATATTTTGACAGACTCTGGTAGTTGTCATCGGCCGACTGTGAGCGTACGTTGTCGCCTTGACGCAGTTGGCTGATGGCAGCCCGGAGGTCTTTCTCGTTGATGCCAGCGTCGCGCAGGATGCGGCTGGCTGTCGACTGTACTTCAAGCATGGCGATAAGGAGCGGTTCTACCGACACAAACTCATCGCCCATTTTCTTTGAGATGTCGATGGCGCGCTGCAGCAACTGGTTGGAGGTGCTGCTGAAGTAAGGCTCACCTCCCTGAACTTTGGGTAGGTGTGCGATCTCGCCATCCACCACTTTCTCTATCTGGGTGGGGTTGGCTCCTGTTTTCTGAAAGAGGAATTGGCAAATGTCCTTGCCTTTGACAAGGATGCCTTTGAGCAGATGCTCAGGTTCTATGGCTTGTTGGCCATTTCGTTGCGCAGTGTTGACCGCCTCCTGGATGGTCTCCTGCGCCTTGATGGTAAATTTGTCTAAAGTCATGATGATGTCTCCTTTCTTTTGTTTCTATTTAGAGACATGCAAATGACGTTCCTTTGTCTCAGGTGTGACAAAATGGCAGAACACTTTTGTGGCTCATGTGGTTTACAGGTCACAGATGGCTTGGGCCATGGCATTGAGCTGTAGGCACCTCTCACGCGTCAGAGGGATTTGCTGTGTCTGGTGTTCCCAGGGGGCGAGAAGAAGAAAGCGCCCTTCAGAGCAGGCCTCGTAATATTGATGCCCCGGGTGAGAAAACTGATTGAAACCCCAAGGGGTGAGGAAGATGAGGGGTCGCCGTGCGTCGAGTACCGCCCGCATGACAGCTTGTTCGCCTTTTGAGATGGCGGGAGAGACGAGCACCATACCGCGGCGGGCTTGTGCCAACATCTTCTCCACAGTGGCGGCTATCTGTTCACTGGTGAGGCTGCGGCAGCCCCCGATGCCGCAGCATAGACCACCTATCCCATCACCACTGTCACTTCGTGGCTGCCGGGGGCGTAAGGGATCAGGTTGCCATCGATGCTGCAGCCGTCGACCTGCATGGAGAGGATGCCCTTGCTCACCCCTTTAGGGTTGGTGATGCGGATGCGGTATTCTGCGTCGCGGAACTTACGCTTCACCGAGTATTCCTGTGCTGTAGAGGGAAGGCATGGGTCGATGAGGAGACCGTCGTAGGTGGGCTTGATGCCCAGGATATATTGGCTGACGGTGAGCCACATCCAAGCTGCGGTGCCCGTGAGCCAGCTGTTCTTTCCCTCGCCGGGTTTGGCGGCATCCTTACCTGCCACCATCTGGCAGTTGACGTACGGCTCTACCTTGTGCAAAGTCTGATATTTCTCCTCCACATACGAGGGGAGAATCTTGGCATAGTGTGCCCAGGCATCGTCACCACGGCCTGCAAGGGTCTCACCGATGATGACCCATGGGTTGTTATGGCAGAAGATACCGGCGTTCTCTTTGTATCCCTCTGGATAACTGCTGATTTCGCCATACTCATAGATGTACTTGGTGAAGGCAGGATTGTTGAGCACGATGCCATGTTCGCACTCTAAGTATTTCTTCACTGAGTCGAGCGAACGGTTGACCATGCCCTGCTCACGACCGATCCCAGCCATCGTGCACCATCCCTGGCTTTCGATGAAGATCTTGGCCTCTTCACATTCCTTGGAACCGATTTTGCGGCCAAAGAAGTCATAGGCACGGAGATACCACTCACCGTCCCAGCCATCCTTCATCACTGCTGCTGACATGGCGTCGACGGCTTGGCGTGCGCGGTCTGCCTCCTCATGGTGGCCGATGCGCCGGCAGAGGTCAATATACTCGTTGCCGGTGACGACGAAGAGTCCGGCTATCATGAGGCTCTCGGCTTTTGACCCCTCTGACTTGTTTTCCGTGGTCTGGAATGACTCGTTGGGATCCCAGGAGAAGCAGTTGAGGTTGAGGCAGTCGTTCCAGTCGGCGCGTCCTATGAGCGGCAACTGGTGTGGGCCGAGGTTGTTGATGACGTGATTGAATGACACGCGCAGGTGCTCCAAAAGCGGCACCTCACTGCCTGGTTGGTTGTCGAAAGGCACGGGCTCGTCGAGGATGGTGAAGTCGCCAGTCTCCTTGATATAGGCCACGGTGCCGAAGATGAGCCAGCAGGGGTCATCGTTGAATCCACCTCCGATGTCGTTGTTGCCCCGTTTGGTGAGCGGTTGGTACTGGTGGTAACATCCACCGTCGGGGAACTGTGTGGAAGCGATATCGATGATGCGCTGACGTGCGCGTTCTGGTATTTGGTGCACAAATCCCACAAGGTCTTGGTTGGAGTCGCGGAAGCCCATACCACGTCCGATGCCGCTCTCGAAGAAGGAGGCTGAGCGTGACATACAGAAGGTGATCATGCACTGATACTGGTTCCAGATATTGACCATGCGATCGAGCTTGTCGTTGCCGGTGTCTACTACATAGATGTCGAGCAGACGGTCCCAGTAGTCTTTCAGTTCGTCGAAAGCGGCGTCCACTTTCTCTGTGGTGTCGAAGCGTGCGATGGTGGTCAGGGCTTTCTCTTTGTTGATTACCTTTGGTGCGATGAACTTCTGGTCCTGCTCATTCTCCACATAACCCAAAAGGAAGATGAAGTCACGGCTCTCACCGGGTTGCAGCTCTACCTCTATATAATGCGATGCGATGGGGCTCCAGCCATGGGCATGGCTGTTGCGTGGGCGCCCTTCTAACACGGCGTCAGGCTGGTCGAAACCGTTGTATAGCCCTACGAAAGTCTCGCGGTCGGTGTCGAAACCGTCGATGGGGGTGTTGACGCTGTAGTAAGCATAGTGGTTGCGGCGCTCGCGGTATTCCGTCTTGTGATAGATGACTGAGCCTTCTATCTCCACCTCACCGGTGGAGAAATTGCGCTGGAAGTTCTCCATGTCGGTGGCAGCATTCCAGAGGCACCACTCCTCGAAAGAGAAGAGTTTCAGCTGCCGCACCTCTTGTGAGTCATTGCGCAGGGTGAGTTTCTGCACCTCACACCACGTCTTCAGTGGCACAAAGAAAAGCACGCTGGCCTCGATACCGTTTTTGCGGCCAATGATGCGGGTGTAGTTCATGCCATGGCGGCACTCATAGAAGTCGAGTGGTGTCTTGCATGGTTTCCAACCCGGGTTCCACACGATGCCACCGTCGTTGATATAGAAATAGCGCCCTCCGTTGTCCATGGGCACGTTGTTGTAGCGGTAGCGGGTGATGCGGCGGAATTTGGCGTCCTTGTAGAAAGAGTATCCACCTGCGGTGTTGGAGATGAGTGAGAAGAAATCCTCGTTGCCGAGATAATTGATCCAAGGCCATGGGGTCTTGGGGTCGGTGATGACGTATTCCCTTGCTGCGTCATCAAAATGGCCGTATTTTTTGTTTGTTGTCATGGTGATATGTGTATAATTGGTTTTTATTCTAAATGGATATGATAGGATGCTTTTTCTGGATGAAGAGATTATATGGTGCAAATGTACGAAAAAACTCTCGCAATCGGCGAGTAAGATTTGAAAAAACAAAAAAAAGGACGATTCTTTTGGCATATCCATTATTATTTTATATTTTTGTAGAAAATATACAAAAACTTAAATTGCGAATACTATGAACGAGAAAAGCTTTGCGATGAATGCCAACCCTGTGGTGGCATTCTTGCAGAAACCATGTGCAGCGTTTACTAAGTCTGATATCGTCCGCTATATCGAGGAAAACGGCGTGAAGATGGTCAATTTCATGTATCCTGGCGGTGATGGCAAGTTGAAGACCCTCAATTTTGTGATCAATGACCGACCGTATTTAGAGACGATTCTGACCTGTGGCGAGCGAGTGGACGGAAGCAGTCTGTTCACTTTCGTGCAAGCAGGCAGCAGCGACCTCTATGTGATACCGCGTTTTAGTACCGCGTTTCTCGATCCCTTTGCCGAGATACCGACCCTCTGTATGCTTTGCTCTTTCTTTGATAAGGACGGTCAACTCTTGGAGAGTGCGCCGGAGTATACACTGGCCAAGGCATGTCGCCGTTTCAAGGATGTGACGGGCATGGAGTTTCATGCCATGGGCGAGTTGGAATACTATGTGATTTTTGAGGATGACGGCTGTTTCCCCGCCATCGACCAGCACGGCTACCATGAGTCGGCTCCGTATGCCAAGGCCAATGAGTTCAGGGCACGATGCATGCTGTATATCGCCCAGACAGGAGGTCAGATCAAGTACGGTCACTCCGAGGTGGGCAACTTCGTGCTCGATGGGCTGGTGTATGAGCAGAATGAGATAGAGTTTCTGCCGGTCTGTGCGGAAGATGCCGCCGACCAGTTGATGCTGGCCAAGTGGGTGATCCGTAATTTGGCCTACGAGATGGGGTTGAATGTCACCTTCGCACCAAAGATCACGACGGGCAAAGCTGGCTCAGGACTTCATATCCACATGCGCATCATGAAAGATGGCAAGAATATGATGCTGCACGAAGGCCATCTGAGCGATGAGGCTCGCCGTATGATAGCCGGCATGATGGAACTGGCACCGAGTATCACTGCTTTTGGCAACAAGAATCCCATGTCCTATTTCCGTTTGGTGCCCCATCAGGAGGCTCCCACCAATGTGTGCTGGGGCGACCGTAACCGCTCCGTATTGGTGCGTGTGCCATTAGGTTGGACCACTAATGTGGACATGTGCAGGGTAGCCAATCCTCAGGAGCAGCCTATCCACAACGACACAACGATGAAACAAACGGTAGAGATGCGCTCACCCGACGGTTCTGCCGACCTCTATCAACTGATGGCTGGACTGTGTGTGGCGTGCCGTCATGGTTTTGAGATGGAGAATGCCCTGAATGTGGCAGAGCGTACTTATGTCAATGTGAATATCCACGACCGTGAGAATGCGGAACGGTTGGCACAGTTGGAGCAGTTGCCCGACAGTTGCGCTGCCTCGGCCGACTGTCTGGAGCGCCAACGTGCGTGGTATGAGCAAGATGGCGTGTTCAGTGCAGCCATGATAGACAGCATCATAGCCCAGTTGCGCTCCTATGGCGACCGAACACTCCGTGCCGACGTTTCTGGCTCACGGGAGGAGTTGCAAAAGTTGGTCAACCAGTATTTCCACTGTGGGTGATGTCTGTTGAGGTCTTTTGATCCGCTTATCGCATTGAAATGTTGATAATCAATGCTGTCAGAGTGCAAATCCGACTGAGCGAAAAAATAAGAACGAATAATGGCCGAGTAAGGACAGAGGGGGCATGATAGTTCCTAAACTTTGTTAAATAACAGTCTGTCAGCGGTCATTATTCGTTTTATTCTTTTTTATACCTTAATTTTGCTACATGTTTGCACTCTATCAAGACTTACTGATGACTCATCGGCGACATGTTTTTATATGCTTTCTCCTCATGATGTTCACACTCACCGCTTCGGCTCAGAAAGACGTGATTTCTGGACGGGTTGTAGACAAAGTGAACGGTAGCGTGATGGAGAACGCCACTCTGCAATTGTATCAGATCCGTACTAAAGGCAACCAAAGCAAAGACACCTCGTATGTCGCGGGCACGCTCTCCGACAAGCAAGGACGTTTCTCCTTTCATGTCACAGCCACAGGCACTTATATGCTCAAAGCCACCTATTTAGGCTATCAGGAGATGAGAAGGGAAGTGATGAAACTCGGAGGCTCCTCCGTCTCCCTCGGCAACCTCGTGATGGAGACCTCCGCTATGCAATTGGAGGAGGCCATTGTGACGGCCAACATCCCCAAGATGGTGATCAAGGACGACACCGTGGTCTACAATGCTGATGCCTTCCGTGTGCCAGAGGGGTCGGTGATAGAATCGCTGGTGGAGGCTCTGCCTGGTGCAAAGATAGACGACAATGGCGGTATCACCATCAATGGCAAGACGGTGAAGAAATTCAAGATGGACGGTCGTGACTTCATGACCGGCAACAACGAGGCCGTGATGAAAAACCTGCCGTCCTACGTCATCGATAAGGTGAAGGCCTACGACGAGAAGAGTGACCTCTCACGTCTGACAGGTCTCGACGATGGCAATGATGACTTCGTGCTGGAGTTTGTCACCAAGAAGAGCGCACGCAACGGCTTGCAGATGAACCCCGACGTGGGCATCGGTACCGACCACCGCTATGGCATCCGTCTCACGGCGATGAAACCCTTCGGTCCTATGCGTTACACCTTTATGGGCAATGCTAACAATGTGAACGACCGCAACTTCTCCGGTCGTGGCGGCCGTGGGCGTGGCAATGGCTCGGGGCAACGGCAGTCGAAAACTGCCGCACTGGACATCAGTTATGAGAATGGGAAAGACTTGAAACTCAGTGGCCGTGTCACCTGGAATCATCAAGATGCAGACAACTGGAGCAGGGTAGGGTCGGAAAGTTTTGTCAAGGTGCAAGGAGGCGCCTTCTCCAACAGTCTGAGCCAGAACTATTCTTGCTCCAACAGCTGGACAGGCAACATGAATCTGCAATGGACCATCGACTCGATGACTACCCTCTCGTTCCGTCCCAACCTCAGTTTTTCGACCAACGACGGCCGGGGTTTTTCCAACTCGGCCTCTTTCAATGTCAATCCCTTCGACTATGTCTACGACCCGCTCAATGACGAAGGGCTGGACTCGCTTGATGTCTTAGGGCATGTGGTCAACAGCCGCGCCAACAAGTCGATGAGCTATGGTCGTAACACCAATGCCAGTTCGCAATTGCAATTGTATCGCAGGTTTGGACGCAATGGGCGCAACCTCGCCCTCAGTTCCAATATCAACTACCGCGACGGGCGCAATCGCAACGCCAACCTTTCGGCAGTACACCTCTATCAGATGAGGGATGTGATGGGCAATGACTCCGTCTACCAGACCAATCGCTACACGACGTCGCCCTCCGACAACTTCAGCTACTCACTGGGTGCCACCTACACAGAACCTCTCTATATCTTCAAACCAAAACCTTCCGCCGAGGACTCGCTGCTGGCGCAGACACCACGGGCAATGCGCGGCCCACAGATGAGAACATTCGGCGCACAGGGCATCTTCCTGCAGCTCAACTACCGTTATAACTATAGCCATCAGAAAAACGACCCTTCCACTTATGACTTCCCCGACTATTCGGAAGATGAACTGGACGTGATGCTGCGGCAGTATCGCGACTGGGCGCGGCTCTTCGGCTTCCTGGACAATCCCTATGAAAGTTATCTCTCCGACGACCTGAGCCGATACTCCGAGCGCACGGAGCATAGCCACAACACCGATGTGCAGTTGCGGTATGTACGCGACAAAGTGAATATGAATGTGGGCGTGAATATACAGCCGGAGCGGTCGCACTATATTCAGCAATATCTTGGCATCCCTATCGATACTGTCAGGACGGTGGCCAACGTCTCGCCGACCCTTAATTTGCGCTACCGGTTCAATCAGCAGACCAATCTGCAGGTCACTTACCGAGGATCTTCGACACAACCCTCTATTACCCAGTTGCTCGACATCTATGATGACACCAACCCATTGTCCATCACGATGGGTAACCCAGGACTGAAACCCTCGTTCAATTCCAACCTCAACCTCAACTATCAGATGCAGCGGAGGCCAACTTATGTGGAAGACAGTCTGGGATTTACGGTGCCCAAGGCACAAAGACACTGGAGTTTCAATATGAACGCCAGTGTGCAGCGCACCCGCAATGCCATCGGCAATGTGGTGACTTACAATGAGACGACGGGTGGACGCATCACAAGACCGGAGAATATCAATGGTAACTGGAGCACCAATGGTGGCATCACTTTCAATGTGGCCCTCGACACCTTGAACCGCTGGGATGTGAGCGGCTCTGTCCGTGGCAATTATAACCATCATATCGGCTATGTGAACCTCAACCGCACCGCTACGCCCGACCGCAACGTGACCCACACCTATAATATCAGTCCTCAGACCTCGCTCAGTTTCCGCAACAAGTGGCTCAGTTTCTCTCTCAATGGCAATGTGACATATGCTCACACCGAGAACGAACTGCAGGCTTCCAACAACCTCACCACGTGGAATTTCTCGTATGGTGGCAACACTAGAATCACCTTCCCCTGGGGCTCTAATCTGTCCACAGACATCCACATGTTTAGCAAGCGCGGTTATAGCGACCAGAGTCTCAATACCAACGAACTCATCTGGAACGCACAAATCTCGCACAGTTTCCTGCGTGGCAAAAAACTCACCGTCATGCTCCAGTGGTATGACATCCTCAACGAGCAGTCCAACTTCACACGCACCGTCAATGCCAATGGTTGGACCGACCGCACGGTCAACGCCATCACCTCGTATGCCATGCTTCATGTGAGCTATCGGCTCAACCTCTTCGGGCAGGGCAACGGTGGCGGACGTGGGGAAGGACGTGGCTTCGACGGACCGCGCGGTGGCCGTGGCGAATGGGGTGGAGGCCGCTGGGGTGGCGGAGGCGGCGGCAGACCAGAGGGTCGGCGAGGTGGCTTTTAATGCTTGCGAAAGTTGAAACAGTTATTTTTCGATATAGATTCTTGCGTCGACGGCAGTGACGCTGTTCTCGTCGGCTAAGAGAGGGTTGATGTCCATCTCCTTGATTTCGGTGGCGAAACGGAGCAGGGTGGAGAGACGTACGATGATTTCAGCGTATTTCTGCTCGTTGATGCCGGCTTGTCCACGTGTGCCCTTGATGATTTTGTATCCCCTTAAAGACTTGATCATGGAGTAAGCCTCGCCGTATGACAATGGCGCGAGGCCACTTGACACGTCTTTGAGCACCTCGACGAAGATACCACCGAGACCACAGAGCACAATGTGTCCGAAACGACTCTCATATTTGGCTCCGATAAACAACTCTGTTCCTTTGATCATCTTCTGCACCATCACGGCTGTGGCGTCCTTGATGGCCATCATACGGTCAAACTCCAGACGCAGATGCTCGGCACCGCGTATACCCAGTGTGACACCCCCCACATCGCTCTTGTGGATGGGACCCACCACTTTGGCCACGACGGGGTAGCCCACCTTCTCGGCGAAGGCCACCAAGTCCTCCTTCTTGTCGCTTACCATCTCTGGCACCATGGGTATGCCGGCACATTCGAGCAACTGGTGTACTAGGTCAGGTGAGATATAACCACTCTCTTTGATGCCGGAGATGATGTCGCGGATGCGGGGCACATCGACACCAAACAGTTCTATCTCTGGTGGGGCCGGTGCTGGTGTGCGCATCACTTGCGAGAGGGCGGTGGCCAGTGTCACCTCATCGCTGAAGTTGACATGTCCTTTTTTCAAGAATTCTTCCACTTCAGGCCCTGCCGTGTGGAGACTGGGCAAGATGGGGAAGACTGGCTTTTTGCATTCCAGAATCTTTTTGTGCAGCACGTCGTATGTCTCGTAAAGTTGTACAAGGCCCGGTGTGCCGAAGATGACCATGATAGCGTCGATTTGGTCGAATTTGTTCTCACAATAGTCGATGGCGGTACCCAACTGCTCTGGCGTTCCAGTGGCCAGAATGTCGATAGGATTGGCGACAGAGGCTCCGGGGAAGAGTTTCGACTTCAGTTCGTCTGCCACTTCGCCTTGGATGGGAGGCACTATCAGCCCGCCTTTCGACAGTGCGTCGGTGAGCATCACACCAGGACCACCGGCATGGGTGACGATAGCGATGTTCTTGCCTTTGATTTCAGGCAGCGTGAAGATACATCCCACAGTGGTGAGTTCCTCACGGGAGAAGCAACGCACGATGCCGGCCTTACGGAAGAGAGCCTCAACGGCGGAGTCGCTGCTGGCAATGGCCCCCGTGTGTGAGGAGGCCGCCCGGCTGCCACTTTCTGAACTACCTGCTTTGATGGCTGCGATGCGGCATCCTTTTCGGATGAGAGAGGCAGCGTGGAAGAGCAGTTTGTCGGGGTTGGACACATTCTCGATGTAAAGCAATTTCACCTTGGAGTCACGTTGTGGGTCAAATCGCTCATCCATATACTGAAGCACATCCTCAATGCCGATTTGCTTGCCATTGCCGATGCTCCACACGGAGTTGAACTGCAAGCCTTTGATGACAGCCGACTCAAGGATGAACACGGCTGTGGCTCCTGAACCGGAGATGAAGTCGACACCAGCAGGATTGAGGTTGGGGATGGGTTTGGTGAACACGCTGTGGTGCCAGGAGTTGAGCATGCCGATGCAGTTGGGACCAATCAGCGCAGCACCGTATTTCTCGCAAGAGTCGAGGATGCGCTGCTCGAGTGCCGCTCCTGCAGGGGTCTCCTCACCAAATCCAGCAGAGATGATGATAAAAGCCTTGACGTTTTTCTCTGCCGCGAGATATTCTACGGAGTCGGGGCAGAAACGGGCGGGTATGACGAGGATGGCCAGGTCAGTGGGTGGCAGTTCCTTGGCATCGTGGAACACTTTGATGCCCTGTATTTCGTCTTCTTTAGGGTTGACGATGCGCAGTGTGCCTTGGTAGCCACCGCTGATGAGGTTGCGCACTACGGCTCCTCCAGGCTTGTGGATATTGTTGGAGCCTCCTATCACTACAATGCTTTCGGGTTGAAGAAGTTGTCTGTTGATCATAGTATCCGATTTTTTTGCAAAGATAATGAAAACCAAAAGCCGAACAAAATAAATTTAAATTTATTTTTTCTGCTGAAGTGCATCTTATTCAAGCATTCGCTCAACTTGCAGGCTATTTGCTTTTAACTGTTCGCTCTTAGTGGTATTTGCTCTGCTGATGTTCGTCTTTACAACGGATAGCAGGCCTAGTCATATCTCGAAAAGCGAATGGCAAACAGCCAACATCCTATCAACTTGAGTTCGCGAAAGTTGAGTTATCTTCTCCAAAGAAATGAAAACCGAATACAGAAAAAAACTCCCGGAAAGCAAGGCTTCCGGGAGTGCTATTCTTGTCTTTATATTGGCAGAGGGTGATTAGAAGTTGTAATACAGTCCGAAGACGATGTTGTTGCCGTCGAGGCTCAGACCCCAGCTGTCAATTTTGTTGTCAGTATTGTTGTCTTTCTCATGGTTGTAGCCGACGAAACCGATGTGGGTCACAAAGCTTACTCTGTTGTTGAGCTTGATAGCGAGTCCTGGTTTGATGCCAAAAGAGAGCTCGTCGGTATCATTGCCAGCATTGTACACATGTCCGTAGCCGATGCAGCCATCCAAGAAAGCGCTTACCAGCTTACCATTGAGGAAGGTGTAACGCACGTAGGGGTTGATCGTCCACTCTTTGGCATGGCCTTTGTCGGCACCCTGCCATCCGAAAGCGACACCTGCTGCCCAGTCATCATTGAAGACATAACCCATCTCAGGCACGAACTTAAATGTAGTGACATCATTGTCACCATTGTCAGTATTAACCACACCTACACCACCGCCAATGAAGGCCTGTGCGTTGATGGTCATAGCCATTACTGTTGCTGCTAATGTCATGAAAATCTTTTTCATATCTTTTTACCATTTTAAATTAAACATTGACTGCCTGTAGAATCTGTTTTTTGGCAGTCGTTATCCTAAAACGGTTGCAAAGGTATGTCAAAAAAGCGCACGACCAAGAAAAGGCACGACGGTTTTTCCTGTCGTGGCCGAATTCATGATTTAAATCAATTCAGGATCTCAGATATAGCTCTGATAGCCCCTTCTAGCCTTCAGATTTTATCAATTGTCTGACAAAATTTGGTTGGCGTGGTCTTTGGTCTTGATTTTCTTGGGGCCGATAATCCGCTCCACGATGCCATCCTCGTTGATGATGAAGGTGGTGCGGAAGGTGCCGAAGTATTTGCGGCCATACATGCTTTTTTCTCCCCATACACCAAATTGCTCCACCAGTTTCTTCTCGGTGTCTGCAATCAGGGGGAAGGGCAGCTCATGCTTGGCGATGAATTTCTGATGCGACTTGGCATCGTCCACACTGGCACCGATGACAGCATATCCGTTGCTGTTGAGTGCGTCGATATGGTCACGCAGGTTGCATGCCTCTGCGGTACAGCCCGAGGTCATGTCTTTCGGATAAAAGTAAAGCACGATTTTCTTGCCTTGATAGTCGCTCAAGCGTATTTCCTGGCCATTTTGGTCGAGTCCCAGTATCTCAGGGGCTTTGTCTCCTATTTGTATCATGGTTTTGAGGTTTTTGTGGTTTTTCTTTGAGGTTTTTTCGTTGTTACGTTATTGCGTCATGAGGTCATTACGACATGGAATATTACGAAGGGATGATATTGCGACGGGGTGTTATGACGATGTGGCAAAATTATGAAAAAAAAGAGATAATCTCTCATGTGAGACAAAATCTTTTATAAAAAATGAGAGATTCGTGATTTTTTGATTAAATTTGCGGCATTAATTTAAAAAACAAACTATGAAAGATTTCAATTTTTATGCTCCTACAGAGATTGTTTTCGGCAAAGAGTCGGAAGAGAAGATAGCAGAGTTGGTATGCCGTTATGGTGGCACGAAAGTGCTGGTGCACTATGGTGGCCAGAGTGCCCGTCGCTCCGGGTTGCTTGACAAAGTGCTGGGTCTCTTAAAAGACGCTGGTATCGCCTGTGTGGAGTTGGGTGGGGTAGTGCCCAATCCCCGTCTGTCGTTGGTTAAGGAGGGCATCGCCCTATGTCGCAAAGAAAGCGTGGACATGATACTCGCCGTAGGTGGCGGTAGCGTGATCGACTCGGCCAAGGCCATCGGCTATGGTGTGGGTTACGAGGGTGACCCCTGGGATTTCTGGGCTGGAAAATGTGCTCCGAAATCTTGTCTGCCCATTGGTGCTGTACTCACTATTCCTGCCGCCGGCTCAGAGATGAGCAATAGTTGTGTGATCACTAATGATGCCAACAATGACAAGCGCGGCATCAACAGCAACCTGTGTCGCTGCAAATTCTGCGTGATGAACCCCGAGCGCACGTTCACCCTTCCTCCTTATCAGACTGCTGCCGGAGCTACCGACATCATGATGCACACGATGGAGCGCTATTTCACCGTGCATGAGGACATGACACTGACCGACGCAATGGCTGAGGCCTTGATGAAAACGGTGAAGGACAGCGCTTTGGAGGTGATGAACAATCCCACTGACTACCGTCATCGCGCACAGATCATGTGGGCTGGCAGTCTGTCGCACAACGACTTGATGGAGTGTGGCACCACCAAAGACTTCGCAACTCACAAACTGGAGCATGAGCTGAGTGCCATGTTTGATGTCACCCATGGTGCAGGACTGGCTGCCATCTGGGGCAGTTGGGCTCGTTATGTGATGCCAGGCCATGAGGCGCGTTTTGCCCGTTTCGCTGTCAATGTGATGGGTATGGAGAATGATTTCTCCGACACACGACGCACTGCTGAGAAAGGCGTGGAGGCCATAGAAGCCTTCTATCGCATGATAGGTATGCCCACCAGCATTCATGAGTTGATAGGTCGTGAGATCACCGATGATGAGATCGAGGAAATGGCGCGTCGCGCCAGCCATGACGGTGCTTTGAAGCTTGGCAATATCAAGGTGCTGGAGCGTGAGGATATGATCGCTATCTACAAGATGGCCAAATAGATCACAACCGTGAACATCCGTGACCGACAGATACTGAGCCTTGCTCTGCCTTCTATCGTCTCCAATATCACCGTGCCCCTTTTGGGCATGGTGGATGTGGCCATTGTAGGCCATTTGGGCGATGCGGCTTACATCGGCGCGATATCTGTCGGTAGTATGATTTTCAACATTATTTATTGGCTCTTCGGCTTTCTGCGGATGGGCACCAGTGGCATGACGTCACAAGCGTTGGGGCGTCGGGATCTCTGTGAGGTGACTCGTTTGTTGATCCGGTCGGCTACGGTCGGTCTGTCAGTGGCCCTGATGATACTTATGATGCAGCACCCCATCAGGTGGCTGGCATTCTGGCTCATAGCGCCTGAGGCAGAGGTGCAGACACTGGCCACCACCTATTATCATATCTGTGTGTGGGGTGCTCCGGCCATGCTGGTGCTCTATGGTCTGACCGGATGGTATATCGGGATGCAGAACACCCGTTTCCCTATGGTCATCTCCATTGTGCAAAATGTGGCCAACATCCTGGCCAGTTTTCTTTTGGTGTTTGTGTTCCATTTGGAGATGAGAGGGGTGGCCATTGGCACAATCATCGCACAATACACGGGACTGATCCTTTCACTTTCCTTGCTTTTTACCAACTATGGAAAACTCCGGAAACATGTCGTGAGACAGGGGCTGTTCGCATGGGACAAAATGTTAAGATTCTTCAAAGTCAATTCAGACATCTTTCTCCGCACCGTATGTCTTGTCGCTGTCAATCTTTTCTTTCTTTCCGCAGGCGCTCGTCAGGGAGCGGTGTTGCTCGCTGTCAACACCCTCTTGATGCAGCTTTACATCCTCTTTTCCTATGTCATGGATGGTTTTGCGTTTGCTGGTGAAGCCTTGTGTGGCAAGTATTATGGTGCCTCTAATATGACACTCTATCGCAGCACTATCAGGCGATTGTTTTATTGGGGTGTCATGGTTTCTTTGTTTTTTACAATCTTGTATATAGTTGGTGGTCAACGTTTTTTAAGACTTCTGACAGACGATGTCGCGGTGGTACATGCCTCGGCTGCCTATTTTGCATGGGCCGTGGCTATCCCCTTTGCCGGTATGGCCGCTTTCGTCTGGGACGGGGTCTATATTGGTGTCACTGCCACCCGATGGATGTTATGGTCGTCGGTGCTCTCCTCCGTGACGTTTTTCGGGGTGTGGCAAGCCTTTTCCCCCCTTTGGGGCAACCATGCATTATGGTTGGCTTTTATCCTTTATCTGATGGCAAGAGGTGTACTTCAGACCTATTACTATTGTAAAGGAAAATTGTAATTTGTGTAGACAATTGGTTTGCGCTTAAGCGCACGCACGTATAAAAAATATATTTAAAAAATCGGTCAATTGACATAAAATATTTGCGTGATTAAAAATAATTCGTTATTTTTGCCGCAGTTTGACGAATAGACTTTATTGGCATGAGAAGAATATTCTTGTTGTTTTTGGGTTTAATATTTCTAAGTATGAATATTTTTTCACAATCATACGATACGCTTTGGAAGCAGTTTTCGACAGCTGAGTCCAAAGATCAGCCGAGGACTCAAATAGAGATTCTTCAGAAAATCATTGCCAAAGCCCAGAAAGAACGTCAATACGGTCATCTCTTGAAAGCAGAACTACTCAATGTGGGGTGTGTGACCTCCATCACCCCCGACTCCCTTTCATCAAAAGTAGCTCGTCTGGTAGAGCAGGAGAAAGCCGCCGCCAGTGACCCTGTGTTAAGCGCGATTTATCAGTCTGTGCTGGGCACGGTCTATCAGTCCAACCCCTCACTCGACGAGCAGAGTGCGGAAATCAGCCGCGACTACTACCGTCGGTCTTTATCCAATCCCGCACTTCTTGCCGCTCATCAGGTACCAGAGTTCAAGCCTCTTATGACTGAAGGTCCTGATTCCAAGTATTTCAACGATGACCTGCTCCATGTGCTGGGTATGCGTGCCAACGACTATCAGACCCTTCACGACTATTATGAGTCTGCCGGTATGTTGGAAGCTTCCTGTCTGACAGCATGCGAGTTGCAGCGCGGAAAGCGCAAGGCGAAAGACCGCTATGCAGCCTTTTCCCCCTACGTTAAAGAGATCGACTCGCTCATCAGCAGATATGAGCATGCGGAGACCGTAGGCGAACTGGCAGTGCTGCGTTATGAATATATGGCCGACGCCAAAGACGTGACCGTAGCCGACCAGATCAAGTACATCGATGAGTCTTTGGCCAAATGGGGCAACTGGAAACGGCTCAACGTCCTGCGTAATGCCCGTGAGGAACTCACTTTCCCCATGTTTGATGTTGAGTTTGGCTGTCCTGTCACACCTCCCAACAAGGAGCGTGTGTTGAAGATCAGAGCCGCCCGACATATCAACACGTTGAAAATGACCGTCTCACGCGTCAATCTGACAGCAGAGGAAGACTATTATATCAGCCATGACGATGTTTATGCAAAAGTCAAAAAGGCCATCGTCAAGGGTAGCGAGCAGACGTTTGAGAGACAGTTTGCGGGCAAGGAGAGTTACGAGATTGTGGAGGACTCTCTTGTCATGCCGGGACTGCCTGCCGGGATGTACCTGGTGGAGTTCACGGCCGACCGTCCGCAAGTCAATCCCTATCGTTTGCTCTACTTTGTCAGTGACGTTTATGTCCTTTCTGAAGGCTTGCCAGAGGATAAAATCAGGTTTGCTGTCGTCAGCGCCACCACCGGCCAGCCGATTCCAAAGGCCAATGTCAAGTTGGACTTTAACTATCGCTGGGGTAAGAAAGACCCTTCCAAGATCGTGACATTGGCATGTGATGCCAAAGGTGAGACCGTCTATCAGCAGACGAATGAGACCAGAGGTCGTTACAACATCTTTGCCTATGCCTCTGACGACAAATATTGTCCCAGTCAGGATCTGTGGACCAGCTATTCGGCCAGCTCGACCCCTCGTGACCGTTTCAGAGCCTCTCTATATACCGACCGTAGCATCTATCGCCCAGGTCAGACCGTGCATGTGGCGGCAGTGTTGATGAAGGTTGTCAAAGGTCTGACGACCAGCGCCTGCGCATCCCAGACCATCACCATCACTCTGCGTGACGCCAATAGCAAGGAAATCGGTAGTGAAGAGGTCATCACGGATGAATTTGGCAAGGCTTATGCCGAATTCAAGTTGCCCGAAAGCGGACTTACTGGTGAGTTTTCTTTGTCATGTGACTACTCTTCGTATACGAGAATCCGTGTGGAAGAATACAAACGCCCCACTTTTGAAGTAGAGATTCCCGAGGTCAAGGAAGAATACCGGCCCGGCGATATCCTTGAAGTGAAGGGGTATGCGAAGACTTATTCTGGTGTGCCCGTGCAAGGTGCTCAAGTGGAGTATACCGTGAGTAGGCGTCAGGCTTTATGGTGGTGGTGGCATACTGAA
Organism: uncultured Prevotellaceae bacterium; assembly: GCA_902780635.1. Lineage (GTDB taxonomy): Bacteria > Bacteroidota > Bacteroidia > Bacteroidales > Bacteroidaceae > Prevotella. The sequence goes on from CACZGH010000002.1 coordinate 95,147, forward strand.
GAGGCCGAGACGCTGATAGAAGAGACGGCTGTGACGGGTGATGATGGCTCGTTCACAGTACGGGTTCCTTTTGTGATGCCCGACGACTACGACCCAGAGGCACCCTCTTACCTGCGCTCACGCTTTTACAACTTCATCATCTCCGCTCAGGTGACAGACCAGGGTGGAGAGACCCATGAGGGAAGCCTCAGTCTGCCACTGGGAACGCGTGCCACCGTGCTCTCATGCAATATCCCCCAGCAGATGATAGCCGACAGCGTAAAGACCATCTCATTCGGTTATCGTAACGCGGCTGGCGCCAGTGTGGACAGCGAGGTGACTTATACCATCGACGGGAATGCGAAAAAATATCAGGCGCGCACTAATACGCCTGTGGACTTCAGCAAGATAGCCCGGTCGCTCAAGTCGGGAGAGCATGTCATCAAGGCCGTGTGCGGCACTGACACCATAGAGCAGAAATTTGTGCTATTCTCCTTGTCAGACAAGCGGCCTTGCATCGAGACTCACGACTGGTATTATGTCACAGCACGTGAGTTCGCTGCTGACGGCAGCCCTGTGTATCTACAGGTGGGCTCTTCAGACCCCAACACCCATGTGCTCTATTCCATCATCGCCGACAATAAGGTGCTGGAGAGCGGTTCCTTCCGTCTCGACAACGCCATCAAGACTTATCAGTTCAAGTATCAGGAGGCATACGGCTCGGGACTCTTGCTTACTTTTGCATGGGTGAGAGACGGTGTGGCATATACCCACCAGACCACCATTCGCAGGCCGATGCCTGACAAACGTGTCCTTCTGCAATGGACTACTTTCCGCGACCGTCTGACACCCGGACAGAGCGAGGAATGGACCATGCGGGCCACGAGACCCGACGGCAGCCCCGCCGATGTCAGTGTGATAGCAGCGATGTATGACCGCTCTCTTGACCAGATATGGAGGCATGAGTGGTCGTTTGATCCGGGCATCACCGTCAGTCTTCCTTCCACCCGGTGGCAAGTGATGAATTTCGGTACTACGAATGTTTATGGCCGTCAGAATCTTTTCACGAAAAATGTGCCGTCGCTCGACTATTCAGCCTTTGATTATCAGCTGTTTGAGTTCTGGCGTCCGCGTATCATGTTCCACAAAAGCAGGATGATGGGTGCGGGAGGTGTCAGATATGATGCAGCGCCAATGATGGAAGAGATGGCTACCGCTGAGGTGGCTGATATGGCAAGTGAAGATGGTCTCAACACACTGAGAGAGGTGGCGTTCCAAAAAGCCAGTGGCAATGATGCCGAACAAAAGGAAGAGGCGGTAGAAGAAACAGATACCTCGGGCGAGTCTGTCCAGCTGAGAGAAAATCTTTCGGAGACAGCATTCTTCTATCCCACGCTGACGAGCAGTGCAGACGGAAGCGTCTATGTCAAGTTCACGCTTCCCGAGAGTGTCACCACTTGGCGTGTGATGGGACTGGCCACCGACAAAGTGATGAACTATGGCCTTATCGAAGGTGAGACAGTGGCCAAGAAAGACGTGATGATACAGCCCAATATGCCACGCTTTGTCAGAGTAGGCGACGAGGCTCGCATCTCCGCCCGTATCCTCAATACCAGCGAGCGTGACATCAGCGGCACCGCGAGGATGACCCTCGTAGACCCTGTCACGGGGCATACCATCTATACCAAGTCACAGCCTTATCAGGTGGTGGCAGGACAAACCACAAGCGTGGCATTTGACTATTCACCTGAGGGCGATGGCACCCTGCTCGTATGCCGGATGGTGGCCGAGGGCGATGGCTTCTCCGATGGAGAGCAGCACTATCTGCCCATCCTGCCCGACAAAGAATTGGTGACCCGTACCTATCCTTTCTCACAGAATGGGGCACAGACCACGACGGTCAGCCTCGACCGCCTATTCCCCAAAGGCATCAGCGACGGTAAGCTGACCATCGAGTATACCAACAATCCGGCCTGGCTGATGATACAGACACTGCCTACGCTTGGCCTCTCCAATTCCGACAACGCCATCTCTGTGGCAGCCTCTTTCTACGCCAACTCGCTGTCTCATTATCTGTTGCATCTCTCACCCCAGACTAAAGCCACCATCGACAGTTGGCGCAACGAAGAAGGCGAAGAGAACAGCATGATGAGCAGTCTGGCCAAAAACGAAGAACTCAAAGACTTGCTTCTCAATGAGACACCCTGGGTGGGTGATGCAGACCGTGAGGAGAGTCAGAAACGTAGTCTGGTGAAATTCTTCGATGAGACCACCATGGACCTCAGACTTTCCTCTGCGATAGAGAAACTCAGCAAACTGCAGCAAAGCGACGGTTCATGGAGTTGGTGGCCTGGAATGAGAGGCAGCCGGTATATGACAGTGGCTGTCAGCGAGATGCTGGTGCGGCTCAACCAGATGATCGGAAAGCAGGAGCAGGTGGCAGACATGCTCACCAGTGCCTTTGAATATCTGGGCGAACAACAAGTGGAAGAGGAGAAAGAGATGCGGAAGTGGGAGAAGAAAGGCCATCGTGTCATGCCCAGTGAGACCGCTCTGCGCACCCTCTACACGTTCGCACTGGACGGTAGGAAACTGCCTGGCAAGGTCGACGCCGCCAATACCTATATGGTGGATAAGATCGCCAAGAAACCATCTGAGTTTACCATCTATGGCAAAGCCAACTCCGCTGTCATTCTTGCGGCTTACGGCAGACAGCAGAAAGCCAGCGAATACCTCAAGAGCCTGCGTGAGTACTCGGTGGTGACCGAGGAGATGGGACGCTACTTCGACACCCGCAAGGCACAGTACTCGTGGTTCTCGTATGCCATCCCGACAGAGGTGGCCGCCATCGAGGCCATCAAGAGACTGCAGCCCGAAGATACGCAGACCGTCGACGAGATGCGGCGGTGGCTCCTGCAAGAGAAGCGCACACAGTCGTGGGATACCCCCATCAATACCGTTGACGCGGTCTATGCTTTCCTCGAAGGCCATATCGGCGAACTGGGCGAGCGGGTGGAGACCACACTGGCAATTGATGGGAAGACCGTGGAAATGCCCAAGGCCACCGCGGGTCTGGGTTATGTGAAAACGTCCATGACTGCCGACGGCAAACAGACATTTGAGGCCCGGAAGACCTCTGACGGCACCTCATGGGGCGCGCTCTACGCTCAGTTTATGCAGCCCGTCAAAGACGTGGAGAAACACTCCGCCGGCATCTCCGTGACCAGGGAGATACGCTCTGACTCAAAAGTGTTGCATGTGGGCGACAAAGTGAAGGTGCGCATCACCATTAAGGCCGACCGTGACTACGACTTCGTGGAAGTCATCGACCGTCGCGCTGCTTGTATGGAACCAGTGGAGCAGTTGAGTGGCTATCACTATGGCTACTATATCGCGCCCAAGGACTACACCACCTGCTATTACTTCGACCAACTCGGCAAAGGCACGCATGTGCTGGAGACCGAATATTATATAGACCGTCAGGGAACGTATGAGACAGGCACCTGTAAAGTGCAGTGCGCCTATTCACCAGAATACTCCGCCACCGGCAAGGCCCTGACCGTGACAGTAGAATAATATAGAATAATAATGAGAATGAACATAGGCCTGAAGACGATCCTCACCGCTATCAGTGCGTCGGTTGTGACAAGCGTTGCCGCGCAGCGTATCACATCGGCCACCCAGGTGATCGACTGTGGACAGGTACTCTTTATGAAGCCCGTGACCGCGCAGTTTGAACTGCTCAATGAGGGAGTGGGCAATGTGACCATCAAAGGCGTGGAGACCAGTTGCGGATGCACGCAGGTGAGCTATCCCAAGGGAGTCATCTCTGAGAACAAGCCATTTGTGGTGTCGGCCACCTACGACGCCCGACAGATGGGTCGCTTTGAGAAGTATATCGATGTCTACACCAGTGGCGCCTCGCTGCCCTTCACACTCACCATCAAAGGTGTCGTGGTGGAGGAGATACGCGACTTCGCCGGTGGCTATGACTATACGCTGGGCAAGTTGAAGACCGACAAGGCCGAGATCACGTTCGACGACGTGAGCATGGGAGAGCGCCCCACAGAGCAGATACACGTCTTCAATTCGACGGGTGATATCGCCACGCCAGTGCTGATGCATCTGCCGCCTTATCTCATCGCCGACGTGTCGCCCTCGTCGATACCACCAGGCAAGTCGGGCATCATCACGCTGACCCTCGACTCGAAGAAGCTCCATGACCACGGACTGACACAGACCACGGTCTATCTGGGGCAGAAACCTGGCGACAGGGTGAGTGAGGACAAGGAGATACACATCACGACCATCCTGCTGCCGTCGTTTGGACTGGTCACCGACCAGCAGCTCCTCTACTCGCCCAAACTAAGGATCTCTGACAGCGTGCTCGACCTCGGCGCCTTTGAGGGCAAGAAGAAAAAGAAAGGCACCATCGTGCTGGAGAACGTGGGACGTACCGAACTGGAGATCACCGCCCTGCAGATGTTCACAGCCGGACTGATGGTAGACCTGTCAGACACTAAGATACCGCCGGGCGGCTCCGCCAAACTGAAGGTGACAGCCGACCTCAAGGCTTTGAAAAACGTGCGCCAGCAGCCACGGGTGCTGATGATCACCAATGACCCGCGCACCCCCAAGGTGGTGATAGACGTACAAGTGAAATAGTAAAAACGAAAATATGGAACATCCTGAGAACAGCGCAGAATACAAAGGGCTGACCGTCAATTCGGGTGTCGATCAGCCGTCAATCATCAATCCGTACCTTAGGCGGGACAGGTTCCGCCGTAGGGAATATACCGCTGCCGAGATGGTGGAGGGCATCCTGAAGGGTGATGTCACCATCCTCAGTCAGGCAGTGACACTTGTGGAGAGTGTCAACCCTCAGCATCAGGCCAAGGCGCAAGAAGTGATTGAGCGCTGCCTGCCCCATAGCGGACACTCGGTGCGTGTGGGCATCAGCGGTGTGCCGGGTGCTGGCAAGAGCACGTCTATCGACATGTTTGGCTGCCATGTGCTCGACGAGAAAGGTGGCAAACTTGCAGTGCTGGCCATCGACCCCAGCAGCGAACGTTCCAAGGGTAGTATCTTGGGCGACAAGACACGTATGGAGAAACTGTCGCTTCGCGAGGAAGCCTTTATCCGTCCTAGCCCCACAGCAGGCTCTTTAGGTGGTGTGGCGCGTAAGACTCGTGAGACCATCATCCTATGCGAGGCTGCCGGCTACGATAAGATATTCGTGGAGACCGTCGGTGTAGGACAGAGTGAGACAGCCTGTCACTCGATGGTTGACTTTTTCCTCCTGATACAGTTGGCTGGTACAGGCGACGAATTGCAGGGCATCAAGCGCGGTATCATGGAAATCTCAGATGGTATCGTCATCAACAAGTGCGACGGCAACAATGTGGACAAGTGCCATATGGCCGCCACCAATTTTCGCAATGCGCTGCACTTCTTCCCGCGGTCGGAGAGTGGGTGGATGCCCAAAGTGCTCTGCTATAGTGGATTCTATGGCCTCGGTATTAAAGAGGTGTGGGATATGATCTATGAGTATATCGACTTCGTCAAGGCCAATGGATACTTCGACTACCGGCGCAACGAACAGAGCAAGTACTGGATGTATGAAACTATCAATGAGCAGCTGCGCAGCAGTTTCTACAACAGCTCACTCATCCAGGACCACTTGCAGGAGGCAGAGCGGAAGGTGCTTACCGGCAGACAGACTTCGTTTGCCGCGGCAGGTGACCTATTAGATATGTATTTTGAAAATTTGAGAAAATAGATGGTTCAGATAGAAATAGACAACGGCAGCGGCTTTTGTTTCGGTGTGACCACAGCCATCAATAAGGCTGAGGAAGAGCTCTTGCAGGACAAGACTTTGTACTGTCTGGGCGACATCGTACACAATGGCATGGAATGTGAGCGGCTGCGCGCCCTGGGGCTGGTGACTATCAACCACGACGACCTCTCCAAACTTCATGACGTGAAAGTGCTGCTGAGGGCGCATGGAGAGCCGCCAGAGACCTATGAACTGGCAGAGCGTCACCATATCGAAATCATCGACACCACTTGTCCCGTGGTGCTGCAGCTGCAGAAGCGCATCAAGAAGCAGTATGACAACAATCCTCATGCGCAGATTGTCATCTTCGGCAAGAACGGACATGCCGAAGTGCTTGGCCTTGTGGGGCAGACCCACAATCAGGCCATTGTGGTGGAGAATATTGATGATGTCAGTCATCTGGATTTCAACAGAGACATCTACCTCTATTCGCAAACCACGAAGTCGGTGGACGAGTTGCATCGCATCATTGACTATATACAGGAGCATATCTCAGGCGGAGCTGAGTTTAAGAGTTTCGACACCATTTGCAGACAGGTGGCCAACCGTATGCCTAACATCGCCGCTTTCGCGGCAAGGCACGACCTCATCTTGTTTGTCTCAGGAGGCAAGAGCAGCAATGGCAAGGTGCTTTTTAACGAATGCCTGAGGGTGAACCCTAATAGCAAGCGGATAGAAAACTCTGGCGAAATAGATATGGGATGGCTTCAGGGAGTGAAGACGGTTGGCATCTGTGGAGCCACCAGTACGCCAAAATGGCTGATGGAAGAATGTAAGGAATTGATAATCAGAAAAATAAATAATAATATAATTAATAATAATCATTAAATTATGAAGACAAAAGTATTGTTAACAATGGGGGCTATGATGGCTTTTGCTGTCAGCGTGATGGCCGGACCTGTCTCAAAGGCTGAGGCAATGGCTCAGGCTCGTTCGTTCATGCAGTCGAAAGGCATCCGCCTGGCGGGCGATTTGGCTGTCAACCCCGGCCCCAAAAGAGCGATGGCTTCTCGGGATGAGTCGTCATGCTATTACATTTTTAATAATGGACAAAACGGAGGTTTTGTCATTGTTTCAGGTGACGACCGTACCAGAGACATCCTTGGCTATTCCGACACGGGTACGTTGGACATGGACAATCTGCCCGACAACGTGCGTTACATGCTGGATGGCTATGAGGCGGAAATCAATGAGCTCGACCAGAAGGGTGTGGAAAGGACTGCCCCAAGACGTGCCTATGGTGAGATGGCATCGACCAATCCTGTGCGGCCGTTGGTGACTTGTCAATGGTCTCAGGACAAACCTTTCAACAACTCATGTCCCACGGTCAACAGTACACGCACCTTTGCAGGATGTGTGGCTGTGGCTACGGCTCAGTTGGTCTATTTCTACCGTGACCGTATGCCTGCCAAAACGCAGGTAAAAATCCCCTCCTATACAACAACTGGAGGTATCACCTTGAAAGAAGTGCCGGTGGGGACTGCCTTCAACTGGACAAAAATGTATGATATCTACGATGGCACAGAGACATCAGCTCAATTGTCCGCCGTGGCTAACTTAATATTATATGTAGGTAAGGCATTGAAGAGCAATTATTCAACGAGTGCCACTTCCGCCTCGATGAACACCATCAAGGCGGCATTGGTCAATTATTTCGGTTTCAGTCCTAACACCTCCTTTGTCGCACGTTCTAACTATACTACTGAGAAATGGGAGAGTATGGTGCTGGGTGAGCTGGAAGAAAACCGACCTGTGATGTACAATGGTATCAGTAATAAAGATAACCATGCATTCATCGTTGATGGATATGACGGCCGTGGCCTTTTCCATGTCAACTGGGGATGGAAAGGCCAATATGACGGCTACTTCGCACTCTCTGTGCTCAATCCTTACGATTCCAATGGTTTTGATGCCGCCGCAGGTTCTAGTAGTTACACCCTCTCTCAGAATGCATACTTCAATTTGCAGCCCGAAAACGGATATTCCTATACAGAAGGCGCTCCTGAACTGACCTCTACCATCAGTAGCGTAGCATCCAATGTCGTCAAGGTGGTCTATAAGAATATTTCTTCCAAAGATGCCAAATTCAAGTGCGGTCTTGGATATCTGGACTCTGATGGATTCGTCAATAAATTGATGGAGAATGGTGAGGAGGCTATGGTGGCTGCTGGGTCGTCCATGGGAACAATATCATATACCTTGAAGGCTGCCGATTTCAAGCCCGCCTCTGGCACTACTGCAGAGTGTAAACTGTATCCCATTTATATCCTCAACGGTGAGGAGGAATGGACACAATGTCCCAATACTTCTTCCAATTATGTGCAAGTCAACTACAAGAGTGGTTCCATCACATCGAGTTTGGTGCCCATGAGTGCCTCATTGAAGGCCACCAACTTTGTGTTTACCGGGTCTTGCACCAAGAGCGTATCCCAGCCGGTCAATTTCAAACTGACCAATTCGGGTGACAAGGATTATACAGGATATGTGTATCTCTTTGCCAGCACCACCAGCACCAAAGGCTCAGTGAGGAGCAAGGTGCGTGTGATATTGCCCAAGGGTGAGAGTTATAATGCAGCCTTGTCTTTCACTCCAGCTTCCGCCACCTCCTCAGGGACTGCTTATAATGTATGGATATCCACGGATGCATCTGGCGAAAATGTGATAGGCAACTCGAAAGTTACCATCACCAGCAGTACTCCCACCAAGAAACTGAAGGTGCTTTCCGTGACACCAGATTATGTCTCCTCTGCATCCAAATACAAGATCTATAGCGATGAGGTGAGGGGCGTGGCTCAGATAGAAAACCTCTCTGCTTACAATTACAATGATGTGGTTCTGCTGTGGCTGATGCGAAGGAAGGCCGGCTCAGGTTCATGGGTGGGCTACAGATATGAGAAATATAATATTATCGTACCTGCCGGTGAAACCAAGGATCTCGCGTTTGACTTTGGTGAGCTGTCCAAAGAATATGATTATGGATTCATCTTCTATTACTCTGGAGGTAAAACTCAGCTGACCAATGGCCAACACCTTGGTTACTCGCTTAAAGATGGTGTCTTGCTCTTTGCTGGCGACGGTACCTCGACGCCAGTGGAAGTGGAATCTACCATCACTGTGGGAGATAATGTGGCCGCTGTCAGCATGTCAGGCGTGGCTAGCCAGATCACCAAAGTTGTGCCCAATTCCAACCCCAACACCCTCTATATCTTTGACGAGGGTGAGACCGTGCCTGCCGGTTTGAGCAACAAGAATATTGTCAAGGGTTCCTCAGCCAGCAAGATCACACTTCAGGATGGCTATGACTTCTATTCGCCCATCACTTTTGTGGCCGACAATATCACTTATACGCGTGTGCCTCAGATTGGCGCCACTGGTCAGGGAGATGGCTGGGAGTCGCTCGTAGTGCCATTCAATGTGGATCAGTTGATGTACTCCAGCTATCAGTTGGGATGGTTCACCTCTGACGATGACACCGGCAAGAATCTTTGGATCAAACAGTTCAGCGGCATCAAGGGCTATAGCACTGTCTGCTTCGACTATACTGACAAGATCTTGGCCAATCGTCCGTATATCATGGCCGTACCGTCCAACCACTGGGGCGAGGCTTATAATCTGACAGGCAAGAAACTGGAGTTCAAAGCCAGCAATGCCACCGTGCTCAAAGACGCATCGCTGATTACCGGTTCAAAGGTGTACAACTATCGTGGCACCTATTACACCAAGAAAGTGGCCAATATCTACTATCTTGACAGCAAGGGTCAGAAATTCGTTCAGGGTACAGCCACTGTCAAACCGTTCCACTGCTACTTTATCTCTGCAGCCGACGGTTCCGACGACGACTATAGCAACATGGATATCGTGACCTCTATAAAAGGTGTTATGATGCCGTTTGCTTCAGAAAATGAAGTGGTGTCGGTCTATAACATCAGTGGTATGAAGGTAGGCACCACGAAGGTGGTCGATGGCCGCATCTCACTGGATGAGTTGCCCAAAGGCATCTACATCATCAACGGACACAAGTTTATCAAATAAATAGACAGACAATGAGAAAGGCATCCCAGGAGGATGCCTTTCTTGTTTTTTCTTCCTTTCGTAATGACGTTATTACGAGCAAGCGTTATGACGATATCATTTGATCTTTCCTTTTGGTCACTCTCCCGCCACCTCATAATATTTTTGTAGGAGCCACTCATTCTGCTGGGGGATCGTCATTTCGCTGTTGTCGAGCTCGATAGCGTCATCGGCTTTTCGCAGGGGACTTACCTCTCGGTGGCTGTCCAGATAGTCACGCTCCTTCACGTTTTTCAACACCTCCTCGTAGTCGGGGGACTCTCCTTTGGAGCACAGTTCGTCATATCTGCGCTGGGCCCTGACCTCAGCGGTGGCAGTGACGAACACCTTCAGTTCCGCGTCAGGAAAGACTACGGTGCCGATGTCTCTGCCGTCCATCACCACGCCTTTGTCTTTTCCCATCTGTTGCTGTTGCGCCACCAGCGCCTCTCTGACAAAAGGTATGGCTGATATGCGGCTCACGTTGTTCGATACCTCCATGCCGCGTATTTCTTTTTCCACACACACGCCATTGAGATAAGTGTCGGGGCGGCCAGTCTCCTGATTAAGAACGAAAGAGATTTGTATGTCGCCCATCTTCTCGCTGAGTTGCTCCTCGTCGATGTTTTCCTCGTCGAGCAGTTGGTGCTGCAGCGCGTAAAGTGTCACGGCGCGGTACATGGCGCCTGTGTCTACATAGATATATCCTATAGTTTTGGCAAGGTCTTTTGCCATGGTGCTTTTCCCACATGAGGAGTGCCCGTCGATAGCGATTGTTATCTTTTTCATATTTTAGATGTTAAATGCGATATTTGCTATGATAGATGATGAGGAGACATGGTATTTGCCGTAAGACAAGTGGAGCTTGAAGCGTTCCAGTTGCACGCCGCCTCCCAACGACAGACCTGCGCCGTGGCTGCTCGCTCCGTCTGCGCCTTGTATCTTCATCTCATTGGCGCGCCTGAAGTTATAACCGGCACCCACCCATATCTGCCCCGACAGCATGATGTCGATGCCCGCAGACAGGTGGTTGACAAATTTGTAGTCCCAGTGTGTCAGATCGCTTAGTGTGGCCGATAGTCGCAGGGGGGCGCCTTTCAGCCGTTTGCTGAAGCCCACTCTCAGGTCGAAAGGCAACCGCTCATACTCCTCGTCGTAAGCCTCCAACTGGCCACCTAAATTCCTGGCCACCGCAGAGACAGACAAGTCCTGCTCCGGATCATAATAGTTGAGACCCAGGTCTACGCCTACAGCGAGCGAGTGATATTGCCCGATGTATGACATGATTAATTTGGTGGCAATGCCACCCACTAGTCGGTTGGTGAGGTTGTAGCTGAGGTAGGCACCCATTGAGATGTCTTTGGCCGAGAAGTCACCCGTTTGCACATTGTTCTCGTCCACTTCCTTCATGGTGCCATAGCCCATATATTGTGCGCTGGCGGCCATGGTGGCGCGGTCGGCGAGTATCCAGCTGTAGGTGGCGCTGGCCGTGTTGACGCCAGCCATATAGTTCATATAGTTGATGCCGAGGTTCTTGTCGTTGACAGAAGAGAGCAGTGCAGGGTTGGAGAAGATGAGCGAGGCATCGTTTTCTATGATACTGATGTTGTCGCCGCCAAGCGCCGCGGCGTGGGCGCTTACCGGTAGTCTTAAGAAGTTGTATGCGGTTTGGCTTTCCTGAGCGGCGGCGCATATAGCAGTGAGTGCCAACAGGAGAGCTAATACGTTTTTTTTCATCAGATACACTCTTTTTTACGCATCGTCAGTGCAAATTTACACCTTTTTCAGCTAATTGTGGCTTTTTTTTGCCGAAAAATCATATTTGGAATGGTTTATATCCATATAACGTTTTTTTGCTGAGATTATTGGGTGAGGGTGGTAGAGAAATGGCAACAGGTAGGTTTCCCCAGCAGATAACGTAAAAAAAACTAAATATTTTTGTAGTTTGTCTGATTTCAATTAACTTTGCTTGCCCAAACGTGTCATGTCGTTGATTCATGGAGGTAAAAAAGTCTTTAACAGCCGATCTGGAGAGCAGTCGTGGCACCCGTTTCCTCTTGGGACTGGTGCTTGCGCTTGCCCTGCTGGTGGTGTGTTTAGAGTATACCACCACCGACTCCTTCGACGACTATGAGGACATTCTTGCCGGCGACATCCCCGAGGATATGGAGCTGATGCCCCCCATAGAGAATAGTCCACAACTGGAAGCTCTCAAGCCCGACTTGCCTCCCGTGACCGAACAGATTGTCACCGTGGAGGAAAAGGCCACTATGGTCAAGCCGGAGACTGTGGTGCCACCACGTCCGGTGGAGCTGGCGCTTGAGGAGGAGGTGACTTTGGAGGATATCATCGACGACGTGATGCCAGAGGCTACCGCTGACGTGCAGGAGACCCTTCCCCTGCGTGTGGTGGAGCAGCTGCCGCAGTTTCCAGGTGGTATGATGCTGTTGATCCAATGGCTTACCAAGAACTTGAAATATCCTGATGCGGCTCGCCGTCAACAAATACAAGGGCGTGTGATGGTGTCTTTCATCGTCAATGCCGATGGCACTACTGTCGATGCTAAGGTGGTGCATGCTGTGCATCCTCTGCTCGACAGAGAAGCCCTGCGTGTGGTCCGTATGCTGCCCCGTTGGCAGCCTGGCGTGAGCAATGGCGTGCCTTGTCGCACGCTGGTGCATCTCCCTATCGTCTTTAAATTATAATGATATACAGCTATGCTCAATTCAAACGAACTATTAGAACTGATCAATGCCGATTTGGCAAAGGTAGCGCACGACCGTCAGCCTGTCGGTCTGTATGAGCCGATCAGGTATGTGTTGTCTTTGGGAGGCAAGCGCATCCGCCCCACGCTGATGCTTCTGGCCTACAATCTTTACAAGGATGACCCTGAGAGCATCATTTCCTCGGCCTGTGCCCTGGAGACCTACCACAACTATACGCTCCTGCACGACGACCTTATGGACAATGCCACCTTGCGCCGTGGCCACCTCACCGTGCACAAGCGCTGGAATGCCAATACAGCCATCTTGTCAGGCGACTCGATGCTGGTGCTCGCCTACCAGCGGATGGCCCAGTGTCGGCCCGACAAACTGGGTGAGGTGCTCAGCCTCTTCTCACGCACAGCACTGGAGATAGGCGAGGGACAACAATATGACATGGATTTTGAGAGCCGCAATGATGTCTCAGAAGAGGAGTATATAGAGATGATACGCCTTAAGACGAGTGTGCTGCTTGCCTGTGCCATGAAGATAGGCGCCATCCTGGCCGACGCACCGGAGGCTGATGCAGACCATCTATACAAATTTGGAGAGCAGATCGGCCTGGCCTTCCAGTTGCAGGACGACTATCTCGATGTCTATGGCGACACCAAGGTCTTTGGCAAGGCCATCGGTGGTGACATTATCTCCAACAAGAAGACCTATATGCTCATCAACGCCCTCGCCCTGGCCGACGAACGTCAGCGTGAGACGATGCTGCATTGGCTCAATCTGCCCGACCCTGACCCACAGGAGAAGGTGGCGGCCATCACCGAGTTGTACAACGAGATTGGCATCAACCGTCTGGCTATTGAAAAAATCAAGTATTATTTCCATGAAAGCCGTAAGTATCTCGACGCTGTTCAGGTGAGTGATGAACGGAAGCGTGAGTTGGTGGCTTTCACCAATGAGATGATGAAAAGAGAATACTAAACTACTCTCAACTAAGACATGCCCTATCGACGTTTGCCAAAAACCGATGCCTCACGTCTTCAAGCGTTGCGGGCGCTGACAGACAGCAATGCCTCCTACACGGTCGAGGCGCGTTTCCTTGACCGTGGTATGATAGCCGAGGCGCGGCAGCTTTGTGAGCGTCTCTCTCAGGCGTTGGAGCAGTATCAGTTGTGCATGCGCACGCAGGTGCGCTATGCCAGGCGCATTGCCGGTTTGCAGCATCAGGCCATGATGTATCTCAGTCATTTCCTGCAAGTGCTCTTCCTGGCCATCGAAAGGGGTGAGATATCGCGCGACGTACTGCCCATGTATGGTCTTGAGCCTGGAGCAACAGCGGTGCCTTATCTGAAAACCTCCGAGGCTGTCATGGAGTGGGCGCCAAAAGTCATCAACGGCGAGAAGTCGCGGGTGAAAAAAGGCGGCAAACCTGTACTTACCCCTCCTATTGGAGCTGTCGTCACCCATTTCGACGTCTTCAAGGGCATGTACGACTCGCAGCGGCAGTATCAGATGCGCACCAAGGCCGCCCTTGCCGACATCTCCTCATTGCGTACCCGTATCGATGAGGTGATCCTCAGTCTTTGGAATCAGATTGAGCAGCATTATGAGAACGAGCCGCCCGAGACGCGCTACGCCCAGTGCCGCCGCTATGGCATCGTGTATTATTACCGTCGGCATGAGCCGCATATTTACTGATGAATTATATTGATACCCATATCCATATTGACGGTGCGGAGTTTGACGAAGATCGTCAGTTAGTCATCTCACGTGCCCGCGAGGCAGGGGTCACCCGGATGCTGGTGCCCGCCATCGACCTGCCCTCTCTCGACACCGTCATGAGTGTGTGCCGGCAGAATCCAGGTTTTGCGTATCCTATGTTGGGCCTGCATCCTGAGGAGGTGAGGGCCGACTATGTGAGCGTGTTGGAGCAGATGAGGCAGCGGCTGACGCCCGACATCATCGCCATCGGCGAAGTAGGACTTGACTATTATTGGAGCCGTGAGTTTGAAAAAGAGCAGGCTGATGCTTTTGAGCGTCAGGTGCAGTGGTCGTGTGAGACCGGGCTGCCGCTGATGATTCACTGCCGCAAGGCACAGAACGAGTTGGTGGCTATCCTACGCCGCTACCGTGACCGTTTGCCAGGTGGGGTGTTTCATTGCTTTACAGGCAATGCCATCGAGGCGGCACAGTTGTTGGAGTTCGACAACTTCGTCTTAGGTATCGGAGGCGTGCTCACCTTTAAGAAGAGTCTTCTGCCTCAGACCCTTGCCCATGTGCCGTTGGATCGCATCGTGTTGGAGACCGACGCCCCCTATATGGCACCAGTGCCTATGCGCGGCAAACGCAACGAGAGTGCTTATCTTGTTTATGTCATTCAGCGGCTGGCTGAGGTATATGGCGTCAGTGAGGAGGAAGTAGCCAGGGCGACTACAGCCACTGCGCTACGTACATTCAAGAAGATCGTATGAGACGGAGCGTTTTTTCATTCTGCCTGTTGTTCGTTTTCTGCCTGACGCTTCATGCGGAGCAGGCCGATACACTTGCTCGTCACTGGGGTGGCAGCCTTCAAGTCAGTCCAGGCTGGGCCCTCGTTATGGACAAGTATCAAAAGAAATGGCAGAAAGGCCGTCGCAATTTCTCTTTCGGTGGCGAGGTCACCTATTCGGCATTGCGGTCAGACAGTGATGTGTTTGCTGCGGCGTATGGCTATCCCACCATCAGCTTGGGGGTGCAATACAGCTTTAATCATGGAGTCACCATGCATCGCGACCCTGACCCTGAATGGGGCATGGCAGAAGAGGTAGACTACGACTCTTATCTGGGCAACTCTCTGGCTCTTTATGGTTCTTTTGCCCGTCCCTTTTTCCGCAATCAGCGGTGGGAGGCAGACTACTCCATCAATATCGGGGTGGGGTATAGCCCTACAAAGTACAACCCTGTCTACAATGTCGACAACGAGATGATCGGGGCACGCTGGCTCATTTTCTTCGGTGCCGGGCTCCATGCCTCTTATCGGGTGGCTCGTGACTGGGGACTAAAGGCCGGTGTGGAATACTGGCATCTGAGCAATGGTGCCCTCAACCGGCCCAACAAGGGTGCCAATTTCCTTGGTCCGTCTTTGGCATTGGTCTATGAACCCTATTACAAGGATGTGGTGCTCCCCGATACGGCTCTTTCCCGCAAGGCTTTCAAGCGGTATGTCTATCTCAATTTCACTGCCGGTGTGGGTGGCAAGTCGCTCAATGAAGACTGGCAGAAGACGCAGTTTCAGACAAGTACCGACGACCCTGAGTATCGCACATCTACTTTTCCGCACTATATGGCCTATTCGTTTCAGGCCGATCTGATGTACCGTTATCACCGCAAGTGGGCTTCCGGCATCGGTTTTGATGTGTTTTATGGCACTTATGCCTCACATGTGAGAAAGATGGATGAGGCCAAAGGTTTGTCCATCCCCCACAGCCCTTGGTCGTTTGGCATCGCCTTCAAGCACCAGGTGTTTTATCACAATCTCTCCATGTCCATGTCTGCCGGACCTTATCTCTATCGTCGGATGGGCGACAATGCCAAGCGCATAGAAAAGTCTTATTATGAGCGCATAGGCCTCCTGTATACCATCCCGCACACTGGCGGGCTGTCCGTAGGAGGTTATGTGAAGGCTCATTTAGGCAAGGCCGACTTCACCGAGTTTGTGGTCGCTTATCCTATTGTGCTGTGGTGAGAATCCGCCTCTCGAAATATCTCGAGGACGAGGTTCATTGAGTATACAACATCAATCAAGGATCGCATCACTGCGACCCTTGACTCATTCCCGGGATACTTTTTAACCTTTATGAAATATTGTGTTTCCATGATTGTCTAGTGGTTCTCATTTCCGCTTATTGCTTAGGAGTAATAAGCATTGGATGATGGACAAAGGTACACAAAAAGCATGAAATAGCCCTCGGCTAAAACTGGAATATGGAAGCCGAGGGTGCCACTCTCAAAATAGTTTGAGAAAAATGCGTTAAAGTGAGGGAAAATATGAATTGATTAACAATTCGGTTGAGCTTAAGCGAATTAAAAATAATTCAGTCTTCTTACTGCTCAAACGTCATTTCCTTGCGAAGTTTGCTGAGATATGTGGGGGTGATGTTGAGAAAAGAGGCGATGTCCTTCAGCGAGAGCATCTGTACAATCTGCGGACAGCGATTGAGCAGTTGGCGATAACGGCCACGGGCTGTGTAGCGGTAGTGGTCGAGGTCTCGGGCATAGACCATCTTGAATAGGTTCTTCAGTATCTTCAAGTCCATATTCGCCATCTTTGGGTCGTTGTCAATCAGGGTCTGCAGTTCCTGTCCGCTGATGACGCGCACCTCGCAGGGCATGTCCGCCTCGATGCACACCTCAGAAATGTCGCCATCGAGGCAATAGGGGAAGTCGGATACAAACTCACCCTCGAAGGCGAAGCCCGTGCAGTAATCCTTTCCCTCTTCGTCGTTATGAACTATGTATTTGAAGCAGCCCCGCTCCACGAAGGCCACCCACTTCGCTGGTTCACCCACCTCCTCCAACATCTCGCCTCGCTCCATCACGCGCCTCTCCCCGTACTCCATACAGTAGTCCCGTAGGATCTCTAGATCCAACCCTTCCTTGTAGGAATTAAAGTGCTTGTTCGTTGCCATAATCATTAATTCGCAATTTCTGAGTGCAAAGGTATTCTTTTTTTATCATAATTAGCCTGTCTTTTCCAGAGGAAAGGGGAGAGTAAGTACAATTCGTTGTCACCAGCCGAGATAAAAGACTATCGCCTGGCCGATGATGGCATCTATTATGTCAGCCGGATGTTCACTTTTTACGTCATGCGCTATACGTATGGACGCTGCTGCCCTGTGCGCTTGGCAGATAATTGATGCCCCACCAGCACATTTGGAGCAGGATAAAAGCTGCAATGAGCATCCAGAGCGACAGACGTAGGCGGTGGCGTGGCATCAACCGGTAGTGGATGTAGGCTAAATAGGCAAACCACGTGATGGCCGCCCATGTCTCTTTAGGATCCCACGACCAGTAGTGCCCCCAGGCCTCTTTGGCCCATAAAGCACCGAAGAGCATGCCGATGGTCATAAAGGCCAGTCCCACGTATACGAGGTTGTCTGTGATTTCCATTTCCTCGTCTGTCGGTTGCTCTTTCTTGAAAAACAGCAGATAGAGCGCCATGACGGTGGCGGCACCGAGGAGCGCGTAGGCAAACATATAGACGATGACGTGAGGGGCGAACCATGGGCTTTGTAGTGCGGGCATCAGCGTCTTGGAGTGAATCTCAGGCTTGAAGAGGTTGACGCAGATGAAGACGGTGGCCAGGATGGTCGAGAAAGTGAGTATCCACTTGTATTTCCACCGGCTATAGACCATGAGGCCTGCCAGTGGCAGGAAAAAGGAATACCACAGCCGTGTCTCACCCATGGTGCGAAGTGGTGGGCGTTCCAAAGAGACCCACATAAGAAGGATGTAGCTGAAAAACACAGCCAGGCCGGCCGCTGTGAAAAGAAAGGCGGTGCGGCTCTTTTCTTTCCATGCTCCGACAGCCCCTGCTATCCATAGCAGCAGTGCCACAAAAGCGAAATAGATCAATTGGTCCCAACTCATGGCTTTTTCCTCCTCTTTACTCCTATGACAAACATACATACAGCGCCCGCCAGCATCATGTAGATACCGGTGTAGACCGTTGGCAACCAAGGGTCGCTCACTAGTTCCAGGATACTGATGTTACTCATACGGCCCATTGCCGTGTCATAGCCATATTGATAGATTTTCCAACCCTCCACTTCGACAGGTTTGTTCACGTCGACGGTGGCTTGGATGTTCTGGCCCGTTTTGGTCAGAATCTGCACCTCAGAGGCGAAGCGCTTGGGGCTGCCGTCGTCATACTCCTCCATGATGAATCGTTTCAGTTCGATGGCGATGGGTAGTTCTTTGACCAAGCCGTCGTCGCTGAGGGCGCGCCACTCCGGCTCTCCGATGGCGGTGATCATCTTCAGACGTTGCATGTCAGCGTTGCCCAGGGTGGCAGTGGTGATAGCGATGAAGAGGCCGAGGTGGTTGAGCAAAAAGGGGATGTCGCGCCGCCAGTGGAAATGTAGGATGTGATGGATGATGACTTGGGAGAGTATGACGGTGATATAGACATACACCAACACAAAAGGCCAAAAAGAGAGCATGTTATAAATCCAGGCTCCGTTGACCGTCTGACGGGTGAGGCCCATGATGATGGTGAGGCCCACCGCGAAGAGCAGCGCAGGCACGGCTGCACGGTAGGTGCTTAGGAAACGGAAAGCATACACCCACCGGCGGAGCAGATAGATGCTGACACATAGCACGATAAGGCCGGTGAACACAATGATGTTGGCTGGCCAGGCAAACGAATCCCAAATGACAGGGCCGATACTCAGTTCGAGCATCAGTCCTGCCACTACCAGGCCACAACAGATGACGAAGCCTTCACGGAGTGTCCATGGCTTGGTCCACATCAGAGAGATACGAGTTTGCCGTTCTTCTTGGCTTCTTCTATCCACTTGGGCTCAATCTCTTGCAGGAAACGCTGCTTGTTGGCGTTCAAGGTCTTCATGTCAAGACCGATGGCGGCCTGAGCCTTCGCCTTGGTGGAATAGTCGGGTACGGGAATCTCGCCAGTGTGTCCATGCTTGGCAGCCACACGGGCAATCAGCAGACGTGCCTGCTGAGCATAGTCTACAGAGTGGGAGAGCAGACGGGTCACCTCCTGGGGTGCATGGAAGGTGGCACCGTGGGAGGCGATGGCATAGTCCCAGCGCCACTGACTCTTGCGCAACAGGGCCTGGATGGGAGCCATCTCTGCTTCGGTGGCACCCTTGTCGATGATGAACTTCGCCTCGAAGTGGGCACGGGCTAACTCTTGCTCAGCACGGTCGCGCACTTCGTTGCACTTTTCCTGACGCTCATAGACATTCTGGCGCAACACCTCAGCATCCTGACGGTGACAGGTCTGACAGGTGCGGTCTATCTTAGCCAGCGGCGACATGATCTGATGGTCGGAGAACTTCACGCCACCCTCGCTCTTGTAAGGCATGTGACAGTCGGCACAACTGACCCCACGCTGGGCGTGGATGCCCTGTTGCGACATCTCCCAGCCTGGATGCTGAGCTTTCAGGATCTTGGTCTTGGACAGCGGATGGATATAGTCGTAAAAACCAATCTCGTCAAACCACTTCTCTGCAGCCTCGCAGGTCAGGCCATAGTGCTGCGGGAAGACCAGGTAATTGGCCTTGCCTGGGTTGTTGGGGTCGTCGGGCTTGATGAAGTAATACTCCACGTGGCACTGCGCACAAACCAGTGACCGCATCTCCTGATGAGAAGCTTTCTTCACATCCTTGCCCACACGGGCAAAAGCCTCATAGATGGCGGGACGTGCAGGGCGCAAATCCATCGTGCGGGCATCGTGACAGTCGGAACAGCCGATGGGGTTCACCTCTTCGGCACCCAGTTCACTCCACTTCTTAGCATAGAAGTTGGCTGGGTCCATGACTGACTTCGAATCACTCAGTTCGCGCATCATGCGAGGCACATCAGGACCTTTACACGTCCAGCAGGTGGCGGGCTGCATGTCCGCGGCGATAGAGTCGGCCCCAATCTGTATGCCAGGGTTGCCCGTACGCAGAATCTTGCGCATGTCCTCAAGTGCGTGCTTGTGTCCACGGGGTGTGTTGTAATGGCGTGAGAAAGCGTAGCCAGCCCACAGCACCACCATTTCAGGACGTGCCTCCAGTACGTCGACTTCCTGAGAACTGTTGAACTTCGATTTGAAGGTGGTGTCCTCAGTCATCGACCATGTCTCATACTCACGGGGATAGTCGGCCTTGAACTTCTCGTTCTGTGCGATGATGGAGTCGGTAAACTCAGTGCGCTTGTTGTTGAACACACTGGCCACCTCAGCCCGGCGTTCCATCAGCGATGAAACGAGCAGGCCTAAAAGAAACACTAAGACCATGGAGCCTCCGAAGAGCGCCCAGCCTTGCCATTTTTTCAATTTCTTTGCCATAATATTTGTTTTTTTCAAGTTTCGGTTTGGGATAGAAGTGGAGGAGTGAAGAAGTGGAGAAGTGCAGACATTACCGGCCTGTCAGACCATGAAGCCATTCGGGCACAGGACTGGGTGGCAAAGGGGTCACACCCTCCGCTGCCGGTGTGCTCGATAGTGAGTTCATGCCGCCATGGGGCACGTTGCGGTGGCAGTCCCAGCAGGCTTTGCCTTCGCCTCGCTTGGCCATCATATAGTCGATACGGCCGGTCTTGACAAACTCCTGGTTGAGCTGGGTGTGGCAACGGATGCAGTTGTTCATGATCACCTGGGCACTCATATCTTCTGCCATGATGGCTTGTCGCTCGGAGTGGGTCACAAAATAGGCTACATGCTTCATGCCGTCCATCGCCTTGAAACCGTATTTGGCCACCAGACTGGAGTGAGGCACATGACAATCGTTGCAAGTGGCGTCTCTGCCATGCGACGAATGGCTCCATGAGGCGTAGTAGGGCGTCATGATATGACAGTTGACACAGGCTGATGGGTTGTCGGCAATATAGGTATGAGCCCGGAGCAAATACATAAACAGACCCCCTAAGCCCACGATCACACCACCCAAGATGAGTAGTCCCACTTTCTGCTTGTATGAGAATCGGTCGATGATTTGATCAATAATCTTCATTGATAGACATTTTTTATTTTTTCACAAAAATACTCATTAATGAGGATAAAGAGGGGTAACAATTGTTATGCCTGACCCGTAAATTTTGTTAAAATTTAGAAAAATTCACAATTTGTTTCTATCTTTGCTATGTGATACTTTTCATTGATTGACGTATGGATATAGATACTTTAAGAGGACTGTCTGCCTGTCCACTTTTCAAAGGACTGACCGACGAGGAGATCATGGAGGCGATGCACAGCGTGCGCTATCGTGTACTGACGTATAAACGAGGCGCTCTCTTCGCCGTGGCGGGGGACGAGTGCCTTCATGCCGATATTATCATCAGCGGTGAGATGACTGCCTCCATGATGAGTCCATCGGGCAGAATCATTACCCTCAATATGCATCATTCGGGCAATATGTTGGCTCCCGCTTTTCTCTTTGCTGCCGACAACCACTATCCTGTGACCGTAGAGGCTGTCGCCGACACCCGTGTGCTACGTCTCATGCGCACGGATATGGAGGCGCTGATTCTTTCCGACAGCCGTATCGCCCTCAATGAGATTCACATCCTCTCCAATATCGTGTCGTTCCTGACTAAGAAAGTGTCGATGCTCTCTATGAGTGTGCGTGAGAAGGTGGAAAGTTTTTTTAAAGAAGAACAAGGTAGACAACAGAGCCGGCATCTGAAGATTGACTTGTCACGTCAGGCGTTGGCCGAGCAATTCGGTATCCAGAAATATTCTTTGCAGCGGTGTCTCAGAGAGATGCAGGAGGCTGGCGAGATACTGATAGAGGGCAGGATCGTGCATCTTTTAAAATAACTGACGAGACGCAGTCTTATGAAAACAATCTCCCCATTCGCACGTCCGCTATACGTCTTCTTGAAGCCGGTAGGTGCCCATTGCAACCTGGCCTGCGACTATTGTTATTATTTAGAGAAGTCGCGTCTTTATCCGCAGACACCACGTCAGCTGTTATCAGAGGAGTTGCTGGAGCAGTTCATCCGTACCTACATTCAGTCGCAGACGATGGAGCAGGTGCTATTCACCTGGCACGGAGGCGAGCCGCTGCTCCGTCCGCTCAGTTTTTACCGGCAGGCAGTGCGTTTGCAACAAAAATATGGCCGTGGCCGACAAATAGACAATGTGATACAGACCAACGGCACCCTGCTCACTGACGAGTGGTGTGAGTTTCTCCATGACAACCAATGGCTGGTGGGTGTGTCGATAGACGGACCGCAGCATCTGCATGACCCCTATCGGCATACGTCGACCGGTCGTCCTTCCTGGGAACAGGTGATGAAGGGCATCCGGCTGTTGCAGAAACATCGTGTGGAGTGGAACGCCATGGCTGTGGTTCATCGGCAAAATGCTGAGAAGCCACAGGAGTTCTATCATTTCTTTAAGGAGATAGGATGTCAGTATTTGCAGGTCACACCACTGGTGGAGCGAGTGGTGAGACAGCCGGAAGGCTGCCGGCTCGCCCATCTAAAAGATGAGAATGCGACGGTGGCCGACTTCTCCGTCACCCCCGAACAGTGGGGACGGTTTCTGTGTGAGATTTTCGACGAGTGGGTGAGGCATGATGTGGGGCAGTTTTATCTCACGCTCTTTGATTGCACACTGGCCAACTGGATGGGCGTGCCGCCGGGACTTTGCGCTTACTCTAAAGAGTGTGGACATGCCGGCGTGATGGAGTTCAATGGCGATGTCTACTCTTGCGACCATTTCGTCTTTCCCCCATACCGGCTCGGCAATATCCGCCAACAGACGCTCGTGGAGATGCTCTATGGGGAGAGACAGCAGGCTTTCAGCCGCTTGAAGCATGCCTCGCTGCCCCGGCAGTGCCGTGAGTGTGAGTGGGAGTTTGCCTGCCATGGTGAGTGCCCCCGCAATCGTTTCATGCGCGACGCATACGGTCAGCCGGGCCTACACTATCTCTGCGAGGGCTACCGCCGCTATTATGAGCATGTGGCACCCTATATGGACTATATGAAGGACGAACTGCTCAACGACCGTGCCCCCGCCCGTATCATGGACTATCTAAAAAAACACCCTGACGGACTTTGTTAATCGGTTTTTTTATTTAATTTTGCTGAAAAATCAGTCACAGCTTATGAAAAGAATTGTTCTCACCTTGTTATGGTCATTGATGATGACCATCCCTGCTCTAGCCCAGGATTTCCCCGTCACACGGCATGCTTACACCGCCCAGTTTAAGAAGTCGAAGATCACAGCCCTCATCTGGTATGAGGAGACCGAGGACGGCGACCTCTCAGGCGAGATCATCTACACCAACAGCAAGCACCAGACGCCCATCAGAATCTTCGGCATAGCATACGAGATGGAAGGTGGATTGTGCCGCCATCAGCTGTTTGAGTATCAGGCTGACGGTGAGCGATCAGGACATTTTGAGATAGACAAAGACCCACGTACTTCTAAGTTGAGCGCACAGTGGGGGGATATGCGCAATGATGACAGTCAGCGCACCTACACCCTGCAGCTCACACCCACGGCATTCCCTGCGGGTAAAGGTGGCACTTTCACGCTGGCGGATGACATCACAGGGCGTTATGTCTACAATTATCTGCACCACTTCAAGGGCAACCTGGGTGGCACGGTCACCATCAACCATCTGAAAGGTAATCCGGGCGTGGAGGGGCTGTCTATCTCCAAATATGACCCTCATATAGCGGAGTACAACGCACATGCCATCTTCAACCATGCAACTTATAGTGATGAGTTGGAGGATTGTGGCTACCAGTTTGTGATGTATGTTTTCAAAGACTTCGTCCGGGTGAAGACAACCTCTGACAAATACAAGGAATACGACTGTTTCGGTGCCTTCACCACGCTCGACGGCTTTTATCTCCGGGTGGAGGAATAAAAAAGGGCTGTATTAATTAGGAATTAGTAGGTAGGAATTAGTAGACACACTCCCCACTTAAGACTAATTAGGAATTAGTAGGTAGGAATTTGTAGATAACACACTCTCCCTGCCCCCTCTAACTTAGAGGTTGCTCTACCTCGGGAAACGAGGGAGTCGGAGGGAGTGAGGGCTACCTATGGCCTATAGCACACCTTTCTCCATTCGCAGTGCTAATCTCTCCCCCTCTAAGTTAGAGGTTGCCCTCCCTCGGGAAACGAGGGAGCCGGAGGGAGTGCAGGGGGAGTGTGTTCTTATATGGAATGCATTCAAAGATAAGACCAAAGTTGCTTTCATCATAACTCATTCATAATGAATAAGGTATGACATTTTTTTTATGGAAAACTTCAGTTTCTTAAGAATTGTTGGGCGGCCAGCACGAGGAACATGTAGTGGGATGAACCGCCGCCCAGCACATACTCCGTCTGCTGCCAGAGGAATGGGAACTCCAACAGTTCAGGGAAGTCAGGACGAATCAGTGCGGTGCCAGAGACCACACCTCCTGGTATGTACGACCAGTCGGCGCGGTTGAGTCCGTAGGCTACCGTGGCAGAGCGGGTGCCCACTCCTGAGGCGAACGACGCCGTGTTGCTGCCGGGATGACAGCCCAGGATGAAGTGGAGGGCATTGTAGACCGTCTCCCTTGGGAAGATGTCGGGATAGGCACTGGAGAGGAAATAATATTCGAAGCCAAAGCGCTGGATGTCCCATCCTGCTCCCCAGATGCTAGGACGGTAAGGCACACCATAAGGGGTCTCTTCCGACTGCTTGTCGAGTGTGGCCTTGTAGTCTCGGAGCGCATTTTCAAAAGCCAAACGGAAACGCTTGGCCCTCTTGTCTTTCGACGTGGCTAAAGACTTGACAACGCGTGCCATGAACCATCCGGTGCGGCCTATACCTTTGATGATGAGGTCTTGGTGGGCGAGGAGGAAATCAAGATATTCTGGTTGCTGGGTGGTGAGATATAGTTCGGCGGCGGCATGCAGCCGGAGGGCGTCGAGGCGGGCATCATCACCGCTCTGCTGGTAGATGGCCGTGGCG
The DNA here is from genome assembly GCA_902780635.1 of uncultured Prevotellaceae bacterium. Lineage (GTDB taxonomy): Bacteria > Bacteroidota > Bacteroidia > Bacteroidales > Bacteroidaceae > Prevotella. Next base: position 120,394 of record CACZGH010000002.1, read on the forward strand.
ATGTCTATGCATTCCTGACTCAGTTTGTCGTTGAACCCGCGCAGGGCCCTGGCGGCTCCTGCCAGTTGGGCGGCAGTGGACAAGGCGCGGGGTGGGTTGTCCTCCGTGAAGATCCAACGGTCATCGTCATTGCCGATTGTGCCGTCGGTCATGGCGGCAGCGTCGCCTAAGAGCACATACTGCAGCAGGCTGTTGCAGATGATGCCCCGGTAGAGTCGGCCTAAGGCTTGGTAAGACCGCACCACTGTGAGGGCGCCGTTCTCCACCTGTTGCAGGATGTCGTCCTTGCCATCAGCCTCATGGATCTCCACACGATGAGCAGCCTGGTCGATACGGGTCACATCGATTTCCGGACGGAATGCCTCGTGTGCCAGCGCCAGGATATAGGCTTCGCCAGCCTGTGACTCCACGCGCAGGTCGAAATCGCCCGCATCGTGCCAGCCGCCAATATTCACTCCTGGCACGATGTCACCAGCCTGATATTTGCTGAGGCCCGCCTGTTGGGCGTAGCCGTCGAAGAGGTTGCCTGCTGAGGCCATCCTCGCGTCGTCCATATGGCATGCGTCATGCCAGACACGGTATTTCTCGTTCACCCGCATATGGCACATCTGCACGGGCAGGAAATACTCTATCACGGGTTGCCACACACCACGGTCGTAGACATCGTCTGCGATGCGGAAGACGGAAGATTCCGACTCCCCATATTTCACCTTATACAGTCCTGCGGTCTGGACGTCGGTGAAGTCGGCTATCAGATAGTTGTATCGCAGGAATTTGCCCCAGTTCTTGGGCTGGATACTTTTGACCACATGCTCACCTTGTGCGTCGATGCGTATCAGTGTGGCTTGTGCTGCCTTTGGGGCGCGTGGGTCGGTCTCGATGATGGCGCGTTTCTGTTGTTGGGGATGGTAGCCCACCTGCGAGAGTTGTACCACTGGCGGATAGACCCAGTCGCTGACAATAGAGGGCGTGATAACCCATTTCACGGCTTCTTTGGTGACTCCCGGCTGTATCTCACTGCGCAGCACAAACCATCCGTTGTTGTGGTTCATGCGGCCGTCATAGAGTTTCAGCTCGCCAGTCTTCGACTCGATGGTCAGACGGCTATAGGGATCGTCGGGGCAGGAGGTGAAGCAGTGCCCAGTGGCATAGGGGGCAGCGATTACATCGTCTGCGATGAGTGGACTGTAACCCTTGCCGTTCAGTTGCGCGAGGTCAGCTTTCATCCCTTTGCCAGCGAAATAGTCGCCGGTGTGTAGGATATTGGGCGTGGTGTTTTGCAGAGGGGCGTTGGCCTGACGTGGATAGACACCTGTCTGCTCGTCCATAATCCAGGGTTTGCCGAAATGTTCGCCGGGGAAAAACTCGATGTTGAAACCGGCTTTGCCTTTTAGAAAATCGGGGATGGGCTTGTCGAGGTCGACAGTCACGATGATGCTCGCTCCCTGGCTTTCCACCCGCACCTCATAGTTGAACTGATAGTCGGGATAGACCATGGGATTGAAGCCGGTCAGATGCCGTGAGGAGTCGGGGTAGCACAACCGCGTGGTGATGCGGTTGGCTTCCGCTTTGCGCTCCAATTGCTTAGGCACTGGCTGCCACTGGCCGGGAGTGGCCTCCAGACGGATATCGCCATTGGTGGCGATGCGGTGGCCGTTCATGATCACACAGACACCGCCCTGGTGCCCTTCTGGATAGAAGTCGCTGAATGCCATGACATCGACACCGCAACTGTTGAAATAGCCTTCTGGCAAAAGGCGAAACTCTTGCGCAGTCATCCACTGCGCAAGAGTCAGTAATGTGCCAAACAATAGAGCTTTTTTCATTTTTCTTGAATTGATGGTGTTTCTTAGAAGTTGTATGGGATGCACCCTGCTAGTTGACGACTATCTTTTTGCCGTTTTTGATGTAGATGCCTTTCTGTGGTGTATGAACAGGCTGTCCACTCAGGTTGTACAGGGTGTCACTGCATTTCCCACTTTTCATGCACGCGCCATCCATCTCTCTGATGCCCGTTTCTGCCTTGTCGCCTAAACGGAGGAGACGGACACCATGACTGGGAACGGCGGTGGTCAGGGTGCCTGTGGCAGTGCCGAGACTTTCGTTGGCCCAGATGTCATGGACGGGTACGGCCTCGGTGGCGTCGTAGCCTAACTGTGTGAGGTCGAAAGTGTAAGGCTCGTTCATGGTGACGTAGAAGATGAACTCCATGGTGGTGCCAGTGGTGGACGTGTTGTCAGTGTCGCAACTGGAGTCATAGCCGCAAAGGGCGCGGAAGGTGGTCCATTGGTGACCTTGGGGTAGGTCGTAGACGAGGGTACACTGGGCGTTCAGACCGAGGCCAGTGGCGTAGGTCTGGCCTTCGACGCGCAGAGGACCATTCTCTACGTTTTTGTTGACGTGCAGCGTTCCCCATTCCGAGGAGTAGGATGCGGGTGTCAGTGTGGTCAGTGAGGTCTCGTTGCCTTCAGCGTCAATGAGCACAGGATTGATGAGGTCGGCGCGGTCGAAAGCGAAACCGTCGCCCCAGTTGCTTACCACGATTTTCAGTTGCTCTGCGCCGGTGATGTCAGCCTCCAGGGTCTTGCTCTTGGTGCCTGTACGGCTGATGAGGCCTGAGCGGGCCACGGCGTCGTCTTGCTCATCGCTGAGTGGATTTTGGTCGAACACCATGAAACGGATGGTGGTGGTGGACCCAGACTGACCGATGCCGGAGTCGTCGGCGGCTGCCATGGCACGGAAGCGCACCACATCCATGTCGTCGGGTATCTGGAAGAAAATGGCTGCGTTGGCGTCGGTGGAGAAGCCACGGTCGTACACCTGACCCATCACCTTCATCTTGCCACCATGGTCCACGTTCTTGTTCTCATAGACGCGGTTGAAATATGACTTGGTGTATTGGCGGGTCTTGTAGGTGCCTGTCAATGGCACTTCGGTGCCGTCTCTCAGCACGAGTGTGGGGTTGATCCAGTCGCCGTGGTCATAGTTGAAGTTGTCGCCACCGTCGTCGACCACCAGCACCAGAGTTTTCTCACCTTCCGGCCATTCGATATCCACGTCGACGGCGTGTCCGTCAGTGGTATAGGAGATGATTTCCGAACGATAGAGGGCTTTGTTGCCCACAATCCAGCGGGTGTTGTCGCGCTGGAACAGTGCCAGGTAGCGGGTGTCGCCGATGTGTGAGGTCCAGGCGATGCGGCCCAGGTCTTCATCGTTGAATACCTGATGGGCTTCCTCGCCGTATTTGTGCATTTGGTGATACTCTTCGTTGTTGAGCAGCGAGAGCGTGAAGTCGTCGTTGCGGGTCATCTCGCCGCCGAAGAACAGGGGAGAGTGGCAGACGCCCCAGAGTGACATCATCGTCCGTTGCTCATTCTGTGTCAGGTGGGTCCAACGGCCTTGGTCGGCGCCAGTGAAGCCTTGGTCGGCGATGGTCATGGCAATCTGTCCCAACGGAAGCATGTCGCAGTCGGCATAGTTGCCCGGACGGGTGTACTTGCTCCATTCATTTGCCTCGTTGAATACGGCGTCCACGGCGCTCCAGTTGTCCCACAGATCGTCCATCATGCGCCACATGTTGGCGTTGTCAAGACACTCCTGGGCATATTGATACTGTGTTTTGCCAGGAGAGAGGGAGAGCACGATGGGGCGGCCTGTCTGGTCGATGGCATGACGTATCATATGTATCTCGTCGGTGTAGAACGGACGGCTGAGGTCGTCGATTTTCAGGAAGTCGACACCCCACTCGGCATAGAGATCCATGATGCTGTTGTAGTATAGCTGTCCTGCTTCGTTATTACGCACCCTCAGGTTGTCCTTCAGCCAGGTGCAGGGCGAGGTGGTGCCGTTGTAGACCTGGTCCCATGCTGTCGACTCGCTGCCTTTCAGCTTATAAGAACTGCCCACCACGCTCTTGGGCACGCCACGCATGATGTGGATGCCGAATTTCAATCCCATCTGGTGAATTTTGTCGGCCAGTGCCTTGAAGCCCATATTCTTGCCGTCAACCATGCAGGAGGGGAAGCGGGTGGGAGAGGGCAGATAACGTCCGTACTCGTCGAGCACATAGTCTTGGTCGCCTCGTTGGTTGTAGTTTCCACCGCCTAACGAGGGATGATTGCAGTACCAGCGGATGTCTATCACCACGTATTCCCAACCATATTTCACCAGGTCGTTGTCGACAATGTACTGCGCGTTTTGCAGCACCTCTTTCTCTGTGACGCTGGAGTAGTAGCAGTCCCATGAGTTCCAGCCCATGGGCGGTGTCATCGCCCACGTGCGGAAGGTAGCGATGTCTTCATTTTCCTGTGCCTGTACCATTCCCATCATGGATAGGAATGCGGCAGCGATAGTAAGTCTTAGTAGTTTCATCGTTGTAAAAGTTTTAAAGGTTAAATGAATATAATTGCAAATATATAGAAAAAATCCAATAAATGGGGCCATTTGAGAAAAAGAATTTGTTGGACTTTTTAGGGCGTGAGAAATCTGTAAAAAAAAGTGAGGGTGCGCCGCAACGCACTCTCACTTTGAGTAATACTTTAATGAAGGTGCCTATTTATTTGATAACAACCTTTTTACCATTAACGATGTAGATGCCTCTGGTTGGATGGTTCACCTTCTGACCATTGAGGTTGTAGACGGTGCCGTCTTCCATGCCATTGAAGCGGATCTGGTTGATGCCTTCATACAAAGCTTTGGCATCTTTCACAATCTGTGAGTCCTCACCATCGTATCCGATGTAGGAGATGACAGCAGGCACCGTCTCATCGGCCAGTGTGAGACCGAAGGTGGTGTTCCAGCCTTCACCGCCCACCAGATAGGTCTTGGGTGCCTCGAACGATGCGCCCAGTCCGGTCTCTGCGATGTTCCAGATCAAGTAAACGAGTCCTTCAGCGTCCTCTACTGCATAGGTGGGAGGCACCTGAGTACCGTTGTTGGTGTTGTTGAGCCACCAGAGATATGACTTGGTGTCTTCAATAGACAGACCCTTGCCCTGGATGACGAAATACTTGGCATTGGTCACATAGAGCACCTTGTCGGTCTTGTAGAGCAAAGCCACGTTGTTGTCGCCTGTCTGGCTCACCGTGATGGTGTTGGCCACCTCGTCGACGACGACCTTGTCGGGAGAGATACGGCCTGGGTCACCAGCCACCCACAGGGTGGCATCCCATGCATACTCTGCCTCATCCACAGGTTCTGCGATCTCATCAGTGAAGCCGATGTAGGAGATGACAGCAGGAACATTGGCATCAGCCAGTGTCATACCGAATGTGGTGCTCCATCCACCCTCGTCCATGAACTCAGTATCAGTTATACCAATTTGTCCGCCGATAGGAATCACGTTGGCATCCCATACGAAGACGGTCTGTCCGTCCTCTTCATAGATGGACGTCGGTCTGTAGCTTCCACCATTGTTGGTGTTGTTGAGCCACCAGAGGTAGCTGTCGCCATCGTTGACGGAAAGACCTGTGGCCTTGATGATGAAGTAATGGTCGCTGGCTGGAATCTTGTAGATATTGGAAGAACGGAAGATCAAGGCTACGTTGTTCTGCCCGGTCTGGCTGACAGTGATGGTGTTGGCTGCTTCGTCTACTGTGACATTTTCAGGAACGATGCGTCCGGGATCGCCAGCAGGCCACTCAGTGGCTATGAACTGGTATAACTTGACGCCGCTGAGCCAGCGTGGGTCACCCACACCTGCGATATCCTGCGGACATTCAGCGAGTGTGAAGTTACCGTTAGCATAGTCACCAGCGAAGGCCACCACGCCTTCCACATTGTCTTTCACGGGCTCATCAGCGTCACCGGTTTCTTCGCTGGCCGAGATGTCGGTCATCACACCGTCAACGATACGCTGGAATGAGTTGCCTGCGATATCCCATACGGGGTTGGCACCACCCTGGCCACCATTGAGGCCCTTGATGAACTGTCCTTCTTTTCCGCAGTCCACCACCAGACAGTTCTTCACCTCATAGCCCAGCCATTTCTGGTTGCTCTGGCGGTGAGAGGTGACGTTCTTGCCATAAGCGATGTTGTAGAACGTGGAGTTCAGCAGTGTGAACTGCTGCATCTCAAAGCCGGCATCGGTGGCTTTCTGTCCGCTCTGTGAGCTGTAGAGCTGGCCGGTGTGCTGTGGGTTGCCGTAGATGGTGGAGTTGGTGATAGACAACTGTCCTACCACACCGCCGCCGTTGAAGTCGAAGACGGTCTTCGAACTACTGGCCACCTGCAGGATGCTGTTGTCCAGCGTCAGTTTGCCAATGACAGCCTTCATCTTGTTGCCATAGATGAACTGCTGGGGGATACCCTTCACGTTCAGTTTGCTGAACGTAATGTCACCGATGGCGTAGAAGTCGTTGGCGTCGAGCGTGCTCTCATAAGGTGTGGTGCTGATGGCAAACATCGGACCGTTCAGGGCAGAGGCGTCGATGGTAGCAGGACCGTCGCCGTCAGCGGTGATGGTGAGCGGAGCAGCTGTGGTGATGGTGCTGGAGACGGTGTAGGGTTCGTAGGAAACCAAATGGATGTCGATGCTCTCCGGCATGGGGTTGCTCTCAAGGGCGGTGGCCAGTTCGGCGGAGATGTCCTTGCCGCTCTGGAGGTTAAGGGTGATGGCGGGGCCGATATTCTCTTTCAGCGCTTTCAAGGTGATAGACTTCACCTGGATGACGAACCAGTTGCCACCGGCTGCGACATTCCGCATACCCATTGTGAGTGTGCCGTCACTGCCTACCGTTGCGTCCATGGTAGCCACCGACTGGGTGGGGTCGCAAGCGGTCTGAGCGATGACCTCCAGTTTGTAAGTGCCTTCATTGGCATATGCCTCAGTGATGTCGTTGCCGACGGCGGCAGCGTTCCATGCCTGGCTGGCCACAGCATAGAGTTCCACTTGATAGGTGCCTTCTGGCAGTCCTTCAATGGTCTGATACATGATGTTGCCCTCTGGCATCTCCTCGCCGAAACGCTCTGCGTAGTCGTTCTGGTATACTCCGGTTGCGCCAATCCAGTCTGACTGGAGTTTGCCGGCAGCGTCGGTGAAGTCGGAACCTGCTTTCTTCTGTGCTTTCACAGCGACGATATAGGCGGCCTTGATGTCGGCAATGCAAGCGTCATCCTCGAGGGTGCGGTCGTCATAAGCTTTCTGGATGGCTGTCACGTCGTAAGCAGCCTTTCCGTAAGAATCAAGGGTGGCCACCTTGGCAGCGTAGGTGTCAAGGGCTTCCTTGACAGACTTGTACACGGCGACAGAAGCGTTGGCAGCCTGAATCTGTGACTGCAGGTTGTCGATAGCGGTCTTATATTCCTCAGCAGTGGTGAAGGCGGCGTCATCGACCATGGCTGCCTGCAGGGCGGTGAGGACAGCGGCGTTCATGGGCTGTTCGGCCAAAGCCTGTGCCTGTGCCATATAAGAGGCATAGAGGTCTGCAGCATTGACGATAGCGGTCACGCCCTTCAACTGTACGATGTGCCAGTTGGTGTAGTTGGAGGTCTTGTTCATACCGAGTTTCACGGTGCCGTTATCACCCACTACCACGCCATCGAGCACGGCTGTGGAAACCTCAGAGAAGGATGTGGCTTTATAAGCGGCGATCTCCTGAGACACAATGCTGTGGTCACTCTCGGCATAGAGGGTGATGCCTGTATTTTCTGTGATGGGACCTTCAGCAGAGTCGTCACTGGCGAAACCACCAGAAGTGAATCCACGACCGAAGGTGTAAGCGGCAGAGCCATAGAGTTCGATGCGGTAGGTACCTGGTGTCAGACCTGTCAGGTTCTGATAGAACACATCACCTGTCGACTCGCAAGTCTCTTGGTATTTCTCACACATGTAGACAGTCTGGCCGGCATTGGTGGTCACCTGAGGAGCAGCCCATGTGGCGTATCCAGTAGCACCAATCCAATTCTGCCAGTTGGTCAGGGAGGCAAACTGTGAAGTCACGTCGGTCTCAATGAAGATAGGAGCCTTGGTCAGCCAACGTGGGTCACCCACCTTGGCAGTGTTCTGTGGGCAGTCTGCGAGTGTGAAGTCACCAGTGGGGAAGTCGCCGGCGAAGGCCACCACACCTACTACATTGTCTTTCACAGGCTCGTCGGCGTCGTCGGTTGTTTCGTTGGCAGAGATGTCGGTCATCAGACCATCAACGATACGCTGGAAGGAGTTGCCTACGATGTCCCACACGGGGTTGGCACCACTCTGGCCACCATTGAGGCCCTTGATGAACTGTCCGTCTTTTCCGCAGTCCACCACCAGACAGTTCTTCACCTCATAGCCCAGCCATTTCTGGTTGCTCTGGCGGTGAGAGGTGACGTTCTTGCCATAGGCGATGTTGTAGAAAGTTGAGTTCAGCAGTGAGAACTGCTGCATCTCAAAGCCGGCATCGGTGGCTTTCTGTCCGCTCTGTGAACTGTAGAGCTGACCAGTGTGCTGTGGGTTGCCGTAGATGGTGGAGTTGGTGACACACATTTGTCCGACCACACCGCCACCGTTGAAGTCGAAGACGGTCTTTGAGCCGCTGGCCACCTCGATAATGCTGTTGTCCAGACTCAGATTGCCAATGACAGCCTTCACCTTGTTGCCGTAGATGAACTGCTGGGGGAGACCCTTCACCTCGATGTTGCTGAATGCGATGTCGCCGATGTGGTAGAATTCATTGGCGTCGAGCGTGCTCTCATAAGGTGTGGTGCTGATGGCTACCATAGGACCGGTCAGGGCAGAGGCGTCGATAGTGGCAAGGCCTTCGCCGTCGGCGGTGATGGTGAGCGGAGCTGCGGTGTTGATGGTGCTGGAGACGGTGTAGGCGCCGCCGGCAGCCAGTTGGATCGCGATGCTCTCAGGCATGGGGTTTTCCTCAAGGGCTGCACCCAGTTCGGCTGAGAGGTCCTTGCCGCTCTCGATATTAAGAGAAATGGCGGGGCCAATGGTCGGAACCACTTCCACAGCCTCGTATTTCATACCATAGTAATTGATGGTGGTGCCACGGGCTGAGATGGTGTAGTCACTGCCTGCGGCCAGTTGGTAGGTCTTGGTCACAAAGGCATATTTGAAATCCTCTGTCTCATGGTCGATGACCAATTCGCCGTCCAAGACAGTCATGTCGGCCCGGTTGAAGATCTTCAGGTCCTTGCCGTCATTGGATGCATAGACACCGCCTGTCTCTTCCTGTGCCGTGGACTGGCGACGGTAGAAGATGGTCAGGCTCAGGTCTTTCTTCACATTCAGTACGATAGATGTGCTGCCCTCGTTCTCTGTGCCGTTGGGTTCTTCGGCTGTGGGGTTGGCGGCATTGCGCACTTGGATGTAATGGGTGAACTCTTCACCAGCGATAGTGGCAGACACCGTCTTCAACGTGGTCTGATACACGGTCTTTGCCGTCAGCAGGTCATCGTCGATCAGCGTCGTTCCCGGTGCTGTCTGGGTGTCCTCAGCAGCTTTCCAGATGTTGGCGGCATAAGCGCAAACAGCCAATAAAGCTACTGCAAGAAGTGTAAGTCTTGCTTTCATAAGGTTTTGGTTTAGTTAGACAATAATTAATTAGTTATTAGATGATTCGTTTTAATTGTGGCAAAGATAGAGAATTATCGGATATTATGCAAATTTTTATTTGTTTTGTTTCACATTAACTGCTTTCACAGCAGAAATAACGCTGTTTTAGATGGCTAAATGTTTGGTGGTTTGGCTGAATTAATGTAAATTTGCAAAAAAAGATATGAAACAGTTTCTGCTATTTTGTTGGCTATTATCATTTGTTTTGGGAGTGCAGGCCGCCGACTACAATATCCTTGATTATGGAGCAGTGAGTGACACCACACAACTGAGTACCGCGGCTGTGCAGCGTGCCATCGACGCATGCAGCAAGGCCGGTGGCGGACGGGTAGTGGTGCCGGCTGGCAGTTATAAAATCGGGACCTTACAGTTGCGCTCACATATCCATTTGCACCTGGAGCATGGGGCGACACTCTATGGCAGTACGTCGCTGGAGGATTATACACCCATGAAATCGGCGTATGTCTCGCTGCGCACACAGACGGAGACCGTGCAGTTGATATATGCCGATGACGTGGACGATGTGGTCATCGACGGCTATGGTACCATCGATGGGCGCGGACGGGCCTTCCCCAAACTGTCATGGAACGATGAGGGAATCACACGTCCGCATTTGCTGCGCTTCATCCAGAGCCGTGACATTGTGGTGAAAGATATCACACTGCGCAACTCCGGCTGTTGGATGCAGCACTACCTGGCTTGCGACCGGTTGCGCATCGATGGTATCAAGGTTTTCAACCGCAACAATTACAACAACGACGCCCTCGACATCGACGGATGCCATGACGTGGTGGTGAAAGGCATGATGGCTGACAGTGATGACGACGGCATCACGCTCAAGAGCACCTCGCCACGTCTGTGCGAGAATGTCCGCATCAGCGACTGCGTGGTGTCGAGCCATTGCAACGCCGTGAAATTGGGCACGGAGACCAATGGCGGTTTCCGCAACATCAATATCTCCGGCATCGTGGTGAAACCGAGTGAGGACCAGCGAGAGAAGTTTTTTGGCCAGTGGATAGGATCTTCTGCCATCTCTTTGGAGATTGTCGATGGTGGCGTGCTGGAGAATGTCAATATCTCCGATTTCACCATTGAGGGCACCGAGGCGCCCATCTTTGTACGTCTTGGCAACCGTGCTCGTGGTTATCATGAGGGGCAGGTCATCGACAAGGTCGGAACCATCGATGGTGTGCATATCGACAATCTCCAGATCCGGAACGCTGGTTCCATGGGGTGCTCCATCACCGGGTTGCCTGGCCATCCTGTGAAAAATGTGCGTGTGAGCCGTGTCACCCTCCATCATCAGGGTGGGGTGGAAGCCGCCGACATGGCAGAGATTGAGCGCAGCATCGCTGACGAGAAGGAAAAAGAATACCCCGAGGCCACCATGTGGGGGCGCTTGCCTGCCAAGGGCTTTTATGTGCGACATGCGGAGCAAATATCCATCTCCGACTTAGTGGTGCTGACCGACCGTCCTGATGTGCGCCCTGACATTGTCAATGTGGATGTGAAATAATTCAAGTCTCGCCCATGCTCAACTTGACGGGTGTTAGCATTTTGCTGTTAGCTATTTGCGATAGATGCCTTGCTGAATATGCTTGCTGAAGTTGAGTGAAAAAACTATTTTGAACCATGAGGAAACGATTGTTTTTAGCATTTTTCGCCATCAGTGTCGTGGTGTGTGCACAGCAAGTCCCGCTGTCCTGGGGTGATCAGGGCAACGGCACCTACATCAACCCTGTGCTCAATGCTGATTTTTCCGACCCCGACGTGATACGGGTGGGTGACAAATACTATATGGTGGCTTCTGACTTCCATTTCCTGGGCATGCAGGTGCTGGAGTCTGACGATATGCTCAACTGGAGATACGTCAGTCAGATCTACAGCCGTTTCGACGAGCCGGGATGGGACACCAACCAACATTATGCTGGTGGCTCGTGGGCTCCTGCCATCCGTTATCACAATGGCGAGTTTTATGTCTATTTCTGCACACCCGACGAGGGCTTGTATATGAGCAAGGCGACTCATGCGGCTGGTCCGTGGTCGCCGTTGCATCTCGTCAAACGGGTGGCGAAATGGGAGGACCCTTGTCCGTTTTGGGATGAGGATGGAAAAGCCTACTTAGGCAGAAGTCGTCATGGGGCTGGACCCATCATCGTGCATCGGATGTCGGACGACGGACGCGAGTTGCTCGACGAGGGTGTCACCGTCTATACCGGACCCGTGGCGGAGGGCACCAAATGGCTCAAGCGCAATGGCTATTACTATCTCATCATCCCAGAGGGTGGGGTGGGGCAAGGTTGGCAGACGGTGCTCCGCTCGAAAAATATCTATGGACCTTACGAGAAAAAGGTGGTGCTGGAGCAAGGCTCTACTCGTATCAACGGTCCGCATCAAGGTGCTTTGGTCGACACACCCGACGGTCAGTGGTGGTTTTACCATTTCCAGGAGACACCTGTCTTGGGGCGTGTGGTGCATCTGCAACCAGCCCGGTGGGTGGACGACTGGCCACTGATGGGGGTGGACATCGACGGCAATGGCATCGGTGAACCAGTCACGGTATGGACTTCACCTTATCCCGATAGCCATCCCATGGCATTACCGACCGACGATGACTTCAGTGGCAGAAGCTTGGCACTTCAATGGCAGTGGAATCATAATCCTGTGGACGACCATTGGAACCTGACCGACCGAAAGGGGTGGTTGACCTTAAAAGCGATGCCTGCTGCGAGTCTTAAAGTGAGTCGTAATATGCTCACACAGAAAGTGATAGGATATGTGAGTGAAAGTGTCACTTTAATGAGTTCTTCTGGCTCTTGTCGGGCGGGGCTGTTCTGCATCGGACGGCAGTTTCATGCTGTCGGCATCTGTCCTGAGGGCATTTATGTGGAGACCGACGGCAAAGCGGAGATAATCCGCCCAGGCAAATTCTCCAAACTCTATCTCAAAGTGTCGGATGACTGTGTGAAAAACGAGCATCAGTTTTATTACAGCACTGATGGCCGCCATTTCACACCAGCCGGGGCTTCCTTTACCATGCGTGCCGGCTTTTGGAAGGGCATCCGTGTAGGGCTCTTCTGCTATGGCGACAATGGTCAGGCACAGTTTGACTATTTCAGAATGGAAAAATAGGCGCGGCACGCCGCGTCCCTACATTGTCTTCTACACTATCATTTCCTAATAGGTAGGAGGTCGGGCCTCCGAGCCCGACGAAAAATAATTCTCTGGAGAGAATTTGCGGGCTCGGAGGCCCGCACTCCTAATCGATATTTTAGGAATTGGGAATTAGTAACTGATGTTTCCTGTCCTTTTCCCTAGAATTAATACACTCCCACCTTTAGATTAATTAGGAATTAGGAGGTAGGAATTAGTAGATAACAGCGTCTTTTTGAATGCGGAAATAGACGGAAAGGGCGGAAATGATGCGGAAACTCCTTGACTCTTTGACTCCCTAGAGAATAAACTGGTCTAAGGAGGATAGGAGGTAAGGTGTCCTTTTCATCTCTTACCCTTTACAGGAATGCCTCGCGACTTGGGATGGGTAAAAACACTTTTTAATGTGGACTCAGATAGTAACATATAATTGTGACGTTTTAAATGATTCAAAATAAGATTATCCCGTTTTGGGTAAAAGCGTAAGTGTAGTATCAGTAGCTATAAAAGAAAAAGTTTAAAAAACGGATTTCCTTTTTTGTTGTTTCATTTTATATGTTTATATTTGCAATCGACTCATAAGCCATTGTAAGGCACAGCAAAGATTTTTAAAGAGTCTATTATGAAAAAACAAATAAGAATTAAATGATGAAAACCAATCAACTTATTATTTTCTTAGTAGGACTGTTATGGCCCATAGCGTCTCTAGCACACACCTCCCTCCCCGATGATGGTGACAATCTATATGTTTATGCAAATGGCGCTGCACAGGCGGTAATCTACTCTTTGGACAACCTTGACAAGATTACTTTTGGACAAAATGCTATCAGCATTAGCACGAAAAGTGGTCAGACAGACTATGCTTATAAAAGTATTGATTTAATGACTTTCCGAAGCGACATCAAGCCTGTGACTGGTATTAGAAGTCCGACCGTCAACAATGACCATGTCAAATGGATGTACGACAGGAGCCTTCAGACCGTGAGCTTGATGTGTGAACAGGGATTGGAGGATGTTAGCGTTGTTGACGCTCAAGGCCGTGTGGTGATCAAAGAGCATGTCATTGGCAAGGAATGTCAGCTGCTTCTTGACAATGTACCCTCTGGAGTCTATGTGCTGAAAGTATCTGTGCCAAGAGGCAATGAAACAACCATCAAAATCATCAAATAAGAAGGAGGAAAGACGATGAAAAGATATATATTAGTACTTTTGACGATGCTATCCGTTGCCTTGCAGAGTCAGGCGCAGAATTTTTTGGACATTTATAAGGATGGACTAATAGTCAGTTCTGTGAAAGTAGCCGATGTGGACAGTATGGTGGTGGGTAATGACCCTAATGACCGCACCTTGGACTTCTATCATGACGGAGAGTCATTTCATCATACGATGACGGCTAATGTAGACAGTATCAAGGTTTTCAGGACAGAGGAAGCCCCCCTCGTCTATCTTGGCATAGTTGGTTTTAACCAAGAGTTATACGAGAAGCCTTTCGGCATTCTTGACAAGAATAAAGCCAATGACTACAAGACCTTTGTCAGTAATCTGAGCCGTAAGGACGGTACCTTGCTGTATTATGGTGTAGACCATGCTTTGGATATGTTGGAGAGCAAGTCATTTCCCTCGCAGGTGTCCAGTGTGAACCTCATCACGTTTACTGATGGCTTTGACCAAGGCTCACTGATGATGAACAGCAACTATACTACCGAGGAGCAGTATCTGAATGCCGTAAGCAACCGTATCAAAAACTTGCGTGTCAAGGGTTTGCCGCTCACAGCTTATTCTTTGGGGCTTCGTGGCAGTGACGTGATGAATTATACCCAGTTTCAGAATAACCTGAAGAAATTAGCCAGTTCGTCGGACAAGGCATTCGAGGTCAACAGCATGAGCGATGTGCGTGCTCGGCTTCAAAACATTTCCGATCAGATTATCAGTATCAGCAACAAGCAGACTGTCAGTATGAAGATACCCGGACAGAGCAACGGCACACTTATCCGCTTTACTTTCGACGGATCCGTCGGCTATAGTTCGATTTATATTGAAGGCACATTCAATCTTTCCGACCGTTCATTACGAGATGTCACCTACCATGGTCTGAAAGCGGAGAGCGGTAGCGTCATCCAAGGCAAGCAGGACGGCATTTTCGTTACCTATACTTTTGCAGGTTTGCAGCGAGAAGATGGAAATGGACTGGTGCCGACCAGCAATATCCGTCAGTATTACAAATCGCCGTCTTCCACTTCCTGGCAGGAAAACTCAGAGTTTACACCAGCCAATAACCCCCTGACCTCTATCACCCATTCTGGTGCCATTGTCATGCTGGTCTTAGACTGCTCCAGTTCGCTTGGTTCACAATTCAGTAACATGAAGAGTTATGCCAATGACTTTATCGACAATGTGGCCAATAATGCAGCTGAGGGAATTGAACGTCCGTTTGGGAACAGACCAAAAGGAAGCGAAGAAACTTATGTGGTGAATGGTGTCTCATTCAATATGGTGAAAGTATCAGGAGGCACTTTCCAGATGGGGCCCACATCAGAGCAGGGCAGTGATGCTTATGACAACGAATATCCTGTTCATCAGGTAACCTTGCCTGATTATTGTATTGGTGAGACTGAGGTGACACAGGGGTTGTGGAGAGCGGTGATGGGCAACAATCCGTCCAGGTTCTCAGGCTCAGACCAATTGCCCGTAGAATATGTCTCTTGGGATGACTGTCAGGAGTTTATTAAGAAACTCAACCAACTCACCGGTGAGAATTTCCGTCTGCCCACAGAGGCGGAGTGGGAGTTTGCCGCCCGAGGTGGAAACTCTTCAAAAGGTTACAAATACGCGGGTAGCAATAATATCGGTGATGTCGCATGGTATGATGGAAATTCCTCTTCTAAGACACATGCTGTGGGCACGAAAACCCCGAATGAGTTAGGCTTGTATGACATGAGCGGTAATGTATGGGAGTGGTGTCAGGATTGGTATAATTCTTACAGTAGTAATAGCCAGACAAATCCCACAGGACCATCTTCGGGCTCGTACCGTGTGGTGCGTGGCGGCAACTGGTGCAGCAACGCGGGGGACTGCCGTGTCTCGAGTCGTTACAACATCCTTCCTTCGTACCGCGGCTACCTCAGCGGTTTCCGTTTGGCTCAATAGTTTCCCTATAAAATTAGAAAAGAGAATCTTAGATGGTCTCGGAAAGGGCGGCCCATCAAAAGGCCGCCCAAGAGAGACCATCAAAGATTCGACAAAAGAGGTAATATGCAAATCAAATTCTTCACACTTCCCGTATTCGATTTTGCTCAAATGGAGGAGGAATTGAATAAATTCCTCCGAAGTCACCGTATAATGCAGTGAAAAGGGTGGGGTATCTGATGGAACGGATAACATGTTTTGAAAATTTGCATGAGGCGTTCCTTCGTGCAGTAAAGGAAAAAGTATCTAATGAATATTTGAAGATAGCTTATGCTGTTGTATGTTTTGCAGATTTATTAGAAAGTGAAATTAAGGCATGTTCAATCTCTTTAGTATAGCAATCGGAGTCTCGTTGGTTTCCTAAGTCTCAATCAATCTCCAAGCATTTCAGCGTTATTGCCCTGTCAGCATGTTAAGGAATTGCTGTGGCTCATAAACATCTATTTGTGCGGCTTCGAAGTCTCCGATATTGCGAGTGATGATAGCATCAGCTCCCTCTCGTATGGCAGAGTAATATTGCATGGCATCCTCGAAGTCGCGGAATTGAGAGGCAATAGCCTCGTCAATAATAAGTGAGTCAACGGGTGTTACATTGCACATTTTTACAAACTCGGCAAACTTATTCATGATAACTTCATTTGTAAGTTTGTGGTGGGATTCAAGAATAAAGCTCGCCGTTGCAAAGGACAGGGCAGAGACGAGAAGTTCAACCCTTTGGCTGTGGCCTAATGTACAATTTCTGCTGCAAGTGTGAAGAACTGCCCGCGTCGGGCGAGATAGTCTATGAAAACGTTTGTGTCGAGAAATACTTTCTTCATCATCCATGCTTCTTTAAGAGATATTCCAACTGAGCTTTGTCATAATCAAAATCATCAGGAAGAGGCTCAATGTCCTCAACAAGTTTCATCACTTCGGGCGAGATATAAAGATCCTCGCGACGAATTTTAGGCCAACCGTTATCTGTCTTGGCTGCTGCTTTCTTCTCAGCTTTTACTTCCTCGTAGAGGTGGTCGGCGAGCCATTGTTTATTGCTCGTAGATAGCGCCATCGAGTGCAGGAAGTTAAGCACCGTATCCATAGAGATTGTCAAGTCCATATGCGAATATTTTATATATGATGGAGCAAAGATAGTGAAATTATTTCAAATAATGTTTATTTGATTGAAGTTTCCCTCCCTTTTCTTTATATTTTTACACACTCCCCCTACACTCCCCCTTACACACCCTCCGGCTCCCTCGGAAAACGAGATTGCTCTCCCTCGGAAACGAGGGAGTCGGAGGGAGTGCCGGAGGGAGTGCCATGGGGAGTGTGTTATTAATTGTAGAGAAAAGAGAAAACTTTTGTCATCTGCGATGACAGGTTCTAGGCTGATCAATAGGATGGAGCTATAGGTAGGAGGTCGGGCCTCCGAGCCCGACGATTTTTCTCGCCATGACATCGTTCAAGCAATCTTGGCTCTGCCCATTTGGCTTAGTGTAAACGTTCTTTTGCCCTTCCAGGGCGTGCCTTACTTTGTGGTTCACAATCCCCAGGGCGTTGCCCAGGGCTAATATCTGCTGGCCTTTCAGGCCGTCCTTGAACATGCATTTAGTTTTATGCCCCATGCATAGGATGACTGTGCTTTTCTGTGGTTGTGCAAACGTTATCGTCGAAATAATGGGGTGAAATGGTGCAAGTTATGGATAAATGTTTTAATTTCGCAGCCGAAAACAAATCAAAAAAAACTATAACAAATCAAATTCTAAAAACAATCAAAAGTATGAGCAAGACATTTATCATTGGTGACAGAGAGAAAAACGAGTGGATTTCCGTATTTAATGAGAGCGAGAAGGTGATGTCTTTCTGCAATGAGATGGACAAGGCCAAGACCTTTGCTGACCCCTACAAGGCAAAGGAAGAACTGGACCAGATGCAGAAAACGGGTTATTTCACTGACTTAGGCGTCTACTTGATGGAAGACGGAAATGCTTTCATCGCAGGTGAGCGCGACAGCTATCAACCCATTGACTAAAAGTGAGGCCCGTCTGAAAACAGACGGGCCTCGTTGAATACAAACTATCAATTGATTATTCTGTCACTTGGCGTTTGACGGTGCGCTGCACTTTCTTCATCACCTGTTTCTGGACATCCACCTCCTCATAGTCGGTGTAGGTGCGGGTGCCTTCAGAGTCGATGATCACGCAGCGGTTTTTGTCATTCTCGGCGAAGGGCTGTACGGTGTCGCCCTTTGAGTCGATGATGATACGGTCGGCATCCACTTGGTGTCGGCTCACGATATCTTTCTTGAAGGTCTCAGCGCGGCGCTTGGCATACATCTCGTTGAGGCGTGCGTTGCCGGTGCCTTTGTCGGCATAACCTACGACATATACTTTGCTCTCAGGATTGTCAGCCATGAATTTGGCCACTTGTTCCATGATGACACTGGGGTCTTCGTTGTTGCTCATGCGGATGGCGTAGAAGATCTCTTTGTGCAGGTTCACTTTCTCCGTCTTGGTCACGGGGCGTTTCTCCTTCACCGTGATGATCTCTGGCACTTCCTCCTCTATGACTTCCTCAATCTCACGAGCCACGGGCAGCACAGCGGGTTTCTTGGGGGCTTTATGACCGAAACGGAAACTGACACCGAGCATGGCGGTGAACATCCAGTCGTCTTTGTCGTTGGTCTTCATATTGAAGCGGTCGTCCAGCGAGTTGGCGTTCACTTCGAGGCTGATGCCGAGCGGCTTGCTCATATTGGTCTCCAGACGCAGTCCAGCGCGCAGGTTATGGCTCAGGTGGTTGTCTTTCCAAGCCAGGGGTGCTGTGGTGGCAGGAAATTTGAAGGCTTCAAACTCGTCGCTGTCCCAGGCGTAGTTGAGACCCACACCACCCAAAAGGATGAGGTTGAGGGCACGGTTGGTGTTGGAGCCGAAGATGTTGCTCAGGTTGATCAACAGGTCTACATCAGGAGTGATATAGTTCCATTTGTAGTATTGTTCGGTGGCCTTGAAACCACTTTTCGACTGCCAGCCGTTGACATGGAGGCGTGCTCCAACGACGGGTGAAAAGTAGTGGCCAAAGGAGAGCGCTGCTGTGGGCGTGATGAGTTGGTCTTTGGGCGCATTGGTGGTGGTCAGTTGTAAGCCGCCTTGTGCCTCGATGAAGGAATAAGATTTCCAGTCGGTCTGAGCCATGGCGGCGCCAGTCATCAGCAGAGTGGTGACTGCCACTGTGAGAAGTCGCTTCGTGTTCATGGGTGTATGTTTTTGTTAGTTTTATGATTTATCCGCAAAGATAATGGTTTTTATTTAAAAAACAAGAAAAATTACGAATGAATGTTACTATATGTGAAAATTTTGTTACTTAGGTGATCTTGAGAGTTTGTAGGCGCAGGAGAGCATGATGTAGCGGGGGATGCAGTTGTTCCAGGTTTCGGTGCGGCCCTGTGCGTTGACGTTGTATTGTTTGTTGGAGAGTTGGTGCAGGAGGTCGAAGGCGGTGAGTTTGAGCGTTATTTTTTCTTTGTATAGGGTGCGTGACAATTCGGCGTTCCACACCAAGTCGTCAGTGTTCATCATGCTGCTGTTGTAGCCCCGTCGGCAGAACATTTTGATGTCGGTGCCCAGCGACAGTTTCACCCACGGGATGAAATACATCAGTCGGGCTCCATAGTTGAAGTCGAAAGCGCTGATACGCTCAAAATTCTCCCGTTTGCTGGTAGAACTACGCCAGCTGACCTCTCCCGAGACCGATGCCGTCAGCTTGTCTTTCTGGTATTCCAGTTCGAGACGTTCGTGCAGGGTCCAGTTGTTGACTGTGCTCTTGGGTGCGGCGTCAGTGGCACCAGAGAGACTCGTGATATACTGGATGGGGAAGTCGACAGAGTGGGTGTATTCCACATCGGCGCGCTGCTTGGCGGTGAGGCGCTTTTTGTGGTCAATGGGTTGTTGATAACTGCTGCCCAGTCCCCAGTACCAGTTTCCGTCGATATTGTCATTTTTATAGGTATAGGCACCTGTCTCGCTGTTGTAGGTGGTGCGTGTGCCCCACGACCGTTGTGTGATGCTGGCGTTGGTCCAGATGTTGGCAAAGCGTCTGATGCTGTCGTTGTTGAACTGGAAAGAGAGGTAGAAACTGTGTGTGATGCGTGCTTTCAGGTGTGGGTTGTTTTCCCATGTCGCCAACGTGCTGGTGGTGTTGCGGTGTGGCATCAGCGAGGTGAAACTGGGCTGACTGACATTCATGCTGTAACTGGCTGACTGCAGCCCTTTTTTGTTGCCCCACTGATAGAACATGACCCTCGGTGAGAAAGTGGTATAATGACGGTGTGCCATGGTGTCAAGGGGTTGTGCCACATAGTGCATCCGCTCGTTGTTGTAAGACAGTGGAAGAGAAAGCTCCACATACTGCGAGTCGTCAGAATGGTTGAGTGTCAATCCTCCAGAGTAAATCCTCTCGAGGCGTGTCTCATGGCTGCTGTTGTCATAGTCGAAGGCTTTAGCCAGTTGGTCTCTGCTGCTGGGCAGCCATCCTATCTCATGGCTGTCTTTGGCCGCGTCTTCCAGCCAGTCGAGCCTGTACTGTTGGTTGTGATTGTTGTTCCATGTTTGCTGGTAGGACACGTAAGGCTCTAAATGCCAGTTGTTGAGTAACTGAAGGGAATAGCTGAGATTGGCATTGTATTGATAGCCGTTTTGCTGGGTGTCGTTGTAGTAGTCACGCAGGTCATTGGTGCTGGTCTGTGCGAAATAAGTGTTGGATAGCGAAAAGTTCTCACTAGGTTTCTGTTTGCTGTAGTTGCCACTGAGGGAGAGGGTCACATTATCGCCCCAGTCGAATTTATGGAACAGGTACATATTCCCTGAGATGCTCAGGGTCCGGTATTTGTTGAGTCCGTTGTTGAACGTACGGTTGATGATGTCTTGACGCCATGTAGAGTCCTGACTGCTGGTGTGACGGTCGCCGTTGCTATAGTTCAGGAAGCCACGGGTGTACATAGTGAAAGGCTTTTTGACGTATAAGCCATTGCTGAAGTTGAGGTTGAAATCCTTTTGTCGGCTCCATGACTCTGCCCCTCCGAAGATATGCCCGTCGGAGGCGAAACGCTCCGTGGCGGTGCGGCTCCAGTTATCGGCGTCGTTCCAGCTGAAGGTGGCATCCATCTCCTCTTCCCAGTTTTTGTCCTCGTCTTCCGTGTTGAGGCTGATACCGGTCTGCTTGGTGGCACGGAGGCCTTGTGGCATTTCAGACGGTCGCCATTCTCCGTCGCTGCCAGGTCTGCGGTTTTCGTTGATGTTGTTGGTGTTGCCGAAGACGGAGAGCCGGGAGTGGTCGCTGTAGTAGAGACCGAAGAGGCGCGCCATATACCGGTCGTCGGTGCCGATGCCCGTTTCGATGTTGCCCATGTATCCGCGGCTGTACTCCCGTTTGAGCGCCACGTCCATCACATAGTCTTTCTTTTCCACATCACGGCCCACCAGTTCGCTTTGTTTGGTCGACTTGTTGTAGACTTTGATGTCGCGAACGGTGAAGTAGGGCAGGTTGTCGAGCATCACCTTGTTCTGCCCTTTGAAGAAGTCTTTCCCGTTGAGTGTCAGGTAGTCCACCTTCTTGCCGTTGATGTAGATGTCGCCGTTGTCTTTCAGTTCAGCTCCCGGCATCTGCCGGATGAGTCCGTCGAGCATGGAACCTTCAGGCAGATTGAAGGCCGCCGCGTTGTAGACGATGGTGTCGCCACGATAAGCTATCTTCACCCTTGTGCCAGTCACTGTCACCCCCTCCAGGTCATCCTCCCTCCATATTTCGTCCTGCTTTTTCTTCATAAGTATACGTGGCAGTTCAAAATACGAGTTGCGGGCGATATGTCGCAGCGGATAGTTGAGATAAGTGTCGTTGTACCCCTCGGCAGTGGCCTTGATGATGAAGTCGGCTTGTACGGCAGGCACCTTGAAACCATAATAGGAGGACGTGCCCCAGGTGTAGCATGTCGTGGTGTCCACCACGGTCGAGTCGGGGCGCATCAGTGTGATAAAGGCTTTTATTTTCGCCTTGGTGAACGAGTCATAGACTTCGCCGTAGAGTTCTATCTTGCGCTCTTTTTTCTTTTTGACTGTCGTCGTGTCGTTTTGGGCCGTTGCTATCATGGCAAGGGCCAGACATACCCCTATGATCAGGATTTTAGTTCGCATGCTGAGAGAATGAGTACGGAAATCAACTATACAGACAATAAACGCCATTTGCCTGTTTTTATTATCATTCGTACCTTCCTTTTTGTAGCATGTAGGGTTACGATACATCAACAAAACTATCTGAAACACATTTTACCCCTATCATTTTGGTTTTTTTTTAATTTTGCGGTAAAAATAAAACAATCCACAGATCATGATGAAAACAATTCTTCCAAAATTGATGGGGACAGCTCTCACCGGGCTGCTCTTCACGTTGTGTGTTTCAGCCCAGAACCCGTTTGTCCAGACCTGGTTTACCAGTGACCCTGCGCCGATGGTGCATGACGGCACGATGTATGTTTATACCGGCCATGATGAGGACGGCGCCGACTTCTTCTGGATGCAGGAGTGGCGTGTCTACTCCACGACCGACATGGTCAACTGGACCGACCATGGTTCCCCTTTGGCTTTGGAAAGTTTCTCTTGGGCCGACGACCGTG
The DNA here is from genome assembly GCA_902780635.1 of uncultured Prevotellaceae bacterium. Classification (GTDB taxonomy): domain Bacteria; phylum Bacteroidota; class Bacteroidia; order Bacteroidales; family Bacteroidaceae; genus Prevotella. The sequence goes on from CACZGH010000002.1 coordinate 142,923, forward strand.
CCTGGGCCAGCCAATGCATCGAGCGTGACGGGCATTTCTTCTGGTATATCTGTGCCCACTCACGGTTGTCGAAGGGTATGGCCATCGGCGTGGCTGTGAGTGACTCGCCCACCGGTCCGTTCCGTGACGCCATCGGCAAGCCCCTTTTCGAGAATGGAAGTTGGGACCATATCGACCCCACCGTCATGATCGACGATGATGATCAGGCATGGCTGATGTGGGGCAACCCCCGTGTCTATTATCTCAAACTCAACCGCGACATGATTTCTTATGAGGGTGAGGTGGGTATGCTGCCCATGACTGAGGAGGCGTTCGGTTCGCCGGCGATGAACGAGCGTGAACAGGGCAAGCAATATAAAGACAGTTATGTGGAAGGCCCCTGGCTCACCAAGCGTGGCGGTCAGTATCAGTTGTTGTATGCCGCCGGAGGTGTGCCAGAGCATATCTCTTACAGCACCGCCCCGTCGCCCACTGGTCCCTGGAAATATGCCGGACCGATCATGCCGCTGTGCGATACTGGCTCGTTTACCAATCACTGTGGTGTGGCCGACTACAAGGGTCACAGTTATTTCTTCTACCACACAGGTAAGTTGCCCGGTGGTGGCGGATTTGGCCGCAGCGTTGCCGTGGAAGAGTTTAAATACAATGCCGACGGTTCTTTCCCCACCATCATGCCCACAGCTGAGGGTGTGCAGCCAGTAGGCACGTTCTGCCCTTATCGTAAGGTGGAGGCAGAGACCATGGCCTTCTCCAAAGGTCTGAAATCTGAGCAAAATGCCGAGACCGGTGTCTATATCTCCGATATCCACAATGGCGACTATATCAAACTCCAAGCCGTAGACTTTGGCAACCGCATCCCCCGCACCTTCACAGCAAGGGTGGCCAGTGCCCTTCGTGGTGGTGCCATTGAAGTGCGTATCGACAGTCTGGCAGGCCAGCGGTTGGTTCGTCTGCAGGTGCCAGGCACGGGAGGATGGGAGCAGTGGCAGACGCTGACCGCCGATCTCACCGCTTACACCACCGGTGTGCATGACCTCTATCTCGTCTTCACAGGCCGTAAAGGTCCCAAACTCTTCAATTTCGACTGGTGGGAGATGCGTGGTCTGGAGCAGTGCAATATGCCGCTCTTCCAGACGAAATACACCGCCGACCCCTCACCCTTGGTGGTGGGCGACACCCTGTTTCTTTATACCTCGCATGATGCCTCGCCAGAAGACATCCCCGACCCGAATGAGAAAAACTCTGCCGGATTCTTCATGTACGACTGGCTGCTGTGGTCGACCACCGACATGGTCAACTGGACAGAGCATGGCGCTGTGGCCTCGCTGAAAGACTTCTCGTGGCGCAGCCGTGAAAATGGTGGCTGGGCCATCCAGACGGTAGAGCGCAATGGCAAATATTATCTGTATGCGCCGCTTCACGGACACGGCATTGGTGTGCTGGTCGCCGACTCTCCCTACGGCCCCTTCAAAGATCCATTGGGTGAGCCCTTGGTGTGGCAGAAAGAGCATTGGGACGACATCGACCCCACTGTCTTCACAGACGATGACGGCCAGGCCTATATGTACTGGGGCAACCCCAACACCTATTACGCCAAACTCAACGACGATATGATCTCGCTCAAAGGCGACATCGTGAAACTTGACTATCATATCGACCACTATCAGGAGGGACCATGGTTTTATAAACGCAATGGCCATTATTATCTGGGTTACGCCACTACCTGCTGTCCTGAGGCTTTAGGATATGCGATGAGTGACAGCCCCACGGGACCGTGGGAGAGCAAGGGATATATCATGCGGCCTACCCAGCGTGACCGCGGCAATCATCCTGGCATCGTTGACTATCAGGGTCGCTCCTATATCTTCGGTCAGAACTATGACCTCATGCACCTTGACACCTTCGTGCATCATGAGCGTCGCTCCGTCTCGGCTACCGAGATCACTTACCTGCCCGATGGTACCATCGCCGAAGTTCCTTATTGGCTCGACCAACAGCCGATGGAGCAGTTGCATGCCCTCAATCCTTATCAGCGTGTGGAGGCAGAGACCATGGCATGGGGCAAAGGTCTGAAATCTGCCAAGATGGGCATCCCCAACACAGGTGTCGTAGCGGATATGCCCTATTCGACAGGCCGTCGCAACATGTATGTGACGGATATCGACGACGGCGAGTATATCCGTCTGCGTGGAGTCGACTTTGGTGACAAGGGCGCCCGCCAGTTCCAGGTCATGGCTGCCGCTCAAGGCTCCTGCGTGGTCACCCTTCGTATAGACTCCGTCGATGGTCCTGTCATCGGCAACGCCACCATCTCCTCGACAGGGTCAGTAGAAAAATACCGCACATTCTCTGGCAAGGTGAAAAACGCTACGGGAGTCCACGACCTGTATCTGTGTTTTGGTCAGGCAAATGGAGAGGTAAGGTTAGATTATTGGAGATTTAAGTAATAAATATGATGAGACATTTCAATAAGATGTTTTTTCTAATTGCTTTTCTGCTGTTGGCTCTTCCTGCTATGGCGGATGAGGCAGATCATGACACGCTGGATATCAGTGGCAACAACACCTCATCGAGTTATGTCACCTACGAGAAAAATATCATCTTGTCGAGTAGTAAGACACTGGACGTGCTGATGGCACGCTATGTCTATTTCAACTCCAAAGTCATCGGTTCCGGCACCCTGTCCCTCTACGCTGGCGGTGAGCGTTGCTATCTGGGTACCGCCAAGGGCGCCCAATACCCCGACTGGAAAAGCTTTTCCGGCGACGTGCATATCTATCCCTACAAGGAAAACGCCCCCTCTGCCGGATACTATGGTGTCATCATGGCACACGGTGGTAAGACTTTCAGCGCGGAGGATGTGGAAGGCAGTCTCCAATCGGGCAAGGTGAATATCATGATGGAGAACAATCGTGTCACCCTCCATGACGGAGCCACCATCGCCTGTGAGTCGGGCACACGTGGGTTCCGCTTCGGACATTTAGACACCGAGGTAGGCTCTATGATACAAGGATATATGAAGAAAGGGACCTACAACTCCTATTTCTTGGTGGGTTGTATGAACACCGACGCCACGTTGGCTGGCACCATTGCCCCTCCAGAGTATAGCGACCAGCACCGCATTGGCCTGATCAAAGAAGGTACTGGTACCTATCGTATCACGGGCAACAACAACTTTATCAGCGGTGCACTGCGTGTGATGGACGGACGAGTGCTGATCGCCAACGACCGTGAAGAGGCAGAAAGCAAGAAGTGGCGTGGTGCCACAGGTGCCATGACGAGTAGTCAGGAGGCAGTGGCTTACGTCTTTGAGCATGGTGTGTTGGGCGGTACCGGCAATGTGGCTGGCACCCTCGACAATTATGGGGTCGTAGAACCGGGCGAGGATGCCTCGGGTGCGCTCTATGTGAAAAATTATGCCACCACCCGTGATGCCCATCTCTATGTGCGTCCGCGGTCGGTATTGCGCTTTCATGTCGGAAGCGCCGAAGACTATACCCAGCTTTTCGTGGATGGTGACGTGAAATACTACGACATCACCCAGGACTTCTCGCAGAGCACCGACATGCCCATCGTCGAGGTGATTTTGAAAGAGGATGCACAGGTGCAAGTGGGCGATGAGTTCTGTCTGCTCCGCGCTAAGAACAAAAGTTCACAGGCGGGCGACTGGCATTTTGAGACCAAGATGCCCGACCGATATACATGGGAGTTGGAGGAGCGGACGCAAGACGGGGAATATTGGGTCGTATTGCGACTCACCTCATTGGAAGATGCCCAACCTGGCGACGACCCCCATCATGATGACCCTGACCAGCCCACCGACCAGATGGGTCCCTTCTATGATGATGGGATAGATGATGGGCATGACCTGACCTCGCTGCGTGACTATGCCGACCAAAACCAGAAGAAGATAGGCACCGCTATCTCGACCTGGAAAAACAATATCAACAGTGAGAGTCTGGGCGAGACCAAAGAGATTGCCCGTCAGTTTAATATGTTGGTTGCCGAGAACGAGATGAAATTTGATGCCCTGGAGCCCAGCCGCAACCAGTTCTCCTACGGTAGCGCCGACAACTTGGTCAATTTCGCGCAGCGCCATCAGATGTCGATGCGTGGACACTGCTTGGTCTGGCATTCGCAGTTGCCAGAGTGGGTGTCTTCTGACGGCAAGAAAAACGACAAAAACTGGTCGCGTGACGAGGCTCTCGATATCCTTAAGACGCATATCACACAAGTGATGCAGCACTTCAAAGGCAAGGTGGCGGAATGGGATGTGGTCAATGAGTGTCTCGATGATGACCAGACCTCCATCCGTTCCAATCCCGACGGTTACGACCTGCGCACCACGGTGTGGACGAGGGCCATCGGCGAGGATTTTATCGACTCCGCTTTCGTCTATGCCCACCGTGTCGACCCCGACGCCTTGCTCTATCTCAACGACTATGGCGTGGAGTTGCAGGGCAAAGCCAAGACGACCGCTTTTTATAATCTCGCCATGCGACTGAAGAATAGCGGTATCCCCATCCATGGTGTAGGGTTGCAGTGCCATTTCTCCATCGGCGACGTCGACTCCGTGAAACTGGAGAACACCATCCGTCGTTTTGGAGAGGCAGGGCTCAATTGTGTGATCACCGAACTCGACATGGGCGTTCCTTCCACTTCTTCTCAGAACCTGGAAGAGCAAGCTCGCAGCTATCGTGTCATCACCGACATCGTGCTCAACAACGACAATTGCCCACATTTCGTCATCTGGGGACTGAAAGACAATGACAGTTGGCGTAGTGATTCCAATCCGTTGCTCTATAACTCAAGTTTAGGCAAGAAACCTGCCTTCTATGCGGTGCGCTCCGCCTTGCGACATCGTGTGCTCATGAATGAGAAAGAGGATATCTCGCAGCCGGAGGTGGCAGTGCCGTCCTCTGATGCGCCTTTCTACGACCTTAGTGGAAGACGTGTGAAAGGACTGCCTACTACTCCTGGAATTTATATCCAGCGGGGAAAGAAAATAGTAATTAGTAGATAGGAGTTAGTAATTAGTAATTAGGAGATGATGAGACATATATTGATATTGTGTTTGATGGGAGTGGCACTCACCGTGTCAGGGCGTCAGGCTTCTTCTCCCAATGGGGCCATTACCCTTCAGCCAAAAGGTGGAGGGTATGTCATCCAGTATCGCCATTTGCCGGTGTTGGAATTGTCAGATGTCGGTGTCAAGACCACTGGTAGTCAGACAGAAGCGACATTTGGTAAAATACGTAAGAATGGCCGTGTGAAGGAGGATTATCAGATGCTTATAGGCAAGCGTACGCATTGCACCAACCGTGCCAACGAGTATGTCTCTGAGGGCACCGATGGTCAGGGGCGCACCATGCGATTGGTGTTTCGTCTTTATGACGATGGCGTGGCCTATAGGTATGAGTTGTCAGGACTGAAGGGCGATACCTTCAAGGAAGAGAAGACGACCTATCACATCGCAGAGGGCACCCGCCGATGGATGCAACGGTGGAGTGATGCCTACGAGGGATTCTTCCCCCTCTCTACCACGGGTGAAGGAAAAAACCGCCGGTGGGGCTATCCTGCCTTGTTGGAACCCCAGGACGGGGTCTTCGCCTTGCTCACCGAGGCTAACATCGAGCGTCGTCAGAGTGCTTCCTGTCTGTATAACGAGGGCAGTGCAGACGCTTATCGTGTCTGTCCTGCAGAAAACGAGACCCCGTTGTATGGCGACTGGCATACCCCATGGCGTGTGGCTATCATAGGAACGCTTGCAGATGTGGTGGAGTCGACACTCGTCACTGATGTTTGCCAACACAGTCAACTCGAAGACGTGAGTTGGATTCATCCGGGCGCCGTTTCATGGATTTACTGGGCCTATAACCATGGCTCCAATGATTATAACATTATCTGTAAATATGTAGATATGGCGGTGGCGCTTCATCTTCCCTATGTTTTGATAGACGCGGAGTGGGATGAGATGAAAGATGGGAAGACCGTAGAGGACGCCGTGAGGTATACCCGGGAAAAAGGGGTGAAACCCATGATTTGGTACAACTCCTCTGTAGGATGGGTCAATGGTGCCCCGGGCCCCAAGTATCGTCTCAACAAGCCGGAAGATCGCGAACGGGAGTTTGCCTGGTGTGAGCGGATTGGTGTGGCTGGTGTGAAGATTGACTTCTTCTCCGGCGACAACCAGATGAATATGGACTATAGTATCGACCTGATAGAATGTGCCGCAAAGCATCATCTGCTCGTCAATTTCCATGGTGCCACGATCCCCCGCGGATGGCAGCGCACTTATCCCAACCTGCTCACCACCGAGGCTGTCTATGGCGCCGAATGGTATAATAATGTGCCTACCTTCACCAACAGGGCGGCAGCCCACAATGCCACACTGCCCTTCACACGTAATGTGATTGGCCCCATGGACTATACCCCCTGCACCTTCAGCGACTCACAACACCCACATATCACCACCCATGCGCACGAACTGGCCCTGACCGTGCTCTTTGAGTCAGGACTGCAGCATCTGGCCGACCGTCCGGAGAGTTATCTCTCCCAACCCACAGAGGTGCAGCAGTTCTTGTCAACGCTGCCAGTGGTATGGGATGAGACCCGTTTGGTGGCCGGCTATCCAGGAGAGTATGCGGTGCTGGCACGCCGTTGTGGCACCACATGGTATATCGCGGGCATCAATGGAAAGGATGAAGAGCGTGAGATCACATTGCCTCTTGACTTCCTGAAAAATCAACACTTCAAGGTTCTGTCCTTCACCGACAGTGGCCTGAAAGACAGTCCATGGCGTATCACAACAGGTGACCATCTGCCAGCGTCTGTCTCCTGCCAGCCCCGTGGTGGTTTTGTGATGCGTCTGCAACTTGCTAAAGTAGGTAGATAGGCTATAATTCATTACCATTTATAAAACTAATCCATTATGAAAAGAATCTTTTCCCAGTTGTTCCTGTTCTTTGTCGTCGTGACGGCGAATGCTCAGAATCCTTACCTCCCCTTATGGGAGCATCTGCCCGACGGAGAGCCGCGAGTGTTTGAAGACCCCGACCATCCTGGTAAATATCGTGCCTATATCATCGGTTCGCATGACCTTACCTATACCGCCTATTGTGGCAGTGACGTGCGTATGTGGTCAGCACCAGTGGAAGACCTCAGCCAGTGGCGGGACGAAGGTCCACTCTTCACCTATTATGTCGACGGCCAGTGGGACACCATGTTTGCCCCTGACCTGGTGGAGGTGAAAGACAAGGCCACCGGCAAGAAGACCTATTACCTCTATCCACACTCCAGAGGGTGGGGCAGAATAGCGATGGCCTGCAAAGGCGACCGTCCCGATGGACCTTTCACGCCTATCAACCTGACAGAAGATGGTCGCAGGTGTGTGCCTGGTTCGCTGATAGACTTCGACCCCTCGGTGTTTGTTGAGCCTGTCACCGACCCCAAAGATCCTGACTTCGACAAAGGTTTTCGTGCCTATGTCTTCTATGGCTTCCAGCACTCTACGGCCTGTGAGTTGGATCAAAACACCATGTACTCAAAGCGAGAGGGTACGGAACTGATAGACCCCTTCATCCCTGCCAGCAGCCGTGACGGCAAACTACTTGACAAGGAGGGTAGTGTGTATAAAGCACTCTACAAAGGGCAGAATCCATTGGACTTCAACTTCTTCGAAGCTTCCTCTATTCGTCAGGTGGGCAATAAGTACGTGATGGTGTTCTCCGGCTATTCCGGTCCCGACTACGGATTGGGCTCCACTAACTCCGCTCTTCGCTATGCCTTTGGTGACAGTCCGTTAGGACCCTGGCGCTCTGGTGGCGTGTTGGTCGACTCGCGTGGTGTCGTGCCCAATGAAGACGGCACCCATCTAACCACCACCAATGCCGCTCACAACACCCACGGCTCCATCCAAGAGATCAATGGCCAGTGGTATGTGTTTTATCATCGTCCTCCCCGTGGTTTTGGCAATGCCCGTCAGGCCATGGTGGCACCTGTCAAGATCACCTGGGACAAGAAATCGGTGGCTGATGGTGGCATGGTGCGTATCACCGCCTACGACCCGTATGTGAAAAACAATGAGTGGACGGCCGCTGCTTCCGATGGTATGACATACACGGGTGCAGAGGTGACATCGGAGGGCTTCCAGATTTTCGGCCTGCCACCATATCAATATTATTCTGCCGGTCTTGCTTGTTATATGACGGGCAACAATTGGATGCAGGAAAACCATGATGTGTGGAACAACAGCATGGATCTGGCTGGCATCACCAATGGTGGTATCGTGGGCTTCAAATACTTTGGTTTTGGTGGTCTTGCCAAAGACGCTAAGGGTGTCAAGGCTTTTGAAGGTGCGAAAAAAGGCGACGGCACCATGCTGCATCTCAACCTTACATCAGGTGGCAAAGGTGCTTTCAAGATTCATGTGATGCTCGACGGCCCGTATGCCAATGACACATGGAAGGGAAAAGAGATTGCTGTCATCGACATACCGGAGAATGCACCTAAGGCTGCCACCGACTATCAAGTGGCTGTTCCCGCTGTTGAGGGACTGAAAGGTAAGCATGCCATCTATTTGGTGGTGGAAGGTCCAGAGGTGCCACAACCACAGAACGACCGTCCCCGCTTTGGAGGTCCGCAGCGCCAGCCACAGCGTCCGCAGGGGCTTTTCGACCTACATGGTATCGGTTTCTCGAAGCAGGGTGCGGCTTTTGAGTGTCCTGTCGTGCCTACTGTCACTATCACCGTCGATGGTAAGGAAATGCGTCTGCCCTCCACCCCCATCTTCTGCTCCAATGCCAATGGTTATACCGACCTCACCCGTTATCAGGCATATGCGCCCCTCAAGGCCAATTCTGTCATCCGTGCCACCGCCTCCGACCCGTCAGTTCGGATAGAGGTCAGTCCGATTGTGGCAGGCCGCGCCACGGTGACCTGCACCTATCAAGGTCAGAACAAGGTCTATTTGATCAACTAATGTTGAAAGGTGTGATAGAATAAAGCCAGCAATCTGCAGATTGCTGGCTTTATTCTATACAAAGGAATCACTTGTGCGAGGATTTGCGCATCATTTGTGTGAGATTTGTGGGATTTTGTCGAGATGGGCTTCATTACTGTGTTATTCATAAGCACATAGTAAAAATAATAGCTATGTCACTTGTACATTATATTGAAATTATCTATTTTTGTAACGAGAACCAAAATGATAGTGGATGATGAAAAAACTGATTACTCCAACCTGTTTATTGCCAATCATAGCATTCTTTCTTTTCGTAACCTCCTGTGGTGATGACTCAGATATGGAAGAAAATCCCTTTGGAGACTATCTCGAAATCAGAGCGACTGAATGTGAGAAAATAGGTAGTGTCCTTCAAATAGACTTTATTGTGATAAATAAATCTAAGAAGAATCTTAATGTCCGTGTTTCTCCAATTTCAGTATCTGACAATAAAGAAAAATGGTATAGGCTGCCAGGCTTGACAGCTTCCTTTGGTTTTGGCACTCGTGCAAGTACGGTTGCTCATTATTTGACAGAAATAGAAATGCCTGCTGGCGATACAGCTGAACTTCATATCATAGCATATGATTTTGACCCAGCAGACGAAGCAACTATTGCTAATGTCAGTTTCTCTGTGGGCATCTATGAAACCGATAGAACATTCGTGATGAAGGACTCTTATGAAAAGACAGGATTAAAGATTAAAGACCATCGAGTCAAGAGCCATGGCGTACAGACGAATGACAGGTATATTGAATATGAGATTCAGTCTTGTAAAAAAACAGACAATGATGTTCTTGTACTTGATTTTATCATGAAGAATCTTACAGGTAAATCTCTAAGTAATGTGCGTTTGGAAGTTAGCGATATCTATGATAATTTGGGAAATCGCTATATCTGGCCTGCTTATCAAATTAAATGTTTAACAGGAAAATCAAACATTGGTTGGCAGTCAATCACAGACATTCCTGCTGGTGGCACCATGAATGGTACTGTGAGAATTGATGACTTCAAGGACAATGCCAGTGAGATAACTGTCTACTTATTTTTGGATGCAGACAATTATATATTCAGTGACAATATCGCAAGGTTTATCACTATTCCTGTGAAATAGTATAACTGAACTTTCCCACCCTTTTTTATCACAAATCTCGTGAATTCGTGATAAATAAAACTTTTACGTTATTTGTGAGGGTGGGAAATTTCAGTTTCTAATATGTAAAGCTTGATCCGCCGACGAATTCTCGCATGATGCTGGTGGGTGGTATCTCTTTGTCGCTGACGGGGATGAAGTAGTGGATGAACTTCAGCAGACGGTGTGCCTCGGAGTATTCGGGGCAGTTTTTGGGCACAGAGGCCAAGATAATCTCGGCATGCGTGCGGAGCACGGCAAACTCGATGTTGAGGGCTGAGTTGAACATGGCGTCGGCGGTCTCCTGGAAGGGCAGGATCCACTGCTCCTCGGCCTCGCAGACGTTGGGCCACATTTTGATGGTGTCACGTGCGGAGTAGGCCCCTTTGTTGTAGTCGCGTATGATACGGCGCAGCAGACGGTTGTCGTACGTGGGTATCCAGTTGTGGTCATCCAGAGAGATGCTCGTCAGTGCAGAGACGAAGATTTTGTATTTCAGCGTGTCGTCGATGTCTTGGGTGAGCAGCGGGTTGAGAGCGTGGATACCCTCAATGATGAGCACCGTGTCGTTTTGAAGTTTCAGTTTCTTGCCGTTGTATTCCCGTTTGCCGGTGACGAAATTATACTCCGGCACCTCCACACGCTCACCGCGCATCAGTCGCTGCAGGTGCTCTTCGAGCAGTGCGCAGTCTACGGCTTTGATGTTGTCGAAGTCATACTGGCCGTTTGGCAACAAGGGCGTGTCGACTCGGTTGACGAAATAGTCGTCGGTGGAGAAAGAGAGTGGATGGAGCCCGCATGCCATCAGTTGCACCGACAGACGTTTGCAGAACGTGGTCTTGCCCGAGCTCGATGGTCCGGTGATGAGTACGAGGCGGATAGGGTCTTTCTCTGCCCGGAAACGGGCGTCGATATCCTCAGCTATCTTCACGATTTTTTTCTCCTGCAAAGCCTCACTTACCTGTATGAGCTTGGATGCCTGCCCTCTTAGCACGGCTTTGTTGACATCGCCGGCGTTGGAGAGACGCATGATGATGTCCCAGTGCACTTTCTCGGCAAACATCTCGTACGTTTTGGGTTGGTCGATTTTCTCTGCTAGCCGCTGTGGGTCTTTCCGGTCAGGCACACGCAGAAGCAGCCCATCGCCATACAACTCCAGATCCCACAATTTCAGATAACTGGCTGATGGCACGAGGGGACCATAAAAATAGTCTACGGTGTCGCCCAGCATGTAATAGTCGGTGTAGATTTGTCCGCTGGTCTCCACCAGTTTCACTTTGTCGGAGAAGCCCCTTTCAGAGAAGATGCGCACAGCCTCTTCGGTGGTGGCCTCAAAGCGCCTGAAGGGCATGTCGAGGTTGACGATTTGCTGCATTCGCTCCTTGATAGCTTCCACATCCTCGGCGGTGAGAGGCTCGTTGGTACGTCTTTTCACGTTGCAGTAGTAGCCACGTGAGAGGGGGTGCTCAATAAACAGTTTGCTGCCAGGGAACACGTCGCTTACCGACTTGTATAACAGGAAACAGAGGGAGCGCACGTAAACACGGTGTCCGGTGCCTTCTCGGGCGTCGAGAAACTCCACGTCACGGTTTTGAAAGAGTCTGAACTTCAGACCTTGTGAGGCGTTGTTGACTTTTGCGCAAATGACGGGGTAGGGGAGACTGATGTCTTCGGCAAACTCTTGATAGACATCGAGCAGGGAGCAACCCTCTGGGAAACTCTTTGTCACATTGTTGTTTTTGCAGCGAATCTGGAGCATAATATGGGTAGGTTAGATGAAGTCTGATAGTTTTTTAGAGGCAGGAGTCATTGGCTTCTGCCGTAGCGGATTGCAAACAAGGTCAGGTCGTCGCTTTGTTCGGTGTCGCCCACGAAATGGGTCACTGCCTCAGTCATGTCGTGTATGAGTTGTTTGCAGGTGCCCCCTGCTGGCAACTTGTTCAACACTTGACGTGTCCTCTCTATGCCGAACTCTTCGTTTTTTGCGTTCTCGGCCTCGGTCAGTCCGTCGGTGTAGAGGAAGATGAAAGAGCCAGGAGGTATCGCGCTTTCTTCTGCGACGTATTCCCAATCTGGCATTGCTCCGATGGGAAGATGAGCTTTCATAGGCAATAGTGTCGCCGACATGGATGGGGTACCGTCATTCGTGGTGGTCTCGCCACCTGATGGCCGCAAGATCCATGGTGCTTTATGTCCAGCGTTGCAGTATCGCAGTGTGCCGGTGTGCAAGTCAAGCACTCCCACGAAGAGTGTGATAAAGATGTTGTTCTCGTTATCGCGTGTCATCTCCTTGTTCATCAGCTTGACGATTTTGTCAGGAGCGGTCTCTTGTGCTGCAAGCATCTGAAAGATAGACCGTGCCATGGCCATTACGATGGCTGCCGGTATGCCCTTGCCCGACACGTCGCCTATACAGAAGAGCAGTTTGTCATCGCTCATGTTATAGTCATAGAAGTCGCCGCCCACCTGTCGGGCGGGTGTCAGCAATGCATGCATGTCGATGTCGTCTTGGCTGGTGGGGGTATATAGTTTGGGCAGCATCGCCATCTGTATGTTGCGGGAGAGGGAAAGTTCTCTGACCACCCTTTCTTTCTCTAAATTGACGGTTTGCAGTTTTTGAAACCCTTTGACGGTGCGTGACAAGATGTAGGCTAGCAGTGCCAGTCCGACGAGCATCAGGACAAGCATTCCCGTCCCGACCTGCCTCAGGCCTTTGTAGATTTCATCGTCGCTACACACCACCACCATCGACCATCCGAGTTGTTCGCCATTGTTGAGGAGGCTGTCTCGCCCGATGGGAGCGAAGAACACATAGTTTTTCTCACCATTCTCGTCGGTGATGGTGGCTTGGCCTGTCTGCCCGTCCATGATCTTTCTGTTGACATTCCTGACGGAGGTGTCGGTCAGATTGGCTGTGGCCTCATGGATGGATTTCTGCATGATGAGGCTCTCTGTGGGGCATGCCATCAGCTGGCCTGTACGTGAAATCATGAGGTTGTAGGACGACGGATAAAGATGATGCTCATTGAGCACCTTTTGTAGCCAGTCGAGGGCCACGTCAGCCCCAAAGACCGCCACGGTGCGTCCTTGTGCGTCGTGGATGGGTCGAGAATAGGTGATCATGAGTTTTTCCCCTCCAGCGTCGTCAAAATAAGGTTCCGTCCAGTAGCTCTTGTTCGTTTTCATGGGGATGGCATACCAGTCGGCCTGGTGGTAGTTATGTCGCTCACTGCCTATTTGCAGATGTTCGAGCGAACCGTCCTCTCTCTCGACCACGTATGGCTCAAACCACTGCCCTTTGGAGGGGTAATAGTTGGGCAAGAAACCTATGCCGCATCCCATGATATTGGGGGCTCCTTCTATCATGTGTTTCATCACCGTGGGCAGTTCGTCGGGTGTGGAGAGATGTTGCTCGATCATCCATACCGTGGTGTTGGCGGTAGCTTCGACAGAGGACAGTATTTTCTCTATTTCCAGATTTTTCACGCGCAGTTCGCTTTCGGCCCGTTGCTCCACTTCTTGACGGATGCCCTCGCGTGCATACCAGTATTGGATGGCCGATGTGAGCTCCATCAACACGCCTGCGGTGATGATCACTGCCAGTGTTGATTTCGTGCTCAATGACTTGCGCCATTGGTTCAATTTCTGTCGTATGTTCATCTGTCTCTGACTCATCTTAGGTCACAAATATAACACTTTTATCTGAACTGAAGACATCAAATCTCACTTTTTTTGAGAAACAAGCAATCGTGCGAGCAACGCGCCAGCAATGTTGTGCCAGACGCTGAAAATAGCTCCGGGCACCGTGGCCAGTGCCATAGCCTGAAAATGCTGCTGTGCCAGCGAGCATGCCAGTCCGGAGTTTTGCATGCCCACCTCAACACTGATGGCGATAGTTTTTTCCCTTTTGAGGTGAATGGCTTTACCCACTACGAATCCCAGGAGGAAACCCATCAGATTGTGCAGGATAACGACAGCGATAATCAATAGACCACTGTGGAGCAGCTTGTCGGCATTGGCAGAGACGACAGCCCCGACAATCATGGTGATGGCGATGGTGGAGATGGCAGGCAGGACATTTTTCACTATTTTGTCCGACGGCCGCAACCATTTCTTGATCAACAGTCCGAGAGCAATGGGCAGGATGATGACCTGAAAGATGCTCATGAACATCGACCAGAAATTGACATCGACGTATTTCCCGGCAAAGAGATAAGTGAGCAGCGGTGTGAGAACTGGGGCGCAAAGTGTTGAGACGCTGGTCATACCGACAGACAGCGCCAGGTCGCCTCCTGCCAGATAGGTAATGACGTTGGAGGCGGTGCCCCCTGGGCAACATCCTACGAGCACGACACCCACAGCCAACTCAGGCGGCAAGGCGAACACCCTTGTGAGTAACCATGCCAGAAGCGGCATGATGGTGATCTGTGCTAGAAAACCGATGAAAATGTCTTTTGGCCGGGCGAAAACAATGCGAAAATCCTCCCACTGCATGGCCAAGCCCATGCCAAACATGACGATACCCAACAGCCAACTGATCCATGAGGTCTGTATCACCCCCACCACATTTGGCCACATAAATGCCGCCACTGCCATCAGCAAAACGATGGCAGCCATCCAACGGCTGATAAAAATGCAAACTTTGTACATCAGTGCAAAATTACAAAGAATCTGCAAAATACCGCTCTTTTTTACAAAAAAACATTCTATCTTTGCCCAGAAACACTTTATCCCAATCCCCTCGGTTACTCCCTTAGTACTCCCTCAGTTACTCCCCTATCATTTCATCCTATTAGTGTTTCTATTTTCTTATCGTTATCCTCCTCAATCATGAAACATTTTTGAGAGTCGATCATGGCGAGATGGTCGTATGCGATCATGTCTTCTAGCATGCCATCAAGTCTTGTATGGCCGAACACTTGGAACACTTGATTGAAGCCATAAACTTTTGAGACATCTGTCGGATGCTCTTCGATGTCTGCCCAAAGCATACTGCCAGTTTTTTCACCATGGAAAAGAGAGCGGAGCTTTCCAATGACACAGAGCATCTCCTGTCCTAGTCCGTCATCATCGAGCAGGTTGATTCGGTCGATGATGTCTTGGTCAGCGATGGAAATTTCACGGTCATTCAGCCCCCATACTTTCGAGTTGACCTTGTTGAGCCAATAGGCGGTCAGACCGGCATGGGTGAACACATACGGAATGTCGTTTACAATCTCAAGATATGCCAACTGAAACAAGTCCTTATGTTCCTTGAATACCTCATGGTATTTCTCCCAATTGCGTTTGTCACACCGGCTTCCACGAGCCTGCTCATAAAATATCTGTGAACTATAATGTTGGTCGTGGTTGCCTTTGATCAGAATGACCTTCCCTTGATGGGTTAGTTTCAGATGGATGATTTCCATCAAGTTGTCATACACGTTTTCCGGTGTGTATTCGATGCCCTCGTTACGGTATGGGTCAAGATAGTCGCCCAGGAAAATGACTCGGTCCACTTGATCGATGTATTTGTTGACAGGTTCCTTCCAAAAAGTACGCCCATGCACATCGGGTACAACCAATATTTTCTTCATCATGTTATGGTCTTTGAATTCTGGTTTCAGGAAATGATGTTCTCATGGCAAGAGCAACCGCTTCGCCTACCAAGGCATATTCTGCCAGCAAATAATGGCTTTCTTCATTCCTTGTAATTGTATTACCAGCAATTTCTGCTGTTTTCAACAGCTGTTTTCGGAACACCATGTCATTGAGACTAGTCGCACAGCCAATAGCAAAAGCAGTTCCTGATGGACTTAAATTGAAAATGATGGGTCCACAGTCAATGTCAAATTGATACATGGTTCTTCTGTCTATGTATTCTCTAATGCCGGTAAAAGGAAAGCGTTGCTTGAAGAGTTTTTTCAGAAGCTTATATTGTTCTTTTGCGAAAACATCATCAACCAAAGACAGATAGTAACAGTTGAGGGCAGAATAAGATCCTTTTATGGGCAATACAACGGTAGAGCTATAATAATCTTCGGATAAAAACGAAGCCAATAGTCCTGTTTCCTGGTCTGTCCATTCTGTTTTTGCTCTTTCCACCCATTTGTCAACAGTAGGTTGATATTTCCCGTTATATAGTTTTGAATAGTCTGAGAGCGCGACAATAGCCACCAGCTGTCAGGGAGATAAATATTTTCATTTGGGTATGTCTCTAAGTTCAACGACGGAGACAGGAGCATCCTACGATGCATTGCTTCACATATAGCGTGATAGAGAAAATCATATTTGTCACCGCCACCAATTTGTTTAAATCTGCCCATCATCCAGGTGATATGGCTCAGATATGACATGTGGCTGTTGTTTCCCTTCAAACTTACAAGAGGATCCTCATGCCATGACACACTGTCATATTCTCTGATTTTTGTGGACAAGGCGATGTCGATAATCCGTTCTATGTTCTTGATGGCCATGTCTCTGTGATGAGGAAAGAGCATGGCAATGTTAGCCATTGCCGCAGAGGTCATGGAGCAAGTGTATAGCGCCCATTCTCCTTGAAACTGAGTTCCTATACCATTGGGCATCTCATTGAATAGTTGTTCGGGACTTGTCACCACCTTGGAAAGCAAATACTTCGCCCGACGGATGATTTCCTTTTCTTCTTTGTCAAGCTTCCCATGGCCGTATGTCGCGCACATGACCCATATCACTTTTATGATAATAGGAATGGTAATTACAAGAATGATGAATATCATGAGCATTTTTATTTCAATGATAGCGGTAATGTTTCCTCTTTTTCAGATACTGATAGTCGTTCTCATGTCGATATGCCTCTTGCTCAAAGCGGATATGGAAGTAGGCTTTCGTCCAATCCCGGTATTTGAAGTACAGAATCAGCCATTCGATGCCATACCAGATGAAGAAAGGGATATAGAGCAGTTCCTTCTGCTGGGCCGCATGAATGAGTTCATGATTCAGGTCCCTGGTGTTCAATGGCCTTATAGAGAAGACAAAGCCAAATAGACAGATGGCCAGATAATTTCCGCCAAACGGATGTCGTTTGACTAGATATACTTTATGTCGTTTCCTTCCTTTCATATTTTTCGTGAGGATGTGGTATTGAGAATCTGGTGCGGATTAGGGCTTTGGACGTTGTATTTGTATTGTTTATTTGATATTCTATATCAGGATTGTAGTGTCTTCTCTATCCAGAGTTGAAAGAAGCGGTCATAGACGCTGTAAACATTGTCGTTTCGAGTAACAAAGTCCTTTTCCAACAACCCTCTCACGGCAGAGACTACAGAACTAGTCGATGGCAGGCGGTATTTGTGAACAAACTTGCCACCCGAAATGTTTTTTACCCGTCCTTCAGCAGCTATGGCCAGAAATACATTACGCTGCTTCTCCGGCATCTGACGCAGCAGTTCACTGTAGTATGCCGACGACAGTTGCAGATGAGTATTAATGGCCTTGTCTATCATCTCCACACCACAAGTTTCACCCTTTGGCGTCAACATGTAGAGCATGTTCATGATGCGTTGCACATTGGCCGTGATACCCTCAAACTGTTGATAGACAGATGCCACCACCTCGTAGGATATTCGTCGGTCACCATTTTTGGCAAACTGCGGCTCGACGAATGCCCAATAATGTTCCAGCGGAATCGCTTCTAGACTCATCGGCATCACCGACTGGTAGAAAGGACGTGAGGGGGAGAGAAACATCTCACTCATCATGTGCCGCTGTGAACCTGCAAAGATGAAGTTGGCATTCGTACACTTTTGAATCTGCGTACGCAAGGCTGCCTCCACATTTTGATTGCCATGATAGTAGAGAATCTGTTGGAATTCATCAATGGCCACCAGACAGTGTTTCTCTGCCGCGGCCAAATAGGCGAAAATCTCGTCGAGTGTTGTTTGTGGAGCAACCATCGTTCCGACACCAAGGCCCCACACAGGATTGCCATTGATATCAAAGGAAATCTCTGAACGTACAGACAACAACGCATTCAGGAAGCCCTCCCATACCCTGCGTCCTTTAGGCTTCAGCGCATCAAGTATAGACTTTCCGAATACGCTGACGAAGTCGTGCAACGAGTTGGTGGCATAGATATCGATCAGAAAACAATAATAGTCATCTTTGATACTGGCTTGTTGGAAACAATGCCGTATCAAGTCGGTCTTGCCCACACGACGTGGTGACATCAGTGCCACGTTATTACCATTAGTCAGGAGGTTGGTAAGCATGGTTGTCTCTTCCACTCGGTCGCAGAAATATTCTGGCCCTGCATAGCCATTGGTTACAAAGGGATTGTCAATCATATCTTCTTACTTTTTCCTACAAAGATAATACTTTTATCGTAATTATCAAAAAAAGATTATCTAAAAATGACAATTTTTTCTTAAAATACAATTTTTTGTCCCCATATAATAAAAAAATTTGTACATTTGCATCATTCAGCAAAAAACTGTTTGTCATCATGAATATTGAACGTGAACAAGAACCCCAGAATGGGCTTACTTTCAATTGGTTGAACCTCTTTTTGGGAGTGGCCTTTTTTATGTGGTTGACAGAAGGTAGTAATTTGTTTACTGACGATTGGACCTTCTATATCTATCTAGCCCTCGTTGTTGTCATTCACGAGTTGGGCCATGTCATTGTCGGCAAGTCTTTTGGGTGCTTTATCAAAGAGATGCAGGTGTTTTTCCTCCCATTTGTAAGCTATCAACCCAGACATGTTTTTGAAGGCACTTCATGGAGAAACATCAAATGGAGTTTGGGAGTTCTTCCCCTCGGTGGTGTCACTGTGTTCAAGTCACGGGGATCAAATGACGAAAACGATGTGGATGGCTTGAATACGGGAAGTCTGAAAATAGTGATGAAATCAGCGACTTCACCTTATATCGAAGACAAACCAGCATGGCAGCGTCTGCTTATATCCGCAGCGGGGGTGTTGTTTAATATCGGCACATTTCTCATTTTATATGTTGCCTTGCCCTACATGTCTTTGGGGTGCTATGACTCTTTGCGGCCGTTAGCGTTGATGTCTCTTTTTATAGCTGTGCTGAATATTCTTCCCATTTATCCTCTTGATGGTGGGGCGATCGTGTTTGCGCTATACGAGATGATAACAGGCAAGAAGCCTTCGCCAGGGTTTACCAAGGTTTGCGGTTGGATAGGTTTTGTCTTTATTGTCCTGTTCTTTTGGGTGTTCCCAGAGTGGCTGAACGGCATTTTGGACAGCGTATTCGGATTGTTCTTTTGATAATGCCTTTTCATTTTCTCCAAGACCGACCATCCTTCATTCCCTCTAATGATGCGCTGACGTAGGAGACGAGGGCATTGTTGCCTACGATGTTGAGTCGTGTGCTAGCTATGATGTTCGTCTGGAAAAAGTCGGGATAGACGGTGGCGAAATTGTCGCATACCTTGTCAGCGATGCCGAAGAGGGTGGCATAGACGAGGTATTCTTTCCACAAGGGCATCTCTCTGATTTCGCGCTCATCGATGAGTGAGAAGTCGAGCAGATATTTGCGCAGCCCGAGCAACTGTTGTGGCGTTTCGGGGGCATTGGCGAGTGCCTTCTCTCTGTCATTCAACTTGGCGATTTCTTTGAAGAAAGGCACGTCGTTGTGGCGGATATACTGCTGCAGCTCGCGTGGTTGCAGGATGCCGTCGGCTCCGGCGGCCCCTTCCATCAGACTGAAAAATCCCTGTTCGATGTCGGTCATGCCTTTGGGAGTGGCTTTTTTGTTGATGCTGAGCACGGTGTGTGGCTCGGCTCCATACATGGTCGACTTCCATTCTATGCAGAGGGCCTCCTTGTCAATCAACCGCAGGATAAGGGCTCCGAAAAGTCCGCTGTAGTCGGCAATATATGCTGATGAGATGGAGTTCATCACGGCGTTGGCCACCTTGAGGTCGCCGCCGGCCGGGGCGTCGCGGTAGTATTCGAGTCCCCTGGCCAATTTCCGTCTCAGCAGACTTCGGCGCAACGGTTGGAACGAGATGACATACCAGATGGTGTAGAACACTTTGCGCCACATGCCCACGAACAGGATGACAAGGCCCACGGGCACAAAAATGGTGCCGAGTATGGTCATGATGATTTCGAGCCATTCGGGCATGATAGAGAGCCATAGCCCAGAAGCCACCTGTGAAGAGATGGTGGCCGGTATCAATAGAAATGTGAATGGACTGATCATATAGAAAGAATCGTATGATATCAATAATATGAAAGGCAAAGCATATCCTGCCCGATCAGATGTCGTATAGCTCTTCGGCATGCCATGCGAGTGAGAGGCGGCCCCTGTGAGCCGACACAGCTTCGTCGACGGCGGGAGTGGCCTCGCTCACGGAGTCCATCATCTGCCGGAGCAACTGGCGGTGGGGCTTGCTGTTTTGGAGCAGATAGAACAGTGGATGGCTGTCGCCAGGGTGTGGCGGCATGAGCTGTGAGAGATGTCGCCAGGTAGAGTTTTCGATTCCGAAGAGATAGGCGAAGGTCATGTATTCCGGCCATACGCGTTGCAGTTCGGGCAGGCGTCCGGTGTATTCGCTGGGGGCGTTATAGGAGTTGGGCAGTCCTTTGAGAAACCGCTTCATGCCAAGGATGTTGCCTATGTCGCGGCGGCTGTAGGCATCGAGACGTATGCCTGTGTTGAGCAGGTCGGCGAAACGGTATTGGTTGTCGAAGTTGTATTTATAGATACCTTTGTCTTTGTGGCCATAGGCGATGACCTTTCTCACCATGTCCGGGTCGAGTCGCTCGCCGACGGGGGCACACTGTTCGAGAAAGGTGTAGAGCGACTTCTCGAAGTCCTGGTCGAGACCGTCGCTCGGTGAGACGGACCACGGTCCCAGGCATAGGAAAGGCTGATTGTCACGGGTCATGTTGAAACGGACGGCTCCCCTCGTGAGCAACCTCCACAAGGCGGCTCTCGCCGCAGGTGTCTTGTCACGGTAGAACGCTGGCGAGAGTTTGAATTTCATCATGTGTGTGTCGAGAACACTGCCATAGAGAGCAAGAAAGGGATAGGGCTTGGGGCTGAAGCCCGCATAGCGTATCTTTCGCAACCATTTTCGCAGCGGTTTGAGAGAGCACACATACCAGACAAACATCATCAATTTGATGAGCAGTTCTATATCAGAGATAACTTTCTTGGGGTTCCCTCTGATGGAGAAGTAGATGATTCGGAACATCCAGATGAAGAAGAGCAGTCCGAAGAAGAGAATCATCGAGTCGTTGAAATTCTGGTCGCTCACAAAGCACAGGTACGCGATGATGCCGAGGGTGATGAGTTTCGGCAAGTATTTCTTTAGGAGATATTTCTTCATAGGGCACTGGAGGTGTAAAATGATACGACTTTTCCATCACTTATCCATCACTTTGACTCACGTGTGAATCACGAGGACTGCTGTGAACACATGCTTTTCTCGGCATTTTTATCTTTCTGCAAAAATACAACAGTATCGTCAATCAACCAAAAATGAAAGGGAAAAAATAATCAAAAAACTCCGTACCAGTGATTCTCCCTGATTCCATACAATAAATGGGGTAGTTCATACAGTCAACGAGAAAGGAAAGCGTGGTTTTGAAATAATATGATAATTTTGCAATGTATGAAGAAAAAGAGTGAAAAGTGGTTGAAAAGAGTCTACCGCATACTCACCTATAATAAGACATTTAAACATATCTAAAATGAAAAAGAAAAAGGTTTTTGGAATACTGTTAGTCATCGTGGTGTTATTTCTAGGCATCAAATACTGCTCAGGACAGACATCAGCAGACAAATTGAAGGAGGGCGACCTTATTTTCCATACGTCAAAGTCTGAGCAGTCTCCTTTCATCCAGTACGCCACGATGTCGGCGCTGAGCCATTGCGGCATCATCATCGAAAAAGGAAATGGCTTGTATGTATTGGAGGCTACAGGAAAGTTGAAACTAACTCCACTGCAAGAATTCATCAACCGGGGTAAAGGAAAACAATGGTGGGCGAAGCGAGTGATCGACAAACCCGTCAAAGTGAAATACAGCCACCTGCTTGGCCGTCGCTATGACACGTCGTTCAAGCCCGACAACAACCTGTTTTATTGTTCGGAACTGATACACCACATTTACCAGACACAGTTTGGCATTGAGTTGTGCAAATACAAGAAGGTCTCAGACTATCATCTGACCGGACTGAAGAAAAAACTCAGGCAGCGAGGCATTAATCTTAACCAGAATGTGGTGGCCCCCATTGACATCTACAATTCAAAAAAAACGCATAGCATTTGAGATGAACGTTCTCGTCATTCTCAATTTTCTCACCGCCATTGTGGCGCTAGTGGTGTGAGGTCCCTTTTCAGGTGGTCCGTCAACCGTTTCTCCGCAGCCATAGGGCAAAGAATTGGTCACCACATCTTTCCCGTATTCACGAAACTTCCAATAAAATTATTGAAAATATGATAATCATTTTATGATAAAAATGATAATTGTCGCTGCCGAGCAGATGGACGTGAATCACGTGGATTATGGGGACTTCCCCGTTCACGTTAATTGAAAATGGTTGACCTCATTTTGATCTCTTATTTGATTATTACCTTCTTTGTACTACCATCACTCATCTTAATGATGTTCAGACCCTTCTTGGGCTGAGCCAACTGATGGCCTTGCAGGTCAAAGATAGCCTTATTAGTTGTCAATGATACATATTCCATTGAAGAAATAGCCATTGGATTCTGATCTTCATCTGTCAATGCTACGATGCTACCAAAATCCTTCCACTGCTCTGCACTATTATAGGCTTCTACAGCATTGGCAGGCACATGGAGCGTAGCATTTTTGTAATTTGAGTCTACAAATACGTCCTTGCCCATTTCTGGCACTTGTTCTGCAAAGCAATATATGTCAGCAATGCTAGTGCATTTATGGAATGCGCTGTCTTCAATGCATGTCAGATTGCTTGATAGAGTGACAGTAGTGAGGTCTTCACTTTCAGAGCAGGCAATATAAGCTATCTTTCTCACATCTTCTCCCAAAACAAACTCTTTTACCTGGGGACCGAAACAACTCCTTAATGTATAGAACTGCTCATTTTCTCTTGCCACCACCTCATTGCTGTTGATGACAACCTTGGTTAATTCGTTACACCAATAGAAAGCAATCAGATCAATACACCTTACGCTTTTAGGTATGGTGACAGATGGTAAATGAGAACACATAGTGAACGCCCATCGTCCAATGTACGTCAGATTATTTGACAATTCAACGGAAGTTAGCCTAAAACATTGTTCAAATGCATAATTACCGATGCTTGTTACGTTGTCGGACATTTTGATGGAGAGCATGCCACATCCTGCGAATGCATAATCACCAATACTCGTCACATCTTCTCCCAAAATAATCTCCTCAACTTCAGAATAAGCGAAAATCCCTCCAAAGTTAGTTTCGCCATTATTGAAATCATAGTTTTTTGACACTATTGTGTTGTTGTTTAGTTCAACAGTTTTCAGATTATTACATCCTTCAAACATATTAGTGGGGAGGTTCACCAAGCCCCTACCAAGAGAGACGAAGGTTAGCCCTGAACAATCCTTTATGATACCACTTTCTATACTTGTTACTCCATCGGGGATAATGAGAGAGGTTAAACCTGTACAGCCAGCGAACGCAGAATTCTCAATAGTCGTTACACTACTGGGAATAGAAATCGAAGTCAAGCCACTACAGCCTTGGAGTGACTCTTGTCCTATGGTCGTAATGCCATTAGGAATCGTCGTTCCATTACATCCCATTATCAGTTTGTTGCTGGCAGTCTCAATAATTGCGTTACAGTTTTCACGAGAGTCATAGGTGGGATTACCTTCCTCTATGACTATGGAGGCTAAATCCGTGCAGTCTTGGAATATGGTATTTCCAATGCTTGTAACACTATTAGGGATCTTTACGGAAGTGAGTTCAGAGCAGTTGTAGAAAGCCTTCGATTCAATACTTGTCACAGTATATTCAACTTCATTTCTGACTACCGTTGATGGAATCACAACGTCTCCGGCATATTTGAGGCCGTAATCCCAACGTGCTACTTGAGCTGTTTTATTACTCGAATTAAAGGTATAGAAGATGCCGTCAACCTCTATGCCATGAGCACTGGCTACCAATGGCATCATCATGAATAAAAGGAATAATAAATGTTTATACATTGTTCGTTATGTCTGTTTAATTTGTGTGCAAAGGTACGTTATTATTAGCAAACAACAAAGAAAAGCATAAAGAATAGAAATATATGCATCTTAAAAGTGAACGGTTCCCTGTTCATAGGCGTTTCGTCAATGATTGAGTCGTGCAAGATTTTGGGGGCTCCTTTTACTGAAGCCATGCTGCCTAACCAGACAGCGAGAAATATTTTCATCGTTGTTTTGAATTACGGGACTCTTTCCCATGATTCAGAAGACTTTTCCCATGATTATCTGACCACCACTTTCCTGCCATTTACGATGTATATACCTTTGGGCAGTTGTGAAAGATGATGGGTATCATCCGACACTCTTGTGCCTTGGATGGTGAAAATGCCTTTGGATGACGATGTGGTGGCTTTCTGTACCCTATCAATAGAAGAAGTGATATTCTGAATGGGCCGAATATTCATACCTCCAACTCTGTATTCACATACCTCCACATTCTCTATGGTTTCGTGTGGATAGTATTCTAATGGAACAGCATTGAACTCAAGCGCAAATGCCAGGTCTCTATAAAAATAGTCGTAGTCCATATTTTGTGAAGATGTCCAATAGTAGCCGAGAAGTATATTGTTGCGTGTGTTATATACATATTTCAGTTTGCTCAGATAAACCCAATATCCTGCTGGCATGAGAATGGACTGATCGTTTGAACCAGTGAAAACCAATCCTTTTATTTCTGAGTCAGCGGGCATGGGCTCATACTCACAATACTCAATAAGCTCCTTGATGTGGTTGAGACTTGGCATACGCCAATCTTCTCCCCATTTGACATAGGCGGCATCATACTGCGTTCCTCCTATGTCCTCTCCGAGAAAGTCCCAATCGAGAGAGGATACATTGGAGTAATCTTCATTATCAGAATGACAATACGAATAGGTCTCAAACGTATACTCTTCTTTTTGTGCAGTCTCACCCCACGAAAAATATTCACCATATTGCATGGGGGCATCGGCTCCTACATTGCAACAGGCCCATTTCGTGCCGGATGGGAGGCCAAGGTCAATGGCATGGGGATGGTTGTCATCTGGACAGGACTGTGCTTGAATAACTAATGAAATGAATGCCAATATGCAGGTGAAAAACAATCTTCTCATAAAGTCAAAATTGAAAAACGATGCAAAAGTAATCATTTCTTCCAATCTATGGCGCATAAAAGGGCAAAATATGATCATGCGTAAAATTATTTCGATATTATCATGTCCTTGCAATCTGCCTCTCCGTTGCAATTGGGCGAGGTAGTCAGTGTAAATGATAAAACTGTTCTTTGATATTGGTTCCATGATCGTCTTATTTTGATTCTACTGGCAAAAGTATACCTTCTCTGGCTATCTGCTATGTCATTTTGAAATGAGGTTCGACGAGTAGTTTGTTTAGTTGACAAGATGACAATTAGACGAGTAGACAAGTTGTTTGTTTAGTTGACGAGTAGACAAGCAGAAGTCAGGATGTTTTTTTGAGAGAGAGGCAAAGAAAAATCGCTTTTTTCTTTGTATCCCGTTAGGGATATATTCTTTTTTTATCTTTATCAATATCATTTACATTAACATTATCATTATCATTATCATTAAGCGATACTTTGCCATGTTTTGCGATGTTTTGCGATGTTTTGCGATGAGAGAATTAAAGAAGGCAGATTGCAAATTGAGACTAAAAAAAGGCCGTGACATTGCCACGGCCCTCTTTTTAAAGATCAATTTTATTTCACAATCTTCTTACCATTCATGATGTAAATGCCGTGCTGCGTTGGATGCTGCACACGTACACCAGAGATAGTATAGATGTCGTTAGAGGTCTGACCCTCCATGACCTTGATGTCCTTCACGCTGTCGGGAGCGCCTTCCACGACGGTCATCACACCGGCACTCAGACCATTGGTGAAGTCGATGGTGATGGTGTAGGTCTGATCCCATACGAACACACCCTTGAAGGAGATGTTTCCATCGCTCTCACCCACCTGCAGATACTCATTGTCTGAGGTGATGGAATACTCAGTGCCTGGCTTGAACTCGATACCCCAGTTGGGCTGTCCGAAGAACTTGTAGTTGCACCAGTTGTCCCACATCTCAATACCGCAGGTGACCACATAGCGGTAGATGTTGGGCGCTACCTGTGCGACAGGAATGTCGACTAATGCGCCGGTGTTCCAACCCGGAGCATCGGTGTTGACAGACGGACGGCCAATGCCTTCGCCAATAATCCAGAGACCACCCTCATAGATGGTGGCAGGAGCATTCATGGTGCCTGGGAAGATCTTCAGGTTGTTCTTCTCTTCCATCAGCACGAATGTATATTTGCCACTGACAGCATTGAATCTGAATTTGCCATCGCCCAGACCTTCAGCAAATTGATTGTCAGTGTAGATGTTGTCGATGACAAAATCGGGAGTGGTGATGGTGATGATGTCACCTTGATTCACGTCTAACTCTGCCACGAAATTGTTGCCATTGGCCACCATCTCTACGCCGTTGATCGTAGGTTTGGGAACAGATGAAGGCTGATATTCGACAGTGATTTTACCGGGAACACCCTTGATGTCATTCACAGGATCACTTGCCACAAATCCGTTGAGGTCGATGGTCAGGATCACTTTGTCGCCCTTGCCCAATGGTGCGGCACCACCGAAGATGTTTCCGTCGTCACCACCGCGCTGGTAGATTTCATTTCCATTCTCGTCATACACCCACTCTCCCTGAGGCGTGTTGACATAGAAGTAGTCGTTGGGCTCCATGACGAAGTCCTCACCATGGAATTCCATGCCCCATCCATACTGTCCGAAGAACTTGAAGTTGATGCCTGTCAGCTCCTGGCCATAGGTGAACGCAATCTTGTAGATGTTGTCGCTGACCTGAGCCACAGGAATACTGTTGGTGACAGCTGGAGCCCAGTTGGAGTTGTTCTGTGCTGCTGTGGGCTGACCGATGTTGGAACCGATGATCCAAAGAGCCTTGTTGGCTTCGAAGGTGCCTGGTGCCTCATAGGTGCCTGGGATGATCTTCACATAGTTCATGGTTGGCATCAGCAATACGGTGTAGTTGCCGCTGATGGCATTGAACTTGAATTTGCCATTGCCCTGGTTGGTGGCAGCGAACTCATCCACATATGCTTTGTCAATGTCCATGTCAATCACAGAAGCATTGCCAATCGTGAACTCGCTTCCCTGGGTCAGTGCGGCCTCAGCGTAGTAATTGTTGCCGGCTTTGACCATGTTCACACCATTGAAGGTGGGGAAGTCGGCGGGCACATACTCCTGATAGTCCACGGTGACCTTGCCTGGAGTGTAGTTCATATCCACAGTGACAATGAGTTTGTCGCCGTTGCCGAAAGATGCTGTGCTTTGGGAGTAGAGGTTACCTTTGTCGCCACTGGCACCGTCCTGAGCGCCCACATACAGCCAGGGGTTCTCTTCCATCCAGATGTCGCCCTCGCCAGTACCTGGCAACACATCGCCACCCCAGTTCTTTCCTTTAAAGAACTTGAAGTTGACCTGAGCATCGGCGTTCAGTTGCTGGCCAAAGACGAGTGTGAGACGATAGATATTGGGCTCTACCTGTGGGACGGCCACGTCGGCGCCACCCTGCCAGTTGATGCGGTTGGTCACATAACTGGGGAATCCAATGTTTTCGCTACCATTGATGTACAAAGCTCGGTTGATGTCCCAGTTGGCAAAACCAGAGTCAGGGTCGTCGTCAACCTGTCTGTATTCCACGGCGACATACTTTTTGTCGGGGTCGGCAGTGAACCAATAAGCATAGTCGGCCTGTCCGTAGGCCTGGAATGTCCAGACATCTCCTGACTTGTGTGTGAAGAAGTCGGGCATCACATACCAAGACTCATCTGTGCCAGGAAGGATGTAGTCCTGTCCCTTGACCAGCACGCCGTCATAGCCTTTCGAACCGTCTATGACGAGCGCTGTCTGTGCTTGCACAGTGGTGGCGCATGCGAATATTGCCATCGCTACGCTCAATCGTGTAAACCATTTTCTCATAATCTGTTGATTTAGGTGAATAATAATAGTTATTGATGATTAATTGTTCAGTTTCTTATTTCCTTTCTCCCATGACGGATGTAGATGCCCGGACGGGTAGGGGAGGGCGACATCACACCCGTGAGCGTATAGAGCCGAGACGAGTCTGAAGGTGGCGCCTGCGTGCGCAGCGTCTGAAGGCCATCTGGCTGGTCGGTGTTCATCAGTACTGAGACGGCAGCGCGTGGCGGCAGGGAGATCTGCTCGTAGCGGTTGACGCCATCGGTGATGTTCACCTTGAGTTGTCTATGGTTGGAGTTGTACAGGATGACGGCGAGTGAGCCGTCAGGATTGCGGAAGGCGGAGTAGGTGACCCCATTGTACCACCATCCCTCTGTCGCGATACGTTGTGCTCCCGGCCTTACCACCGATGACAGGTGGCAGATGACATAGTAATGGGAGTTGAGCGTATACGACTTGTAGTCATTTTCGATATCTATCGCGCCAAAGCATGTCTGGCAACCACCGTCGAGATTGGGTCCTCGTTGCATGTCGAGCATGAAATTCCAGACGATAGCGCCGATGCAATGTTTGTTCATCGTGTGCAGACCAATATTGACCATGCAGTCGGCCAGTGAGGAGTCGAGATTGCGCCCGTTGTTCCAGGTGCCTATTGATGCCTCGGTGAACAGCAATTCCTTTTCAGGATATAGATCATGGATGACGTTGAGCTCATCACTGTTGCCGCCATAATTGTGATAGGCAGCGCCCACGACGAGTTCCTTGCCTTCAAACTCCGTGTTCTCAAACAGCTTGTAGATCTTGGCAGGATACTGCTGCTCACTCTCTTTGCCGTCGTAGTTGTAATTGTGGTCGAAGAGATAGATTTTGGTGCTCAGACCAGCCTGTTTGAAGGCGGTGGCCATGCGTTTGACAAATCCGGCCTCTTCGTTCCATGGCATATAGAGTGATGCGCAGTTGCCCGGATTGAGAGGCTCGTTCTGCGGACTGACGGCATAGATGTTGATGCCCTCGTGGCGCATGGCCTCGATGAACTTGACAAAGTAGTCGGCGTAGGTCTTGTAGTAACTGGACGACAAATGTCCGTCGGTCCAGCTGTTATGTGCGGTGGGATTGCTGAGGCTGCTGACCTTCATCCAGCGCGGACAGGTCCATGGCGCTGCGATGATTTTCAGTTGCGGGTTAATGGCAAGGATCTCTTTCAAGACAGGGATGACGTAGTCGGTCTCATCGGAATACAGTCTGAAATGCCGGAGCAGGTCGTCTTGTGGCCCTTTCTCGTCGCAGAGAGAGTATTCCGTGCTTGAGAAATCATTGCATCCGATGGAGATGCGCACATAAGAGACGCCATAGCCCTCCGTCGGAGAGAACGTCTTGGTCAGAAGTTGGGTGCGGTCTTCCTGACTCATCTTCAGCAGATTGTAGCTCGACGAATAAGTGATGGCAAAACCAAAACCGTCGATGGTCTGGAAGGTCTCTGTCGGTTTCAGCACGATGGCACTGCGCACATTGTCGCTCTTCTCACCTGTCAGTGTGCTCTTGGTGAGAGAGTAGGTGCGTGTGCCGTCTGTGGTGAAGACCATTCCCTCCTGGGCCATGATCCCTATGGGGGAAAAGGCGAAGAAGAGACAACAGGCATATTTGAATATCTTCATAAAATGCTTCGTATTGTTATTTTATTCAAGTTTCGCAATTACTCAACTTACGAAAGTTGAGTTAGTTATTTTACTCATTTCCTTCTACTTGCCACCATTTGACTCCCAGGTCGCTGCTGGGCACATAAGTGAGCGTCTTATGGTCGGGCAAGGCTACATGAATGACATAGTCGCGGCGCAGTTGGAGCGGGTGAGCGACCCATGTGTGTGACACCTCACTGTTGAGCACGATGACGACCAGCACGAGGCTCCCTTTCTTGACCTTCCCGTATGCTGATGACAGCCGGGCGATGTCGAAGTGAATCTGGCTGTATCGTACCGAACTGTAAGTGTCCAGTTTTCCATCAGCGAGCGCGCCGTAGGCACTCACAGGGTGTATCGTTTTCTGTTGCCCGTCTTTCTCATAGCGTAGTACGGGGTTGTAGGGTTGGCTCACGTCGATGAGCGGTGCTTTGTTGCCGTCGGGCATCAGTGAGCGGTCTGACTCACGTCCCACCGCATAGTTCAAGTCGGTCTCCTCGTTGTAAAACAGGTAGACATTGCCTTCGGGCGCCTGTACCTGCGCACCCGTCACGGTGATGTCGAGAGATCTGACGACATCAGGCTCAGGCACCGTGTCATCATCGACAGACTCATTGCAGGAGGTGATGAGAAACAGAGCCATCAGAAGGCCTGAGAAGAGTATGCCTCTCCTCAAACCTTCTGTTGGATGGATGTGTCTCTTTGCCATGGGTTCCTATTCGCGTCCAGGGATGGGGGTGAAAGTCTCTGTCACGGGGATTGAGAGATTGCCGAAGCCGTCGATGGTGAATACCTCAAACTCGTAGCCTTGCAGCTCCAGGTCTGTCACGGTATATTCGGTGACCACCTCGGGGATGTCGATAGAACGGATGTCAGAGGCCGTCTTCTTCACCACGATACGCATCGTCTTGATCAGATGGGTGTCGTCGACGATATCCCACATCAAGGTCAGGCTGCCTGGCTCTTGAGATGCTGCCCTCAGGTTTCTCACCGCCGGGGCGTAGGTCGGGATATTGTCAAGATATTCTTTGTAATTGTCGTCCATGTCTTTGCAAGAGGTGGCCGTCACCAGCACCATGCATACGATGGATATGATATATATCAGTCGTTTCATAAGTATGGATGTATTTTTGATGATTCAACTTACTATGCATTATTTCCTTCTGCGAGGTGCAGAGGCCTGGTTCTCCCTTGCTGCCAACTCCTCATGTGATACGAGTACCGATCCGTAGAGGTTCAGCTCCGACATACCGGCGATATTGCGCTTCGAGAGATCCCAGTTCTCAACCATTCTCACGCGTATGTAGCGCACCGAGTCGGTCATGGCTTCCAGTTCCCACTCGTGTCCATCGATGGCATACTGATAGCTCTCGTTGGTGGGCATGTAGACATTCTCGTGTCCGAAGTAGGATGGGTTGGTCCAGTAGATAGGCAATGTGCCAGCCGTGGAGTTGGTAGAGATGTCGCAGTCTTTGATGAGGAACCAGTCTTCCTCGTTGAGTGTCATTGAGCCAAAGAGTTTGAAACGCTTCAGGTTTTGTGGCTGATAGTAGAAATAGTCGTCGGAGACACCACTTGTCTGGCCACTGGCACCTGAGTAGGGCTGGTTGTCGTAGGTGTATGCGCGCTGCCATGCCTTGAGCCTGGAGATGGAGACCACCTGGTGCATGTCTATCACGATGTCCACTTGGTCGGTGTCCCATGGGATGGACGCACCGTAGGTCACGCTTGAATTGTCACAGTCGGTGCCGCAATAGTTCTGCGTGTTAGAGGTGTTGCTGTCGATGATGCCGTCGAAGATGGCTTCGTTTTTGTACTCCCATGCCGGTTGCAGGGTGGTGAGTCTGGGTACCAAAGTCCAGATAAACTCTTTGACCTTTCCATTGACGGGATCTTCACGTTCGATAAATTTCAGCGACTCCTGCTCTGCCGGCACATTGATGTTGGATGGTGTGCTCTGTGCAGTCTTGTTGCCAGAGGCATCCTCAATGCGGTAGCTGACTGCATAGTTGCCAGCGAACATGTTGCGGATGTTGGCCTTGGCGTTCTTCTGTTTGCTGCTCAGATAGCGCGTACGTGTCACACCTTCAGCGTCGGTATAATCGACGACGACATACACGATTTTCGCTGGGGTGCTCGACGTGATGTCATCAGTTTTGGCATCAGCGCCCGCAGGGTTTTCCCATGTCACGGCCAGTCCACCACAGATGGGGTTGATCTCGAGATTGTCTTTGATCACATTGATAAACGAGCGTCCGGGCTGCACATTGATGACCGTGGCGCTGGTCTCTCCGCCCCACTTGTCGACAGCAGAGACATGCACGGGGTAGGTCTTTGTCTCGTCGGCCAGACCGTCAATCTCTATCTTGTTGTCATAAATACTGGTCGTGCGATAGACGTCTTTGCCCAGCGAATTGGTGTAGGCGGCCTTGATGTACAGCAAATCGTTGTTGTGAGGTGCTGTGAACTTGATGATGGCGCCACCCATGGTCGGCTCATAACTCAGATTGATAGGAGGTGTCAGGTCGGTGTCATCGTCCTTACAACCAGCCAGTGACACTACCATCAACAGCAACACAGCCAGCGGTCCATATTTTATCATCTTTTTCATGTCTGTTTTCGTTATATGTTTTGTCATATTACTCTTATACCTTAGTATCCTGGATTTTGAACCAGATTGGGGTTCTTGACAATCTCGTTCGTAGGAATCGGCCATAGGTAGTTGCGGGTCGTGAACACGTGCAGCAACTCGGGGTCTTGAACTCGCTGGTAGTATTCCGCTGCCGAGGTGGCATCAGAATTCCACTGCCATATATTGGTGTTGAAGTATTTCGAGCCTTCCAGCCAGCGGCGCACATCGTCATTGCGATAGCCCTCGAATGACAGTTCCACCGTGCGCTCCTGTTTGATGATCTCACGCATACCGTCCTTGGTCATGTATTTGTTGGCGTGTTTGGCGTTGGCCCATGCCACTTCTACTGTAGGCACACCAGAGCGCGCGCGGATGGTGTCGAGCAAGGCCAGGATTTCGCCCTGACGCTGTTCGCCATACACCTCATTCAGACACTCGGCATAGCTCAGCATCATCTCGTTGTAGCGGATGATAGGCCATGCATAGCGGGTGATGGTACCATTGCCCTGTGTGTCGGGGTGCATCAGTTTGCGAAGGAACACACCCGATGTGGGCACGTCGATGTCGTCATGAGTCTGACGGCCATTTGCCTCCTGGTAACGCATCTTGAGGTTGTAGAGCGTGCCGTATCCACGCACCCTTGAGCGGTCGAAACCGATAGAGGCGTAGAAACGCGGCTCTCTGTTCATGAACATATAAGCTGTCTGCTCGCCTACCTGTGCCACCGTGTTGTGGTCGGCGGTGATGGTGACCACGGAGTCTTTGTGTGCATAGTCGAATGTCGGGTCCTCATCCATGGGCAGACCATTCTGGGTGTAGAAGAATTCCGTCGCATTGAGGGTCGGTCCAAACCACTGCCAGGCATCTCCGGTCGATGTGGCGGCAGAGCTCTTGTAGTTGATGGAGCGCTGTATCTCGTGCCAGCTCAAGACCTGGTTGGTGGTGCGAGAGCAGCCCCAGATCACTTCCTCGTTCCATTTCGATACCATCGCATACTGATAGTTGTACATATAGGGCAGACGGATGGAGTCGTTTCTGAAGTTACGGGCATCCACGGTCTTCGAATAGTCAGATGCGGGATATTTGAACAGACGGATGTTTGATGCCCTGCACAGGTTCATGGCTTCCTCGTAGGCTGCCAGTGCGCGCTGCCATTTCTTCTTCTCCAGTTCGGTGTCATTTTGTGGGAACAGCTTCGTGCCGTCTTTGTTTTCCAGCGAATAGTAGAGCGGGTTGTTATTGAACAAGGGGCTGGCTGCATACAACAGCACTTTGGCCTTGAAACAGCGGTTGATGACCTGGTCGATTCTTCCCAGTTCGGAGGTGTTGATGATTCTGATGGGGAGCGCGTCGACCGACTCGTCGAGCATCTTCACAATATAGTTCACCACGGTGTCGACAGGCTCGCGGGGTTGCTGGTTGGCTTTGTCAGACACATCGAGAGGAGTCTCTTCCCTGATGAGAGGGATGGCACCGTATTGTGTGAACAGCAAGAAGTGGTAATAGGCGATGAGGAATTTCACCTCTCCGCTCCATCTGCTCTTCTCGCTCTGTGTCATATCGGGCACACGGTCGATGTTGTTGAGGAAAGTGTGGCAGATACGCAGCGGGATAAACAGTGACTGCTCGCAGGGAGCGTGCTCGCTCCAGCTGCCTCCCCAGTCGCCATACCAGAAACTCATGATGGGCTGGTCGGCACTGAGTTTGCCCAGCACGGCGTTCTTGCCGTCGGTCACGCGGTTGATGCTCATGATCATCTCGTCGCTCATGCCGAGAAACGAGTAAGTGTTGTCGTATTCAGGGATATAGTGGTAGCAGGTGGCCAAAGCCCTGTAAGCCGTCTCTTTTCTGTTGAAGAGTGCGGAGATCTCCTGTGTGTTGTCTGGCACCACGTCCAAATAGTCTGAACAGCCACTAGCTGTCACGGCCAGCAAACCAAACAATATGTATTTTAAACTCTTTTTCATATCCTTAATTCATTTTTGTTGAGCCATGTCAGAATTCTAAGTTCACACCAATGTTGAAGACTCGCTGTGTAGGATAGCCAATGCCATAGCCACCCATCTCAGGATCCCATAACTTGAAGTCGCTGAAGCAGAACAGGTTGTTGCCAGAAGCGAAGATGCGCAGCAAGCTCAGGCCCCAGCTTTTCACCGTCTTTGTAGGAAGAGAGTATCCCACCTCCAATGTCTTCAGACGCAAGAACGAACCGTCACGCAGCCACCAGGTGGAGTTGACCGTGTTGTTGGCGACACCAGCTGTCGACAAACGTGGCCAGAAAGCGTATGGGTCGGGGTTCTCCTCGCTCCAATAGTTGCCGGCCACCAGTTTCAGGGCGTTGCGGTGGTTGGCCAGAGGCTCTATGGACGAAGGCTGGATGAAGAATGACGAGTGGGCCGAACCTTGGAAGAAGAACGACAGGTCGAAATTCTGATAGCCGGTTGAGATACCGAAGCCGTATACGATTTCGGGGTCTGTAGGATAGCCGATGGCCACCATATCCTTAGAGTTGATGACACCGTCTTTGTTGATGTCGACGTATTTGATGTCGCCGGCCATATAGGTGGCACCTGCCACGACTTCCTGGCGTGGACTGTTCTCCACATCGTTTTGGTCGATGAACAGACGCTCAGCCACATATCCCCATTGCTGGCTCAGGTTGTAACCGAAGCGGTTGCGCCAGGGCTCTGGATAGATGAGGTCGCCACCACGGATGTATTTGCTGGTGGAGTAGGTGTAGTTGAAGCGGGTCTGCAACCACCATTTGCGGGTAATGCTCCAGTTGATGTCAAACGAGGCGTCGAAGCCCTGTTTGCTGGTCTTACCCATGTTGGCGTAGATGTCGGCAGTGGCACCCATGGCCTGTGGCACGGAACCCATCCGCTGGTAGATGTCGTCACGGTCTTCACGGAAGTACTCAAACTGGATATTCGCCTTGTGCAAGAGGTCGATCTCCACACCATAGTTCTGCATGGTGGCAGCCTCCCATCCAATCTTCGAGTTGGCGTAGCGGTTGATGGAGTAACCGTTGTAGGTGACGTCGAAATCCTGTCCCCAGGTGTAACCTGTGCCGCCGTTGTTGGTGTTGACATCGGCCAGATAGTAGAAGCGTTGGCTCGTCGACATGATATTGTCGTTACCCACCAAGCCATAGCTGGCCTTGAGTTTGAACATGGGGAAGAGTTTTCCAAGATAGGAGTTCTTCCAGAATTCCTCGTTGGAGACGATGTAGCCCAGACCGATAGAGGGGAAGAAACCCCAGCGGTGGTCACGGTCGAATTTTTCCGAACCGTTGTAACCGAAGTTGGCCTCCAGGAAATACCGCTCACCGAAGCTATAGGTAAAGCGGCCTGACAGACCCAGTGTGCGGATAGGCAGTGAACCGAACGCGCCACCCTGGTTGCCCAGGAGCTGCTCTTTCATCTGTCCTACCAACATGCCACTGACTCCATGCTTGCCAAACTCACGGTTGTACTGTGCGGCGACCTCAAAATAGTAAGAGCTACTCGTTGACAGGCTCTGTGAGGGGTTGCTCAGACGGTCTGTTCCCTCCTGCACCTGGTCGAGACTGTATTTGGTGCCCAACTCGCTCACTTCCGTCTTCAAGGCATAGTAGAACGGTGTCATGGAGCGGGTGTTGGTGTTGGAGCCCGTGGAGGTGAACGATGCCAGTCCTCTGACGGAGAGACCCTCAGTGATCATCTTCAGGTCTTGCTCGATGGTGAAGATGGAGTTGCCCGTATAGGAGAAGGCATCGGAGTAGCCTACCATCATCTCTGCGTAGGGGTTGGGATAACGCACGCTACCTACATTGTTGCCGTAGAGCACATGGTCTGCATAGTACCAGGTGTTGTCTATCGACTTGTCGTAGTATGCGGGGAAGTCTACCGGGTTGGCACGCATGATCTGGTCGAAGAGGGAAGATGTCGATGCTGCCGGCGTGTTGGAGCGGTCAAGAAGGGTGTAGACCTTGACAGACGCTTTTGTGGTCTTGGTCAGATTGACATCGATATTCGCACGGATGTTGTAACGGTTGATGCTGATGTTGTTGTTGTAGTTGTTGACCGACGGAACTTTCAGAAGACCGTTCTCGTGTGTGTACGCAGCCGACAGATAATACTGGGCTACCTCACCACCACCAGAGGCGGTCACCGTGGCCTTGGTGTTGAACGCCACGTCTTTGAACATCATGCCGTACCAGTCGACATTGGGATAGAGCATAGGGTCGACACCCTTGCGAGTGTTCTCTATTTTCTCCATCAAGTAGGCATCGCTGGTCACACCTTGTATGTCACGTGTACGCATCGCATAATTGTAAAGGTTCATGTAGTCTACACCATCCACAAATTCCAAAATCTTCGTCGGGGTGGATATCTGCGACTCCAGACGGCCTGTGATTTTGATCTTACCTTTCTTACCCGATTTGGTGGTGACCAGAATCACACCATTGGCACCCTTCGAACCATAGAGGGCGGTGGCGGTGGCATCTTTCATGATGGAGAAACTGGCAATGTTCTCTGGCTCCAAGCGGGCCAAGTCCTCGGTCGACATCTCGATACCGTCGATGAGGATGAGCGGGCCAGCCAGCGAACTCTCCAAACTGCTTACACCACGGATGAAGAAGTTGGCGTTGTCCTTGCCAGGCTCACCAGTGCGCTGGTAGGAGACCACACCGGCTATACGACCAGCCATCGTGTTGGTCAGGTTGGTGCTTGGCGTGCGCAACTCAGCAGGATTGATGGTCTCGATAGAACCGATCACAGAGTTTTTCTTCTGCTTGGCAAAAGCCACGACCACCATCTCGTCGAGTGTTTTCTCGTCTTCTTTCATGACCACGTCGATGACGGTGCGCTTGCCCACATACTCAGTCTTAGGCGAAAAGCCTACATAAGAAAAGGTGATAGAGTCACGGGGTTCGGCATTCAGCGCATACTTACCATCGATAGAGGTCACTGTACCGCCCGATTCCTTTCCCCTTACAACCACAGTGACACCAGGCAATGGTGTGCCTTCAGAGTCGACTACGAGTCCTTTTACGATTTGCTGTGCTTGCATAGGCAAAGACCCGATGACAAGCATCATCGCTAACGCAAAGAACTGTTTCAAAGGATTCTTTCTCATAGAACAGTTATAATTGGTTTTTAGATTGTAGTTTTTCGGATTTGAGCTGAAACTTCATTGCAAAGATAGTAAAAACTAATATGTGAAAAAATAGTGTTATCTTCAAAAGTGGAAAGGTAGAAGGTATTTTCTTGTATAAAGTATTGATAATAAGTACTTTAAATATCAAGCGCACCCATAACAAAGTAGATAAAATGAAACCAATTTTGAGTGTATTTTTTACATTTTTATGCATTTCAACTCGTCATTTTCCCCTTTTTTTAGTCTACATTTTTAAAAGTGGTGTTGTTGGTGTAACCTATTGAAAAACAAGAAATTAAACTCAAAATAGGGATTTAAAATATCCACTTTTTAGCTCACTGGCCTTTTTTCGTTCTCTTTTTTTCTATATTTTTGCACACATGATGATTTAGGCACATCAATTATGAAGAAAAGGTTGAAAAAGACAAGAGCAGAGCGCATCATGATTTTGCCGTGGAGCGTCTCTTTGCTCTTGTTTTTTTGTCTTTGTATGCATGCCCAGATGCCATTGCCTTTAGACACGGACCACTCCTTGGAGACGGAGCTATTGCGCCACACACCAAAGAGATGCGAACCATTGCCCATCACTCCCTTATTGACAGGATGGTGGCACCAAGGACTTGGCACGATGACTTACGCCGATGACGGACAACTCCGTTTGTGCTTGCCCGTGCAAACAGGCCGGCGGGCGCAAGGTTCTCCCGACGACCCTGACTATGCCACTTTCGGCCGGGCTACTGTCTCCTTCGATTTCAGTGGGCGGCATCTGGAAGAATACGACCGTATCACCCTGGACGTATATCCCCAATGTGAGGGCGTGGCCATCATGAATCTCAATCTTTTTTTGAGCCAGGGCGGTAATGAGTCGCTGGGTGCCCATTTGGTCAATCTGAAAAACAATCAGTGGAACAAAGTGGTATATCAGATATCCGGCCTGAGACGTGACCACGTCCGGTGTCTTGACATCTATACCGACCTGAAAGGAAGAAACCAAGCTGAGTGTGACTCTTTCACTTATTTGATAAAAGACATTCGGCTAGAACAAGTAGACCACTCAGAGAAAGAGACAGGCTGGTGTCCTTCCCCCGGACGTATCGCATACTCCACCGCAGGCTATTTCACTGGGGGGAATAAGACAGCCGTCGTCCATCTACTGGATGTAAACTTGTCGTCCTCCCTCTCCGGCCGTCCCTTCCAACTGCTCCGTGCTGCAGATGGCAAGGTCGTATATAAGGGTAACGTGGAAGAAAGGAGCGCTTCGACAGGAACTTTCGGCATCCTTGATTTCTCCTCCTATTCTACGCCAGGTGAGTATCAGTTGGCGTGTGCGGGCATGAAAACAGCTCCGTTTCACATAGGCGACGATGTCTTCCGCCATGCCGAGCAACTGTTGCTCAATTTCATCTATGGTCAGCGGTGTGGATATGCAGTGCCGGGCATCCATGGCGTGTGCCACCACGATGTGTTCTGCACCTACCAAGGCAAGAATGTCTCCTATGGTGGAGGCTGGCATGATGCCGGCGACTTGTCACAGCAAACCGTTCAAACTTGTGAGACCGCCTACGCGCTGCTGGAGGCATGGCAAAAAATGGCTGACCAAGACCAGGTGATGGCGGCACGGCTGATGGATGAGGCAGTCTGGGGCTTGCGTTTCGTGCTGCGCTGCCGGTTGGGCGATGGCTATCATGCCAGCAGCATCGGTTTGCTGCATTGGACAGACGGCATCGTGGGCACAGCAGATGACATCTTCACGGTGCGACGGCAAAACGTGGCATATGACAATTTCTTATATGCGGCATACGAAGCCTATGCGGCCAGGATTCTGCCGCCATCGGCTTTGCGAGACAGCCTAGCATCGGCCGCCGTCGAAGACTTTCAATATGCCATTGCGAAATTTGAGAAAGAGGGCTATGACCTATTCCCACATATCTTTGAGCATACCTACAATACCTCTCCTTCTCAATATCATGCCACCATCAGTTGGGCGGCGTCACAACTCTTCATGTTGACAGGAAAGGATAAGTATGGTGAGGCAGCCATCCACCATATCCGCTATGTGTTGGGGTGCCAGGAGGAGGGTGGTGCCTGTCCCGGTTATTTCTATCGTGACGAGTCACGTCGTTCAATCGTGCATTACATCCATCAGTCTCGTGAACAATTATTCATGCAAGCCTTGACAGACTTGTGCGAAAGTCAACCCCATCATCCGGATTATGACCGATGGCGGCATGGCATACAGTTATATGGCAACTATCTGAAGCGCATGGTCGCCTATACAGCCCCTTACCAAATGGCTCCATCGGGAGTCTACCAAGCCCGTGAATACGCTGACTCGGCTGGTTTTCATTCCCTGCATATCTTTTCTCCTGAAGATGCCTATGAGCGGTATGACATCCAGCTGAAAAAAGGAGTGAAAATAGATGACGACCACTATGTGAGGCGTTTTCCTATATGGTTTAACATCTTCAATGGCAATGAGGCCATCCTGTTGTCTACGGGCAAGGCTGCCGCCTTATGTGGTCACTTTCTCAACGATGAAGACTTGTTGCAGATAGGGCGGGAACAACTGTATTGGACAGTTGGAAAGAATCCTTTCTGCCAATCGCTTATTTATGGCGAGGGTCGTCGCTATCCGTCGATGGACAGTTTCTCGTCGGGAGAGCTCATGGGAGAGATACCGGTGGGCATCCGCTCGTTGGGCGACGAAGACATCCCCTATTGGCCCCACACCAACAATGCCTGTTACAAAGAGGTCTGGGTGACGTCGGCCGCCAAGTTCTTGTCGCTCTTGACAGAGTTCTGAGATGTTAAGGAGTTAAGGAGTTGAGGAGTTGGGGAGTTGAGGAGTTGGGGAGTTCAGGAGTTGAGGAGTTCAGGAGTGGAGACATTACCCCTGTATCATGCCTGTTTCCATCAACGAGTTGCCTTCGGTGCTATTGTCTGAACTCCTACACTCCTACACTCCTGAACTCCTTGAAAAGCCTGAACTCCTTGATTAAGGCAACAATGAATAATCACAAATAAAAACAAGAGAAATATGAGAAAAGGTTTGTATCTGCTGATGGTCATCCTGCTGATGACCACATTCACCACCTCTGCAGGCAATAAGAAGAAAGGATCATTCGTGCGTGTCAGTGGTCCTGACCTCATTCAGCCCAATGGTGAAAAACTGTATATCCAAGGCACCAATTTGGGCAATTGGCTCAATCCTGAGGGCTATATGTTTGGGTTCAGCCGCACCAACTCCGCATGGATGATCGACCTGATGATCAAGCAGGCTGTGGGACCTGACTTCGCTGCTGAGTTTTGGAAGGCCTTTAAAGACAACTATATCACCCGCGACGATATCCAGTTTATCAAACAGCAGGGAGCCAACACCATCCGGCTTCCGTTCAACTACAAACTCTTCACCGACGAAGACTATATGGGACTTACCTCTTCGCAGGATGGTTTCAAAAGGATAGACGACGTGGTGAAATGGTGCCGTGAGGCCGGACTTTACCTGATCCTTGACATGCATGACTGCCCAGGCGGACAGACGGGCGACAACATCGACGACGGGCACGGCTATCCTTGGCTCTTTGAGAGCGAACAGAGTCAGCAGCTTTTCTGCAGCATCTGGAAACGTATCGCGCAGCATTATAAAAACGAACCTGTCATCCTGGGTTATGAGTTGGCCAACGAGCCTATCGCGCATTATTTTGAAAACAAAGAGGCGCTCAACCGTGAACTGGAACCCCTGTACAAACGAGCTGTGAAAGCCATCAGAGAGGTGGACAACAACCATATCATCCTGTTGGGCGGTGCCCGTTGGAATAGCGATTTCTTTATGTTTCACGACTGGACTTTCGACTCCAATATCATGTACACCTGTCACCGATATGGCGGCGATGCCACCAAGGAAGCCATCAAAGACTATATAGACTTCCGCGACAAGACCAACTTGCCGATGTACATGGGTGAGATAGGCCATAACTCCAATGAGTGGCAGTCGAAGTTTGTCAAGGTCATGAAAGAGGTCAATATCGGTTACACCTTCTGGCCTTACAAGAAGATAGACGGCTCGTGTATGATGGGTATCCCACGTCCTGAACTTTGGGACAGTATCGTAGTGAAATATAGTGAGGCACCCCGTGGCACCTATAAAGAATGGAGAGAGGCCCGTCCCGACCAGCAACTGTTCCGTCGTCTGCTCATGCAGTATGCAGAAAACAGCCGTTTTGCCAACTGCCGTCCACATCACGGTTACATCCAGTCTTTAGGACTGAAAGAGTAACCTTTGTGTGGTGTTTGCTTTTCGCTTTTGGCTTTTTGCAGGGCAATGGTAAATGTTCAGAGGGGAGTTTGGGAAGGCACTTGGTTGTTTCCGATACGCTTGACGGCATTCTCGAACTCCTCTCGTGGGCCTATCGCGGCGTTTTTCACCGTCGAACGATAGTTGTAGATGGTGTGGACGGAATAATTCAGGAACTCAGCGATTTTGCTACTGT
Organism: uncultured Prevotellaceae bacterium; assembly: GCA_902780635.1. Classification (GTDB taxonomy): domain Bacteria; phylum Bacteroidota; class Bacteroidia; order Bacteroidales; family Bacteroidaceae; genus Prevotella. The sequence goes on from CACZGH010000002.1 coordinate 185,186, forward strand.
CGGTGATGCCAAGGCGTATTAATGCAAAGATGCGCAACTCGGTGGTCAATGATTTCTCCTTGGAAGGAGTGATGCGGTTTTCTGGTTGCAAGAGCGCATTGAATTCTTCTATAAAGGTAGGCAAAATCTTGAGAAACACGGTGTCGAAGTTGCCCAGCAGCTCTTCGATGTCCCTGGATTTCATCTCCCGCATCTTGCTGGAAGACAGGTATTCTGCGAGTTGTCCGCTTCTTTGCTTTTTGAGTGCCGTAGAACGGAAATTTTCCATCTTCTTGATATAGTCGGAACAAAGCGAGAGGAAGTTTCCCAAATAGATATCTTTCATCTTGTTGCTGTCGGCCAGCAGACTGTTGCTCTCATGGAGCTTTTCTATTGCTTGCTGCAGTTGCTCGTTCAACTCTGTCAGGTGCAGGTTGCTCTCATGCAGTTCTCGTCGCGCTACCCGTAGGCGACGCATCTGCAGGATGGCGTAAACGACGGCAATAGCCAGCAACAACGCAAAGATACCTACCAGCGAGAGCATCATGCTCAGTTTGTGGTTTTGGTGGTCGGTCATCAGTTGGTAGTTGTGCGCAATGTCGTTGAGGATGTTGACGCTCTGTAAGTTACGCAGGGGAGAGTTGTATTGTTTGAGACCATCCTGTGAGATGTTGATCAGTTGATAGGAACGCTCCACGTCGCCCTCTGCGCTGAGCATGTCGGCGAGCGTCCATAGTGATGCCTGGTCTTTGATGGAGTGGCGCAGGTCGCCAATGGCCGACCTGATCAGCCATTGCTTCTCTTTCTCCTTGTCGCCCATGCCCTTGTAAATCAATGAACGGAAATAGGCGATTTCGGAATATTTTTTGGCAAGGGTGTCCAAACGTTCAAGTCGGAGGTCATTGTATTTGAGCGCTTCCTCATAATTTTGCTGGTTGCGCTCCCTCATCTCCATCAGTTCCAGATAGATCTCGCTCTTTGGCTCATTGCTAAAGTATTGCTGGAGCAAATAGCGGTAATGTCCTGCCTTGCTGAGATATTCGCTGTTGATGTCGCTGTCGTGAGAATAGTAGCCCGACTCCCCGTAGACATCGCGGCAGGCATCATAAAAATAGGGTCGCAGGCTGTCGGGCAATTGGTCTTCGTCTATTTCCTTGACGATACTCATCGCTTCAAGATAGGCGCCGGTCTTGGCATAATGCTGTGCTTTGTGGAGTTTCGTGCGGATGATGAGACCCGTGTTGCCAGTCTGCTCAGCCAGTTTCAAACTGCGGTTGATGTAGGCAGTGGTGGAGTCGTAATTGAATTTGGAATAAACTTCTATGAGTTTTTGAGTGAGCGTGATCTCTTCTGCCAGCCGGCCTCTATTTTGCTCAATTTGGCGTTTGATGGCATTGATTTTCTTCTCATGGGCGGCATCGTATTCTTGAATATGCTTGATGGCCGAATCCAGTCGATGAAGCAACACGGTGGTTGGCACGTCATCATCAGGCAGCGCACTTTTTCCCTCCAAGGGAAACAGGAATAATAGGAAGAATAGAATGCTTGTTATATATATAGTTTTCATAGAAATGTCCAAAGATAAATGGTAGGAGGCTCATCCTTGATGGCAAAAATAATTATTTTACCATAAACCCCCAAACAAATACTTGATTTTTTGCTTTTTTTCTTTGATTTTTGTGAAAATAGAGGTGGTAAACATCTACTTTTGGACTTTAGAGTCAAGATTATAACAATTTGTGTCACAAATAGTTAACATAATTCGGTTGGCTGTTGAATCCACTTTCAGCGTGCTCTGCCTTTGTCTGTCAACTTATTTTCTTTAATTTTGCACTATCGTGATTATATTTGAAAAACTAATAGCTCATCGAATGACTAATACGATTGAAATGGCAAGAGCCAAATACATGGCTGCCCTGCTTCTGATTTTTTTCATGTCCTCAAGTATCCATGGCCAGACTCATATGGGTCTGCAGACGACTCATGAAGAGTCGGGTTTTGTTCCAGCGGGTTATCAGTTGGACTGGAGTGATGAATTTGACGGTAGCGAGTTGAACACCAACGACTGGAAATTTGAGATACAAGACCCCGGCTGGGTGAACAACGAATTGCAGCGCTATGTGGGGAAAACATTCAGGGGCAACAAGGTGGTGTTTGTAGAGGACGACCACTTGACCATTCGTGCGCAGAAAGTGGACGATCAGATTGTCTCAGGACGTATCAACGCGCGCCCCTCCGTGGGTTGGCGTTATGGCTATTTCGAGGCTCGTATCAAATTGCCCAAAGGCCGTGGCACATGGCCCGCCTTTTGGATGATGCCCGTCAATGTGGACTGGGCCACCAACCCCTGGCCCCGCTGTGGTGAGATAGACATCATGGAGGAAGTGGGCTACTCTCCGGGTAATGTCTCGTCGTCTATACACTGTGATGCTTACAACCATCAGGAAAACACCCAGAAGACCCATTCCATGTATGTGGCCACTGCCGAGGAGGAATATCATATTTACGGTTTGGAATGGACATCCGAGAAAATGACTTTCTATGTCGACGGACAGAAGCACATGGAGTTTCTGAAAGAGCGTGATGACCATACGGTGTGGCCTTTCCATTACGCTTTTCATCCGATTCTCAACTTGGCATGGGGCGGATCATGGGGAGGCGCACAGGGCGTCGATGAGTCGGCGCTGCCTTGTGATCTGCTCGTAGACTATGTACGCATATACAAGAAGCCCATGCCCACTACAGCCAAGAAAGTAGTGGCTTATGTCACCTCATGGTCTTCTGTGCCGGTCGACGCGAATATCATGACCCATATCAACTATGCTTTTGGGGGTATCGACAACAATGACCGTGTCTATGTGGATGGGAAAAACCGCTTTCAGGAGATAGTCGCCCTGAAACAAAAGAATCCCTCTCTGAAAGTGTTGCTGAGCATTGGTGGATGGGGTCGAGGCCATTTCTCTCCCGTCGCCGCCGATGAGAATAGACGAAAAGTTTTCGCACAGTCGTGCCGTGCGTTTTGCGATCAGTATGGCATTGACGGTATAGACATCGACTGGGAGTTTCCAGGCAACAATTCGTCGGGTGAGGCCTCCCCTTCCAACGAGAAACAGAATTATACGCTGCTGATGCGTGACCTGCGTGAGGCGCTGGGTGATGACTTGTTGCTCACCATGGCTTCATCTTCCAGTCCCAACTACTACGATTACCGCAATCTTATCGGTTATCTTGATTTTGTGAATGTGATGACATACGACATGGCGAGTCCGCCCCATCATCACTCCGCGCTCTACCGTGGCGGCACGGTGGGCAATGGCTGGCTGGTGGCTCACGAGTCCATACAAAACCATCTGAAGGCGGGCATCCCTGCCGAGAAATTGGTGATGGGCCTGGCTTTCTACGGCAATGGTAATGGTGATGGCAGTGGTTCGGCCAACCAAGTGTCGCTACAGGAAATAGAGAATGGTATCGCTGAAGGAAAATGGATCGACCACTGGGACGACGTGGCCAAGGTACCTTATGTGACCAATCAAAGCGGACAGTTTGTCTATGGCTATGACAATGCGAGGTCGCTCACCGGCAAATGCCAGTATATCATCGACAATGATTTGGCGGGAGGCATGTACTGGGAATATGCCAACGACAACCTGATGGGGACGGAGCGCAACACCGTCTACGACTGTCTCGTGGGTAATGCCGTCAGGAAGGAGAACCTATCGTTGGGTGGCACACCTTTGGAATATGACGGGGCCAACAAGTACGGCAATGTGTTCGACATGGTGCAGGGTGCCAGTTATGTGGCCGAAGGTGCTGAGGAGATGGTGGACGACGACTGGTATTATGACCCCGATTTCTTTGTTCGTGGAGATGATGGCAAGTATACATTCCGTGCCGTGAGTGGGAAATACCGTATCCATGCCGATTTCAACAATCAGTGTTTCCGTGTCGTGCCCCTTGATGCGAATGCCCAGCCTTTGACGTATGACGTGTCAACCGGAGCAGGCTGTATCTGGGTGATAGGAGCCAACTCGAGTTATGGAAAGCCGTCATTCATGCCAGGAAATGACGACGGATGGACGGAAAACCGGGCTTTGCCCATGGCACGGATAGATGACACCCACTATCAGATCACCTTTGAAGTGGGGCGGCAGTTGAATCCTGAGAAGGTAAATTTTAAGTTCTTCCACCAAAACTCTTTCGGCAATGACTCCAATGACGAGTTTACCCCTTTTACCAATCCCAAGATCACGACGACGAGCGATGTCTTCTATGTGAATTTCAACAACCCCGACTGCGGCAATGTAAAACTCCGCAGTGGCAAGACCCTCACTCCTGGCGATATATACGTTTTCACCATCGACACCAGTGACAAAGAGCATGTGATCCTCTCGACCGAAAACATCACTTCTGGCGTCAGGGAAATCAGGTGTGAGAAAAGGAGTGATAGCCACATCTATTATGATATGCTGGGAAGGCAAGTGGAGGCGTCACCCCGTCACGGGTCAGATACGCCACGACTCCACCGAATCCTTATCCACCAAGGAAAGAAAATCATCAGATAACTTAAAAAACGATACCTCATCATGAAGACCAATCCTTACATCTGTTTAGCCATTGCCCTCCTCCTGTCGCTCACGGTGTCGGCCAAGAAACAGGCCGCTGACGACATGGTGATTGTGGCGTATGTCACCTCGTGGACCAATGAGGTGCCCGACCCTACGATGATGACCCACATCAACTATGCCTTTGGACACGTCAATGAGACATTTGATGGAGTAAAGATAGACAATCCCGACCGTCTGCGTATGATCGTAGGGCTGAAGAGCAAGAATCCGGCACTGAAAGTCATGCTCAGCATAGGCGGGTGGGGTAGTGGCCGTTTCAGCGAGATGGCCGCCTCAGCCAAAAACCGCGAGGCTTTTGTCAAAGACTGTGCCCGTGTGGTCAAGGACTTAGGCCTTGATGGCATCGACATCGACTGGGAATATCCCACCCAGTCATCAGCGGGCATCTCTTCCTCTCCCGACGACACCGCCAACTTTACGCTCTTGATGCGTGACCTGCGTCGCCAGTTGGGTAAGAAAAAGTTGTTGACAGCCGCCACGGTCTGCGATGCGAAATACATCGACTTGGGCTCCTGTGTCAAATACATGGACTTCGTCAATGTCATGGCCTATGACATGGGCAATCCGCCACAGCACCATGCCGCGCTATTCCCTTCACCAATTTCAAGTCATGTGACTGCTTCACAAGCCGTGGAAGCTCACATGAAAGCGGGTGTTCCTGTCCATCAACTGGTGTTGGGGATGCCTTTCTATGGACGTGGAAAAAGAGATGACAACGGGCTGAGTGCGTATGACCGTACGGGCATTCTGCCCAAAGGCTACGAGCGGAGATGGGATGACGTGGGCAAGGTGCCGTATATCGTCAACGACAAGGGAGAGCTGGTACGAGGATACGAGAATACGCGCTCATTGGCAGCGAAATGCCAGTATGTGCTCGACCTTCACTTGAGGGGCGGCATGTATTGGGACTACGCAAGCGACAACAGTCAGGGCGATGAGCGCACCACGCTTTATCTCTCATTGCTCAAAAACAAGAAAGCCACGCTGCCTCCACGCAAGGTACTTGTCCTGGCCGAGAGAGGTGGCCTGCATGAGCCTTTCACCGCCACAGGTCTACAGTGGCTGGAGGACAACAAAGACAGGCTGAATATGCAGCTTGTCATCATGGAATCTGCGGAAGGGTTAACCAAAGGAGAACTGAATCAGTATCATCTGGTGCTGCAGTTGAACCATCCCCCTTATGCCTGGAGCAAGGAAGCGCAAGAGGATTTCCAGCATTACATCGACCGTGGCATCGGCAACTATATCGGTTTTCATCACGCCTCTTTGCTTGGGGAGTTTGACGGATATGGCATGTGGCAATGGTTTTCCGATTTCATGGGAGGAATACGGTATGACAACTACATCGCCGACAAATGCGACGGCACGGTACAGGTGGAAGACAGACGGCATCCTGTCATGAAAGATATTCCCGGAACTTTCGTCATCGAGGATGACGAGTGGTATACTTATAACACGGATCCACGCCCCAACGTACACGTCTTGGCACATGTCGATGAGGCCAGTTATACCATCAAGACCAATATCAAGATGGGTGATCATCCTGTCATCTGGACCAATCCCTCAAAGGGTGCACGCAATGTGTACTTCCAGTTTGGGCACAGCAAGTTGCTATTTGACAACCCCGTGTTTGTCCGCTTGTTGGAGAATGCCATCAAATGGACTTTAGAGGAAAAATGAGATATTTCAGGGGTTCAGGGGTTCAGGAGTTCAGGAGTTCAGGAGTAGAGGAGTTCAGACAATACCATCGAATGCAGCTTGATGATGAAAACAGTCTGTTTGTAATAGTATTGTCTGAACTCCTGAACTCCTCTACTCCTTAAAAGTAAAACCAAAATAAAAAGATATGAAAAAACTGATATTATTGTTGTTGGTGGCGACATTTGTTTGTGCTCCCACCTATGCACAGAATGAAGGAGAATATGCAGCCAACTACGCCCGTGCTCCACGCTTTAAGGCTTTAGTGTTTTGGCAGCCAGGTGCCGAGGAAGCTCATGTGCAGTTTGATAAGCAGGCCATTGAGTTTTTCCACAAACTGACTTATGGGGAAGGATGGATCATGGATGTGACGACGTCGTTGGATGAATATCACTACGAGCGCTTGAAGGAATACAGTATTTTAGTGTGCCTGAATGCCTCCCCAGGTGGCAAGGCACAGCGGGAAGCTTTTGAGAAATACATGGAGAATGGTGGCGGATGGATGGGCTTTCATGCCTCCGCCTACAATGACCGCAACACCCACTGGCCATGGCTGAATCAGTTTTTGGGTTGTGGGCAGTTTTATTGCAACAACTGGCCACCGCAACCAGCGCTGATGGAATGCGACCAGACCAGTCATCCTGTGACGATCTCCCTTCCCAGCCAGTTTGTCGCTCCACCCAGCGAGTTTTATCAGTGGCAGCCCTCTCCCCGTCAGAATAAGGATGTGGAGGTGCTGGTCAGCATCTCCCCCAAGATGTATCCCTTTGGGCTGAAGGACGTGGTGAAATTTGGCGATTTCCCCATCGTGTGGACCAACAAGAAATATCGGATGGTCTATCTGAATATGGGCCATGGCGACGAGGGCTTTATCGATGCCACCCAGCAGTTGCTTTTCGTCAACGCCTTCCGATGGGTGGTGAGTCGTGACCCGCAGGGTGACCCCTTCAAAAAATGAGATGTGAATCTTGGGGTGTCCCCTTGATTGACAAAAAACCGTTTCAGAACTGATGCGGCATCTTCTTCCACTCCGTGATATTGCGCTCCTTTGACGAGAAGGAGATGCCCACTTTGGTGACAGGCCTTCCGTCGAGGCGGTATTTGTCAGCGTAGCCGCGCTGGTCAATTTGCTTGATGGCATTGTCGGCAGTGTCGTCGTACTTGATCTCGATGACATAGATGCCCTTTGGCATTTTCAGAATGATGTCGGCGCGTCCCTTGGCCGAAGGCTCCTCAGCAGAGATGTCGGCACCGAAAGCGGTGAGGAGGGTATATAGGATAGCATGGTAGTGGCGCTCATCTTTCCCTTCGAGATAATATGGGATACCCGCGAAGAACACCTTGATAGCTTCGATAAAGGCAGGGAGGTCATCGGACTCGAAAAAATCGTAATAGGCTTGTAGAAAAACGTTTTTATTGGTGTCCAAACCTTTTACAGCGACGACGTAGCGGTAGAGGCTGTTAGCGAAACCCCTTCGTACCTCGGAGTTGGGCAATCCCAAAGTGTATGAGTTGCGGATAAGACGGTAGTCCTTGATTGTAAGGTATCCACTCTGGTAAAGCACGGGGAGCGGATTGCTGTAGCTGTCGAACGGAACATCAAAGTCCTCGGCAGGACAGACCACACCATCGATGTCGGTCAGTTCGATGGGAGGGATTTGTGCCAGCATATTGATGACAGAGCTGGGAGTAGCACTGTCGAACCAATAGTCGGAAAATTCTCCTTTGCTGAATGCGTTGAGCAGGCTAAAAGGATTGTAGATGTCTGTCATATGGCGACTGAAATGGTAGCCATCGTACATCTGCTTCAGATTGGCGAACGTTTCATCATAGGTTTGCCCGAGTCGTCCAGCCAACAGTTTGATGTCGAGTTGCAACTGAGTGGACAGTTCTTCCTCGGTGATGCCACATAAGGCATCATAGTCGGGCGCCATGGAGATGTTGTTGAGATTGTTGAGCGTGCTGAAAATGCCCATCTGTGAGAACTTGGAGATGCCAGTGATGAAGACGAACTGCAGGTGGTCATCAAGCGACTTGAGGGGACTGAAGAGGTTGGAGAATTCGGTGCGTATGGCCGATTCCAGTTCCTTGTCTCCAATGCAGTGCAGCAAATAGCTGTCGTATTCATCCACAAGGACTACGACTGGCCGGCCTGTTTGGCGGTGTGCTTCTTCTATGATAGTAATAAACCGTGTGTTGCTTCCTTCATCATTTTTTTTTTGACGATGCCATACTTCCGCTCGTAACTCGCAAGGGTAAAGTCGATGATTATCTTGAGAGCGGGGAGGGTGTACTCCGTTCCCCAGCTGAAGTCGAAACGAATTACGGGATAGGAATCCCACTTCCAATTGGTGGTGGCGATGAAGAGTTGGGGCTGGCAAATGCCGGCCTCAGTGGTGAATGCCTCGAAAAGGTTGCGCCGCCCTTGGAAGACGGCCTCAAGAGTGGAACAAAGCAGCGACTTACCGAACCGCCGTGGACGGCTCAAGAAATAGTGTTTCCCCTCATTGATGATTTTGTAAATGAGTGGGGTCTTGTCCACATAAATGTATCCGCCAGTGCGAATACTCTCGAAACTTTGTATCCCTACTGGGTATTTTCTCAAAGGTGTCATAGAGCCTACATTCTTTTCGGCCGCTAAGATAAGTTTTTTTTTCGATATTTCCAAATCAGTCCGGATTTTTTCAGTAACTTCAACTTCCTCAAGTTGAGAGAAGTATAAATAGCATTTTTTGTTTGGTTAGCAAAACGATACGCCATATTTTAGTGCTTTTTATAGAATTTGCATGTGATTAAATGCTTAAAATGGTATTACAATGGCAGGTTTGCTCATTATCTCAAATTCTTCCTGCCGTTTCTGATGTACATACCTTTTTGTGGCAGAGAAAGAAGTTTGCTTCCGTTTAAATCGTAGATGTCAGTTTTTTGCATATTATCAGACTGTGGCTTTATGATGGCCCCGCTGTCGATCATTCCCAGCACGAAGCTCACCCCCAGTGGAGAGACAATCACACCACTGTCTTTCCTCGCTTCAATAACCTTCTCAAAAAAGTTGAGGGCAAACTCGTTCGATTTCTCAGACATCGTTGTCTGTGCATTCACTGCGGCTGTTCCCAATGTAATTAGCAGACCGCTAACCAGTAAGATCCTTTTCATTGTCGTTTCCTTTTATTTAGCAAAGTTACTACTTTTATTGCATATTATTGACGTAAAAGAATATGATCCCTTTTCTAATATGTAAAAACATGATGTCGTGAAGAAATTACGGACATAGGGAATCCCAGCCAGCCATCTTGACAAACGGCGAGGGTGCATACCAAACTTCGTCTCATAGTGAGGATTGACGAGCCATAGAGTGCGGTCGGAGACAGTGAGTGTACAAACAGTCTTCAGTGTCCGCTCGAACAACTCAATGGGGCACCTCGTCTCTTTTATGGAGAGCAGTTCTTTGATGCAAGTATCGTCCTCGCCAGCTACCTTAAGTGTCCCGTCGCATAGCCGCTGTTCTTCAGGGCACGTGCCATGGAGGGGGCACGGTCGGTGAGGAAGTCGTTCTGCTCGTTCTTGGCGTTGTTTACC
>CACZGH010000003.1 GCA_902780635.1 uncultured Prevotellaceae bacterium
ACTTCCTTATTGTTTTCGTGTGCAAAGTTATGATGCGATGATGCAGCCTTTTTTCGTTTAAAGAGAAAAAATGAAATTAAATCTATCATTTCCTCAAAAGGCTGGATTTATCCATAAGAACATGACTTCATACAAGCTAAATGGGAGCAAATCCATGGTGGAACTGCTCCCATTCGCTTGCTGTTTGATATATGATGCTATACGTAAATAAGTAAAACGAAACATCGGAAATAACAATTTGAATGTTCAACCTCAACCTCTAAATTGTTGATATTGAAAGCGTTTATTTGTGCTTCAAATGGTTAAGTGCCTAACTTAAAAAATGGTTTGTCAAGTTCTATAAGTGCAGCAATCCCGACAAATGCAAATCGGAAGTGCTTGAAAATCAAGCACTTTACTTTTTAATAGCGACGTGATCATGTATATTGCTTTTCGATAGGTATTTTCCAGAACCTCAACTCCGGCAATATGACTTTAACACGTCGCCTTTTTTCGTTCTGCAAACCAGTTTTTTCAGTTGACTTTTTTGGGGGCAATCAAAACCAGACAATGCGTCGCATATGTGGGGCTTCGAAAACTGGGCAGTCACCAATTTTCTGACGCACTCAGCTCGGTGTCGGAGGTGGTTGGATGCCTCTATGATTAGGTCATGGTCTCCTCTTTGGCAGCGATGGCCTGAGCTACCGTGAAGGCAGTGGTCCAGGCGGCCTGGAAATTGAAGCCACCGGTGATGCCATCGATGTCGAGCACCTCACCGGCAAAATATAGCCCTGGGCAGGTTCTGCTCTCCAGAGTGGTGGGGAGGATGCTTTTCAATGAGACACCGCCACAGGTGACGAACTCGTCATGAAAAGGTGCCCGGCCGGTGACACTGACGTTGTCGCCAATCAGTGTGTTGGTCAGTCGGTTGAGGTCTTTCTTGCCGAGGTCGGTCCATCGCATTGTAGCTTTCTCGGCCAGACTCTTGCTGAGGATGTATTGCCACAGGCGGTGTGTCAGTCCGAAGGGCGCGATACTCGACAATTGCTTCAACCGATGCAGGATGGTCATGTCCATGACGGTGTCCCTCACTTCCGATTCAAGCAGCCCGGTCCAGTTCACCAACAAGGTCGTCTTGTAGCTTTGGTCATGCAGGATGCGAGCGGCATGGCTCGACAGTTTCAGAATGGCGGGTCCGCTCAGTCCCCAATGGGTGACGAGAAGCGGTCCTTGTGTGCGTATTTTCGTCCCGGGCAGTTGCACGATGGCTTGGTCGGCCACCGCACCCATCAATTCTTTCAATGCAGGATCTTCTATGCTGAGGGAGAACAACGAAGGAACGGGTGGTTCCACCTCGTGACCTGTTTCTCGGAGCCAGTCCATGGCTCCGTTGCGGGGCATTCCTCCTGTGGTCATGACTTTGAAGTCATATCCTTCCAGGTCTTTCATCTGGGTGACGGGATGGTTGGTGACGACATGCACACCATATTTCCGGGCATGTTGGAGCAAGCAGTTGATGATGGCATGGGAGTCCTGGGCTTTGGGGAAGACACAGTGGTCAGCCTGAACGGTCAGAGAGACGCCGTGACTTTCAAACCACTGATAGGCATCGTGGTAGTCGAAGACGTTGAACAGCCGTTTCATCAACCGATGTCCACGGGGATAGACCATGCTGAGGTCGTTGACTCCCTCGAAGGTGTTGGTACAGTTGCACCGGCCTCCGCCCGAAATCTCTACTTTCGTCAGCACACGCTTGCTTTTCTCGAAGATGGTCACATCCATCTCCGGCCACATCTCCTTCAAGTTGACAGCCAGGAAAAAGCCTGCTGCACCACCTCCTATGATAGCCATCTTTTTCATTCTCCAGTGTATTTGCCGACGAAGAGGATGACATTCGAAGAGGCCTCGCTGATGATATAGACGAAGGGACGGTTGGCGTGGAACGTAGCCTTGGGATATTCTTTGGGACCTAACGCCGTTACAAATGCCATACCGGCCACAGTGACGGCAGCGGCTTCCGAACCTTCCTCGTTTACTTTGATGGCGGCCTTCTGGCGCATCATACTGATAAATACGCCGTCTTCTTCACACATATTCGGTATCTGGGCAAAATCTGAGTCAAATGCCAATTTGATGCCCATCTGCTTGAGCAGGCCGATGAGTTTGTCTTTCAATAGATCGGTGTCCGAAGTGGTTTCAAACTTCGGTAGTTTCAGGTCCACCTCATAAGGGCTCATGGGAACGCTCAGGTAGGTGGTAAAAAAACTGCCGTATTCAGCCATTTCTTCGATGACGTCATCTGTGCTCTTCCCGTCTTCAGGCAACAGCACTGTCATGTTCCACATGCCGTTGCCGTAGGGAAGACTGACTGCGGAGAAAGTGTCGTTGTGCGTGTAGGATATGAGTACGGCTTGGTGCATCATGGGTTGCTGGGTGGTACCTTTCTCTGTGGTGAAGGTCTCCTTTTGAGTGTTCTTCGGGTCGAACTTCGAAGACCAGTCGGCTTTGAAGTAGATGGCATTGAGCAGGTAAGACACCATTTCGGGGTCTATTTCATCGAGGATGGTGGGAATCATGCCGTTGGTCTTGTCCTCGCACCAGCCGTTGATGTGGTCGAGCGTCTTAGGCGACTTGAAATCAAGAGCTTCGGCTTTGGCGTCATAGTATCTCTCCATATCCTGCTGATATGGCGCTTTCAGTCTGGCCTTGTTTTGGTTGACGAAGATGGCATTGGCGATGTTCAACGTCACTTGCTCATCCACCTTGGGCAGATTGTCGATGAGATTTTTGCAGTATTCATTGACGGCCTGTATGCCTCCTTTATGGAACCCTAAGGTCTGTTCCAACTCTTGTTCTGTCTGTCCCGTTGCGGCAGCATTCACCATTCCTAAAACGTAAGTGATGCTCAGTGGTGAGTAAATGAAGCTCTTGCCGCTTGGCCCTGCCTGACTGGCTGATTTCAGGAATTTCAAGGTGAAGTCATTGTTGTCACTGACAAAGGTTTTCTGCTCATCTGTCAGTTGGATGTAACATGGTTCCGACAACATGTTCACGACTTTTTTGGTCTCTCCTAAATCATCCACAGCATCCGATGAGGAGCATGACAGCAGAATGCCGCTAATGGCAACAACTGTCCAAATGAATAGATTCTTTTTCATCATGGTCTCTTTTTGTTGACTTTCTGCTATAATAATGCAGCAAAAGGCACATTCTTGTATCGAATGTTGTTAAAAAATCTAAAATCCCCCGATGGATCATACAAGATTTGTCTTTCTTTGTATTATTAAAGTAACAGACAAACAAAGCATGTCGAAAAATCTCGTTGAGCGCATACGCAACCATGACCGTCGGGCGATGAGCGAACTCTACCAGCAATATGTAGGGCTACTCTCGTCGGTCTGCTACCGCTATGTACCATCGGAAGACGATGCAAAAGACATCTTGCAGAACAGCTTTGTCAAAATCTTCACGTCGCTGCCACAATTTGAATACCGCAACGAACCGTCATTCGAGGGCTGGATGGTGAGGGTGGTGGTCAATGAGGCTCTTCACTTCCTACGAGACAGTAAGCGGTTGCAGTTTACTGATATACAGGAAGCCGCTGCGCAGCTGACGGATGAAGAGGATCCTGACACGGAACATATCTCCGCTGATGAGTTGCATCAGTTGATCAGTCAACTGCCTGTCGGTTACCGCACGGTACTCAATCTCTATGTATTTGAGAACTACCCTCACAAGAGAATCGCTGAACTGTTGGGTATCAAAGAGGCATCGTCGGCATCTCAATTCCACTGCGCCAAACGGCTCCTGACGAAAAGAATCAAAGCACTCTTGAACAAAAGACGATGAAAGAATACTGGACAGATAAAATGAGACGAAAACTGGCAGGGCATCGGAAGGAACCACCTGCCGGACTTTGGGACGGCATCTGTGAGCAGATGGGCATGGAGCCCGACCTTGCAGTCACGCCTGAGCCCGTGCGCAAGCCGACCGTCTTGAGAAGATGGTCATGGGTGGCTGCCGCAGCTGTTTTAGCTCTTGCCGGATTCTTTGTCTTCTATGACAACAACAGCGGCCATCAGCCACAGCAGACAATGGCCGCGTCCCAGCAAACCACACCTCCGCAACCTGAAAAGACGCTACCAATAGAGAAATCTCCGTTGGAGGAAACATCTGTAGTAGCAGTCAACCAGACTGTCAATACCGATTTGGCCCCCAAACAGACGAAACCGATGCACCAAAACACGACGCCTCAGGAAGACGATACCTCCGTCTTGTCTGCATCCAATGACAAGAAAGTCGCCATCTCGGTATCCGACGATGAAACCACCGTCCTGCCAGCATCCAATGACAAACAAGTTGCAGAACGAACTCCATCCAAGGCCGAAAAGCAACAACATCAAGGAATCGGTCAGCACCAGTCTTCTGGCCCTGCCTCCACGAAGTGGTCCATAGGTGTCAATGCCTCAGGAGGACTCCTGGCTGCACAAACAACCTCATTGCGAACGGAACGCGTCTATCATGATTTCAATGGTATAGGCAATACTTATTCCGGGGTTGTATTTGATTCCTACACCCTCACCGACTATGTGTCGAAGCATTATCTCCCGATTCGTTTAGGAGTGAGCATGGATTACAGGTTGTCACCACGTCTGACCCTTCTCAGCGGTGTTTCCTACACTTACCAGCATTCACAATTCAGCTTGCCGCTTTATCAGGAAGCTACCATCGACCAGAAACTCCATTACCTCGGCATCCCTTTGGGTCTGGCCTGGCAATTATGGTCGTCACAGCACTTCCAACTCTACGTCTCAGGCGGCGTGACAGTGGAGAAATGTCTTAACGACAAACCTTGGCAGTGGTCCACCCATGCAGCAGCCGGAGCAGAATACACCATCTTCCAGCAATTCGGCATCTATGTGGAACCCTCTCTGGGTTATTATTTCGACGACGGCACCAGTTTGGAGCATTATTATAAAAAGCACCCGCTGGCGCCCTCCCTCGAATTCGGCCTACGGATGCATCTCAACCGATGATAGTTTTGGGCGTCATGAACCACTAGTGGGACCGTTCAGAATTGTCAAATACCCAATGGCCCTTCCTTGCCTAACCCTCAAAAACTGTCGATCATTTTCCATTTTACGATTGTGTCCAGTGAAAGAACCGTTGAAAAGGAATTATGGAAATATTGTCACTTTATTCGGATAATTGTGATAAATTTGCACATGGAAAAATCAACTATAGCAACACAACAATGAAAAGAGTAATGACAATGATGATGCTGTGCCTACTGACAATGTTGGCGACAGCACAGACAAGCAAGGAGGCAAGAAAGTGGCTGAAGAAAAGTGAGTGGAACACATTGAAGAAGGCTAAGCCCCACATGACGCTGAACGTGGACGAGTTTTACCGCCAATATCAGAAGAACAAAGAGCAATGGGACATACTTTACCGATGGCTCTGTGAGACCGACCTGATGGCTATACCTAAAGGTAAGCATCCCATTCCTGGCTCAACACTGGTGGCCAGTGTTGAGGACTCGGAGAACGAACCCCTGGAGAAGCGTGGCACGGAAAGCCATCGCAAGAAGATTGACTTCCAACTGGTGGTGAAAGGCACTGAGGGTTTCGCGCTGTTGGATCATGAGTCGAGCACCATCAAGAATCCGTACGACGAGAAGAAAGACGTGATGCGTTACTCTTTTATCAAGGAGAAGACCAATTTCTTTGATGTCAAGGCAGGGCAGTTCGTTATATTCTTTCCGACCGACTGGCACATAGCAAAGCTGTATAACAAAAAGAAAAACGACAGCCAGCAGATTCGCGTCATTGTTGTCAAGATGGATTATAAGTGAGGTTGAATCTTACAAAGGAGAAACGGGCATAAACCGGTCGCCAAGAACAGTTCTTGGCGGCCGGTTTTTCATTTTCAAGACGCGAAAATGCACTTTTTGTTGTTTGCAAACAACAAAACAACAATTATTTAACTCATCTTTCGCAAGTTGAAAGGAGTTCAGAAGTTACAGAAGTTCAGGAGTTCAGACATTACCACAGCAAACGACCATTGAGCCTGACGATGTGAATTCGGGCTATTGTCTGAACTCCTTTAACCCTTATTGTTCATACCTAT
The DNA here is from genome assembly GCA_902780635.1 of uncultured Prevotellaceae bacterium. Classification (GTDB taxonomy): domain Bacteria; phylum Bacteroidota; class Bacteroidia; order Bacteroidales; family Bacteroidaceae; genus Prevotella. The sequence goes on from CACZGH010000003.1 coordinate 6,109, forward strand.
TCGTTAGCTGCTACTTGCTTTTGAAGCATCTCTTATTTCTACCTCTTCCTTACGAATTATTTGCAGTCTAATAGTACGAGCAATCTTTGCCCATTTCCTTTTCTTTACTATCCATATTCGTGTTTTGCGACAGATTTAGAGGGCATTCGGCAGATTTGTCACATTTCGGAGGGGGTGTCGCATCAAAGGGAAAGAGAAATGGCCCAAAAAGTTGGAAGAGGTTCTTTCAAGCTATATCTTTGCAATATCAAAACGAAACAAAAGTATAAACCATAAAAATTAAAGACAATGAAAACAAATAAATTTTTTAAGAACAGTTCGATGGCTATAGCAGCCTTCTTGCTGACAGGAGTATCAATAGTGGCTATGTACAGCTTTGTGGGTTACACCGATAACAATGACAAGTGCTATGCCCAGGCAGCCAACAACACCGAAGTGAGCACAACGGCAACCAGCATGTCCAGCAACACAGACATGATGCAACTGAAGGAAATCAACGAAGAGTTAGGCAAATTGGTACAGAAGAGAACAGAGTTGACCAGCAAACTCGAGAAAGTCAAGGCCCACCGGAACAAGAACTACGGAATGGTGGCGGGAATGCACTACCAACCCTCACAGGGTCTGGCAGAAATCGTCAACCTTGAAAGAAACATAGACAAGCTAGGTCATAAGATTGCAGCCCTGACAAAGAAAGAACAAAACCTTGCCAAGAAATGCAGCAATACCGACCAAAAGCTGGCTATCAAATAAAAAAACTGACTTTAAAAAAAGGCTCTCCCACGACTGGGAGAGTTTTTTTGTAGGCAAAACAGCGGCACGGTAATGCTAAAAAAGAAACAGTTTGTCAGGATAAAGATGCTCACAAGCATCAGATACTCCTATAAGAACTAAGAAGTAAGAACTAAGATGCCTGATCCGTGTTTATCCATTGGATCCGTGTTCGTATTTTTAGAACATAGATAGGAATTGTCATCACAGATGACAAAGGTTTCCGCATCCTTTCCGTCTTTTCTGCATTATTTCCGCAATCTATTTATTAGTCGGGCTCGGAGGCCCGACCTCCTACGTTTTGTTGACAAGTTGTTTGCAAGGGTAATCTCTTACCTCTCACCCCTCTCTACTAATTCCTAATTATTAATTCCTAACTGAACGATCCCACCCTTTTTTATCACGAATTAGAGAGATTTGTCGAAGACCCACGAGGAACGCAGTAATGAGAGAATTATCCTTTATGATGGAATTGATAGGAATTTGAGATGAGAGATTACCACTGCGAAAGGCGAAGGGCGAAAAAACGCCCCTGGCTTAATTGGGAAGAAGAAAGAAGTATGATGGCTTATGCCTAATCCGTGTTTATCCGATGGATCCGTGTTCGTATTTTTTGAACACAGATAGGAATTGTCATCACAGGTGACAAAGGTTTCCGCATTCTTTCCGTCTTTTTCTGCATTATTTCCGCAATCCATTTATTTGTCGAGCAGAAGAAGAAGGGTGTGCCGTTTTATTGGCACACCCTTCAAGAGTTTTTTGCTAATTGTTGATTCACTGTTTATTTTTTCCTCCTTTCTATTATCCGGTTTTTAATCGTCGATGCTCATCAGCTTTCCATTCTTGTTGAATTTCAGTTCGAGGTCGTTCGACAGTTCTATATCGTAACCATAGCGCTCTTTGTCGATTTTGACGATGGAGGCACCTGCAAAGTTGGCTTTCACATAGTTGGCGATGCTGGCCGGTACGAGTTTGGCAGGAACGGCACTGTAGTTGCAGTCCACTTTGTCCCAGGTCCCGTTCTTGTCGAAGTCCAGTTCCACCCCGTTGTTCAGACGCACTTCGTACCTAGTCCCCGAGAACTCCCTGTCGAGCTTGGCGTATGAGATGGTTTGTCCTGGGAAGTTGGTTTTCACGAAAGTCTTCGCTGCAGCGGGAAGTTGGTTGGTGGGGATGATCATGTCACCTGCGAAGATTGATACTGACTGCATGAAGAAACATGCTACTGCTGCGATAAATAATTTTGTCGTTTTCATAATTGTATTTTTTTTGTTATTATTTTTTTGTTTTAATTCTCGTTTTTGTCGATTTGAAGGATTTTGTTCCTTTCTACATTGCAAAGATAAGTTGCTTTTTCCCTATGCTCATCATATTTTGCTGTTTTTCTATTCCGTTGATTGCGACAGCGACAGTATATCGCGACATTCCGCTCAAGACCCAGCTTTTTCTGTCGCTTCAGTAGCATTTGATGGAAACTATTATAGAAGAACCTCTGACAAAAAAAGAACTCTCCACACCCCAGAGTTGAGGGTGTGGAGAGGATCAGTGCATCATGGTTGCCCATGCTGTGTATGATGTTGTAAGCTTACTTGCGGACACCTCCGAAAGTTCTCTTAGGAGCATTGCTGCCATTGCTGGCCACGTTGCCGGAAGTATTGCTGCCGAAGGTGCGGCTTGGAGTCGTGGGACGGTTGCCGTTGTAGTTGCCGTTGCCATTCTGACTGCCGTTGTTGTGGTTGCCATTGTGGCTCCAGTTTCCGTTGTTGTGATTTCCATTGTTATTATTGTTATTGTTGTTGTGATTACCATAGCCCTTGGGAGGGTTATTGCCATGGCCCTTGGGAGGATTAGGTTTGTCGAAGTGGTGACCAGCGTAGAAGCTGCCGCCTTTGTGGCTGTGTCCACCCTTGAAGTTCACGAACACTGCAGGACGATGGTAGAACATCCGATCGGTGGCGTAGCGGGTGTAGATGCTGAAGGTCCAGCCACGGGTGCCCCAGATGACGGGACGATAGAACCATGCGCTAGCCATGTAGCGGTCGTACTGCCAAGTGCTGAGCACATAACGCAGGTCGCGGTTACGAACATCCCACCAGAATCCGAACACGTCGGCGCGGGTATCTACGTTGAGCAGGTAGTCGAGGTTGATCTCATACACTGCCTCATATTGTGTTGCTGTCAGTCCGAGCTCGTAAGCCATCTTGTCAGAAAGGAAGAGGGCCTCGTTGCGTGCGGTGTTGAACGGCATTGCTGCGGCGGAGATGGCTATCGTCATCATCATCACCAAGGTCATCATCTTCTTCATGTCTTTTTTGTTTTTGATGGTTGAACTTTTTGTTTCTTATCTCTTGTTTTCTGTTGCAAAAGTAGTGCAAAAAACATGACCTTGAAAAGGATTATGCCTAAAGTGAAAGGGTGGTTTCCCTCTATTTGATAGGGAAACCACCCCTTCAAGCCCCATTCCATCATTCTATATAATGAGTCCGTCTTTGCACAATCTTTTCTATGCTCTACGCGTGGCAGACTGAAAAAAAGCAAACCAAGAATACTCAAAATATGAGGATTATTCATTATCTTTGCGTCAAATTGAAAGAAAGACATGACCTTAACTCAACTTTCGCAAGTTGAGAGGAGTCAAGAAGTTAAAGGAGTTAAGGAGATAAGCCATTACATCTGATGGCTATAGAGAGACAGCCTACGATTCATTTGGCTTAACTCCTTAGCGAAGCGATAACTACTTAACTCCTTAGCTACCTGCAAGTTGAGTACTTGCGAAACTTGAAACCTTAATATAAAAATAGCGATGAATAGATACGTGACAGTGATTGGAGGTGCCAACATCGACATAGCAGCGTCGCTGACAGCACCCTTTGTACCTGCCGACTCTGTGCCGGGACAGGTGACGATGGGCTGTGGAGGTGTGGCTCGAAACATAGCCCACAACCTTCGGCTGATGGGGCATGAGGTGAGGCTGGTCAGTGTTTTCGGTGAGGAGACTTTTGGTCAGATGTGCTGGCGTGAGTGTCAGGACATCGGCCTAGACCTGACGCTGAGCGAACGCGACAAGGAGATGCGAACTGGCATATACCTGTGTATCAACAACCAGATGGGAGAGATGATTGCAGCAGTGGCCGACACCGATATTATCAATCGCATCACACCTGAGTTTCTGGATTCACGTATTGGCACTATCAACAACTCTGCTCTCGTCATTGCCGACACCAACATCTCCACCGAGGCATTGCGATACCTCTTCGACTGTTGCACAGCGCCACTCATGGTGGATGCTGTGAGCACCGCAAAGGCCACACGTGTCATCATGGCACTTCATCAGAGCCACTCACACCGGCTGAATGTCCTGAAACTCAACAAGCAGGAGGCTTTGGCAGTAACCCATTGCGATACGGTCGAGTCTTCCGCCGATTGTCTCTTAGGCATGGGTGTCATTCAAGTCTATATCACGATGGGCAGCGAAGGGGTGTATTGCAGTGATGGCACCCACCATCATCATTATCATGCCCTCCCCGCTAAGGTGGCCAACACCACAGGGGCGGGCGATGCCTTTATCGCAGGCGTGGCGCATGCCCAACTTTGCGGAACGATGTTCCCCGACTGTGCCCTGACTGGGCTGAGAGCCGCCCATGCCGCCTTGCTTTCCCCACAGACCGTCAATCCCGATGTTGGCAGCTATTGCCGCGGCGAGGAAAAATGAGAAAAGAGAAGGCAACAAATAATGTCACACAAAAAAAATAAAAATATGAACAAATATCTTTCCATCTCACCAGAAGTGCAGAAAGCACTTGATGAAAAGCGGCCTGTAGTGGCTCTGGAGTCGACCATCATCTCACACGGCATGCCTTATCCGCAGAATGTGGAAACGGCACTGAAAGTGGAGCAGACCATCCGCGAGGGCGGTGCCGTGCCCGCCACTATCGCCATCATTGGAGGCAAACTGAAAGCTGGTTGCACCCCCGATGAAATCGAGCACCTGGGGCGCAAGGGACTGGCGGTGACCAAGGCATCACGCCGTGACTTGCCCGTGCTCATCGCCCGCGGCGAGGATGGCGCCACTACCGTGACCACGACCATGATGATCGCCGCGATGGCAGGCATCCAAGTGTTTGCCACTGGTGGCATCGGCGGTGTCCACCGTGGTGCAGAGAAAACGATGGACATCAGTGCCGACCTGGAGGAACTTGCCATGACGCCCGTGATGGTCATCTGTGCCGGCGCCAAGGCCATTCTTGACCTGGGACTGACGTTAGAATATCTCGAGACAAAGGGGGTGCCCGTCATCGGCTACGGCACCGAAGAACTGCCGGCCTTCTACACACGGCACAGTGGGTACAAGGTGGACTACCGCATCGACACTCCTGAACAACTTGCCGCAGTCTTCCGCACCAAGCTTGAATTGGGCATCAAGGGTGGTATGCTTGTCACCAACCCTATCCCAGAGGAATACTCCATGCCTGCCGACGTCATCAATCATGCCATCGACGAGGCCATCGATGAGGCCAACCGTCTGGGCATCCGCGGCAAGGAAACCACGCCATTTCTACTGGACAAGGTCAAGCAACTCACTGGTGGCGACAGTCTGGACAGCAACATCCAGCTGGTGCTCAACAATGCCCGCCTAGCCGCCCGCACGGCTGTGGCATTATCGATACAGTAAAAATAACTTAACTTTCTCAAGTTGAGAGAAGTTAAGAAGTTAAAGGAGTTAAGGAGTTAAGCCATTACATCTGATGGCTATAGAGAGACAGCCTACGATTCATTTGGCTTAACTCCTTAGCGAAGCGATAACTACTTAACTCCTTAACTACCTGAAAGTTGAGTACTTGCGAAACTTGAATAAAAATAATAACTTTGCATTCGACACCATTCATCGACATTATGAAAAATATCTTGCTTGCCACCCTCCTTCTTTCAGCACTCACCATCGAGGCTGACGACACAAGAGGCATCGGTCTTTACCCTGGGGCCTCCAGTGAGTATTATGCGCCCATCGTCAGTTGGACGGATGGTGGGGGCACACTTGCAAACGTTGCCTTGCACCGAGCGGCCTATGCCTCGTCAGCAATAGACTACAACCACACGGCACACCTGGTGACCGACGGCATCTGCGACAATGCCAGGCCTGCCACACTGAAAGTGTCCACACCCAAAGGGCAGTTGCCAAGACGGGAGGCCGAATGGGCCATCGACGGTGGGCCTTATTCCAGAAATATCCTCATGGGAAGTCACACATGGCTGCAGTATGACTGGAGTGGAGCCCTGAATGTCTCTGCCCGGAAAATCAAGGTGAGCGGCATGGTGGCCTATGATGACAAAGTGGCCACCAAGGGGTATCAGTTGAGTTGCCAGACATCGGATGATGGCCGTCATTGGGAGACCATCGGCCAACTGAAGGGCGACGGTCTGCCCGGCACTCCACTGCACTACAAACTGCACTCCGACCCCAATAAGCAGGAGGCTCAAGACTATTTGCCTGCACGGATGCTGAATGAGGTGATACGCCTCGATAAGGACCATCAATGCCTGACCCATATACGAGTCTTACTGGAGATGGAAGGAGCCGCCCACTGGGACATCCGTGAAATACAATTCATGGATGCTGACAATAATGATGTTGAGGTGATGCCATCCCGGCTTTTCAGCAGCCTATGGGTGAGTGACGGGGGAGGCGAACAATGGCTCTACGTAGATCTCGGGCGAAGCCTGCCCGTCGAACAAGTGAACCTCCATTGGTGCCAAGCGCCCAAGCGTGGATGCATTCAAGTATCGGACGATGCCTCGTCGTGGAAAACCGTTGCAGACTTGAAACAAGATGAAAAAGCCACATTTTCGGCCAACGCCCGATTTGTACGCCTTCTGCTGCAGGAGCCTGGCGAGACAGGCTTCTATGCACTGCGTGAGATGGAGGTCCTTTCCCCACAGAAGGTGGTTTACACCCCACATGCTCCTGCACGCGCCAGCAAAGGACGGCAAGAGCTGAGCGGCGGCAACTGGTACCTGCAACGTGCATCGGAGGTGACCGACCGGGGCGAGACGATCGCCGCTGAAGGCTATGACTGCCACGACTGGATAGCAGCCACTGTGCCTGGCACGGTCCTGACTTCTTATCTGAATATTGGTGCCGTGCCCAATCCCAACTATGCCGATGATGTGGACCAGATATCCGAGTCGTTCTTCCGCTCCAATTTCTGGTATCGCGATGAATTTGAGGTGAGCGACGGGTTGGAAGGAGAACAACAATGGCTCCATTTCGACGGCATCAACTGGAAAGCAAACATCTTTCTCAATGGACAACGACTGGGGCGCATCGAGGGTGCATTTATGAGGGGCAAGTTCAACGTGACGGGGCTCTTGAAAAAAGGCACCAACTACCTTGCTGTTGAGATCATCTGCAACGACCATTTCGCAGCCATCAAGGAGAAAGACGAGCAAACGACACAATTTAACGGCGGTATCCTCGGGGCAGACAATCCTACGTTCCACGCGACTGTAGGCTGGGACTGGATCACCACCGTTCGTGGACGCGAGGCAGGCATCTGGAACGAGGTCTACTTGACGGCAACGAGCATGGTCACCGTCAGCGACCCGTACGTGAAGACGGAGGTGGGCAAAACCATCAAGGTCACACCATCGGTTTTTGTACGCAACAACGACAGTCACCCAGTCAGTGGTGTGCTCAGCGGATATATTGGCGACGTGCGCTTTGAAAAGCCGGTTACACTCCCTGCCAACAGCGAAGAGGAGGTGGTCTTCTCACCTGACGAGTTTCCACAACTCAGCAACAGCGACTTCCGCCTCTGGTGGCCCAATGGATATGGAGAGCAGTATCTTTATGATGCAGGATTCCGTTTCAATGACGGTACTCCTATACAATTCAAAGCCGGGCTGCGCCAGATGACCTATCTCGATGCCAAAGACTCATTGCGCATCTACGTCAATGGGCGACGCTTGATCCCCCTCGGCGGCAACTGGGGCTTCGACGAACACAATCTGCTATATCGCGCCCGCGAATACGATATCGCCGTTGGCTATCACCGCGACATGAATTTCACCATGATTCGCAACTGGGTGGGACAAGTGGGCGACGAGTCGTTCTACGAGGCATGCGACCGCCATGGCATCATGGTGTGGCAAGACTTCTGGCTGGCCAATCCTGCCGACGGCCCCGACCCTTACGACGATGTGCTCTTCCTTAGCAATGCCGAAGACTACACACGGCGTATGCGCTCACATGCCAGCATCGGTCTTTACTGTGGACGCAATGAGGGTTTTCCGCCTGAGGCCATTGACCGGAAGCTCCGCGAGTATGTCCACCACCTCGCTCCTGGCATGGAGTATATCTCACATTCGTCGTCTGAGGGCGTGAGTGGAGGTGGTCCCTACCGTGCTTTGGAGATGAAGGAGTATTTTGAGAGGCAGAGCGGGAAAATACACTCCGAGCGTGGGATGCCCAACGTGATGAACATCGAGAGTCTGCGGCGCACTTTCTCACCCGATGCCCTCTGGCCGCAGTCGCTCCAGTGGGGACAACATGACTTTACACTGCAAGGTGCCCAACGTGCCTCTGAGTTCAACAGACTAGTCACCGAAGCATTCGGCGAGTCAAAGAGTGCAGAGGAGTTCAGCCGACGGGCACAACTCATCAACTACAACGGCTACCGTGGCATGTTCGAGTCCACTAGCTGTAGCCGTGCCGGACTGCTCCTCTGGATGAGCCATCCTTGTTGGCCGTCGATGGTATGGCAGAGCTACGACTATTACTTCGATCCAACCGCCGCTTACTTCGGCTGTAAAAAGGCGTGTGAACCGCTTCATATTCAGTACAACGCACTTACCGACAGCATCGAGGTGGTGAACCATTCGGCTGGCAACCGTCAGGCGGTCACCGCCACGGCCACCGTCTTCGACCTCAATGGCAAACGCGCCTGCCAGCAGAAAATCCGCCTCAGCAGTGGAGAAGATACGACAACCTCCTGGGCAAAACTTTCCACACTGATGCCCAAGGCTCCATCGGAAGTCTATTTCCTGCGCTTGACACTTACCGACAAGCAGGGTGTTATCTCAGAGAACACCTATATCATGGGAAACGAGGAAAAAGCAGGAAAGAGCCAACGAACACCAGGAATGGGGAAATACCATGCGCTGCTCTCTCTACCTAAGACCGACGTGGAGGTGACGGAGAAGAAGGCACCAACCGGTGACGCCTCCGGGGGACAAACGCTCCTTGTCACCTTGCGCAACAAGAGCAAAGTGCCGGCACCCTTCCTGCGGCTGAACCTGATAGGTGAGGATGGAGAGCAAATCCTTCCTGCCATCTATAGCGACAACTATATCACTCTGATGCCTGGTGAACAAAAGACCATCACTGTCACTTGGAAACTCAACGATGCCCGCGGACAGCAGGGGCATGTTGTAGTAACAGAATTGGCCTCCCGCTGACGTTCTTCTTTTCAACGAATGAAAGTCATGGTCATCTCTTGATGCTTCTTCCTCTTCACCCAGCTCTTCAACCGGTTTTTCATGCCACACGCTTGACTTCTTAGCTCCTTAATTTCCAGAACTGATGTACTTCACTTTCGAAGCATCACGGGGCTTGGCATCTGGCTGCTCATCAGGATACCCGATAGCGAGGATGTAGTTCAGCTTGTAGCCGTCGGGAATGTCAAGACGGTCAAGGAAGAACTTGGCATCAGCATTCGAGTTCAGCCAACGCACGGGACCACCGAGACAGCAAGTGCCGAGGCCCATGGCTTGTGCTGCCAGCATCATGTTCTCTCCCAATAGTCCTGCGTCCAGTTCGCCACCACCATTGGCAGGTGTGCAGACGCAGATGAGATTGGGGGCATTGCGGAACATATTCTTGAAGTTTTTGTCACGGCTCACCTGTTCGGCATTGGCCTTCTTGTAGACCTCCGTCACGTCGGCTATGAGCTTTTGGTCTTCCACCACGCGGACAATCCACGGCTGTCGGTTACCACCACTTGGCGCATTGATGCCGACACGCACGATGACCTCCAGTTTCTCATGCTCCACAGGTGTGTCAAGATACTTGCGGATAGAGCGGCGAGCCATCATATTGCTCAGTACAGGGTTCACCTCCAACTGAATATCTGCTTCAATGTCGCTGATTTTGTCTCTCGGCTCATAACGGTGCAGGATTTTGCCGTCACGCGAAACAAGGAATTTGGTGAAGTTCCACTTGATGTCATCACCCCTCTTCAACCACACATAGAGCGGATGGGCATTCTCTCCGTTCACTTCAATCTTGTCAAACTGCGGGAACTGAATGTTGAAGTTGGCCGTGCAGAACTGGTGAATCTCGAAGATGGAACCGGGAGCCTGCTGTCCAAACTGGTTACAGGGGAAGTCGAGAATCTCCAGCCCCTCGCCGCGATACTTCTCGTAAAGAGCCTCCAGTTCTTTATACTGAGGGGTGAATCCACAACGGGTAGCCGTGTTGACAATGAGCAACAATTTTCCCTTATAGTCAGAGAGTGAGACATCTTGGCCAGTGTCATCCTTCACCTTGATGTCATAGATACTCTGTGCCGATACGCTCAGCACACTTGCTACTGCCAAGAGGCAAATGGTCAACAATTTCTTCATATTATTCAATTTTTGTTTTATTTCCTATATTTCTCAACCATGGCTCTCAGGGTTGCACCATGATGCCCCTCCTGTTTGGCAAAAACTTCCATTTCATCGGCTGCTTCATTCAAACTGGCTGCGCGAAAAGCCTGGGCAAACTGATTCACCTGTTCCTCGCCCTTTTCCTCTCTGGCGGCGAAAGCTTCTGCAAGTTGCCAGATGTCGGCATCGAACTTACCGTTGAGGGTGGCATAGAATCCAGAATGAACGGCCTCCTGATTAGCCATCTCAACAAACTTGTCAGAGACCTCTTCGGGATAACCTTGTTCCTTGGCCATCCGTGCAAGGGCATAATACATCATCACTCCTGCAGCTTCTGCCTTGGCAGCTCCTTCACAGAGTTTCTCAAAATCTGTTCCTTTGGTCTTTCCGTAAATCATAACTATTTCTTTAAAGTGTCAATGATCATGTCCAATTCCTGTGCAAGACGTTGATAGTCTTCTAACTTCAACGGACAGGTGGAGAGTTGTTTGCCCATGCCTGCCGGCACGAGTTCGTAGGCTTTCTCCTCCATTTTTTTCCCTTCCTCCGTCAGGCTGACTATCTGCTGGCGCTTGTCTGTTTCTCCCTTTTTGCGATTGACTATTCCAAGTTTCTCCATTCGCTGAAGCAACGGCGTGACGGTATTGGTCTCCAGCATCAGGCGATGTGCGATGTCGTTCACAGGTTGGTTGTCCTTCTCCCAGAGCACCATCAATACCAGGTACTGCGGATAGGTGATGCCCAGCTGGGAAAGCATCGGCGTATAGGCCTGTACCACCAATCTTGTAGCCGTATAGAGGCGGAAGCAAATCTGATGGTCTAGTTGTAATTCTGCGTGCATGATACTCAACAATCTATTTTGTTGCTTAAGCCAACATGGCTTCAACATCGTTCTCGAAGTCCTTCGGCGCTGTGGTGGGAGCATACCGCTTAATGGTCTCGCCGTCCTTAGAGATCAGAAACTTGGTGAAGTTCCACTTAATGTCGCTGTCCTTTTCCACGCTCTTACTGATCGTCTTGAAGAGTGCTTTGGCAGCCTTGGCCTTCAATCCTTTATACTCTTCGGTTGGAGCCTGAGCTTTCAGGTATTCGAAGATGGGATGGGCGGCGGAGCCATTCACATCGGTCTTTTTCATGATCTGGAAAGTCACGCCATAGTTCAACTGGCAGAACTCCTCTATCTGTCCGTCTGTGCCGGGATCCTGCTCTTTAAACTGGTTGCTAGGGAAGCCAATGACAACCAAACCCTTGTCCTTGTATTTCTGGTTCAACTCCTCAAGTCCTGCAAACTGGGGGGTAAAACCACACTTGCTGGCGGTGTTCACTATCAGCAGCACCTTACCCTCAAACTCCTTGAAATCTATCTCTTTTCCTTTGCTCGTGAGAGCCTTAAAATCAAAAATCTTTTCCATCGTTAGTTATATTTAAAATCATTTATATCGTTTGCGATACAAAAGTACTAATTATAATTTATATCGCAAGCGATTTACTTAATTCTTTAAGTTACTTTAACAATATGCCGCTTGCGATATAAATTGTATGAATGTTATAGTCACGAGTTGACGAATTGACAAGTAGCCGACTCGTCTAATTACAAACACCTTCAGATTTGGTAGAAAAAACAGTAATCTATGTTAGTCAATAATGCGCAAAAAACAGTATCTTTGCAACCGCTAAACCAAAAGAAGACACCCATAACATCAACAGGAAATGAAACGAATCAGTATTATCGTGTGTGCTTTGGCCGCCATTCTTCTTACGGCCTGCGCACAACAGAAACAAAAGGAGAGTGGTGAGATGAAGAAAAAGACTTTGGTAGCTTATTTCTCGGCATCGGGCGTGACACGCAATGCCGCAAAGCAACTGGCCGAGGTAGCAGGTGCCGACCTCTATGAGATCCAGCCTGAGGAGCCCTACACTGATGCCGACCTCGACTGGCGTGACAAACAGTCGCGCTCGTCGGTGGAGATGAAAGACCTCTCGTCGCGTCCAGCCATCAAGGGAAAGGTGGACAACCTGGCCGACTATGACACCGTGTTCATCGGATACCCCATTTGGTGGTACACCGCACCGACCATCATCAACACGTTCATCGAGGCCAACGACCTGAAGGGCAAGATGGTGATACCGTTCTGCACCTCTGGTGGAAGCAGCATCAAGAAGTCTGCCGAGGACCTGAAGAAAGCGTATCCCGACCTGAACTGGAAAGAGGGTATGCTACTCAACAATGTCTCCAAAGACGAGATGGAGGCTTGGGTGAAAGGGCTTTAAGCTAATTCCTCCAAGACAACGCCAATGCATCTGCGCCTTCTCATTTGGAAGACACGGATGCATTGGCGTTTTTGTTATTCATCGACTAGATGAACTACTGTTATTTACTGTAGTGCCCATCCTTTTTTATCACGAATTAGAGAGATTTGTGATTAATAAAACTTTTGCGTTATTTGTGAGGGAGGAAAACTTCAGTTATTCATTTGTCAGGGCCCGGACCAGTGCGTCAAGTTGCTGCTGACTCATGCCGTGTGAGAGCAGATAGCTGGAAAACGCTTTCTTGTAGTCCACGTCAGGAAGTTGAGCTTCGTTGTTGATGCCGGAATAATACAACAGGCAAGTGTTGAGTCTCAACGACACCAATGTATTGCATAAAGGTTTGTCGTTTTCTGGGTCGATATGATAATAATTATAGTAAGTGGTCAGATAGTCGGCCACAATCTCCTCATACGTTGCACCGCACAAGCCCTCAAGCAGTGCGCTCACATATCCGGTGCGATCCTTTCCCTCCATGCAATTCACAAGATAGGGAGCAGGGCGATTGGGGAGTTCCTTCAGTGCTTCTATCAGTCGTTTGTTGTAGTCATCAGCTGTTGGGTCAGCCTTCAGTTGGCATAGTATCACGTTGCCTCCCTCCCAGAGTGTACAGCTGTATGGAGGCATGTCATAGGTCAGCATCTTCTCCTTTGTGTCAGCGAGATTGAGCACAGTCTTAACTTGTTCCTTCTCCATATATTCCGAGACATAGAAAGCACGGTTGATATCGTTGCAAAAAGGCGATGAACTGCGGTACAGTACACCACTTGCGATTTTGCCAGCCCTCACAGCGCGTGCATTGGCAAACTCCGCGTCAGAGAAGTTATACTCAGAGCGCTCGTTGGTGTATTTCATGCTCAGGGCCGTTTGCACGTCGAGTTTGCCGCCCTTTTCCTTCATCCTGACAATGACGTCATGCCCCTCCAGTCCAGTGAGTTCTTTGGGCAGTCCGATGTTGTTGGCAGTGAAGCAAATGCTAGGATAGGTGGGATAGGCTACGCACAAGTATTCGCCATTGCGGGTGTAGTAGCCGTCGTAGTAAGGCATGACGATTTCTTTGTCGTCGACGGTAATGCTGATGACGTCGCCAAGAGTGAATCCAGCTTCCATCATATCAGCTTCCGTGAAATCCAACATGGCAGCGCCAAACTCGTTATACGATGAGATGACGCCTTTCAGCATCGGCAAGTCGTTGTTGTTGTCGTCATCGTCAGAGCAAGAAGTCATCAAAGTCATAAAACTTACTAGAACCAAGGGGAGGAATGACCTCCAACACCTCTGCCATAATGCAGAGGTGTGTAAAGATTTTGATTTAAAATTTTTCATGTCTTCTGAGTTTATAGGGTTTATAACTCAACTTTCACAAACTCAAGTTGACAGGCTTTTGGCTATATGCCGTTCGCAATTCAAGAGATGACCATGCCTGTTGTCCGTTGAAAAGGCGAGCATCAGCAATGAAAATATCACGAAGAGCGAACAGCTAAAAGCGAATGGCCAGCAAGATGAGTGAATGCGAAATATGAGTCAATAAGTTTTACTTTTGCTCAACTTCTCTCAACCTTTAAGCAATCTTCCCCTCATGGTCAAACTTCAGCGAGATGTCATTGGAAAGTGCGACCTCATAACCGCTGTCGATCTTATAAAGTCTGACCACTTTTGCATCGGCGAATTGAGATTTAACAAATGAGGACAACGAAGCGGGCATCAGCGAAGCAGGAACAGCCTCCAACTTGCAATCAATCATGCCCCAAGCACCATTTTGACTGAAGACGACCTCTGTGCCATCATTGAGACTTACCTCATAAACGGAACCCTGACGGGTGGACCTCATCTCGGCATAGGCGACAGACAAACGGGGAAAATTGTTCTGGACGAAAACCTTTGCATCGGTGGGCAGATTCTCTGCAAACACCATCTTATCATTAGCTTTGCAGGCTATTGACTTCGTCATCAAACCAATCAGTGCGAACACCGCAATTTTCATCTTCTTCATAATCGTAACTATTTTGTTTGTTTTATTTTTGTTTCAGATTTCTGATGCAAAATTACAGCGACAGTAGGATCATAAAAAATATTTCGCACTTTTTGGATATCAATCGTTGCGACACGGCTATGAATAAGCGACAAATCATACAGAGTCATCTGAAAATTGACTCATCGCTTGAGAAAAGAGGCCTGTCCCAACTCTATTTGAATCTGAATACCAGCCTATCAGTAGCTATGCACTCACTTCACTACAAAGCGAGGCAAGGTGCTCTTAATGACAGAGTCCACCTTTTTAAAAGTGGACTCTGTTAGATTGATATATGCAACGCATCACGTTCAAGTTACTCCAATGGTTTTGCCGTGATGGGCGGAGCTATGCTCTTACATGCTTTCCTTTAATAATTCTGTGATATCTTCTGGCTTCAGATCGAGGTAACCTGCAGGATAGCAGATGGTGCCTTGGGTGATGCCGGGTATCATGTCGGCAGTGGCGCCAATCTCGCTGATGGTCAGAGGCAGCCCGATTTCCAACATCCATTCTTTCAGGGCAGCGAGGCCAGCTTCTGCCACCTGTTCGTCGGTCTTGCCTTTAACGTCCACATTCCACACATTCTTGGCGAAGCGTACAAACTTGGCCAGGCCGGGCTTCATGGCACGGCGGTAGTAAGCCATCGACACAGCGGCAAGGCAGAATCCATGAGGGGCATGCGTCCAGGCACCTACCGAGTGTCCTATCATATGCACCATCCAGTCTTCACGCTTGCCGAGTCCGATGAGCGTGTTGAGCGCCCATGTCGCCGTCCACATAATGTTGGAGCGGGCTTCATAGTCCTGTGGATTCTTCACAGCGGCCCGTGACGACACGATCAGGCTGCGCATCAGTCCTTCAGCCAGGTAGTCGCTGGTGTTGTCGTCGAAGTCGGAGAAATATTGCTCCATGATGTGGTTCATGATGTCGTAGATACCCGCCTTCATCTGGTTTTCGGGCACAGTCATCGTGAACTTCGGGTTGAGGATGGAGAATTTCGGCATCAGACGGGCATCGAAGACGTGACCCACCTTGAACGTGTGCTCGGCGTCGGTAATCACCGTGCCCGCATTCATCTCCGAGCCGGTGCCTGCCATCGTCAGGATACACCCCACGGGCAACAGCCGCTGGTCGGCGTCAGGCTGCTCCTGCTTGAGCCAGAACTTGTCCCAATAGTCGCCCTCGTAAAACACCGAGGCAGCCACGGCCTTCGAGTAGTCGCATACGCTGCCGCCTCCCAGGGCGAGAATCAGGTCGACATCATTCTCACGGGCTATCTGAATACCCTCGCGCAGTTTCTCCAATGTAGGGTTACTCATCACGCCGGGGTTCTCTACGATCGTCTTCCCCGCCTCTTGTAGGACAGCCACCACTTGGTCGTAGATGCCGTTGCGTTTCACGCTGCCGCTGCCGTAATTGAGCAGCACGACAGGTCCGAAGTTTTTCAGTTCGTCCTTGAGGTAGTTCAAAGACTCGTCACCAAAATAAAGCTTGGTGGGGTTGTAGTAAGAAAAATTTCCTTGCATATTGATAATAATTGATTGGGGTTTACTTGTCGGAGTTTCTTGGGTTGAGCGTGCAGCCAACCTGCCCCAGGCCAATAGATGGGGCAAGGTATTTGCTGACAGTTTTATGAAGTTTACAGGCCGGCTTCCAACAACTGGTCACAGATGCTTTTCATGCCGCTGATGGAAGGATGACCATTCTGTTTCTCTATATCGTGGAGTTCAACGAGTTTCACATTGTAGTGCTTGCAGACTTCACGCATAGACTCGTTGACAGGCTCTTGCAACTCTGAGTTGAGGAGGAAGCAGAGTTCAGCCTTGGGATAATGTTTCTGAAGCAGGTCTATCAGACAGGCCAGCGCAGGACGGAATTTCTTGCAATCGTCTATGGTCCAGTCCGAGTACTGATACTCGCCTATGGGAGAGTTGGCCCAGGCATCATTGGTGCCACCGAAAACAAAGATGATGTCTGGCTGGCCAAGTTTGTCCACACGTGAAATGAAGTTAGTGCGCGAAGTATCCATCCTGCCATATCCCGTGCCACAAATAGTGGTTCCACCCCAAGAATCGTTTTTCTCCAACGCATAACCCTTGGCCTTGATATAGAGACTCCACCAAGTCTGCTCTACCTCTTTGACATCGTTTCGGTCATTGGGATAGAAGGGTGCATAATTTTCAGGAATGACTCCTACAAAAGTAGAGTAAGAATCACCAAGGATTGACACTTTCTTTTTCTGCGCTGAGGTACAGGCAAACGTTGCCATCATCAGCATCAACAAAAACAATTTTCTCATCATGTAGTAGACTTTAAATGATATGAATGTGTTCTATTCAGGATTACCCTGCTTTTTCCTCTGTTCACGAGTTTTCTCGTTCTCCCAAAGTTCGATGGCAATATCTGTCAGTTGCTCGGGCATGACATTCCCGCTTGTCTGAATTTCCGCCCAAGGACAAAGTGCGGCATAGTTCTCATCTATGACCATATCAGTAGGTGGTCCGATGGGACTGTCCTGGCTATAATACAGATGACGCCCAGACCGAATCAGTTCATCTGAGTTTGTGTCAAGTTCACCCAGCCGACGATATATTTCTGCATCTATCTCATAGAGATGATAATCCCCTCTCCACGATGTTTTTGCCGTATAGGTATTTTTCTCATCGTCATAGCAGGCTTTCCAGCCCAGTCCTTTTTTGAAATGCAACATACAATCTCTTTTTTGCTTGCTATTTGTTTTTTACCATTGCAAAATTACTCTTTTTTCTCATCATTTGGAGCAATTCCTTTATCTTTTTTCGCCGAAGTTTCGCATTCGAAAGAAAAATTATTTTTTCTTTTTATCCCGTAAGGGATAATTCTTTTTTATATTTCATTATCATTTACATTAACATTATCATTTACATTAACATTATCATTAAGCGATGTTTGCGATTAATTTTCTATCATTTGCGATCAATTGCGATCAATTGTTATAGTTTGCTTGACGCTATACCATCTTTCAAAAAGACCAGTCAATCATAGAGAATGGGGTCTTTTGCGACAAAAATGGAAGGGGGTGAAGGGGATTGTCGTAAATGCGGCTTCGTGTCGCGCGCTTTCGTGAAAGAAATTTCAAAATGACATGGCCAGCCATCAAAACCACATTAACTTTGCACTCAGAAAAAACAAAGACAGGTTCGCCTGTCACCACAAAAAGAGATCATCAACAAAAAAGTAAAACCCATAAAAACAAAAGAAAAATGAAAGCAAGAATCACTTTGATAGCAGCAATGATGACAGTCGTTCTCTCAGCCGCAGCAATGCCTTACACAGAGGCCCGCAACAAAGCAATGTTCCTCAGCGACAAGATGGCCTACGAACTCAACCTGACGGAGTCGCAGATGGAAGCCGTGTATAAAATCAATCTCGACTATATGCTCAACCTTGATGAGGAAAGCGACATGTTCGGCTACATCTGGCAAAACCGCAACCGTGACTTGGGAAAAGTGCTCTCAGACGCTCAGAACAACCAATATCTCACCAGTGAGTGGTTCTATCGCCCCTTCACCATGAATGAAGAAGGCTGGGCATTGGCTGTCAACAACCGCTACAACGAGGGACAGTTTCTCATGCAACAGCCTGAGGTATTCCTCAGCTATAAAGAGTAATACCTCCAACGGCTCTGACACTGACACCTCCCCCAAAACCCGACACCTCCCCCAGCCCCTCCGAAGGAGGGGAGGTTGAATAGTTACACAAGCAACCCACCTCCTTGTCAACTATAGTAACAACTCGTCAACAATAACAGTCTTTTTGCAAAAAACCATCCCCACTTTCCTCAATACACGAGGGGAGTGGGGATAAACTATATCAGGAGGAGCATCATTTTCAAATACTAGAAGAACAGAAAGATAAAAAAAGCGGGAAAAGGATTATTTCCATCATACCTAATTGAATGATGATGATTGACTAGTCCAGGAGTCAGACATTACCATAGCTTCCATTAAACCTGATCAGTTGTATGAGGGCTATTGTCTGAACTCCTAAACTCCTAAACTCCTAAACTCCTAAAAGTACCCCCCCTACTTCCAGCAATCTAAGTCATCTGCTATCTCTGGCATCTGGCTGCGGCTGAATACTGGGTCCTTGACACCTTGCCTCTTCTGCTGGCGGTAGTCATTGAGCAGCCGGAAAGCATATTTGCCCAGTGTGATGATGGCAATCAAATTGACGAAAGCCAGCAAGGCCGTACAGATATCTCCGAGTATCCAGACACTGTCGAGGGAGGCAATCGCGCCGAAAATCACCATCACGCCCGCCGAACAGATGCGGTAGAGACTCATGACGGTTTTGCTCTTCGACATAAAGCGGATGTTCACTTCACCATAATAGTAATTGCCGACAATCGACGAGAAAGCAAAGAGCAGGATGGCGATGGCTATGAAATAAGGGCCTACTACACCCACTTCGCTGTTCAGCGCCGTCTGCACAAGCTCGATACCATTGACAGGAGGGTTGTTGTACAGACCGCTAATCAAGATGATAAAGGCGGTGCATGAGCAGACAAGAAGGGTATCCGTGAATACTCCTAACGACTGGATAAGACCTTGCTTGGCGGGGTGAGACACGTCTGCCGTCGCTGCCACATTGGGGGCGCTGCCAGCACCGGCTTCGTTGCTAAACAGACCCCGTTTGGCACCATAGATGATGGCCGCTCCGAAGGTGCCGCCTAATGCAGGTCCGACATCAAACGCATCGGCGATGATCACCTTGAAGACATGGGGGATGAGTTGGAAGTTCATTACCATGATGACCAAGACCAGCACAAAATATCCCACTGCCATGATAGGCACTAACACTGTACTGAGTTTTGCGATACGATGGATGCCACCAAAGACAATAAAGAGCGAAATGACAGCGAGGACACATCCCGTGGCGAGCGGATTCCAGCCAAACGCATGGTCTATGGCGCCACAGATGGTGTTGCTCTGAATAGAGTTGTAGCTCAGACCAAACGTAAGGGTGATGAGGACGGCGAACAGGTATGCCATCTTTTTACGATGCATGCCGTGGGTGATATAATACGCCGGACCGCCGATGAAAGTGTCGCCGTTGCGTCGTTTGAACAGCTGTCCAAGAGTAGCTTCCACAAAGGCTGTCGCAGCACCCAGCAGAGCCATCACCCACATCCAGAACACCGCACCCGGTCCGCCTATCGCGATAGCCGTGGCCACTCCGGTCAGGTTGCCTGTACCGACACGAGTGGCCACCGACACGGCGAAGGCCTGGAAAGAGGAGATGGGTTTGGCGCCAGCTTTGGCTTTGGGCTTGTCAGCCAGCAGCCGAAACATCTCCCCTATCATTCTGAACTGAACACCTTTCGTATGGATTGTGAACCATATCCCACAGATGGCCAAAACAACCATCAGGATAAAACCTAATATGTCATTCAGCGTATTCAGCATGTTTCAGTTCGTCATTTATCCTACATTGAAATAGTCGAAACCTACGATGGTGTCCACAAAGCGGTGCACGTAGTCAGCAGCGGTGGTAGGCCACTGGAAGCCGATGCGGTAGAGTACCTGCGTGGTATAGTCGTTGGTCGACTCTATCCAGCGCATTTTGTGGCTGCCGCCCATTTTGTAAGCCATCAGCGGGCGAAGCAAGGTGACCAGGTCGGGATTGTCCATCATCTTCTCCAATGCCTGCTGGAACTCCTCTGTCTCCACGCGCTTGAGCGTGATGCCAGCCTCGGAGAAGCCCGTGAGGATGTCGCTGAGGAACTGGCGATGCGTGTTGCAAGGATGGAACACGATGCACTCCTTGGGTGTCTGTGCGAGTTGCATGATGGCACCTGCCACCTCGTCGATGGGCGAGAACTCAAAACGCTGATCGAGATCCTGATAGGGCACCATTCCGATCACCACATAGGCGCGCAGCTTGGCCAGGAAGTTGTTGGTGTTGAAGTTGATCTGGAACTCGCCGTCCTTCTGGCGTGCCGACAGGTTGCCCACACGCATAATCTTGGCATTCAGGCCATGGTGTGCGATGGCATCGAGAACCAGTTCTTCGGCCTTGAACTTCGAATAGACATACTTGTTGGCGTCGATTTTCTGTCCGATGTAGAAGCTCTGCTCCGTCAGTTTGACCTCCGGACCGGGAACGTTGTCTACGCTGATGCCGGAAATGCTGTTGGTGGAGATGTGGATCAGACGCGAACCGGTGCGCACGCAGAAGGTAATCAGATGTCGTACGGACTCGATGTTCACCATCTCGATGTCATTGCCTGCAGAGAAGTGCTTCACGTTGGCCACACAGTTGATGACCGTCAATTGCTCATTCAGATGATCGAAGGCACTTGCTTCTGTGACTTCTGCGGCAAATGCAGTGACACGCTCGTCGAAATGACTGAAGGCTTCTGTACGTCCGAAATAGTAGAAATACAGTGTCTTGATACGGCTCAAAGCCTCAGCGTCGCCCTTGGCACGGATCGGACAGAGTATCTTACCGTGGAAACGGGTCAGCAGTTCGTTGAGGATGTGGATGCCGAGATAGCCTGTGGCTCCTGTCAGCAGCACATCGCCGATAGGCTGACGCTTGCCCTCACGGAAGGCTGCAAGGGTATTGCGGTCGAGAAGGGCGTTCAGGAGTGCATAGTGAGCGGCCTCTGGGGTGTCGAGGACAGGAGTCGCTGTCTCCGTACTTGCAGCAGCCGTCTCGCCTTTGCTTCCGCTGACGAACGCGGCGAGAGCCCTCGGGGTCTTCAGACTGAAAATGTCGTTGAAGACAATCTGCACACCGTGTTTGCTGGCCTCTACGATCACCTTGATGGCATTGATACTCGTACCGCCAATCTCAAAGAAATTGTCAGTGGCACCCACCTCTTTGATCTTCAGGATATCAGAGAAGATACTGCAGAAGAGTTCTTCTGTCTCGCCCTTAGGAGCCTCGTATTCAGTGGCACGCTTCATCTCTGGTGCGGGCAATGCCTTACGGTTGATCTTGCCATTAGGTGTCATCGGCATGGCATCCATCCGCATATAGGCGTCGGGCACCATATAGTCGGCCAATGACGAGGCGGCCAGTGTGGCGCGGATGTCCTCGTCGCTCAGTGCGGCATTGGCTTCCAAGGTGTAGTAGAGCACCAGATGCTCGTTGCCCATCACCTTGCGCACTTCGGCAGCAGCCTGACGGATGCCCTCGATATTCAGGGCCTTGCTCTCTATCTCACCGAGCTCGATACGGAAACCGCGCAGCTTCACCTGGGTGTCGATACGGCCCATGTACTCGATCTGGCCATCCTCATTCCAGCGGCAGAGGTCGCCCGTATGGTACATCCGTACAGGACGTCCCCAACGGTCTTGCTTGACGAACGGACAGTCGACAAACGACTTGGCCGTGCGCTCGGGCAGTCGCCAGTAGCCGCGTCCCACCTGGATGCCGGCAAAACACAGCTCGCCTGCCACACCCTGTGGCACCAAGTTGCCAGCGGTGTCAACGATGAAGTTCCAGTTGTTAGCCACACTCTCGCCGATAGGTATGTTCTCCACACGGCGGCCCGGAGCGATGCTGTAATAGGAAGTATCGTCGGTACACTCCGTCGGGCCATAGACGTTGATGATCTCGATGTGGTCGCTATACACACCATCCATCTTCTCGCCACCACCTGTGGTAAAGCGGATGGGAAGATCGTCGAAGGTGTTGAGCAGCAGACAGGTCATCGCCGTAGAATAGCCACCACCTGTACACTGATGGTCGATCAGGAACTGACGGATAGCTGCCAGGTCTTTACGAATCTCTGTCGGCATGATGTGGAACGAACCGCCCAATGTCAGCACAGGATACATATCCTCGATATGCGCATCGAATGAGAACGAGCGGTGGCCGCTGATACGGTCGTTGGCGGTCAGTTTCTCCATGTCAATCACCACAGCGATGAAGTTGCGCAGACCTGCCTGGTGGAGCATGGCTCCCTTGGGCTTGCCCGTAGAACCTGAGGTGTAGATCATATAGGCCAGGCCTTCAGGATTGGACAGGTCGATGGGCTGGCAGTCTGCCGAGAGGCTATTGACCACTTCTGCCATGAAGTCATCGATGAAGAAGGTCTTGGCTGCAGCAGTACTGAAATCGCCCTCAGCCTCTTTGGCTTCCAGCACATCGTGAGTGGTGATCAGCACCTTCGACTCTGAGTTCTCCAGCATATAGCTCAGACGCTCGTTAGGATATTCGAAATCAAGCGGTGTATAGGCGGCAGCGGCCTTGTGGATAGACAGCACGGCGAGTGGGAACTCCTTGGTACGGTCGAGCATGACACATACAAAGTCGTTGGGACGCACACCGAAGTCGATCAACTGATGAGCCAGCGCATTGGAGTAGCGGTCCATCTCAGCGTAGGTCAACTGGCTGTCCTTGTCCACCACAGCGGGGGCGTCTGGGGTGCGCTGAGCCTGCTCGGTGAAGAGGTTGGCAAAGGTCTTGCTCAGGTCCACGTCGATCTCCTTGCCTGTGCCGATCTTAATGATGCGCTCAGCCTCTTCGTCGCTGACGATGCTGATGCTTGTCAGGGCAGCTTCGTGTTGGGCGATCATCCGCTCTGCGGTCACCTTGACAGCGTCGGCCAGACTCTGCATCAGACGCTCTGAATATTTGCCATTGTCGTATTCGACACAGACGCAGGCCTGTCCATTCAGTTCACGAACGAAGAAGGTAATGGGGAACTTGGGAACTTTGAGCTCCAGACCTTCCAGCTCCAGCGGGGTACCCTGGCAGATATACTGGCTGATGACACCCAGCTGATAGACAAACTGTATCTCGGCTGTCAGACCATAGTCGGCGGCGATTTGTGCGAACGGGTAGTTCTCGTGGCGCAGGGTCTCGTCGAAGTTGGCGCTGACCTCCTGCAAGAACTCGTCGACCGTCTGCTTGCCGATGGAGGCACTCAGGGCCAGTGTGTTGACAAACATACCTACGGTGTTGCGGATGCGCAGGTTGGAACGGCCGCCAGAAACGGTGGTGATACATACCTGCTCGCTGTTGGCAAAGCGTGACAGTGAGTAATAGATGGCCGAGAGAATCAGATGAGCCGGTGTGATGTGGTGGTTGCGGCAGAAGGCATCGATGGCCTTGATGTCAAGCGCGGAGATGGCTTTGCTGATCGTTCCCTTGACAGGATTGGGCAGGTCGGGACGTACCTCCGTGGCGGCCTCGACAACAGACAGACGGTCTTTGAAGAACTCCGTGGCGGCCTGATAGTCTTCCCCACCCTCTGCGGTCTTCTCTGCCATCACGTAGTCGGTATACGGCTGGTCTTCGTCTTCGATGGGCTCAGCATTCATGATGCTGCACAACTGCTGCAGGAAGATGTCGACAGAACCACCGTCGAAGATCAGGTGATGCACATCCATCATCAGATAGACCTGCTTCTCTGTCGTCACGATCTCAAAGCGATAGAGTGGTCCACGGCTCAGGTC
This sequence comes from uncultured Prevotellaceae bacterium, assembly GCA_902780635.1. Classification (GTDB taxonomy): domain Bacteria; phylum Bacteroidota; class Bacteroidia; order Bacteroidales; family Bacteroidaceae; genus Prevotella. The sequence continues at coordinate 30,295 of CACZGH010000003.1, forward strand.
GAAGGGTTTCACAAACTCGTGCTTATACTGTGCCAGTTCTTCCTCACTCATCTGCTTGACAGGAATCTCCACAGTCTGCTCTTTGTCAACGGTCTGTACGATACCCTCTTCTCCGTTTCCAAAGTGAATGGTCATCTCAGGATGCTTCTTCACAAGGGTCTTGACAGCCTCGGCCAAAGCAGTGGTGTCAGTATGTTGTGAGAAGGCAATCTTGTTGGGTATGTTATAGAGCGTTGTCTCAGGATTTTTCAGACAGTCAAAATAAACTCCAGTCTGAGCATAGCTCAATGGGACAGAGGTGAGTGAAGAGCCCTGAGACGAGGAAGAGGTGGTTGGGGCGTGCTCTGGGGTGTCTGTCGTGGCAGCGCCTTTGCTTGTCATCTGCTTCCAGATTTCATTCTCTATGCTCTGCACCGTGCCATTCTTCACCAATGACTTCGCATCGAGGATAATGCCATAGCGCTTGTTCACTTGTACGGCGAGTTTGATGGCTGAGATGGAAGTAAGGCCAGCATATCCCAGCACGGTGGTGACACCGAACTCAGTGTTGTTGACGATGCCGGCAATCATCTCATGCAATTCCTGCTCCAGCAGGTTCATGGGCACATTTGACTCCTCCACGACGGCGGCTTTCTTCTCGGGCTTCGGCAGGGCGCGTTTGTTCACCTTCTGGTTTTGGTTCAGAGGGATGCGGTCGATCTGCATGGTCACTGCCGGCACCATGTAAGGCGGTTTCTGGTCGAGGATGAAGTTGTTCAAGGCCTCGATGTCAATCTCCTTGTCGCTGACGATGTAGGCGGCGATGAACTTTCCACCGTTTCCACCTTCCTCATCGAAGGCATGCACCGTAGCGTCCTTGATACCCGGGAACTCACGGATGATGGCTTCCACCTCTTTCAGCTCGATACGGAAGCCGCGGATCTTCACCTGTCCGTCTCGTCTACCCACAAACTGTATGTCGCCAGAAGGCAGGTAGCGCACGATGTCGCCAGAGCGATAGACACGCATATATTTCTCATCCTGGGTGAATGGGTTGCAGATATACACCTCTGCGGTTTTCTCCGGACGGTTCAGGTAGCCACGGCTCACCTGTGGACCGGCAATCCAGAGTTCGCCAGCGGCGCCGACGGGCAGGCGATGGCCCTGTGGGTCGACCACATAGAGGCGCATGTTGTCGAGGGGCTTACCGATGGGTATCTCCTTCATCTTCTTGTCTACTTTGAAGGTTGTGGTGAAAATGGTGCACTCCGTCGGACCGTATACATTAATGAAATCATAGCCTCGGGGCGGGGTGAGCGATGCCAGCTTCTCACCTCCGGTGGAGAGGTATTTCAGCGAATGGTTCTCGATGCTGGTGGCAAACTGATAGCCCACCTGTGTTGTCATGAATGAGTGGGTGATACCATTCTGCTCGAAGTAGTTGTTGAGGGCGATGAAGTCGAGACGCAGATCCTCGGGGATGATATGGACAGTGGCGCCACAGGTTAAAGCGGGATACATGTCCATCATGCACGCATCAAATCCGTAGGAGGCGTATGCAGCCACCTGGTGCTCTGGCTTCAGTCCGTAGTAGCGCTGGAACCAATTACAGAAGGTCACTAAGTTGGCGTGAGTCAGTTGGCAACCCTTCGGCACACCCGTTGATCCGGAGGTGTAGAGGAGAATGAACAGGCTGTCCGGGGTGATAGAAGAGGAAGGATAAGAAGAGGGATCACAGACACCCTCATTTTCCATTTTCATTTCTCCGTTTTCTATCATGATCACGTCACCCTTGTATTCGTCGACGATGTCTCGCAATTCCTTGTCGGCGATGAGCAACTTGGCGTCGGCATCCTGCATCATGAAGTTGAGACGCTCCTTCGGATAAGTGGGGTCAAGCGGCTGATAAGCGCATCCGGCCTTCAACACGCCCAGGGAGGCAATGGCCATCCACTCACAGCGTGGGATCAGGACGGAGACGACATCCTCTGCACCAAGTCCCCTCTGGGCAATAGTGCCTGCGATACGGTCACTGATTTCGTCCACCTCAGCATAGGTGTATTTCTTGTCTTGATAGACAACGGCGATATTCTGAGGTGTGGCCTTTGCCTGACGACGGAACAGCGAGACGATGGTCTGTGTGTTGTCATAATCCACATCATTCTGGTTGAAAGAGTCGAGCAAATCTACCTGAGTAGCCGTGGAGATGGTGATGTCGCGGAGCAGCTCTTGTGTGAGGAAACCGTTCACCACCGCCTCATAACTCTCCAAGAACTGGCTGATGAGTGTCTCACTATACTCATTGGCGCTGTATTCTGCCTCTACATAGAAAGAAGTCTCCTTGCTATAAGCTTTCACGTAGATGGGACATTCGCGCGTGTTGTTGTTCAGTCGTTGCTGACTCAGCGGCTTCTGACAGAACTCGTTTTGAGAGAACAGTGTGCCATGCCAGGCAAAGGTGGTGGCGACCTGCAGACCTAAATCTGTCACCATGTCACTATAGGCATAAGCCTCATGCTGCCGGCATCCGCTCATCTGCTCCTGACCAGCTTTCAGGAAGTCGAGTACCGTTGTGTCGTTGTCGAACTTCGCATACGCAGGAAATGTCTTGACCAGCATACCCATGGTATGGGCCAGACGCTTATCGCTCCTGCCATTATGTATCGTGCTGAAAAGCACTTCCTGCTCGTTGTTATACTTTGCCAGCAGAAAACTGTACACGGCAGTAAAGAAGGTGCTCTTATAGATGCCATGCTCTTGACAGAAACGCTCTACCTCTGCCATCTCGATGCGCATCTTACGGGTCATCAGTCCCTCCTGAGGATCCTCTCCTTCCAGGTCGGGCAACAGCGGTGAATAGGTGTCGCCGCAGTCAAAATGCTGGGCATACCATTGCTTGTCTGTTTCGAAAGCATCGGTCTGGCGCAATGTCTCCTCAGCGGTAGCCACAGCGGCAAGGCTCATTTCCTCAGCAGCCAAGGGCTCACCCTGATAGGCCTTCTCGATATCAGCCAACAGCACCTTACGTGATGTGCCGTCGCTGATGATGTGATGGATGTCTTGCAACAGGTAGAAATGTCCGGCATCGCGAAGCAGGCGGATACGGAACAACCGGTCTTTATACAAATCGAATGGTTGGACAAAACGGGCCTTTTCAGCCTCGATGTCGTCTACACTCTCTACGGTCAGTTCGAACGTCTCACTGTCGTCGACGGCTTGCTGCGGATCGCCCTGCTCGTTCAGTTCGATACGGGTGAACAGCGTAGGATGGGCGGCTACTGCTGCCTCGATGGCTGACTTCAGTTTCTCCTCATCCAAGCCACCGTCGAAGGTGTAAAGATAAGGAATGTTATAACATGCCTCGCCCTGGTGATTGACACACTCTACATAGAGGCCATACTGCGTTTTGGATAATGGTGCTAATGATTTCATGTGATTTTAATTATATTTTTTTGTTATTTTTATTTATTCTTTATTATTTCAATTCAAACTTGACATTGTATTTTCTATGAAGCAGGTAGATGGCGATCATCTCGATGATGTAAGCGATCAGATAGCTGAACCACAAGTATTGGGGCAAAAGGATGGACATCAGCCACAGGACGGGAATGACCGTCAGCGAGAGCGCAAAGGAGATGAACAGCGCTATCTGGTTGTAGTTGTAGAGCTTATAGACGATCATAATCGTGTAGATGTAGCAGAAGGGAATGAGACTGAAAGCGAATACGCTCAGCGCATAGCAGCCCTCTTTTATCAGGTCAGGCTCATCGGCTCCGAAAGTCTTCACGGCAAGCTCCGGCCATATCCACACAAACAGACAGGTGAGGACCATTGCAACGGTGATGAAATTGAACGACTTGCGCTGTACCAAGGTGAAGGCCTCATTGTCGCCCTTGCCCACCTGAATGGCTCCGAAGGTCTGTAAGGTGCGGCAGACACCTCCGAGGAAGAGGTTGTAGATCTGCAGCAGATACATACAGATGGAGAAAGCGAAGATACCTGCACGACCCAGTGTCGAAACCACGATACGGTTGGAGCAGAACAGTAACAGGGTCAGACAGACGGAAGCGATGGCGAGCGGCGCACCTTGTGAGATGAGGTCCTTCAGCGTGGTAAGCATACGGACTCCTTTTTCGCTCTTGAAGACCAGTCGCAGATTGTTTTTGGCAGAAAGGAAATGGAATGCCATCATAGCGATGCCCACCACGTGACCAATGACAGTAGCAGCAGAACTACTTGCTATACCCCAGCCGAGATACTTGATGAAGATGATGTCGAGGATGAGGTGAACGGCATTGTCAACAAAAATGGATAAAGACACCAACTTCGGACTACCGTCGACACTGACCATCGTGTCGGCACCCCAACACAGCAGATAGACTGGTGCGCCAAGCATCATCACACGCAGGTAGGCTTTGGTGGGCTCAAAGAGTTGCTCACTGTTGCACAACAACCTGGTGGAGGCATCGGGGAAGAACAGACCGCAGGCTGCGATTATCACACCTGCCACCAGGCAGGCTATCATCGACACGGTGAAGATGTAAGAGGCACGCTGCAGGTTCTTCTTACCGAGTTGCATGCCCACTAACATGCCGGCACCTGTGGCCAATAACATGTTGAGGGTGAACATGAACTGTATCATGGTACGCGATATATTGATGGCACTCACCGCGTCCTCGTTGATGAGGTTTCCCACGATGATAGCATCGATCACATTGCCCAGACAGGCCGAGAGGGCGATCAGGATGGATGACCACAAGAATACCCAAAATTCTTTGTTAAATGTTTTTCTTTCTGCTTGATTCATAAGACGGATAAAATTGACTTTTTCTAAATCGTTTATAAATTGATTATAGTTCTTGCTGAGTGAAGGGTGTTTGTTCCTTTCATCATTGCAAAGATACAAGCAATTTTATCTAGTTGAATCTTTTTTTTTCTTTTTTTGTCATGTTTATTGCGACACGAACCACAGAGTGCGACAAACCTTACAACATCATGCATTTTCTGACATGTCTTACAGATTTATTGAGGTATTTGGATGGCGGAAACTAATTCTAAGGACGAACATCAGCAGAGCAAATATCACTAAGAGCGAATAGCTAAATGCGAATGGCCAGCAAGTTGAGCAAACGTAGAGAAACTTGAGAAGAAAATAAAGATTAAAAAAGGAGGAAAAAGGGAGAAAAAGGAGGAAAAAGGTGCTAAAGCACCCAGAAAAAAGAGAGAAAAACACATTTCCGTCAATCAAGTTGACGAGTAGACAAATAAACGAGTTATTCAATCTCCCCTCCTTTGGAAGGGAGGTATTATTTGTCGGGCTCGGAGGCCCGACCTCCTAACTAAGGAATGAATTGAGCGACATAAGAGATTGCCATTACTGATGACATATATTTTCGTCCTTTTCGTATTTTTAGATACTTTCGTACTCAAAAAGTATTCGGTATCGCAAATAAGGATACCGAATACCAGTCAAATAAAAGGAGTCTTTTTTAGTCGAGGCGGAAGGTGATGGGCACCGTGTATTTCACACGCACAGCCTTGCCTTCCTGCATTCCTGGAGTCCATTTAGGCATGGCTCCGACTACGCGTACCGCCTCGGCATCGAGGTAGTCGTTGACTTTTTGGATAACGTGGATATTGCTGATTTTGCCGTCTTTCTCAACGATGAAATTGACGAGGACCCTACCCTGAATACCTGCTTTGGAGGCAGCTTCAGGATAATGGATATTCTCTGTGAGGAATTTCATAAAAGCTTCAATTCCGCCTGGGTATTCCGGCATTTTTTCCACCACGTCGAATGCTTCCGAGTCATTGGTTTCGGTTTCCATGTCAACCACAACGACTTCGGTGTCATCTGACGGGGCTGTCGATGGAGTAGCTTCCCATGTCGCTGTCACCACCTCGCGTGCAGCATTCTTGGTGGTGATGAGGACAACTCCGTTCTTCCCTTCCTCACCATACATCTCGAGGGCTGCCTTGCTTTTCAGGACGTCGATATGGTCGATAGTTTTAGAGTCGAGGGCCTGCATCTCCTCCATGCTTACACGCTTGCCGTCGATGATGATGAGAGGATTCTCCACATGGCCTTTCTTGTCATCGATAACAAAAACGCCAATGCCTTGGGTAGCTACCGTCGTGTCGGCTTTCACTTCGATGGTTTTGCCACCCACATCCACCTTTCCGGCTTTCCGGCCTTTCTTGATCATCTTCTTTTGTGGCTGTTGGTAGACATAGTCGGTGACGGTCTCGGCGTTGAGAGCCAAGAATGCGCCCAAAATGGGCAGGAGCGCAAGCAGTTTCATCCAACTCTTGCCATTGGATTTCTTATTGTTGAGCATCATATTTATGCGGTTTTTGAGGGTACTGTGAGTAATGCCGTTGACGATGGAGTACCCACCACTGACAGCGGCCTTTTGGATAAGTAGATAAAGATACTGCCGCAGATTGATGCCTTGAGAGAGAACAGCAGCGTCAGCCTCATACTCATGGATGGCGCGCAAGTCTTGGCGAAGCATCCATATAGCGGGGTTGAACCACTGCAGTGCTGTGAGCGTATCAACGAGGAGCACGTCAAGCGAATGCCGCTGGCGGATATGACCTCGTTCATGGGCCATGATGGCCGGGTCTTGATGTTCGAAATCTGTAATGTTGAGCACAATATAGCGCATCCAGCTGAAGGGTGCCAACGGTTTGTCGGTGACGGCGATGACGACTCCATCGTCTTGCGGGTGACGCTGGCTGTGCATGATGAGACGAATGACCTGCACGACCGACCACAGGACATGACCAACGACAAAGAACACCCCCATGAAGAACAAGACGACAACTCCCGTTTGCCACCATGGCTGGGAAGGCTCGACGATGGCCGCCAACGGCCGTCCAACGGCAACGCTGGAATGAAGGGATGTCAAGACGACTGTATGATGGAAAGTGAAGACACAAAATGGCAACACGAACGACGCTACTGCCGTCAGGAGTAGCACCATGCGGTTGAAGCGGTGAAACGTGTCACGGCTGAGCAACAAGCGATAGAACAGGTAGAATATCGCTATCAGCACGGCAACTTTCAAGTCGTATTTCAGAAATTCCAACATACTATCCTTATTGTATTGGTGTGTCCTATTTTAATACAGCTATCTATTATGATCGCTCTATTTGCTCGATCAATTCTTTCAATTCCTCCAGAGAAATCTTTTCGTCCTTCACGAAACTGCTGACAGCATCCAGATAGGAGTCGTCAAAATAGCTCTTGATGACACCGGCCAGGCTCGAACGTCCATATTCCTTCTCCGACACCATCGGGAAATACTGATAGGATGTGCCAAACTGCTTGTGCCCGAGCAACCCTTTTTTCTCCAAAATACGCACCGTTGTGGAGAGCGTATTGAAATGTGGACGTGGTTCGTCATAGTTCTCCAACAGTTCCTTGACAAACATCGGCCCATGCTGCCAGTACAAGTCCATGATTTCTTTTTCCTTACGAGTCAGTTTTTTCATTGTTCGTTTTCTTTTAGTTTCACATCCATCAAATGCGTCAGTATCTTATCCAACCACAAAGTAACTAAAAAAACTAGTTTAATAGAACTAAAGTCTTTAGTTTTTATGGTTTATTAAGAAAATAAGGGCTCTTTTTTTAGTTGTTCACACAACAAGAGGGAAAATGTCTTGGTCTCTACAGCCGTAGGCCCAAAAAGGCGCGCATACGCCATTTTTGATGATGTATGGTAAGGTTCTCCACATCGCCGATATTTGTGAAGTTGTATACCATCGACAGACCATAAAAAAGGTTGCCAGTCTGACGGACCACCGCCCCACGACCAGTGATGATGACCTCGGGAAAGTGGTAATGAAGAGGTATACGAGTGTCGCCAAGGCTCATAGAGGTATTGCTATAAACGATGAATGTAGGCAAGGCAGAGATATGCAACAGCCAGCCTTGAGAGGGCACGAAGTTGTAACCATATCCGGCACCGATACCGATATTCGTCATCTTCAGTTCCATCTTCTGCTCCCAGTCGAGTTGAGCATGCTGGCCCATCCCCGATGCTGCCAGCAGAAAACTGCCTGCCGACCGACGTTGGATATAGCTCTGTGTGAATGCGGCGGGATAAGAGAAATGGCGGCTATTGAAGGCATAGTAAGCATTGAGGTTGAGCGTCTTCATTGAAAGGATGTCGGCAGGCAACTCGATGTGGTCCATACCCTCATGATCGTGCCACCCGGTGAAGTTGTGTGCGTCTTGGTAGATAAAGTCCCAGCCGAAACGCTTGCCATAGGAGTTGATATTCAGCTCATAGTCGCGATACTTCCCCATCAACTTGGCAGGATTGAGAGCCATACTGAGAGAAAAGCCCAAATAACTGACGCCCAAACTGAGCGTGGATTTGTAGTCGGCGGTCATTTCCGATTTGAAATGCTGCCCATTATCTATTCCCTCAGATTCAAGTTTAGCCCCCGACACGTTCAACCGTGCCTTAACAGTCCATTTGGTTTTCGGCCGCATGATATAGGCCGTGTCGATGTTGCCTTTGCGGTAGTTCACGGTCAATGCACTGTCAAAACGATGGAAGATGTTCTGCGCCGATGTGGGCAGAACCAGGGCATTCATCACAACGAGAAGTATGGTGAGTTGTTTCATTATGCAAAAATAATCATTTTTCAATTGATTATCCATTTTTTCTTCGTAAATTTGCAAAAACTCCTCGATGAATCTATCAATAAGATAATGACGAAATCAAGTCAAAGCAAATAACACTCTAATCATGACCTACAAAAACTTTCTTCTCATGGCTGGCTGTGCTGTCTTTGCTGCAGCCGTCCAAGCACAAGTGACCATCAACATCGATGCCCAGCAACGCGGGCCTAAGGTGAGCCCTATGCTCTATGGCATCTTCTACGAAGACATCAACCACGCTGCCGACGGCGGACTATATGCCGAGCTGATCCGCAACCGCTCGTTTGAGGACGGACCACGCTTTGGCGCTCCTGCCGACATGCAGGCTTGGTCAACGTATGCTGCCGCCCCGTCGCAGATCAACACAAAGCTCATACAGCCCACGAAAAAGACGCCGCTACTCAATGCCGTGCAGCACAACGCTTTGCAACTCGACATCAAGGCATCGTCCTCCAACCCCGTCTGCTTAGTCAACGAGGGTTATTGGGGCATCAATGCCGTGCAAGGCCGCAGCTACCGCCTGTCTTTCTGGGCCAAGACCCTGAAGTATCAAGGCACCGTGAAGGCTACGCTCTGCTCAAAAGACGGTGCACAGCTTTATGCCGAGTGTGCGGTGAGCGGATTCCCCGCCAACAAAGCCAAGGGTTGGACAAAATATGAGGCCACTCTTACGGCCAACGACAACGACCCTCAGGCACAGTTTGCCCTGGTCTTCGACGGCGTGGGGCAGGTGCAACTAGATATGGTAAGTCTTTTTCCACCCACGTTCAAAAACCGAGAGAACGGTATGCGCCCCGACCTGGCCAACATGCTGTGGCAGATGCGCCCGAAGTTCATGCGCTTCCCTGGCGGCTGCTTTGTGGAGGGACAGGAGAGTCCTGACAACGCCTTCCGGTGGGAGCGTACCATCGGGCCAATAGAGGAGCGTGAGGGTCACTGGAACGTCAACTGGGGCTACCGCACCACCGACGGGCTGGGTTATCATGAGTATCTGCAACTGGCCGAAGACCTTGGCGCCAAACCACTCTTTGTGGTCAACGTAGGTTTGTGGCACGGTGGCATGACCCCCTACGACAGCATTCAGCCCTGGATTGATGAGTGTCTGAACGCCATAGAGTATGCCAATGGCCCCATCACCTCAAAATATGGCGCCATGCGTGCCAAGAACGGCCACCCGGAGCCTTTCGGTCTGGAATACCTGGAGGTGGGCAACGAAAACAACCAGCCTGACCCTCGCCAGCAGAGTGACCACTATTATGAGCGTTATGATCAGTTCTACAAAGCCATCCGTGCCAAATACCCCGAGATGAAAATCATCGGCAACGTGGTGGCATGGGGCGATGACAACCCGAAGTGGAACTCCACACTGCCTGTGGACCTGCTGGATGAGCATTACTACCGCTCACCCGACTGGTTTGCTGGCGCCTTCCACAAATATGACAGCTACGACCGCCGCGGACCGAAAATCTATGTGGGTGAATATGCTGTGACCAATGGCTTCGGCAATCTGGGCAACATGAACGCCGCCTTAGGCGAGGCTGTCTATATGATGGGCATGGAGAACAACTCCGATGTCGTGGTCCTGGCTTCGTATGCGCCTATTTTCGTCAACGAGAACGACGCTCGCTGGCGCCCCGACATGATACGCTTCAGCAGCAGTCGCGTCATGGGCACACCTTCTTATTATGTGCAGCAAATGATGCCTCAGCACATCGGCACCCAAGTGTTGAAAGTCAGTCAGACCAATCCTTATGAAGGTATGGTGCGCAAGCCGCTGACACCCAAGCAGGCCCGCGTTGGCTTCGGCACGTGGGGCACACATGCCACCTTTGAGACAGACAAAGATGTAGAATATATCTATGGTGACTGGACCAAGGAAGGCAACACCGTGCGCCAGACGAGTCGTAAGGAAGCCACCATCTGTCTGGAGAAAGACATCATCAACAGCGACCACTACACCTGTAAGTTCCGCGCCCGCAGAGACGGAGGAGCCGAGGGTTTCCTCATCATCTTCAACTATGTCGATGACAAGAACTATTGTTGGCTGAACTTCGGCGGATGGGGCAACACCCAGCACGCCATCGAGCAAATCAGCAATGGTGGAAAACTGCAGACCGATATCAAACGGGGACGTGTGGAGCAGGGACGTTGGTATGACATCACCCTGCAGGTGGCTGGCGACAGCGTGAAAGCGTGGCTCGACGACAAATTGGTCTTCGACACGGTGCTGAAACATGATGATACGAAGGGGGTCTTTTCCTCTGCCACCATCGATGAAAAGACTGGCGAAATCATCGTAAAAGTAGCAAATACGAGTGATATGGCAACCACCGCCAGCCTGAATTTGAAGAATTTCACTCCTCGATGTGCCCGAGTGGTGCGTCTGGCAGCCAACGACGGCATGGAAGAGAACACACTCCTTGCTCCCACCAACATTCACCCTGTGGAGCAACTGCTCTCTCCCGAGGATGACCGCGTGCTGCTCGATGTACCACCCTACTCTCTCAACATCGTCAGAATCAAGTGAGTAGAGACTTTGGCTGACACACTCCCCCTGCCCCCTCAAACTTGGAAGGGGCAGGGGGAGTGTGTCTACAGACAAGGAAAAGGTGTGAATGCCAAAAAGATGTAGACAAAAAACACACTCACAATATTTGGTGCTGTCATCAGAAATCCTTATCTTTGCAATTTGTAAAAACTTTTCAATATCAAATACAGACCTAATAAAAAGCGTATGAGAAGAATTACTCTATTAACCCTGCTCATCACACTGATTGGTGTGACAGCATCCGCACAAAAGGCCTTGAGTGCATTTCCACAAGAGAGTACTCAAAGTCTGAACACAGCCTTCAATTGTATCGACCGGCACGCACAGCCTGCCCATCATGCGACAAGGAAAGCCCAAGCAGAATTGGTGGTGCCACCTGCCACTGCCCAAGTGGAGACATGGTACACGACGGACGGCATCTTCTTGGCCAACTCCCCTTATGGTGTGCAAGATTTTACCTCTTTGATGCCGACCATCAATGTGGCTATCGACGGTTCTGACATCTACATCCAGGGCTTGTCCTACTATTTTAAGGAAGGATGGATCAAGGGCTCGGTCAACGAAACCACTGCCACCTTTGCCAATGGCCAAATGGTTGGTCAAGACGAGTATGGTCCTATCTATTTCTGCGGCTCCAACGACGGTGAGACCTTGGTTGACAACATCGTCTTCAACTACAATGCCGAGGAAGGATTGTTGGAGTCTATGACACTCTACCTGTTAGAGAACAGCGACACCACCGAGCCTGCACCTTATAGCTATTGGTACAAGCCTTCTTTCAGCAAGACAGCACCTATCAACAACGATGAGGTGACATTGCCAGAAGGCGTGGTGGCTGAGGAATGGGTCATCACCTATATAAATAATATGGACGCGCCCTCTTCTGGTTCGTTGCGCGTCGGCTTCGATGGTACAGATGTTTATCTTCAGGGGTTGTGCAGCTATCTGCCCGAAGCATGGATCAAGGGTACGCTGGACGGTGTTACCATCACCTTCCCAGGCAGTCAGTACTTCGGTTTCTACCAAGACACCCCATACAGTGGTTATGACATGTATCTTCAGGAAGAGGATATCGCCTTTACCTACGACGCTGAGGCCTGCAAGATGACAGCTATCAATTACGATATCACCATCTACACCTCCACTTTACTGAAGGGCGACATCTATAAGAATGCCGTTATCACAAAGGTGGTGGAGAAGGCTGTCACCCCCGCCACGCCCAACATCTCGCAGATTTACGACGCAACCACAGGCCCTGTGGTCATGTTCACCGTGCCAACACTTGATGTCGACGACAATGGAATAGCAGCATCTAAGTTGAGTTTCCAGTTCCTGTGTGACGTGGAGCAGGATATCGCACCTGTGACCTTTGACCCTGCAGACTACAGCAGTCTGACGGAAGCCATGACCATCTTCCCCTATGGATTTACAGACAAAACGGAACTTTTCCCCACCTATATGTACCTCAAACAGGCTGACTATAGCAAATGGAACAAGATCGGTATCCAGAGTATCTATACAGGTGGCGGCGAGGAGAATAAGTCGGAAATCTTCTGGTACAAGATCAAAGAATACCAGAAAGTCACCTTCAACTTCAATGCCATGACCGACGAGCCATGCTCATCCAATGAGAGTCATGATGGCGACATCACCGTAGACCGCACGTTTACGGAAGGTGCTGTGACGCTGACCGTCTCACCAAATTCAGAAGGCACAGCCAACCGTTTCTGGAACACCAACAATGGTCCTCAGTTGCGCGTCTATGGCGGCACACTGACTTTTGAGGCTGCTGTCGGTAAGACCATTAGCAAGATCGTGTTCAACAATGCTAAATGGGACGCCAACAACAGCGCCGACACAGGTACCTTTGATGGCGCCACATGGACTGGCGAGGCCCAGAAAGTGGTGGTGACAATCGCTGGCAACACCCAGCTGAACAGCATTGAGGTGCTCCCCGCTGATTTCATTCCTACAGCCGTAGAAGTTCCAGAGAATCTCGTGACCGAGACCTACGTCATGAAGGCCAATTCTCTCAAGCCTTATTACGATCCAGCCGAGCTGACGCTTTGGCTGAATGCTGGTTTCGATGGTGACGATGTTTACATCCAGGGACTGGCAGCCGATGTCAACACCGACGCCAACAAACTGTGGGTGAAAGCCACCAAGAACGAGGCAGGACAGTATGTCATCCCCGCCAACCAATTCATGGGTTCTGTCAGCTTCTGGATGTCGTCCAACGACTACTATTTCACAGCCCTTGACGCAGAAGGCAAAATGGTAGACGCCGTGCTCGACTTCGACGCAGAGAAGTCGCAGTTCTCTACTGCTCAGACACTGGTGCTCAACGGTCTTCTGGCCGACGTCTACGCCTACCAGACTTTCACAGATGTCATCATTACGAAGTTTAATGAGGTAGCAGCCACGCCTGCCGACCCGATCACCAAATCGATAGACTTTAGCGAATGGTCAAGTGGCATTTCATGCACGATTCCCACTGTCAGCAGCAATGGCGAGACACTGAATCCTCAAAAACTATTCTACACCATCTGGATTGAAAAGGACGGAGAGCAGACACCTTATATATTTAAGGCAGAGATGTACTACGGAGTAGAAGAAGACGCAACGGAAGTTCCTTATAGCTTCAACTACAGCTCATGGGATGGTTCACACAACATCTACTTCCAGGACCCTGTAGAGGAATGTGCCAACTGGACAAAAGTAGGTATACAGAGTATCTATTATGGTGGCGGTGAGTGCAACAAGTCTTCTGTGGTCTGGATGGAGAATCCCAACGCTTCTGGCATCAACGACATCGTAGCAGGTGCCCAAGCAGGCAAATATGTGATTTACAACATTGCAGGCCAGCGCTTAGACGTTCCTCAGAAGGGTCTGAACATCATCAATGGCCGCAAGGTCGTGATCAAGTAAGATCATTCTTCACCACCTTCACAAGTTGAAAAGTGTTCAGAAGTTAAGAAACACCTCATTTTGAACACACTCCCCCTTCCCCCTCTATCATGAGGGGGATTTTTTATGCGTTTCACTATACATCATGAAATCGTCCACTGCTCAGGTATGAAACATTTTCAAATATCTTTGACATTTATTTTGCCTAATGGTTTTTGATTTCCTCTTATCTTTGTGCATGATTTGTTTGCAGTTTGTCTTTTATCTATCACCTAAAATAATCTTATGATGAAAAAAATCTTTACCTTATTGATGTTTCTTGTGACTTGTGGATTGAGCGCCACCGCACAAGAACTGAGGACAAAAACCTCTGGCGCCATACCATTTGTATATCATGTGGAGAATACAGGGGCGGATGTCACGCCTGTGCTCCCATCTAAAGATGAGGCACGCAAGATCGATCCGTTGCCCGACCCACTGGAGTGGTCAGACGGCAGTGGACGTGTCACCGAGTTCTCCGACTGGTCTCAGCGCCGTGGCGAGATCGCCAAGGAGATACAACATTATGAGATTGGTACCAAACCCGTGGTCGACCCCTCAGCCGTGGTGGCTTCCATGGATGGCAATACGCTGAAAGTGGCCGTGACCGTCAATGGCCAGACGCTCAACCTGAGTGCCACCATCAGTTATCCCTCAGTGGGCGAACCACCCTACGCACTGATGATCGGCACCAGCGGCATCTCACTGCCGTCGGCCGTTTTCTCCGGGCGCCCCATCGCCACCTTGACCTTCTCAGAGAGCCAGGTCAACAGTTATAGTCAGATGGGCGGTTCCTCCGACCGCAGCTCCTACAATTTCGTACGTCTCTATCCAGAACTGATCAACAACGGAGCATATAGCGAGTGGGCATGGGGCTTAAGCCGACTCATCGACGGATTGGAGCAGTTGGGACCTGAGGTCACCAAGATCGACATGGATCATATCGGCGTGACAGGATGCTCGTATGCCGGCAAAATGGCTCTCTTCTGTGGAGCTTTCGACGAGCGCGTCGCTCTGACCATCGCACAGGAGCCGGGTGGCGGCGGTGCCGCAGCCTGGAGATACTCCCGCTGGATGAACGCACAACCCAACGCCGAGTCGGTGGAGGGTCTTGACAATACCGACTACAACTGGTTTATGCAGAGTCTGCGCGACACTTACAATGGCAAAAACGTGTCATACCTGCCCCATGACCATCATGAGCTGGCTGCCATGGTGTGTCCGAGAGCACTTCTCATGCTCGGCAACCCCGACTTTACCTGGCTGGCAGACCCCTCTGCATATGTGTCCATGAACGGCGCCATCAAGGTATGGGAGCAGTTTGGTATCGAAGACCGTGTGGGCTATTCAATCGTGCCCGGACATGGCCATTGCCAGTTGCCACAGGTTCAATATCCTGAGGTGGAGGCTTTCATCGACAAATACCTGCTCGGACATGACGAGATAGAGACCAATGTGCGCATCGCTCCCTCCAACTACTCCAACATCGACCTCGACTGGTGGATCGGATGGTGGGGCAACGGCGAACCGGGTGAGTTTGGAGCAGACCCCGTGGTTTATCAGGGTCCCGATCCTGGCACCGAGGTGTTCCTTCCTTTGGAGGGCAACTGGGCCAGCAGCGTCACCGGTGAGACAGCCGCCGACGGCAAGATCTACAGTGGAACAGTCAACTTCCGTGG
Organism: uncultured Prevotellaceae bacterium; assembly: GCA_902780635.1. Classification (GTDB taxonomy): domain Bacteria; phylum Bacteroidota; class Bacteroidia; order Bacteroidales; family Bacteroidaceae; genus Prevotella. The sequence continues at coordinate 46,121 of CACZGH010000003.1, forward strand.
ACAATGGGGTGAGGTCGGTGGCCGTGTCTGGGGCGCAGACGTGACAGAGGGCACCAAACATGTCATCACCGTGAAGCTGGCACATCCTGTGCCTCAGGGCATCCAGTGGAAACTGGGATACAAAGATGAGTATGGCGAGCCTATCGGCGAGACCTACCCGGCCATCACTGCCGAGGGCAATGAGATACAGATCACGTTGACACAGAGTTATTGGTATCTGGCCGTGCAGCGGATGAGCAGCAGCGCCATCGACCCAATGGAGATTGTCTCTGTCACCCGCGATGTCTATCTCACCGAGTTCACACCGTCGAGCGATGACCTGGAGATCCTCGTCGACTATGGTGCAGAGATTGAGGGCCATCAGACCAGTGCCAACGGCCTGCCCGCTCAGGTGTCCATACCGGGCAACTGGGGCGACGTGAAACTCTGGGGCGAACCGTTCAACATCAACGACTATCCCCGTTACCGTATCGAACTGGCTGAGGCTCCGGGTAGTGATGGTCGGCTGCAGATGTTCCTCCGCAACCAGGCACAGGCTGACGTCTACGGCGGACACTACTATCCCTTTGCCGCCGACCAGACGGTGCTCGAGGGCGCCTTCAACCCCGCTGACTTGGAAGAAGATCCCGTGGTGGTGCAGTTTGCACTGCAGAACATGACTAGCAGCACCGTCAATACGACCGTGAAAGATGTCGTGCTTTATACCGCCGAGGGCACCGCCGTACCTACAGCCGGTCTGGTGGCCAATGGATGGAATCCCGCCACCATCACACTGTTTGGCTCTGAGCCAGTCTACCAAGGTACAGTCAATTTCACACAACAGTATGCTTATGTGGGGCCATATAGCGGCAGCGTGGAGAATGGAACTTACCACCGCTACACGTTCTACACCGACAAACCGATACCCGCTGGATTCCAGATGACCACCGTCGTTGGTGGAGACGTGCAGACTACTCCTGTGGTGGCAGAGAACAATGAGTATTCATTCAATGTCTTCGAAGACTATTCTTTCCTCGCACTGCAATACATGGATGAAGCCCCATCGTCAGTACACTTCAACCGCATCACGCGAGAAGTGCTGGAAATTGATCCGACAGCTGTGGAGACTGCCAATGCTGACGACATGACGGCTAAGGTCATTGCCACACAGATTTACACCGTGGCGGGACAGTCTGTCAGTCAGTTGTCTAAAGGGGTCAATCTTATCCGTGAGACACTCGACAATGGCAAAGTGCGTACGCGTAAAGTAATGGTAAAATAGCAAGAAGCGTCTTTTCGCCCATATATCATGTTGATAGGAGCCTGCTGTTTCGTACAGCAGGTTCCATTTTGTATCATAGGCTAGCGGAATAATAAGTTTTACTCGATTCTTTCCTTTGTTTGGAGGTCCGTACTCCAACAGTTTGTCTACATGTTTTTCTCTCTTTTTTGGTGGGTGCTTTAGCACCTTTTTCCTCCTTTTTCTTCCTTTATCCTCCTTTCTTATTTTTATATTCTTTTTATTATCAAGCAGTTAGCTTGCGGTGGTCACAACCAACCCTCCCCTTCCTTATCCTATGGAAGGGTCTCTACCCCAACCCAAGGCCCTTCCCCTTTCCAGGGAAAGGGATGCAACCGCTCCCATCCGGTCGCTCGTACATTAAGGGATGCTCGACCCATCAAAGGGTCGGCATGGTTTTTTACGCAACAGAGTTGCGTTTTTCTGACGCAACAGAGTTGCGATTGTTGATGCGGGCAAGCCCGCCAGACCCCTACAAAATACTACAAAATAGTGAGAAGTGAGAGGTAATAATAAAAATTAATTGATAACTAGTAGTGAGTGGTGAGAGAATACCATTGCAAACAACTTGTCTACTCGTCTACTTGTCTACTCGTCAACTAAACTTAGGAGGTCGGACCTCCGAGCCCGACAAATATTGGGAATGCGAAAACAATTCAATTCACAATGTATTGTGGATGTAACTATGGTAACAACTCATCAAGTAAACAAAAAAATCATCATAAATGTGGAGTGTGAGATTCGATTGTTTTTTCGTATCTTTGCACCCACAATTACAAAACGGATGATCATGAGAATAAAATATATCTTCCTATCCTTGGCTATAACACTTGCCTTGCAGGCTCACGCCCAGAGGCAGGATGACATGAGAAAAGCGGTGGAATACCTGGCTTCACAAGAGCTCGGTGGCAGATATCCTGCCACTGCCGGTGACACCCTCGCCTCAGAATATATCGTCAGCCAACTACGTCAGCTGAAACTTAAACCTATCGTCAAAGCAAAGAAGGCAAAAGGTTTCTATCATGACTTCACCTACGGGAAGACAGTGAAAAGAACCACCCATAACATCATCGCTGTCATTCCAGGAAAAGACAAGCGCCTCAAAAACGAATACATTGTGGTCGGTTCGCATTATGACCATCTGGGAATGGGCGGGAAAGACTCCGGCTCACGCCGTCCAGACACATTGGGGGTACACCCCGGCGCTGACGACAATGCCAGCGGCGACGCTGTGGTACTTGAGCTGGCGAAACATTTTAAAAAGGTACGTTCGCCACGAAGTATCATCTTCGCATTCTTTGGCGCAGAAGAGCAGGGTCTTATTGGTTCGAAGAACTTTCTGGAATGGATGAAGCATGATGACAAGCAACGCATCAACCTTCCTGTCGATATGAAAGAGATGGTGGCCATGGTCAACCTGGATATGGTGGGACGGATGCGAGACCATGCCATGAGTGTCTCGGGCACGGGAACCAGTTCCGAATTCAAGGCGATGGTAGAGCAGGTGGCCGAACAGAAAAGCCTCAACGTCACCTGCATTCCTGACGGATATGGCCCAAGCGACCATGCGTCGTTCGTGGCAGTAGACATCCCGGTCCTCTTCCTCACCACGGGAGGTCACATGGAGTATCACACCCCTGCTGACGTGCCTTCTACCTTGAATTATGACGGTATGCAACAGACCCTGGAGTTCTCTAAAGAATTGATCGCCCGCCTAGCGGCCATGCCCCAGAGGCCAGATTATATTAATGTGCCCAGTAGCAACAAAATGAGCCACGCCAAGTTTAAGGTCACTTTAGGTCTCATGCCAGATGTCATGGGTGCAAGCAGCATCCCCGGCCTTCGTGCTGACATTGTCGTGGCAGGAAAGCCAGCGCATAACGCTGGCATCAGAAGCGGCGACATCATTCAGGAAATAGACGGCAAGCCTGTCAACGACATCGAAGAATACATGCAGCGTCTGTCGGAACTCAAGGCCGGCACCACCATTCCTGTGAAAGTGCTTCGTGGTGAAGAGACGATATTGTTTGAAGTTCACTTAACCCCACCTGTAAGATGAAAAAATTCTTTTATTGGTTTTTAGCTGTTGTCATCACCTTAGTGCTGAGTGTATACCAGCGCATGACCGGTCCTACTCATCCCAAGAGTGTGACCATAGAACTGAATGGGGACAATTATAAACTGAAATTACCACGAAGTGGTGTGCAGCACGACGAGATGGTGACACTTCAAGGCATTCCCTCCGATGCCAAGGCACAGCTGCATTATCGTCGCTACCCCACATCTAATGAATACACCACGACGGATTTCAGATGGGAGGACGGCTCATGGCAGGCTGCCTTGCCAGTACAACCTGTCGCCGGGAAGCTGCAATATTACATCACGGTCGCCGGCAAGGACTATCCATCCGACGAGCCAGTTGTGATACGGTTTCGCAACGATGTCCCTGCCAGCATCCTGATACCACACATCTTGTTGATGTTTGCGGCCATGCTGTTCGCTGTCTATACCTTCCTGCTGGTAATCACAAAAAAGAAATACAGCAAGTGGCTGAAAATCACTGTGGCCACCCTATTTGTAGGTGGTTTCATCTTTGGGCCGTTCGTTCAGCATGCGGCTTTCGGACCTTGGTGGACAGGGTTCCCATACGGAACCGACCTTACTGACAACAAGACCCTACTGTCGTTCCTGTTCTTTGCGGCAGCCCTGGTTACCTTGAAGTGGAAGTACAACAAGTGGGTGGTCGGCCTCGCCGTTCTGCTGATGATTGTCATCTTTAGTATTCCGCATAGCACATACGGTTCGGAGTATGACTACACCACCCAGCAGTTGAGTACGGAGAAATAACGTGTGCATTGATCCCTTTTTATATATTAATCCAATTCATTTATTTATGAAAATCAATCAATTATTTACGATGATGGCTATCGCATTGGCCACCGTCCTTGGTGTATGTTCGTGCGGAAGTGATGATGATGAGCCCGAAGCAGCTGTTGCCACACAGGTAGCAGGCTCTTATACTGGCCAAGAGATTATCTTAGTCATGGCAGATGAATCATCCAACGAGACCAAGACATACGAATTTGTCAAAGTCACAGACACCTCTGTGGACATGACGATTCCTCAATCAGGAATGGGTCCCATGTCTATCCCTCCACTTTCTGTGAAGAACATCCCTCTGGCAAAGGGCGAGAACAACATTATTGGAAAGCTCGCTTCCTATACCGGCACAGTGACTACAGATAGCGGAGCGGAGCGAGCCTATACCATCAGCAATGTGGTAATCATGTTCAACGGCAATACTGTAGTCGCCTCATTCTCATTGAAATATGGCAACATGCCATTTGCAATGGAAACCAGTTTTACGGGCACCAAGAAATAAATAGTGGCAGTGAACGTGAAGAGTAGATTTCAATATCCCATCATAGCCAGCATGGTTTTGTCCATGCTGGCTTTGGGACTCTCTGCACAAACAAAGCCATCCACAGCCATCCGCGACACAGTAGACCTTGAGCCCGTCGTCGTGACGGCTTCACACACGCCCAAGGCGCTGAAGGACGCGCCGGTTGTCACACGTCTTATCACACTCCAAGACATCAAGATCACTGACGCCACCAATATCCAGGACATGCTGACCCAAGAGATTCCTGGACTGGAGTTCGGCCTTGCCATGACACAGGAGACCTCTCTCAACATGAGCGGATTTGGAGGAAATGCCGTTCTCTTTCTTGTCGACGGTGAGCGCATGGCGGGAGAGACCGTGGACAATGTTGACTACAATAGAATGAATCTCGACAACGCAGGACGTATTGAGATCGTGAAAGGGGCATCGTCGGCACTCTACGGCTCAAATGCCGTAGGTGGGGTAATCAACATCATCAGCCGGGAGAACATTGAGCCCTGGACAGCCAATGTCAACTCACGTTTCAACACTTTCGGCCATGAATGGCGCAACGGCGCAAGTTTCTCCTTCAACAACACGAAATGGAACTCTCAGACGAGTTTCCAACATACGAAACTTGATCCTGTCAACCTGCCTAAGCCCTATTCTTCCGAGGAAATAGCCGAAGAACTGATGAAGAAGGCGCAAGGATTGCCTTATGACGAGTCGGTCCTGAAAGACAACTCCAACGTCAGCCGCCTTTTTGGACAGAAAACCTATAACGTCAAAGAGCGGCTGACATGGCATGCCACCGACCACCTGACTTTTGTGGGCCGAGGCTCCTATTTCTTCCGTACAAGCGAGCGCGACACCTATGACTATCATTTCAATGGATACAGTGCCGGTCTGAAAGGCAACTATGCATGGAACCAGGGCCAGCATCTCGAACTGTCATACGCGTTCGACCAATACGACAAGGCCAATTACTTGCCCGACGGCACACGCACCCATGACCACGACTACAGCAACCAGCAGCATGTCGTACATGCCCTGTTCAACCATATGTCTGGCAATAACAACCTCATTATAGGGGCTGACTACCTGCATGACTACCTCACGACCTATCAATTTATAGACAACACCAGCCACACACAAGACAATATCGACGGCTATGCTCAGTTTGACTGGAACATCACCAAGCAGCTGAACATAGTAGGTAGCATCAGATACGACTACTTCTCTGCCTCTGCACAGGAAGCGCTCACCCAGCGCCTCGCTGTCGTCTATAAACAACCATGGATGACCTTCCGTGCCAACTATGCCAGCGGATTCCGGGCGCCAACCCTCAAGGAGATGTATATGCACTTCGACATGGGCAATATGGGATTCATGATTATCGGAAACCCTGACCTGAAACCTGAGAAGAGCAACAACTTCAACATTGCCTTTGAGAGGACCAATCGCATCAACACTGGTGGAATACTGGATGGACGTTATAATTTTACCCTCGTAGGCTATTGCAACATTTTTGACAGACGTATCACCACCGTCGAGCGTTATTGGGTAGCAGACGCGGCACAGCCGGGCGGCGGCTATCAGGTGATGCCCAATGATGACCGCTTAGAAGAGTATGCCGCTGGCGATGAAGTCAAATACAGGCTCCATACGTCCGACGGCCAAACACACGAGGCACTCTCGAGTTCGCTTTACTGGAACGTGGATGGCATAACGGTCTGGGGCGTGGACCTCAGTGTAGGCCATATCTGGGATTGGGGACTGTCACTGAAATTTAACTATTCTTGGATGCACGAGACGGGCAACGTCGTTTTCTCACAGTTCAACCAGCCTCGGTCACATTCTATGACATGGCGGTTGGGCTATGACCATCGTTTCTCGCGAAACTATGCCCTTGCCGCTGCGCTCTCTGGCCGCTGTCAAGGCAAGCCTCAATCGGGCCGTTCGGATGTGGATCAGGGTTACACCATCTGGAAACTGATGCTTCAGCACCAAGTCTGGCGTGGTGTGCATCTCAACACCGCCATAGACAATCTTTTCAATTACAAACCTAAGACTTATTACTATTGTTCACCACTGACGACGGGCATCTCTTTCAACATAGGCCTGTCTGTAGATTTGGACAAAATATGGTAGTGGAGCAAAGATTTTAGCTCCCGTTGTTGATATAAAATACCATACTTGAATAGTAGAAAAAGGGGATATTTGTATTTTCAAAGATTATTTTTGATTATTTAATAGTTTATCAAAACTATCAAAAATTTTAGTTTACGTCAACAGAGCCATTATTCACCCTAAAAAAATAGATTATTTTTTGGACGAGTGGATGTTATTTTCTATCTTTGCAGCATTAAGATTTGAATCCGGCTATTAAGTCGGCATAGCAGCTATACACATATATTACCTGTCTACCTATTGTGGTTGGGACCATATTGTTGCCTTTTCTTGAAAATAATTAAGTAATAACATAATAACATAACTATGAATCAAAATCTGTCAAAATCGAAGAATCTAAAGCAACTGATTAGACAGACCATTCCCGCGATTCTGATGCTATTCGCATTCAGTACCATGCTGTATGCCCAAAATGGCGTCACTGTAAAGGGTAATGTCACTGACAATGCTGCGGAGCCATTGATTGGCGCCTCGGTAATCGTGAAAGGACAACCTGGTCTGGGTACAGTGACTGATATCGATGGCAACTTCCAACTGACAGTGCCCTCAGAGCAGTCTGTACTGGTGATTTCCTATGTAGGTATGGCCACAAAGGAAATCAAAGTCGAAAGGCGTCGTGACTTCAAGGTGACACTCGATGACGACACTCAGTTGGAGGAAGTCGTGGTCGTGGGTTACGGCCAACAGAAAAAAGCATCTGTGGTGGGTGCTATCACACAGACCACAGGTGAAGTTCTTGAACGTTCTGCTGGTATTGGTAGTGTGAGTGCAGCCCTCACGGGTAACCTCCCTGGTATCGCCACCATTGCTTCTACAGGTCAGCCTGGTGAAGAAGACCCACGAATCTTTATCCGTGGTGCAGCAGCCTGGAACGTGGATGCTCAGCCTCTGATCCTCGTCGATGGTGTCAAGCGCGAGATCAAGTCTGTAGACATCTCATCTGTAGCTACCATCTCTGTGTTGAAGGACGCCTCTGCCACCGCCGTTTATGGTGTCGAGGGTGCCAATGGTGTGATTCTGATCACCACCAAGCGTGGTGTGGAAGGCAAGGCAAGAATCGATGTCGGCTTCAATGCCACCTTAAAGGCCGTGTCAAAGCTCCCCCGCAAGTATGACTCCTACGACGGCTATATGCTGCGCAACGAAGCACTCGAGCACGAGCTTGCCTTAGGCGGTGCCGCCTCCTGGGCCTACTATCGTCCGCAGACCTTTATCAACAACTTCCGCAATCAGGACTTTACCGTCAGGCCAAACTATGATGCTGATGGCAACTACCTTGGCGACTACAGTCAGGCAGAGCGCTATCCCAACGTCGACTGGCAGGAAGAGATGTTCAAAGATTACACCTTTTCTTATAATACCAACCTCAATTTATCCGGTGGTACAAAGTTTGTGAAGTATTTCGTGGCATTCGACTTCCAGAACGAAGGCGATATGACCAGGATCTGGGATAACCACCAGGGTTATGAGGGCGGATATTCTTACAATCGTCTGAATGTACGTTCCAACCTTGACTTCCAGATCACGAAGACCACACAGTTCAGGGTCAACCTGGCTGGCTCTAATGCCCAGCAGAAGACGCCACGTTACTATTATGGTAACAGCGGCGAGTTCTTCCAGCAGCAACAATGGGCAGGTGCCTATCGTATGCCGCCAAACGTTTACCCTGTTCGATTTGCAAATGGTGCCTGGGGTTACTCCAGATTGGCAGCCTCTAACATGGCCAACTCTCCCATGAACATAGCAACGTCTGGTTTTGAGACGAAGAGCATCACACGCATTTTCACCGACTTCTCTCTCGAGCAGAATCTTGACTTTGTGACCAAAGGACTTATTGCACGCGGTACCATCTCATGGGATAACCGTTTCGATGAGGGCAACCGAGGTATTGCCAACGGACCTAATGGTGGTGGCGGCCATGTCAATAATACGGCCTATATCACACCAGAAGATGGACAACTTATTTTTGAGAATGAGATTTTCGCTGAAACAGGTTTCGACTTCTTCGAAAAGCGCGACTGGGAACATCAAGCAGGACGCGTTGGCTCCACAAGCCGTTCGACGGAAATGTCGCTCCAGCTCTACTGGGGCCGTGACTTCGGCGTTCATAATATTTCTTTGATGGGTAACTGGAAACGTCGAAACAGCGCAGGTAATGCCGACCTTGACAGACGTCGTGAAGACTGGGTGTTCCGTACCACCTACGACCTGATGGGCAAATATTTCGCTGAGTTCAACGGCGCTTACAACGGTTCGCAGAGATTCTCACCCGACAACCGCTTTGCTTTCTTCTGTTCAGGAGCTGCAGGCTGGATGCTCTCGGAAGAGAAATTTATGAAACGATTGAAGGATAAGAGGATTGTTGACATGTTCAAAATCCGTGGTTCTATTGGTGAAATCGGTGACGACAGCGCTGGTGGCGATTGGGCTTACATGACCGAATGGACTGTCATCGGTCCTTTCACCATGAACCTTGACGCTACAAACAGTATATTTACTGGATATAAGGAAAGCAGAGTAGCAAGTCCTGATCTTCGCTGGGCAACGGTACAGAAGAAAAATCTCGGTTTCGACTATGCATTCCTTGGTGGTATGTTCGCCGGTAGCTTCGACTGGTTCCGTGATGACCGTTACGACATCTTTATATATGGTGCCGATCGCTCAGTGCCTTCATACTATGGTGCTGCAAAGACCCCAGACATCAACCAAGGTAAAATCAAGAACACAGGTTTCGAAGTGGAGGTTCGCTTCAACAAGGTGTTGAAAAATGGCATGCGTTTCTGGGCCAACACCAACTACACCTATGCGCACAACGTAATCAAACTGAAGGATGACCCAGCCCTGATACCAAGTTACCGCAAGGCAATGGGATACTCTCAGGGACAAGTCTGGTCGTTTATCGACAACGGCTTTATTGGTACTTACGATGAGCTCTATAGTACACCGGAACGTCAGACAAGCGATGATCAGGTGCTCATTGGTGACCATTATATCATCGACTTCAATGGCGATGGTATCGTAGACGAGACCAATGACCAAGCTCCATACGGCTACACCGGAACCCCGGAGCACACTTACAATGCCACTATCGGATGGGAATGGAAAGGCTTTAGCATGTTTGCCCAGTTGTATGGTGTGACAGGCGTCACACGTGACGTAACGCTCAACTCTTTCCCCGACCAGCTTCTCACTGTATATGATACGGGTAAATGGTGGAATCCGATTGATGGAACAGGCAAGGTGGTTGTACCACGCTTCAATACTCAGGTAGCCTACAACACCGGTACCCAATTCCTCTTCGATGGCTCCTATTTCCGACTGAAGAACGTGGAGGTCGCTTACACATGGACAAAGGGCTGGATCAAGAGTCTCGGTTTCAGCAGCCTGAAGGTATACCTCAATGCCAACAACCTCTTCCTTATCACAAAGATGCCTGACGACCGCGAGAGCAACTATGGATGGAGTGGTAGCGGTGGTGCTTACCCAACCGTCAGACGTTATAACTTAGGATTTAAGCTTTACCTTTAATTGCGTACAACGATTATGAAATATTTCAATAATATAAAAACCCTTTTACGTGGTTCGCTTCTCTTGGTGGCTGGCGTTGCCTCTTTCACGTCTTGCTCCGATTGGCTCGACAAGGACCCGGAGTCAATCGTGGCTGAGGATGAGGCATTCAAGAACTACCGCAACTTCCAGGGGTATATCGAGGAAATGTATAACTTGATTCCCGACAAAGAGAAGTGCAACTATTGTACCGCATGGAATTTTGGTGACGACGCTGTTCACAATCCAGAAGGCTATGCGCACATGGATCATCAGGTGGATCTCGGCAACTATCGCAACTGGTTGACCAACAACCAGTGCTGGCTGATGGGAAACAATTATAATGGCAGGGATCAATCTCTCTGGCGCAATTCTTGGTATTGCATCCGCAAATGCAATATGGGTATTGCAAACATCAAGTCGCTCGTAGGCACTGACGAAGAGCGCGACCTGCTGCTCGGACAGATGTATTTCTTCCGTGCATGGTGGCACTTTGAGCTGATGTGCTACTTTGGTGGACTACCTTATATTGACGAGGCTTTTGAGTCTACAGGAATTCCTGAGCTGCCCCGTCTATCTTTCCAGGAATGTGCAGAACGCTGCGCAGAGGATTTCGAGAGAGCTTATGATCTTCTTCCTCTGGATGCGACAGCATGGGACGAAACACTGGCAGGTATGCAGACTTCAGGAAAAAACGATTTGCGTGCCAACGGCTTCATGGCACTCTGTTACCTGGGGAAATGCTATCTTTGGGCAGGATCTCCACTCATGAAAGAGTTTGAGAAGACTAAAAATGGTGGCGTGGCTCAGCTTTTAGGCGCAAGCAGCAATGGCAAGACCTACGATTATGATGAGAAATACTGCAAATTAGCCGCAGAGGCTCTTGGCAAGGCCCTTGATCTGGTCAGCAGAGGTTCAGTCAACTACAAGCTTGCAGAGTATAAGTATTCCGACATCTATAATCACACAAAGGATGACAATTCAGAGACCAACTATTCAGACATCTTCTATACACACAGACAAAGTTGGCTCTATCCTGGTTCTACTGAGGCCATCTTCCGTGGTGCTTATCCTGGTGTCAACTCTGCCAACTGGAACTGTGCAAAGATTTTTGGTCCTAAAGTGGCAGGTCTTGTGGCTCATGACAAAATCATTCACCACCCCACTGCCAACGTCATCGACCAGTATGGCATGGCCAACGGTCAGCCCATCTATCTGGTGCGCAATGGTGAATATGTGCTGAACCCAGCATCGGGTTGGGACCCAGAGCATCCGTACAAAGATCGTGACCCACGATTCTACCACGATATTATATTTGATGGATTCCACTATGTGCTTAGTACAGATGCCCTAAATTCAGATCAGAAGAAACTAGAGTATTGTGACCTCTACACGGGTGGTGCCATGCGCTCTATCGCCGATGGAAGCAGCACAGGCTATTTCATTCAGAAACTGATACCACACCAGTGTAACGAAGGAGACAAATGGTATGACTATGACCATGCTTTCCAAAGCTATCTGCCTTATATGCGCCTTGCCGACATCTATCTGATGTATGCCGAGGCAAGGGCTGCCATGGCTAAGAGCTTAGATGATCTGAACAAAAGAGATTACTGCATGACTCTGTCTGCAGTTGATGCCATCAACGTACTCCGCGACCGCGTCAACTCATCAGATTACCCCATGGAGCATGTCCCCGCCAACCTGCGTGACACCCGTGAACACTTCATCGATGAAGTACGCCGCGAGCGCGCTGTGGAGCTTTCCTTCGAAGGCTTCCGCTGGTGCGACCTTCAGCGCTGGCTCCTCCTCACAGAGCCTCCTTACACGATGAAATACTCTCATGAGTTTGAACGTTTGGAAACAGCCGACTGGTTCAAGAGCCACGATCCGAAGGACGCCAAGGTGGGTAACTTCCACAGGGAAGAGCTGATCACCCGTCGTTTCGATTCAAAGCACTACTGGTTCCCACTTCCTGACAAAGATATTTATCTCTACGAAGGATATGAACAAAATCCGGGATGGTAGGACTATGATTAATGATTAACGACACACGATTAATGATTAATAAGACATTTTTATGAAAAATATAATATCAAACATATTTCTCTTTGCCATGTTTGCTGGTTCGCCACTGACAGTCCAAGCCCAGGACAGCGCCGACGAAATCAATGACGACGCAGACTCTATCGTGGTGAAAAAGAAAGTCCATGTTGCATTCCGCGACAAGGATCCCGACCATCTTCTCGGAGGTATTTCATACGTTGACATGGAAGAGCTACAGAAAAAAGACTATACGATGGGTAGTCTTGATGACATGTATGCGCTTGTTGGCGGATGGAATGGAAACAATCTTTGGGGTATGGACAATGACCGTCTAGACAATAATGACAACAGCAACCTTCCGCTTGTTATCATCGACGGTGTGAAACGTCCGTCCAACAACGTGCTTCCTTCAGAAATCGAGCAGATCACCTTCCTCAAGGGTGCCCAGGCTGTCGTGCTTTATGGCCCTAAGGGTGCTAAGGGTGCTATCCTCATCACTACCAAACGTGGCAAGGTAGACGGTCTTCAGATTGTTGCCAATGCCAACACTGGTTTCCATGTAGCCAAGGCGTTCCCAGAGTATCTTGGCTCAGCAGAGTATATGACCCTCTACAATGAAGCCTGTGCCAACGACGGTCGTGACCCCAGGTACACCCAGATGGACATTTACAATCATGCTTCTGGCCTGAATCCCTATCGTTATCCCAACGTCAACTACTATTCCGACGAGTATATCCGCAAAATATACAACCGTTCTGAAGGTACCGTTGAGATACAGGGTGGTGGCCAACGTGCACACTTCTACACCAACATCAACTACTATCGCAGCGAAGACCTCCTCAACTTTGGCCCGGCAAAAGACAACTATACCGACCGCTTCAGCGTGCGTGGTAATGTGGATTTGGTCGTCAACAAGTTTATCAAGGGTTTTGCCAATGCAAGTGCCACGTTCTGGAATGCCAACAAGAACAAGGGAAATTTCTGGAGTGAGGCGGCAACCATGCTTCCCAACTACCCTGAAAACGCAGCGCCATTGATTCCTATCGATCTGTTAGACCCTAACGCATCCAAAGGTCTTGCCATCCTTGGCAAATCTCTCAACCTTCTTGATGGCAAGTATTTCCCTGGCGGCACAAAAACCACCCAGAACAATATCGTTGCAGATTGCTATTTCGGTGGAAGGACAAGAGACGTCAGCCGTCAGTTCCAGTTCGACGCTGGTATCATCTATGACATGAACAAGTTTGTAAAGGGATTGTCATTCAAGACACAATTTGCCATTGACTATGCTGCCAGCTACAGCCTTTCATACGACAACAAATATGCTGTGTTTATCCCTACATGGAGTAACTATAACACACAGGACGCTATCGTAGCCATTACTCAGCAGAACGATGAGATTGTGACAGGTAGAATGTCAATGGGCAACACCGCATACCGCCAGACTATCAGCTGGAATGGTCATTTCGACTACGAACATATATTTGGCGGCAAGCATCATGTGACCGGTATGCTGCTCGGTAATATGTATACCACAACAGCCAGTGGTCAATACCATCGTTATGCAAACGCCAACATAGGTCTTCAAGCAGGATATGACTATATGGGTCGTTACTTTGCTGATGTGTCATTGGCAGGTGTGCATTCCGCCCGCCTTCCTGAAGGTAATCGTGAAGCCATCTCGCCTTCTTTCACCATCGGATGGAACATTGCCAAAGAGCGTTTCCTGGAAGGGAGTTTTGTTGACGACCTGTTGCTCAGTGCATCCTACAGCGATCTGAACGAGGATATGGATGTCTATTTGAAAGAAGAATACTTCTATCTCTACTCTCCGTTATGGACACAAGGTGGAAGTGGATTCTCATGGAAGGATGGAACGAGTGTGAATCTTACCAGTTCTCAAATTGGTAGCAACCCAGCTCTCGACTTCATTCATCGCAAGGAATACTCCGTCAGCCTCCGTGGTTCGTTCTTCAACAAGTTGATTTCCACCGACCTTACCTTCTTCAATACGGATATGGATGGCTTTATTGTTCAAAACCTGACCACATTCCCTTCACACTTGCAGGGTGGTCTTAACAATGGTACATTCATGCCAGCCATCAATAATAACATACAAAACCGCAAGGGTTTAGACTTCAGCGTATCAGCCCAGAAGCAGTTTGGACAGGTTTATGCAAAACTTGGCATTGTCGGCACCTATCTCACTACAGAGTACACCAAATATGATGAACTCGTAGAAGCAGGCTTGGAATACCAGAAAATAGAGGGACACACCCTCGATGCCATCAGAGGTTACAAATGCCTGGGCTTCTATACCGCATCAGACTTTGTATTCGATGAGAAACAAAATAAAAACGTGGTGAGGCCAGAACTCCCACAACCCAAGATTGGTGGTAACATCCAGCCTGGTGACTTGAAATACGAGGATATAAATGGTGACGGTATCATCAGCGATAAAGACATGGTCGACCTGGGCAAGAATGGTGCTTACGGCGCACCTCTCACTCTTGGTTTCAACCTCACTCTGAAGTATAAGAATTTCACGTTCTTCATGCTTGGAAATGGCCAGTATGGTGCATACGGAATGAAAAACAATAGTTACTACTATATGGATGAAAACACCAAGTACTCCGTGAATGCACGTGGTCGTTGGACTCCAGAGACAGCAGCTGTTGCCACCCATCCACGTCTCACTGTATCAAAATCTGCCAACAATGGTGCAGCATCCACTTTCTGGCTTTACAAAACCGACCGTTTCAACCTCCGCAAGGTACAACTTACTTACGACTTCCCTGAGGACATGTTTACAGGAAAGTGGGTAAAGGCACTCTCTGTTTATGTGAACGCCAACGACCTCCTCACCATCTCTAAGGAGCGCAAACTGTTGGAGACAAGCGTTGGCTATGCACCACAGACTCGTTTCTATAATCTCGGTGTTAAGGTAACTCTTTAATTGATAATTGAAAATTGAAGAAAATGAAGACAAGACACATTATATTATTATTTATCGGTATCCTCGCTTTCTGCTCATGCGACGATATGTTTGAGCCAGCCAAAAGAAACTTCCGACAGTTGGAAGACATGACTGAGGAATCCGACTACGCACATGGTCTGCTGATGTACGGCTATGGTAGTCTTCCCTATATGAGGACCACTCAAACCGACGTTGCCACGGATGATGCTGTCACCAACTTGAATAGCAATTCTTACATGGATATCGCCGCCTATGGCACATGGAGGTCAGACAACAACCCCCTGTCACAATGGGACAATTGCAAAGGTGGCATTCAGTATATCAATCTTTTCCTCACCATCGTAGAAAAGACGAAGTGGGCTCCCAGTGCAGAGTCCAAGCAGCAGATGTTCATTGACCGCATGAAAGGCGAAGCATTCGGACTTCGTGCGCTCCTTTACTACTTTTTGTTGCAGGCACATGGAGGCTATGCTGACGACGGCATACTCTATGGCGTACCATTGCTGACGACTCCTGAAAACGGTAGCTCAGACTTCAACCAGCCACGCGCCACATTTGCCGACTGTGTCAAGCAATGTTTTGTCGACTGCGACAGTGCCATGGCATATCTCCCTGTAGAATACGAAGACATTTCATCAGATGATGAAATCCCTGCCAAGTATCGGGCTCTTGGTGCCAACTATTCCAGTTTCAACCTGATATTCGGCGCCAACGCAAAAGGTCTGATGTCTGCAAAGATAGCCGAGGCCGTCAAGGCACAGATAGCTTTGCTTGCGGCAAGCCCTGCATTCCGGGAACAAAGCGGTGTGACTTCTGCTGAGGCTGCAACACTCTGCGCCAATGTCCTCAAACGCATTGGTGGGTTGGAAGGTTTTGACCCAGTAGGAAACATCTGGTACAAGAACAGTTCAAAACTGGGCCCAGGTTCTTCAGAAATGCCTGAAATACTTTGGCGCGAAGACCGTACTGATAGCCAGAATAATACAGACCAGGAAGGTGACAACTTCCCTCCATCACTTTATGGCCGCGGCCGCGTCAATCCTTCGCAGAATCTGGTCGACGCGTTCCCCATGCGTAACGGACTTCCTATCTCGGCTTCCAATTCTGGCTACAATCCCAAGGACCCATACGCCAACCGTGACCCACGTCTTTCTGACTACGTCCTCTACAACGGCACTACATTCAGAAGAACAGATATCATCACCGGCACATATCCGAACTCTAATGGAAAGAAAGACGACAACATCAATCAGCAACCTACCATGTCGACACGTACCGGCTATTATCTGAAGAAGCTTCTCCGCGATGACGTTAGTCCTTCGGCAAGTGGTTCTGAAATCAAGCAGTGGCACATCTATCCACGCATCCGTTACACAGAGATCTTCTTGGCATACGCAGAAGCTGCCAATGACGCCTGGGGACCCAAAGCTGACCCAACAGGCATCGGCTTCACTGCTTACGATGTGATCAAAGCCATCCGTGAGCGCGCCGGACTCGGCACCAATGAGATTGGACAGCCGCTCCCAGAAGGTGATGTCTATCTGGAAGAGTGTGCTGGTGACCAAGCCAAGATGACCAACCTCATCCGCAATGAGCGTCGTCTGGAGCTTTGCTTTGAGAACAAACGCTTCTGGGACCTCCGTCGTTGGATGATGCCGCTCGACGAAAAGATTAAAGGTGTGCAAATTGACCGCAACAAGGAAACCAATGAGCTCACCTATACCATTATTCATGTCGAGGACCGCAATTTCGACAGCACTTATCAGTGGTACGGCCCCATTCCAAAGAGTGAAATACTCAAATGGAGCAAACTCAAGCAAAACAAGGGCTGGAAATAATCGTACTGAAGAATAAAAATTGATAATAGAAAGTTTTATAACAGCAAACTATCAAAATTATGAAACTTAAAAAATATATATACGGAGTAGTCCTGGGAACGCTCACTCTCGCCTATTCATCATGTTATAATGCAGAGCATGAGTTCCCTGACTATGAAGGAGGTACAACTGCCTACTTCCCTTACCAGTTCCCTGTACGTACACTTATCCTTGGCAACGACATCTACGACAACACGCTCGACAACGAGCACAAGTGTCGGATATGGTCGACCATGGGTGGCGCTTACGGTGGACGTAAAGCATTTGTGGAGATAGCTGTCGATGAGTCACTCTGCGACAACCTCTGGTTTGTAGACGCAGGTGGAAACCCATCAACACCTGTGCTTCCGATGCCATCAGCGTACTATCAACTTTCATCCAACACCATTCCTTACAATGGCGATCAACGTGGTTATGTGGAAGTACAGTTCACCGATGCTTTCTTCAACGATGCGAAAGCTGTCGAGAACACCTACGTCATCCCATTGGTGATGAAAAGCGTGAGTGGCATCGACCATATTCTTACTGGCACACCACGTGAAGGTCTCACTCCATCTCGTACCAATACAGAGGATTGGGATGTTCTTGCCAAAGACTATGTACTCTACTTAGTGAAATATATGAACCCATGGCAGGGAAAATACATTCGCCGTGGTGTTGACAATATAACAGAAAATGGAGCAACTACGTCTGTTGTCCGTAAGGATTTCTCATTGATCAACTCTGACCTCGATCATTACAAAGAAAACCCTATCAACCAGAACGACGAAATATGCGGCATCACCTCAAAGAATATGTCACAAGCAGTCTTCCCCGTTTATATTAATATAGGCAAGGACGAATCTGGAGCTACAAGACCATCTCAACTTTGTACCCTCATTCTCACATTCGATGGTAACAAATGCACAATTATCGGTGACGATGACGAAGTGCCATCCTCTGGTTCTGGAGAGTTCATTGTCAAAGGAACGGCGAAACCAGAATACAAAGACTACCAGTGGGGCACTATGAATGGTGAACCCATTCAACGCGACATTCTCCGTTTGTCATACAATGTTACCTTCAAGAAAGGCAGAATCATCGGTAAAAAGAAAGTAAACGGTGTAGAAGTGGACTGGATTCTTGAGAATGATGTACAAGTATCTACCAACGATACGCTTGTCGTTCAGACTCGTGAGTCAAACAAGAAGGAATTCTTCTCACCCAAATACGTTAAACCATAATAGGAGGCTAAGAATATGAATCATTTTTTTAGAAACGGTCTCTTCATGTTGGCGGCAGGTGCATTAGCTGTCTCCTGTGCTGACTATAACGTGACAGACGATTTCAAAGCTGATCCTGATCCTACTTTCGTAGAGCCATACAAGGATTTAGGACCTGTCAAGTCATACCTCGACAGGACACAGTATCCTAACATGACTCTTGGAGCCACGCTCAGGGTAACAGAATTCAATAAGCAGGAACTGGCCCATGCCGCTGCTGTCACCAATTTCGACAATGTCGCCTTTGGCACGTCCCTGATGTCAGGTACCATCGTCAACGATAAAGGCGTGATGAACTTCCTCGACATGAGCGACCTTCTTGCCCACGTGGAAGAAATCGGATACGAGGTCTATGGCAGTCCTATTGTCGCCAATGCCAACCAGGCAGACGGATGGTTGAACAGGCTTACTGCTCCTATTGAGATTTCGGTTGACCCTATAGAAGACAAGTTCGTTGACTACACTACCATGGACGTATTCACTGGTACAGTTGTGAGCGGGAAGCCAACCATCCAAAAGAATTATGACGGCAACGACAATGCCCTAAAGATACCAAAGTTTGCAAAGGTCTACATCGTAGAAGACTTTGACCTCGATCCATTGGGTACCTACACCGTCACTTTCTATGCTCAGGTTGACAAGGACGATAACGTTATTCTTACCTTCTCCGACAACAAAATCAAAGACGGAGCAAATGACAAAAAGTTTGATATCAAGGCTGGCAAATGGCAAAAGATTGTCGTTGAAGCCGTACCTGCAGAAGGAGCGACAAAAGGTTACTTGATGCTGGAAGGTAACAAGAACTCTATTGTCTATATCAAATCAGTCCAGGTGATTCACACTCCCGACAATCACCGCCCACAGACAGAAAAGGAGAGAATAGACACCATCAACTATGCCCTCAACGCTTGGTGCGATGGTCTGATGAAGATCAACGAAGGCCGTATCAATTCCTTCGACCTCATCGACGAGCCCATTGACACGAAAGCTACTCTTGACAACGGCATGTTTGACCTCAAGCACTCTACCGAGAATATTTTCTGGCAAGATATTCTTGGCAGTGAGAACTATGCGCCTAAAGTATCTAAAGTGGCAAGTGCTGCCTACGAGAAGTACGGCGGCAATCCTGCCGAGCTGAAGTTCTTTATCAGTGAGTCGGGTCTTGATGACAACAAGAAACTGGAGAGTCTCAAATACTGGATTAACATCTGGGACAAAAACGGGGCCAAGATTGATGGTATTAATGCCAAATTAAACCTTTACTACAGTGAGGACGCAGCCACTCAGGCAGCCAACAAGGCATCTCTTGACAATCTGCTTACGAATCTTGCCGCTACCGGAAAACTGATCCGTCTCTCCAACTTCGACATTAAGTACCAGGATGCCACAGGCGCCAATGTCTCAGCAGCTGATATCAAAGAAGCTCAGCGTCAGCAATTGGCCGACTACTATGGCTATGTCATCAAGAGCTATATGACCAAGATACCTCATGAAAAGCAGGCCGGTCTCTGTAAGGGCAACCTGGCAGACACGAGCGATCCTGTAGGTCTTTGGTCTATAAACAAAGATAGCAAAGACTGGGTGCGAACAGCCACTTATAAGGCATTCTGCGATGCCCTTAGTGGAAAATAAAACGACAGACAGATAATTGCCTGAGAACAAAGGGAGGCATTCCTTTTTCCTGGCAATTATCTTTCAAACATTTGTCAAAATACCATCATTAATCTATTATTTTTTATTTATCTAAACTTTTTCTATTATGAAAAAAATCTTTACACTAATTGCCCTCTTGACATGCTTCTTAGGTGTCAGGGCTGAATGGGTAGAAGTTTACAAGGCTGACTACTCCCAGAACACAGGATTCCCATTCTACGTAATGGGGTATGTCCCAGAGTGGATTGACGGTGTCATGACCGACTTTGGCGCTATGTACAAGTATGTTACTCTGGATAATCAAGATGGTGAATCCAGCGACGTGATTGTCAAGACACAGGGTGGCGTTGAGTACTACAAGATTGCATTAAGCGAACCCGGATGGCATCAGTATTTCATTGCTGATGGTATCCCAACACAGATTGACGGTACCTACAAAGTAAAGGCCATGGTCAAGGCTTCTGAAGCTTGCACCATCAACGTCAACATGGGTTGGGGTTGGAATGAAGGTCAGCAAACCGGCACTTCCGTAGCCATCCCCACAGAATGGTCAGAGGTAGAATGGGAGTACAGCGGTATCGCTGGTGCTTCATGTAACCTGGTTGCCCAGCCAGGTACTGTCACAGCTACCATCGAATGGAAGTATGTTATAGTTGAAGAGTTCCAGAAGCCTCAGAGACCTACTACATGGCAAGAGTGGCTCACAAGTGATGGCCAGCCTGTCATCGTCGACGGCAGCCCCATCTCCACTTGGATGGGTAATGCTGAGACACCTTGGGCAGATCCTAACGTAAGATTTAACGATCAAGAGAAGAACTATCTGGTTTGCGCCTGGGGTAAAGAGAAGGGCCGCAACTTGAATGATGACGGTGGATGGGATCCATTCCCCTGTGACATCGAGCAAGAACCTGACGGCAACCACATGTTCGTCGTTCATGGTCAGCCTGCCACCACTGAGGGTGATGCTTCTGCATGGGACAACCAGTTCTGGATTCAGTCTCCAAAATCTTGGAAAGCTGGCGAACAGTGCAAGATTCACTTCCGTTACAAGGCTTCAAAGAACGTTACAGTAGCTACTCAGGCTCACAAACAGAATCCATCCGACTACCTCATCTGGCACGCCATTGGCGATATTTCCTTCACAGAAGAGTGGCAGGAGTTTGACGGTACCATGACAGTTGCAGATGACATGGGCGGTATGTGGTCTATCGCATTCCAATTGAACCAAAATGACAAGGATGCCATTAACTTCTATTTTGATGACATGTCTTGGCAGAGCATGAAGCTCGAAGAGGGTTACTTCGTAGCTGGCTCTAATCCTAACACAGGTCTTGAGTATGACTTCGACAATGCTGTACAGTTCGTATACGATGAGAATGAAGACATACCTTGCTATGTGGCTACAATTGGTTCGAAGAACGAATACGTCTCACAGATCATGATCTCTACCGTTCGCGGTAACGATGCTGCCTTCAAGAGCAATACTCTCAAGCCTGCCGGCACTATCACCAACGATGCCGAAGATTGGCTCGACTACACTGAGGCCAGTCTTGCTAAGCTGAACCTCCCGGGTGAGGGTATCTGGAAGATTCGCCTTCTCGATGAATATAGAGCCATGTCATTTGAGATGCTCGAGGGTAAAGAGATTATACAGAAAGAAATCAATCCTAACCCAACCCTCGTTGTCATCAATGCCTTGGAGAGAGACGACCTTACTGATGGTGAAGATGGAACCGTTAAAGAAGAGCCAGGTGGCACAGGCCAGCCTTGGGACAACCAGTTCTGGATTGTCGCTAACCGCGAACTTGCAAGTGGCGAGACAACAATCGTTCAGTTCAAATATCGTAGCGCTATCCCAGCCAGAACCTCTACACAAAGCCACAAGGAACCAGGTGCTTACCTGCACTGGGCTGCTATCGGTGATGTCAACTTCACAGAAGAGTGGCAAGACTTCGAGACCACATTCACTGTTGCTGGTGAGGCCAACGGCATGAAGTCTATCGCCTTCAACTTGTCAGAAATCAAAGATGCCAACAAATATGAGCTGAAGGACTTTGTCTGGAAACTTGAGGACGGCACAGAGTCTCTGATCAATGAAACTGGTACAGAAAACTTCTACGTGAAGATACTTGGTGGCAATCCTGAAGTATACACTGACCCAGATGGTATCAACAGTGTTGTTTCTAACAAACCAGTTCCTACTGTCACATACAATCTCGCCGGACAGCGTGTATCCAAGGAGTACAAGGGTATCGTTGTCACAAACGGCAGAAAGTATATCACTAAGTAGTATTTCCTGATCTCTCTTATCAACAGAGAGAGAGTATCATTTTTTCGTGCGCCACATTTCGGTCAAAATGACGGAATGTGGCGCACAAGTGTTCATAAAGGAAACTGATTGATGACATTTGCGTTAGCATTCGACGGAGTATCGCATTTTTAGTGCGTTTTTAGTGCACAAATGGGATTATATTTTGTATTTTTGCATTTGTTTTGAGTGAATCCTATTATATGTTTCAGCGGTTATGAAAAAACTATCATTCATTGCAGTGTGGCTTCTGGCACTGATAGCTATTGCCTGCACTTTGCTGGTGTATGAGAGCGACCTGCTCTGGAAAGTGCAGGATATGAATCTTTTCCTCAACACCTCGCTATACTTCAAACAGCAGATGGTGGTCTCGGGAGGCTTGCTCACCTATATCGGCACGTTTTTCACGCAGTTTCTCTATCATCCCACACTGGGTGTGCTGCTGCTCTGTGCGTGGTGGCTGCTTTTAATGGCCATGACCAAGCGCACCTTCCAGGTGCCTGACAAGTGGGCGGCACTGATGCTGATACCTGTCGCACTCCTGCTGCTGACCATCGTCGATATGGGATACTGGGTCTATATGCTCAAATTGCGCGGCCACTTCTTTGTCTCAACCATCGGCTGCACGGCGGTGGTGGCCTTGCTGTGGTGCTTCCGCAGCCTGCCCGGCCACTATTTTCTGCGCACGATATTCCTGCTGGTAGCCGCTTTGGTTGGTTATCCGCTGATGGGCATCTATGGGTTGGCGGCAGTGTTGTTGATGGCTGTCTGGTCATGGCGCCTTTGCACGCGGAGCGCTGCCATCATCAACAGTGTGCTGGCAGTGGTCAGTGTGGTGGCCGTCCCACTACTGTGTTACCGCTATGTCTATTATGAGACCAACCTCTCCAATATCTATTTCACGGAGCTTCCACTCTATTATCTCACAGAAGAGTATCATCAGTATTATATCCCCTATTATTTGCTGTTGCTCTTCTTTGTCATCATGGCTTGCGTACCATGGACTCGGAGGAAGGCCGCCGACAACGCAACGCTAAAGCCGGCAGAGGACAGTGTCCCCCACCCTACGAAGAAAGAAAAAAACAAGCAGCTGGGAAAGGCTCAACAAGCAAAAGCAGGAAAGAAACCTGCCACCAGCAACAAATGGTATCGCCAGGCGGCAGCCTATGGATGGACCGCCGTCATCATCGCCTTGCTGGCTGTCGGTGTGGTGCATTTCTGGTACAAAGATTCCAACTTCCATCGGGAGTTGCGCATGCAGCATTGCATCGACCGCCTCGACTGGGAAGGGGTGGTCAGCGAAGCTGCCGCACAAGAGGAAGAGCCCACACGTGCCATCGTGATGATGAAAAATCTGGCACTGTTTCGTCTGGGCCGTCAGAGCACAGAGATGTATCAGTTCAGAAACGGCTCCAAAGTGAGCAATGCTCCCTTTGGTGTCCGCATGATGCAGGTCATCGGTCTGCTCATCTATTATCAATATGGCAAGTTGAACGACTGTACACGTTTGTCAACAGAGATGGGAGTGGAATATGACTGGCGGGTGAATTATTTCAAATATCTGACCCGCTGTGCCATCCTCGACGGAGACAAGCCCTTGGCAAAAAAATACATCCATATCCTGAAGCAGACCACCTTCTACCGCGACTGGGCGGCATGGGCAGAAAATCTGCTCAACCATCCTGACCAAATCGCCAAAGACCCAGAAATGGAACCCATCACCCATATGCTCCACTATCCCAACGAACTGAGTTCCGACAATGGATTCGTCGAAGAATACCTGATGAAACATCTCGCCCACACCAACTATATCGGCGACCCCATCTTCCAGGAGCAGTGCCTGCTGGCAGCCATGTGGCAGAAAGACCCCGAGTTGTTCTGGCTGCAGTTCAGCAACTACGTCCGTCTGCATCCCAATGAGAAGATACCACTCTATTACCAGCAGGCTGTCTATACGTATGGTATCGAGGGAAACCGCCCCAATCTAGAGCAAATGCCCTTCGACCCGGGAGTGAAAGTGACTTATGAACAGTTCTCTCAGGATGCTACCAAGTATGATGGCAGAGACATTGAGGAGGCCAGAGAGATCTTGTATCCTCTCTACGGCAACACCTATTTTTACGATTACTATCTGATGGCAGACTTACCGCAATATTAAAGTTATGAAAACAATGAGATTTTGGATCGTTGCTTGGGGCATCATCTCGCTCATGTCGTGTCAACATGTGTCCATACCTACTGACTACACTCAGTCGTCAGCACTTCCAACCATCTATCCTGACTATACCAATGTGACCATCCCTGTAAATATCGCACCACTGACGTTTGAGGCCGATCAACCTGCCGATGAGATGGTGGCCAGCTACACGGTGGGCGACCAGGTGATCGTTTGTGGCGGACAGATGCAGCCAGAGATGGATGAGTGGCGGGAACTGACAGCCAAGGCCAAAGGCGGAGCCATCAAGGTAGACGTCTATCTGAGCAAAGATGGCCGCTGGACCCACTACAAGCCTTTCAACCTGTATGTGTCACCCGATTCCATCGATCCCTATATCAGCTATCGACTGATATCCCCCTCTTTTATCACTTACGAGACACTGACCATCAACCAGCGTTGTCTGGAAAATTATGACGAGCGCGTCATCTACGACAATTTCCTCTGTGGACACGAGAAAGACGGACAGTGCATCAACTGCCACCACTATCAGAATTACAATCCTGAGCGGATGCAGTTTCACGCCCGTCAGACCCATGGCGGCACCGTTGTGGCCTATGATGGGATGATGAAAAAAGTGAATATGAAGAATGACTCCATCCTCTCTGCGGGTGTTTACCCTGCCTGGCATCCATGGCTCAACCTCATCGTCTATGCCACAGACAAGACCCATCAGAATTTCCACACCGTCGACCCCAACAAGGTCGAGGTCTATGACACGGCGAGCGATATCATCGCCTATGATGTGGAAAATGACTTGGTGACCAATCTGGAGAATGATACGACAGAGTTTGAGGTGTTTCCCTGCTGGGCTCCCGACGGCAAGACCCTTTATTACTGCAGCGGGCGTTATGAAGACACGGGCTCAGGGCCACAGGACTACACCTTTAAGCTCTCAAAATACAAACAACTGAAATACAATATTTATAAGAAAAGCTTTGACCCACAGACCATGCTTTTCGGACCCCGTGAACTGGTTTTTGATGCCGCGGCTGTCGGACAAAGTGCCGTACTGCCACGTATCTCTCCCGACGGGCGATACATGCTTTTCTCCAGCGCCCAATATGGTTATTTCCATATCTGGCACCATGATGCTGATTTGTGGCTCATGGACCTAAAGAGTGGAGAGGCGCGCAAGCTGAACGAGTGGAATTCCCCTGACACCGAAAGCTATCATTCCTGGTCGAGCAACGGACGGTGGGTCATCTTCAGCAGCCGTCGCGATGACGGGTCATACACACGGCCGTTCATTGCCCATTTCGATGCCAACGGACATGGCAGCAAACCTTTTGAGCTACCCTGCTCCGACCCCGACTATCATAGGCAGTTCATGCGCAGCTACAACATCCCTGAGTTCATGCTCGGGCCTGTCACCATTCGCCCACAAGATTTTGCTGATGTACTGAAAGGTGAAGGCATAGATGTCAAATATGTCGAACGACTGAGATAAGTAGCGAAAGGGCATCAGGCTACCAAGCGTGTTGATGCCCTCATTCAGAACTGATATGCAATGGATGCCATCAAAGACCGACCTCTTTGAAACTTTGGAGCATACTGATAATTAGGACCACAGATGTAATGGTCGGTATCGAAAATGTTTTCGCCGTCTAAGGAGAGCTGCAGACGTTTCTTGTAACGATACTTAATGCCAAGGTCGAGGAGCAGACTGCTGTCAACGTAGAAATCATCTTCTGCCATTTCTGAGTAGTTCATTTTCTTACCTATGTATGTCGCATGGCCATCAACCTTCAGTTCGTGAGTCTTTCCCTGTAAAAGGAAATAGCCCGCATGCAGATTGACGGTAAAATGAGGTACACCATAGACCAGCTTCTTGGATTTGTTATAATAATAACTCTCAGCGCTGGCATCGTAGCAGTAGTAAAGCAAGAGACTTGCGGACAGGCGCTTGTAAGCATATCTGGCGGTAACTTCAGCACCAACATTGGTGAGTTTTCCTTTGTTGGTGTTAACATAATCATCCCTATCTTGCCAGCACAACAGGTGGCTATATTTGTTGTAAAACAGATTCATCTCATATTTGAGATGAGACGAAGGTATACTACCCATCGCCGTGAGCTGCAGGGCTGAAAGATGCTGAGGCTCCGAACTGGTATAGTCAGACTTCATAATGTAGCGATAGTAAAATGACAAATCAGCAAATGCCTCAGAATAAGACAGTTTAAGGCTGAAACGGTCATTTGGCACATACAATAGAGCCAGTCGTGGTGAGAAGGTATTGACAGGATCTTCTTGCTGCCTGTATTTGATATCATAACGGAAACCGGCATTCAGAATAAGTTGTGGCAGAAAATAATGCTTGTCCTGGATAAAGAAAGAGAGATTTTCTTCCTTTCCTGATTTGATGAGATCATCATCTGAGAAAGTCCCGGCGTAGATTTCCGAATAATCCAATCCCCAAAAAGAAAGTTCAGTTTGAAGAAGGAAACGCTCATATTGACCACCCATCAACACATTTCCTTTCATTTTAGAGAGCCGGTAGTCGGTGCCGGCCCTGAAATAGCCTCCCATTGTATGCTCATCAAACTTCCTGAAGTGATAGGATCCATTTTCTATTTCTATGGATCTTATTTCTCTATCTTTACCCTTGACGTTGGCGCTGTTCGGAGAAGTGTTATCCTCATCTTCCATAAAAAAGTTTGTAGTCACAACCGAATCAGAGCTCACATCAAAAGTAGAGGGAGAGTACCAATCACTGTAGAACAGGGCATTCAGGTATAGATTGCCCAACTGGCGTGTATAACCAATTTCAGTATGGGTCGATTCGAACCCTTTGCCTGGCTTCATTCCCTCCACGGCGTAATATCTGTCATAATTATAACCGCCATGAAACGATGTGTTTTGAAGCACCTTCTTCACATTCTTTTTACTGAACATGACATCAAAGCCCTTGACTCTGAATGTAAGGCCCACATCATAGGCTGGAGCATCTTTATAGGCATCGATATACATCTTATCAAGGGCATAATATCTTCTTTCTGCATATCCATAATCATCATAATACAACATCTTATCCTTCATATAAGCGCCACCGTCACCGAAATGGCGTATATCTCCATCAGACATGTAGACAGATGCCCAGCCATAGATATCAGCATCCATGAACTGCGTACCCATTTCGAAGTCAGCCTTGTGGGTGTTGTAGGTGCCATATCCATATCTGGCCCTCACACCATTGATGGATCTTCCGCTTTTGGTGATGATATTGACCACAGCCGACAAAGCCACATTGCCATAAAGTGAGGAAGCGGGGCCACGCAACACTTCGATATGGTCGATTTTTTCTGTGCTGATGGAATAGCTTGTAGGTCCGTTGTTATCAAAACGGGTGTTCAGGCGATGGCCGTTCTCCATGATCAAGATGAGCTCTTGCCCACTAGCGTACGCACTGTGCATGGACATGTTGACGCCTTCTTCCAAAGGAGTCATCTCTGCCATACCTGGAACGTATGCGGCAAGTATCTGACCTAAACTCTTGTTGTAACCCAGATCATCAATCATCTCTGCAGTGATGATCGTGATGGGGCCAGGCGCCTCGTTGATGGTCTCACTTTGGTTGGATGCTGTGGTGATAGTGGTGGTGATACCCTCCTTGAGTTGACTCACCAAATCCTGAAAGCGGGCCGGGTCATCTGCGGAGTTATAATAATTGTTGAGTTTGATCAATCGCTCTGCATAGTATCGTGCCTCTTTATCCTTGTCTTCAGACAGATAGCAGAGGGCCAACAGCCGATAAGCACTCTGTTTGAGAGCGCCATCGAAGTCATCCAGATGGTCTTGCAGCAGCTGGATGGCCTGCTCTATACGGCCTACCCCGTATTCGCTCTCAGCTTGATTGAAGATTTGTCGTGACACGTTCTCCTGCGCATGCATGCAAACAGAAGTCAGGCAGAGTCCTATCAAAATCAACAGATGCAATATCTTTTTCATTTCCTGATCGGTATGGTGAATGTAAAAGTGGTGCCTTCGCCTTCGGTGGACTCAAAGGAGATAGTTCCACCGTGCTTGGCTTCTACAATGTCACGTGCGATGCCCAAACCAAGTCCTGTTCCTTGTCCCATAGGTTTGGTCGTATAGAAGTTGTCGAAGAGTCGCTGTTTCACTTCTTCATTCATGCCTTCACCGTTGTCAGCAATGATGATAAGGAGGTTGGAACCCTCTGCCTTGACCGTGACCGACACTTCTGGGTGATAGTCTTCTGCTGCGGTCTGTTTCTTTTTCCAGACAGCGTAGCAGGCATTGTTCATGATATTGAGTACAGCACGGCTCAAGTCCTGTGGAATGACCATCATCAGCGGCAGCCCTTCTTCATACTGCTCATGAATATTGATATTGAATCCCTTGCAGTTGGCGCGCATGGCATGATACGACAACCACACATACTCCTTGACCATCTTGCACACGTCGGTCGGCAACATTTCGTTCTCCTTGCCTCTCGACACCATCAGGATGCTCTGGATGATGCTGATAGCACGCTCGCCATGTTCCACGATCTTGGCCATGTTTCCTCTCAAGTCAGCGATGATATCTTCAGCCTCCTCCCGGTCTTCTTCCTGCAACAGGTCTTTATTGTCATCCACGATATCGGCCAGATCACTGAGCAGCTTGTCAGACATCTTGCTGAAGTTGATGACAAAGTTCAGCGGATTTTGCACCTCATGGGCTATACCTGCACTGAGTGTGCCCAGTGAGGCCAATTTCTCCTGCTGTTGAAGTTGTTGCTTGAGCTGTTCTAACTGTTCCATAATGCTATGATTTTTTGACCGGTAAAGTGATTGTCAACTCGCTATATTCGTCTTTGACGGATTTCACATGAATGTCACCACCATGATTCTGCACGATCTCACGGCTGAGGTAGAGGCCGACACCTGCGGCCTCGCTGGTGGTTTTGGTGGTGAAGAAAGGATCGAAGATTTTGCCAAGGATGGTTTCCTCTATACCGATGCCATTGTCACGAATGTTAATACTGATGGTGTCGCCATTTTGAGCTACGCGCAAGGCTATCTCTGGTGCATATTCCATCATCCCTTTGCTTTCTTTCTGTTTCTCAGCTTTCTTGACAACGGCATAGACTGCATTGCCAAGCAAACTCATAATGGTCTTGCTCAGTTGGTCGGCATTGCCGTTGATGAACAACTGGCCTTCAGTGCCGGCAAACACAGTTTTGATGCCATATTGTTCTATCTCTTTTTTGAAATACTCATGAAGCATGGCCTCGTCTTGACGGATGACGGCCAAGAGGTCCATAGGCACAATACCACCCGATCTGTCTTTCAGCATCTCCTCCATCGCCTTGAGTGTCCTTGTGGTGTTCTGCCCATGTTCGCCCACTTTCCGAAGGTTGACTGTAAGCATGTCCAGCACTTCCATCGTGTCTTCGTAATTTTCCTCGTCCATGTGCTCTTTCTCATCCTCCACATTGGCCTTGACATCCCTCACAAGACCTTCAGACAATTTGGTGAAATTATTGACATAGTTCAGCGGGTTGAGAATACGGTCTATGAGTCCCTGGGTCAGCGAGCCTGCCGTTGCCATTTTCTCCAGTCTCACGACTTCAGCTGTGCGTTCCTTCACAATTTTCTCCAGCCTCTCCTTCTCTCTTTCCAGCCTACGCAGACGCAGTTGAGAGAGCGCATAAATCAAAGCTGCCAACAATAGCAGATAGAGCAAATACATGTACCATCTATGATAGAATGGCGGTTTGATGTAGAACTTGATGCTCGTGATGCCGGATAGGCGGTTGAGTGCATCGAGAGCCTGAACGGAGAAAGTATGATGCCCGTAAGAGAGGTTTACAAAACTCGCAGACGTATTGGGGCTCCAACTGCTCCATTTGCCATTGTTCATTCGATAGCGGTACATCGTCTTCCTGGCAACGGAGGGGTTGTTGATGGAGAAAGTGAAGTGCAGGTCATTGTCATTATGACCGAGTTTAGGCAGTTCTTTCGGCATGTCTCCGAAACCACCCCATAGAATGCTGTCACTACCGAGCTTAATAGAGCGGATATAAAGGTGCGGTTGATGGTGAAGACTATGGTCATACACTTGCGGGTTGATGATTGTCAGCTCATTGTCGTTTCCCATCCATATCTCATTCTGCCGTGTATAGATGGTATTGATGGCTATCTCTTCCAAGGGTGACAGCAGCAGCTTCATGTCATTCAGTCTTTTACCATTTTTCCATCGATAGAGCCCTTTTCCCTCATTGTTGGTCAGCCAGGTGACGCCACTGTCATCGACATATGACAAAAGTGGATAAGGAAAAGGTGTGGTGGACTCTGCACTGACAATCGTCGCATGTCCGTCTGTTATCGCTATCGTGTACATGGTCTCAGACTTTTCCGCACCTTTGTAAAGATGGAACGACTTGTCTGACGCCTTCTTGTACCACACTATTCCGTACAAACTCAGAGCCCAGATGGTGCCCTCCTTGTCTTTTACGATTTTTTTGACATACTCCATGTCGCACACTTTCTTCCTGTTCTGGCCATTGGCATCCATGAGATAAACGCCATCGTTCTCGCCGCTGTAGATGAAGGTGCCATCGTCCATCAATGTCATGGCGTGAGAGAAAGTCAAACGGCGGATTCTTCCATCGGAGTAGAGGCGGAATATACCATCAGCTGTTGCTGCCAGAAGTCCGCTGCCACTCTTTTTTAAGTCTATACAGGCATGTGGTATTTCTGGTACACTTACAAAGTGGTAGCCCTCCTGGCGAAAAAGGCCTTCGTCGGTACCAGCATAGATATGACCATTGAGCGACTCTAGGGTGAAGACTGAGCCAAGAAGTCCTTCGTGAGAGGTGAAATGTGTCAACACCGCCGGTATCAGAACCACAAAGATACCTTTGCTCGTAACTCCCCATAAATGCCCTCGCCCATCATATGCAGCATAAGCTATATGACTTGAGCAAAGGCCGTTGGCATCGGTGATTGAATAAAGAGGGCGATTCTTGTCATCAGCAATGATAATGCCTGAGTTTTTCATCACAATAGCCTGTAAGCCATGATCCAAAGGCTCTATCAACACGGTGTCATTCTTTGTCACCTCTTTTTCACCCTTCTCCAGTGCATCAATATCGACGACATCGAGCACACCCATTTTGAGTGTCTTTTTGTCCAAATTTCTTTTGATGGTCACCTGATCATTACTGACTTGATAGATAGTGCCATTATCGACCACAAACTGGAGTTTTCCGTCGTTTTCATAGATTTCCATCACCTCGCCACGAAACAGGCCAGGCTTCCCGACTCCTTGCAGGGCTAGCTCTCCATTCGCTTTTCTCACTAATTTGCCAAAGTAGTTGTAACCACCCAACCAAATTGTGTTGTCTGCCGCTTTGTAAACGACGGTGACACGTGTGATGCCTGGAGTATGGATGAGGCGCCATTCAGCATAGTCATAATACAGCAATCCCTCAAAATTGGCCACAATCACATGGCCATCCTCATCTATCTCGATGTCATAGTTGATGTTATTGGCACCATATTCATTCGCCATGAAATTGCGGATGAGTGGGATACCCTGACCATGGATCATCGTCATGAGGCATAGCAATGACAGGATGGTGAGCAGTCTTCTCATGGGGTTCCCTCCTTTCTATGGGTGTCGACAAAGGTCTCATAAGGCACATCATGTCCGATGTAGTAGTCCCATTCCTCTTTTGTGAAGTTGCGCTTCAGCTTTTTCTTGATGGTATCCACCATGATGGGCACCGAGATATTGACTGCGGTCAGATTGCCTTTCACATCACCCTCCCAAAAGGTTCTTTTGGTCGAGTCGAAGTTGAAATGCATGATCCAGGTGTTAGTATCTATCAATGTCATCGGCTCCACCTTCTCATTATCGCATATCCATAGGTTCACCTTGCCGTCATAGCTGGCAGAGAAAAGCCGTCGGCCATTGATCTTCATTTTTGAGATACGTGAACGATGGCCTATGAGCTGCTGTTTCTGGCCTTTCTTGTCAACCAACCAGATGGTACCGTCGCTCATACCATAGGCTTCAACACCTGTGTTTTTCGATTCACTATAAGCGGTCACCTTTCCTTCCACAGGCACTTTCTTGGTGTCATAATTGTCAAGTCCACTCACCAAATGCATCATGCCCTGATCATCGAAGAGCAGGGGAAGACCATCTTTGCGCGATCCCATGGTCACACGGAAAGGAAGCTGTTTGGTGCTGATGAGCGTCTGTTGTTTCATGTCAATCAAAGCGAGCGCTTTCTCACCGACGACCAACATATTCCTCTCGTTGATGTCATGCAGCCGCAAAGGGTGCTCAACGTTATCAAGGTAGATGATCTTGATGGTCTTAAGGTCATTGGAGATGATGACCAGATGGCCTGTGCGGCTGGCGGCGAAAATATTGCCTGAAGTGCTGTCGATGATGACATCGCGGAAGTCGTATTTGCTGTTCTCATAAAGCACCTTTGTCAACAGTCGGTTGCCTTGCCTCTCACTTAAGACAATCTCGCCGTAATTGCTGACGGAGACAATCGTGTTTTCCTTTCCCGGCATATATTCCAAATTCATCACCGCGCCAGCATGTTCCGTCCACGTTACTTTGCTTTGGCTCAACTGCATGAGCGATTGGAAGACTATAGGATAATAGATATCTCCTCCATAGCGGGAGGTGTAAAGATAAGAAGCATAGCCCAGGAGGCAAGCAATGTCGTGGTTGCCCGCATTCTCCTGTGTGAGGGAGAAGGAGCCCAACGTACGAGCCAATGCGATGTAACTCAGCGTATCGGCCTTGCGTTTCGAAAATTCTGCCTGAACGCGCTGGAGTTCAGCCAATTTCTGCTGTTCCTCTGCCAATGCCCGCTGTTCCTCTGCCACACTCCGCTGGTGCTCAGCCACTGACGAGGCTTCAAGCGCCTTTTTCTCAGATGCGACGGCACTCCGCTCTGCCTCAAGGGCGTTCATCCTTTCACGCTCGGAGCGAAGACGCATCTCATTGGCCACCCGTGTCTGCTGGAGGGCCTCCTCGCGCTTCTCGTCAGAGATTTCTCGCTGCTCGTTGGCGATATCCTCCAACTGGGCACTGATACTCCTGACAACAGCCGAACGCATCTCCTGCTTCTTCAGCTCGTCCATCTGGGATTGAAGGCCTTCCACCTTCTTGTGCTCAGACAGCCAGCCAATGAAGCCTGCGGCAGCGGTTCCTACCAACAGGAGACCAGCACATACGTTGATGATTTGCTTCCTGTTCACGCTTGCTTAGCAATTAGAGTCGTTTGATGGCGAGCAACGTGATATCGTCACTCTGTTCTGCATCCCCCACAAAGGCATCCACGTCGGCTTTGATGGCGTCTATCATTTGTTGACAGCCAATCTTTGAACACTTCTTGAGCTGAGACACCAAACGCGCTTCACCATACTCCTTGACATCGGCGTTGACCGCCTCTGTCACGCCGTCAGTGAAAAGCAACAGCGTGTCGCCGTGTTCCAACCGGAGAGAATCTTCTAAATATTGGAAGCCCTCGATGACACCTGCGATGATGTTGTGGCTGATGGGCAGTTTCTTCACACTGCCGTCGGCTTTGATCACATAAGGTGGGTTGTGGCCAGCGTTCGTATAGGTCACCTCTCCTGTCTTGATATTATAGATGCCATAGAAGACGGTCACGAACATACTGTTGGCCGATTCTTCTGCCAACAGGCCGTTAGAGTAGGTGATACATTCCGATGGCTGTACTCCTCTGATGGCTGTAGCACGGATGAGCGTACGGCTGACAGCCATGTAAATAGCGGCAGGAACGCCTTTTCCGCTGACATCGGCTATCACAAAGCCAATGTGGTCGTCGTCAATGCGGAAAAAGTCATAGAAGTCACCCCCCACATCCTTGGCAGCATTCATGGAGGCAGCAATATCAAGTTGTTGGGCATTTTCAGGGAAGGGTGGGAACACGCTCGGCAGGATGGCCTGTTGTATTTCCCTGGCAACGGCAAGGTCGCCCTTGATGGACTCCAACTGTTGATGCTCCTGCTGCATCTTTTTGATATAGGCGATTTGCTCAATGGCTTTCTCAATAGTCAGGCTGAGGTCGTCGAGGTCGATGGGTTTCGTGGCAAAGTCGAAAGCACCATTGTTCATCGCCTGCCTGATGTTTCCCATGTCGCCATAGGCAGACACCATGATGCACTTGAGTGCAGGGTTTTGCATCTCGTTGATTTTCGTCAACAACGTAAGTCCGTCCATCTCCGGCATGTTGATGTCACTCAGGATGATATCAAAGTCCTTTTCCTTGAGAAGCATGGCGAGTGCCTCCAAGCCGTTGTGTGCGAAATGAAACTCGTATTCTCCCTTTCTGATTTTTCTTCTGAAGTATTGTGTCAACAACAGCTCAAGATCTAGCTCATCATCAACACTAAGTATCTTTACGGCCATATTATAGTTTTTATTGTATTGTACATATGAATCAAGCTGGAATCTGTCCTCTTACTTTTTCTTTTTTCTCGCAGTCTTGGTTTTGGGCATCGGAAGTTGCTTGCAGGTCTCGCGGACGAGTAATGACAAGTAATCTCGATCATCCACGTCTTCGACAAAGAAATAGGCTTTCGCTCCTTCGTAGGGTGGACGCAAATCCACGCTTCGAAGCACAGCTTGCCCAGCCTCTGTGGGTTTCACAAAAAAATGGTCATCACAAATCAGACCGAAGATTTTGCCATCGCAATAGATCGCATAGTCTCCGAACATTTTTCTGACCGTGATCTCACCCGCACCAGCACACTGGTCGGCTATGTATTGCACAATATCAGTGTCGCTTGCCATCTGTTTTATATAACTCGATGTAAAGGTAATGCTTTTCTTTTAAATTGCCAAATTTTTTTTCATGATGAAGGTTTTAAGTCTTTTAAAAGTTATCCAAACAACTTTTTTTATTATTTTTGCAGCATAAAAATGATGGCATAATGATAAAAAATACACTCTTACTTTTCTCCGCTTTGATCACTCTTTCTGCCCATGCACAGCAACGGCTGGTCGTGGCCGACAAAGTCACACATGAGCCTATTGCCCAAGCGAGCATTTATACGAAAGAAAACGGTGTCTTCCATTCTGCTATCAGCAACGACCAAGGGGTGGCTGTCATCGATTTTCATTTCACACGGCTCACCTTTTCACATCTCAACTACGAGCGCAGAGTGGTCAACAGTCTCTCCGACACCATCTTCCTTTCCCCCCGCCATAGGGAGACGGCCGAGGTCATCGTGCGCAATATCGAGCCCAAATGGATCAGAGAGAAACTACGGAAGGTCGTTAAGACCAAGTGGAAGGTTTATTTTTCTCACCCACATGTGCTTCGTTATGACTATCAGACACAAAGCATCGACCGCCACTCCTATTATGCCTATCAGTCGAAAGGACTGATGAAGATGAAAAGTTTTGACCACGACCACTATAGCCTCAGTCAGACAGAAGGGCATATCGTCAGTGTAGACAGCACAAAACTCACCGATGTGGCCAATC
Source organism: uncultured Prevotellaceae bacterium (assembly GCA_902780635.1). Lineage (GTDB taxonomy): Bacteria > Bacteroidota > Bacteroidia > Bacteroidales > Bacteroidaceae > Prevotella. The sequence continues at coordinate 82,346 of CACZGH010000003.1, forward strand.
TGCGTCGCATGCTTTACGAAGACTTTGTGGATGAACTTGATGGCAGTTTCATCCACGCCCACCGTTTCGGCGTAAATGGCGAGTTTGAGAGTGACAACAAAAATGAAGTAGAACTGGTATTTCGCTCGAAAAACCATGAGGATGACCGTGGCCGTATCGTCATCGACACGGCGCGATGCGTCATACGCTCGGCATATCGTATCACAGGCACCGAGAGCAACAAACGAGAACGCATGTCGCGGGTCCTTCTCGCCTTTGCCAATGCCATTTCGGGATATCGGATCGACAAATGGAACAGGACCTATCATGTGAGCTATGCAGAACTGCCCGACGGCACGATGTATCCCAGCGATGTCAGCTATAAATGCTACATCGAGGGATATGACAGGGAAGATGACCCTACGGTGAAAGAATATGAACAACAATCTGGCGGCGGGTTCCCCAATATGGAAGCGACCCTCCATCTCTCTGCCCCTTCTACCCTACCCGACAGCATCGCATGGGTCACGCTGCCCGGCTCATGGTACCTGCGGCTAAGTTCAGCCAAAGAACGACAGCAGGAAATCAGTCTCTCGCACCTGCCTGCCGACTTCGACATCTTTAAGGAAGAAGACGACTAAAGTAGGGCAGCTACTGACAGCCCCTCACGTTTAGTCAAACAACTTCTGCGCGAAGTCATGAAGAGACTTCCTCCATACCTGCCACTCATGATCGCCGGGAAACGTGTTGAAAGTGATGTTCAGACCCGACTGTCTCATGGCTGCCACGGCTTGCTGGGTAGATGACAACCGAGGGTCGTCTGTGCCTACGGATATATAGAAGAGTCTCAGCGCCTGATTGTACTTCTCATGCTGAGAGATAAGACCGGGCATGGCGGTCTCTGCATCAAACGCCGTAGTCTGACGAATGCCACCAAATACACCTGTACTGAACACGCCAATATAACTGAAAAGGTCTGTATGCTGCAAACCTACAAAGAACGACTGGCCGCCACCCATGGAAAGACCGGAGAGCGCACGATGTTGCCGGTCAGAGATCGTTCGGAAGTTTTGATCCACAAAGGGTATGATGACCTCTGTGAGCTCTTCCTCAAAGCCTTTCATACCTTGAATGGAATAGCCGAAACCTGCCCCAGGCACCGTGATGTTACCATTTGACATGACAACAATCATCTCCTTAGCCTTACCCTCTGCTATCAGGTTGTCAAGGATGTAGTTGGTCTTGCCCTGATGCGTCCAACCTGACTCGTCCTCACCACCTCCATGCTGCAAGTACAGCACAGGATAGCGCTTGCTGCCCGAAGAATAGCTCGCTGGCGTATAGACATACATCGTGGCAGGAGCCTTTCTCACCTTCGAGTAATAAGTGACGATGCTGACCCTGCCATGTGGCACCTCCTTGATGTCATAGAAACTACAGCCAGCCTCGGGTATGTCAATAGCACTGGTCATCCTGCCACAACCGAAGAAACTCTTGCTGGCAGGATCAGACAAATCCATACCACCCAGGTTGAACCAATAATAATGAAAACCCGGCACCAATGGCTTGGTGTGTGCCAGCCATGTGCCATCCGCCTGCTTCTCAAACCGACACGACGGGTCAAGCGATACTTTCATCTGGCTCAGATCATCATTTGAACGAATCCTGAACTCCACACTGTTGTCAGGCAAGACATGTGGATATCCCTGGGCATTGATATTGGTTGAAGGAACCACAAACTCCTGTGCTCCCGCAGCGATATGCCAGCAAAGCACACTCAGCAATAACAGTATTTTTCGCATCTTTCTGTTTTTTAGTCGTTGATCTGATTACAAAGATAATCGGTTTCCATCAAATGGAGAAGTCATCAGGTGTTTTTCTCATCATGACAGGCGTTTTTTTGTTGATATCAGAAGATTTTAGGCTATCAACGATGAACATGTCAATATTTTTATTATTTTTGCAGATGTGGGCAGATTTACCCTCTCGGCATCGAGTCAATAGGATGATCGGCATCACTCATCACATCACCGAAGTCTAACCTATAATCATCAAAACAATGATACAACGTCTTTTGGATTTCCTCAACGCATCACCAGTCAATTTCCTGGCAGTCAAAAACATAGCCAATGAACTGGAGAAGAACGGATATCGGCGCATCGACCCTTCACTCCCCATCGGCAAAGTGAAAGCCGGTGACAAACTATATGTGACGAAGAACGACACCTCCATCCATGCTTTCCATATTGGTACCCAACCCATGGCCGACGCAGGGTTCAAGATGATCTGTGCCCATTGCGACTCACCTACCTTCCGCATCAAGCCCAAAGCAGAGATGGTATGCGAAGGGGGCATCGTCAAACTCAATACCGAGGTGTATGGTGGTCCCATCATGTCCACCTGGTTTGACCGCCCACTGACTATGGCAGGAAGGGTCATCGTGAGGGGCGAAGACGCGTTCCACCCACAGACTTTGCTGCTGCATTTCAAGCGCCCCTTGCTTCAAATCAGCAACCTGGCCATCCATTTCAACAGGCAGGTGAATGACGGTGTGAAGCTGAGCAAACAGAAGGACATGCTGCCCATCCTGGGTTACATCACCAACGAGATGGAGGTAAACGGACTGCTGATAAATCTCATCTGCGAGGAAGCCAACCGACAAATGAACGTCACCAAGGACAACATTCTGGACTTCGACCTCTATTTAGCTGATGCCACACCAGCATGCACGTTCGGCGCACACGACGAGTTCATCTCTTCTGGCAGACTCGACGATCTGTCCATGTGCTTCGCAGGACTAGAGGCGCTGCTAGCCTCAAAGGATGACACCACTACCCATGTGCTGGCCATCTTCGACAACGAAGAGACGGGGTCGCTCACCAAACAAGGTGCCGGAAGCCCCTTCCTCGCCACCATGCTGAGACGCATCGCCCTGGCTCAAGGAGGAAAAGAAGAAGCATTCTACCAGGCTGTGGAAAGGGCTTTCATGGTATCAGCAGACAACGCTCACGCCTGGCATCCCAACTATCCAGAGAAATACGATCCCACCAACCATCCCAAACTGGGCGGAGGACCGGTCATCAAACTCAACGCCGCGCAGAAATATGCCACCGACGCCATGTCTGCCGCTGTATTTGAGGAAATATGCAGGAAAGCCGGTGTACCCTGCCAACGGTTTGTCAACCACAGTGACATTGCGGGAGGTAGCACACTGGGCAACATCCTGGCTTCTTCCATCCCACTCCGAGGTGTCGACATGGGCAATGCCATTCTGGCCATGCACAGTTGTAGAGAGACCGGGAGCACTGCCGACCATCTGTATTGCGTGAAGGCTTTCACACAATTCTACGGATGAGATTATTAGGAGTTCAGGAGTTGAGGAGTTGAGGAGTTAAGGAGTTGAGCGAATGCGAGACTTCTTCCAGAAAAAAACAGAACACACCTAAAGTATAAAGACATGATCAAAATCCTGGCCATCGCTGCCATCGCCGCTGTCCTACTTGCCCTCTTGGCTTTCAGACTCAACCAACGTCTGAAAGCACAGGCACGACAATGCGCCAAAGAGGCACAATCGTTTCACAATAGGCTGCAAGGTCTCACAGACCCCACACATCTCTTCACTGACGAGGAGCTGTACCAACTCAAACGAGACTTCGCCCCTTTGCTCGACGAGGTCAACCGGCTCTATGACAGCCGATTCATCTCCAATGAATATCTGGACAAGCTCGGACTCAAAGAATTTATCGAAGAGCGCAGGTTGGTCAATCACCTGCAATACCAAAACAATCAAGCCCACATGCATTGATATAAAATAGACACTCAACTTTCTCAAGTTGAGAGAAGTTAAGAAGTTAAAGGAGTTAAGGAGTTAAGCCATTACATCTGATGGATAAAGAGAGACAGCCTACGATTCATTTGGCTTAACTCCTTAGCGAAGCGATAACTACTTAACTCCTTAACTACCTGCAAGTTGAGTACTTGCGAAACTTAAAATAGACACAAAAAAGCATATGAGAAAAAGATTTCTTATCATCATATCTATCATAATGATGGTAACTGGCGTTAATGCCAACGACAAGCATGAAGCCCCTATCAAACACGTGACCGTTTTTGTAAATGGCGCACAAGTGGAGCGGGAACAGTCGCTCAACCTCACAGCGGGCGAACAGGTCATCACCTTCACCGGACTCTCCCCCTACACCGACACGAAAAGTCTGCAATTGAGAGCCCGCGGCAAACTGACCGTCATCGGGGTGAACTACTGCAAGGCCCACCCTGACAGTGCGAAACAGATACAGACGCTGAAAGCGGCACAGCAGAAAGTAAAGGCTGCCGATGACCAAATCCATCAACTGCAAGCTCAGCGGGAAGTGATCGAATCACAACTGGAGATGGTGAAAACCAACTGTTCCGTGGGCAACCGAACTGCCGTCACCCCACTCGCCGGCATCAAGGAGCTCAACAACTACTATTCGCAGGAACTTCTCTCCCTGAAAAAGAAAATCATCTCCATCGACGAAGATATCCAGAAGGCCACAGAGGAAAGAAGACGGCTGGACAACACCGCCGACTCTATCGCTCACCTGAAGCTCACCACCGTCACCGAGGTGGAGGTGAAGGTGGACGTGCCACAGGCTTGTAGGGCTGAGTTCGAACTATCTTATTATGTAAAAAACGCAGGGTGGTATCCCACGTATGACGTCAGGTCGGAAAGCACCTCACACCCCCTACTGCTCTCTTACAAGGCTCATGTCTTCCAAAACACTAAGGAGAAATGGGACAAGGTGCCGGTGACGCTCTCCTCAGCCAACCCCAATAGGTCGAATGTCGCACCTGAACTACGCACCTACTGGCTCGATTATGGCCGTCAGGCACCACGATATGATCAAAGCAACGAAGACAGCGGCGTCTCTGGTCTGGTGACAGATGAGAACGGAGAGCCCATCATCGGTGCCGCTGTGACTGTCGTGGGGACGAAACTCGGCACGGTGACCGACTACGACGGCCGCTACTCCATCACTCTGCCCAAAGACAAGAAGCAGCTGACTTTCTCATTCATAGGATACGTGCAACAAACCAAGCGGGTTACAGGCCCTACTCTGAACGTCAGGATGAAAGAGGATGTTCAAGCTCTTCAAGAGATCGTCGTGGTCGGATACGGAGCCAATGTAGATGCATTAAGTAGTAAAATCTCAGACACAAACAGTTCAATGACCTCCTTAAGGCGAGAAGCCAAAAAGGAAGCACCGAAGGAGAACTCTATGTATACAGAGCAACTTGAAGAAAGCGACATGATGGACGTGCAGGAACAAAAAGCACAGTTCGGCTATGAGTTCGATATCAAGCAACCTCTCACGCTGCTCTCCAACGGCAAGGTCACCGTCACAGAAATCGCCCGTTACGAGTTGCCTGCCACCTATCAATACGTGGGAGTGCCCAGAGCCGACAAGGAAGCTTTCCTCGTGGCAGACGCCACAAACTGGGACACCTACAGTCTGCTGGAAGGAGAGGCCAACGTCTACTTTGACAACGCCTTCGTAGGGAAGACCATCCTCGACCCCAACGTGCCCAGTGACACCCTCCACTTCTCCCTGGGACGCGACAACAGCATCCGTATCCAGCGCACTAAGGTGGCCGACAAGTCCACACGCAAACTACTCACATCACACCAGGAGCAAAACATGGCATGGCGCATCGTCGTGAAGAACACCCGCAACGAAGCCATCACCATGACCCTCAAAGACCAGATACCCGTCTCGCAAAACTCCGGCATCACGGTGACGACAGAGGAGTTAAGCGGTGGCAACCTGGACAAGGAGAAAGGTACCATCACCTGGCTCCTGAACCTCAATCCTAATGAGCAAAAAGAACTGTTGGTGCAATATCGGGTGAAATACCCCAAAAACCGCAGACTGGTGGTGGAATAAGTCCTTCATAGGTTTTAAGGCTGAAAGGAGGAAAGTGTGAGGTTTTTAGAAAACTATCATAAAAAGTGACAAGATGATCAATAATCTGACAAAGGTGGCCCTGCGCTATAGGGCTCTGTTTCTCGACATTAACCGTGAGGACATCAACAAAAAGTCTGAGGCGACAGTACCTGTGATCGCATTCGTGGCCCGACTGAAGGAGATCGGGTTCTGCGTCAGCGAAGAACTGCTTCATGCCCTTAACGCAGTATCTGCCAACAGACTGGCAGATATCACCAAATGCATCAATGAAGTGAAAGGTGTCGACCTCAACTGGGCACCACTCGTCAAAGAATGGAACGTGCCCACTGGCGAAACAATTGTCGACCACCTCATCACCTTGTTTGCCAACATCTTGGGCGAGAAAGCAGGATTTAAGGGCACCACCCTACCCTGCGGTCATCTCATCCCTGAAGGCACTTTCCCACTTGAACGCTACAATGGCTGCCCCTTCTGCGGCACGCCATTCCAGACAGCCGACTTTGTCTATAAGGGTCAGGGCAGTAAATTGAAAGAACTGCGGCTGTTCACTATGGACGACATGAGAAAAACCTTCTTGTCCCTGCTGTCGTCTGCCACTCCCCTCGACGCAACACAAAAAGACTCATTGGAACAGCTTCTTCAGGTATTCCCACTGCCAGAGCAAATCAACATCTCCATGAAGGAGACCACGATGCTCGTCATCAAACTATTGACAGAGCAGGGAAAGGCAGAAGAAGCGGCTCCTTTGCTGAAGACCCCTACCGACATTCTCCGTTACCTATGGTATGAGAAAACAGGCTATGTGCAAATCATCGAGCCCAAATCATTGGTGGCTCATGCCAAATTGTTGTTCAAGCACATGTGCGAGCCATTGGAAGAAGGAGACGATGCTGCAGAGGGCATGAAAAAGAAACTAAAACTGAAATACGACCGCAAGACATGTCGGCGGGTGGCTCTGTGGCTGAATGCCATCCCCATGACGGCACAGCAGGCCGCAGAAAACATGAACTCCAAGCGGGGCATGTGGGTGCGGATGATCCATGCACTCCGTCTGGGTGAATACTCTCGCAAGAAAGGGTTTCAGCATCTGGCTGAGATCCTCGACGTGTTCTACAAGCAAACGTACACCACTTGGCAAGGACAAGTGGACAAAGTGCGTGCTGAAAACGATACCGACAAATTGCTGTTTTTGTTGAAGCAACGCCCCGGGCTCTTTGCACGTTGTCTGTTCGCCACCATGCTCCGTGTCGGCTGCGACAAGACGCTGGCTGCTTTCAATGAGATTGTCGACCAACTGCCCACCCGTCTGCTGTTGTCACTCGGCAATGCGGCAGATATGTATTTCGACCCGAAACAAGTGCGGCTGGCACGACCCGTCACCGGAGTCATCAAGCAGATAGAGCCTAACAAGTTGCTGACGCTTTACACAGATGACGAATGTAAAGCCATGGCTGAAGCCGTCAATAATCTTTACAAATCATCCATGAATCGGCACTTCGCAGCACAGAAGACTGAGGCAAAAACCATCTTCATCGATCCGTCACTCTACGACATCCCTGTCAGCGTGGGCGACCGCTCTACCACCATCCAAGACACATCGTGCGCCCTGATGGGCACCCACTTCCCCATCGAGGGTGATGCCGTCAGGTTATTTCTCCATTGGGGCAAAGGCTTGCACAAACAACATCTTGACATGGATCTGAGCGCACGCATTACTTTACCCAATAACGAGATCCATGAATGTGCCTACTACGAACTGACTTGTGTGGGTGCCAAGCACTCCGGCGACATCCGCTCCATCCCTGAAATGGTGGGGACTGCCGAGTACATCGAACTGTCACTGCCGGAACTGGAAAAGGCTCAAGCCCAATATGTGGTCTTCACCTGCAACGCCTACTCCAAGGGGGCACTCTCCCCCAATCTTATGGTGGGGTGGATGAACTCAGCTTACCCGATGAAAATTTCGGAAAAAAAGGGTGTTGCCTACGACCCGTCATGCGTGCAGCATATCGTCCGTATCAGCGAAGGCAACCTTTCCAAAGGATTGGTGTTTGGTGTGCTCGACGTACCTAAGCGTGAAATCATTTGGTTGGAGATGCCCTTCACCTCACAAACGTTAAAAGGCGCCGATCAAGAGTCCATCGAGGCATTGCTTCAAAGGTTGAAGAACAAACTCTCCGTGGGTGAACTCCTTGACATGAAAGCCAAGGCCCAGGGACTGACCCCTGTGAATACCCCCGAAGAAGCCGATGAGGCATATACCTACGAGTGGGCTCTCAATCCAGCAGAAATAACCAAACTGTTGAGCGGCAACTAAAAATCTACTGCAGCGCAGTGCGACTATTGCCGCCATATTTTCTCGCAACAACGACCCGTTTTTCCGTTCACTTTCAAGATGTATAGCCCCCGCTGTATCATTGACGCATCGACAATGGCAGTCTTTTTCGACTCGCCTTTGAGAACCATATTGCCTGATGCATTATACACTTGCCAGGAAAACAAATCGTTATCGGGACTATCGATGCGATAATAGCCACCATCGCTCACGTGATTGATGAGATAGGCATTGTCACTCACGGTTTTTTTTTCAGATATGCCATCCTGACTTCCAAAGACAGGCACTTCAGCCTCGGTGGAGGGTCTCATGCCCTGCACTTGTGGCCAACCGTCATTGCCCCACACGATCTTGTCAAGATAGACCACACGTCCTGCGTCCACATCGGCAGACTGATAACCATGATAGAGCATCCATGTCTGTCCGGCATCATCTGTCACCCACTCAGAGCAATGTCCCGGCCCATACACCTCTGGACTTTTGTTGAGCAGTGGGGAGAAATGGTCACCGACAGCACTTCCTCCGTTTCTGTCCACATAAGGTCCGAAAAGATTGCGTGAGCGGGCCATCACAAGGCGATAGGTGCTGTTGGCTCCCTCGCAGCAGGAACCTGCCGACCCTATCAAATAGAAAAAGTTGTCGTGTTTCACAATCATGGTTGCCTCGATAAGACCTCCGGCGATTTTCTTTGGTTGGGCACCCTCCATGATGGAGAGTCCGTCATCAGAGAGTTGCACACCATAGATATCGTGAAAAGATCCCCAGAACAGGTAGTTGCATGAGTCGACTCTGATGAAAAAGGGGTCGATGCAGTTTTCTATCCCCACCTCACTGGAGATGAATAGTTTGTGCGCATCGTGGAATCCACCATTCGGGCGATCACTGACAGCCACTCCGATGCCACACTCCCATGTCTTTCCCCACTCCGACTTAGAGTAGTAAAGCACATATTTTCCATTGACATAATTGATGTCAGGGGCCCAGATGCCACCATTGGGCACAAAGTCCATGGGGCGAGTGGCGTCAGTGAAGGCCGTCCCCGCATATCTCCATGTGACAAGGTCTTTTGACCGATAGATAGGCACATTGTGCGTATCCTCCGTGGCATAGAGATAAAAGTATCCGTCTGCCGCCTTGATGACAGTAGGATCAGGCAGACTATACTTGATGACAGGATTATAATAAACACTGGCGCCATCGCCTGCCTGAGCACAGGAGAGTGTGCTCAGGGTCAGGCTGAGGGCCAATAGATATTTCATCAACAGATTGCTCATAAGCTTTAGTTAGCTGGTTCAAACTTGGTCCACATATCATCAGCGAGAAGACACATGGTGAACGTGTATCTGCCGCTAACAGAAGGCACCCACTTCAGGTCGCCACCATCATCCTGGAAACGATACATGAGCAGCTCGTGATTGACCAGAGGGTCGGCATTCTCGGTTGGAGCATAGAAGAACTGGTCTCCCCAGCCATTTCCAAGTCCAATCTTGAATTCACCACCCGCGATGAAATCACCTGTCCACGCATAGAGATAAGGCTCACGTGCAGACCCTACCATCTCCAGTCGTCCTGACGAAGTGTTGGTGTTCCATCCCACAGAGCATCCATTACCACAAATCCAGATCAGACCCGGTGTGGGCAACTGGATAATGTTGAGCACACGGCAGTCATTGAAGTCGGAGTTGGTGTCGACAATCACCGTACGCATACCTGTGGCATCGTTCCTAAACTCATTGATGTTGCCATCAACCACATACTCCAACTGTTGGCCACCAGCCGTGCCGTAAGCAGGATAAGGCTCTGAAGTAGTGGTGAAATGATAGGTGCAAGGCACCATGTTAAAGGAGACCTCGTAGATGCCAGTACCGAGTTGTCGTTGCTCCAGTTTCTGTGTTGTCGCATTGCCTGCGTCGTCAGTAATCACCATATAGAGGAATGCAGGATACTTCTCATAGCCTGTCACCGTCAGTTCAACTGTCGACACCTCTGGTTTCACATATTTGGTCTCATTTTGCACATTACTCAACACTTGTGCCGTCACTTTCACAGGATTTCCTGGGAGTGCCCATTTGGCCACCATGGAGTTGAGCTGGTCGTGTGTGAGCGTGAGAGAGAGATTGGTACCCACGTCGATATAGTCAGACTTATCATCCTTCATTGCCGATGGATAAAGGCATACTTTATAGGTCACCACATCAGAGGGGGAGATAGGACTTGTCGCAGCATCCCAAGTGAAGGTGACAGCACCCTGATCGGCGATGCCCTTGTTGAGGACAACAGACTCTACCGAGCCCTTGATATGCATCTCATCAGGATAAGATGGCAGTTGGAACATCTCGGGATCCTCATTGCAAGCTATGAAAGACATCGACAGACACAGCAAGCAGAATATATGACTGAAATATTTCATAAGGCTTATCAACTATTCTAATTGTTTTTATTTTCTTCATCTTTCTCTACGACCCAGAACGGAGCCTCACGCAGATTAGGATTCTTCTCATACTCATCAATATAGATAGGCATCCAGTAATACTGGCGTTTCCATACACGTGTCTGGTATACAGTACGCTTGAAGAACTCTTGTTGGGTGCGTCCCTGGAAGTTCATACCATAGTCGTCACCACACATCTCAGGCAGATTCTCAGCGTCTTTCCATCTTCTGATATCATACCAGCGGTTGTTCTCGCAGCACAATTCCACGCGACGCTCGGCACGCACCACACGCCGTACATCCTCCTGCGAGTTGTCCACATGGATGTATTCCTCGTCAGTGAGTGGCACCTCACTCATCGTGTACTTTCTCACACCCGCACGCTCACGGATGCGATTCACATACTCCAAAGCAGTCTGCCTTGCATCATAGGTGTCATAAGCTTCGTTGAGGGACTCAGCGTAGTCAAGATAGGTGAACGCCAGACGATAGGTGAAACCCTGTCGTTCGGTGATGGCCCCGGTGAGATAATTGTCGAGCACGTTGAGACCTTTTCTTACGAGGTAACCATTCTGAGGTGCGTCGTGTGGTGAAGAGGTCTGCACATTGTCGCGACCACCATTGAAGAAGTTGTATTTGCGGTTGCCGACAGCCAGCCATGACCCATGGAAAGACACAGCGTTGTAGAATCGGGGCTCACGATTGCAGTACATATTGTAGGTGCCGCGAGAGGTGACCTCGCCTGGCACGCCGGTGCCAAACTCCCAAGAAGTAGTATTCGAACGGTTGTCGACCACTGAAGAGAAGCCTTCCTCCACATAACCGGAGTTGGGGTCTGAGATAGGCAGTCCGTTCTTAGTGAAGAAGGCGTCGACAAGACCCTGATAGACACCCAGTCCATTACCGCCACCATATTCACGCACAGATACTGTACGCAGGAAGGTGTCACGATAGCTATTACCTTTGGTCACAGGGAAGGTGATCTCATGATTGCCCTCACTCCATCTCTTGATATGCACATTGTAAGTGGAGAGGAAGGGGTCGATACCACCCTGGGGACCTGCTTCTGTATAGAGCGCATAGCCGGCTTTCTCAGCCTCTTCGATACATAGTTTGCAGGCTTCCACCGCTTTCACCCATTTTTGCGGGTCGTAGGAAGGATTGAAAATCTGCTCACCTTTGTCGTTCACATAGTCGGTATACCATGGATTACCATTCACCAGTGGGCTGGCCGCGAAGAGCAGCATACGTGAACGTACGGTAAGAGCCATGATGCGATTGATACGTCCGTATTTTGAAGGATCATCGTAGACGGCTGGCAATGCCATGGCTGCATCGTACATCTCCTTGTCACAATAGGCAACGACATCATCAAACTTCGATTGTCCTACCATCAGGTCGGAGAGTTCGAAATCGGTCGGTGCGATATAGTCTGGAGTGAAAGGTATACCACCATAGTTTTCTGCCATCTGCCACCAGGCATAAGCACAGAGAAACTTCACCTCGTTTTTCATATTGTCGATTTCCGACTGTGGCAGGTCGTGGTCGGGCATCGCCTTCGCCATGTTGTTGAAGATATAGCCATGACGGATATATCTTGGCATCATGTGCCACAAATTGCCGCCCCAGGTAGAGTTGATGGTCCACTGTCCAAGGATTTTGGGTATCACGCCATTCCAGTCCCACTGTTGCCATCTTGCAGAGGGGGTGATATCATCGGCGAACACCTCGTAACCATCGGCGGTGAGGGCCCACTTGTCAGGATTGTGGATGATATTATAGACGTAGCTCAGCCAAGAGTACACCTTGTCGCGGTTCTCAAATACCATCTCTGTGGTAAGCTCCGTATCGGGCTCTTTGTCCAGATAGTCAGAGCATGACTGTGTGAGTGGCATCATCATCAGTACCATCACCACCCATATATATTGTTTCATCTTTTTCATCATTAACTATTTTTATACGATTCCACTTCCATTAAAAATTCACATCGATTCCGAACATCACTGAGCGATTCATGGGGTACCTCAATCCGTCATTGGTGCCCAACTCAGGATCCCAAAGTTTGAACGAGGAAAGGCAGAAGAGGTTGTTGCCACTGACAAACACCCTGCAACTCTTGACATACAGTTTCTCAAACCATGCTTTGGGGAAGGTGTAACCCACCTCAACCGTCTTGCATCTGAGGAAGCTCATATCTTTCTTCCACCATGTGGAGCGGCGGTAGTTGTTGACATTGGGTCCATAACTGAGACGAGGCCAGAAAGCGTAGGCGTCTTGATTCTCTGAGGTCCATCTGTCATCGATGTTATAGGAGTAGGCATTGCCTTCAGTGGTCGTACCACCACCAGGCAGGAAGTAGGGCTGTCCACCAATGACGCGATACAAGTCGCCTGCACCTTGGAAGAAGAAATTGAAGTCGATATTCTTATAGCTCACCACACCACCGAAGCCATATACGATGCGCGGGTCTTCTGTGCCACCGATATATCCTTCGTCTTCTTCTGTGATGACACCATCATGATTGACATCCACATATTTGATGTCGCCAGGGTGTAACGTCACAGCACCCACACCCTCCTGTGAGGGGATGCCCGACTTGAGTGTACCGTCGGCATTGAAGTCTTCGGGCATAAAGAGACGTTCTGCGGTGAGGCCCCAGAGCTCATTCATCGAGCGTCCTGTCTGAGAGCGATGAGTACCCTTGAGCACCTCAGGCTCGTCCTTCTCCAGCACCTTGTTTCTGGCGTAGGTGAAGTTGCCGTATGCTGATGTAAACCAGTTCTTGTTCCACTGCTTGTGCACATTGAGCGTCATCTCAATACCATGGTTGGTCACTTGGCCGAAGTTAGCCCAAGGTGATGTGACGAAACCACTCTGAGTAGGAATGATGGTGCGCTGCATGAAGATGTCCTTACGCTTCTCCTTGAAGATGTCAAAGTTGAAGTCAATCATATTCCACAAGCCCAGTTCGAAACCTAAATTCTGTTTCGTCACCGTCTCCCAAGTCAGATTGTCGACACCTATGTCACCCTCAGTGATACCACTGTAGCTACGCTGTCCGGTGGTGCCCCATGTGTAACCCTCCTGGTCGGTGTAGAGTGTGCCAAGATAAGCAAAACGGCGGCCACCGATGTTGTCATCACCAGCCTGACCGATACTGGCACGGAACTTGATCTTATTGAAGGTCTTCTTCATCTTCTCCATGAACGGTTCCTCACTCAAGAGCCAGCCAATGGCGAAGGAGGGGAAGAAACCAAAACGCTTTCCTTTGGCAAAGTTTTCTGAGCCATTATAACCGAAGTTGAACTCAGCCACATAGCGATTGTCATAGGTGCCAGAGAGACGTCCGGCGATACCTTGCTTACGATAGTCCTGGATGCTGCCATCATCGTATGCCTGCTGGTTGTAAAGCAAGATGGCATCTATATCCAACTTTCCAAAACGGCGGTTGTACATCACATCAGCCTCGAAATAGACGTTGGTGTTTCCATACTCACCATTGTTGTAACTGCCCATTGACTCATCACCAGTCTCAAACTGGCTGTAAATGAGGTTGCCTTCTTCGTCACGGCCTGTTGCAGGAAATACGGTGCCGGGGTTGGCGGTACGTCCACGTGAACTGCGGTTCCAGCGGTCGAAACTGAAGAGCGCCTTGGCCTTCAGACCCGGAGTGATCATCTTCAGATCCTGCTCCACGCTGAACAGTGTCTGCAACTTGGACGATGTGATGAAATCATAACCCTGTTGTGTGACGGTGCGCCAGGGGTTAGCTCTGTTGGAGATGACGGGGATGGCACCGTCGCTATACCTTGCAGGATGCACAAATGGCAGCGTGCGGAAAGCCTCACCAAAAGCGCCATCGGTGTTACAGCGTTGTTTCTTGAACCTGTTAAGATATCCACCGATATTGACCCTGAGCATGGTGGTCTTCGTCACATCCATATCGATATTCGTGCGAAGGTTGAACTGCTGGTTGTTGGTAGCATTGTCGGTGAGCAAAGTCTTGTCCTGCTCCAATATACCTGTCTCCCTAAAATAAGAAGCGACAATAGAATAGCGGAGGAAGTCGGAACCACCACTGATATCAAGGTTGCCACGTGTGGTGTAAGCATAGTCCTTGGTGATGGCGTCCACCCAGTTGACATCAGGATAGAGGTCGGGGTCATAGCCTGAACGGGTGCGGTCTACTTGCAGCTGTGTGAAAGGCTGGGCTATGCCATCTTGTACGGCCAGCTGATTGAGCAGCGACATATAGTCGGGCGCACTGAGAAATTCGGGCATTTTTGTAGGCTCATTGATCGAATGCTCCACATGAAATCTCACCTGAGGGGCACCAATTTTACCTCTTTTAGTGGTGATGACAATCACACCGTTGGCACCTCTCACACCGTACATGGCCGAAGCGGAGGCATCTTTCAGGATGGAGAAAGACTCGATTTCTGCCACATCCACATTATTAAGGTCTCTGGCCACACCGTCTATCAAAATAAGTGGATTGTTGTTGCCTGAGAAGGTGGAGATACCACGAATCCAGAAATTGGAGTCATCATATCCTGGCTCACCCGAGCGCTGGATACCAATCACACCGCTCAGCTTACCAGCCAGGTTGTTGGACAAGGTACGTGTGGTACCAAATTTCAGTTCTGTAGGATTGATGGTTTCGATAGAACCGATGATAGAGGCTTTTTTCTGGCTGCTATAACCTGTCACCACCACCTCTTCAAACTCATTGGCGTCTTCTTCCAACATCACATTGAGCAGCTTGGCGCCATTGACCTTCACTTGCTTCTTCTTGAATCCCACATACGTAAATTCGAGTGTGGCATTGTTTTGAGCAGGCACGTCAATATGGAACATACCATCAATGTCGGTGATGGCAAGGTTTTCAGTTCCCAGAGCAGAGACAGTAACACCGATAAGTGGTTGCTTCTCTTGATCGACGACAAGACCTGTGACTTGAGACATTTTAACTTTTTGTTGAACCTGAGCGACAGACTCCGTCAACAGCGGACCAGACGTCAGCATGGTAAGGGTACACAAACATGTCGCGCCCGCTGGTAGCCATGAACGGCAAAATTTGAATAATTGTTTTTTCATCATATAGAGTATTGTTAAATCTTTGTTTCGACAATTCTTTTGCAAAATTAACTCTTATACGCATATATGCGCTATTTAATGATGTTTGTATAAGTCGAATATCATTATATCTATATAAAAGTATTTGATTATCAGGTATTTAAAAAAAATCACCCTATACTCGTGTATAACGGAAATATAGGGTGAGTGTTGTCGGTTAATTCAAAAATCCTACTGTTCGTTGTGGAGAATACAGTTCCCAAAGGGAAGCGATGGTCCATCCGGGTGCAAAGATATCATTGTAGAATCCCTTCCCGTTCTTACCATAATCCCAGTGGGTGTGTTGCACCACTTCGGGATTGTATCCGGGCACTCCGATACCACATAATCTCTCCTTTGTGGGCAACAATTGGCAGAGCGACGAATGAATCACGTCAGCCATCATGCCAAAACGTCTCTCACCAGTCATGTCGGCCAACCATTTGACGATATGATGCAATTCGAAGACAAACACATCGACATGATTGTTCTCTACAGACACATTGCTCCAACCCCGGCTGCAAAAGTCGAGTTCGCCCAACATCTGACCAGGTGCAAAAGGCACATCCCACAAATAATACCATGACAGTGCGAAGTAAGCTGCCTGACGGCAAAGTGACACATAATGGTCACGCTCCTTGCCTTTGGTCACCATCGCCAGATAATAGGTGGCTGTCACGGCGCTGATAGCAGCCTCTTTGTCCTCACAGTTGGCATCAAGAGTCGACGAGAAATAGTCGCTCTTTGAGATGATGTTTTCTTCCAGATAGTCAACGGAGCGTTTGGCTGCATTCAGATACCGTTTGTCCTTAAAGTATTTGTATCCCATCACAAGCGTAGATGTCGCACTGGGCGTAGAGCCTCCGGAAGCATCGACATGAGACCCATCGTCGCGGTATTTTCTCGGAAAATGTCCGTCAGCCTCCTGCAAACTCAGCATCGCATTCAGAAGGGTGCGCATCTTGGCGTCCCACTCTTTGTGCAGACGACCATTTTTGCGTTCATACACCAGATAGTGAAGCACGGCATAGACGGCTTCCGACTGTTCGCGGATACTGTGTATCACCTCATTGTCTGCAGGGATGCCACCGGCGATGTGCATATCTTCCTTGAAATAGCCATTGGCAGTCAGTCCATTCATCAGCCAACTGTCGAAGATCTCGTAGCCCATCTTGACCAATTGTGGGTCGCCAGTCTGCTCTCCATACTCCAGCGCATTGAAGGCATTGAGGAGCACACGTCCGCAGAACCCTAACTGCACATGGTCTACAGGCTTACAATCATCACATCTGATACTGATGCCCGAATGATATTTCAGGGGATATTTGTCGACGTATGCCATCCTGAAATAGTTAGACAGCTGTGCCTTGACCTCATCAGGGGTATAGAGTGGATTCAAAGGCTGCGGCTGCAGATGGTCAAAACAGTAGCACCATGTATCGGCTACAAACTGTCCATAATCCTTGGCCTCGCTCTCAAGGATGCGCCATTGAAGGACCATCTGCTCTCCTTTGTCGAGTTGGGCAAAGGAATAGATGGGATTGACCAACGTGAGTTTGCGGATATATCTCTTTGGAGTCTCCACGAAAGGATAACCAAAAGTCAGTTTGGCATTGCCATCGGCATTGTCAAAACCAAGATATCCTAAAGAACTTGTGCCGCCAAGAATGACTTCTCCCTCCTGATGGGTGAGAAGTGCGTCGGAGGGGTGGGCATCGAGCACCCTCAGCACGGTCAGCGCCCGTCCCGACTCGGTGTTGTACACACCTGAGAGGGGGGCTGAGAGCCGGTCTTCCCTGAAATTCCAACTATTGGAGGTATGAAACGAAGGTGCCTCTGCCGGTGAACGAAGGTTCTTATGATACCAGAATCCTGGCAGATAAAACTCGCATTGACTGGTATTGAAATGGGTATTGGCCTCTACTCCGATATTGAAGTAGACTTTCGCCTGGGCTGTTAAGGTCAGTGTCAGACGGTATTCGTCGTTCACTTTCTCCATATCCTCCTTGATGGTCAGCGGGAGAGACTGTTTTGACACCAGACGACCCTCCATCCGGGTGAGTGGATATGCCACAGACGGATTGCCCGGCTGTTTGAGAGAAATATGGTATGACAAGTCCAACGAATAGGCTTGATGGGTGCCTGCCAGCATCACAAAAGCCAAGAAACAGGTTTTAATTAAGTTGCGCATATGATTGTTATTAATTATTTTTTCAATTTTGTGGCTTCCACTCCCTCAAATGTCATCTTGACAGGTTGGATATAGCCATTGGCATCAAAATACAGGCGGTCGATACATACCTGCCGGGAGTTGGCGGCTGTTTCATTGAGAGGTCTGCGATGATACACGATATACCACTCATTGTCGCCACGGCCCTTGATCACAGAGTGATGGCCTGCGCCTGTGGCGACACTCCGATCCTGCTCCAATATTTTTCCTATCCTTCGAAATGGTCCGAGTGGCGAATCGCTGATGGCATAGCTCACACAGTAATTGGGTTGCCCCCACCCTCCTTCACTCCACATGAAATAATATTTTCCATGATATTTCAGCATAAACGGACCCTCCACGTATTGGTCTGGGGTGACCTCCTTAAAGGTCTCACCATCACTGAAAGGCACGATGCTGAGCAAGTCGTCGGCCAGACGCACCACATTGCAGTGCCCCCATCCGCCATAATACATATAATACTGGCCATCATCGTCGCAGAAGACATACTGATCGATAGGCTGTGCACCATTGACTATTTGCTGTAAAAGCGGCTTTCCGAGGGCGTCTTTATACGGGCCTTGAGGTTTCTTGCTCACAGCGACCCCAATACCGCCCACTTCTCCCTCATGCACATCATTGGCAGAGAAAAAGAGATAGTAAAGTTTCCCCTTTTTGACAATGGCCGGAGCCCACATCGCTCTCTTTGCCCATTGTACATTTTCACTTGTAAGCACGCGAGGATGCTTTTTCCATTTGACGAGGTCGCGGGAGGAAAAAGCATCAAAGTACAACTGCTTGTCATATTCTGCAGAATACGTCGGGAAGACCCAGCACCTGTTGTCAAACACCACAGCCTCTGGGTCTGCATACCACCCTGTAAAGATGGGATTGCCACTATGTGGCTGCTGCGCCAAGCAGAGACACTGGCACAGCATCACGAACCATACACTTAAACTACACTTTTTCATCATCTTTTCTTAACTATGTATTTCTGATTTCGATGAATCCATACACCTGATTGCATGGGTGCATGCAACGCCAGACCACCAAGTGAATACCAAGCCTCATCATGCTGACCCTGAGGCAGCAACAAAGTCTCCACCGCATCGAAGCCATCGAAAGACAAGGCAATCTTGTCGACATATGGAGCCCACCCGGAGTCGCAGCCGAGTGTGATGACATTCGTACCCGACTTCAAGGTCACCTCTACCTCTTTTATCATCGCTGTGGCAGCATTCCAGCCACCGGTATTCTCAAAGACTTGGTTGATTTTCTCTCCATTGTTCACCCTTACAAACATCTGCCTGTTTTGTGCCGAAAAATAGGTGATCTTGAGCAGGTATTTTCCTTCTATCGGCGCGTCGTACCTGAATGTGGCCATGTTGTCATTGCCATTGCCAATATTGCTCAGATAACGGCCTCCTGACGCATCGGGATCTTTCGCAATGGCCACCTGACCTGTCGTGGAAGCAAATTCAGCCTCCAACACGTTGGGTATCGGCGCCTGATAGGAAATATCGACATGGTCTATCGCTGGCAGTTCTGTATTGCTATTGAAGAGCAAGGTGTTGGACCCTTCTTTCAGCGTGATAAACAAAGGACGCTGTGCCATCGCCTCGCCGGTGGCAGCAAAAACCATGACGGAAGCGTCGGACGCATTGACAGCAAGAGACACCTTGCAATTCGTTTGATTGCGATAGAAGATATCGACACGATAATGACCTGCCTGAGATGCGTTATATATAAACGACATCGACTCTTTACTGACGGTCTCTGCATCTTCTGCACTCAGCGTGACTTTGTCGGCCTGCGAACTAAGAACTTGGGTGAATTTTATTTTGTCTATATGTGGCGCATTACCATTCGGATTGGTCAAAATACAGATGTTCTGGCCTTTTTTTAGACTCACTTTCAGTGTGGCTTTCCCTTCATCGGCGATATGGTCCCAAGTCGAAACGCTGGGACATGTGAGCGTATATTTTTTGTTATCCAGAGTGACTTCCAGGTTGCGCGACTGGAAGGAAAGGTAATACACGTCGAGCAAATAGTCGCCGTCTTCAGGTATCTGGCAAGAAAACCTCAACATACCATTTCCATGATCCAGTCCGGTGACGTATTTCCCACCCGTATCATTGTCTTCTTTCACTTGAGCTGACCCTGTGCGCTGTGCGTCCTCTGCCTCGTATGACATGGTTTGGCCCAAGCGGTTTTGCAAGGCGACAGCACAGGCTGCTGTAAGGGCTGTGGTTGCTCCAAAGGCAGAGCCGGGACCGCCATAGTTCACATCTCCATATCTCAGATTCTCAGCGGCCTTGGTGAGCCATGCTGAATGGCCAAAGCCCAAAGAGTTGATATTGTTATAAGCATGGAAAGCATTGGCTGTGATCCATGACTGGTATTCCGCGTCGTCAAACTGAGTAGCGTACAACCCGGCATAGCGCATCAATATACCTTTGAAACCCTGAAAGTCGCCATCAGCATTCTGACAGACACGCACCACACCATCACTGTTGCAGAGGGCAGTCTTCGCATAGGCGATGATGCGCCCTGCGTCTGTCTTATACTGACTGTCACCATAATGGCGATAAAGCAGCAGCGCTCCTCCGAGCATGGTGCCCTGATTGTAGGTGGAGGCCCATGTGTTGCGGTCTACGACTGTGGCATCAGCGGGATTAAACACGACGCTGTCATACACTTTTCCTGTGTATGGTTCGAAGAGATATTGCCGTTGGTTGGCATACAGTTCACGGGCTTTCTCAAAATAGGTCTCATCTCCTGTACCCAACCCGATATAGCATGCAGCCACCTCGGCAGGTCCATTGATACATGAATTGGCTCCGTTTCTGTTTCCGGTATGCTCCGCCCACCTAAGGAGACCGACGTATCCAAGATAGGCACGATTCCATATCAGGTCGAAATTGCGTTTCGCATCGTTCAGGTAACTCTGCTTGCCCGTGATAAGGTATGCCCTTGCGGCTGCAATGATCATCCACATCACATCGTCATTGAAGTCATAACCATACCAGTCATAGCCACCTACGGCAGTGCCACTATCCCAGTTGGCTCCCACATGATAGCGCATATAGTCATAACAAGCCTCAAAAGCCTGGAGATAACGTCTGTCGCCTGTTGCCTCATAGAAGTCTAGCACTGCCTCAAGGGTCTCTGCTTCATTCCATCCGCCGTTGACAAATGTGCGATACCCTTTGCCCTTATCTTGCAGATATTGTGCCAGGAAGGCGTCCAACATCCGTTGCCGGGCACGCCCGTCAAAACAAGTTTGAGGTTCGACCTCCTCAAAATGCCATACCGTCTGATTGCCTAATGAGGGTTGTTGGCCGTCATGTGTATTATTCAGTCCGAGAAAAGCATCTTGACTCAGGTTGTAATCATTATTGGCTTCATCCACAGCCACAAGATTCCAAGCCGCCTGCTGCGCATTCTGTACCAGAAGACGGTTTTGGGTGTCAAGATACAACCCTGTATACACATTCTTCAGAGCCACCGCGCCATCGTCGAGACCAACGAGGGTCCACTGCTGCGCTGGCACATCCGTCTCTGTCCATACCACCACGGGGGTCATATTGCCCTTGGATGCGTTCTTCACAAAAAGCGATGTCTGATGGTTGGCGTCGGGAACGATACGATACGTCTTGCCATTCTCTACAGCTGCCTCTGCCCCCACGGTGGTGGCTATCATCAAAAGTGAGGCGATAATTTTTCTCATTCTTTTCCTATCTTTTTTATTCTTTTCATGTCATCTGATAAGATGACCATCATGATTCGTTTTGCAAATTTAATGATTTTTGGGTTGATAACATAATAAAATGGATTTGTATAAGAGAAAGAATACCATCAACACAAAATAAGTATTGTGTATCAATATGTTACGACTTCATTTCATCAATGTTTGTATAATGTAAATATACGGCCTGGATGTATCATATCGAAAAGAAAAGAACCCCAAAAGCCCATCAAGAGGCTTTTGGGGTTTCAGCTGAACCGATCTTAGAAGATGGTTTTCAGAACAACTCAAACTCATAGATGCGGGCGGCAGAATCGCTCCCCTGAGTGGGGTTGATCACAAAGAGCCGTACATAACGCACTGTGGTAGGAGTGAAAAAGCGGTTGACAATATTGTTTCTGTTTCCATCAAACATATCGAGGGTCTTCCAATCTTCGGTCTCGCTGTTGCGGCCTTGCAACAAACAAGTACGAGTGATATAGGAAGAGTGCTCACAGGCTGCGTTGGTGAGGCGCCAGCGTTTCACTTCTGTTGGCCGACCAAGGTCGAACGTCACATAGTTAGGAGCCTGCTGGGCATCACACCATTTGGTGTTTTCATTACCGTCTACAAGAAAAACAGCTCTCTCTGCATCGTTGACCTCACCCGACACGGCCACGATGGTGGCTTCTTTGAGCAAATTGACAGGTTGCACCTGGGCATTCTCATTTGTCTTTTCACCTTCTTTCAGAGATGTCTTGAAGAGCTGACTGGCTGGTGTGGCATCTTGGTAATCATTGGCCAAAGTGGCGGCAAAGATGACCACATGCTCATCGTTGGGCAACGTGATTTGTCTCACACCTTTGGGTAAATCCACGCATATACGGAACATATAAGTAAACTCGTAAGGCTCATCACCGGAAGAGGAATGGCGGTGGCTACCCACATAGGCCACTTCCGCGTCTTTCATGAAGCCCTCGGTATGGTTGTCATGCCCCCATTGTCCGACAAATCCCGTGTAGTAAGGCACACCCTTCTGCTGTTTGGCTTTCCCCACCGTGAATTCCACCATCCTGTCATCTTGGTCGGAAGCGACAAGCAGATACAAATGACGGTAATCCTTGTCAGAGTTCCAACTCAACGTGTTTCCTTTACAGGAGACTCCATTGGCAGCATCTTTCTCGCCAAAGCGGAACGGGATGTCATTGACAGTGATGCCATCATCGGGCAACAATTCAGCGGCATAGCTGTAGCCACCTTCAAAATTGGCAGCCGACCTGAACTCATTGAAACTGAAACAATGTCGGTCGAAAGGCAATGACAACACTTGAGTGTCTGATGAGGAAGATGTTTGCTTGGCAAGCGTCACTTTGTAGGTCCTCACGCCAAATGGATTGATGTCCACATCGAGCGAATGGCCGTCGAAGGTGGCCGACTTTCGTGTGCGCTCGGTGCCATCTGCCTCCACGGCCTTGACAATCTCGCCTGCAAAGGTCAGTCGCGCATGTTGGGTGGTCTTCCCGCCCATCTCGTAGACACGCACCACATATTCATCACTCACTTCCGCCTGCTTCACCGCACGTACCACAATCTGGTCGTTGTCGGTAGAAACGAAAGAGATGTGACTGCCCAATGCACCTTGATGCTTGTCAGTGAAGAAAGTCCTGAGCGGACTATTGAGCATGTCGGAACGACGGACGGCCTTAGGTGCGTCGAGCATACCTTCATGGCCTACGATGCTGTAGGTGAACACATGATGTCCATAGTCCTGGGTGGCCTGATACACATACCCACGGTCTGGTTTCGGCGAATAGAGCAAAGACAGACGGAGCGTATGGTCATCGGGCTTATCCCATCCATACCGCGAGTCGTTGAGGAGGGTCACGCCATAGGTGCCAGAGCGGTCGGTGAGGTCTGTCCACTGATGGGCATAGACCTCAAAGAGATGGTCTTTGTTATTACCTCTTTTCACATGTCCCAAGCCGATGTCATAAGTAGCTTCCTCGTTGGCTACATTGAGGGCGAACTCAGCCTTGAGCAAAGCATTGGGTGAGCGCCAGTCGACCTCGTTCTCGATATCTATCCGCTCCTCCAGATTTCCCTCATAGAGGTGAATGCGCTGGAGAATGTCAGACTCGCCATAACGCTTTTTGATCACCAGGGTTTGTCGGAGGGCACCTTTCTCCACAGTGATATCGGCAGTGCCATGTACAGCCACAGGCGTTTTGTCGAGCGTCGCTTTCTGGATTTCCCAAGCCGGCCATTGTGGCGAACGGCAAT
Source organism: uncultured Prevotellaceae bacterium (assembly GCA_902780635.1). Taxonomy (GTDB): domain Bacteria; phylum Bacteroidota; class Bacteroidia; order Bacteroidales; family Bacteroidaceae; genus Prevotella. The sequence continues at coordinate 106,370 of CACZGH010000003.1, forward strand.
CATCAAACACCACAAGGCGCAAGCTCTTGCCTGGCGCTACGAGTTGCTTGTTGGCTTTCTTGTCTACCAAAGAGACGATGTCGCCATACTCATTCACCTCAAGGGCATATCTCGACGACTCGATGCTACGAGCACTCGTCGGCTGAACAGTCTTCAGCTTCCCCGCCGGCCTCAAGTCATAAATGGCAAGACCCGTCGACGGCGCTTCCGCATCAAAGAGCACGTAGTGGTGGCCGTCACGATTGATGACCTGCGAGCGCACCTTCTTCCCCTCCGGCGACATCACGACATAGTCTCGTGCCCCGTCGACCTTCACTTCCGCGACGGAAGCGACCGGGAAAGCCTCGTTGTTGTATACTGCCACAGGTTGTCCTTTTGTCTGTGTATTCATCTTTCGGGTGATAGCCGACACGCTGTGGGTGAGCACATCGGAGAACTTCTTCAGGGCAAGAAACTCATCGTTCCACGAGAATTCATACGCACGTGGGATGGAGGTTCCTGTAACATCATCATGAAACTGGTGCCAGATCATCCGTTGCCATGTCTGGGTGAGCAAGGCACTGGGATAACGTGCCGTGCCAAGCCAGTCGGCCATGACGGCAGTGCGTTCTGCGGCGTCGCCCAAGTGTTCGTTCTGTCGGTTGTAGAGTTTCATCGCAGCCTGTGAGGTGTAACAGCCATTGCCATGCACATCCATAGGCAATTCACCGTCAAAGACGGGCAATTCAGGATGCTGGTCGTAAGGCATGAAGTCTTTATACAACTGGTCACTGGTTGCACTGATGATTTGCACAGGGCCATCGCCATTGATGCCTTTCTCCACCGCTCTTACAGAAGCGATGTCGGGTGAGCCGCCTATATCTCCTGTGCCATAATAGCGGTAAACCATATTGAGCGGACTTTCCTTGATTTCCCGTTGAAGGGTGGTATTGGTCGACAAGTCGGAGTCACTCCATCGCTGACCATAACCAAATCCATGGGTCATCATGATACGGCTCCCGTCGATACCCTGCCACAGTCCGATGGTGAAGGGGTATCTCTTGTTGTCTTCATAGAAAGGTTTCGTGCGCCATACCAGTTTCTGTGACGAGAAGCCGATGAGGCCACAATGAGCTGCCAGAGTGGGCAAGGTGTAACCAAACCCGAAACAGTCGGGCAGGAAGACGTCGCTCCCCTCGGTATTGAACTCCTTGCGGTAGTAAGTCTGGCCCAACAGAATGTTTCTCAGCCAGGATTCTGGTGAGCAGATAATGGTCTCGTTGGCATCCCAGCTGCTTCCAGTGATATGCCATCTACCGGCTGCCACACAACGTTTCATCTCCTCGTATTCCATTGGATAATACTCCTTCATCCAAGAGTATTTCACGGCTCCTTCGAAATTGAAGATGTAGTGAGGATAGTGCTTGATGAGAAAGAGGTTCTGCTCCAATGTGTTACGGATATGGTCGCGGATAGTGGCTTGCACATCCCAGTTCCACTGCGTGTCGAGATGTGCGTCAGACACCATGTAAGCCTTCATTTGTTTGTTTTGGGCACTGGCCCCCAAAGTAAGCAATCCTGCCATCAACATTGCGGAAATTTTCTTTGTCATGATTGTTAGTGTGTTCTATACATCTGGTTAATAACTGTCCGTCAAAAATCTCACCTTATCAGCACCTTTTGATGATTCTTGATATAGAGACCTCTCTGCGGGTTGCTGACGCGCTGACCATTCAGGTTATATACTGCGTCATCGCGCTGGTCAAGATCGACGGTCTTTTCTATCAGTCCCTGTGGGTCGGTGCTGGGCAATGGGAGCTGATCCACTTCGTCCGGCATGGTGAGATAAGCCCTGAATGGCTGCACCTTCACTTGCCCTGGCGAGGCGACGAAGGCATCGCCTTCTGAGTTAAGCACCATGACATGATCATGGGTCTCAGTCAACGTCGTACCATAGAACCGTATGCCGCACGCTCCTACCGCCATCGAGACAGTATGTGTGGGAGAGATTTTCACATCGTGAGCTGACAGCACGGGAGCCTCTGTACCATCTGTGTGGAAGAGATAGGGTATATAGCGCTGCATAGAGGGTGTCGCAGTAAAAACCGGGGTGCCACTATCGTCGACAGAAGCCATTTCCATAACCTGCATGTCGGTGGGTATCGTTTCGGGAGAGAACGGCAATGCGATAGTCTGCCAATTGCTCCCAGTGGGTTCGCATTGGAAAGTGATATCTGAAGCGGTGAAATTCACAGGCGAGAAGAAAGCTTTCCCATCAGTGAGATGGATGGCGTCGGCATGGCTCCCTCTGACCACATTGGCACTCTCTAGTCCTTCGGGTATCGTGGCGTCAGTATCGAGGATATAGAGCGTATTGGGATTGTCGTTGGGATGGACAGAGGTGACCATGTCGCCCACACAACTCATATCCACCGCCAAAGCATTGGAGGGGCTATTCACAAAAGAGTTGGGAGGCAGACCTCGCAGTGACTTGTCATTCAACCAACATACGATGCCTTTTTGGGTCGTACCCAACGGTTTGAGGCCACCGTCGATGATGTCTCCGCCCTTTTCATACAGTATACTCATCGTGTAGACCGCATTCATGTCGAGATGGTCGAAGAAGAAATCTGCTTTTGCCATACGTCCCGGAGCGGCCTGAAGAGGTTGATAAATACTTGACACGCCATAATAATAGCCATTGCTGGCCAACTTGAACAACCAAAGACGTATCTTGCCGTCAAAGTCTTCCTTTCCCTGATTAACGACGGTGACCTTGCCCTGGGCACAAGGGCCATAAATCATGCTGTTGGCCCTGTTTTCCACCGTCATCGACACAAATCGCAGGACATCGTTACTGGCTATGCCCTCATCGGTGATGTCTACCTCGGCTTTTCCCAGAATACGGCTCCCTCTGTCATCAGCTGCCAGCCACACTGTCCAGGTGCCGCTGCGTTCGGGCACGAAATGGAAAGCCGCAGTAGCCTCACCTTCTTCCACCATGCCTACTGCCGTACGGCTCAGACACTGCCCCATCTGGTTGTTGGTTCCCGCAAACAAGAACACCTCATGGTAGTACTCCTCTCCATGATTGCGGAAAGAGGCACACACGGGCTGGTCATTACCCTTACGATGGTCGCCGGGGAATGTGATCTCCGTCAACTCCACATTTTCCATAGGATGGATGACGAGACTGACATGCCCATCAGCGTCAACATCGGCTTCCACGTAACGGATAGCAGGATTCACAGGGGTCTGCCACTGTGAGTCGGTGGTCCGCTTACTAATAGGAACGATGCGGTGGATGCCTTGAGGTAGTCCACTGACCACAAACTCAAATCCCTGATAATAATTCTGGTCGATATGCGTGGTTGCCTCGTTACCCATCGGAACAACCGACCCGTCGTCTGTCACACGTCCGATACCAACATTCCAGTCGGCGTTGACTCCCGACCAATTCACATAATTGGCGAAAAAGACATTCCCCCGCCTGATCTCCCAGTCGTTGACAGTAAGTTGGTAGGCGTCGGAGGGTGCAGTCACATCGTCGGGAAGACGCATGCCGATGATGGCATCCTGACCCATGTTGTAGCCTCCTGGAGTCGACGACGCACCGATGCCTGAATTATCATCAGGGTCGAGCACATCTATCCTGAAGAAGCCATTGTCCATACCACCCCATCCCCAGTTGACGTGGAACAAGCCATCGATATCGTATCCATCAAGCACAAAAGCATGGGAACCGCCGCTGTTAGTGCCGGCAAAAGCAATGGGATGTCCTGTCTCCAACTCTTTATAAAGCAACTCGTCCCAACTCCGAATGGTATGATTGGACCTGCTCTCGATATGTGTACCGTCATCGTAACCAAAATATCTTTTCAGAGCATAGACCCCATCGGGAAATCCCGCTGCCGAGGAAGGGCCATAACCCATCTTACAGCCAAGTCCCACCCAATACATCAGTTGGGCAACGGCCTGTTGCTCCTGGTCACTGTCATGGTCGCCATAGACATCGAGCATATGATCCCAGTCGATGACAGAATGGGCGGGCACATTCCGCAACTGCACACTCTTATCTCCCTGGTTGGTGCTGAAATGCTGCTGATAACCGGGTATCGTGCGCACAGTGGCTTCGGGATATTTGTAGTAGGCCATCACCTGTGCGATAGCCGTGGCCACACATCCGGTGGCACAACGATCACCCAGTGACCCGTCTTGGTTGTAATATTGCGGACAAAGCATATTGTAGGGATGACCCTGATTCCACAAAGTGGACAGGAGTGGCTCGATATTGTGCCGCACGGCAGTGGCTGTTGATTCCGCTGACTGGTATGACTCATTCGAGCGTCGCACCGATGCCTTGCGCACCTCAGCGATCTGCTCCGCATAGGTCTGCAAAAGCCACTTCAGGCCTTCGGGCATGTCATCCTCACAAAACGTGCCTTTCTCACTATAACCCAACACGGGAGCGGTAAGGTCGTCGCCTGAGACCACCACATATCCACCGCCTTCTATATCAAACACATAATAGGCGGGATGCTCCGTAGCGTGTCCCATAAGCGATGGCGCTTTTGCCACCAGATGTTTCAACACGTTTCTCCCTCTGGCATTCAAAAACGAGTCGGCCTGTTTCAGGGCCTGTTGTGTCGACAGGGGCACGGCACCGATAGAGCCGAAGCAGAGCAGACATCCCCACAACGCGACTATCTTAATAGCTTTGTTTCTCATAGCTAATCAATTATTCAAGACTAAACTATCACTTGCAGAGCACTTTCCTCACCTTTCCGTCAGCCGTCTTCACAATGTTGATACCTTTCTGAAGACGCTGCACCTGCATGCCACTCATATTGTACACAGCATGGGAATGGTCGTCGCGCGCCACTTCCACATCACCCACGCCGTCTGTCTGGGATTGACTGGAACTGGAGACGAGTTGTGCGCTGAAAGTCTCATTGAAGAGGTCGACAACGATTTGATAGACACCATCCACATAGACATGCCACTTGGTGTCATCACCTCCCTGTCGCATCTGGGTAGACGACAACAAATCCTCGTCTTGCACATAAGGGTGCAGTTCACGGGGACCCCAAGTCATTTGTCCTTCAAGCTTGAACCGTCCAGGCTCTACCACATGGTCATTGACGCTCAACCGTCCTGTCCATGAGAAGACGTAGGGATTGTCATGGTCACGCTCGAAAGGCAGCATACCATTGCGGTTCCACTCCACTTGATTGGCTCCCCCCTCAAATGCGCTTCCCGCAATGAAGACCTCATTCCACGGAAGCATCAACTCACCGGTCACTTTCCTTGCCATAGGGTCGACGAGGAAGCGGTAAGTGTCTTCCTGAAACGAGACTACCCAACCTGGCTGCGACTCATCGGAGGTAATGACATAGTTGAGACCCTTGTTGATAAGATAAGAATCGACCAACTGGGGCTTCAGAAACTGTGTGACACCTTTCTGGTAAGTCTCGGTGGTCATGATTTTCAACTCGCCCTCATTCAGTGCACCTGCAAAACGGAACAGGCCGTCAGGGCGCTTTGTCAGTTGCTGTGTACCTTGTGGGACAGCACTGCCCGTAGCCCAAAGTGCGTCGAAATTTTGCGCCACCAAGTTCAGTTGAAAGAGGAGACAGATGACGGATAATAGGACTGTTTTCCTTGACATAGCTTTCTTATACTTGTTTTTCTAATGAATCTAACGTATGAATTTCTGTGTGGTGACGCGGCCGTTGCTCCATGTGCGACGCAATATGTATGAGCCTTGTGGCGCATAGGTGTACTCGCGGCCTTGCAAGTCGTAATACTGCTGATCAACAATGGTGGTGGTCCCTATCTGTTTGATGTCGCTGGTATTGCGCTGCAGCGACACCACTATTTGCTGGCTGCATTCGGTGGATGGTACATTGACCGTCACCTCGTGCATCTGCTCGTCGTAAGTCCAGTCGTCAGTAGGCAGACCATTGACGGTCACTGACTGTGGCTGTTCCTCTAAAACAAACACGACCTGGTACGCTCTCTCCTGGGGCATACGGTCATAAGACCCCTGAATGGGTGAGATGGTGAGCGACAAATCAGAAGCATTGCGTGTCTGACTGAAAGAGGTCGTAGCATAGGCTCCCTCTGCATAATCTTGCGTGTCGCCCGCATCCTCGTACAGCTCCGTCTGACCTGCTGGTCCTCCGGGATAGACCTTCACAATGAGACTGCTTGGTGCGCTCTTCAGGTTATTCATGGGTGGGTCGCATACCACGATAGCACCAGCCTTGACAAAATAGGGAATATCACTCATCCCATAATAATGACTGATGGTGGTGCCACCCTGTACCATCTCGTTATGACAGGCATCATACCATGACCCCTCAGGCAACCATGTCTTATGGAAGGTCTTCTGGTCTTTGCCGGCAGCAGTGACAATCGGCGAAACGAGAATATCGTCGCCAAACATATACTCACCCTCCTGACGGTAGGCCTCATTTTCCTCTGGCCACTCATAGTAGAGAGGACGACAGATGGAAATGCCCGTGTCATAGGCCTGACGTGCTGCTGTGTAGATATACGGCATCAGCTGATAGCGCAGGTTCACACAGTCAAGCAACATGGGGAAATTGTCCAGTTTCCATATTCGGCGCTCATTGCCCTCCTGACTGGCACCGTGTGTGCGGAAAATCGGCGAGAACACGCCAAACTGCATCCATCTGAGCATCAGTTCTGAGTTGGTGGGTGCAATCTGCATGTGTCCACCCAAGTCGTGACCCCAATAGCCAAAGCACACATTGGATGCGGTGGAGGTAAAATAGGGCTGAAAGGCCAACGAGCCAAAAGTGGAATAGGTGTCGCCAGAAAAACCAAGGGGATATCGGTGGCTACCAAGGCCACCCCATCGGTGGAAAATAAACGGCCGCCGCTCGGGACGGTTGTTGCGCATGTCATTGTAGAAGACATGATTGCACCAGAATGTCTCGCCAAGGCCCTCGGTATAAAAACTGGTAAGGTTTTGCTGCCAGTCAATCCACCAGAAGTCGACACCCTCTTGTTCCCGTTCACGTATGATATGGCTGAACAAAGACCGATAAAATGTGGAGTCTTCGAGCATCCAGGGCACCCTGTCGCCAGAGATATTCATATCACTGGCTATCTCACTGAAGTGATCCTCATAGCTGGCCACACCATCAGCGGGGTGTAGGTTCAAGCCCACCTTGATACCCTGGTTGTGCATCCAATTGATGAGCCCTGCGGGATTGGGGATGAGATTCTTATTCCATGTCCATCCTGTCCATCCGTCAAGATGCCAGTCCATGTCATAAATCATCACATCGAGAGGAATATCGTTTTGGCGCATCTCATTGACAAGACCGATAAAGTCTTGCTGCGAGTAACGCTGATACTTACTGTACCAATATCCCAACACGTAAAGGGGAGGCATCGGCTGGCGACCCGCGATTTGGATGTAGTCGCCGATAGCTTCTTTATAGGCGTGGCCATAACCCATGAAATACCAGTCAAGGGCATTAGGGTCAAGGGGACTGGCCAACCAGTCAATCCCGTCGACCTGACGCTCGAAAGCGAAGGTCGTCGAACCGTCACCACGCTTGGTCTTGGGCGACTCGTCTATCAGAGCCCAGCCTGCCCGCGAGAGGATGCCATCCTCAAGGTCGGGACGTTGGTTGTCACCACTGGCCGTATCGAGTGTGCGCTTGGTGCCTTTTAGGTTGAGTGCGTCTTCCTTGCCTGGATACCAGATGACATCTCGACCGTTCAACTGCATCGTGATAGAAAGGTTGTTGGGTGACTTCATAGAAGGCGAGATAGTGCTGCCTATTTTGTACCTTAAACTCAACTCTCCGGTCTCAATGTACAAGAACCCGTTCTCTTCACGAGTGGTGAATTCAGGAACAGGCAGACGACGGTTGATGACTGCGAAGGTGGCTCTGTCTTCAAACAATTCCTTACTACTGTATTGAATACGTATCATACGTGAGGTAAGGACTGTGAACCGGGCGCGCCCCGAGGTCACTACAGCCTCGGGGTCTGCCACAGGATTGTATTCTGTGACCGTTTGTGCATTGGCAACAAAACTGCTGAACAACAATAACGACAAGAATACTCTTTTACCAAAACTAACAAACATAAAACTAACTATTGTGCTTAACTACAGTTGCAAAATTAGCACATTTTATCCTACGGATAACCTTTACTAATGAATGTATAACAAAAAAAACCACAAAAACATTCAACCCTTCTGATAATCAATATATTACAAAAGATGGCACAAACACATTGTATAAGTGGAATATTCCATTATCCTACACTCTACACCACCATCAGGCGCCTTTTTCACGGAAAAAGGGGATGCCAAAAAGACTGGCATCCCCTTTACATCAATTATCCAAAACAAATACTTACCTTACTAACACCTTGTGCCCATCTACGATATAGAGTCCTTTCGAGGGACGGTTGACCTTGCGGCCTTGCAAATCATAGTATACTTTCGCACTGGTGGCAGGTGCCATCCACTCACTGATGCCGCTCACAAAACCTGTATCATAGAGCACAGGATGACCTCCCTCTTTTGCACTGAGGAACCAAATGCCAGGAGCTGCCTCTGCCAGCAGATTGTAAACAACATCGTTGGTGAAATTCTCTATCGGAGTAACCGGCAGTGCGGGCCAATCAGTGACAGGGTCAAAACAGTTGGTGATCTGTATGTTGTTGCCACGTGCAAACGACTCGCCATTGGTGACAACACCCATGTTATAGCAATTGACGGTCACAGCATCATTGCCCAGCCAGCCAGACAGTCCACCTGCCTCCCATCCACTGGAGATAGGACCGGCGTTGTAGCAGTTGAGAAGGGTGAGTTTCAGTTCGCCAGAAGTGTTGCAGCCAACTATACCACCAGCATTCTGATCAACTGTAGAGACAAAGGACTCATTGCCAAGTTGTTCTAACAGGGCGGTGCCATTTCCGCTCACATGGCCTATGAAAGCGGCAGCAAAGTTCTTTCCTGAAATAGCACATGAAGCATCAATCGTGAGATTCATGATGTGCGCACCTGCGGTGATCTCCCGGAAGAATCCCACATTGGCCTCATCAGGCATATTGATAAACAAATTGCGGATGATGTGTCTTTGACCATCGAAAGTGCCGCAATAAGGAGCAGCGGCTGTAGCGATGCCATAAAATTCCTCTCCCTGGAAGTCGATATCATTGGACAGGATGGCATTGAGACTGGCATCCACCTTGTTCACCATAGCGGCAAACCATTTCACGTCAGCAACACTTGCCAAAGTATATTTGCCATCCTCTGCATTCATATAGTCTGCATCTGGATTTCCACATACCGTACAAATGCCATCAACGAAATGATGGTCATCACGTGTGGCTCCCTCCGTGTTGGAGAAGGTGACCTCAGCACCATCTTTCGGGTTGCCGGCACAATCGAGAGAACCATTGGCATACACAACGCCACCTTCTATGAAGACGGGAACAGGATGAAGGTCAGTACCTACCACTTGATACCAGTTCACATTCTCACTCTGCTTGCCATTGAGCATATATGCCAGTTCACCACTCTGCATCTGCTCTATGGTGAAGGCGTTGCCCTGGATACCCTCTATCTGATACATGTTTTCTCCTGCCACCTCGTCTTTTCTCCAAAGTGCAGCGCCATTGATACCTGTCGCTGTGCTGTAGCAGTTCTTAATCGTTGAGTTGTTGGAACCCATCCAAGCGCAGATACCGGCATTCTCATGTGAACCGTTGATCTCTCCCAGATTGTAGCAATCGGAAATGTGAACTTCACGCTCTGAACAACCTACGATACCTGCTGCATTCTGAGCCGACCCATAGATATTGGCCTCATTGCCACAATTCCTCACGATGACGCCGTCGCCCCAAACGTGACCGAGGATACCAGCGGTGAACGCATTACCCTGGATAAGACAAGAGGCGTCGATGATGATATTCTCAATGACGGCTCCACCCACGGCTTGTCCAAAGAGTGCCTGGTTGTTGAACTCGGCATTGGTGACAAGGTTCAGAATGCGGTGTCCCATACCATCAAAATGACCTTTGAAGTCATGGGCATCCTGTCCGATGGGGGTAAAGGACTTGCCTGTCATGTCGATATCGGCTGTGAGACGGCCATTGGCTGCGCCATTGACATTGTTGACCATATAGGCAAACCAGTTGAGTTTGTCGCCATCATCAATGAGATAATGGTCGTCTTCCATCTGGCAGAAATCGTCCTGCATCATGCCACAAACCGAACAGAAACCTGCCTCGAAATGATGATCGTCACGCACGCTACCTTCTGTATTGGAATAGGTCACAGAGGAGCCTTCCTTTGCCGAACCATCACAACTCAGCTCACCATTGGCATAGACCAACAGATGGTCGGGAAGGAAGGTAGGATGTAAGTCTTTGGGGTCGGAAAGGTTCTGGCGCCAATATCCTGCATCCTGACTGTCATTCAGTTGAAAGGCGAGCTTGCCAGAAGCCAGGGCACCATCTTCTATCACTGTGGCACCTTGATCTGCATAGAGATGGAAGATACGCTCTGTCGTGATGCCACTACTGTTTCTCCAGAGAGAGTTGCCACCATCCTGACCACTTTCCATGACACCTGTGTTCCAAAAGCCTCTCACCTCAACGCTACCATGGCCACCAAACCATCCCGCGATGATGGCGCTCTCGCCACCACCACTGACGTTGCCCATGTTGTAGCAGTTGGTGATACGGGTGGCAGGACCTCCATTCATCACCACTCCGATGATGGCACATACGTTATTGCCAGTACCATAAACATAGCCTTCGTGACCGACATTCTCGAGGGTGACCCATCCACTGCCGTCAGAACAGCCTATGATGCCTCCCACTTTGTCTACACCACAAATCTCATTGGCCGGACCTGCAATCAAGTTCTTGATGACACATCCTCCGTTCACCACACCAAAAATACCGATACGCTCCTCTGAACTTTCGTATCTCAGATGGTCGATGGTATGAAACTGTCCGTCAAAGACACCTTCATAACGATTGGCGCTATTTCCAATAGGGGTCCATGCCACATCTGTCATGTCGATATCAGCTGTCAAGACAGCATTGGCATTGATCTCACCACCATTGACAATAGCCGAAAACTCAACAAGGTCGGCAGCATTGGCTATTTGATATGCGCCATCCACCTTGTCGAGAGCGAATGCTTGCGTGCCAGTGAGCCATCCGATGGCCACTACCAGCAACGATTGTAATTTTATTCTCATGATATAAATAATTAAATGAATTGCTGACTATTTCCTGATTTTCATTGTTGCGCTGCTGCCTTCCTGCCATGCAGAGTACTGCACCTTGCCATCTTTGACAAAGGCTATACGCAATCGACGCACGGGAGGCTCTCTGTCTCCTTCAACAGCGGAGAGGGTCACATGGAGTTGTTTTTTCTGAAGGTTGGCTTCCATCTTTGTGACAAGATAGTCTCCATGACGATAGCCGTAACCATCGCCATCGTCTTCATAAAGCTGTCCACAAGCCCTGCCGTCCTCGTCGAGACAGACGAGCAGCGTCAGTGAGTCGGTGCGCATCTCTTCGGTACTTTGAGCGAGATTGGCAAGTGGTATGACAGAGCCTGGCCGTTGTTTCAACACCGCCTGATAGGAGTCGGGATGGTCTTCAAGGGTGAGGGCACACCATGAACCTTGACCGGGCTCACTCACCTTACCAGCCCATTGAGGGACAATCATCAGGTCGCCACCCAGAAGGAAAGCCTTGTCCTCGCCTCTCAGGCTAAGGTCATGCTCATCGGCCATAAAGACAGGTCGCATGACAGGCATGCCATCGACACTGGCCTCTCTGAATGCCGTGTAAATATAGGGCATGAGCAAATAGCGACGGTTGATGGCTGTACGACAGGCGTCAAGCACTTCCTGGGTGAAAGCCCATGGCTCCTGCTGCGCACTGCCTTTGATGCTATGGTTGCGGACAAAGGGAAAGAACACACCCATCGCCGTCCATTGAGCTAGAAGATCGCCAGTGGCACTCTCACAGAAACCACCTATGTCAGGGCCATTGAAAGGCTGACCTGACAGTCCCAATGTGAGTGACATAGGAACACTCAACTTCATCTGGTCTTCTGACGAGAGATTGTCGCCAGTCCAAGTGGCTGCATACCTGTGTCCGCCAAGGAAATTGGAGCGGGAGAGGATAAACGGTCTCTTCTGCGGCTGAGCCAAAAGGAGGCCTTGACGACTGGCCCTCACCATGTTCAGACCAAAAACATTATGGTAACGAAGATGGGGACCTGCGGCAAGCCCTTCACCACCAAGATGGATATTGTCTATCGGCATGGTATTCTCATGCTGATTGAAGACGGCTGGCTCGTTCATGTCATTCCACACACCATCGATGCCAGTAGCTATAAAATCTTTGTAAAGAGTGGCCCACCACATACGCACCTCAGGCCTTGTGAAATCGGGGAAATGGCAAGGACCAGGCCATACATTTCCCACAAAGGGTTTACCTTCTTTGTCTTTCACCCAATAGTCGCCGGCTGTGCCTTGGTCATCGACAAAATAGCCAGACTCTACCTTGACACCAGGGTCGATCATATACACTGACTTGAAATGATGCTGGTGCAGATAGTCGTTAAGCTTCTTGGGATTGGAAAACTCTTTCGGATTGAACGTGAAAATCTTGTAACCATCCATATAGTCGATGTCCATCCATATCACGTCGGCCGGTATCTGATGCTTACGTAGCTGGTCTGCAATCTCCATGACTTGGGTATCGGGCTGATAGCTGAAACGGCACTGCTGGTACCCTAATGACCATAAGGGAGGCAGCGACATCGTACCAGTGAGTTCGACCAAAGCTTTCATCAGTTGGCGGGGACTTTCACGCTCGATGACCACGACCCTGAAAGCCGGACCTTGACTCTCGAAAGTCACTTGATGGTCGGTGATAGAGATAGACTGTCGCCAGGTATTGTCGGCAATGATACCGAAAGCGCTCCCATCCTCTCTCACACCCATCACCCATGGATGGCTCTGATACAAATGTGAGCCGCCATCCACACTATAGGCGGGAGTATCTATATTCCACAGACCCACCGTACGTCCATTCCGGCGTAAGGGGCCTGTCACCTCTCCTGTACCATAAAAGTCCACCTGCTCGTCGACAGTCATCTTGGCAAAGCTTTTGCCATCTTGCAGAGAGAACTGTGGTCTCACTCTCCACTGTGCTGGCAATGGATAGATGGCTTTAGGCTCATGCTCAAAGATGGGCGACGGCTCGTGCTGGGAGGCATCATACTGTGGCGGATAAAAGACCGCCACCTGCTGGTCTGAGACAAAGGCAGCCTGCGCCATTGCCATAGAGGCAATGGTGAGGCTGCCCAAAAACATCATGACTCTGCGGGTCATATTAACCTTTTAAAATTACTGTATGAAAATTTTCTTTATGCTGCCATCGCTCTGACGGATGATATTGACACCGCGCTTCAATTGCTGCTGACGTACACCATTGATAGAGTAAATGGCTTCAACAGTTGTTGTTGGGTTGACTGCGTGCTGGATACCATCGCTGATGTTCACATATTGGCCATCTTTCATGCCCACGATGCCATGGGTAGCATCAAGTACTGGGTGCAAGTCGCTGCCAAGAGTCTGATAGAACACCACCTTGCCGGCACCTTCATTCAGGTCATAGCACAGCTTACCACTAGCGACGCTACTTTCTTCAGCAGAAGTCACCTGTGAGCCATTCACCTCATAGCAGTTGGTGAAAGTGACATTTGATCCGTTGTAGCGAGCGAAGGTGCGGGTACCATCGACTGCTCCGGGTACCACATAGCCGCTGCTGTAGGTATTGATGACATCGGCACGGTCGCCAAGCCATCCAGAGATAGCGCCACACTCACGCTGACCAATAATGTCGCCTGTGTTGTAGCAATTGATGATTCTCACGTAAGCCTCGCTGAGGTCGTTCACACCAAGAATACCTGCGCCATTAACACCCTCTTGGCCTACGTTGACAACAGCCTCGTTACCACAATTCTCAATGGTCAGCGTGTTGCGGCCAATAGAAGTACCGGCGATACCTGCAGAGTAACCTGTAGAATAGATTTCGCAACTTGCGTCTACCACCACATTCTTGATATAAGCGCCGCTCACGACACCGAAGAGACCCTTGTTGCCACTTTCCGACTCAATGAGCATGTTCTTGATATGATAGCCATGTCCGTCAAAGGTTCCTTTGTAAGGACGTTTCACATCTTCGCTGCTCTCCTCGTCGATCTGCTGAGTGAAGCGTGTGCCGATACCCTCGAATGCGATGCCTGCCATATCGATATCGTTGGCCAGGTCTACAATCACGTTTCCGTCTATCTCACCATTGTTGATGGCGTCGGCGAGAGCTTTCAGCTGTTGTCCGTTGCGTATCATGCGGGCACCACACACCGAGCAGATATCATCGACATATTGGTGGTCTGCACGCTGGGGCTCACCTTGTGTGTTGGAATAAGCGATGTCACCACCCGGAGTTCCGTCACAATTGAGAGAACCATTGGCATAAACCATTGCATGAGAGGCAAAAGGCAGAGGATAAGTATCGGAAGAAAGATTCTGACGCCAGGCATTGGTCTCTCCACCCTCGTTGATCTTGTAGCAAAGCTCACCTGTGCTCACAGCATCCATAGACACCATCGTAGCGGCATTCTCCCAGAAGTCTGTGATATTGCTGGTATAGAAGCAATTAATGATATTTCTTACATGGCGTGCAATCACAGTGGAGTTGCCTGTCAGCATAAACTCTGAAGGAGCCACATAGCAGTTCTCAATATTGGTCTCCACCTCGCCGTGAGCGTAGCCGATAATAGCAGCACTACCCTCGCAATAAGGTGCATTGAGAGAGCCTACAAAAGCACAGTTGCGGAAGACAGGATTCTCGTGTGCCACTGAGCAGATACCACCATGGGTGGCATCGCCAGGATAGGAACCGACGATATCGACATCCACCACCACGTTCTCAATCAAAGAAGCGCCACGAGTGACAAACACCAGTCCGCCAATGAAACGCTGTGTGCTCTCAATATTACCTGTCACGCGGAGGTTCTTGACCTGTGCGTTGGAGATGACCTTGAAGAGGGCCACACCATCATAAGACACATTGTAACTCACCTTGATGCTATGCTCCTGTCCGTCAAAGATACCATCGAATGCACGGGCTTCATCACTCTCGCTGGCAGTGAAAGCATCACCGCCTATCATCACATCTTTACGGGTATACTCGGTGAAATCAATGTCTGCGCCCAGCTTCGCATTCACTTTCTTATTGCCATGGTTGACGAGAGCGGCAAACCAATTCAGGTCGGAAGCGGTATTGAGTGTGTAGAAGCCATCGGTAAGGGGCAGATAGTCTTTGTCCACATCACCACAGACAGAGCAGATACCATCGACAAACTGGTGTGGGTCACGATTGGACTCGTTGACATTGGAGAAGGTGGCATCGCCGCCTTTTGATGAACCATCGCAATTGAGGTCACCCACTGCATAGACCACTCCATGTGAGGAGAAGGGCACGGGATGCATATCGACGCCCAGTGTCTGATACCAGATGACATTCTCGCTCTGGTTGCCATTCATCTGATAGGCGATAGCTCCACAACTCAGGTCATACTCATCTTCACTGATAGGAGTTCCCTGATAGCCATAGGTGTCGAAGTTGTTGGTGCCTTTACCATTGCCGTTGCGCCAAAGTGAGTTGGTGCCATCCATGCCAATGACAAAACCGGCATTGTAGCAGTTGGTGATCACACTACCTGTGTTGCCTACCCATCCACAGAGGGCAGCGCACTCACGGTTGCCGCTGATACCACCCGTATTGAAACAGTTGATGAGTCTGATACCACAGGCACTGCTCATGCTCACGCCACAAATACCGGCAGCATTCTCTTCTGCAGCACCGACGCTGGCTTCATTGCCACAATTCTCAAAAGTCACGGTGCCACCACCATTGGTACCACCGGCGATACCTGCCACAAATCTCTTTCCTGAGACAAAGCATGACCAGTCGACAATGACATTCTTGATGGTTGCGCCATCGTTGAGCACGCCAAACAATCCCACATATTCAGCTTCTGGCATTTCGAGCGTCATGTTTTGAATGAAATGCTGTTGTCCGTCAAAAGTGCCAGAGAAGGGGCTGCTCACCGTTCCGATAGGAAAGTGAGTGACACCGGCAAGGTCAATGTCTGCAGTCAGCGCACCGCTGATGTTTCCATTTCCACTGGCCACCATGTTGGCGAAATCCTCTAAGTCTTGTGCGTTGCCTATCTGATAGACCCCGTCTTTCTGGTCAAGGGCAAATGCCCTCTGGCTTCCTGCCCAGAGACCTGTCATGGACAGAAGTGCGAAAAGTAAAAATTTTTTCATCTTCATAAGATTATTAGTTATTTGATCAATTCAGCTTGTACTTTTTCTTTGAAAATGTCGATGGTGATACGGTAAACGCCATCTTTCGTGATAATCCATTTGGTATCGTTGCCTCCGATTCGGAGACGCTGGTCGTTGAGGATGTCTGCGCCCTGTACATAGGGGTGAAGTGCTTTGGGATGCCACCTGTTCTGACCTTGGAATTTGAAACTGGTAGGCTCCTCTACCCCATCGTGCCGCTTGAGTTCTCCTTCCCATGTCCAGACATAGGGGTCGTCAAGCTGCTGGCGCATCAGTTGCATCTTGCCCTCTTTCCATCCTGTTTCCGTGGCTCCACCTCCTATAAAGAGTTCGCCCCATGGTTGACAGATTTCTCCACCAAGTGTTTGACGGTCGAGGAAAACGTGCAGTCGATAGTGGTCATCATCAACCACGACCTGCCATGCCTTAGACGCAGCGTCTGTTGTGACTGTGAAACCTATACCATGATTGGCAACATTGGCATCTGGAAGTGTTGGAGCAAGATATTGTGTTTTCTTGTCCACTTTCTTCGTCGTGATGACTCTCAGCTCGCCAGCTTTGAGAGGGCCGGCATATTTGAAGTCGTTATCGGTCACCATTTCCAGTTTTTGTGTCCCACCTGGTACGGCAGAGCCAGTGATCCAAAGCTGCTTGTACTGTTGTGCAGGAAGCGTCAAAGCTGCCATCAGTCCCATTATCAATAATATCGTTCTCATATTCGTTGATGGTTTTAATATTCTAATTTTACGACGGACGGACTGGCGCATTCGGTGGCAGGCAGATATACCGTGACCAATCTCGACTGGCTGTTGTAGTTCCATACACCATTGGAGACTTTCTCTCCGTTGACAGTCACTGATGAGGGTCTGTCCGTATTGAGGAACTCTATCGTATAAGCTCGCTTCTCTGGCATCCCTGGGAAACTACCAGTTCTTGGACAAATGGTCAACTGGTTGTTCTCATGACGCAGGAGGGTCTTCGTAAAGGCTCCTCTCTTGTAGCCCTCTGTGTCTTCCTCATCCTCATAGAAGGTTGCACTGCCATCAGCGCCAGGTACCACTTTGAGTATGATTCTGTCTGGACGGGTGTTGAGATTGAGCATCGGGGGATAGTTGACAATGACTGCACCTGCCTTATAGAAATAGGGAATCTCTTCTTGCGTATAGGCATCGGTGATGACTTGGTTGCCCTCCACCACTTGGTTGCGGCATACATCAAACCATTTTCCCTCTGGCAGCCAAGTGCGTCGGGAGGCCTTGCCGTCCTTATCCGTGGGGGTGACAACTGGTGCCACAAGGATGTCGTCTCCAAACATATACTCATCTTCGAAGAGATAGGCATTGCTCGACTCGGGAGAGTCATAGTAGAGTGGACGACAAATGCTCACGCCGGTATCGTAGGCTTGCCTTGCTGCAGTATAGATATAGGGCATGAGGGCATAGCGCAGTTTCACGGTCTCAAGCAACAATGGGAAATTCTCATATTTCCAGATACGTCTCTCGATTCCGGGCCAGTTGGTGGCATGGGTACGGAAGACAGGGGTGAAGACGCCATACTGCATCCATCTGAGGTATAGCTCCGGGTCATTGCCATCGGTCTGCTGATGACCACCCAGGTCATGACCCCAATATCCGAAGCCTACATTGGAGGCTGTGGCGGTGAAATAGGGTTGCCAGGCCAATGTACCGTAAGTGGTGAAAGAGTCGCCTGAGAACCCGATGGGATAGCGGTGGCTACCCAGTCCACCCCATCTGTGGAAAATCAGGGGGCGATGGTCGGTACGGTTGTTCTTCATATCATTGTAGAAGACATGGTTGCACCAGAATGTTTCTCCCAGTCCATTCACATACTTACTGGTGAGGTTTTGCTGCCAGTCCAACCACCAGAAGTCCACCCCTTGCTTCTCTCTTTCCCTGATGATATCCTTGAACATGTAATGATAGAATTTGGGGTCGCTAAGATTCCATGGCACCACTTTGGTGCTTGCGTCCATACCCATATCGTCTCGCAGAAGAGTGAAGTTGTCCTCATCATCATCCACGCCGTCGGCAGGATGGAGGTTGAGCGCCACTTTCAGTCCATGTTGGTGCATCCACTCAATGAGTCCTTCTGGGTCGGGGATGGCAGTACGGTCCCAAGTCCAGCCTGTCCAGCCCTCGGTATGCCAGTCCATGTCGAATATCATCACATCCATCGGGATGTTGTTGCGCTTCACATCGTTGACAATCTCCATAAACTCATCCGAGGTGTAACGCTGGTATTTACTATACCAATAACCCAGGACATAAAGCGGTGGCATGGGCTGACGACCTGCTATCTTGATAAAATCGCCCAATGCTTTCTTATACTGGTGTCCGTATCCCAGGAAGTACCAGTCGATGGCTTCTTTGTCTACGGGTTCAGCCACCCAGTCGATGCCATCATACTGCTTGTCAAAAGCAAAGGTGGTGGAGCCGTCACCTCGTTTGGTGAGAGGAGACTCGTCGATGATGCTCCATCCTGCCCTCGACAGCAGACCATTTTCCAATTCCTGACGTTTGTTATCACCGATCTGTCCATCAAGTGTACGGGTGGTTCCCTTTAAATTGAGGGCGTCATCCTTTCCAGGATACCAGAGCACATCTTTCCCATTCATACCGAATGAGATGGACAGCACCTCATCAGTAGGTGTGGCACTGGAGATCTTTCCTCCTAATCGGTATTTCAAGGTCAAAGCCTGTGTTTTGATATAAAGATATCCATCCTTTTTCTCTGTGGAGAAGGAAGGAACGGGCAGATGCCGGTTGACAACGGCAAAGGTGGCCCTGTCTTCAAACTGACCTTTGTTGCTGTACTGGATACGTATCATCTCTGGTGTGAGAATGGTGAAACGTGCGTTCCCCTCTCTGACCACAGCTTGTGGATCGGCTACAGGATTGTAGTCGGACTGAGCAAACGCTGACATGACAGCAACAAAAAAAGTGAACAATGTGAAATATCGTCTCATAACCATGCAAAATGTTTTTTCGTTGCAAAGTTATGATTTCATACAGTGGAATTGAAAAAACCAACCGAGTGTATAAGTGATATTAGAGTTAAAAATAGTCGAAATAGTTGATTATCAACCATTTCGACTATCAAATAATCTCGTCTTGTATAATGGAAATATTCGCTTATTTGTCTCTAAATTTCCATAATTCGGCTTTCAAATTGTTCATTTTCCACTATCGAGCGGTTCTTGATCCTGGTTTTATAGGTATTGACGGTATGGACAGAGTAATTGAGAAATTTGGCGATTCGCTCACTGTCTGTGATGCCCAGACGTATCAAAGCGAAGATACGCATCTCGGAGGTGAGGGAATGGTCGTTGGGTGGCAGTTTACGGTCTTTCTCCTCAAACAGAAGATTGAATTTCTGTACAAAGTCAGGGAAAATTTTGAGGAACGTCTGGTCGAAAGCCTCATACATATTCTCTCGCTCGGCATTCAAGGTTGAGAGCTTCATCATGGATCGCAGGTCGTCGTATTGGCGGGCCACGATTTTGCGGTCTATCATCAGGTAGATTTTCTCCAGTTTAGCAATAAACTCACTATTGGTATAGAAAGACCTTCCGATGTAAGCATTCTTGATCTTGTCATCTTCTTTCAACTGCCGGTTGACGGTTTGCAATTGGTTCAGCTGCGTGGCAATAGTCTCCCTGGCATCAGTCAGGATACGGTTCTTCTTCCGGATCAGCCAGTAACTATATAAGACAACAGCGGAGAGAAGCACAAAAAGACAACTGGCGGCAATGAGCCAATTGCGCTGACTTGACACAGCCTCATACCTGTCTCGCTCGATGATGGGCAGGATATCACCAATTTCGATTTTCCGCAAGCGGCTATTGTAGAATTGCACATCCTCAAGAGCCTGATGCACATACACACTGGCTCGCTCGTGATCGCCCTTCTTATAAATGAGCCGCGACAAATGATAGAGGGCCGTAATCTCACGGGTAGCGGTCTCATTGTCATAAATAGCCGACTGTGCAAAGTATTCGATGGCCTTGTCTTCGTTGTCAAGGAAGATATAAGCCCATGCCATCTCGGCAGTGGTCATCGCTTTGGTATGCAAGTCAGAATCGCAGAGCGACAGCACTTTGTAGAACGACTCCAACGCCTCTTGAAACTGATGGTCGCGCATTTGCCTGGAACCCTGGCACGACCACCACCGGGACGAGTTAGCAGGCAGCATTTCCTTCAGTGAGTCCAGATAGGCATTGCTCTGTGTGATATATTTGGTATAAAAGGGCTCCTCACGCACATAGTCTGCCTGAGCTCTCCATAACTGGCTGTTATGCTCATAGTAATCTTCCAGCAGACGGCCACTCAACTTACTTCTGTCAATGGATTTAAGCATCTCATTGGCTTCGGTGAGAAAACCAGCAGAGATAAGAGTGAAAGCAACGGCATTGCTAGCCTGGAAGATACGGTCTTCTTGGTGATTATATTGGGCCAGCGTAAGGCATTCGTTGGCATAGTGATGAGCGGAGTCGTAACAATAACTCTTATACTCATCATAGAGTTGATACATCAACAGATAATACCGGTCGTCGCTTTTCTTGTTGGGGAGTTTCTCGATTGACTCCAGTTCTTTTTTGATCTTGTCAATACGCCCCACTCGTTGTTTCTCATATTGGTCTCGCTGGGCAAGACTATGGTCCAATTTTGACAGCCATTCCGCAATGCTCCCTTCAGCCTGTACACTCACAGGTGACCCTAACAGCGAGATAAAAAGGAAAAAGAAGATATATTTCATGCTATTGGATTCAGATTATATAATAATAGTTCAAAATTATACAAAAATAACCAATTAATAATAATGAGCAAACAAAAATTCACAAATATTAACAATATATCCACCCTTTCAATACACTATTATGAAATCGTTGACGTTATTGTTTATAATGATGCCTATGAAACGTTTTTTAAAGAAATAACGATATCTTGACGGGAGAATATTTTATCACAATATCTGAATAACTATGAAGAAAAAGTACATGCTGCTTCTGTTCATGCTTCTTTGCATGACAGGACATATGGGTGCACAAAACAATGCTCCGTCTTTCACAGAGCAAGTTGCAGAGCCAACCGACAATATCAAGGTGAGCAGACGGCCTGCACTCGAGTATCGGCTCTTCGTCTCCGATGCCATCGAGAAAAAAATAAAAGAAGTAAAAAAACTTCTCAAAGACGCTCCCTACCTGGCATGGATGTTTGAGAACTGCTTCCCCAACACCTTGGACACCACCGTACACTACAGCCAGACAGAGGATGGCGACGATGACACTTTTGTCTAC
Organism: uncultured Prevotellaceae bacterium; assembly: GCA_902780635.1. Taxonomy (GTDB): domain Bacteria; phylum Bacteroidota; class Bacteroidia; order Bacteroidales; family Bacteroidaceae; genus Prevotella. The sequence goes on from CACZGH010000003.1 coordinate 128,117, forward strand.
ACAGGCGACATCCATGCCATGTGGCTACGTGACTCTGGAGCTCAGGTGTGGCCGTATGTGCAATTCGCCAAAAAAGACGAAAAAATACGTCACATGGTTCGCGGAACCATCCTGCGGCAGCTGAAATGCATCTGCCTCGACCCCTACGCCAATGCTTTCAACATCGGTCCGACCGGCAGCGAGTGGAAAACGGACTATACCGACATGAACCCTTATTTGCATGAGCGGAAATATGAAATCGACTCTCTGTGTTATCCCATCCGTCTGGCATATTACTATTGGCAGATCACTGGCGACACAACCATCTTCGGAGAAGTGTGGCGCGAGGCAGTGGCCAAGATACTGCGCACATTCCGTGAGCAACAACGGAAGGAAGCCAAAGGCCCCTATCGCTTCATGCGAAAAACGGAGAGACAATACGACACCGTGTGCAACGACGGCTATGGCAACCCTGTCAAACCCGTAGGACTCATCGCCTCTGTGTTCCGTCCGTCCGACGATGCCACCGTCTTCCTGTACCTCGTACCTTCCAACTTCTTTGCCGTGACATCGTTGCGGAAAATAGCCGAGATCCTTACGACAGTCAATCACGACGCAGCAGCAGCGGCAGAGTATACAAAACTTGCCAACGAGGTGGAGACAGCTTTACAGAAGTATGCCATTCACAACCACCCGAAATATGGAAAAATCTATGCTTTCGAAGTGGATGGCTTTGGCAACCAACTGCTGATGGACGATGCCAACGTACCAAGCTTGTTGGCCATGGCTTATCTGGGCGACGTGAATATCAACGACCCCATCTATCAGAATACCCGGCGTTTCGTATGGAGTGAGGACAACCCCTACTTCTTCCGTGGCAAAGTGGGTGAAGGCATCGGTGGACCGCATGTAGGATATGATATGGTGTGGCCGATGTCTATCATGATGAGGGCCTTCACCAGTCAGAATGATGAAGAGATCGCACAATGCGTGCAGATGCTGGTCGACACAGACCACCAGACGGGCTTTATGCACGAGTCGTTCAACAAAGACGACGCATCCAATTACACCCGCCCATGGTTTGCCTGGCAGAACACACTTTTCGGCGAATTGATCCTCAAACTGATTGACGACGGAAAAATAAACCTGCTGAGGAAAATCCAGAAAAAGATCTGAACACTCCCCCACTCCTCAACTCCTCAACTCCTCAACTCCTCAACTCCTACAAAAGATACAACGCAATGACAGCACATGCCTCGGCATCGGCCAAGGCATGATGATGTCGTGTGAGGTCATAACCACAGGCGGCAGCGACGGTTTGCAACTGGTGATTGGGGAGAGAACGCCCGAACTGACGCCGCGAGGCTGTCAGGGTGTCACAGAATAAATAGTCAGGATAATCCATCTGATAAACCCGAAACACTGCTTTCAGACAACTCTCGTCGAAACGGGCATTGTGAGCGACAAACGGCGGAAACAACTGTCGTTCCGGCAAGAAAGTCTCAGGAAATGCCGCGGCGATACGTCGCTCTATTTCCTCCCACACAACAGGGAAAATAGGTGCCGTATCTGTATCTGCGGCTGACAGGCCGTGCACCCGCTGACAGTAATAGCTATAATAATCGGGCTCAGGATGGATGAGACTGTAGTATGAGTCGACCTTCTTTCCCTGTCGGACGATGACGATACCCACAGAGCAGACACTGCACAACTCACCATTGGCTGTCTCGAAATCAATGGCCACAAAATCTCTGATCATGGCAGGAATTCAAAATCTCCAAAACACTCCTAGTATCCCATAAATGGGGTAAAGGGTTTGCTCCACCGTCTTGAAATCACTCTTGAAAATGCCCGTGAGACCCCAGTTGAGGTCGGCGGAAAGTCCCAGGTGGGGATGCAATTGCCAGTCGGCTCCCACCGCTACACCCATCTGCAGACGACGCATGTCATCGCTGAAGTCATAAGTGGCCCACTCTCCTTTTTTGTTGCCCATGTTCACACGCGGACCTGTGGGCGTGCCCTGGCGCAGGTATCCATCTGAGGCAATGCCACTGAAGTCTTTGTCGACGAGCAGCGAGAGATAAGGGCCTGCTTTCAGTGTCACTTTCTGGCATAGCTCATAGGTGGCCATGACAGGCAGCGTGAGCATCCATTGGGTCACATCTTGTTGAACATGACCCGTAAAGAGTCCCTCTATTTTACTGTCGCCTTTCACCACCTCCATCCGATAGCCTTTGGTAGTCACCTCGGTGTCCATAGCTTTGTTCTCTATATGCAGCCCTGTCAACAGTCCCCAATGGTCATGCAATGGCACATTGACGTCGACACCAACCATCAGCGAGGGGGTCAGCCGAAAGGCTTCAATGCTGCGAATGGTGGCGGGGATGCCGATGGGCGCCGTGCCACCAATGCTATAGCCTACACGGGCTTTCAGTGACAACGCTCTTTCCGGAGTACCGGCAAAGACGCTGCCTGTGAATGTCATACACCATGCGATCAAGATGCTGAAATATTTTTTCATCATGTGGGTCCTCCTCTTTGTTAATCGTCGTCGTTCTCAAATGACACTTCTACTTCGTCTATGCACAACTCACTGCCGATGGCTCCTTCAAAAGAGGCACCACCCTTGCTAGACGAGAAAACAAGGGTCATGTTATACCCCTGAGAGTCCAATAACTGGTCATCGGCTTCTCCACCCTCGAAAAACATCTCAAAGCGGGTCCACTGATCTGTAGGTGGCAACGAAGCCACCTCAGCTTTCCTCACAATGTAGGGGCTGGACAACACATTGTCGCCATAGAGATAGACATCCTTGCCATCCTCGTCCTTATTGCGGTAAAACACAGCATAGATGCTGGCCTCATCGGTGCGTCCTGGCACCTCATGCATTTTTTGGTCGGTGAAGACAGCACCCGGACGGTATTTGTAATAGCCCGTCACACGCACTGGGACACGGTCTATGAGACGACCAAACTCCGTGGATTTGAGTGGGTTTGAAAGCACATGCTCTAAAAGAAACCGTCCCATGAACAGGTTGCCAGCGGCGATGGGTTTGCCAAAAAACTGGCCCAAGGAGCCAGCGTCTTGTGTGTTCAGGCACACACCACGGCCCTGATAACCCGCTTCCAACGAATAGGTGGGTTGGTCTTCGGGTTTTGAGTCATATTTCGCCATGATGGCTCCAATGTTGCCCGATGCCCAGATGTTAAGGCGATTGCCTGACTGGTCGACCTCATAAAACTCATGATAAGAGTTGGAGTAGGACACGATGGTCTCAAAGTGCTCAAAACTGTATTTGTAGATGGGTAGACTGGCTTCCTTAAACATCACCGTATACTGACGATGCCACTCTCCGTCCTGAGAGGTGACCGTATAGGTCACAGGCCCTTTGGTGAAATCCTGCGGCGAACCATTAGCAGGTTCAATGGTGGCTCCGGGAGTAATGTCGAAATAGACGGGCAGACTGGTGGGAAGTGAAAGGAGCGAACGTACTGTGAAGACAATCTCTTTCTCTGTCGTCGAAAGGTTTTCAACACGCATTTGAGACGATTGGTAGAAGTTCTCTGCATATTGCACTCCCTCCACCCATGCGCTGACGATGTCACACTCTGTGTTCAGCGGTTCATCCTTGATGCACGATGCGAACAACAAGGCTGACATGAACAATAATAATAAACTATTCTTCATTATATTTAATTTTTCTTGAAAGGGTGATGAGGTATAATACACTGCAAAGGTAAGGAAAAAAACAGGAAGAAAGAATTGGGTGAAACACATTTTTTTGTAATTTTGTGCCTGAAGGCCATGTTTTACCACAAAGCCACAAAAAAACACCAATGACTATACAAACATCATCAAATATTCATCACATGAAGAAATTACTATTTTCATGCCTGCTGCTCCTCGCTGTGACCGCACAGGCACAGACAGCAAGAAACTTCACCATCCCTTTGACCAATGACGGTGAGGCCAACCTCGTGGTGTTCTTGCCCGAGAACCCGTCAGGAAAAGCCATTGTCGGAATACCCGGTGGCGGATATTCTGTCCTCTCCAACTCACACGAAGGCACCCATTGGTCGGGATGGCTCAACGAGCAGGGCATCGCATACTTTGTGGTCAACTACCGTCTGCCACACGGCGACCGTACCAAGCCCATCGGCGACGTGGAGAAAGCGTTCCGCATCGTACGCGACTCAGCACAACACTGGGGAGTCAACCCTCACGATGTAGGCATCATGGGATTCTCGGCAGGCGGACACCTGGCATCCGTCATCTCCACACTCTCTGAAGAGCCTGTACGTCCTGACTTCACCATCCTCTTCTATCCTGTCATCTCCATGGACGAAAAGGTGTCACACAAATACTCATGCATCAATTTCCTCGGCGAGGAAGGACAGAAAGACCCTGAACTGGTGAAACAGTACTCCACCCAATACCAAGTGAAACAACACGTCACACCACCTGTCATCATCCTCATGACCAGTGACGATAACTTGGTGCCACCCGTCACCAACGGCCTCGAATACTACGCCGCTATGCAAAAAGCCGGCAACGAATGTGCCATGTACATCTATCCCACCGGCGGACACGGATTCGGTATCGGGCCCTGGTTTAAATACCATGACCAGTTGCTACAGGACCTCGGCAACTGGCTGAAAAACCATCCATCGAAAAATCCCTGACAGGCATCAGGCAAGGTGAATAGAAAAGGCGACAACTCTCGACTCACAAGAAAAACAAAGACACGCCTATGACGGAGATGACGGCGCCCACCACGTTGCGCAGAGTGATCGGCTGATGGAAAAGCCAATAACTGGGCAGAAGAATAAGAATAGGTGTCATCGCCATAATCGTGGAGGCGATGCCAGCAGCCGTATACTGCACCGCCATCAGTGAAAAGCCCACACCGATGAAAGGACCACTGACGACAGCCGTCAACATCGCCGCAAGGCCCCGGCGGTCAAGCAGGCTGTCACGCATCGTCTGCCGTTGGCTGACAGGTCGACGGCGGTTCATCACATACAGCCAGGCAGAATAACAACACAAGCCTGCCACACAGCGAATCATGTTGCCACCAAAAGGCAGGAAAATGTCCATTTGGGGCAGCTGTCCCACCGGCACATCGGCCACATAATGGTCGAGACCTATCTTACTAAGCACAAGGCCTATGCCCTGCCCCAAAGCGGCTCCCAAACCATAAAGGATACCTTTGGTAGGCAGGGCGACACTCAGATGATGTTTCTCCCCCCTACCTAATACCGACACCGCAATGCCCGAGAGGGTCACCACCATGGCTATCAGACTCCTGACCGACAACGTCTGACCGATCATCACCCAAGCGCCAAGAGCTGTGAAAGCAGGAGCCAGCGTCATGAACAACTGGCCAAAACGGGAGCCGATGGTCAGATAGCTATTAAACAGGCACCAGTCGCCGAAGAAATAGCCTACCACCCCACTCAACAACATCCAGCACCAAGTCTCACCACTGGCCCAAGCAGGATAGCAATGACCTGTAAAAAACCACAGAAGCAAGGCCGAGAAACACATGGCCAAAGCCATACGCCATACGTTCATCACAAAGACACCCAGACGGCGACTTGCCACCTCGCTCGCAAGAGCGGCAATCGTCCAGGAGAACGCCACGCCCAATGATATGATTTCGCCCAAATATTTCATTACAATGTGCAAAGGTAAATAACAATCAGATATTACAAGACATCTGAATGAAGTTTTTATATAAAATTAAACCTATTTATTTTGCCATTCAACATCTTTGCACTATATTTGTCCGAAAATCCATGGAAGCAAAATAATTGATTGAAAAAGCTATAACATGAAATACATCCTACACGCACCCGAAAAGCTCAACTACTCAGTACAACTGCCTGCGTCGAAGAGCATCAGCAACAGGGCGCTCATCATACATGCACTCGAAGGCAGACATCTAAGACCCGACAACCTGTCCGACTGCGACGACACCAAAGTGATCATCAGGGCACTTCAAGACAACCCCTATGAGATAGACATCATGGCAAGCGGGACAGCCATGCGATTCATGACCGCATACCTGGCTGCCACCAACAGCGGTGAACATATCATCACTGGCACTGACCGCATGAAGCACAGACCCATTGGGGTGCTCGTCGACGCGCTAAGACGACTGGGAGCCGAGATAGATTATATGGGAGAAATAGGATACCCGCCACTCCGCATACGAGGCCGGCAACTGGAGGGTGGCGCCATCGAGGTGCCAGGACATATCAGCTCGCAATTCATCTCTGCTCTAGTCATAGCAGGGCCCGCCATGACCAATGGCATGCAACTACGCCTCACTGAAGGTGTCATCTCAAGGCCCTATATCGACCTCACACTATGCACCATGCGCGATTTCGGAGCCGATGTCGACTGGACAGGACCTGACACCATCGAGGTGAAGCCCCAACCATATCAGCCCAAAAGCTATATCATCGAAAACGACTGGAGCGCTGCCTCCTATTGGTATGAGGCACTGGCTTTCAATCAGCACAGCGACTCGCGCATACAGCTCAAAGGACTCATGGATGGCTCACGTCAGGGTGACTCCGTGGCACGATATCTCTTTAGTCTGCTGGGAGTGAAGACCCAATTCGAGACCACTGAGCTCGGCGTACCCACCACCGTAAGACTCAAACGCTCACCAATGAGGGTACCAAGGCTCGAATATACCTTCATCAACCAGCCCGACCTCGCACAAACTTTCGTCGTGACCTGCGCGTTGCTCAATATCCCATTCCATTTCAAAGGACTCAGTACCCTCCGCATCAAAGAGACCGACCGCATCGAGGCACTGATAAGAGAAATGCGCAAACTGGGATACATCATACTTAGCAACGCCGACAATGACCTGATATGGAGCGGGGATAGATGCGAGCCACAGCCAGAACCGGTCATCGAAACTTACGACGACCATCGGATGGCCATGGCATTTGCGCCGGCATGTACGTTCTACCCCGGTCTTATCATCAACAACCCACATGTAGTGACCAAATCATACCCCCTGTTTTGGGAGCATCTACGACAGGCAGGATACAACATCGAAGAGAGACCATGACCATCCTCATCATTTCTGTCATCGCACTGGGCATCATCACCGCGCTCATCGCACTGCTGTCAAAGCACGACGACGGCGGACACATCGTCACCAGCGACACCTGCTCCACCTGCGACGGTACAAATACTAAATGCGAACAAGAATGTATGATGGAGGCCGCAACCAAAGAGATAGAGTATTTCGACGACGAGGAACTCGACCACTTCAAAGGCAGAGACTCTGCTGATTATACCGACGATGAGGCCGAACTCTTCAGAGAAGTGCTCTATACGATGCAGCCAACAGAAGTAAGAGACTGGACGAGAAGCCTCACGCTGAGAGGCGTCAGTCTGCCCGACCAGGTCAAAGACGAAGTCTTCATCATGATAGATGAAACATTTACACCCGCTTCAAGGCAATAAATCAAGCAGAATGGGGGTTATTTATATGAATGTTTAAACAGAAGACGATAGTCCTATTCCTGCTGATGGCCATCTTGATGGTCATCACGGCTTGTTCGTCTCAGAAAAACACCGCCAAAAGCCGCTGGTGGCAGTCGTTTACGGCAAGATACAACATCTATTACAACGGCACTTTGGCTTATATCGACGGTTCGCTGGAGAAAGAGAAAGGCAACCAAGACAATTACACAGAGATTATTCCCCTTTACACGGTAGGCAACAAAAACAGCCAAAACCTTGGTTCCGGCAATTTTGACAAGGCCATCGAGAAATGTCAGAAAGCCATCAAGCTACACAGCATCGGCAAAAGACCTGAATGGACCAAAAACAGACGTAAGACAGAACGTGACATCGAATGGCTCAACCGATGCGAATACAACCCCATGATGTGGAAAGCATGGCTGCTGATGGGTCGTTCGCAATTCTATAAAGGTGCCTTCGACGAAGCCGCTGCCACTTTCGCCTATATGAGCCGCATGTATCAGAAACAACCAGCCATCTACGGAAAAGCTAGGGCGTGGCTCGCCAAATGCTATATCGAGCAGGAATGGCTCTACGACGCTGAGGATGTCATACGAAACATGAGCCGCGACTCTCTCGACTGGAGAGCCGTGAAAGAGTGGGACTATACGTACGCCGATTATTATATCCACACCGGTGAATATGAGAAAGCCATACCGTATCTCAAGAAGGTCATCAAGCATGAGATGCGACGCAAACAGAAAGCACGCGAGTACTTCCTCCTCGGACAATTGGAAGCCGCGCTCGGACGGCAAGACCTGGCGTACAAAGCGTACAAAAAGGTGCTCAAGCAAAACCCACCGTATGAGCTCGACTTCAACGCACACATCGCCATGACAGAGGTCATGGCCAGTGGGCACACCAAACAGACCATCAGCAAACTGAAGCGAATGGCCGCCAATGACAACAACAAAGACTATCTCGACCAGGTATACTATGCCATGGGCAATGTTTACCTGCTTGAAAAAGACACCCTCAACGCCATCAGCGCATACGAGAAAGGAAACACAAAGGCCACACGCAACGGCATAGAGAAAGGTGTGCTCCTGCTCAAACTTGGAGACCTCTACTGGGAAATGGAAAAATTCGGCGACGCACAGAGATGTTATGGCACCGCTATCGGACTGCTCGACAAAGAGAGAAAAGACTATGCCGAACTCTCCCGACGCTCAAAAATCCTTGACGAACTGGCACCTTTCACCGATGCCATACACTTGCAAGACTCGCTGCTCGAACTCTCCACCATGCCGGAGAAAGAGCGCAACGAGGCCATCGACAGGGTCATTGAGGCACTGAAAAAGAAAGAAAAAGAGGAGCGAAAAGCACAACAGGAGGAGTTGGCTCAGCAAACCATGGCACGTAATGGTGGGCAGACCAACCGCACACAAAACCGACAGCCACAACAGAACACCCAACAGAAAGGAGAATGGTACTTCTACAACCAACTGGCTGTCTCACAAGGTAAAAGCACTTTCCAAAAACTTTGGGGAAAACGAGAGAATGTGGACAACTGGCAACGTATCAACCAAACCGTTGTCAGCGACTTCAACACAGACAACCTCGACAACATGACCGAGGCTATGCGCGACTCTCTCGCCGCTGTAGAGGCCGCAGAGGACTCTCTTGCCACCATCAAGGACAGTGCGCAAAACGACCCTCACAAACGGGAGTATTACCTTGCACAGATCCCCTTTGAGGAAGAGCAGAAGGCTGAATGTCACAACATCATCAGCGACGGACTCTTCCACTCCGGCATCATCTTCAAAGATCAACTCGACAATCTCAGACTGAGCAAAAAACAGTTTGACCGACTCACCAACGACTACCCAGATTTTGAGAAAATGGATGAGGTCTACTACCACCTCTTCCTGCTCTACTCGCGCCTCAATGACAACATGACGGCAGAGTCGTATGTCAACCTGCTCAAAGAGAAATACGCGGAGAGCCAATGGACTTCCATTCTCTCTGACCCCTACTATGCGGAGAATTCCAAGTTTGGTGTGCACCTCGAAGACTCCTTGTACACCGCCACCTACGATGCTTTCAAAGCTGACAGATACCAAGAGGTATTTACCAACGCCACGCTATCGGAGACAAGATTCCCCCTTGGCGCTAACAGAGACAAATTCATCTTCATCAGAGGACTCAGCCGGCTCAACAACAATGATGCCGACGGGTGCCTCGAAGACATGAACCTCGTGGTCAAAAACTACCCCAGCAGCCGCATCAGCGAAATGGCTGGAATGATTGTCAATGGTGTCAAAGAGGGACGGCGACTGCGCGGAGGTAAATTTGACCTTGGAGACGTCTGGAGCCGAAGAGCACAAGTGCTTAGCGACAGCGACTCTATCGCCGCCCGAAAATTCATCGCCGACAGAAACAAGGAGTTCAGATTCATCATCGCATACCATCCCGACTCTCTCAACGAAAACCAACTGCTCTTCGAACTGGCGAAATTCAACTTCACCACCTATATCGTCAGAAACTTCGACATCGTCATAGAAGATGCCGATGGCATCCACCTCATGGAAGTATCGGGATTCCGCAATTTCGACGAGGCGCATCAATATGCTGACGAGGTATCTGCACATGAAAACATCGTGAAGCGTATGCTCAAGGCACGTAAAATACTCATCAGTGAGGAAAACCTCCCCTTGCTCGGACGACAGTTTAGCTACGACGACTACGAAGAATTCTATATCAAAAACTTCGCACCGCTCAAAGTCAATGACCAAGATCTCCTCTCTGAACCCGACGAGATCGGCTATGAGAAAGAGCCAGACATCAATCTGCCCAACCAGAATGGTGACAACCCGTCACAAGATGGCAATGGCAATGACATAGATAATGGCATGGACATGGACGAAGGCATAGACATGGACGACAATGGCAACAACCAAGACGATGCCTTCCCCGATGAAATGGACATCTCTGACACACCTGGAAACACAGGAAACATAGGAAACACACAAAGCACAGACATCCCAGATACCCCGGAGATTCCAGAGATTCCGGAGATTCCAGAAAACCCGGGAAATACAGAAAATCCGGAAAATACAGAAAATCCGGAAAATACAGACAACCCGGAAAATACAGACAACCCGGAGATTCCAGAGATTCCGGATAATTCCAACGATGATGGCTTCGACATCCCATCAGATGACACAGGCTTCGACATCCCATCAGACGATACGGGTCTCGACATACCTTCAGATGACGATGGTTTTGACCTGCCCACTCCCACTGGATCTGGTTCGGCTGGGACTGGCAATGCCATAGGCAATGAATTCTCAGATGATATCGACATCAACGAGGACAACAACACCAACAACAACTCCAACAGCGATGACGATGAATTCATTCTCCAGGCACCAAAGAAGACGGAGACGGGAAAACTACCCGGAGGACAACCCAAAGCCGACCATCAAACAATGGGGAAACCACATCCGTTGATCCCACAGGAGAAAGTTTCTGTCGTAAAAGATTCACCGAAGAAAACAGGAAATCTACTGGAGAAAAAACAGCCGGAGAAAAAGCAATTGCAGAATAATATCCCAGAGAAAAAGCAGACAGAGAAAAAGCAGCCTCAAAAAGATATCGAACAGCAACTGCCCGACTTTGACGACACGGGCATCTACTTCGATGAAGACATCGATGAACCACAACCAGCAAAATCATCGGGGAAAAAGAAAAAAGAAGAGAAACAACAACAATTTGACCTCGAAGACGAGTATTATGAACTCGACGGATTCTAATCCTTTGACGATTCTCTGCTGGCAACAAACATCTTCTTATCACAACCAAGTAATACGACAATGAGCAACGGACTACTGCTTTGGGTCGACGACGAGATAGAACTGCTCAAGGCCCACATACTTTTCCTACAGAAAAAAGGATATGAGGTGACAACGGTGAGCAATGGCACCGATGCCATCGACCAGTGCCGACAACAGACTTTCGACCTGGTGCTCCTCGATGAAATGATGCCCGGACTCTCAGGACTGGAGACACTGCAGACCATCAAGGAAATCTCACCAGCCACACCCGTCGTCATGGTCACAAAAAGCGAGGAGGAAAACATCATGGACCAGGCTATCGGCTCAAAAATAGCCGACTATCTCATCAAGCCTGTCAACCCCATACAAATCTTGTCCACGCTGAAAAAAAACATACACCGAAAGGAAATCGTGGCCGAGGTGACACAAAGCGGCTATCAACAAAACTTCATGGACATCTCGCTACAAATCAATGACTGCAAAAACATCGACGACTGGATGGACATCTACAAACGTCTCGTTCACTGGGAACTAGAACTCAGCAGCGCCGACAGCAGCATGACAGAGATGCTCAAGACTCAAAAAGAAGACGCTAACAACGGATTTACGAAATTTATCAAAAACAACTATCTCACATGGGTCTCTTCCTCACAGACTAGTCCTTCTCCTGCGGCACAACGACAAAACGAAAAGGCCGCACCTGACGACAGACCCGTCATGAGCACCGACATCTTCAAAAAATATGTTTTCCCCACACTCGACCAAGGGGAGAAAGTATTCTTCATCGTCATCGACAATTTCCGATTTGATCAGTGGAGAGTGCTCTCACAGGAAATCGGTGACATGTTCGACATCGAAGAGAATCAGTATGTCAGTATTCTACCCACCGCCACACAATATGCACGAAACGCCATCTTCAGCGGACTCATGCCCATACAGATAGCACGCATGTTCCCAGAACTATGGGTAGACGAAGACGAAGAGGAAGGGAAAAACCTCAATGAGGGGCCACTCATCAAAACACAACTGGAGCGATACCGCAAACATTATACTTTCTCGTACAACAAGATTAACGACTCTGCCGGAGCGGAGACGTTCATGCAGCAATTCCGAAATCTCACCAAGAACGATCTCAACGTGCTGGTCATCAACTTCATAGACATGCTATCACACGCGCGCACAGAATCGAAAATGGTGAGAGAACTCGCCAACAGTGAGTCGGCATATCGGAGCATCACCATCAGTTGGTTCCGACACTCTTTCATGGCTGAACTTTTTAGAAGGCTGGCACAGTCAGACTATAAAATCATCCTCACCACCGACCACGGTAGTATCAAGGTATCAAAGCCCACAAAAATCATCGGCGACCGCAACACCAACACCAACCTAAGATACAAACTGGGCAAAAACCTCAGCTATAGTCAGAAAGATGTCTACGTCATCAAAGACCCTAGGCAGGCACAACTACCTGCTCCCAATCTGAGCACGGCCTATGTCTTCGCCACAGGCACCGACTTCTTCGCCTACCCCAACAACTACAACTACTATGTGTCGTACTACAAAAACACTTTCCAGCATGGAGGCATCTCATTAGAGGAAATGATCATACCACTCATCACACTCACACCACGCAAAAGATAACTACACATGACGATTACAATAGACCATATCAGCCACATCGCACAGGCAGCCAAAACATTTGTCGAACAAATGGGCGACAAAACCATCTTCGCATTTTACGGTAAAATGGGAGCCGGCAAGACCACTTTCATCAAAGCAATCTGTGAGCAACTGGGGGTGGAGGATGTCATCACGTCACCGACGTTCGCCATCGTCAATGAATACCAGTCTGCCACTACCGGTGAACAAATTTTTCATTTCGACTTCTATCGGGTCAAAAAGATTGAAGAGGTCTATGACATGGGCTATGAGGACTATTTCTACAGCGGCGCACGCTGCTTTATAGAATGGCCGGAACTCATCGAAGATCTCCTCCCCGACGACACGGTAAAAGTAAAGATAGAAGAAACAGAAAAAGGCAGAATAGTAGAAATAGAATGACGTCTTTCGTGATTTCGTGACTGTATAGTTATTTCGTAACAACGTAATAACGCAATAACGACATGACGATATAACGACACGACGAAACCACGAAAAAAACAGAAAAAAAAACCGCGATGACGTCTGACCGTCATCGCGATATTTTTTTAAAGCAGCGCTTTGAATTTCTCCTCAAACTTGGCCTTGTTGGCTGCGCCTACCATCTTGTCCACCAACTTTCCGCCTTTGAAGAAAAGCACTGTTGGGATGTTGCGCACACCGTACTCAAAAGTGATGTCGTCATTCTCTTCCACATCACATTTGCCGACTACGATACGGCCGTCATACTCCTCTGCCAACTCAGAGATGATGGGGCCTATCATCTTGCAAGGACCACACCATGTGGCCCAGAGGTCTACCACAAATGGCAACTCGCCATTCTTATAACTCTCGAAATTCTCAGTTGTGATTGTTACTTCCATTGTCAATACTTTTATGAGTGTGATAAAAAAATAGTTCGATATAATCATCATGCAAATGATGTGCCAAATCAGTTGATGAAGTAGTTGAGGTCATGGTTCTGCTCCACAAACATCACAAACTGATGTGTCAGTTCCACCTTGCGCCCTTTGCTGCGCAAATGGATGACGCCGTTGCCCTCCGCATCACGTATCTGGAAATAGAGTGCAGTCTCACCTGGATTGTCAGCCACCACTGTCAGCAAGTCTGTCACCAACTGACTGTCTATCTTGTCACTGTTGATCACTATGGTCAACTTGTCGATACGTTGTTCCTTGACCGTATGCATATACTGAATGTCGCCGATACGCATCTCGTACAAATTAGAGCCGCGGAAGCGGGGCGCCATCTTGGCTGTCACATAGACATTCGACGACTCCACCAGCATGCCTCTCCATTTGCCCCATTCCTCACCAAAAAGTGCCAGTTCGCCAGAACCATTGAAATCCTCGATGGTGACAATGCCGAAAGGATTGCCATTCTTGGCAAAACGAGACTTCACACTGGTCACCACACCGCCAAATGTCACAGACTCACGCTTGGCGAGGGCCTCTTTGTCATCCAGTTCCGAACAGGCGGTGTTGCACATATGGTTGAGAATCATGCTATATTCATCAAGAGGATGGGCTGAGAGATAAATGCCCACCAAGTCTCGTTCACGGTTCAGACGCTCGATGTTGCTCCAAGGTTCTGACTCAGGAATAGGTGGGTTGGCGATCTCTATCGACTCACTCCCAAAGAGCGACATCTGGGCCTGCATCTTCTCATTCTGGTACATCTGACCAAAACGTACCAAGGTGTCAAGAAACACATCACCTTTGTTGTTGACGGCCAGATAACGCTCACGAGCAATATTAAAACTATCAAAGCCGCCACTCAACGCAAGACTCTCAAAGGCTTTCTTGTTGACGGCTGAGAGATTGACGCGCTTGGCCACGTCATAGACGTCGGCATATGGCCCATTTTTGTCTCGCTCTGAGATGATCGCTTCCGCTGCAGAGGCTCCCATACCCTTGATGGCAGCCAGACCAAAACGGATGGCACCCTCTTTGTTCACACTGAACTTATGACGGCTCTCGTTGACATCCGGGCCAAGGGTCTGTATCCCCATCGCCTTGCACTCATCCATCAGTTTGGTGATTTCAGTGATGTTGTCCAAGTTGCGGCTCATCACTGCCGCCATATATTCTGCGGGGTAATGGGCCTTGAGATAGGCCGTCTGATAAGACACCCAGGAATAGCAGGTGGCGTGACTCTTGTTGAAAGCATAAGAGGCAAACTTCTTCCAGTCTTCCCAAATCTTATTGAGCACCTTGTGGTCATGGCCATTTTTCTCTCCACCTTTATAAAACAAGCCCTCCAACTCGTTCATCTTGTCTATCTGCTTCTTACCCATCGCCTTACGAAGCGTGTCTGACTGACCACGGGTAAACCCGGCCAATTGCCTTGACAGCAACATCACCTGCTCCTGATAGACCGTGATGCCATAGGTATCCTTCAGATATTTCTCCATACAGGGGATGTCGTAAGTAATCCTGGAGGGGTCTCTTTTGCGAGAGATAAACTCAGGGATGTAGTCCATAGGACCGGGACGATAAAGGGCGTTCATAGCGATGAGGTCTTCAAAGACAGAAGGCTGCAGCTCACGCAGGTATTTCTGCATGCCTGCCGACTCAAACTGAAACGTCCCAATCGTGCGGCCATCACAATAGAGTTGGTAGGTCAATGGATCGTCAATGGGTATATTCTCCACGTCGATGACCTTACCCGTGGAGAGACGGATATTCTCAACGGCCTCTTTTAAGATGGAGAGGGTCTTCAGTCCTAAGAAGTCCATCTTGATCAGACCTGTCTCTTCGATGACGTGGCCATCATACTGCGTACAGAGCAACTTATGACCAGGGTCGGCCTTGTCCTCCGCTGTTGAGACTGGCACCCAGTCACTGATGGCATCGCGACAGATGATGGTGCCGCAGGCGTGGATGCCCGTGTTGCGTACGGTGCCCTCCAACATGCGGGCGTATTTGATGGTATTGCGCTCACGGATATCCTGAGAGACCTCGGCATCCCTTAACTCGGGCACACATTTGATGGCGTTGTCGAGATTCATCTTCAACCCATCAGGCAAACGGTCGGGGATAGCCTTACACAGACGGTTGGCCTCTTCTAATGGCAGTTTCTCCACACGCGCCACATCTTTGAGCGAGTTCTTTGTGGCCATACTGCCGTAGGTGATGATATGTGCCACTTTGTCATGGCCGTATTTGTCTTCCACCCATTCGAGCACCTTGCCACGACCGTCATCGTCGAAGTCGGTATCGATATCGGGCAATGAGATACGGTCAGGGTTGAGGAAACGCTCAAATAGCAGGTCGTATTTGATGGGATCTATCTGGGTGATGCCCAGACAGTAGGCCACCACAGAACCAGCAGCAGAGCCACGTCCAGGACCCACCATCACACCCAACTCCTTGCGGGCGGCATTGATGAAGTCCTGCACGATGAGGAAGTAGCCAGGGAAGCCCATCGTCTTCATCACATGCAACTCAAACTTCACTCGCTCACTCACCTCCTCGGGGATAGGGTCGCCATAGAGACGGCGTGCACCATCATAGGCCAGTTTGGCCAGATAGTCGGCCTCAAACTTGATACGGTATATCTTGTCATAGCCGCCCAACTTTTTGATCTTCTGTTCTCCCTCTTCTCTCGACATGATCTCTTGACCATTCTCATCGCGGGTAAACTCCTCAAAAAGTTGTTCCTCGGTATATTTCTTACGTACATCCTCCTCCGTGCCGAAGCTCTCGGGGATGGGAAAGAATGGCATGATAGGCGCATGGTCGATGGAGTAGGTCTCTACCTTGTCGAGCACCTCACAGGTGTTCTCAAGGGCCTCGGGCACATCGGCGAACACCTCGTTCATCTCTTCACGGGTCTTCAGCCACTCTTGTTTGGAATAGAGCATGCGATTGGGGTCGTCCAAATCCTTACCTGTGGCTAAGCAGAGCAAATGGTCGTGGGCCTCGGCATTGTCTTTGTCCACAAAGTGGGCATCGTTGGTACACACCAGTTTCACACCATATTCTGCCGCCAGTTCCTGCAGCACCTTGTTAGCGCGCTGTTGCAAGGGGAATGTCTCACGGTTGGCACGCTGATGGGGGTCTTTCACCTCATGACGCTGCAACTCTAAGTAATAGTCATCTCCCCACAGACGCTGATGCCACTCGATGGCCTCACGGGCACCAGCGATATCGCCCTTCAGGATTTTGTCAGGCACCTCACCGGCAATACATGCCGAACACACGATCAGTCCCTCATGATATTTCTCTAGGTCGGCACGGTCGGTACGTGGACGCATATAGAAGCCATCTACCCAGGAGCGTGACACCAACTTCACCAGATTCTTATAGCCTTGATAGTTCTTAGCTAGTACGATGAGGTGCCAGCCGCCCTGGTCGTGCATCTCCTTCACACGATCGGCCTTCGTGCGCCGAGCCACATACATCTCACAGCCGAAAATCGGCTTAAATGCTGGCTTTCCGCTTTCTTTGAGTTTGGCGTTGACCTTCTTGCAGTAGTTGAACAACTCTTTGACACCCATCATGTTGCCATGGTCGGTGATGGCAATGCCACGCATGCCGTCGGCCACAGCTTTGTCGACAAGTTTTTTGATACTCGACTGACCATCGAGGATAGAATAATAAGTATGTACGTGTAAGTGAACGAAATCTTTCATAAGCTAATTGGAGGGTCAAAGATACATCTAATAGTTCACATATCCAAAAGATATGGCAAAAAATTTGCTGATATGGTAAAAAACAATTACCTTTGCACACGCAATGATATCATCATCGAGATGGGAAGAAGAATCAGAAAACTTAAGAAACAGAGGATTCACAGCGAGGGAAATGACACGCTCATATTCGGCCTATTTATCATCATGGCTGTAGCTGTAGTTTTATGGCGTGCTTTTGACACAAAAATACCCTTTTGGTGTTTTGTGTCTGTTTTTGCTATCGTATATAGTATCGTTCTCAATTTCTTCCGTTGTCCCATCCGCTTCCTCGATTTCGACACCGACTTACATGACCCTGACAAGGTGGTGGTAGCTCCTGCCGATGGAAAAATAGTGGTAGTGGAGGAAGTGCAGGAGGACGAGTATTTTCACGATCGCCGATTGATGATCTCCATCTTCATGAGTCTTTTCAACGTACACGCCAACTGGTTTCCTGTCAGTGGTAAAGTCAGGCTGGTGAGGCACCAGGACGGCAACTATCACAAGGCATGGCTGCCAAAAGCCAGCGAAGAGAATGAGCATGCAGATGTAATGATTGAGACCGCCGACGGCACACTAGTACTCTGCCGGCAGATAGCAGGAGCCGTGGCCAGACGCATCGTCACCTACGCCAAAGAGGGAGAGGACTGCGAAATCGACGACCACTTGGGATTCATCAAGTTCGGATCACGTGTGGATGTTTATCTGCCTATCGGTACAGAGGTCTTCGTGAAAATGGGACAGTCCACTACCGGCGACCAAACCATCATTGCCAAACTCAAGTAAGGTGGTTTCTATTATACTGCCTTCATAATATTCAGGATTTATAGATCACGCCCAAATATGGCTAATATTATCACACGCAACATACCCAACACCATCACTTGCTGCAACCTCATATCAGGATGCATCGCCGTATCCTATGCACACGCAGGGCAGCAGACCATGGCACTCGCATTCATCATACTGGGAGCCGTCTTCGATTTCTTCGACGGCATGAGCGCAAGGTTGCTCGGTGTGTCATCACCCATCGGAAAAGAACTAGACTCACTGGCCGACGTCGTCACTTTCGGCGTGGCACCTGCCACCATGGTGGCCACACTGTTGTGGAGCATGCAATACCCCTCACAGATGGAGGGACTGCGTAGCTGGCTCCCCTACTCCGCTTTTCTCATCGCGGCTTTCTCCGCACTCAGACTGGCAAAGTTCAACCTCGACGAACGTCAAACCACCTCCTTTATTGGATTGCCCACTCCTGCCAATGCGCTCTTCTGGGGCTCACTCATCGTGGGGGGAGGCGTACGTTTAGAGCGGATGGAGTATGCGCTGCCGGCCATCCTGGCACTCATCCTTCTCAGCTGTTGGATTCTCATCTCTGAGATTCCCATGTTCGCACTGAAATTCAAACAATGGGGATGGCGAGGTAACGAGGTGAAATATATTTTCCTGCTCACTTGCATACCACTACTCTTCTTCCTGCGCATCTCTGCTTTCGCAGTCATCATCGCATGGTATGTGATTCTGTCCGGATGGGTCAACAGGAAAGCGTAATTCCATCCAAAGCCTATGTTCATCATCAAGTTTCTGCTTTTCATCTTCCTTTTCATTGTCGTCTCCGTGGCCATCACCATGGGCAAAGTGGCGTGGCATATCTGGAAGATGCACCGACAAATCAAAAAGCAATACTCACAGGCAGGAGTCTCTGGTCGACATCAGCCACAAGGCACCACTTACACCCAAAACGCCGACGGTGAAATCATCACCGACACACGCGACCCACAAAAAGCCAATCGCAAAATCATACCCGACGATGAAGGGGAGTATGTGGATTTTGAGGAGGTGAAATAAGACCTACAAATTGATGCCGTAGTTTTGCTTGACCTCACTCATCACAAAAGTGCTCTCGATGGAGCCCACCGAGTCGATGTCGCCAAGTTTGGTGAGCACAAACTCCTGATACTGTTTCATGTCGCGGGCACGCACTTTCAATAGGTAGTCATAGGCGCCGCTGGTATTGTAGCACTCGGTCACTTCTGGTATGTACTGGATTTGGCGGACGAAACTGTCGGCTATCTCATGGTTGATCTGCTTCAATTTCACCTTACAAAACACCAACAACCCTTGACCCAACTTCTCCGGGTCGAGCACAGCCACATACTTCTTAATATACCCACGGCGCTCCAACCGCTTCTGACGCTCAAAAACAGGTGTGGGCGTCAGATGTACCGCATCGGCCAACTCTTTGGTGGTCAATTTGGCATTTTTTTGTAGTGTTTTCAGTATCAGGAGGTCGGTTTCATCCAATAATTCTGCCATATTCTTGAGTGTTTTGGAATATTATTCTGTTTGATGGAGGTAAAAAGACCTTTCTTGGAACATTTCTCCACCCATGATGCAAATTTAGGGAAATTTTCTGAATTTCGCAAGAAATTTGGAAGATATTTCCAATATTCGTACCTTTGCAACGTCAAAAACAACAAAAAAACAGAATAAAATATTAACAATAAAATAGAAAGGAAAAGACCATGAGTACAAAGAAACTTCACTTCGAGACCCTTCAGCTTCATGTAGGCCAGGAACAGGCTGACCCCGCTACCGATGCCCGCGCAGTGCCCATCTATCAGACCACGAGCTATGTGTTTCATAATAGTCAGCATGCCGCAGACCGGTTTGGACTACGCGATGCCGGCAACATCTACGGACGTCTGACCAACTCGACACAGGGTGTGTTCGAAGACCGTGTGGCTGCACTCGAGGGCGGTGTGGCAGGTTTGGCTGTGGCTTCCGGCGCCGCTGCCATCACCTATGCGCTGCAAAATATCGTGCAGGCTGGCGACCATATCGTCGCTGCTGACAACCTCTATGGCGGTTCCTATAACCTCATCACACACACGCTCGCCACACAGGGCATCACCAACACCATCGTACGCATCAACGACCTCGCTGCCTTAGAGGCGGCCATCCAGCCCAACACAAAGGTGGTGTATGCCGAGACCTTCGGCAATCCCAACAGCGACGTGCTCGACCTGGAAGGTGTGGCGGCAGTGGCCCACAAGCATGGCATCCCCTTCATCGTCGACAACACTTTCGGCACACCCTATCTCATCCGCCCGCTGGAGCACGGCGCTGATATCGTGGTACACTCAGCCACAAAATTCCTTGGAGGTCACGGCACCTCACTCGGCGGCGTCATCGTTGACGGCGGAACATTTGACTGGAAAGCCAATCCGGAGAAGTTCCCCACACTGGCGAAACCCGACCCGTCATATCATGGCATCGTATTCGCGGATGCAGTGGGTGCCGCTGCCTATGTCACCCGTATCCGTGCCGTCTTGCTGCGTGACACAGGTGCCACCATCTCCCCCTTCAACGCTTTCATCCTGTTGCAAGGTGTCGAGACCCTCAGTCTGCGTGTGGAACGCCATGTGGAGAACGCACTGAAAGTGGTCGACTTCCTGAAGAGCCATCCCAAGGTGGCACAAGTGAACCACCCCGCCTTGGAGAGTCACCCCGACCACGCTCTGTATCAGAAGTACTTCCCCAACGGTGGAGGCAGCATCTTCACTTTTGAGATCAATGGCGGACAAGAGGAAGCATGGCGCTTCATCGACGCCCTGCAGATCTTCTCACTGCTGGCCAATGTGGCTGATGTGAAGAGCCTGGTAATCCATCCCTATACCACCACTCACTCACAACTCTCGCCGGAGGAATTGGAAGAGCAGCACATCACTCCTTCAACCATCCGCCTCTCCATCGGCACCGAACATATTGACGACATCATTGCTGATTTAGAGCAGGCTTTCAATCAAATTTGAAATATAATTCGTAATTTTGCACCCTGATTAAAGACATATTGATATGAGTAAGATTGCAAAACAGCTGACAGAACTCATCGGAAACACCCCATTGTTGGAACTCAATAAGTTCTCTGAGAAAAAAGGCATCACCACACCTGTGATTGCCAAAGTAGAATTCTTCAACCCAGGCGGAAGTGTCAAAGACCGCATTGCACTAGCCATGATTGAGGACGCAGAGGCAAAAGGTATCCTGAAACCTGGTGCCACCATCATCGAACCGACCAGTGGCAACACAGGAGTAGGACTGGCACTCGTGTCTGCCGTCAAAGGCTACCATCTCATACTCACCATGCCTGAGACCATGAGCGTGGAGCGACGCAACCTGGTGAAAGCCTATGGAGCGGAGGTGCGCCTCACCCCAGGCAAAGACGGAATGCCTGGAGCCATCCGTACTGCAGAGGCTCTGCGAGACGCCACACCCGGAAGCGTCATCCTGCAACAGTTTGAGAACCCCGCCAACCCTGCCAAGCACTTTGCCACCACGGGTCCTGAGATATGGGCACAAACAGAAGGGCAAGTGGATATCTTCGTCGCCGGTGTGGGAACTGGTGGCACCATTAGTGGAACAGGAAAATATCTAAAAGAGCAGAATCCTGACATCAAAGTCATAGCCGTAGAACCGAAGTCAAGCCCTGTGCTCAACGGAGGACCAAGTGGTCCACACAAGATCCAAGGCATTGGCGCAGGCTTTGTGCCGAAGACCTATGACGCCACCGTCATTGACGAGGTATTCGACGTAGACAATGATGATGCCATCCGCACGGGTCGAGAAATAGCTCAACAAGAAGGACTACTAGTAGGTATTTCCGCAGGAGCCGCTCTCTTCGCTGCCGCTGAGATAGCGAAGCGGCCTGAAAACAAAGGCAAGAAGATTGTCGTCTTGCTGCCCGACACTGGCGAGCGATACCTCAGTACGGCCCTCTATGCCTTTGACGACTATCCACTGGCCGACTAAATGTGTAGTTGTTAACTCAAGTTTTAAAGTTTAATAGTTTATAAGTTAAGGAGTTAAGCCATTGCCACTGTCATAAAATATTCATGATATGGGCTAATGGCTTAACTCTTAACTTCTTTACTTCTTAACTACTTAACACTAAAGGTGTTTCCTGTTCGTCAACTATGTACGTAGGTACCAATCGGCTCTCCGTCTATCACTTTCTTTAGATTGCCGATCACGTCCATATTAAACACATAGATGGGCAGATGGTTGTCATTGCACATCACAACCGCCGAGAGGTCCATCACCTTCAGGTTACGCTCCAGAATCTCCTCGTAGGTGATATCGTCAAATTTCACCGCTGTGGGGTCTTTCTCCGGGTCAGCGGTATAGATACCGTCCACACGGGTGCCTTTAAGCATCACGTCGGCCTCTATCTCCACACCACGCAACGACGAGCCGGTGTCGGTCGTGAAATAGGGTTGTCCTGTGCCTGCGGAGAAGATACAGACCTTACCGGCCTCCATCTCTTCGATGGCTTTCCACTTGGAGTAGAACTCGCCTATCGGTTCCATACGGATAGCAGTAAGCACTTTGTTGGCCACACCCACGGAGGTCAGTGCCGAACTCAGAGCCAGGGAGTTGATCACTGTGGCGAGCATACCCATCTGATCGCCTTTCACACGGTCAAAACCTTTGGTGGCGCCACTCAGACCTCGGAAGATATTTCCGCCACCGATTACGATACCTATCTGTACACCCATTTCATGCACTTCTTTGATCTGACGCGCATAGTCTGCCAGGCGCTGCGGATCGATGCCGTAACCCTGACTGCCCATAAGGCTCTCGCCACTGAGCTTTAGAAGAATTCTTTTAAATCTTGGCATAACTAATGATCGATTTATAAAAATAATACTATTTACTAACTACTATCTACTAATTACTAATTACTAACTACTAATTAAAAAAGCTCACTTCTTTAAAGGCATAACTCCTAAGACGCCCCTGCTCATCGCACAATATGAGGTGTCCATCATCCTCCACATGGTCGATAGAGGCGCGGAAGGTTCCATCCTTATCTTCATAAGAGAACAAGCCGTCACGACGATACAGACGCGTATGGTAGAGGGCGGAGACAGCATCTCCCTCACCCCGGTAAATAAGATCGAGATAATACTCCAACGCACGAAGTGTGCGCTCAAGCACCTCTTCCAAAGGTATCTCACGATCTATAATCTGTGCCAACGACACCGGATTGGGGGCATCGCTGTAAAACACACGTTGATTGACATTGATGCCAATACCAAAAATACATTTCTTCAACCCTTCAGAAGATACGGACGTCTCAATAAGTGTACCGCTGATTTTCCGGTCACGCCAATAGACATCATTGGGCCACTTCAAGGTGATATCATCGGTATAAGCAGCCAAAGCATCTCCAACAGCTAAGGCACCAGCTTCAGACAAAACAAACTGGCGATTCACAGGCACATTCTGTGGGGTGACAGCGATACTGAACAGAAGGTTCTTCCCTGCCTCACTCTCCCAGTGGTTGGTACCCTGCCCCTTTCCAGCCGTCTGGTAACTGGCCACCACCACTGTCATACCATCATCAGGCGACAAAATGAAGTCGTGAAGATAACGGTTGGTGGAGTCGGTCTCCTCAAGATATATGACACGTCGTCTCATAGTATTCACATCATAGGGGGCACAAAAGCATTTTCTATATGGTCGATCTCAGCACGACTCCCATCGCCCACCACAGACAAGACATCGAAGCGGATATCGCACTGAAGCTGATAACGGCGAACGTAAGCATTGGCCGCCACAGCCAGGTTGCGCATCTTGCGCCAGTCTACAGACTCCTCGGGAGTGGCATAATCGACATGGCTACGTGTCTTCACCTCCACGATGGCCAAAGTGCCTCCATCAGGGGTAAGAGCCGTGATGTCCAGGTCGCGATGACCCATACGCCAGTTGCGATGACAGATGCGGTAACCTTTGCGCTGCAGATACTCAGCAGCTTGTTGCTCACCCCATTTGCCTAAATTATTATGTGCCGCCATTTTTTACGCAAATATAGATAAAAAAACTGATTTTCAAACCTATGAAGATAAAATAATTGCTTTTTATGGGTTGGAAACAATAAAATGGTTGAAAATTTGCGAGAGCTTACTAAAAAGAGTATATTTGTCGAAAATTCGAAAAACAAATATAGTCTATGCCCACCGATATTGATTATATGCGCAAAGCACTGGCCGAGGCAAAAATGGCCGAGGCGCAAGGCGAAGTACCTATTGGGGCGGTGATGGTCTGCAAAGGACGTATCATCGCACGCGGTCACAATCTCACCGAGTTGCTCCACGATGTGACAGCCCATGCTGAAATGCAGGTCATCACATCCGCCACCAACATGCTCGGAGGGAAATACCTCACCGACTGCACCCTCTACGTCACCGTGGAGCCCTGTGTCATGTGTGCCGGTGCCATCGGATGGGCGCAAATCTCACGCATCGTCTATGGTGCACCCGACGACAAGAGGGGCTACCGACGATATGCGCCCGCTGCGTTACATCCCAAAACGGAGGTCACCGGCGGTGTGCTGGAAGAGGAGTGCCGCCAACTGATGCAAAATTTCTTCAGAAAAAAAAGAAACTGAAAAGAAAATCCCACAGGAAAAGGATGCTTACAATGATCAAGGGGGTATGTTTTGCAACACACCCCCTTGAATGATAAAATATTGTTCTGATGTTATCAGTCGTTCTCTACGAGGCCAGAATAGCGGATGCCGCTGACCTTATACTTGGCATAGCCGTCATCGGGGAACCATGGGTCGTTGGTATATTTCACATAGAAGACGATGGAGTCGCAAGGCGAACCATTCTTCTGTCTTCCAGCACCCTTGAGAATCTTACCATCTTCAATAGTGATGCCGAAGGAACCAGACAGGTTCTCAGCATTGTTTGAAGAGAAGGTAAGTGCGTTCTGGTTGATGCTCACCAAATTCTTGAAAGAATAGTTGGGATAAGCTGCATTTCCATAATACGCACCCAAGTCAAACCACCCCATGTCGTCTATCCACATCTGTGTAGCTGAATTGCTGGCGGTGTTATAAGTGAGCATGAGAATTCTTTCCTCGTCATATCCGAAGTAATGCTCACCATCTTGTATGGGATTCCCACTGTCATCCACTGCATCGATGTCAACATACCATTGACCAGCCATGCTCTCGGTAGCAGTACCTCCGATTTCCTCTTTTTCACAAGAGGTGAAAGTCAAGCCAAGCAACAATGTTGCTGCAAAAAATAATACTTTTTTCATATTCTATCGTTGCTATATTATTTTGTTAACCTTACAGTGAATGGAGCGTCGAAGTCCATATTCAGATTCACTGTACCCGTTACAGGGTCATAAGAGCCGTCGAGCAGGACAGGCTTGTCGTCTCCCCAATACCATTTTCCAGTTTCGACCACCTCGATGGTGTTGTCGGCGTTGAGTTTGAGGGTAGCCTCAAGGAAGAAGTCGTATCCATAGGCATCATATCCTGGATAGCGTCCATAGCTGTAGAAGCCACCTGCGAAGTCGTTGATGGAGTAAGTGCCATCACCATTGTCAGAAATGAAGATGGGAGCATTGAAATAATGTCTGGCTCCATATTGGCTCTCTCCGAAATAGGCGCTGGCGAAGTTGTTCTTGTCCACCACGGCCACGGTGCGCGAAGCAGAAGCAGAGAAGCCATCAGGGTTGACCACACTGTAGTTGACTGTATAGAATCCCATTTTGTTGGTATTCACGTTGCCGGTGGTGACGACTTGGTCGGAGACATCTTCACCGCCCATGGTGGCAGTACATCCCGGGTCGTTGAAAGCAGTGCCCACCTGTGTGCTCATGTTGGCATCTCCATTGAGTTCCAAAATGGCGTAATAGGTAATACGGCTCTTGCCTTCCGACTCATCATCCTCGCAACTGGTGAACACAGTCGGAACTGCCAGCGCGAGCAAAGCTGCAAATAATATATTCTTTTTCATTGTATACTTCTTTTAGGTAATGTTCATTATTGTGCCCAGAAGATAGGTTTCAGATAGTCGGCATTCTCAAACTTAGGTGTGTTGCCGTTGCTTGAGGAAGAAGAGGAGGCATAAGGCCAGCGCTCAAGGAGGTGGTTTTTGCCAATGTTGCCGTCTACCTGGATGGGGGTATAGAGCGTACCCGGCTGATAGAGCTGCGGAGCGTATGCGTCGGTGTCGATGTTATAGAGCTGAGCGCCTGTCACACTACCGAAGGCAGGATAGCGCAGACGGCGCAACTCACACCATGATTCGAAGTTGTTGACACCAGCGAGAGCCACCCATTTGGCGATACCCAGCACTCTCTTATAGGAGTTCTGGTCATAAGGATTGCGTGCGATGTAGTCATTGGCACCACTCACACCAGCTGAATTGAAGGAAGCCTCAACGGCGGCTGCATAGTGTGCGGCGGCCTGTGCGGCATCATTCTTGCGTGCGAAGTACTCGGCGATGAAGAACTCTGTCTCGGCGACGGTGATGAGATAGACGGGCGAATCGTAAGCCATCTTAGGACGGCACCAATAGGCAGACTTGTAGTTTTCTGTAGTGGAGAAGTTGGTTCCTGACACGCCACCGGTAAACTCACCTGAGCTGTTCTTGTCGAAGAAAGCAGCAAGGCGTGGGTCCTCATACACCACATCGCCATTGGCATCTTTCAACTGCATGGTACCCACAAGAGCAATGTTGGCAGTGACGTTGATCTGAGTGGAACCGAAGGAGGTGGAGAACTCCTCTGAAAAATAGGGGTTCATCTGTCCGGTCTCATTGCTCCAGCAGCTAGTGTAAGCCACATCTTCCGTTGGGAGATTGCCCTCACTGATGATGGCTGCTATCTGAGCGTCCACATTGGCCACACCACTCTCACGTGAGAGGATCTTGAGTTTAAGGGCGTTGGCGAACTTGATCCAGTTGGCGGCATTCTGTCCCTGATAGAGGAAATTGGTAGCCACCACGTCATTGGCACCAGCCTTTGCCAAGGCCTCATCCAGTTCTTTTAAGATACCTTCATAGACTGTAGCACCATCATCGTAGTGAGGTGAGGAAATGCTGATGTCGAGCGCCTCGGTATAAGGTACGCTTCCATAGCAGTCGACCAAAGCCTGATAGGTGAAGCAACGCAGCGTGGTGGCGGCCAAATAGGTGCCCCATTCTTCGTTCTCCTCAGCCATGTTCCTAATGGTCTGCAAGTTTTTCAGCGCCACGCGGTTGAGCTGTGAATAAGCGCTGGAAGAGCGCACGGGCGACATTGTGAACTGAGAATAGTCCACATAGTTGCTAGTACCGAACATGTGAGCATAGTGCTGTGAGAAATAACCTCCAGGTATGCGAAGGAGGTTGCCATAGGTGGCAGCGAGACCCATTTCGGCAGCAGGCAGCATGATGCTGGGCGTCATATTCTCCTCAGTGGGAGAGTTGGGATCCTGGTTGATGTCCAAATAACTGTCGCAAGAAGCAACGGCCATGCCCAGGATGATGGTTGAGATGATTGTTAATTTTTTCATACGTTTTGTCCTCCTTCAAATTAGAATTTAACACCTACGTTGAAACCGAAAGTGCGGCAGCTTGGGTTGACATACAACTCACCGAACTGTCCATCGAGGTCATTACCATCGGTACTACCCTCCGGGTCGATGTAAGTGTTGCTCTTATGGGTCCAAGTAAACACGTTGTTGCAGAACAGGGACAGGTTGATGTCGCTCAGGTAGAGTTTGCTCACCAACGACTTGGGCAGGCTGTATGACAGAGTGATGTTACGCAGTTTGATATACGACCTGTCAAGGAGATAAGACTCACCGCCTTGTCCCCATCCATACTTGTTGTAATAGTCCTGATAGCTGGTGTTGTTCAGGTAGATGGGAGAGTTGTTCTCCACATACTGGGGAGCATCGGCAGAACCTACATTCACTACGGAGTTGGGGATGACGAACGGGCGACGCTCGTTGTACAGGGTCACCTCACCGTTACCGGTGAACTGCATCAGGTTCTTCGTGCGTGAGAACATGTATCCTCCATGGCGGATGTCCAATGCTGCGCTAAGCGACAATCCCTTCCATGTCAAGGCCGTGGTGACGCCACCAGTCCAGTCGGGATTCATGTTCTTGCCAGTATCTTGCAAGTCTGCAGACAGGATGGGTTGTCCATCGCCATCGACGATAATTTTCCCGTCGGCAGTATATTGAGGCATGTAGGTATAGAACTCACCCAAGGGGTTACCTTCCTCAGCATACATATATACGGCATCATTTCCAGCGGAGAAGCTATTGATGACCGTCTTTCCTCCTTCGAGGCTTGCCGGCATAGAGAGCACCTTGTTTTGGTTCTTGGCAAAGTTGAAGCCGATGTCCCAGCGGAAGTCCCTGGTGCGAATAGGCGTGGTGTTGACGAGCAACTCAATACCACGGTTGCGCACATTACCAAAGTTGGTCACCATGTTAGCATATCCAGTAGCGGGATCAACAGGCAAGGTGAAAATCTGGTCTTTCGTCTCACGGTTATAATAAGCGAAGTCCACATTGATGCGGTTGCCAAAGAAAGCCAAGTTGAGACCCACCTCATACTCGGTGGTCATCTCAGGCTTCAGACTCGAGCTACCGATGGTGGCAGACTCTTGGAAAGCATTGATGCCGCTCATCGGGAAACTGGCCACATCGCTTCCGTAATATGCACGTGATGTACCCTGGATAAAGCGTGCCGAAGTAAGATAAGGACTTGCGTCATTACCGGTCTTTCCATAGGCGAGACGCAATTTTCCGAAGTCAAGGATGTCGTTCTTGGGGATGAGTTTAGTGAAAATCCAACTCAAAGTAGCACCAGGATAGAAATAGCTGTTGGCATCGATGGGCAGTGTGCTCGACCAGTCGTTACGGGCGGTCAGTCCAAGATAGAGCATATCCTCCCATCCGAAGGTCACATCACCAAAGAGACCCACAAGGCGTCTCTTAGACTGGCTCTCTCCTAAAGAAGACTTGGTAGCACCATTGCTCAAATCCCAGAATCCGGTGTTGAATGTCAGAAGGTCCGTTTGACCAAACATATAAGTACTGTTACGCTCATTCATGTTGACACCGGCAACGATGTTCACATCCAGTTTGCCATTGAGGTATTTGTCATTCCAATTGGCCAGGAAATCATGGTTGGTCTCATAACCTCTACGATAACGAGTAAACACCCAACCATCCTGATTCATTTCGCTTGGAGCATATCCATAATTCTCATTGATGAGGGCATCGTCAAGAGTGATTTGAGGCATACCAAGCTTAATGTCGTAATCGGTGTAGTCGAAACCGAAACGATAGGTAAGGGTCAACTGCCTCAGTGGCTTGATATCAGCCTGAATCCTACCATGAATCTGCTTGGCGTCATTGTGATTGTAGTTATTCTCAATAGCCCAGTAAGGGTTGGTAATGCCGTAAGGGGTATACCATGCCTCAGGAGTGTTGAACGGACTGGAGAGGTCCTTACGGTCAACGAGGGAGATATCACGTGGGAATTCAAGGATACCGTCAATGAACGAAGTTCCCTGATAGGTACCCACGAGGTCAGTGCTGGTCTTGGCAAAATCAATTCCAGAAGTCAACTTAAACCATTTGATGGGTTCGTAGCTGCTGTTGAAAGCGATGGTGTTACGCTTGTAGGTGTCTTTCTTGCCTGGAATGATGCCATTGTCGCCTGAATAGCCATAGCTCAGGTAGTAGGTCATCTTCTGATCGTCGGACACACCACTGAGTGATACGCTATGATTCTGGGAAACACCTGTCTCGAAGAAGTCCTCAATATTGCTCTCCAAAGCGGAGTATTCATGGATGAGTTGCTGGTGATTCCATATAGGACCATAGACTTGTGTAGAACCGTCGAGTTCTGGTCCCCATGAACCATTCTCGATGAAGGTCTGCTTGCCGTTCCATCCTTGTCCAAACTTGTTCTGGAGCCTAGGCAGGTTGGCGATTTGTCTCCACTGCACACTTCCGTCATAACTGATGGAGAAGTTGCGTGCGCCATGACGTTTACCACTCTTGGTGGTGATCACGATGACACCATTGGCGGCACGGCTACCATAAAGAGCGGTGGCGGCAGCACCCTTCAGCACGGTCATCGACTCAATGTCGGAGCTGTTGATGTTGGAGATACCACCCATAGCCTGCTGCTGACCCTGCTGGAGCTCTGAAGTCTGCTGGAGGGGTACACCATCGACGACATACAAAGGCTGGTTGTTACCATTGATAGAACTAAAACCACGGATGATCACGGAATTGGCGGTACCGGGGTCTGACGAACTGGCATTGACCTGCACACCAGCCACCTTACCGGCCAATGAAGAAGTGACATCGGTCAAGCGACCGGCTGTAAGCTCCTCGTTGTCGAGGGTCTGTGCCGAATAACCGAGCGTCTTCTGTTGCCTACTGATACCCATGGCAGTCACCACCACCTCGTCGAGCAAAGTGTCGTCTGACAGAAGTTTGATGCGCATGTTGGGTGCGGCAGTCACTTCCATCGTCTGCATGCCTACATAGGAGATGCGGAGGGTACTGTTTCTACTCGGAACGTCCAAAGTGAACTTTCCGTCAACATCGGTCAAAGCGCCCTGTGATGTACCCACAACTTGAACAGTGGCGCCCACGATGGGCAAACCGTCCTCTTGTGAGACCACAGTACCTGTGACCCGAGTTTGTGCCATTGCCACCACACATGTCATGCAGAGGCAGGCAATTAACATAGTTAACTTTTTAATCATAAACTCTCTCACTAATTAATAATATAATGTTTACTATATTTTATTTTGCATCAAACGAAGTTAGTTAGTCTTCCATCAAACGAAGTAAAATTTTCATCTTTATCCAATCAAAAAAGAAAAAGAGAATACACCTCCTTGAATTTGAAGTGCAAAAATAAACATAAATTAAACAATTTCAAAATAATTTTGAAATATTTTTTAAATAAACCATCAAATCGTTTACATTTCAGCATAAATATCCCCAAAAAATGCAAACGGAGAAAAATTAAAGGTATTGACATTTTTTCAACACCCACCTCCCAAAAGGTCCCCCCAAAACACCTCATTAGCTCGTCACGAACGTTGCGATGCCATCGCAATCCCGCACCCCTAATACTTCTGTTTCTTCAGTTTGTTGATAGCACTCTCCAAAGACTCGGATGGCTCAATGATATTGTACTGACCCCAAAAGTCGGGATCATTGAAGAAGCCCACCTTATCATAAAAAGAGTCACGCCCGCTGAACGACGCACGACTGGGAATGGGCTTGGCTTCTTCCGACACTAAATCGGTGACCACCATCTCAGCCTCCACATGGTAGGGAGAGGAGAACAACCGTTTGCGCCAGTCGCAATGGAAACGGATGTCACTATGTAGATAGTGCATACGACTCACATGTCCATCATAACGGTAGGAGATGGTCGTGGTCAGTTCTCTGGGACGAAAACGCACACCTGCTGGCTTATGCAGCAGCATCACCTCTGTGGCCCGATCCTGGTCATGCATATCGAGCGACATCTCTATACGTGTGAAAGCCAAGGTCTGACGGTCGATATACATCCGGCCATAGTACAACACATGGTCGACTGAATACCTCGGCTCAAAGGCAATGACCACCTGCGGACGGTCATCGATGAGGGTAGGCACCTCCATTCGAAGAGAATAATGAAGTATTTCTTCTTCGGAGAGCAAAAACTCAGGTATCTTGACCACATCCAATGCCACTGGCAGCGTAGGGCCTCCCTGTATCTTGGCACCGAGGGTATCTGTCTCTTTGGGACTCACCAACTTACGACCTTTAATGATAGACACTCTGTCGGTTGTGGCAGGACGTGTATATGACGACTTATACATATCGGTTACCGCCTCGGCCACATAAATATAGCGGCGGCCTCGCTGGGTGGTCTCACGGTAAAAACAGCGCATCAATTCATTGTTCTTGCTGTAGTTCTGAGGTATCTTCGAGCGGGCCACCTCGACAATCTCATAGGGGTTGGCGGCATTGACGATCAACTCATTGAGCGTGATAGTTCCTGGGGTGAGGCGGATTTTCAGACCTTGGCTGTCGGCTGTGACAGGCACACGCTGGGTGTTGTAGCCAAGACTCGAAACAATAATCGTCGTGAGGGGCGCAGAAGATTTCAAGGTAAAAAAGCCATCGGCATTGGTCACTGTGGCTTCATGTCCATCAGGGGATGTAATACTCACCTGAGCCAGGCGCTTGCCTGTCTGTGCGTCGCGCACCACACCACTCACAGTGTTATACGAAGGCTGTGCGACAACGGTCGCACAAAGCATCACCGACATATAAAGCAATATCAGAATTTTCCTTGGCATGATTTCTACTATTGGCAGGGTGAGTAAATATAATATAAGGTGTATATGATGGTGACATCGACTAAATACAGTGGATGTATTGACAAAGCAAATATAGGAATATTATTTCATTTTCACAATATTTCTCGTTATTAATTATACTTTTTTAAAATCTGGCATATTTCACACGTATTTTTATTATTTTTGCAGCATAGAGCAATAAAAAGACATGAAAACATTCTCTCTGTGTGTATTTCTTTCTCTGACTGTCCTGATTGCCGGCTGTGGCAACAGGAAAAACCACCCACAACCATCACCGCCATCACATCAACAAGAGGCGACGGAGTTTCGCACCGACTCATTCAAATATGCAAGTCAGAGCCGGCAAGGGCGTTGTGAGATCTTCTTAGACTATCCTGTGCAAGACGGCACTCCTGCAGCCATCGCTGTAAAAGATTATATCAAAGCCACACTTTTTGACAACAGCGCCAGCCTTGCGCCCGACGAGCCAGAGGCTATCACCAAAGCATACTGTGAACAAACGCTCGAAAGACTGGGTAAGACGCTGGATCAAATGGGCATCAAGCACGTGGATGAGGAGAGCATGCCAGAGGAAGGGATAGAGATAAGGATGGTGTATCAAAGCCGTCAGGTGGTGACATACGAGATTTACAGATACTCCTATCTCACCAATGGGCCACATGGAGAATATGCTGAATACGGTGTCTCCTTCCGCCGAAGTGACGGGAAAAGAATGGGAAGCGACATCATCCAGCATACTGACGAGGCTTTCAATGCCATGATACGAGAGGGACTGAGACAATATTTCGACATCACCAGTGATCAGCAACTGCAAGAAATCTGCACTGTGGACATCAAGGAACCGCCCATGCCCACTTTCCCACCCTACTTCGTGGGCAACGGCATCAGATTTCACTACTCTATCTATGATGTCTGCGAGTTTGACGACGGCGACCCCTCCTTCACCATCCCCTACGAGCGAATCGCCCCTTACCTCTCCGAGGAAGCTGCTCACCTCCTACCCTAAGCCCCGTGTCACAGGTCTAGAGCCTCAAGCCCAGAGCCCTCTGTCACAAGCCCCATGCCTCAAGCTCCCTAAGCTCAGAGCCTCAAGCCTAGAGCCACAAACCTAGAGCCCAGAGCCCCGAGTCAAGAGTCAAGAGCCCTCTGCCCATGAGTCCCCACGAGCCTCCACGAGGTTCTGTATGTTGCTATATCATAGCAACATCACTTCTGGTTCTCCTGCGTATACTCCCGAGGCGACATGCCATAATATTTCTTGAAAATCGTAGAGAATGAGGCGGCATTGCTGAAGCCACAGGCGTACATCACTTCCGTCACATTGTTGTCGCCGGAAGAGAGCAGCTTGGCGGCTTGCTTCAGACGGATGCGGCGGATAAACTCATGAGGCGTCTGCCCAGTCAGTTCTTTCATCTTGCGGTGCAGGTGCACACGGCTGATGCCTACTTCTGAGGCTATGCTGTCCACACTTAGGTCGCTGTTGGAGATGTTTTGGTTGATGACGCGCATCACGCGCTCCAGTAGTTTCTCGTCAGGCGACTTCATTTCTATCTTGTCCACCTTTTCCTCCAGCTGGTCATTACGGCCATACTTCAGGCGTAGATGCTGGCGTGTGCTGATGAGATTGATAATCGTACGACGCAGGATGTCCATATTGAATGGCTTGGTGACATAGGCATCGGCACCTGTCTCCAAACCTTCCAAATAGTCTTCGTCACGGTTCTTGGCGGTCAACAAGATCACGGGGATATGGTTGGTCTGAGGATTTGACTTCAATGTGCTGCACAGTGTGTTTCCATCCATCTCAGGCATCATAATGTCCGAAAGCACCAAGTCTGGAAGTTTCTTAAGGGCCTCTGCCAGTGCTTCACGTCCGTTCACACAGGCGATGACATCAAAGTCTGACGACAGCTCATGATGCAGGAACTCACGGATCTCCTGATCATCCTCTGCCACCACAATCTTCGGATGACTGCCAGCTGACACAATAGGTGCTGGGGGAGCATCTTCCTCTTCCTGGGTCAACTCGGCGGTGATGAGTTTCTCCTCAGGCACGTCGTCAGCGATTTCCTCAGACGTGAGATGTTCTTCACCCAATGGGATGGTCACGACAAACTCCACGCCATGAAGGATAGTCTGTCCTGGAGTCTCCGGTTCCTTCAGGTCGAGGTTACGGGCGATGATGTTGCCGTGGTGGAGCTCCACGAGGGCACGGGTGAGGTCTAGCCCGATACCTGTGCCAGTATTGATGTCATTGACGGTTGAGGTGGTCTGATAGAAACGCTCGAAGATATGATCGAGTTTGTCCTCTGGGATCCACTCGCCATTGTCACTCACCGAGATAGAGGCTTGACCATCTTTTTGGGCCACCAAGATATGGATGACTCCACCTATAGGAGTGAACTTAAAGGCATTAGAGAGAATATTGACAATCACCTTGTCAAACTGTTTGCGGTCTATCCATACCGGCAGCTTATCGTCGGCATGGGTATAGGTGAACTGGATGTTCTTGGAACGGGCCTGATGCTCGAAGAGGGCATACAACTCGCCCACGAAACCGATCAAGTCGGTCTCCTGCATACGCATCTGCATCATACCTTTGTCTATCTTACGCAAGTCCATCATTTGGTTGATAAGACTCAAAATGCGCTCCGCATTCCTGCGAATGGTCTCATAGACACTTCGGCGCTCCGGGTCTTTGTCGCGTTTCATCAACGAGAGTAGCGGGGTGACAATCAGCGTCATAGGAGTGCGTATCTCATGACTCATATTCATGAAGAAACGCAACTTGGCTTCGCCCATCTCCTCGGAATGGATATGCTCTTGCAGGCGCAGACGGGCCTGTTCCTGCTGGTTGCGAATACGCAGATAGTACCAAACCAAAGCTCCAAGAACCAGAGCATACAATGCATACGCCCACCAGGTGCTCCACCAAGGATGATGCACCACCACGGTGAAAGCACGCTCCGCGGTCTGTTGGTTGTTGCGCTCGGCCTTGACCAGAAAACGGTACGTGCCAGGTGAGAGGTGTGAGAACGTGATCTCATTCTGACCGGGCTGAAGCCGCACATATTCCTCGCCGTTGATACTATATAAATAGGTGATGTGATCTGGGTTGTGATATGTGAGGGTCGACAGCTGAATCGCAAAAGAGTTGTCATGGTAACTCAAGTCGAAACGGTTGCTTGCCATGACGGTCGTGTCGCACACTAAATAGCTCCCCGACTTCGTCTGAGCATTCACAGGAGTGCCATTGATCAGGAAGGAGGTGAGGTTGACCTTGGCTTTCCACTCATTTTGCACAATCTTGTTGGGATAAAACCAGGTGATGCCGCCCACACCGCCAAACAACATGAGTCCCTGGGCAGATATAGAGGAAGCGCCATCAGAGAACTCATTTGACTGCAAACCATTGTCAGAGAAGTAGTTCTCCGTCTTGCCTGTCTTTGGATTGTGGCAGTTGAGGCCATGTTCTGTGCCTATCCACAACTGCCCCTTCAGGTCCTGTTCGATAGAGACAATGGAGTTGTCTGAAAGGCCGTCCTTCTTGTCCAAACGCTTCATCTCACGCGAAGCCAGATCATAGCAGTAGAGACCATCGTTAGTGCCTATCCATAACTTTCCGTCATACTCTTTGGCGATACGGATACTGTGACCATACAGCAGACAATTGGCGTCAAATACAGATGTCCAACTCTCTTTCTCTATCTCCAGACAAGACAGGCCGATAGATGTGGCGGCATAAATACGACGGCCGTCAGGGGAGAGAGAGATCCTGGAGATAAAGTCATTGACAATGCTGTTCTCCTTACGGTTCTCATCGGATTGAGACGATGCCAGGTAAGTCTTCACCTGCCCATCGGCCGAAAATCTCATCAGACCATTGCCTAAAGTTCCTATCCATGTATTACCACTACGGTCGAAAGCAAAGCCAAAAGGACTAATACCCTTACCTTCAAATTGTGGCAGGGGATGATAAGCACCACTGGTGTCTATCCAGCCACCACCTTCCTGATAACTGCCCAGCCAGATGCGATGCTGAAGGTCTTCTGCCATGGTGACAACAGCGGAAGGCACACCATTAGCATAATGACGCACGGTCTTACCCTCAGGGGTCATCTGATAGGCTCCGTCTTTGTCGGTGCCTACCCACCAACGACCCTGACTGTCAATGAGGGTGGAGAGCACACAAGCCTGACCGATGGTATTGAGCGGACCCAGTTTATAACCCATATAACCGAATACGGCAAAGTTGTTGGGATACATAAAAAGACCCTTCTGAAACATACCCAGCCACACATTACCACCCAAATCCTCTGCGATAGACACCACCTTGGCCTTCGAAAGATCTACTTCGCGGCTGAAATAGGGGTTTTCGGTGATCTGGCCACTACCAGTGTCCAAAATGGCCACACCGGCGCCATCGTAACCTATCATCAGTTTACCGGAGTCGTTGCAGTACAAAGCGGTGATAGACTTGCCTTCTGTACCTTCTACACGGCTGACGTTATTGCCTGACACCCGATAAAGGCCATCACCAAACATACCTACATAAATCATGCCATTGCGGTCTTCACACACACGACGCACAATGGAACTGTGGGCAGCATCATTGAGATATCGACGCACCACACGACTGCCGTCATACACCAACAAGCCCTTATGGGCGGTCACAATCCACAGACGGCCTTTCTGATCTTCGATCATGTCGTGGACGGTCTCCACCTCTCGTAAGTCTCCACCTAATTGGTGAGCCTCGTTATGACTGTCTACAATAATCACACCATGGCCGGAAGTACCAGCCAGCATCTCTCCCGACTGACGCTCCACAAAACAAGTGATATATGTTGGCATCACCTGATTGCGCAAATCTTTGACATGGATATCGGTGAATGTAGAGCCGTTATAGGTCTGAAAGGCTCCATACATACCTATATAGAATAGACCATGACGATCTTGGGTAATACAATTGATATAATTGCTCGCCATATCTGGATACCTCTCTTTATTATATAACCGAAACTGGTAGCCGTCATAACGGTTCAGGCCATTGCGTGTAGGTATCCAGATAAAGCCTTCGCGGTCGAGGTACACCTGATTGGTAAAACTACTCGACAATTGCGCGTCTGCTCCATAAAATTTCCCCATCTGTGCCTTGACATCGACTGACAGAAAGAGGAGAGTGATAAGTAAATAGATTATAGGTTGGTTCATTATAGTTATCAGGTTACTGCTCTAATTTTATGCAAAAGTAGTTTATTTTTGTTACACATCAAAAAAAAAACACCGATTTTGCGTCAATGACGCTCCGAATGTATACATTTTATTCGAAAAATATTACATTGTGTATACTATTTGGGTAATGTTACTTCATGCAAAATCAAAGTAACAATAAAATTTTGAACAAATGCCAAATCATTATAATTTTGCAGGCAGAAAAAGATTTTAGGTTTTAGGTTATTTGTTAGTAGTTATTTTAGGTTTTAGTGGCTTAGCCACATCTAATTTTTCATCGTATCAATGTCAAGCCTGGCAATCTCCTGTCGAAAATGGATAGCAGATGTCAGGCTTACAATTTTTTCTTGCTATTATTAACGGGTGTATTGTCCTTTTTTCGTAATTTTGCTGACGAAACAAAAAACACGAGAAAACGATGAGAAAACACCACATTCTGATACTTTTTGCAGCTATCGCATTACAAACATCGGCGCAGGGCACCGCTGAGGACTATCGACGTGCCTACTCACTGTATGAGAAATACAACGCATCTCACGTCACAGGGTGGACACATGACGTGCAATGGCAAGACTCCACACACACTTTTAAGTACTGGACAGACACACCCAATGGCAAAAAATATTACATCTATGATGCCGATGCGCTGGTGAAAACAGATACTGAAGCGCCCAAAAAAGAGGAGCGCAAACCTCAGTTTGGAAGACATAAGCAGCGCCACTGGATGGAGGTCGACGAGGAGAACACCCCCTACCCCGTCCTCTCGCCCGACGGCAAAACAGAAGCTTACATCGAGGGGTACAATGTGGTGATCCACCCTGCCGGCAAACCCTACACAGAGAAAAAAGTGCTCAGCCAGGACGGAACCATCGGTGAATATTACTCCAACCAAATCTTATGGTCGCCTGACAGCAGATATATATTCGTCTGCAAACGGCGTCCTGTGCAGAAACGATATGCGTATTATGTGGAGACCTCACCACACGACCAACTTCAGCCCATTCTGCATCAACAGGAATATGCCAAACCTGGAGACGCTCTTCCATTCAAGACTCCTGTCATCTTCGACACGCAGACAGGAGAAAAACGAATAGCTGACACCAGCCTCTGTTCACCTCAGTATGAGCTGGGCTCCTTCGCATGGACTCCCGACAGCCGTGAGGTGACCATGGATTTCAACGAGCGAGGACATAAGACCTACCGCATACTCGCTATGAACGCACAGACGGGCGTCCTGCGCACCATCGTCGAGGAGACGGCCACAACATTCGTCAACTACACCCGGTACTTCAGATATGACTTCAAAGACGGAAGTCAGCTCATCTGGATGAGCGAGCGCGACAACTGGAACCATCTCTACCTCTATGACACGGCCACAGGAACTGTGAAACGGCAGATCACGAAAGGGAAATGGTGCGTGCGGGAGGTCATCAACGTGGATGAGGACAAACAGGTCATCTACTTCGCAGCGAGCGGGGTCAATCCGAAAGAAGACCCATACTTCGTGCATTACTATCGCATCGGTTTCGATGGCAAAAACATGATAGCACTCACACCGGAGGAAGGGCAGCATCAGGCACGTTTCTCAAAAGACTTCCAATATCTCGTCGACACTTATTCTATGGTTGACCAGCCTCCTGTCACCCAACTGCGAAACGCCCATGACGGACAACTTCTTGCCACCATCGAGACAGCGGATATCTCACAACTCACAGCCAACGGATGGCATGCGCCAGAAGTGTTTGTGGCTAAAGGGAGGGATGGAAAGACGGACATGTGGGGCATCATACAAAGGCCCTCCAATTTCGACCCTAACCGCAAATACCCTGTCATCGAGTATATCTACTCCGGGCCGGGCAGTGCCTACACACCAAAAAGTTTTATTCCCTACAACGGCAATATGACGGCTCTCGCCGAACTAGGGTTCATCGTGGTGCAGCTCGACGCCATGGGCACCAGCTGGCGAGGCAAGAAATTTGAAGAAGTGTGCTATAAAAACCTGAAAGACGCAGGTTTCCCCGACCGCATCGCATGGATCAAGGCGGCAGCCAAGAAATATCCGTATATGGATGCCGACAATGTGGGCATCTTCGGCGCATCGGCAGGCGGACAGGAGAGCACCACTGCTGTGCTACTGCACGGCGACTTCTACAAAGCAGCCTACAGCTCATGCGGCTGCCACGACAACCGCATGGACAAAATATGGTGGAATGAGCAGTGGATGAGCTATCCCGTCGACTCCAGCTACGTGGAGTGCAGCAACGTCTACCATGCCTCCAAACTCACCCGACCGCTGATGCTGGTTGTGGGTGAGATGGATGACAACGTAGACCCCGCCAGCACCTATCAACTGGTCGACGCCTTGATACGTGCCAACAAAGACTTCGACCTGGTGGTGCTGCCAGGCGTCAGCCACACCATGGGCGAACGTTATGGTGAGCACAAGCGCTACGACTTCTTCGTGCGCCATCTGCTGCACGTCACACCACCAGCGTGGGATACCCTCAAATAGCCCCTATCATTTATACACCACCAGCGTGGGAGACCCTCAATTGGCCCTGTCGTCTATGCGGCACCCATGAGGGAAGGGCCTCAATTAGCCCTGTCGTCTATGCGGCAACAGTGTTGCCGCCCACTATGGCCGCCCATGCCCCTACAGCTCCCTATGTATCACAGACCCACTGGCCTGATGGGTGGCCAGCACCAACACTTCCGCTATCTGTACATGCTCCGGTGCTGAGGCCGCATAAAAAGCCACATCGGCGATGTCGTCACCGGTCAGGGGCTCAATGCCTTTGTATACATGATCGGCTTTCTCCTGGTCGCCATGGAAGCGTGTCACACTGAAGTGGGTCTCTACCAGACCGGGCTTCACATTGGTCACACGCACGGCACTCTCGGCCACATCGATACGGAGCCCATCGGTAATGGCTTTCACAGCGGCTTTGGTGGCACAATAGACATTGCCGTTGGCGTAGGCTGCATCGCCAGCCACGCTGCCGATATTGATCACATGGCCGTGGTTGCGCGCCACCATGGCGGGCACGATGAGGCGGGTCATATAGAGCATTCCCTTGATGTTAGTGTCTATCATCGTCTCCCAGTCATCCCAATCGCCCATATACTCCTTTTCTAAGCCTAAAGCCAGACCTGCATTGTTGATGAGCACGTCTATCTCCGCCCATTTGTCCTGCAACGATGCCACGGCTTTCTGACAAGCCTGACGGTCGCGCACATCGAAAAGCAAAGTGAGCACCTCGGCTCCATATTCCTCTGCGGCAGCTTTTGCTGCCTGCAGTCTCTCACTGTTGCGTCCTGTAAGGATGAGGTCATAACCTCCCAGCGCAAAACGACGCGCACAAGCCTCACCGATACCGCTTGTCGCACCTGTTATCAATGCTATTTTCTTTTTCATCTGAATATTTTTTATGATTGATAATCGAAACCAAACTCCTCCACTCCCCCACTCCTCAACTCCCCACTCCTGAACTCCTCAACTCCCCACTCCTGAACTCCTGAACTCCCCAACTCCCCACTCCTGAACTCCTGAACTCCTTCTCTCTTAATTCTCCGTATCCAAACTCAAAGTGAAGCCGACAACCAGATAAGCCTTTTGCGAACAAGGATTGGCTGTCAACTGTCCATATAGCGGGATGGAGAAGGTATCGGTCACCCGTATTTCTTTCTCTGCTCTCAGTGAGAGGTTGGTCACGGCAAAGCCACTTGTGCCATAATAATCGGTGGCATAAGGCACGGCACCCGCTGTGGCTGTCCAACCAAGACTGGCGAGGCTAAAGGGCACATTCAGTTCGACATAACTACTATACGCCCGCTTGCCTTCGTTGTTGCTGCCATCATTGCCGGCAAAGTTGGTATACCACTGCAGGGAAGCCCAACCAAAATCGTATCCTACATTCGCCTCAAAGACATGGTTGGTGCCATGGGCATCATACTTGAAATAGCGGTTTTGTGGGTCTAGACCCGCATTGGTCCAATAGTCGGTCACACCAATGTTCAGCCCTCCTATTGTATAACTGAGTGTCAGGTCTAGCTCCTTGGTGTCATTGGAGTCTGACAGTCCCACATTTCCCCAGGCATCCAGACTCCATCCTTTATAGCTGACGCCCATTGCCGGCTGAAGCGACACGTTGCCCAGTTCTTGACCACGCCAGATATACTGACTCACCATGTCGGCTGAGACCGTTGCCTCAGGTTTCTCTTTCTCCTGTGCCTCAACAGCAATGACGCCCAGAAACGACAAAGTGATGAGGACAAATCCTTTCAAAAATGTCATAATTGATCGTTGATGATAATGTTGCCACAAAATTACATAAAAAAAACAACATCTTACACAACAGATTCTTATTATTCAAAAAAATGTTAATCCTTTTGCCGTAAAAAAGATATAAAGTATATTTGTAAACACAAACGAATATAAAACTTGATTGTATGAAAACAAAAAGTGACACCTTCCAAGTAGAGAATGAACTCAAATGGGAGGATGCCTCTCCAGGCGTACAACGCCAAATCATGGGTTATGACGGACAACTAATGATGGTGAAAGTGAAATTTGAGAAAGGTGCCATCGGCACCCCGCACACTCACTACCATAGC
The DNA here is from genome assembly GCA_902780635.1 of uncultured Prevotellaceae bacterium. Classification (GTDB taxonomy): domain Bacteria; phylum Bacteroidota; class Bacteroidia; order Bacteroidales; family Bacteroidaceae; genus Prevotella. Next base: position 170,816 of record CACZGH010000003.1, read on the forward strand.
CAGGCAAGCCTTGTGGCCTCTGGCAAATTTGAAGTAACCATCGCCGGCGAGACAAAAGTGCTCTCCACTGGCGATGGCTACTATGTAGCTCCCGACCAACCGCACGGATGTGTGTGCTTAGAGGCAGGAGTGCTGATAGACACATTCAGTCCGATGAGGCAGGATTTCCTATAAGACTGTGCTCATTCTATATCCCCACTATCAGTGAGCACCAACGTGTTTACGACTGTGTCTCACGCCTTTACCATCAACGTACCGTTCAATGATGACACCCCGCTGATCGGAGGTGGAGGATATGCGTTTGCCCGAAAGGTCGTATTTCTCCACAGGGCTTTGCTGATCGCTCACAACGGCCTCTATAGCGTCGGGAGTATCCTCCTCAAACTGCCAGGAATCAAACTGCACACCATCGGCATCAGTAAAGACGAAGAAAACTTGCTTCACTCCTTTACACTTGCCAAGGGGCAGTGACACCACATGCTCTTCGTATGCCGTTGAGGAAAAAGACATACTTGCCACCGCCGGTGCCCACTTCTGACTCAGTCTCACCTCCAATGTACCACTGCCTTTCGTCCTGAAAGTAAACGACTTGGCACCATTGTCACCAAAATCCACCTTTCGCAGACAAATCCAGTCACCTGAGTTCATCTTAACCTGAAGGTTGCCGGAGGCGTCATTGCCAAGATTGCTCCCTGGCGTTTTGGTGATGTTGGTGAAGTCCTCATAGTCCACACCACCCGCCGTAGACATCGTCTCGGCTTGCTGGAGTTGGTAGGGATTCAGATTTTTGACAGCATCGGTACCGGTTGTGGTCATCGTCACCTTGGAGAGTTTTTGGGTGCTCTCGTTGACAGACACCTCATTGACACAGATAGAACGGAAACCCGACGCGCCCGATTTCATCGTCTGCTCCAGCATCATCGAATGGTAGAACAAGTAATAATGGTCACCAAACTTCTCTAAATGGGTGTGGTTGTTGCCCCATCCAAAACCAAAAGAACCGGGATTGGCCACATATTCTCCCTTATACTCCCATGAGTCAGGGTTGAGTGGGTCGTCTGACACCAGATAGCACATACTGCATGTAGAGGGGGCGCTATAACTGCCACGCTTGCTATATTGGTTCCAGTCACCACGGTCGGCCCACGACGTACAATAGGTATAGACATATTTGCCGCCCATCATATTCAACTCGCTGGCCTCAAAATGATAAGGTGCAGGCAGACTGACGGCTTGACCGTCAAGAGCGGTCATGCTGTCCTTCAACTTGGCGATACGGCAGTTGCCAGGCAAGACGGTATTGCCCTGAGCGTTGGGGTCGCCACCACCAAATGTGATCCAGCCAGTGCCGTTGTCATCAATCACAACGCCTGGGTCAAACACCCATGTGCAAGGTCTCACGCCCGGCGTATCTCCGTCTATCAGAGGTTTGCTGAGCGGCGACTTCCAAGGTCCAACCGGCGACGACGCCTTCAAGACTCCCACACTTCCACCACTATTGGAGAAATAGAGGAAAAACTCTTTGGTGCCGTCTTCTTTCTCTCTCCATGTGGCCGAGGGTGCCCAAGAGTTGGCAAAGCGCCATCCCCACGATGAGCAGATTCTGTTGACATCAATCGTGCCGTGGAAAGTCCAGTTCACCATATCATCTGACGAGAACACTACCAAAGACTTGATGGCGCCATAGTTGTTGTCGCCCGTCTTACCATTGGCGACAAACTGCTGATGGTCGTTAGAGCCATATACATAGACACGGCCATCGTATACTAATGCTGTGGGATCGGCACAAAATACACACGGACTGATAGGATTGCCATTCTTGATGTCCTTATAACTTTGGGACAAGTCCTGGGCGGACATCTGGCAACAAAGGGTGAGAAACAACGTCTGTAAAAATAATTTCATTCTCATGATGTCACATTGTTTAGTTCGACTGCAAAATTAACTTTTTTATTTGAGAAGTGAAGCGGTGGCAAGATAAAGAATGTTACAAAAAACATATTTGATGTAACCAAATAGGAGATGGGATGCACTACCCTGAAAAAAACCAAAAGATTTGCACGACAGATTGAGTCCAATATGCCGAAAATAAGGTATCTTTGCATCAACAAAATGGATGAACATCGTATCAATCAAATACCATAAATATGAAAAAAACAATCGCTATCACATTGATGGTCTGGGGAGCTGCTACCCTGCTGACAGCACAGACCATGCCTTTCCAAAACCCTGCACTGTCAGCGCATGAACGCGCCGTTGACCTGTGCTCACGACTGACGCTGGAGGAAAAAGCAAAATTGATGACCGATGAGAGTCCGGCAATACCACGCCTGGGAATCAAAAAATTCTTCTGGTGGAGCGAAGCACTACATGGCGCTGCCAACATGGGCAACGTGACCGTCTTTCCAGAGCCTATAGCCATGGCATCGTCATGGAACCCAGGACTCTTGTACCAGGTGTTCGACGCTGCCAGCACCGAGATGCGCGCACAATACCATCACCGCATGGACAACGGAGGGGAGGACGAGAAATTCCATAGCCTGAGCGTATGGACGCCGAATGTCAACATCTTCCGTGACCCAAGATGGGGACGCGGACAGGAAACATATGGTGAAGATCCCTACCTCACCAGCGTCATGGGCACACAGGTGGTGCGAGGACTGCAAGGGCCTGAGACATCCAAATACCGCAAACTGCTGGCATGCGCCAAACACTATGCGGTACACAGTGGACCAGAATGGAGCCGCCACACGGTCAACCTCACCAACGTAGAGCCAAGAGACTTTTGGGAAACCTACATGCCGGCATTTAAGACACTGGTGCAAGATGCCAAAGTGAGGGAAGTGATGTGCGCATATCAAAGACTTGACGACGACCCCTGCTGTGGAAGCAACCGACTGCTACAACAGATACTCCGAGACGAATGGGAATTTCAGTATCTCGTGGTGAGCGACTGCTCTGCGGTCACTGACTTCTACCAGACACATAAGTCTTCCTCAGACGCCACACATGCGGCAGCAAAAGCAGCATGGGCTGGCACAGACGTGGAATGTGGATGGGGCTATGCCTACAACAACATACCTGAAGCTGTCAGGATGGGGCTGCTCACCGAAAAGGAAGTGGACAAGCATATCGTGAGACTGTTGGAAGGCCGCTTTGAGGTGGGCGAAATGGATGATCCTTCTCTGGTGGAGTGGTCGAAGATTCCTTATTCTATCATGGATTGCAAAGAGCACCGCCAACTGTCGCTCCAAATGGCTCGCCAGTCTATCGTGCTGCTGCAGAACAACGGCATTCTGCCATTACAGAAAAACAAAGAGCGCATAGCCGTCATAGGACCTAATGCCGATGACAAGCCGATGCTTTGGGGCAACTATAATGGTACACCCAACCACACCATCTCCATTCTTGATGGCATCCGTTCAAAACAACGCAAACTGACCTATATGACAGGCTGCGACCTGACTTATGACAAGGTGATGGACAGCCAACTGGCCACACAATGCGCCATGGAGGGCAAACCAGGACTGCGCGGCACATTTTGGAACAACATCGACATGGAGGGCAAACCCGTCTCCGTGCAATACTATAAAAATCCGGTGGCGGTGACCACAGCAGGCATGCACAATTTCGCACCCAATGTCAACGTAGAGGATTTTTCTGCCAAGTATGAGACCACCTTCACTGCCAAAGAAACAGGAGAATATGTGGTGAATGTAGAGGGCTGCGGACATTTCGAAGTCTACATCGACGGCGTGCAAAAGCAGCAACAGCACACCTGGCGCACCACTCCCACCCGCACCGTCATCCAAGCCGAAAAAGGCAAACAATATCAGATAGAGGTGAGGTTCGCATTTGTAAAAACATGGGGAGCCAACATAAAAATCAATATCGCCAAAGAGATGGCCATCAATTACGATGACTATATTGCAAAACTGAAAGGCATAGACAAAGTGGTGTTTGTAGGTGGCATATCACCGGCTTTGGAAGGTGAGGAGATGCCTGTGTATATCGATGGTTTCAAAGGGGGCGACCGTACCAGCATCGAACTGCCTTTGGTGCAGCGCAACTTCATCAAAGCACTGAAACGGGCTGGAAAGAAAATCATTTTCGTCAACTGCTCCGGCTCGGCCATCGCCTTGTTGCCTGAGAGCGAGGCATGCGACGCCATCGTGCAGGCTTGGTATCCAGGACAAGAGGGAGGCACAGCGGTGGCAGATGTACTCTTCGGCGACTACAACCCCGGAGGAAAACTGCCCGTCACATTCTATCAGTCTGACAAACAGTTACCCGACTTCGAAGACTACTCTATGAAGGGGCGCACATACCGCTATTTCGACCAGCCACTCTACGCCTTCGGCCATGGTCTGAGCTATACCACCTTCTCTTTAGACAATGAGAAATGGAATATCCAACCCGACGGAAATGGCACACTGACTATTGATGTGACCAATACCGGCAAGCGTGATGGCGCCGAAGTGGTGCAACTGTACATTCGCAACGTGGCAGACGCTGAAGGTCCATCAAAATCTCTGAGGGCATTCCAGCGCGTCGAAGTAAAAGCAGGACAGAAAGCCACCGCCACATTGACGTTGACTCCTAAGTCATTTGAATTTTTCGACACGGAGACCAACACCATGCGCATCAAACCAGGTCAATATGAACTGTTCTACGGCACCAGTTCACAAGATAAAGACCTGAAAAAGAAAGTCATCAGTATTCAATAATATTAAGTTATAAGCGATTTTCGCTTTCAACCTAATCATCAAAAATCAAGAGTTGAGGAATGAAGACATCAGATGATCAAATCTCAAGTCTCAATTCCTCAACTCAATTTTATTACTATTTCCTAATTACTAACTAACTACTAATTACTAACTGAACTTTCCCTCCTTTTTTTATCACGAATTAGAGAGATTTGTCGAAGACCCACGAGGAACGCAGTAATTAATGTATTTTCCTTTATGATGAAATTGAAAGAAATTTGAGATGAAATGACAAGTCATTTCCTAACTCTATTGCGTATGTTCGCGTCGCTTGCGACGATAATTTCTCAAAATTCTTCTCATCTGTTTATGAATTCACAAATTCGTAAATTCGTGATAAATAAAACTTTTACGTTATTTGTGAGGGTGGGAATTTTCAGTTACTAACTACTAATTACTAATTACTAATTACAAACTATTCCTCCCCCAACTTCTTTCCAGACATAAGGATATCGACAAGTGGCTTGTCTTTGTAGTCGTTCTTCTGCTGATCCCAGAAACCAAAATCGGCATCATAACACCAGGTGGTCCAGGCGATGTTGAACTCATCAAAGACAGACAGCATATCCTTTGTCCATCGATAGGCCAACTCACGGTCTACAGGCTCATAGACACCCCACTCGCCACAGAATAGCTGCAAGTCGTATTTCTTAGCTACTTCTATGGCATCCTTGAAGTCCGCACGTATCCGGTCGATATTCCATTCCTGAGTGGTAAATGGCTCCAGTTGCGGTTTCAAGGAGTCTGGTGCTACCTCATAGTCTTCCTTGGAGATAAGCACACCAGGATAGTTCACCTTGCCCGTATACTTGCCAAGCGGTGTCCACCAAGCACCATAATGTGTCAGAATCATAGGGTTGTAGTAGTGGAAGGAGAGCACGATGTTCTTGTCGCCCTCAGGCACCTTCAGATATTTCATCGTCTCGTAACCCTGCCAACGATTGGAGCCAATGACAAGTGTACGCTGGGGCTCACGCTCACGCAATGCCTTGTGTACTTTAGCAATCAACTGGTTCCACTGCTCATGGTCGTCTGCCACCGGCTCGTTCATAAACTCATAGGCCACAGAGTCGTTGCTGTAGCCTTTCAGTGCATCAGACAACTCATACCACATATTGATAAGATTTTGCTGAGCCTCATCCGAAGTAAACAAAGTGTTGGCGGATGCTCCACCCTCATTCACCGCATTGAAGTAATGTGAGCGAATAATGTGCAAGTCGACAATGGCACGCAGATGATGCTTCACTGCCAGATCAAGGGCTTTGGTCAACAGTTCCCAAGCCTCTGGCAACTGGTCTCCCTCCTCATCCCAAAACTGCACCTCGTCAATAGGGATGCGCACGAAATCGAAACCCAACTGCTCCAGACGCTCAAAGTCATCTTCCTGAATATGCATGCGACGGGCCTCACCACGCTCTTCCGACTGTGACAGCCAGTGACTCAGATTGGTACCGCGCTTGATGCGGAAATCATTCACTTCTCCCTCTTTGGCTTTCTCACCACAGGAACTAATGATCAAAGTGGCAGACAATAATGCCACAAAAAACAAAAAATACTTTCTCATAATGGTTTCTATTGATGATGGGTACTATCTATCGGATCGTGTTGATTTTACATTCAAGGCTAAAACACTATGTGAACACAAAGATAATGCTTTTGTGACAAAGTATCACAAAAACAAAAAGTTTTAACAAATTTTGGCGCATTCGTGTTGCTAAAACATTGACACTGGCACCATCAAAAAGGAATGACGGAAACACAAGAATGCAAAGCGTACCAATATCAAGGGGCGCATCACTGCGCCCCCTGCATAACCCGGGTGACTAACCTTTATGAAATCTTGCGCATATTTGACTACCTTAAATGGATAATGGTCACCTACCAGCTTCTTCTATTACCCATTTCTGGTTGGCATTACTTTGTGGGTCTTCATTGATATCATAGCTGAACACCGCCGCTCCTTCTTTCGTTTCACCTCCGGCAAGGTCGATGCAACGGCCGGTAGCTTTATTGATCATTGTGACTACACCATCTTTATCTATAAGTTTCCATTGCTGAAAGGGGTTGTTCTTGTTAAGATAACGGAAGATGAGCCATTGGCCTTCTTCGGTCTCAGAACCATCCTCTAATGCGAACAAATCCTCTGTTACAATAAAGCAGTCCTCGCTCACGGTTTCCATAAAGCGTGTATCGACAACGACAGTTGGTACAAACTTGAAGCGAAACACTTTCTTGTCAGTGATGATGATGCCGTTAGGACCTTGTCCGGATGGAGCGGATTCCTTGTAAGCACTGGCGTGATGATTGTAGTCGAACGATATACCCAACTTAGCACCAGTTAATTGGTTGACGATGGTATAGTATTTGTCAGGAGAGTAACAGAGGTTAGTAGACATTTCACTATAAGGCATCTTACCATAGAGCACGTGCAAGTCTGCATCATTCCCTTTCGTCTCCAGAATATAGACTGTACGGTAATCAGGGTCCGTGCCAGCTACGCGTAGTTCATAGACATAGCCATTGTCATCAATCGTGCTTTCTTGAGTGTAATAACCATTCTTTGAATCGCGCAAAGCGTTGACAAGAGGGACGAACTTCTTCGGCTTGATGTCACGAAAAGTGTATTCTGTGATATGCCTTATGAGCTTTCCTGTCACGGGGTCTTTGTCAAGCATTTCCCTTGATGGTGTCTTTGGGTAGGTCTTCAGCAGTTTATTGACGAGGTCATCTACTATGTTTTGTGCTGAAGCCGTCAATGTGATGGCCGACATCAGAAGGGTCATTGTTATCTTCTTCATTGTTTTTGAGAATTATAGGTTATTGATTGTTGGGTCTTGGCCCATAAAGAATATATAGGTTGGCTTCCGTCCGGCCATCTTTGAGGGGATACCATTTCAAAACATAGCAAGTACGGCAACTGTTATGTTCAGGGTCTATGACCGAAAGTGAAACAAAGCTGTATTCAGTAGAATGACTTTCCAATCGCTCGCCGTTCTGCAACGTAACGGTATTGCGACGACGCTTGAGGGTGGATTGATTATATGCGGCAGATGTGCGTATGTAACTATAGCCGTCCATTTTGTCGGCATCGAAGGCGCTTAGAAGAGAATCGATGGCCGCAGCATCGGTCATCGACAGATGGTAGATGCGATTGGTTTGTGTACCAGTCCTTTGGGGGTTGGTGCTGGCACTCTCGTTCTTCCCATAGTTGACAACCCACTCTGGATGCTTTGCAAGCATGTCATCGACAGTTTGCCTAACGTGTGTTTGAGCAAATACTGTCAGTGTGCAACTCCACATAACTGTAAGAAGTATCAAGTGTTTCATCTTTTAAAGAAAAATATTGGTTTCATCTTCTGTTTCCTCTTTTTTCTCGTCCTGCAAGAAAGATTCGTCTATATCCATTGAACATTGTATCGTCGCCAATGAAAAAGCCATATCAGCATCCTCGAGCATTTTGTTGATGTGCTCCACATTTTTTTCTTTCTGCATTTGTTCTTTCTGTATCACCGACTTATCACTTCTAACAGAACAAGTTGACTTTGCTAAACGTGTTAGTTTTTTCTCTACTGCTATAGGCTTTTCTTTCATGAAGGTCTCTTGCTTGGAATCCAGGTCATTAACAGCAGGTTCTTCAATAACAATTTGGGCAACTGGGCTTGATGGTTTGCTCGTTTCCTCTTGTTGCATCAGCAACGCACCTGTTCCAATAACGAAGAGCACGACGGCAGCAACAGCACTCCATTTCAGTAAAGTCTTCATGGATGAAGCTTCAGGTTTTTGTTCATATTGCCTCATACCTCTGAACATGATGGAGAAATTTCGCCATTCTGCGGGAATGTCCTGATGGGTACAGAAATAGTCAGAAAGAAGTCGTTCTTCTTCCTTGGTCGTTTCAGCAGCCATATAACTGTCAAGCAGTTTCTGTATATACGCTTTTTCCATCATTCTGTCATTTTGCTTATCAGTTGTAACAATCTCTGGCGTGCTTTCGACATCATGCCTCGGCACGATGATTCGCTGGTTCCCAGCACTTGGGCGATTTCCGCAAAACTCATATCTTCCCGTTCCCGCATTTCAACGATTCTTCTCCACTTATAAGGCAGTTGATTCATTGCTCTTAAGACAATACTGCCAGCCTCTTTGTTCTCTATATGTTGTTGGGGCGTGAACGAATCAGCTATATCAGTGATGCTGCCCGTCTCCTTATCATCTCTATCATGCCATTGGAAGATTCGTAAAATGGGGTGCCGCCGTCGGCGTCGCAACAAGTCAAGCGAAAGATTCCTTGCCATTTTATCGGCTAAATGTCTTACTTCATTAGCGTTGTCTCGCAATTCATCTTGTTTTTCCCACAACCTTAGCATCACTTCTCCGGCCACATCCTCTGCATCTTCCTCTTCGTCAAGTAACGTCAAAGCCCTCGCAACAGCTATATGCCGCAGTTCTTTTACCAATGATATGTACTTTAGACGTTCCATACTTAAAATACGATGAAGAGGTCAAAACGCTACGCAAAATAAACACTTTTTCGTGAGATATGAGAAATTGGTACAAAAAACGAACAACTGGAGTAAACAACATGCTACAAATCACGGGAATGATTTCAAAATGAGATAACCATAATTCCGGTTAGATACAATAGGGAAATGAAGGCTATTGTCTCTTCTTTTCCTATTGTATTTGTCTCTTCGAAAGGCTGTTTTGCACTCTCAGTTCCACTTCAATGGTTAGAATATCTATGGTGTGAGTCTGGCTGTTTTATTTCACCGCCTCGACCGTATAGCCTTCACGCCTGAGCATGGCTATCAGCGATTCGCTGCCAAGCAAATGGCGGCATCCGACGGCTACCATGCAGGGCACCTCAGAAAAGTTTCTCTTGATGACGGGAATCCATTCCACGTTACGGTCGTATATGATCTTCTTCTGAGTGCCCTCAGTTTCCGTGCCTGGAACAAAACCAGCTTCCCTTAAGAAACTTTCCATCTTACAGGTGTCGTTCTCAAGATACACATTGGCAAACTGCTTATACCAACTAGACAGGCTGTCATTGTTTATAATGTAGTGTACAATTGAATAGAGCATGTCGGCCTGTTTCTTTATCGGCAGAGTGTCGATTACTTCTGTGTCTGTAAAATTTGAGAGAATCATACCATGTAAAGAATCGCGTTTCTCCACATATCTTGCCTCGATGCCGCGATTGTCTGTTTCTTGTTTCAAGACGACATCTACAGGAGTACCTCGTTTCCAAATAAAGCCGATATAGAGACGTATGCGACCTAACCAGTAGCGTGGATTCTTTTTCCAATACTCAGGATCCTTCATCTCGTAGTATAAAAACTTGTTTACTTCATTGAAGTGAGTGATGCTGTCGAACAGCGGCTTGTAGTAGGTTCCTTCCGGCATCATGTATTCTGGACCAGGATTCTTAAGCCACTTTTTCATTTTCTCAACTTCCGCGACAATTTCTGTTGAGTCAACTTGAGTCATCTCCGTATTCAAACCTCCTTCAAAAAGTACTGCTTTCACCTCCTTCAGCGCGTTCTCCATTCCTGCTATACCAAGCACTTCCTCCTTCGTAAAGTTGTGCCCGTCGCCATGGCATGTGCCGAAGAGGTAAGACTTCTGCGCGAGTCCTTTGCCGCTGACAGCCCAGAGCCAGCCAGGACAATTGTCAGAATGATTTTGTGACGATGCAGTGATGGCAGCGAAAACGAGGGTCAGATAAAGGATGATTCTCTTCATTGATGATTATCTGTTCAAGTATTGTACGAAAACCAGTGCAAAAATACATGTTTTTTTCAAAAGTACTACCCATAAACGTCGTTTTTTACAATCTATAGCATACCTCATAACATTTTTCCATTTGCGACTCTTGAACAACAAAAAGTTGGGCGAATGTGAAACTTCTGTTATGACTGGACACAAAAACGGGGTCAGCGGATAAACCTGGTTGGCAAGGCTTGCACGGTCAAGAGTAATTCGTTACCTTTGTGGCATGAAATCAGAGACCCTATTGCGTGCCATCCT
>CACZGH010000004.1 GCA_902780635.1 uncultured Prevotellaceae bacterium
GGTCCATCTTTAATGAAAGCCACTTGTGCTGCGTATGTACCGGCATAGTCCATCAGGATGACGTGGTTTCGCTCATCGTCAGGATGCTGCTCGTAGATGGTCAGGGCTTTCATCATTTGTCTCAATGCCTCCTCCGGATTGCTCTGCGACAATGCTCCTGCCAACCGCTGGTATGCGATATAACAGGTGTGCCAATCCTCAGATACTTCTGCCAGATGGATGGTTTTCCGAAGCAAGGTCTCACCCAAGCGGATGCTGTCGTTGTTCAAAGCTGTCTCTGCCTCCTCCAGACAACTTTTTGCTGTCTGCGTATCGGCACCCTTATGTGACTGACAACAAGCAATCATCAGAATGCCTATAATAAATATGTATATTGACTTCGAATGCATAATCAATAATTCTCGGTTGCAAAGTTACGTTGTTTTTTCGATAGTTGTATCAGTTGCCTATGGAAAATAGGTAAATAAAGATAAATCATAAACTTCTAAAAACCAAAGCTTTATAAAAAGTGGAGCGCCGTAGCCTATGGAAAATTACCCTTTGTCAGGTGTGTTAGGCCATCATAGTCACCAAAACTTGAATCGCGGTGACGGAGATTATGATATGGTTTATGGGGACGGACTGACCACCAGGGAAGAAAAAGATTCGAGATTGCTTTTGGGGTAACACCAATCCAATGGTATCTGTTGGCATAGAAAAATACGACATCGTCCTCAGCAAAAAATCAATAATACCACATTTTACCCTTGTGGCATCTGTGGCATCTGTGGCAATGCTTATAACTGACTGATATTCAGCCAATATTTATATTTACTTCTCTTGTATCTGAATAGAGAATGCCACACTCATGCCACAATACCCCCGATGTGGTGGTGAGATGCCACATGATGCCACACGCCTGCCACAACGGAAATTCGTTCTATCTCGCTGATAATCAGCGATGCCACACGATGCCACATGGTGCCACACGCCATTTTCCGGATTTCGTGTTTTTTTTGAAAGCAGAGAGAAAAGGACAGCCATCCAGTGACGGCTGTCCTTTTGCATTGGCTCAGAACGATAGAACTTCCTTGGCCCCTCACTCGATGATTTCCCAATAGCCACCTTTAGCAGGGCCGACTCTTTGAATAAGCCCCTGTTGCCTTAATCTTATAATAATTTTCTGAACACCACTCCGTGACAATCCAGTTATAGGACACATCTCTGTTATGGAAATAGCAGGATTGGATCTAATGGCAGAGATAATGGCATTACTTTTCGTATTACTTTTCGTGTTACTTTTCATACCACTTTTCGTATTACTTTTCTGACCACTTTTAGGCAAGTGGTACGTTATTGTGGAGTACAAAATGCTTGTCTCGAAATCCACAGCTTGCTTGGTCAGTTTTTCCCATTTCAGCATTTTGTCTATTCCATAGCCGGCGCTTTCGGAGAGTTTGACATATCGGAACAGATTGATAATGGTTGGATTGCGAGGGAAGGACGCGTTCTTGGTCTTCACCACATCGATACCTACGATGAAACTCCCAGGGTTCTGAAACTCAATACGGTCATCGAATTTGCGAATCGTAGGATGCATAGGGCTGAAATAATCGGCGTGGGCACAAAAGTTGACAAGGCCCTCGCGCAAACAGTACAACTGTGAGTTGTCATCAGGAGCAAAACCATCTGTGATTCATACCAGTGATTCACAAGATTAGCGTTGCTGTGATTCATACCAGTGATTCACAAGATTAGCGTTGCTTGATAGCTTCCATTAACATATAGGTGTCTCGTGTCGCCTTAATTGACGAAATGACGTTGTCTCCATAACCTTCCACCGCTTCAACAAACGCTTGTATCTCATTAAAATATCCCTGCGAATGGATTTGGTTGTTATGGAGGATGGGCGTGTAATTGTTGCGTGTGTAAAGGTGTTCGATGCTCTTTTTCCATGGACGAATCTTTTCTGATGGGAGTCCGAAGACGGTGGAGGGAATAGGTTCGTAACTTAGTTCTTCCATTTGAGAGAAACGGTAAATACCAGAAGTGGTGCAGACTTTCAATGATTCCTCAGTAGCGGTCCAGGAATAGGTCGTGGATAGTTCGAGTGTGCCGGTGATTTTGGGATGATGAAGCATGAGAAGGTAAGATGAGGGGGCGATTTGCTGACAAGCAAGGATTTCGGGTTTGCCAAACAGATGGACAACAAGGTCGAGGGGATGGATATACAAGCCAAGGAGGGCATCCCCCTCGAGATAGGCCCCCGTGAGGTAATGAAGGTCGTAACTGACAAGGTGCTCCTTTGCGAGCCGCTTCCTAAAGATTTGTATGGCAGGAGCATATCGTTTCTGTAGTCCAACCATTGCTATAGGTGAACCATGAAACTGTTGAAGGTCAATGAGAGCATCGAGTTCTGCAAGCGTCTGACAGGGAGGTTTCTCAATGAACAATGACTTCCCGCTTTTCAGAATATGCGAAGCGATGGAGAAATGTGCAGAAGGCGTGGCAGAGACAAATATGCCTTTCACTTCATCATCATTCAATATCATGTCGAGTGAGGAGGTCGTCTTCACCCTGTACTTTTGCGCTATCATCTGTGCCTTCCTCTCCGAGGTGACGCAAATGTATTTCAGCGGAACTCCGAGGTAGTGGAGAACGGGATAAAGGTTGGTCAGTGAGTGTTGGCCCATCCCCACGAAGGCATAAGAATATGGGTGCGTTTGGGCGAGAAAGTGTTCCGTGCGTAGTCGTTTGTAGCGGTTGATCAATTGTTTTATCATCGTTTCTTGAAGTATTGGTGATAAGTTGTACGTGGATGATTCGTCCATTGGTACGGCCCGTAGAAATGCTCGATAAGTCGTTTGGGCAGCAAACGTTCCAAATTGCGGAGGAGGATGATGTCATACTTGCGATGGAAGTTGATCCAACAGTCATTGCAGTTCTTGGAATAGTGACACTGTATCTGACATGCTGCCTTGCCGTTGAAGATTTCATCAAGTGACTGTCGGTGGATGTTGCCGATTGTAATACCGAGGTTCTGGCAAAGCGGCACATCACCGTTGCTGTGGATGACAAGGTTGCTCATGATGCTCTGGCATCGGAGTCTCAACCGCCCGTTGCGCCATTCGTCATAGAGAGCCACAAAGTCAAAGTTCTCCTGCGTGTCATGAATGTTTTTCGGGATTTGGGGAATGAAATCCGTTGTCGTGAGCAGTTCACATGTTGTATCAAAAAAGGCCATCGTGCCGTAGATGCCGATACGCACGTCCACACCATAGTGTTTGGCCACATCGATCACATAAGCCATGTCCTCGAAACTGTTCCATGGCGAGAGACAGAACATCAGCGACAGCGGCAACTCGTCCTTCAAAGCCTCCACCACCTGAATTACCCTGTCGTGACCATCGCGGCCTCGCATCTGCTGATAGGTCTTGCGGTCACCGTCGAGAGAGACGTATAGATGTCGGGGATGGTAGAGACGGACGGCTTTGATGACACGGCGGGGAGCCAGGCAATTGGAGAGCAGTGTGTAGTTGGGATGATGCCCTCGAAACCATGCCATGATTTCCGCAGCCTGTGGATGGAGGATGAACTCACCACCCTCCAACCCTACGGTCGTGTGTCGCGTCACACATCGGCTTTTCATCACTTGTTGAATGTCATCAATTGAAAGATGTTCCACTTTCTTTTGCCAGATGTTGCAGTGCTTGCATTGCGACTGGCAAGCAGTGGTGGCATAAATCATCAGCTGCGACAACCTCTTGTGTCGTGGGCGTATGATGTTGTTCAGATAGAGGCAGCCATTGTAGGCATAATCAAAAATTGAATACATAAAAATTCGTTGCAGTTTACACTTATAAAGTCTGAAACTGCAACGAATGACTGCACGCTTTAGAGTTTATTTCTTGGACAAGCCAAACAGCACGCCGATTACCTCAACTTTCCTTTGCTTGCAAGGAATTTAATGAAAGTATCCCATTGTGCGGCGTTCTTTTTGATGTTGGCCTGCACTTGCTCGTCATTGATGAACTGGATGGGGTAACAGTCATACAGATAGTACTTGCCGTCATTAACTACCTCTCCTTCCATCTTTCCATAGCAAATAACCAGGTCGTAAAAGATGCGACTGTCCCACAAACCGACAAAACTACTGATTTCAAACAGGAAATAATCGCTCAGCTGGATGCCGATTTTATTGAAGGGTTGCAGACGTTTGTAGAGTGGCTCGTCCTTGTCCACATTGTCCTTGAACCTGATTTCGCGCGTGTTCAAATCAAACCACTCGATGTCGTCATCAGTGAAAAGTATCTTGTATCCTTCTTCAGCCGATTTTGTTTCAGAGGGGTCGATGCCGTAGACGTAGAGCTTGTTGAGTTCTACAGGGTCGGTCGTGAAAGGCTTTGCGGGTTGGTAGTCGTCATTGCTGCAAGCACTCATTGTCATGCTGGCGATGGCTGTTGCCATCATCCAAGCGATTGTTTTGATATTTTTCATCATCATCCTTATTTTGAAATTAAACATTCTATACTTATATAGTCCGTCAAACCATGAAAAGACTGCACGGCTACCAAGTAAATCTGATGCCCAATGGCAATGAGAAGGTGAAAGGATGTTCGGTACGGTAGGTCTCGATGTCGGTATGTGTCGGGATGAAGTATTGCAGACTTGGCTCAGCGAAGATGCCGATGCTGGGAGTCAGATGGTACTGCATGCCCAGGCCGAAGGTGGTGGAGAACTGCCAAGGAGCACGGATGGTGGTCTTCTCACCGGTTTCATACATACCATTCACATAATAATTGGAGTACAAGGGAGCATAGACAGGTATTTCCGTCATCAGACAGGCACTGCCGTAAAGGCTCCACGTCTTTCCGCCATAGATGTTGAATAGTCCTTTCACAGGGATGCCAAGATAGTGTATCGCCTGTTGCTGTTCTATCTTGTTGCCGTCTTCGCCCATCTTAAACTCAGAGTTGAGTTTGCTGTAGTTCAGGCCAGTTTCAAGCCCCCAACGATGATTCAGTTTGTATTTAAGGGACAACGACCATGTGATCGGCATTTGGTGATGGCTCGTGCGCAGGATTTTGTCTTCGCCAGGACGATTGGCATTGTTCAGCGCTATGCGCATGATGACGCTGCGGGTCTGTTCACTTGCAGCATCTGGGTTGTTGGCCAGATAGACGGCATAGTCGCTCCAATTGTCGATGCTGCTTGGAATCGTAGGACTCGTACCCGGGTCTGACTGGCCAGGCAATGGCTTGGGCTTGTAAGTGTATGATTGGTTGTAACGGTTCCACTTGTCTAACTGCCCTGCGTATGCCAGTTCCACAGACCATTTCGGAGTATGGCCTGTGACTGTTCTCTCAGGAATCCAGTTCGTGATTTCGTGATGCGGCATTTCCATCTTTCGGATAGTTTGAACTGTGTCAGTCAGTTCTTTATACTTCACCGTATCAGAGATGGTGTGCTCTTGTGCGGTCATATTTGACAAAGTGTCAAGCATTGTGGAATCCGCAGCTTGTGTGATCATCAATTGTAGTGTGTCAGATACTGTCGTGTCCGCGAGAGGCGTCGGTCGGGCGATTATCACTGGCTTGTGCGATTGTCCTGTTGGAGATTGTCCTGGTTGTGATTCTGGTTTCGCAACAATAGGTTTCTTTCCAATGATGGCAGGAGACGAATGATCCTCATTATCAAACGCCTTCTTGAACAGATATAACGTAAGGGGAACAAATAGCAGCAGGAGTAAGACCCAGTACTGTTGCATCATCTTGCGCAACATCTTTTTTGCCCGCGAAAGTTGCGATGATGAGGAATGTGGCTCGATGTCCAACATGGCGGCTATTTCCTTATGTGTCATGCCCTCAAAGACAGACAAACGAAACACCTGCCCATAGCCTTCTGGTAGTTTGTCAATCAATCCTATCACCTCAGATAAAGGAACACCTTTTACGTCTTTTTCCTCAGACGATAGGCACACACCGTCATCTTCTGCAGCAAGAAGTTCTGCACCGTCCGTTTCTTCGAGTGGAATTGTAGGCAATGTATCCAAATGATCCTTGCATTTTGAAGCCACATTTCTGGCGATGGCCATCATCCATGACTCAGCACGCCGTGGATCACGAAGTCTGTCAAATGAAGTGAAGATGATCACGAAAGCGTCGTGGACCACATCTTCCACTGTCTGCTTGTCGCTGACATACCGACGGCACACGCCCCTCATACGATGGGCGTATGCCTCATACAGTTCTCCGAAGGCTTCTGCGTCCCCTTGCCTGCATCGTTCTATCAATCGTACAATCTCCATTACGAACATAGTGTCTCAATAGCTATAGTCCGAAAATTAACGAAAAGACTGCATGGGAATATCTTTTTTTTGCAATTTGTTTGTCTTTCGTGTTACATACGTGATAAATGATGATGCAATATTACTAAAAGACATACGAAAAAGCCCCGGCGAATTCCAAGAAAAGGATGCCGAGGGTGAAAGTCTGAACAAATGTTCAGAGTTTTATGTCGTTGTGCTCTCAATCTTCGAATGTGACGACTCTTCTGATTCGTGACAATTGTTGTGGAGTTAAGTTCAGAAATGATGCGATGGCATGCAGGGGCAGGTGTTCCACAATGCCAGGACAACGGTGGAGCAACAGGTCGTAACGCTCGCGAGGCGTGGCACGGTGGAAGTCCAGATAACGGGCACGTGCCTGACTGAGCAGGTGCTCCCCGATGATACTGCGTAGCTCCATGGTTCTTGTATTTTGGCTGAACTGCTGCATCAGTTGTTCGCCACTCACCCTTAACACGCTGCTGGGCATCATCGCCTCTATCGCGGTCTGTGAAGGGGCTCCATTGAGACAGGAGGGATAGTCGCCCACATACTCACCCTCGAACGAAAACCAAGTGATGTGCTCCTTGTCGTCACTGATGCCTTGTGTCACATACTTGAAACATCCTTTGGTAACAAAGCCGAACCACCGCGACGGTTCGCCCTCGCACTCCATCCGCTCGCCTTTCTGATAACTGACGGTCTTACCCTCCCGCTTGCAGAAGTCATACAACTCTTGCAAGTCAATGCTATTGATGCCGAATTTCTGTTCCATATCATAGAGTTACGTACTATTCCAAGTTATATTGATCCTGCAATTCCTTGACATAGCTGTCGATGACATCGCGTGAGACTATGTTTCCGTCTTTGTCAACGGCAAGGTGGAAAGGAACGGCGTTGAACTGGAACTTGCCGCAGAGCAGAAGCCATTCTTCATGTGTCAAGTAGATGTGCTCACCCTTGATATGATTCTCTGTCATCCACTTCTCTGCATAATCGCGGGGACTGGTCTTCTCGTCGCAGATATAGAGGAAGCGTACGGGCAGGTCTTTCAGTTGAGCCACAAGTTTGCGGTCTTCCAGCATACTGAGTCGGCAGGGACCACAGCCCATGTCCCAGAAGTCAAGGTATAGCGCATTCCCCTTGTAGGGCTCAATGACACTTTGGAAGACGGCATCGGCCTCGGGGGTGGTGGATGCTGCATCTGTCACATTCCCCTCTCTCTGCTTAACATATTGGCGGTAGCGGTCCAATGCGTGATAGGCCACGATGGGATTGGTAAACATGGGTATGGCGGCGGCGAAGAAGGTGGCCACTTGGTCGGGGTCGGAGTTCTCGTCGATACGGTCTTCTTGGAAAACATCTTGACAGATCACCATCTGCTGCATGAAACCTACGTTTTTAAGCCCATAGCGCGATGTGATGACTTGAGAAGCCTTCCGGTAGTAGTCAGCGACGGTGAACAGCGTATCCTGTCGCATCTTGAGCATGCGGCGGTGCTGTTCGGCATCAAAGTCGCGCGGCAATACCATGTCTGTCTTGTAAGCAACATCCTCAGGAGTATCATCTGCGTGGTATCCGAGAAGCAGTTTGTTGCGCATCATATGGATGTCGATCATAACGAACACTCCTACGTAATTGATGAGGAACATCGGGTCTTTCGTTACCAACAGCATGGCGGGATTGTCAAGCAACCATTGCTCGCGCCCTGCAAGAAAGTCGTAGTAATCGGCTAAATCCGCGATGTTGAGATGGGCATAACTATTCCCTGTCATGTTGTGGCGATGATTCATCATAAAGGCCATGAGCAGTTCGCCCAACAGGCTGGCTCCCATCACATCCTTGACGTAGGAATGAGTGCCAGTAGGCAAGGGAAGGCAATCGGCCTCCATGTCGGCGATGATAGCGTCCATCAGCTTCACCATGTCGCTCTTCCACTTGGGAATGTCCTCTCTCGCCAAGCCCTCGATGAACAGGGGTTTGTCACCAAAATAGTGCTTTTTCACCGCAGGCCAGAGTCGGTTGATGTCTGCACTCGTGCCGTGTCCTCCGAAGACCACTCCTTCGTAGTTGTCCTGTGAAGCGTCCTTGGTCACTTCCACCGTGTCGCCCACGGCCAAGAATACATCTGAGATATCCAATGCCAACACACTCTGAGAGTGAGGCAAATTAATGCTCCCCTCAAACGTGCCATCCTGGGCCACAGGGATGGTGTATATCAGTTCCTTTTCTGTGAACAAGTCGTATGCTCGCACAGAGACAATGTTCCACTCGTCTGCAGGCTTGTTTAGTATACGCCCTTTTAGTACGGCCGTTCCGCTATGAAACTGATATTCGTCGATGGCGCTCACCGTCGTGCAGACGAGAGCAAGTAGGATGGTGAGGATGGATGGTTTGACCATTTTCGTTTCGTTTTTATCGTTACCTGTTATATAACGCAGCTTGGGCTGAAATACATAACAGAGCAACTTTAAATGTTCTTAACAGAGGTGATGATCTTTATTCGGGGCAGTCAATGTTTTCGCCTGTTGGGTGATAAGGCGAAACTGCCGATAGCCAAGGCAATAACGAGAATGGTGACAATGAATGCCCAGATATTGGTGACACGCGAAGTCGCCTTGATACTGTACTTGTAGCCGTCGGGAATGGTACGCTCACCAGAGACACGATAGTGGATGACATGACCATCATACTCCCCCATGCCTGCATCCGTAACTTTTCCAGGCATGACGAGGTCATAGTTAGTCTTGAATGACAGGAATGGATCGTAGCGCTGAATGCTGCCCAACGTGTCAGAGTTAAGAATCGTGGTGTAGGCATCGGAATGAAAATGATGGTCGAGCACCTTTTTGAAATTGTCAAAGTTGTCAACATTGTCATCCCTGTCGTTGAGAACATCCGGATGCATGGCCAACTCATCACATTGACTGACGAACGACTCCTTGCTGACAGGCGGTTTTTTGACCTTGTCATAGTTGTCGGCAATCGCCTTACATATTTCAGCGAACCAGTTGGCATTGAGCCACTGGCCGACTTTTGTCTCTATCTTGTCCAACACTTCTTTCTTATCCTGTCCACTCAAGTTTCGTGTCAAGTCAGGATGGCCCGTAAACCAGTAAGAGGCAGTATCAGCACTAAGGAAGCGGCTGATGGGGATGGGGAAGATGGGCGGGCCGTCGTAGACAAACGTCTCGGTGAAGGTGTAGTCGGTATAGAACCACTTGAAACTCTTCTCCAGTGTACTGCTTGCTTTGAATCCTTCAGCCATGAGCAGATGGTCGCTCATCTCCTGTACAGCATCGAAGCGTTTTTTGACGTGCATCATCAGGCTGTCGGAAAGGCAACTGTTGGGATCCTCCTTTTGAAGACTGTCAATCTGTGCCTTCGTAATAGGTACAGGATGTCGCAGGGAGTCGTTTCCAATGACAGACCAAGTGCGTTCCCAATGTTTGTCAATGAGGCTGTCTAAATCCTCTTCCTGTGGAATCATAAGTTCCTTTTCTGTAGTCTGGAACGAGTATTCGCGAATGCAGGAGCCGTTCTCGTTGATGACGGTCAGCATGTGGGTGTCCTCGTTATCGCATGATGCCATGGAGAGCACCAGCATCATCAGGACTATGGTTTTACTGTTGGTTTTCATAAATCATCCGTTTTAGTGAGTGATAGGTTTTTGATTGTTCCCTCTTCCGCTCCATGTAGCACATATATAGTTCCCGGGGTGTGTTCCCTTCGCAGAGGTCGGGTGTATGTTTTGTTTGGTTGGTTGCTATAGTCTGTTGTGGCACTTCTGGGCTGCCGCTATGAACAGCGAAGAACAGACCAATCAAGAAGACTGCGGCCATCGTAGTGACGGTTCGCAGGAGGATCATCCATACTGGTGTATGGGCTTGGGGCAGATCTTTCTCAATGCCGCTCACAGCAGAGAAGCTTTGGAACACCTCACGATAGGGCATCAGGTCTTCGGCGATGTCCTCTCCTTGGAAATAACCATAGAGCATCTGTTCTTCCTCCAAAGTGGTTTCCGCTTGGAGGAAGCGCTCCATCAACTGTCGTATGTAGGTCTCGTTCATTTTGATTCGGATTTAAATTGTTCGATGATGCTTCTACGTGCCCGGCTGAGCGACTGTCTCACGGCCGCTTCGCTGGTTCCGATGAGGCTTGCGATGTCGGCCATCGTCATTTCCTGCATGTGCCGCATGCGGAGCACGGTCTGTTGCATGGTAGGCAGGGCGTCGACCAGTTTCATCATCCGGTCTATCTGCTCGTTTTTTACAGATGCAGATTCGTCGTCATTGGCGATGTCAGCACAGGCAATATCCACCGTCACTCGTTTTCGCCTGACTTTGCTTAGGCATAGGTTGCGGACGACCACCCTGGCGAATCCACGCAGGTTCATGATTGGCTCGTCGCGAAGTTGCCACAGACGCAGCATGGCATCCTGCACCACGTCTTCTGCCTCTTCGTCGCTGCCCAGGATTCCCCTGGCTACACTCAGCAGCATCGGGCGCATGGCCTTCACTTCGTCCATATATTTCTCTGTCGTCATGCCTTTTTATTGTCTTTTCGTCTATATGACGCACCATTGCTCTTTTTGTGACACGATAACATAAAAAAAGTGGGATTCTTCACAACCGCACGCCCACAAAAGCACGGGTGCGCCATTTGTTCTGGTTGACCACCACCACATCGTCGTCGAAGACAGAATTGTTCATCACCAAGGTGGCACCGCAGAAAAAGCGTGGCGAGAAATTGCGAACGATGGCGGCACGCTCGTTAAAGATCATGTTGAAACGCATGCGCTTTGCCCGCTTACGTTCGCCGTTCACGGTGAAGTTGTTGCGGTTGTAAATTACAAAAGTGGGCAAAGTGGAGATATGGAGTAGCCATTTGTGACCCAGTACAAGGTTGTAGCCATAGCCACCGCCAATACCAAGGTGACCCGCGTAGATACGAATGTCGGGGGCATGGAGGTTCCTCGCTTTCAACTCATCAGTCGTTCTGATACTGCCACCTTGGTAACTGAAGCCAGCAAGCCAAGAACCGGCTGACCGAAGCTGTATGTACGACTGGGTGAAGGCGGCAGGATAGGAAAAATGGCGGTGGTTGAAAGTGTAATAGCCTGCTAGGTTGAGCACTTTCATGCTGACATCGCTGGCTTGCAGACGTTGCAGACCGTTGCGCTCGATGTCGCCCGCCAAGGTCATTGACCGTTGATAACTGGCGTCGAGGCTCAGCCGACTACTATAATAATTGAGGTTAAACTCATAGTCTTTATATGACCCGCTCAACTTGGCAGGATTGATAGCAAGTCCCAGGGCAAGTCCGCGATAGATGGCAGAAACGGCAATGGTGGTCTTATGGCTCGTATAGAGGTCTGCCTTCGAGTATATATCATTGACAGTTCCTTTCGCATGGATGGTATTGCCTGTTTGGTTGAGTCTGAACTTTAGGGTGAGCCGACCTTCGGGCCGCACCACGTAGTTCGTGTCGTATGGTGTCTTATAATAACGGACGGTGAGTACACTGTCTACACTCGCTCTCATCTGTTCACGGCGAGACTGTGCCGCAGAGGTCATTCCTATGGCTAAAAGGAACGTCACAACAGCTATCTTCTGGGTTTTATACATCGCCTTGCACACTTACGTTTTTTACAAGTAGCATTGATTTTTCAATGAAAAGTGCTTCAAAAGGGTTCCTTATTTGGTGTATCTGATGGCGAGCATGGTGAGGTCATCGCTTTGCTCTGTGTCTCCGACGAATTGGTGCACGGCATCGCTCATCGTCTGGACCATCATTTGAGGCGATAGGGAGTCTGCTAACATCATGTTGATATGATGGGCCACTCTCTCACCACCGAACTGCTCATGCACAGCATTCTCTGCTTCTGTCAGTCCGTCGGTATAGAGAAAAATGGTGGCGCCTGAAGGGATTGTTGTTTCTTGTTCTGAATATTTCATGTCCGCCAACACACCAAGGGGGAGATTAGGGTCACAGGGGAGCAAGTTGGTCTGCAAGTAAGGATAGTCATGACCTGCATTGCAGTAGCGAAGATGACCTGTCAATAGGTCGAGCACACCGCAGAACAGGGTGACAAACATATTATTGTCGTTGCCTTCGCTGAGATTCCTGTTCATGGTTTCCACTATATGGCTTGGCAAGGCGGTATGGGCGGCGATGTTGCGAAAGAGTGTACGGGTGACGGCCATGA
This sequence comes from uncultured Prevotellaceae bacterium, assembly GCA_902780635.1. Lineage (GTDB taxonomy): Bacteria > Bacteroidota > Bacteroidia > Bacteroidales > Bacteroidaceae > Prevotella. The sequence continues at coordinate 12,513 of CACZGH010000004.1, forward strand.
CAAGTGATGCTGGCACGCCTTTGCCTGACACGTCGCCGATACAGAAGAAAAGTTTCTCGTCGCGAATGAAAAAGTCGAAAAGATCACCGCCAATGGCCTTGGCTGGTGTCAGTTGACCGAAGAGGTCGATGTCGTTGCGGGTGGGAAAGGCGGGGAACGTCTTGGGCAACATCGACATCTGGATGCTGTTGGCAATATTCAGCTCACTCTCTATGGTAGCTTTCGCGGTGGTGGACTCCTTCAGTTCTTCTACATAACGTTTCAGAGACTGCTGCATGGTGTCAAACGAGTCGCGCAACTGTGCCACTTCGTCATTGTGCTTGAACGTGGGCAGCTCTGTGTCGAAGTTGCCTTTGGCCACCTCCTGAGCCGACTCGGAAAGAAATCCTAGGGGTTTCGTGGAGCGGCGGATACTTCGACTCATGAAGAAGAAGAGGACAATACCACCAATGGTCATGAAGAAAATGACGATAATGCCAAGGACAATACCGTCTAAAAATACCCATTGCCAGTATTGAGCCACGACCAAGGTCCAGCTGGTGTTTGCAATACGATGAGAACTGACATAGTAAGTCTCGTCATTGATTTTCATTTTCTCACATACCATGCTGTCTTTCTCAAGTATCGCTTTGAGTGTCTTCTCATTCATGGCCCCAGAACCTGCAATCTTCTTTCCCTTGCTGTCGAGTATCTGGATGAAAAGGGCATTAATGTCTTCTGGATCGTCAGGGTCTTTTTCCACAAGTCCAATTTTCTTGATTTTATCCTCTTCATGGATGATCATGGCTTCTATCCAGTCAAGGTCAAGATCTACACCATAAACACCCACTTTGCGGCCCTGACGGTCGAAAAATGGTATGACGTAGCTGCAGTACATGCCGCTGTCCACCGTGTTGTCGTAGTATGGGTCTGTCAAATAGCCGTCATCGCTTTTCTCTAGGCTAAATCCTTTCTGATACCACTCCCCATTGAAATAGTCGTGCTTGGAAGAGCCGATCTGTTGCAGCTCAATATGACTGCTGTCAGTGTAAAAAGCATAGGCTTCAAACCATCGTCCTTGGCTCTTGAAGTAACCTGGCTCGAATGCAGCGAAACAACCCTGCAGACGCTTGTTCACCCGAAGTTCGAGCTCCAGGGCAGTGAAGACTTTCTCTGGACTGTCCAAGTGGGATTCCACCTCGACACGATTGTTGAAGGTGGCCGTCTTCACCATCTGAACCATGGTCTCTAGCTTGCCCTCTATACCATCTATGATTTGTTGCGCGCGCATCTCATTGTTAACCAAAGAAACGGCCATGTCAAATGAGAAAATCGCACCAATGATAAACATATTGATGATCGACACAATCACGAGGACACGCCAGGTGATGCGCCGTGACAGCTTGCTCTTTTTCTTCTTGAATAGTATCATTTTTTATATAATTCGTTCACATGGCCCTCATTGTCGGTGGAGTCGCGACCTCTGGATCTGTTTTTTCATGTTCCCTGAAGAGGAGGGCCTAATGATGGGTGATTTTTAGTCTCTGATGTTTGGCAGAAAATAAGTGACGATACCTAATAAGGGCAGAAAAGCCGTCAACTGGAAGACATATTGAATGCTTGTTAAGTCGGCAAGCCAACCGAAGATGGCGGAACCAATGCCACCCAGTCCAAAGGATAAACCGAAAAACGCGCCTGATATCATACCGACATTGCCAGGAAGCAGTTCGGTGGCATAGACAAGGATGGCTGACATGGCCGACGACATCACCATACCGACAAGGATGGCTAAGATGATGGTCCAGGTAAGACCACAATAGGGGAGCAAGAGGGCAAAGGGGGATGAGCCTAAAATGCTGACCCAGATGACATACTTGCGCCCGTAACGGTCTCCGACTTCACCACCGATAAGTAGGCCGACAGCTGTAGAAACGAGAAACGCAAACAGCACATATTGAGAGGCGCTGACGGATAGTCCGAACTTCTCAATCATGTAAAAGGTGATGTAGTTCTGTATGTTGGCGGTGTAAAAATCTTTCGAAAACATCAGCACCAGCAAGACCAAAAGGGCGATGGTCAACTGATGGCGGGAGAGACTGCTCTTGTTCTCAATGTCAAACTTGGATTGGGCCCTGCCATATCTCTCAAGCTGCTTCTTGTACCAAACGCCAATCCTGCTCAATAACCATATGGCTACAACCGCTAATAAGCCAAACCAACTGATGCTCCCCTGACCATGGGGCACCACAATCAGCGCCACGGCCACAGGACCTAAAGCACGGCCAATATTGCCGCCAATCTGAAAGATGGATTGCGCCATGCCTTTGGCACCACCTGAGGCCAGACGGGCTACCTTGGACGACTCGGGATGAAGTACCGACGAACCCACACCCACAAATGCCACAGCCAACAATACAGCCATGAAACTATTAGCCCATGACAATAGAAGCAAACCGGTAAGGGTAAAGCACATGCCAAGGGCAAGACCGTATGGACGTGGGTGCTTGTCGGAATAGTAACCGACCATCGGCTGAAGGAGGGAAGAGGTGAGTTGGTTGGTCAGGGTAATGGCGCCTATCTGCATAAAACTCAAACCCAATGACTCTTTGATCATCGGGTAGATAGAGGGTATCACTGCTTGAAACATGTCGTTCAGCAAATGACCCATACTCACCATCAGTAGTACTGACAGTGTCGCTTTACTTCGAAGATTATTCACGCAATGAGAAAAAACACATTTTGTTCATTGTGCAAATATACTCACAATCCTGCAATTATCACCAATTTTGCAAACTTAATTTCAATTCTTTGCTCAACTCATAGAAAAAAGGAGTTCAGAAGTTTCGGAAACCATCAGCACCTTTGTCTGAACTCCTCAACTCCTGAACTCCTCAACTCCTGAACTCCTCAACTCCTGAACTCCTTTACTCCTTCACTCTTAACTCGCTCCTATTCTTTCAACTCTTGGATGTCGTCAATCAGTTCTGTGGCCTGACGCTGCGTTTTGAGGTAAAATATAGTACCGAAGATAGCACCGATAGCCAAACCTATCCCCATGCCCAATAAGATTTCTTGTTCTGCACCTGCCAACTGGCTATTGTGGAGGATGAGGTAAGCGAATGTGGCAAGCCAAAGGATGAGTGCTGGGATGCCAAACCAAAGCCAGCGCTTGTTCATTTTCTTCATTCTCGTGAGTCTGTCGCAAGTTTCTAAGAGGCCATGGCGCGAGAAATCATTCTTGGTGGTGCCATAAGAATAAATCTCCTCATAGATGAAGGCGATGGTCAAAAAGGCGATGGTGACCAAAGCAAACCATAAAGGCATTTCAAGCAATTTGTAAATCACCCAGGGGCAGTAGAAGATGCCAAAGACGATAATTGCTCTTTTCACCCAGCGTAGATTTTTGACATTGTTCATCTTCTGACTAATCGAACTGCGTATCAGCGAGTCATTGATGATTTCCTGCTTGGTCAGCTTCTCTTTCAAAATGTTCATCTGCTGACGCATTTCCTCTATTTCATTCATCTCGTTCATAACGGTTTTTTTAATTGTTCGACATGTGTTTCAATTGTTCCTTGATCCTGAACAGACGGACTGAGACATTCTTTACGGTAATACCAAGTACTTGAGCAATCTCCTCGTAAGGCAGGTTTTCCAACCAGAGGAGCACTAAGGCTCGGTCGAAAGGTTTCAGCTTGGAGATACGGCGATGCAGCATGTCCACTTGAAGTGTGTCGTTGTCATGGTCTTCAAACAAGTTGATGTCCATGCTCAGAGGGGATGTACGACGGTTGCGCTTCTTTCTGTCAATGGAGATACAGGTGTTGAGCGTCACGCGATAGATCCACGTCCTGATGTTGCTGCGGTGGGCAAAACTGTCCATGCCGCGCCACAGATTGACAAGCGATTCCTGAAAGAGATCATTCACCTCATCGCTGTCTTTTGAGAACATATAACAGACGGTGTAAATCGTCTCCTTATGTTCTTTTACCATTTGCGCAAATGTCTTTTCTTTGATGTCCATAGTCTTCTGTTCTTTTGTCAAGTTTCTATCCGTTAGACGCAAGAGTGTCTGAAAAACTACATGGTTGAAATATTTTTTTTCACATTTTTCCCCAATTTCATATGTCGGCGGCCGTTTGAGACGTAATAAATCTTGTGCAAATATAATCTTTTAGACGGGTTCTAAAAAGAAAAACAACAAGAAAAGCTCATCTATAGATATTTCAGTCGGATGATAATGAGTATTTATTGGACATTTTATTATTATATTAGTTTTTTTTATTATTTTTGCACCCAACAAACTATAGAAACCTTCAAATCCGCACGGCTTACTAGTTCTTGACGGAAGATAACCTAACATAAGACAAAATTTAATCAAAATCAAACAAATACTTAAATGACAAACAAGAAAACACTACTGACTAAGTTTTGCGTCTTGCTTGCAAGTTTATTTGTCATGTCGTGCCACGACATCGCCGACGACGACCATTATAAGGCGCCCGATTGGCTGAAAGGAAACGCATGGGAAGTGCTTGAAAGCGAGGGGAACCACACAATGTTCCTGAAAGCCGTTGAACTGTCGGGCTACAAACCCATCGTCAACGGGCAAAGCGTACTCACAGTCATGGCACCGGATGATGAGGCATGGAAAAACTTCCTCCAGCAAAACGGTTACTCCTCCGTGGAGGACATGAATGCTAAAGACCCGGTGCAACTGAAGAAAACCGTGGGCTATCATCTCATGTATTATGCTTACGACTGGGCAAAAATGGTCAATTTCAGACCCAATGAGGGCGATGGAGCCACAGAAGAACAAAAACAAAATGATGCGGGTCTTTACTACAAGCATCGCACACGCAGCGCCGATGGACTGGAGCAGTACACCGGGAAGCTCAATGGGGTCGACACCACCGTCACCATCTACCACTACGAGCGCTACCTGCCGGTGATGAGTTATATGCTCTTCCGCACCAAGGGCATCGATGCTAAGGCCAATTATGAGTATTTCTATCCCAATAGCCAGTGGACTGGAGGTGACAATGGGTTCAATGTGGCCAATGCAAGTGTCAAAGATGCAGATGCCACCGTCACCGACAATGGCTATCTCTATCATGTCAACCAGGTCATCAGACCATTGGAGACCATCCACACTACGCTGAAAAACAATGCCAATTATAGCAACTTCATCAGCCTCTATGACACCTACGCCGAACTCACGGAGGCTGACCAGGAGACGAGTACAACGCTTGGAAAGGTGGTGTATGTGCTGACTCATGGCGTGCTGCCCAATATCGCTTGTGAGTGGCCGGTCACTAACTACAGACAGGTCTCAACGCTCGAGCGAAGAAGCTACACCATCTTTGCACCGTCCAATCAGGCTATCAGCCATTTCTTCTCTTCTTACTGGAAACCTGAAAGTGGATACAAGTCGCTCACCGACCTCGACCCGCTTATCCTTGAGTATTTTATCATGCAGTCGTTTGCAGATGAGGCCGACCCTGTGTTCCCAGAGGAAATCAACAAAGGACAGGTCAAGACAGCATATGGCACACCCATTAATGTCAATCCCAACGAGGTGGACGACCGGCTACTTTGCGCCAACGGAATGGTCTATGGTATGAACAATATGGAGGCGCCTGCCATCTTCTCTTCGGTCGTGGGGCCTGCTTTCCGCGACACGACCTATCAGTGCTTTATGTATGCGCTTGACCTGAGCGACCTGGTGCTATCACTCGCTTCTGACAAGTCGCAGTTTGTCACACTGGTGCCCAGCAACTCGCAGTTCAATAATAACGAACCTCAGATGCGTCTCAATAACACCACACAAGGGCGCAATCTCGAGGTGTATAGCGATGTGGATGGCAACTTCGCCAATATGGGTTCTGGACAGGCTCGCAGCATCGTCAATATGCACACAGCCCCCAATCTGTCAGAACTCAAAACCTCAGGCATACAGGTTGTAGAGACCAACACCGCATTCAACTACTGGTTCGTGCTCGATGGCAAAATCACAACCAGCGCACTCTTCAATGAGCAGCTGAGCCCCACCTATCAGGGCACACCGTTTGTCAATTTCAGAGAGGTCACCAACAATGGACAGCCTTGGGAAAACGGCCGAGCTTATAGCTATGACTATCCGATGCTCTTCGCTGAGGCGTCGGGCGACGGACTGACTCACCGGCTGGCAGTGGGAAATGACAAAAACTATGAGTACTACCTCTTCGCACAACTCCTGCAAAAGGCCGGACTCGTACAGAATGGTACCATGCCCACCATCGTTAGCGATGATACGCGTTATGTCGTGTTTGTACCCACCAACGAGGCAATCAAAAACCATATCGCCGACATTCCTGGGTGCTCAGCACTGAAAGTGGCTGATGACTATACACTCAGTGGCACCGTCTCTTCCAGCAACAAGACGCTACTGGCCAATTATCTGCGCAACTATTTCGTATCGTCACTGATGAACACCATCACTAGCTATCCTTATCCAGGCTCTTCCTGCAAGGGTAACTTCTATACCATGGGCAGTGAACACCTCAATATCACCGAAAGCAATGGACGGATTTACGCCGGATTTGACAACGGACAGAGCGTGGGGGTCATAGAGAAATATTACGGACTGCCGTTCGCATTCGCCGACGGATGTATGCACTTCATTGACGGAATCTTACAATAATACAGAGCGCCATGAAACAAAACAGAATATTTGTCTTCTTAGTCATGCTGTTGTGCTCAGTGAGCATGATGGCACAGGAAAAAGTGATCACAGGTAAGGTGACCGAGGCGCTCGACAACGGGATGGAAGATCCTATCATCGGTGCCAACGTGGTGCTCGTCAACAGCCAGAACCGTTATGTAAAGGGCGTTGTCACTGACATAGATGGTAACTACTACCTTCAGGTGCCGGCAGACAGTAAAAACCTCAAGGTGAGGGCCACGTATATCGGAATGAAAGCCAAAACCGTCAACTACACAGGTCAGACACAGATAGACTTCAAACTCGAAAACGAGACCACACTGCAGGAGGTCACTGTCACAGGTACAAGAGGAGGACGGGATGGCATGGGTATCTCACGCATGGAGCAGACGTCATCAGTACAGAAAGTAGACCTCTCTGCCATCGTGGAGACTTCACCGGTCACATCGGTGGAGGAGGCACTGCAAGGACAAATCGCAGGTCTCGATATCAACCTCGGAGGTGACCCTGGAGCACGCAGCAGCATCCGCATCCGTGGTACCAGCTCGCTCAGCGCTTCCAACGAACCACTCATCGTCATCGATGGTGTGCCACAGGATGTGGACATCACCGACGACTTCAATTTCTCTACTGCCAACGAGGAGGACTTTGGAGCTCTGCTCAATATTGCACCGGCCAACATCGAGAGCATCGAGGTGCTCAAAGACGCTTCTGCCACTGCCATCTATGGTACCAAAGGTGCCAATGGTGTGCTCCTTATCAACACCAAAAGAGGGTCACAGGGTAAAACGAAGTTCTCTTTCTCTTCTAAGTTCACCGCAAAGAAAGAACCTAAGAGCATACCTCTGCTCAATGGCTCACAGTATGTGTCACTCATGCAGGATGCCATCTGGAACGCAGCCAACGCCAAGGGCATCAACAATGCGGCCAATGAAATGGACATGCTCTTCAACAACGCCGAGCTCAACTACGATCCCAACTACCGCTACTATGATGAGTATAACGTCGACACAGACTGGCTCGAGGCCGTGAAGCAAAACGCGATCATCACTGACAACAACTTCTCCATGACGGGTGGAGGTGAGAAAGCGGTCTATAAACTCAACCTCGGCTATTACGATGAACAGGGTACTACAGTAGGCACTGGCGTTCAGCGTCTCTCAGCAGGCATGAAGATCACCTACAACTTCAGTGACCGCCTGCGCGTGCGTACCGACTTCTCCTTCTCCAATACCAATAAGGATGCCAACGCCCTCTCCTCTGTGCGAAACATCGCCATGCAGAAGATGCCTAACCTCAGCCCCTATTGGATAGACGACGTCACCAAACAGCCCACGGACGTATACTTCTCACGAGACGAGGATTTCCAGGGCGCTTTCACCAGTACCGGCAGTTCCAGTGTCAGTTCTGCTAACTACAACCCGGTGGCCATGGTCAAGGAAGGATATAACAAGACCACACAGCGTGACGAGAAGATGACCATCACACTGCAGTATGACTTCCCATTCCATCTGCAGTATCAGGGATGGATCTCCCTCAACATGCGTACGACAAAGAATAAGCAGTTCTTGCCGCAAGAGGCCACAGGCGTGCTTTGGACCAGTAGCTTCGCCAACATGAGTGTCGATGCCACTACCGACGCTTTCGCCCTGCAAAGCGAGAACAAACTCATCTATAACAACACCTTCGCTGAGAAACATAAGATTATCGCCACAGGACTGGTCAAGACGGCTGACAATGAGAGCTTCAGCTACACCAGCAGCACTTATGGCAATGCGTCGGCAAGCCTCAGCGACCCTGTGGTGGGTAGTGTGGTGAGAAGTTCTGGCTCAGGCAACTCTGAGCGACGTTCTATCTCGCTCATCGGACAGGCGGTCTATTCTTATGACAACCGTTACGTGCTCCGTGGCACCATCAACCATGAGGGTAACTCCACCATGGGTAAGGAGAAACGATGGGGCACTTTCCCAGCTTTCGGTGCAGCCTGGAATATTGAGCAAGAGCACTTCTGGAGCGATAGCTTCAAGAAATGGTTTAACGAGGGTAAGGTGCGTGTAGGCTATGGATGGTCAGGCACATCACCATCGGGAGCATCCATTTACCTCGGAGCTTATAAGAGCCTCGGACAATATATGGATATGCCGGCCATCACACCCGACCGCATGCAGCTCGACAACCTCAAGTGGGAGACCACACGTGAGTTTGACTTCGGTCTTGACTTCCGGCTCTTCGACAAACTGAGCCTCACCTTCGACTACTATGACAAACAGACCAGCGATATGCTCCTCAAAGACACCAAACTGCCAGTCTCGACAGGTTACAGTCAGGTGAAGTATATCAACTCGGGTAAAATGAGCAACAAGGGTGTAGAGCTCCGCTTCGAATATCAGATATTCAGAAATAAGATCTGGACGGTGTCTGTCAATGCCAACGTGAGCCGCAATATTAATAAGGTGAAAGAACTGCCCAGCACATGGGTGATGGACAACTACTCCTTCGGCAACGGAAACTATGCCCTCCGCATCGTCGAGAACGCACCTGTAGGATCGTTCTATGGATACAAATACCTCGGAGTGTATCAGAATGCAGAGCAGACTTATGCACGAGACGCTATGGGCAATGTGATGTATGACTGGCAGGGTAATGTCATCACCATGAAGAATGGTACCGTACAGGCATATCCTGGCGACGCCATGTATGAGGATATCAACCACGATGGTGTCATCAACGAAAACGATATCGTCTACCTCGGCAACTCTAACCCGAAATTCTTCGGCGGTGGCGGTTTCCAGGTGAGATGGAAAGACCTGACACTCACAACATTCTTCTATGGAAGATATGGACAGAAAGTCATCAACGGGGCCCGTATCTCATTGGAGAACATGTATGGCAAAAACAACCAGAGCACAGCAGTGCTGCACCGTTGGCGCGCAGAGGGTGATCAGACTGATATTCCGCGTGCGCTCTATGGCATGGGATACAACTATTTGGGAAGTGACCGATTCGTAGAGGACGCCTCGTTCCTCCGACTGAAAACGCTCTCGCTCAGCTACAACGTGCCTAAGAAATGGCTGAAACACCTGGGTATCACAAAACTCAATGTCTTCGCCACAGGATACGACCTCTTCACTTGGACGAAGTATAAGGGACAAGACCCGGAGGTGTCTATGCCATCGGCTACCAGCCTCGTAAGAGATAATGCCACCACACCGGTCTCAAGACGTTTCGCACTCGGTATCAACCTCGACTTTTAATTCAGACGATTATGAAGAAATATATCATAGCTATCATATTGGGAGCCGTCACACTCACCACAACCACTTCGTGTAACGACTGGCTCGATATCCTGCCCAATAATGAGCAGGTGACAGACGACTATTGGAAGTCGAAAGAGGATGTGGAGGCCGTCATCGCATCAGGATACTACTATATGAGACAGTGCGTGCCTACGTTCATCAAATGGGGTGAACTGAGAGGTGGCGCACTCTACACCATCAATGCTACTGACACCAAGCTGCAGGATTTCAACATGACACCCACCCACTCGCTCTGCAACTGGGCCGATGTCTACAAGGTCATCGGTATGGCCAACTCGGTCATCCTCTATGCACCTGAAGTGAAAGATGACACCTATTATACAGCCATCCTCAACTCGCATCTTGCTGAGGCATATTTCCTCAGGGCCTATTGCTACCTCCTGCTCGTCAAAAACTTCAAGGAGGTGCCTCTTGTCTTGCAGGCTTATGTCAACGACAACGCCAGCTTCGATCTTGCCAAGTCTTCTGAGAATGAGATCATCGCACAAGTAAAGAAGGATGTGATGACCGCTCTGGAGACAGGGGCTGCAAAAGGCACTTATGAGGTCGACTGGCAGACAAAGGGAAGGGCTACCAAGTGGGCACTATACGCGCTCATGGCCGACGCTTGTCTGTGGAGCGAGGATTATGACCAGTGCATCCAGTACTGCGACATGATACTCAATGCCACCGACGCTTTCAGACCGGCTTTCATGACCAATACCAATGATTGGTATACAATGTTCTACCCAGGAAACAGCAATGAGTCGATTCTTGAACTCAACTGGGACTACTCGCAAAACCAGACCAACAATTTCAACTCACTCTTCACCGTCAATGCCTCTACACCGCTCAGACCTACCAACCAGGCCACCGAGATGATGAAACAGGAGACACAGACGCTCAAAGACAATGGACTGACAGAGGACGGAAGAATGGGACGTATGTTGATGGCTACTTACGTGCCCGACAACGGACAGGTGGTGGCGTGGGCCAGTTCCAACCAATATTATATTTGGAAGTATTATGGCACCGATGTGCCTGATATCACGGGTGGAGCAAGGGCACATCAGGACGCCAACTTCATCATCTACCGAGTGGCTGACATCATGCTCACCAAGGCGCTGGCGCTCGCCATGAAAGGGCAAGGGGCATGGGCTGAAGCGGTCGCTCTCATCAACAAGATACGCAACCGCGCAGCATTGCCAAACTTCAAGGACATCGACCTGCAGGCTCCCGATGCTCCACAGCAGATCGCTCAGCTCGATGAGTGGACGCTCATAGAGGAAATACTCGACCAGCGTGAGATGGAGCTGATGGCTGAGGGCAAACGATGGTATGACCTGCTCTGGCTCGGAAGAGTGGCTGGAGGAAAATACAAGACGCAGTTCATAACCAAGGTCATAGAGGGCAACCAGACCACAAACCAACAGTGGATACAGTCGGTACTGCAAGACCAGAATGCATGGTACATGCCTATACCTCAGGCTGATATCGAACATAACAAACTGCTGGAGCAGAACCCCTATTATTCATCATCAAAATAAGGAAAGGAGTTGACGTATGAATAGAAATATTTTCAAAAAAAGTAATATCATCTGCATGGTAGCTGCTGCCATCATGCTCGGCGCTTGTGACAAGGACGTGTTCGACATCAATACCGATCCATTCAAAGACGAGGTCTATTCCACAGCTCTCACATCGCCCATCGCCTCTTTCCTAGAAGAGCAGGAGGGGTATAGTGAGTATGTCAAGGTGCTCAACTACTCCAATATGTACAACGCGCTCAACCAGTCGTCATCGGGCACCAGCTTTACAGCTTTTGTGCCCAACGACGAGGCCATGCGAGAGTTTTATCAGCGACGGGGGGTGGACAGCCTCCAGCAACTCTCTAAGGAATACCTCAGACAGTTCGTGCTCTACCACACCGTCAAAGACTCTATCCTGCCAGAGAGCTTCGTACAGAAAAAGACAGTGCAGAACCTCAGCGGTGATGTCATCTCCATACGCATCGACTCGCTCAACGCCGGACAGGCTATCCTCAATGAGGAGGGTAGGGTAGTGGAGATGGGTCTCAGTGCCTATAATGGAAAGGTATATGTGCTCTCAAAGGCCATGACACCACTTGTGGAGACCATCTACGACAGAGTGGCTCAGAGTGGACGGTCGAATATCATGAGCGAGGCACTCCGCAACACTGGATGGGCTGACCGCCTGAGCGTGGTGGTCGACACAACGCTCAACCAAAACAGAGAGAAAGTGATCACTCACTATTATTTCACACTGCTCAATGTGACCGATGAGACTTTCGGCAAGGCGGGCATCAGCTCTTTCGACCAACTCAAGACAAAACTGAAGAGCCTTGACAAGGACGGACTGAGTGAGGACTCTCTGCTGCGTAAGTATGTGGGATATCATATTCTTACCAACCAGTACCGCACGGAGGAACTGGGTGCTATGCAGGGCTCTGACGCCACACGCATCTGGAGCTCGTCTGCCACCAATCAGGTGTTCACCGTCACTTACGACAGCCTGGCCACAAAGGAGAATGACAAATTTGTGCTCAATGCGGCTGGAGAGTCGGCCAAGTTCATACCTTCTGCGTCCAATGTCCTCTCCAAAAACGGATATGTGCATGAACTGGATGCGTGGCTTCCCGTATGGGAACCTGAACAGGCCACCGTATTGTGGGACTTCGCCGACTACACTGAGATCAAAAATCTGGTCGACGCTGAGTATTATCAGCCAGTGGAGCCGACAGCTTCCGAACAGCGCTTCCGTGTAGCCACAGCGGCTTGCTTCGAATATGAGATGGGTGAGTCGGGGTCGAAAAACCACAACTACAGCGATATCGACTACGTCACCTGCCGCAGCAACATGAAGAATGCCAACAACAACGACCGTATCGTCTTCAACCTCGGATATATGGGAAAAGTGAGCATGAGAACTCCTACCATCGTCAGAGGAAAATACCGTGTCGAACTCACCATTATCTTCATGACAGGAAATAACTTTATGAGACAACAGAGCGATGGCAATGGTGGTATGCTGAAACTCGCATTCGATGACCATGATGACTACACCACATTTGCCGCACCTTATACCAAGGTGACAAGCGCCCTGCCTGGTGTCTACACCAGTACGCTCTACGAGGAAATAGAGTTCCCTGAGACGGCTTCTCATACGTTCAGCTTCATCGTGCTCGACCCAGCGGCCAGCACCAACAGCAATTTCAGCCTGCAGTTCGACTGCATGAAGTTCATACCGATTGAATAATTACACCAACGAACGATACTGATATGAAAACAATAATAAAACCTTTCATCGCATTGGTGGTCATGGGCGTGACAGTCTCATGCTCAGAACTTAAAGACGACAACCACTATGGAAAGACGGATACAGAGATCGCCAACAACGAACTGAAAATCGTGGATGTGACTTCTGAGGAGTATATCAACGGAAGAAGCGACCTCTCCAACATGAATGAACTGTTCAAAAGCCAGGGCATTTACGACGAACTTGACCAAAAAGGACAGCTTAGCACCATGTTGGTGGTCACTAACGACCATTTCAAAAAACCAGAGGATAAAACGGAGTTCGTCACGCGCTCGCATGTCAGCGACATCTCCATCTCACCCGCCAACCTCGAAGATGGCACACGCCTGATGATGTGGCATGGAAAATATGTCAATGTCACCATCGACTCTATCGGCAAGAATGGTGTCATCGTCGATCATATCCTCTTTAATAATGGAGCGGTCAAAGAGGTGATCAAAACATCCACAGGATATATCTATGTCATCTCCGACATGATTGAGACGCCTACGTCGCTCTATGACTTCATCAACGAACTGGATGACGACTACTCCATCTTCAGGGATATGGTGCTCGCTTCTGGTGGAAAAGAGTTCGACAGGGCCAATAGCAAGGCGGTAGGTATCAACGAACAGGGGAATACCGTCTACGACTCGGTCTTTATCTATCGTAACACGTTCTTCGAGGCTGTCAATTTCGACATGAACTCGGAGTCGCTCACCGCTACGATGCTGCTCCCGTCCAACGCGGTGATACAGGATGCCCTTAATGACGCACACCAGAGACTGCAAAGCTGGGACATGGTGCGGAGTGACAGCATCATGAAGGACTGGATACTCAAGTCAGCGTTCTATAGCAAACGCTATGCGGCCAACCAGATACAAACCACTGAGTTGCAAGATCTCAAGAGCATCTTCAGCACACAGTGGCGGACCAACGTGCAGAAGGTCAACACAGCCGAGCCAATCGAACTCTCCAATGGCATCGTGTACAAGATCACAAAACTACACTTACCCAACAATTTGCTCATGTACCGGCTCAAAGACTATTTCTATTATTATGAGAATTGTACCGATGAGCAGAAAGCCACCTACTTCAAGGCGGCCAACCTCAATTTCAAGGAGTGCGCCACCGAGGTGGCTGCATGGTCACCACTGCCTGGCGTCTGGCCATATCATGAGAACCGCATCATACGTTTCGACAAACCTTCTGAGATAGCCGACGCTGATGGGTTCCAACTTGACTTCACACCTGTCAAACTCAATGCCGACGGTACCGTCAGACCTTATCTCTTCCCGCCGGGTGCATACCGATTCGCCATGGGGTCGGTGCAGAACCAAAGTCTCGACATCGTCGTGATGATTCTTATTGATGGACAGGAAGTCACAAGGACAAGAACCATCAGGTGGAGCACTTCAACTGAGTTCCATTACGACCGTGGTACCACACTCTCCAACACACATCCTGAAGGTTATGACGCTTCTTATGTGAGAGAGGTGAGCGGCAATAGCAAGGCTGCCAACTATGACACGGATGGCGGACAGATGATGGAGGAACTGGTCATACCCGATGTCAAAGGTGACGGGTCGCCCGTGCAAATCACGATGCGCATCAACTGTGGCAACTGGGAAGGCAAGACCAATGTGAAACTACATCACTGGTGTCTGAGACCGACGACAAATAATTATTAATCCTACGAATATTTATACAAGTATGAGCAATAATATAAAGAAACTGATATTATGTCTGGCATTGCCCGTAGGGGCTGTAGTGGGCCTTCACGCACAAAGCATCAGCGGACGTGTCTACTCGTCTACTGGGCAGCCCGTCGTCGACGCACTGGTCTCTAGCACCGGCACAAGGGCAGTGCGTACTGGAGCGGATGGAGCCTTCACCATCGAAGGGGTGAAAAAGGGAAATGCGCTCCAAGTGGTGCACGACGGTTTCTATCAGCGTACCATCTATCTCAATGACGATCATGCTTCCAATCTCAACATCTACATGGTCGAGGAGACAAGAACCAGGTATAACGAGACTTCTGTCACTCCGTTTGCCACCAATATCGGAGACCAGGCAGCACACAATCTGACCAACATCAACCGCAAAGACTATGCCCTCGGTTCGCTGTCCATAGACAATGCACTCAAAGGTGAGGTGGCAGGACTGCAGGTGACAGGAAAGAGTGGAATGACAGGAGAGGGCTCGTTTGTCCAACTCAGAGGCGTTAGGTCGCTTCTGGCGGATAATGCACCACTCATCGTCATCAATGGCGTGCCATATATGCCGGACGCCAACCTCAGCCAAATCGTAAGTGGTTATTCCAGGTCGTTCTTCCAGGCTCTGAACAACCTCGACATACGCAACATCACAGTACTCAAAGGGGCTGAGGCGGCAGCATACGGCTCGATGGGTTCCAATGGTGTCATTATGATCGAGACAGACCAGGCCAGCTCCTCGGATATGAACACACGCATCTCTTTCTCGGCCATTGCTGGTGTCAACTGGAACTCTAAGCGTATCCCGCTGATGGGGGCTTCTGATTATAAAAACTACCTGAGCGATGTTGGCCTCACTTATTATCCCAACATGGAGGCGTTCTTCAACGACTTCAACTTCCTCAGCGACCCCGCTGCCAATAAGTCGTATCTCTATCAGTATGACACCGACTGGCAGGACGAGATCTACCGCAATAGCTCTACCATGGACTACCTCTTCCGTGTCGAGGGTGGTGACAACATCGCCAAATACAATATCTCGCTGGGATATATGGGCGACCAGGGCACCATCAAAAACACCAACAGCGACCGATACAATGCGCAGATCAACGCGTCGGTGCTCGTGAGCAAAAATTTTGAGGTGAGGGCCAACATCAATACGGCTTATCTCAAAGGGCAGTACCAAGAGCAAGGCATGTCTCGGGAGACCAGTCCGCTTTTGGCTGCATATCGACGCTCTCCACTACTAAGTCCTTACAAAAGTGATATTTATGGCAATCTAATCAATACTTACTCCAGTTATTGGTTTGGAGCAATTGAAAATGAGGACTTTATCGTCAGTAATCCGCTGTCGCTGGTCAACACGATGACCGGCAAAAACCGGCAGTATGACATGAACACCAAAATCCATCTCATCTACACGCCCATCAGAAACCTCACGCTCAATGGCATCGTGGGTATGTACTACAACTACAATCAGGAGGAGGCGTTCATACCGGGTATCAACAACGAGGATATCGTGCCGCTTTTCGACCAGTTCGGACAGTCAAACAATACCATTCGAGTGGGTACCAACCACACCTTTAATATGTATTATAATGTCAATGCGGCTTATAAGTGGAACATGGGAGAGGCACACAAAATCGACCTGAATGCAGGATGGCAGGCCATGACCACTTCTTATGAGTATGACGCTGGATTCGGACGCAACTCCAACAATGACTTCTACCAGACGCTTGGTGACGCTCAGTCGCTCGGAAAACACTTCTCCGGCTACAACAACAAATGGAACTGGATGAATGTTTATGCGCATGTAGGATGGACCTTCCGCAATTTGGTCAAGGTGGGACTTACTGGATCTTTTGATGGCGCGTCATCAGTGGGAAAAAATGCCACACGCATGACGTTCTACCCTGCCGCCGATGTGGTGTTCATGGCAAAGAACTTGCCTGTGTTCAGCACGTCTGAATGGATTGACAAACTCAATGTGTTTGCCAGTTATACGATGACGGGAAACAGCAGATTCTCATCTAAATATGGCAAATACTACTATACCTCGAATCCTTATCAGACCATCTCTGGCATCGTACGCGCCAATGTGCCCAGCACCAAACTCAAGGCAGAGACCGACCAGACCTTGAATGTCGGGGTGGAAGCAGCGTTGCTACGCCATCGCATCAATGTAGGCATTGGTTACTACAGCACGAAAGCCAAGGATGTGCTTATCTCTGGCAACCGCTCGCCGATTCTCGGGTCAAGTGCTTATTATAACAATGAGGCAGAACTGGAGTCGAAAGGCATTGAACTGTCGCTCGCAGTATCGCCTGTCTACAGCAAGGATTTCCGCTGGACCATCGGTGGTACGCTCACCACACTCAGCAATCAGGTTAAATCGCTCGGCTCACTTTCTGAGATTGTCACTACTCTCGACGACGACGCTCAGGTCATCACACGGGTGGGCGAAGATCCATATGCTTTCTACGGACTCAAGACGCTGGGCATCTTCAAGACCACAGCTGAGGCTGAAGCAGCCAACTTGATGGCCAATGGACAGAAATTCGCAGCTGGTGACGTGCATTATAAAGACAAAAATGGCGATGGCGTAATCGACGCTGACGACCGTGAGGTGATCGGATCGGCTACTCCTGACTTGTTCGGCTCTTTCTTCACACGTTTCGAGTATAAAAACTTCGCACTCGACCTCACTTTCGCTTATTCGATGGGAAATGACGCTTACAATGCGGTCAGACGTGTCACGGAGTCGTCCAACGACTTCTCCAACCAGGCCACATCAGTCAACCGTCGATGGCTGATGGAGGGACAGAACACTGACATGCCACGTGTGAGATACAACGATCGTGTGGGCAACAATGCTTTCAGCGACCGATGGATAGAGGATGCCAGTTACATCAAACTGCGTGACATCACTCTTAGCTATACATGGAACAAACCTCTTTGGAATTTCATCCAGGGCGGCACGCTCTTCGTCACAGGGCAAAACCTCCTCTGTATCACTGATTATTTAGGATTGGATCCAGAGTTCGCATTCTCCAACAGTCCGCTCATGCAGGGCGTAGACTATGCAAAGGCCACAGCTCCACGAGCAGTAAAAATAGGCGTGAACCTGAAATTCTAATGTACAACCATCTAAAGAAAAAGGAATATGAAACTCATATATAAAATCATTTGCGCTACGTGTATCATCAGTGGGATGGCCATGATGTCGGCTTGCTCTGATTTCTGGGACCCCGAGACGGATGATGAGTTCAAAGGTGATGACGGATTTTCCAGCAATACTGAGATGTACACGGGATTCCTGGGGATCATGACTAAAATGCAGGCCATCGGTGATAAGGAAATATTGCTCACAGAGACACGTGGCGAGTTGATAGAGCCCACAGAGGAGTCGAGCAATGAACTGATAGCCCTCAATCAGTATGATGACAACTTGCAGACCAACTCCTATGCCAATCCTCAGGGATACTATGAGGTCATCATCGCCTGCAACGACTATCTGAGCAATATGCGTGACTATAAGTCACGTCCCAATGTAGACGTCTCGGCATGGAATGCACTCGTGGTGTCTGCACTACGCACTAAAGTGTGGACTTACAAGACACTCGCCGAAATCTATGGTAAGGCTGTTTGGTTTGATGATCCTGTCACAGAGGTTACGGAAATCAGGACTGGAGACAAATTTCAGCTGATGGAACTCTCACAGCTGATCGACAAATGCCTGATGACATTGGACGAGGGCTTCGATGGTGTCTCTGCTGACCTGGAAATCGATTGGTATGAATGGCTGGATCCCACTCATAGCGTCAGTCTTTCAAACAGTCAGTACAGGAAATGGAACTACATGGTGCCTGCCTATGCGGGACTCTATGCCGAACTGTGTCTGTGGAAAGGTGCGCTGCTCGATGCGGCCAATCAAGATGCTACATCGTATTATCAAAAGGCTGCTGACTTGCTTCTCGCTACACTCGGCAAACAAATCAATGTCACTTCCGACCCAGGGTCCAATGTCTATTGGCTGCCTTCTGCTGCCACACCAGGACACTATAGCCCGATATGGAACAATTCACAGCCTTATCCTTATGAGGCAGTGTCGGCCATCATCTACGACTACACCAACAACCAGACCAACACGCTCCTCAAGCACTTCTCCAATGAGTATCCCAACAAATATTTGCTCAGACCATCGGCCAAAGCCAAAGAGCATTTCATCAGCCCCACTTTCAACCCGGGCGCTGCTACCAACGATACTCGGTATAAGTGCGTCTTCGGCACTTCGTCAGGACAGGACTATATCGCCAAATATAGACCCGTGGGCAGTTCGGCTAGGGTCAATGCCTATCAGGACGACTGCCATATTTATGTCTATAGGGCTACACAATATCACATGATGCTCTGCGAGGCACTCAACCACCTGAAACGGTTTATTGCCATGAATGCGGTATTCAACTCGGGCGTCAAGGCTGGTGACGGTGATGACTGTTTCCATCCAGAACTCCCTGAGTGGAGGGGTTTTGCAAGTACTGTCGATCCCACTAAATGTGACTGGACAGGTACTGCCAACTGGGGCACACGCAAATATCCGTCGCTCGGTATCCGGGGATGTTTCACGGGATTGGTCGCACGCACTGTTAAAGACAATACTCATGAACTGGGAGAACAAGGCACTATCAAATTCAACGATTTAGCCCTCCTCGATGAGTCCATGCTTGAGTTTGCCGCAGAGGGGAAGGTCTATCCTATGATGAATCGCATGGCTTTGCGCTACAATGACTTGTCCATCGTCGCCGACCGCGTCAGTGCCAAGTATGAGGATGAGGCTCTCGCTGCCACCGTGCGCTCCAAAATCATGGCAGGAGCCAACTGGGTGCCCTACGACCTTCAGCTAAAGTAAAGGCAGTATGTCCCATCTAGATAATCTAGATGATCTAGATTATCTAGACTATCTAGACTATCTAGATCCTCTAGCCCCTCTAGATACCCTCTCTATCAAGATCTAAAAAAAACTTTTATCAACCCTTTAAAATCAAACAATGATGAAAAAAATCTTTACGCTAACACTGTCGCTTGTCTTGGCCCTATCGGCCAACGCACAAGAGACGTATCGTAAGTCGTGGGACTTCACTAAATGGAGTGCCCACACCGTTGAGAACTTGAAGGCCGAGTCGGCCAAAGGTCCCACCACAGGCGCATGGTCGGATGTCGAGAAATCATCTGCCACAGAACCTACAGAGCTGTCTAAAGACAACTGTTTCTGGGAGGTGACAGCACAGGGTAATGCCGACGGTGCCACACTGCAGGCTAATGGAGAGAATATCTCCGAACTCGAGGGATTGCTCTACACCAATACCACAGCACGCTCGCTGGCTATCGCCGTCAACTATCTTGAGCCGAATTCCGGCAGTGGTTTCGGTCCTTATCATGGGGCTTCATATCTCTGGTTGGGCAGCTCGAAGAAAAACTATTTTGTCATCCCTCATGTTGCTCCTGGTACCACCATCAAAATGGGCGTTGAGTCACACAAACTAACCGACGCACGTGGTGTTCAGCTCTATCTGGGCCATGGCACTAGCGGAACACAACTCATGGGACCTGATGGCAATGCCGTTGCTGCACCAACAGAATATGTCGATCAGGAGTGGCTCGTACCAACCGACGCTGCCGATACTCCTAACGAGGATGGTACATACGACATCCAGATCTACAACACCAATGGTTGCCATATTTATTATATCACCGTGGGTGAGGGCGACTCTCCCCATGTGGAGGATGCTAAAAATATAGCTTACATCTTCAATGGGTCCATCGATGATGATTTGGCTTACGCCTTTATCAGTGGCGACAACCGTTTCTCTGTGACGGATATCAACGTGGCTGATGTACAGCCTTCTGTAGAGGATCTGCAGGCTTATGATGCTGTGGTCATCAGTCCCACTATCGGTGCTGACAACGCTTATCTGGCTACCATCAGGAAAGCCATCGCATACGTGCCCGTACTCAATCTCAACCCGAATATCTATCAGGCTCTGGGACTTGGAAATGCAGTGACTACTTCCACTAATGTGCTGACTGTGACAGACCCGACAAATGCTGCTTTCGAGGGATTTGACCTGGAGGCTGGAATAGAACTGATCACTGAGGGTGGCATCACAGGTGTTGAACTGGGAGAGTACTTCGCCAATGACGCTATCCTGGCAAAGGCTGGTGAGACCGTGGCTATGCACATCCACAACAAGACTCGCAATGCTTACATGCTTCTGCCTATCACACTCGAGGATATGGCTCGCATCTCTGAGGCTGCTATCATCAGTTTGCCTTCACAAGCGCTTGCTATGGTCGCTTCCACCAAGAATAATGTGCTGCCGGTCAGCAAACCCAATATCCAGCAGGCATATGAGGATGGACAGACCATCGTCACCATCACTGCTGCTAACTCTTCAGCCATCTATTATACACTCGATGGATCCGACCCCACTACAGCCAGCACGCTCTATACGGAGCCGTTCATACTGACTGCCGCCACCACTGTGAAAGCTTTCGGCGTGGGTGATGGATATCTCGATAGTGAGATAGCCGAGGCTGCTGTCATCATTAAGGAAAAGGCCGTTGCTCCTGTGTTCACGGTCACTCGTGAGGCTGGTAAGTCTATCGTTGAGATAGCTGGGGCTACTGAAGGCACCACTGTCTACTACAACTTCAACAATAGTAACGTCATCACCGAGTCGAAGATCTATATCGACCCCGTGGAGATCACAACACCTGCTACCATCTATGCTTTCTCGGCTGGAGGCGACTTCCTGCCATCTGAGATCGTAAGTAAGTTTGTGGGCGTCGACGGCATCGACAACACCACTATCCGCTGGGACGTCATGGCACATTTCGACGCCAATGCCGACGACTGGAAGGGCAAAGGCCAGCAGACGGATGAATCAGGTGCCATCGTCAACGCCAACTACCTCTTCACATGGGGCAAGAATTCCGGACAATACTATGACTACGATCAGCCTATCGGCACCGTGATTGGTTCTGAGGGTCAGGACTCCACCGTCTATGCCATCGTCGCTCCCGAGACACTCGAAGCCAATGGCTGGGTGGCTAAGTCGCGCGGTCAGGTGATGGTTTGGGAGAGCCTCAACTTAGGTTACAACATCGGCGACACCAGCATGCGTAACCCCGACGCCGCTGAGGATGTTATCGGCGCCAATGACACTCTGGGCATCACTCCCAACGCCCTGACCTTCGGTAAGCAGCCCTCTGATGGTCCGTTCAACGCCAGCTTGGAGACCACCGACAAATACCAGGCTCCCTTCGACGTGATTGTCTACGCCGGCAACGGCAACGAGGGCCAGATTCCTACTATGCAGATAGAGGTCTCTGCCGATGGTGAGAACTGGACGAAGATCGGCGACGTGGCTTACTCACTCATCAAGCGCAACTGGAAGCGTACTTGCGTGAGCTACGAAGGCACCGACCAGGTGTATGTGCGCATTCTGCACACCCAGGCCAAGTCTAGCGGTCAGATCTATGACATTTATGTGATGAACAATGGCGAGTACTCAAAGCAGTACTCTGAGGAAGCACTCGACGGCATCGCCACCGTGCAGCCCGCCGGCGACATCGTGCGCACTGAGATCTACGCCACCAATGGCGCCCGTGTGCAGAGCATGATGAAAGGCATCAACATCATCCGCCGCACCTACGCCAATGGCGCAGTGAAGACCTACAAGGTCATCGTGAAGTAATCGCATAATTTCTACTATACAAACACATACGGCTCTGACATTGAAGTCAGAGCCGTATGTGTTTGTAGTAGATCAGAGGGGTTAGAGGAGGTTTTTTATCGCCTCAATGGCTAGACGGTAGGAGTCGAGACCGAAACCGCAGATCACACCTTTGCAGGCACTGCTGATCATAGAATGATGACGGAACTCCTCGCGCTGATGCACATTGGAGATATGCACCTCGATCACAGGGGCTTTCAGCGAGCGGATGCAGTCGTGTAAGGCAATGCTGGTGTGGGTGTAGGCTCCGGCGTTGAGTACAATGCCATCGCAGTCGAAGCCGGTCTTTTGCATTTGGTTGATGAGCTCGCCCTCTATGTTGCTCTGATAGTAATTGATCTTGATGTCGGGATACTTATCTCGTAGTTGTTCCAGATAGGTCTCAAACGTCATGGCACCGTATATACTAGGCTCACGCTTACCCAATAGGTTGAGGTTGGGGCCGTTGATGATTTGAATGGTCATATTTGATACTGTTGATTGGTTCAAAAAATTACTTTCTTCGTGACGGCCTTACCGTCAGCCTGTGTGACACGGATGAGGTAGATGCCGTTGGATGGCGAGAGGATGCGCCCGCCGGCCAGATTGTAGTATTCCTGCCGTGTCGGTTCTGTGTCTCTCAAGGCAGGTGTAATGCCGTCAGGGTCATCTTCGCCGCCCACCACTTTGATGATACCGGTGGTATACAGTTCGCTTAGATCCCAGGTTTGACCTACATCAGGGGTGGAGGGGTCTATCTGGTCAAAGAAACCGCTGATGGTGGCAGTGGTAGAGAAGACGCGATAGGCAGTGCCATTGTAGGGGGCTTCCTCGAATTTGCCGTTAGCCAATTGTAGGATGGCTCCATCCTCAAGTTTGATGTTACCTTTCGTCTCGATAGTGTTGCAGGTGGTGCGGTTGGCAGCGACACTCACGATACCGCCCTCTTTTACGGTCAGCGTGCTGCCGAGATGAAGGATTTTGTTGCCGATTTGTTCATCGCCGGCTTCTATCTTTCCACCGTCGTTGATGGTCACGGCACCGGTGATGGTACCTGTGCCAGCAAGAGTAGCCTCACTGTTGACAATAACGCTTCCTTTGCCGTTGTTCTTGCCGTTGACGATGAGTTTGCCACCTTTCACCTGGGTGCTGCCACTATAGATGTTGGTGCCGGTCAGACGCCAGTAGCCATTGCCCTCCTTGATGATGTTGGTCGTGCCATCGTATTTGGAGTTGGTACTGCTGGCGCAGTTGTCGATGACACCTCTGAAGGTCTCGTCGGTGTTGGCACCGCCCACATGCCAGGTCATGACATGGCCGGAAGTGTTCTTGCTTGAACCACTGAGATAGGTGCCGGCATCGCCACTCAGACCTCCTAAATACAACTCGCCGTTGGTGCCCCAGTAGATGATGCGCACATTGCCTTTCAGATAGATGCTGTTGTTGGGCATGCCTAAGTAACTGTTGTTGTATAGCATTAGCTGCGAACCGTTGTTACTACTGCCTAAGCCGTTGGCGATGAGGGTGCCGTAGAAGTTGCGCCAGTCACCGGTGATGTATTCACGCACCCAGTTGATTTCCCATTCCAAAGTGCCGCTGCCACTAATGTTGCTCTTGATGGAGCAGTTGCGGTGGAAGTATACTTTGGAGTAGGTATCGCTGGCCGACTCGATGGGGAAGTCGTAGGTGGCATAGGTGTCGTTGGAGTCTTGTGTGCGGAACTCTCCTCCAGCAAGTACCAATTTTGAGGTGTTGCCCAACTTGCAGAGTTTGTCTGACCATAACGATGACACTCCGTTCAGCTTGAGGACACCACCGCGTACAATGGTAGGGCCGGCATAACTGAAGAATTTTTTGTTGGTGGGCGAGAGGGTTCCTTTACCGTCTAAGATAAGGCCAGCCTCGCCTTCCAGTGTGCCGCTCATGCTGACGGTGGTACCTGAGTTGGCGATGTTCAACTCGGTGTCTTTATAGAGGGTGGCGCCTCTGTTGGTGGAGGTGCTGCCACCAGTATATTTCCAGGTGCCGCCATACCATATCCAGTTTTGGGGATAGTCGAGGCTGGCGCCTATTGAACTGGCCACACCGCCGTTTTTCAGGGTGTTGATCTGTATTTCTCCGCCGCGCAGGACGGTGGCGCCAGTATAGTCATTATTGGCATTTAGGGTCAGCACACCTGCACCGGTTTTGTTCACAGAACCAGCGCCGCTGATTTTTCCAGTGCCGGAGAATGTGAGGGCGCCGTCTCCTTTGACGACGACACTTGCCGGTGATACGGTCTCGTTCAGCGTTACGGTGGCATCGCTCTCCATGGGGAAGAGCACTTTGCCGCCGTCGGAATAGGTGCCTTCTTGCCAGGCGGATGTAGTGGTGTCCCACACGCCGTCGCCTCCATTCCAAGTGTAGTCAGGCTCGTAGTTCTCCATGTCTACCATCTCCACCTGTTCCTGTTGTGTCTTGACGCTAATGGCGGCATAGTCTGACCGTTGGTCTCCTTTGATGGCGCAGATACGCACTTGGTAGGCGGTGCTTGGTGCCAGCCCGGTTTTGATGTCAAAGGTGGTGGCATTGGCCTCAGTACGGCCAACTTCGACGTAGTTGCCGTCTTGCTCTAACTCTATGACAAACCCTTCCTCACCAGTGGTCCAGTCACTCCATCTGAGGGTGATGCTTGTGGGGGTGGCGTCGGTCTGTTCTAAGAGTTGTGGTGAGCGCAAAAATGGCTGCGTGTCATCGGCGGTGATGCTGTTGATGTAGTTCTCTATGTGGGTGTAGCCATTGTCCGACAAGGTCATTGCGTCTTTTTCGTTGGGATTGGTGCCGTTGGCGTTTTCCCAGTCGTCGGGCATGCCGTCACCATCGCTGTCGGTACGCTTCGTACCGCTCCATACCTTCCAGGTGGAGGGTTTGCCGAAGGGCAGTGCGTCCTCGGTGGAGATGAGTATGCCGGAGGTGCCAAATGAGAGACATTCGTCTACCATATAACAGTCGGCCAGGTCGCGGTAGGGCAGGGTAGCACCCACATCGGGCAACAGGTTGTCCACCAAACTGGTAGCCGCTACGATGTCAAGCTCTGGGTACGGATAGGGAACTGACTCGAAGGTCGGACCACCACCATATTCACTCTGAGGTATCTCATAGGGATTGAATTGGCCGTCTTTGTTCTTGTCCTGCCAGTTGTCGGAGGCATAGAGGTGGAAGTCGCTGTTGCCAGAGGTGCAGGCGTTGCCACCGCCAGCGGGACCGTTGATGAACAGATTGCCCTGGGTGTTGGCATAACTCTTTCCTTGTGAGTCGCCGCCCATTAGGTAACAGCCGTTTTTCCAGTTATACACGACATTGTTCACATATTGATGGGCACCTTTCACTTTGTTGTTGCGGGTGCCGTTGTCGCAGTAGAAGTTGCGGTAGAGGGTGATGCTGTCGGCTTGCATCAGACCACCGGCAGAATGGGTGAGAAGTCCTTGGCCGAACACGCAGTTCATCAGGGTGATATTGTGCAGGTCGCCCTTGCCGTCGGGGTTGATGGAGAATACCTCGTCAAGACCCCAGGCAAAGGAGCAGTGGTCGAAGATCATGTTGGTGCCGTTGGAGATGCCGGCACAGTCTTTGCCCGAGGAGCCACCTTTACCCATACGGAACCGCATGTGGCGCACGATGATGTTAGATGAGCCGCTGAAGGACACACCGTCACCATAGACGATGATGCCTTCGCCAGGGGCTGTCTGTCCTGCTACGTATAGGTTGTGGGCAAATACAATACGGCTGCTGATGTTGATGACACCGGCCACATCGAACACGATGATGCGGTTGGGCTGACTCACCGCATCACGCAGGGAACCACTGCCTGAGTCATTGAGGTTGGTCACATGGTATACGCTGCCAGTGCGGCCACCAGTGGCATAACGTCCCCATCCCTGAGCGCCAGGGAATGCGAGCTGTTGGGCGCTGATGGCTAGGGAACAGACCAACAGGAAGCTGGATAACAAGATCTTTTTGATAGTCATAATATCTTTTTGAATAAAAACGACTCCTTCTCTGGAGTGGGGAGGGAGTCGTTGATGTCTGTATAGGGGGATGTTTATCTCACGATGACCTTGGAGGTCTTGACCACGCCGTTGGCATAGGTGCGGCGGATGATGTTGATGCCTTTCATCCTGCTCTGCACACGGGCGCCATTGGTGGTGTAGATCTCGGTGCGGACGATGTCGCCGGCGGGTTGCAGGGTGGCGATGCCGTCGAGTGCTTCCTCAGAGTACTGCTTTGAGTACTCGCCATTGTTCATCACATAAATGTCATAAATCTGACCGCTCGACTTGGCCTGGGTGTGCAGGATGCGCACATACACCTGGTCGGTGCCTTCATAGCTCACACAGGTACGTTTCCAGTTGCGCTTGATGAGCGAGTAGGCCACGTCGCCGATCTTTGTCCAGTTCTCGCCGTCGGCGGAGACCTCTATCTGCATGGTCGGGATAGCACCCTCGTTGCCGTTACCAGCATAGATGATCACGTTGAAGGGGGCCTGATATTTGTCTGTGGTCTCCAAACTGGCGTTGAAAGGACCGTCAGAGGGCTGCTTGCCGAAGGTCAGGGCGTTGGGGGTGATGCCCAGGGTGTCATTGGCACCAATCACATCCTCAGCGGAGTCTGGGTTACGCATATTGGTGTCGCCGATGTTGTAGCCTAAGTTGAGGCTCTCCCATACCATCACCTGACCACGTGACTTAGCCACCCAGCCATTGGCCTCCAGGGTCTGCGGGGCTGCGATGGCGTAAACGGTGGAGTCCTGACCTAAAGAGCCAATCACGCTGCCGATAGGCTGGTCGTAGTCATAATATTGTCCGGAGTTTTTGCCCCAAGTGAAGAGGTAGTTGGCATTGACGATGGCTCCTGAGTCATCGGTCTGCTGGCCTTTGCCCTTCCAGTCGTCTGCATTGGCGTCGAAGTGTGCCATAACGTCCCAGCGGATGGTAGTGTTGTCGATGCCATCGACACCCACAAACTGTGATGCCACCTCAGAGGGCAGGTAATCGCCGCCGGAGGCAAAAGCGTAAAGATAGGTAGGTGTAGTGATTTCGAGTGGCTCTGTGTAAACAGACGACTCGGTGATGACGTTGCTGTTGTTGAAGTTATAATAGATAGTGGTGCCTTCTGTGCCACAGGAGATCGTGACAGTCGACTTGCCGGCCTCACGGTTGATGGTGAAGACGGGTGCTGTGGCTTGGGTCATGATGATGACGTCTCTTGAAACAATCTCACTGGGATCATAGCCGTCGCCGATACCGAATGCTTTCACGGTGGTTGCAGTGGTCACTGTGAAAGGCTCGGTGTAGAGAAGACTCTCTGTGGTTGGGTCTGTGCCGTCGGTGGTGTAGAAGATCTTGTTGCTATAGTTGGCGGTGATGCTTACCACACTGTAACCGTCTTCTTGTGCGACACTGATGACAGGTTTGCTCACTGGTTTCACGTCTTGTTTGGTATCTGTGACGTATTGCAGTGCCTGTGGAATCAGCTGTGAGATGATGTCTTGGTTGGCATTGAGCATGTTCTCCAGACTGAGGGGCAGGAGCATATAGGCGTTGCGGTTGGCGTTGTGCAGGTGCATAGCAGTCACATCACCAGCGGTGGCTACCACCTTGTCATTGGCAAAATATTCGCCTAACTCTACACCGGTCACACTGCCGTCGAGCAGCAGCTCGAGGCCTTCGGCGATGTCAAGTCCTTCAAAAGTGGTGTTCTCTGTGTCGATGATGTTCAGCACTTTGCTGCCGCTGTCCACGGCTTTACCCAGTTGAAGGGGCTCATACAGGCTGGTGTTGAGGTTGAGCACAGGCACATAAGCGATGACACTGCTCAAAATGGTGCCAATGGCAGGAGTGGTCTCATAGTTGATGGTGGGACTTACCACTACGGCTTGGTAGTCACGCAGGGAAGCGGCGTCTATTTCTGACTGAAGGTCAAACGGTGTGATGTCAAAGCGGCTGTCACCTGAGAGGTATACATAAGCGTAGTCGTCATCCAGGTTGCCGTTGAAGAGGTAGGCCACTTTCTGGGCGTCTTTCACTTCGGGGGCGTCTCCCTCGTCAATCATGAAAAGGGTGAAGTCGATACCTCCGTCGGGAGTCAACTGAAACTGAACGTCCACGGAGTCGGTCTCCTCGGTTTCCACTTTCCATACGAAGGTATAGGTGCCCTCTGATCCTTCCACCTGATTGCCTAAGAAGATGCAGGCTCCGCCTGTCTGGGTTCCTTCTACAAATTTAATGTAGTCTTGCACTGGAGCAATGCCGCGATTGGTGGCTGTGCTGTTGGCGGAACGGCCCACAATAGTGATTTTCTGGCCGTTGGCGAGTTTGGGGAAGGTGATTTTGGTGCCCTTACGAGTAAGACGCATCTTAGTGGTGGCCAGATGGATACTATTGTCCTTGTTGCTGCCGATGTCGAAGAGCAGGCCCATCGTTTCGGGGATGACCACGCCATTGGCCATCAGATAACTGTTGGCATCGGGTTTGCCGATGTTTTTCCAGTTGTTTACGTTGCCGTCGGCATCATTGCCGTTCTCTGCCCAGTGGGTGGCATCGGCATTAAGGTTCTCGATGGTCTCATAACTGAGGCCCTTGGTGAAATCCCAGGTCTTTTTCACCTGAGCGCTCATCACCAAAGAGGTCATGAGCAAGAGTGTTAGAGTAAAAAGTTTTTTCATAAATAATAGTTTGTTTGATGTTTTCTGAAAAGGCGCACCATGATGAGTGATGCGCCTTGCAGGTATATTAGGATTTTTTTTAATTCTCTTCCTCTTCTTCTTTCTTGTTATTTTCCTCGTCGATGGCTTTGATCTTGTCACGCACCAGACTGAGGTCGTCTTTCAATTTCTGTACCTTGCGGTTCATTTCGTCAATCAGACTGCTGCCTTTCTTGCTCGATACACTCAGGAAACCGATGTTGTTTTCGTAGGTCTGTATCTCTTGCTTCAGACTGTCATAGCGTCTCATCAGACGGGTGCGCTCGTTGTCAAGGGCGCTGGCGCCTTTTTCTGCCACATTGCGCAGGTTGCTCTTGAAGTTGTCCAGTCGACGACGAGCCACGGTGATGTTCAACTCTTTATAGAGTTTGTCCAGTATCTCACGGTATTCTTTGTAGAGCTTGTCTTTGTCACGGAATGGTACATGGCCGATGCTGTTGTACTCATCCACCAGTGTCTGAATCTCGTCCTGGATGTGGTCTCCTCCCTGCTCAGCCAACTCTTTCATCTTGGCGATAATCTCACGCTTCTTGGCCAGGTTGGCGTGCTCTTCGTTGCGTGTGCCAGCGGTGGCAGCGTTGCGGGCCTCAAAGAATTTGTTGCAAGCACTCAGGAAGTCATTCCAAAGCTGGTCGCCAAGGCGTTTTGGCACCATGCCGATGGTCTTCCACTCTTTCTGAAGGGCAGTGAGTTTCTCAGAGGTGGCCTTCCAGTCAGTACTGTCTTGCAGGGCTTGTGCCTGCTCCACCAAAGCACGCTTCTTCTCGGCATTCTCAGAGAAACGGCTCTTCATGTCGCGGAAAAACTGGGTCTTGCGGCCAAAGAAGTCGTCACAAGCAGCGCGGAAACGCTCAAAGATTTTCACATTCATCTTCTGGGGAGCAAAGCCGATGGTCTTCCATTCGGCCTGCACGGCGATGATTTCTCTTGTATGGCGCTCCCAGTCGGCGGCACCTTTATTCTCTTCCTTGGCGATGGCTTCTACTTTCTCGCAAAGGGCGGTCTTCTTCTCCAGGTTTTCTTCCTCTCTCGAACGGAGGTCCTCAAAATGCTTCTGATGACGCTTGTTGATGACGGTAGAGGCTGCCTTGAAACGAGCCCAAACTTCTTCTCTCAGATCTTTTGACACAGGTCCAGCCTCACGATACTGCTGGTGAAGCTCTTGCAACTGGTGGAAGGCACTGATGACATCAGGCTCGTCGGCCAGTTTCTCTGCGGCCTCGCACAACTTGGTCTTGATCTCAAGGTTTTTCTTGAAGTCATATTCGCGGGCCTCACTGTTGAGCTTCAGCAAATCGTAGAATTTCTCTACATACAGCTGGTAGTTGCGCCACAACTCGTTGGCACGCTCGGCAGGCACAGATTTAACCTCTTTCCATTCCTGCTGTAATTTCTTGAATTCTTGGTAGGAGCGGTTGGCATTGTCAGGTGAGGTGACCATGCTCTTCACTCTCTCTATGATGTCGAGCTTCTTTTTCAGATTCTCGGCTTTCTCATTCTCTTGCTCTTGGAAAATGCGGGCTCTCTTCTCTTTGATCAGGCTCATCTCTGCCTTGAATTTCTCCTCATCCTCATCAGGGGTGATCTGATATTTGTCGGGGTCACCACCAGCGTCGAGATACGATTTCAAGGCTGCCTCGCGCTCGGCGATATGCAACTTATAGAACATGGTCTTCAGATGGTCTACCTCGTCTTTGGTCGGGTGAGCTTCATTGTGAGCCAGCTCGGTCACACGCTCAAGCACCTCTTTTTTGGTCTTGTAGATCTTCTTGGATGAGGAATCCTCCTCCGACTTTGCGTCTTCCTCTTCTGCCTCGGGCGCGGTCTCTTCCGCAGTCTCCTCTACGGCTTCAGGGGCAGCTTCTTCTGCAGCCTGAGGTGCTTCGGCCTCTGGCTCAGGAGCCGGTGCTTCCTCTTGGGGAGCTTCGGCAGCGGGTGCCTCCTGTGGCTCAGCTTCTTTCACTTCTGGGGCTACGGGTTCTTCTGCCGGGGTGGCTTCAGCTTCCATTTTCTCTACTACTGGTTCCTCAACTGGTGCAGCCGGGGTTTCCATCACTTTGTTCTCTTCTGCAGGGGTTCCCTGTGACAGGGTGTTTTCTTGAGAGTCCATCATTTCACATTAGGTTTATGATTCGATTGTTCACATTCAAAATGCAAACTTATATAAAAATTCTGAAAAAGCCTAATTTTATTTAAATTTTTTTTAATACTGCCTTTAAATAAGACGTTTATGACGGAAAATCCACCATATAAGACCTGATACGGCAACGGAAATCACCAAGGCGATAATAAAACCATTGGGATTGTTTTCCATACCGTTCACAAGGTTCATACCAAATAAACTTGCAATCAGCGTGGGGAACATCATAAGAATGGACACAGATGTCAGCGTACGCATCACATTGTTCATGTTGTTGTTGATGATGCTTGAGTAGGTGTCCATCGTCGACTCCAGAATGTCGGAGTAGATGTTGGTGGTCTCACGAGCCTGACTCATCTCAATGTTCACGTCCTCAATAAGGTCTGCGTCCAATTCGTCTACCTGCAATTTAAATTTCAGCTTGGCCAGCAAGTTCTCATTGCCACGGATGGAGGTGGCAAAATAGGTGAGTGAGTCCTGCAGACGGCTCAGACCTATCAGCGACTCGTTGTTGATCTCGTGGTCCAGATTGCGCTTTGCCTTCTCTATCAGATTGTTGATCTGTTTCAGCCGCTTCAGATACCATACAGAAGATGACAGGAAAAGACGGAAAATCATGTCCACATAGTCGGTGAAACCTTCGCCGCGTTTCTGCTGGTACGAGACAAAGTCGATCATCATGTTGGTCTCGTAATAGCATACGGTGATGGTCACGTCGCGTTTGTGGATGATACCAAGGGGAACGGTGGTGTATGGAGTACGGGAGCGAATCTCCTTGACGTATGGGATACGCAAGATAATCAACATCCAACCATCGTCGTACTCATAACGGGCACGCTCGTCGGTATCGCTGATGTCACTGAAAAAGTAGTCGGGTATCTCAAAACGTTTTTCCAGCTCGCGCTGGTCTTCATCTGTTGGACAGGTCACTTGTATCCAACAGTTGGGCTCCCATTCCGGAAGCGTCTGCAAGCCTTTGCTTGTGTTCCAGTATGTCTTCATTTGCTAATCCTCCGAAGATTTGATGATGAGGAAAATAAACGTCTTCGTGAGGATGAGCGCTAGGGCTTGATCCTCACGCGAATTGTTGATAACTTTCCGCCGGATAATCGTCCATTTTGTGAAATATTGGTTGATAATTGGTTGTTTGCGTGCAAAGGTAAGAAAAAATATCGAAACTCCAACAAACATGTATTGGAAAAGTGGAAAAACTTCGCGTTTTGTTTTGTATTTCACTCGGTTTGCATTACCTTTCGCTTTGCGCAAGGTAAGCTTCACCTCGGAAATAAAAACAAAAACTTCGCGTTTTGTTTTGTATTTCACTCGGTTTGCATTACCTTTGTCGGGCAAAGTAGAAGAATGGAATTTAAAAAGACAGCAAGAGATTTCCTCAATATCGCTTTCTCACTCATCTTGGGAGGTGCCATATTGTATTGGATGTATCGCAACTTTGATTTCAGTCAGATCAAAGAGGTGATGCTTCATGATATGGACTGGACGTGGATGCTGCTGTCACTGCCATTTGGTGTCACCGCACAAGTATTCAGAGCATTGCGATGGCGACAAACCCTGGCACCTATAGGTGAGCATGCCCGCAGGTCAACCTCCATTTATGCCATCTTTATCTCATATGCCTCCAGCCTGATCATACCTCGTGTAGGGGAGTTTGCAAGATGCGGTGTGCTCAAACGATACGACCAGGTGTCATTCACCAAGGCTATCGGTACTGTGGTCACGGAGCGGGCCGTCGACATGTTGGTCATGCTCACTGTCACATTCGTCACATTGCTCCTTCAGATCTCGGTCTTCAACGACTTTTTCATCACCACAGGCACGCGGTTTGACGTTTTTCTCGGGCAATTCACCACCGCTGGCTATATCGTGACTTTCATCTGTCTCATCGCTGCTGTGGCGCTGGTGTATTCCCTGTTGCGAAAAATGTCGATTTATAATAAGGTAAAAGATACTTTCGGCAATCTTTGGCAGGGGGTGGCCTCTGTGAGAAACGTTAGCAACATCCCACTGTATGTCTTTTATACATTAGGTATCTGGGCCAGTTATTTCATCCATTATTATCTTACTTTTTTCTGTTTCGACGCAACCGCAGGACTGAGTATGGGCTGCGCCCTTGTCTCGTTCGTAGTGGGAAGTATCGCCGTCATCGTGCCGACACCCAATGGTGCTGGTCCATGGCACTTCTCCGTCAAGACGATGCTCATCCTTTATGGCGTGCAGAGCGACCATGCGCTCTTTTTTGTACTCATCGTACACACGGTGCAGACATTCCTGGTGTTATTGCTCGGCATCTACGGTTGGGCAGCCTTGAGCCTGAGCCGTCCTCAACTCAAGAACTCCTGAATAATTTCCAAGAAAACCATAAAAAGGAGGAAATACTTTGCTATTTATCTAATATTGACTATCTTTGCCTTGAAAAAAGATAACCTTAAAAATATTGCAGTATGAGTGAAATCAAAAAACTGAATCCTGAATGCATCTGGAAGAATTTTCATGCACTGACACAAGTACCCCGTCCATCAGGACATCTTGAGAAAATACAGCAGTTTCTACTCGACTTTGCCAAAGGTGCTGGAGTAGAAGCATTTAAAGACCCTGCTGGTAACATTGTGATGCGAAAACCAGCCACCGAGGGAATGGAAGACCGTAAAGGTGTCATCCTGCAGGCACACATGGATATGGTGCCACAGAAAACACCCGAGTCGAAACATGTTTTTGAGACTGACCCCATTGAGCCTTGGATAGACGGTGAGTGGGTGAGAGCCAAAGGCACCACACTGGGAGCAGATAATGGCCTGGGCGTAGCTGCTATCATGGCAGTGATGGAGTCGAAAGACTTGTGCCATGGACCCGTGGAGGCGCTAATTACTGCTGATGAGGAGACGGGCATGTTTGGAGCCAATGATCTGCCACAGGAGGAGTTGAATGGACATATCTTGCTCAACCTCGATTCCGAGACCTGGGGAAAATTCGTCATCGGTAGTGCTGGAGGCATCGACGTGACCGCTACCCTCAGTTATAAAGAGGTGGAGACATGTAAAGATGACGCAGCTGTGAAGGTGACACTGAAGGGTCTGCGCGGTGGCCACTCTGGTCTGGAAATACACGAGGGCCGAGGCAACGCCAATAAGATGATGGTGCGCTTTGTGAGAGAGGCGATGGAAGAATGTGACGCTCGTCTTGCTACCTGGCATGGTGGAAACATGCGCAACGCTATCCCCTTCAAAGCAGAAGTGGTGCTCACGCTGCCCAAAGAGAATATCCCTGCCCTGAGTGAATTGGTCGAGGCATGGAAAGAAGATTTCACCGATGAGTACAAGAATATAGAGAGCGGTATAGAGTTCTTCTGTGAGGAGACCGAAACTCCAAAGACTGAGGTGCCAGAGGAAATCCAGGACAATATCATCAATGCCATTTACGCTTGTCATGACGGTGTGGTACGTATGATTCCGTCTTACCCCGACGTGGTGGAGACATCCAGCAACCTGGCCATCATCGACATCGAGGACGGCAAAGCCACCATCAAGATTTTGGCTCGTTCGTCGAGAGAGGACATGAAAGACTATGTGGCCACCATGTTGGAGAGCTGCTTCAATATGGCAGGAATGAAAGTGGAGTTTGGCGGAAGCTATGGTGGTTGGGATCCTAACCCCGAGAGTGAGATACTTCATCTGTTGCTACGCGAATATAAAGAACTCTTTGGAAAGGAAGGCATCATACAGGTAGACCATGCAGGACTCGAATGTTCCGTCATCTTAGGCAAGTATCCGCACCTCGATGTCGTATCGCTCGGCCCGACGATGAAGTCTCCCCATACGACTACAGAACGTGCGCTCATCGCAACGGTAGAGCCGTTCTGGCAACTGCTGAAGAAGACATTGGCAGATGTGCCAAAGAGATAATCTGATGAAAGTAAGACCTAAGAAAAATCTTGGACAGCATTTCCTGACCGACCTCAGCATCGCTCAGCGCATCGCCGACACTGTCGACGCATGCCCTGACATCCCTGTGCTTGAGGTCGGTCCAGGCATGGGTGTCCTCACTCAGTACCTCATCACAAAACCGAGAGAGTTGCGTGTCGTGGAAATCGACACGGAGTCGGTGGATTATCTCAATGAGCATTTCCCACAACTGCGTGACCAAATCGTTTCTGGCGACTTCCTCCGTATGGACCTCCGACAACTTTTCAATGGAAGCCAGTTTGTCCTTACAGGCAATTATCCTTACGATATCTCCACGCAGATTTTCTTTAAAATGCTCGATAATAAGGATTTGATACCATGCTGCACTGGGATGATCCAAAGGGAGGTGGCACAGCGCATCGCATCTGGACCAGGCAACAAAGCGTATGGCATACTGAGTGTGCTCATTCAGGCATGGTATAGCGTGGAGTATCTTTTTACTGTCGACGAACATGTGTTCAACCCACCGCCAAAGGTGAAAAGTGCTGTCATCAGGATGACACGCAATGAGGTCACGGACCTGGGATGTGATGAGGCCCTTTTCCGCCGTGTGGTCAAGGCGGTGTTTAATCAGCGCCGAAAGATGCTCCGGGTCAGCCTGAGGCAACTTTTACCCGGTGGTCCCTCTTCCGATGCCTTGCTTTCAAGTGACATGATGACCGCACGGCCAGAACAACTGACCATACCGCAGTTTGTGACACTCACCAATATGGTGGCGGAAGAACTGAAATGATTTTTTTTAGGCAATATGTTGCATACTAATAAAATTTTATCTACATTTGTACACTCAAACTAATATAACCAAAATATGATAGACGTAAAAGCTACATTAAGCGAGAGTGAAGAGAGAATGGAGATGGCTGCCATGTTCCTGGAGGAAGCATTGGCAAAGATACGTGCAGGACGTGCCAATATCGCCATCGTCAGCGGCGTGAGAGTCGACTCTTACGGAAGTATGGTGCCACTCAACCAGGTGGCCAACGTGTCCACACCCGACGCACGCACCATCGCCATACGTCCATGGGACAAAAAAATGATACGTACGATAGAGAAAGCTATCATGGACTCCGATGTTGGCATCACACCTGAGAACAATGGTGAAGTCATCCGTCTGGCCATACCACAGCCCACTGAGGAGCGCCGCCGTGATCTTACAAAGCAATGCAACAAAATCGCTGAAAAAGCAAAGGTGGAGGTGCGCAATGTGAGGTCGGATATCAAGGATAAACTCAAGAAAGCCATTAAAGACGGTCTCTCTGAAGACAATGAGAAAGACGCAGAACTCGATCTGCAGAAACTGCACGACAAGTTTATCAAGAAGATTGATGAAATCCTTGCGGCTAAGAACAAGGAAATCATGACCGTTTAGTTCCTGTGAAAGGCACTGTCATCAGAAATACAGGTAGCTGGTACACCGTGCTCACCGAAGAGGGAGAGATGGTGGAGAGCAAAGTAAAAGGTAATTTCCGCCTGCGTGGCATTCGCAGCACCAACCCGGTGGCTGTGGGTGACCATGTGAGCATCATACGAAATCAAGAGGGTACGGCGTTCATCAATGAGATTGATGATCGCCGTAATTATATCATACGCAAAGCTTCCAACCTCTCCAAGCAAAGCCATATCATCGCTGCTAATGTCGATCAGGCTTTCCTCATCGTAACTGTCAATTTCCCTGAAACTTCCACGACGTTCATCGACCGCTTCCTTGCCTCGGCGGAGGCGTATCGGGTGCCTGTGACACTCATTTTCAATAAGACTGATCTGCTCGGAGAAGATGATTTACACATACAGCAGATGATGGTAGATCTCTATGAGGGCATTGGCTACACTTGCTTGCAAACATCGGCAAAAAACGGCGACGGCATCGAACGTCTTCAACAATTGCTCAAGGATAAAATATCTCTCTTCAGTGGCAATAGCGGGGTGGGGAAGTCGACATTGCTCAATTGCCTCATACCTGGACTCAAACTCAAGACGGCTGAAATCTCCGAGGCACACAACACGGGCATGCACACCACAACATTTAGCGAAATGCTGCCCTTGCCACAAGGAGGGTGGGCCATCGACACTCCTGGCATCAAGGGATTCGGTACTTTCGACATGGAACCAGGAGAGATTTGTGGCTATTTCCGTGAGATTTTCCACTTCTCAAAAGACTGTCGCTTTGCCAACTGCACACACACGCATGAACCGGGATGCGCCGTACTGGCCGCCCTTGACCAACACTACATCGCAGCCAGCAGATATCGTTCGTACGTTGGAATGCTTGAAGATAAAGAAGAGAGTAAATACCGTGATCCTTACTAGGCGTTGGCTGCTCGCTTTCGGGGTTCGCATATCTCTCACCTCCTTCCCCTTACCTCTTACCTCTCACCCCTCACCCCTCACCTCTCACTTCTAAACACCTTTTCAATGAAAAAACATCGTTTGTCATTCCTGCTCTTTCTCTTGCAGGTAGTTGCTTTGACGGCTTTTGCACAGAGTTCGGCTCCCAGTGCAGTTCACCCTCCTGTAGGTACCACCTCCGGGGGAGGAAACGGCCAGATCTCTCTCAAACTGGTCAATAAACACATCAATTATAAAGGAAGCCCGGCAGAGTATCGCGACCCCTACATACAGTCGCCCAAGTCGGCCAATATACATCCCGACGGCACCAAGTATTACGTCAATTCTTTGGAGGGGTGCGCTACTGTCGTCTATGACATGAAAACCCATCAGCGGCTCAAAGTCATCAATTATAGATT
The DNA here is from genome assembly GCA_902780635.1 of uncultured Prevotellaceae bacterium. Taxonomy (GTDB): domain Bacteria; phylum Bacteroidota; class Bacteroidia; order Bacteroidales; family Bacteroidaceae; genus Prevotella. The sequence goes on from CACZGH010000004.1 coordinate 50,899, forward strand.
TGAGGATAAGAAAGATGCTGCACTGTGGAGTAAGCCCAGTAAGTTTTATCCTTTCACTCATTACACCGATAGTCTTAACACTTTTATGGGAAAACCAGTGGAGAGCACTTTTTCACATGGTGGGAGATATCTGTGGATTCCGTTTTATCGGCGCACTTTTGACCTCAATGCACAAGACCCGTCGGCCATCGCTGTGGTTGACACGCGCACCGACGAGATTGTTAAACTGATGGAGACAGGGCCATTGCCAAAAATGGTGGCGTGCTCGCATGATGGTCGTCACATCGCTATCACTCATTGGGGTAACAACACAGTTGGGCTCGTCAACGTGGAAAGTCTCAACCCTGATGACTGGTACCATGAGGCATTATTGGTGGTCGATTACGTGCTTCCACTCAACTACAGCCTCACCGAACAGGTGGACCGTGACAACAAGAGTGGCTATTGCCTGAGGGGCACCGTTTTTACACCCGATGACAAGTTCCTGCTGGTGGGATGTATGGGTGACAATGGCGGAATTGCGGTCATCAATATGGAGACACAGAAATATATGGGACGATTGCTCGGCATGATGCCTAACGTGAGACACCTTGTTATCAAAGACGACTATCTTTATCTCAGTATCAATAAGGCGGGATATGTGCAGCGTATCAAACTGGATGCATTGATGAGCGCAGCACAACGCATCGGAGGAAAGACACTGAAAATCGGCGGATGGGAGAGTTGTAAGGTGGGAGAGGGAGCTCGAACCATCGAACTCTCACCCAGCGGACGTTTCGTATTCGCTGCCTGCAACCTGGCCAGCAAACTCTTTGTCGTCGATACACGCACCATGCGCACCGTCGATACCATCAGTGTCGACTCTTATCCTGTGGGGCTGGACATTTCCAACGACGGACGCTTTATCATTGTCACCTCGCAGGGGCGAGGAAGCCAGGGTGGGAATGCCGTCAATATTTATGAGGTGGAATATAATGAACCAGAACCGGTGCTCAAAGATACTGACGGGGCTGCGGTGCTCCGTCAGACACCAACAGACGACTCAATTCAAACAGAAAGGGCAGAGACTTCTCCTCTGCCCTCTACTATACATTCTCTTATCGACAAGACTTATGTTGTGATAGGTTTGGTCGCTGTTTTATTATTGTTCGCTGTTTGGTGGTTGGTCAGACGGCGCCGCAAGTCCTAAAAGGGCTGCGAGGTTACGTTCAAAACTTCACATCAGATGGTATTGTCTTACTCCTGAAGTGTTAATGTCTGAACTCCTGAACTCCTGAACTCCTAAAAATTGATTCCTATATTGGCGAAAAACGCCCCATTGTGAGTGTCGTTGAAATAGTCGTCGCCGATGTTTGTCAGACCGAAGTCATAACCGATCTCTGCATATAGCATCTCGTAGGCTAAGCCACATCCCACACGGATGCCACCGTCAAAACGCTTGAAACCGCCGTCGCCAAAACTGCTGTAGGCAGCGCGGTTGCCAAAGTCTTTGATTTTTCCACCGACACCGCAGGCCAGATACCCTCCGATAAAGGGCTCTACTGCTGTGGCAGGAGCAACCTGGGCTGAGTACTTGAGGGTAAGAGGCACTTCCAGATAGTTGAGGTCGAAGGTAAACTTGTTGCCGTTGTCTCCCTTACCACCTTTTTCAGTATATTCTAGCCCTGTCTCGAAAAACAAAGGCATCATTGGGGTCAACTGGACACCTGCCACCGCACCGACATTCAGGCCTGACTGGCTATTCCCTCCGTCAAGATAAGCAGCGTCGCTGTTGACATGTGAGGCGGAGAGACCAAATCGCAGACCAAAATAGGTGTTGGGGGCATAATGGTGACTACGTGAGACTCCTACACCATAGCGGGGAGGGGGAGGGGTGTAGCCTCGGCGACGTGACTGGGCAGAGGTGGGAAGACTGACGACAAGGCATAAAACTGCCACCGAAAATAAAACGATCTTTTTCATGTTCTTGTTATTTTTCTTATTCTACATAGTTTTATTAACTCTGTTGTCTAAATTCTTGGTCGTATAGACAGTAATTCTTGTTTGTTGCAAAACTATCGCTTTTTCCCCTACCGCACAATGAATTATCCCTAAATCATAAGGGATTTTCCCTATTATTTTTGTACTTTTGCAAAAAATACATAGGTATGATGACAGAAGACTTAACCGGCAAAAAAATAGCAGTCCTCCTCTCTGGTGGCGTTGATAGCTCAGTAGTGTTGTATGAACTCGCACAGAAAGGACTGCATCCGGATTGTTTCTATATCAAAATAGGACCGGAAGAAGAGGAGGAGTGGGACTGCTCATCTGAGGAGGACCTGGAGATGGCCACCGCCGTGGCGGCTAAATATGGCTGTCGGCTGCAGGTAGTAGACTGCCATCGGGAGTACTGGGAGCAAGTGACAAAATATACAATGGATAAAGTGCGTGCCGGACTAACACCCAACCCTGATGTGATGTGCAACAGACTGATCAAGTTTGGGGCGTTTGATGCAAAGGTGGGGCATGACTATGACCTGATAGCGACGGGGCACTATGCACAGACAGAAATCATTGATGGGGTGAAATGGCTTGTTACCAGTCCAGATCCGGTAAAAGATCAGACGGATTTTCTGGCACAACTATACGACTGGCAATTACGCAAAGCTCTGTTCCCTATCGGTCATTATATGAAAGAGGAGGTGAGGATGATTGCTGAGAGGGAGCACTTGGTCAATGCGCGTCGCAAAGACTCTCAGGGCATTTGTTTCTTGGGAAAAATCAATTACAATGATTATTTACGGCGCTATTTAGGCGAGAATCCGGGTGAGGTGCTCGAATGGGAGACTGGACGTCGCATCGGAGAGCACCGTGGATTGTGGTTTCACACCATCGGACAGCGACATGGTTTGGGATTTGGTGGCGGACCATGGTTCGTAGTCAAAAAAGACGTGGCTGCGAACACTTTGTATGTCAGCAAGGGATATGAGCCACGTACTGCTTACAAGGATACATTCCGCATACACGATTTCCATTTCCTCTCTGGAGAACAGGAGATGACGGATGTCACATTCAAAATACGGCATACACCCGAATATCATCCAGCACGGATGGAGCAAACTGCACCGGGAGAATATGTGGTATACGCAAGTCAACTCATACAGGGAGTGGCTCCAGGGCAGTTTTGTGTGGTTTACGACAAATGTCATCACCGTTGTTTTGGGTCGGCGGAGATTACTCTTTAGCGTACAAATCTTTATATTGGCATTCAAATAACTGGATGGTGGGATGTGAGCCGATATAAGTCTCTATATTTTCTTTCTTGACCGTCGTATTAAGAGGGGTCTTGTGTACACTTTTCGCACTGGTCTTCTTGGTATAATAATCGCCGCGGAAGTCACAAGTGTAGGTGATGGATTTGATAGTGTCGGGTAAAACAGGGAAATTCCCTCTCGCAGTGGCCACGCCTTTGAAGTAAAAATTCTTCAGTTCACCGCTTTCCTTTTCTTTATAATGCCAGTTTTGCTGGTCCACACGCTCAGTATGCTCCACTCCATGGATGTCTTGATAGGTCACTTCGACATTGTAATAGAGCAACAGCCAGTCGTTGATGGCCATTTCATAATTGATAGTCGTGTTGTCAGGACGCTCCATCACACCGTCGTCATCATCACCACAACTCAACAAAGCTGCGACAACCACACACACATAAAGTATAGTATAAATCTTTCTCATTATCTTTTTCTGTTAGGGTCTCTCTTTACCTTTTGGAGAGACAAGGTGAGAAGGCGATGAGTTCCTCCCAACAGTCACTCAAATCCTTCATTTTCTTAAAGACAAGATTGGCACCTTCTGCGGCAAGTGTTTGGTCGGGCAGTGGTCCAGTGTTCACCGCTACAGTGAAAATACGGGCGCTCACAGCAGCGCGCACCCCAAGTGGCGCATTTTCCACGACCATAGCTTCCCATGGCTCCACGCCACATTTACGTAACCCCATCAGGTAAGGGTCTGGGGCTGGCTTCCCGTGACTCACATCAAAACTGGTCACAATATGCTCTGGGTGTAACAACCCGTGAAATGACTCACAAAGATTGTTGAGCAATGTCAGTTGACCGCTGCCTGTCACCACACCAATCGTCAGGCCGCTGGCTTTAATCTGGCGCATCAGTGCTTCCACCCCTTCCATTTTCTCCGCTGGACCAAGGGCAGCGAAATGGGCAGACTTGGTATCGTACATCTGCTGGGCTTCCTCATGGGTCAACTCCTTATGCAATTGCTCTCGCGCCAGCAATTTGATAGTCTCCACACCACGCATGCCCTCATAACGATAGGCGTCGCTGTAAGGCATGTCGATGCCGTACTCTTTCATTGACTCATGCCAGGCTATGGCATGATGGGGCATGGAGTTGTAGAGTACGCCATCCATGTCAAAAAGCACGGCTTTGAGAGACATGCTCTCAAAGCCATGTTTTTCTAGATAATGCTTGATGGATTGTTCGATCATCACTATTTTGCCAGACGCTCTTTGATAGCTTTGCTCTCAGCCTCATAACCTGGCTTGTCGAGCAAGGCAAACATGTTCTTCTTGTAGGCCTCAACACCAGGCTGGTTGAAAGGATTGACACCTAACACGTTGCCGCTGATTCCGCATGCAATCTCAAAGAAGTAAATCAACTGACCAATGTAGTATTCGTTGAGCTCAGGAACAGAGATGCACAGATTGGGCACACCACCATCCACATGAGCCAGACGTGTACCCAACTCAGCCATCTTGTTGACTTCGTCCACGCGCTTGCCGGCGAGGAAGTTTAGACCGTCAAGATTCTCTTCGTCTTCAGGGAAAAGAAGATGCTTGTTGGGTGTCTCAATACTGATCACCGTCTCAAAGATAGTGCGCTCGCCTTCTTGTATCCACTGACCCATGGAGTGAAGGTCGGTAGTGAAGTCGCAGGAGGCGGGGAAGATACCTTTGTGCTCCTTGCCCTCACTCTCGCCGAAAAGCTGTTTCCACCACTCACTGATGAAGTGCAGTTTGGGCTGATAGTTGACCATGATCTCAATCTTCTTGCCAGCCTCAGCATACAGTGCATTTCTCACTGCGGCATACTGGGCAGCTGGGTTTTCTTCGAAGGAAGTCTCTTGGCCACACACTTTCTCCATATCGGTTGCACCGTTCACAAGTGCCTTGATGTCAAAACCAGCACAGGCGATAGGAAGCAGACCTACTGGAGTCAGCACAGAGAAACGCCCACCCACATTGTCAGGAATGATGAAACTCTTATAACCTTCTTTGTCTGCACAGGTGCGGGCAGCACCACGCTTGGCGTCGGTCACTGCTACGATCACCTTTTGAGCCTCTTCTTTGCCACGCTGGGCTTCACACTGCTTCTTCAGCAGACGGAAAGTGAGGGCTGTCTCTGTGGTAGTACCTGATTTTGAAATGTTGATGACACCAAATTTCTTGTCTTTCAGATATTCTGTCAGTTCGGCAAGATAGTCTTCGCCGATGTTGTTGCCAGCAAACAGAATGACGGGGTTCTTCTTGTCATTGATCAGCCAGGCAAAGGAGTTGCCAAGGGATTCTATCACCGCACGGGCACCAAGATAACTGCCACCGATACCAGCCACAACAATGGCGTCGCAGTTTGCACGAAGCACATCGGCAGTAGCCTGGATCTCTTCGAGAAACTCGGGAGTGATGGAGGAGGGGAGATGCAGCCACCCTAAAAAGTCATTGCCTGGGCAGGTGCCATCTTCAAGCGATTGATGGGCTGCTTGGATCTGTGGTTCTAAAGCTTTCACTGCGCCCTCGCTCAGAAACGGGGCGGCTTTGCTGATGTCTAAACGGATGTTTTTCATTTTTTAAGTTTTTGAGTATTTAAGTTTTTTTGAGGAATTATCTGGTAAAAAATAGAAGTTTAAATCACCATTTTTCATTTTTCATTTTCTCCGTCTACCTAAAGCTGTCTGTCAGTAGTTTGATTTCTATTTGTGGACTGATGCGCTCGTAAAGGATGTTGTATACAGCATCGAGGATAGGCATGTTGACATGAAGACGCCGATTGATCTCCTTCATACACTTAGTGCCGAAGTAGCCTTCCGCGATCATCTCCATCTCTATCTGAGCACTCTTCACACTGTAACCCTTGCCGATCATCGTGCCAAAGACACGGTTGCGAGAAAAGTTGGAGTAACCAGTCACCAACTGGTCGCCTAAATAGACAGAGTCATATACGTTGCGCTCGATAGGACTGATAACCTTCAGAAAGCGGGCCATCTCCTGAACGGCATTCGACATCAGCACTGCCTGAAAATTGTCACCGTATTTAAGACCACTACAAATGCCGGCAGCAATGGCGTAGACATTTTTGAGCACAGAGGAATATTCGATGCCTATCACGTCGCTACTTGTCTTGGTCTTGATATAGTTGCTCGACAAGAGGTCGGCAAAGGCTTCGGCTTTCTCGTTGTCAGAACAACCAATGGTGAGATAGGAGAGACGTTCCAAGGCCACTTCCTCCGCGTGCGACGGACCACCAATGCAGGCCAACTGGTCATAGGGTACGTCATATACCTGATGGAAATATTCGGAGCACACCAGATTCTCATCGGGAACGATACCCTTGATGGCTGTCACGATATACTTGTCACGGATGCGTGTCCTCAGTTTCTTCAGGTGATTTTTCAGATAGGGTGAAGGCGTGACAAATACCAACGTCTTGTACTGGTCTACAATTTTGTTGATGTCGCTCGAAAAGTATATCTCGTCGGTGCTGAAATGTACACTAGTCAGATAGGCCGGATTGTGACCCAGTTTCAGAAAGTCCTCAATGCGGTCGTCACGGCGCATATACCAACCAATGTGATGAGTGTGACCCACCACAATCTTGGCGATGGCTGTGGCCCAGCTGCCTCCACCAATAATGGCTATTTTACCGCAGTCGAACATAGATACCTCTGTTTAAAGGGTTTGGGAGGCTTCTATCCATTTGGCAAACTCGTCTACTTTGGGGTTCTTGTAGCCAAGTTTGTATTTCTTGTTGACACCGCAGACATCCATCTGAAGCTTCTGTGGATTCACGTCTTTGATATCTGATACTAAATAGTAGCCGCACTTGTTGAGCACTGGCACCCATTCGGCGCTCACACCCAGTTCTGCCCATTCGGACACGCTGCTCTTGGGAGCCTTCTTCTCTGGCCGCATCTGGGGGAAGAACAGCACTTCCTGGATGTAGGTCTTTCCTGTCATCAACATCACAAGGCGATCGATACCGATGCCGATACCACTCGTGGGGGGCATACCATACTGAAGGGCGCGCAGGAAGTCTTGATCGATAATCATCGCCTCGTCGTCACCCTTGTCGGCCAAGCGCATTTGTTCGATGAAACGCTCTTCTTGGTCGATAGGATCGTTGAGCTCGGAATAGGCGTTGGCAAGTTCCTTGCCGTTCACCATCAACTCAAAACGCTCTGTCAGACCAGGCTTCGAACGGTGCATCTTGGTGAGAGGAGACATCTCAACAGGATAGTCGGTGATAAATGTGGGCTGGATGTAGCTGCCCTCACAGAACTCACCGAAAATCTCATCGATCAATTTGCCTTTGCCCATGGTCTCGTCGGTCTCCATCCCCAATTTTGTACAGACTTCACGGATGGCAGCCTCGTCCATACCGCTCAGGTCATAGCCCGTCTTCTCTTTGATGGCGTCAAGGATAGGCAATCGGCGGTAGGGGGCTTTGAAACTTACCATCTGACCGTCAATTTCTCGCTCGGTGCTACCGTTGACAGCCACGCAGATGGTCTCAAGCAATTTTTCAGTGAAGGACATCATCCAGTTGTAGTCTTTATATTGTACATACAACTCCATACAGGTGAACTCTGGGTTGTGGTTGCGGTCCATACCTTCATTGCGGAAGTTCTTGCCTATCTCATACACTCCCTCAAAGCCACCTACAATCAGACGCTTCAGGTACAATTCGGTGGCGATACGCATGTACATGTCTTGGTCAAGAGCATTGAAATGGGTGATGAAGGGACGGGCACTGGCACCACCGGCGATGGATTGAAGGGTAGGGGTCTCCACTTCCGTATAGCCGGCTTCATCCAGCACACGGCGCATGGTGCGAATCACGGTCGCACGTTGCAGGAAGGTTTCTTTCACTCCTTCGTTCACTACCAGATCCACATAACGCTGGCGATAACGTAACTCGGGGTCGTCAAACTTGTCGTATGCCACGCCATCTTTGTATTTCACAATAGGCAGTGGCTTCAAGCTCTTAGAGAGAAGTGTAAGTGATTGGGCGTGGACGCTGATTTCTCCTGTCTGGGTGCGGAATACAAAACCACGTACGCCGATGAAGTCGCCAATGTCAAGCAAACGCTTAAAGACAATATTATATAGGTCTTTATTCTCAGTAGGACAAATGTCGTCACGGGTGATATATACTTGGATACGGCCTTTTGAGTCTTGCAACTCGGCAAAACTGGCCTTGCCCATCACTCTTCGGCTCATCATACGGCCAGCGATGACAACAGACCGGGGGGCGTCATCGTCCTTAAATTGCTCTTTGATCTCTGTGGAAAAGGCGTCGGTCGGGAAGGCTGCTGCTGGATAAGGGTTGATACCCATGTTGCGTAACTCTTGCAGACTCTGGCGCCTGCCTATTTCTTGCTCACTAAGTTCTAGTATATTCATATAGTATGTAAAACGTAATTCACTGCAAAATTACGAAATATTTCCGAAGATTCTCTCCTTTTTACTAATTTTATACATGTCTTTCGGCGTTTTTCTCTTTCATCAACATATTAAAGTGATTTCCCGGCGAATTTCTATTTCAAATGAAAAAAAATACTTAATTTTGCCCATGCTTAAACACACACATAACGATGGACATAGAAAAAATAAAAAGAATCATTGAGAGACAACCCAATCTCTCTACGGCACTTGGCATGAATTTCGTCTCCACACCAGATGAGGATATGTGCATGGCTACCATGAAAGTGGATGAGCGAAACAGGCAACCTTTTGGATTTCTCAGTGGGGGAGCCTCGTTGGCACTGGCGGAAAATCTTGCTGGCGTAGGGTCTTCGGCACTTTGTCCTGGCAAGATATGCGTGGGCATCAGCGTCAGTGGAGCTCATGTCAAAGCTGTGTCTGAAGGTGATACCGTGACGGCACTGGCTAGGCTGGTTCAGAAAGGACAGCGTCTGCATGTGTGGAATGTTGAAATCACGGACTCCTCAGGAGATGTCATCTCTACTGTGACGGTCACCAATTATGTCATATCTTCAAAGAAATAACCACACAATGACTGGATTTGCTATTTACAGATTGCCGTATCAGTCGAACTGCACACTGATGGTACAACAGAAGGAAGAGCCAGAGCAATTGGACTCGCCAAGTTTGCTGGGTGGGAAAAATGGCTTCGTAGTGGCGCCATTTGTGGTGAGCAAACACTATCCTTTGCTGCTATTGCACCCGGACATCGTCAGACAGGGCTCGCCGGAGGAGATACTTGCACAGCCACTCTTTGACAATGAAACTTATACAACTGGGCAACTCTTGGACGAGGCCGCTCACGACCGCCCTCAAGGAGAGAACGTCTACAAAGGGACGAAAAGCCATTATGCCATAGACTTCGCCAATTTCCACGCTCATATCGTGGGTGGAGAATTCTCAAAAATCGTACTCGCGAGATGTCAGCACAGGCCTAAGAAAGAAGCTGTCTCGCTCACGCAGATGTTCATCAAAGCCTGCAAGATGTACCCCCGCATGTTCGTGGCGCTCTTCTCTGCACAACCATGTGGAACATGGATTATGGCCACACCAGAGGTGTTGCTCGAAGGGGAAGATGACCGATGGCTCACGATGTCTCTCGCTGGCACCATGACACTCACGGGTGATATGCTCCGTTTCGACAATCCTCCGTCTAAGGTGAAATTTTCCAATCATAATGACCCTTCTATAGGATGGACCGTCAAGAATATACAGGAGCAACGCTATGTCTCTACCTATATCACAGAGTGTCTGGAGCACTTCGCCACAGACCTGGAGGAAAAAGGACCTTATACTATGAGGGCCGGAAACCTGGTTCATTTGAGGAGTGACTTCTATTTTAGGATGGAGAAAGAAGATAGGATAGGAGAGTTGATCCAGTCTTTGTATCCTACACCGGCTGTCTGTGGACTGCCTAAGACAGCAGCAAGAGACTTCATCGTCAAGAACGAATTCGCACCTCGTGCCTATTACAGTGGGTTTGTAGGACCTCTCGGCGACGCTGCAGAAACACATCTTTTCGTCTCGCTCAGATGTATGAGAATCGACCATGACAGTTATAGCCTCTATGCTGGGGGTGGACTGCTGGCAGACAGTGAACTGGAAGCAGAATGGAAAGAGACGGAAGATAAAATGGAGACCATGGGCGCATTGCTCGACATATAAAGGATGTATTGTAACAAACAGAACGTAAACATATTGACATCGCTGCTCCTCGCACATGGACTGCGACAGGCTGTGGTGTGCCCTGGAAGCCGGAACGCTCCCATCGTGCACAATCTCTGCTTGTGTGAGCAGGTCAGATGTTACCCGGTCACGGATGAACGTAGTGCGGCTTTTTTTGCGCTCGGACTTATCTTGGCTACGGGACAGGCGGCGGCCATTTGTGTTACGTCGGGTTCGGCACTGCTCAATGTGGCTCCTGCAGTGGCAGAGGCTTTCTATCAGCGACTACCGCTGGTGGTCATCTCTGCAGACAGACCGGAGGCATGGATTGGTCAGCTCGACGGGCAAACCTTGCCACAGCAGGGTGCTCTTGCTCGTTTTGTCAACTTGTCGGTGTCTCTTCCATCGTCGACAAACGATGAGGTGAGTAGGTGGCATTGCAACCGATTGGTCAATGAGGCTCTGATGGCATTGCATTATCCTGCACCGGCGCCTGTACATATTAATGTCCCTATCACAGAGCCTCTTTTTGATTTCTCTGTGTCTTCATTGCCAAAGGAAAGAGTGGTCACTCAGCATTTCCATCATGGTCATGGATGCGCAGAATGGGTGGTAGAGCAATGGTTTAGGGCCAAACGGCCTTTGATGGTCATCGGACAGTGTCGAAAAGACCAACATTTTCAGGTGGATGATGACTGGAGATGCGCTATGCACCTGCTCTCTACAAGAGGGGTACTGCTCTCTGAGCGACTGTGTGGTTATCCGGTGCCCATGATTCCTGTTGACGAGGCGATGGCTTTGGTGGGCAATGATGAACTTTATACTCCCGACCTTGTTATTTATGCTGGTGGACATGTGGTCAGTAAGAGACTTAAGGCATTCCTGCGCAAAGCCACCAGTGCTAAGACCATCATGCTGACATCAGGCGGTAGCTTGGAGGATGTCACCATGCATGCTCATGAAGTGGTGGAACTGCCAGACCCAGCCGACTTTGTCTTTGCCCTTGGAAAAATGTGGAAAAATAGGACGGAAGACCTATCTGCCTTGTATGGAACAAAGGAGGCTCAGTGTGGGTATCACGCATGCTGGCAGCAAGTGTTTGACAAAATTGCTACGTTGAAGGAGGAGGAAGCACCAACCTTTTCTCAGATGGAAGTGGTCAGGTATTTCGAACAGCAGTTAGAGGATATAGACGAGGTGGTGGTACATTATGCCAACAGCAGCGCAGTGAGACTCGCCAATATCTTCGCTGACCACCCTGTCTATTGTAATAGAGGGGTTAACGGCATCGAAGGATCGCTTTCAACTGCGGCAGGTCATGCTGCGGCTACTTCGTCCATGGTGATATGTGTCATCGGCGACTTGAGCTTCTTTTATGATCAAAATGCACTGTGGAACCATCATCTCAAAGGCAACTTCCGTATCATCTTGCTCAACAATGGCAGTGGGGGTATATTCCGCCAATTGGAGGGACTCCAAAAGAGCGAGGCACTTGATCTTTATGTTAGTGGCTCCCACCAGACGACGGCACAGGGCATCTGCACTCAAAACGACATCGGTTATCTGCATGCTGCCAATCGGGAGGAGATGCGTATGGCAATGGTCACACTGCTCACGGCACCAACAAACAGACCCATGCTTTTGGAGGTCTTTACAAATACTGACCAAGACGCCGCAGCCCTCCAGCAGTATTATAACCGCATCGTCCATTCGTAACTGAATAAAGATGTAATGCCTGCACTCCTTTGCTTCTGCACTTCTGAACTTCTGCACTTCTGAACTCCTTCACTCCTTCACTCCTGAACTTCTAAACTCCTAAAATAAATACCCTCAATAATATGAAAACTAGAGAATGGAAAAAAATCAGGGATTTCGAGGAAATCCTTTTTGAAGAGTATAACGGCATCGCCAAAATCACCATCAACCGGCCACGCTATCGCAATGCCTTCACCCCAAAGACGACATGGGAGCTGTCACAAGCCTTCGCTTATTGTAGGGAGGCGCAGGACATTTCGGTAGTCCTTCTGACAGGTGCTGGTGACAAGGCTTTTTGTTCCGGAGGCGATATGCACGTCAAAGGCAGAGGTGGCTACGTCGACGAACAGGGAGTGCCACGCCTCAGTGTTCTCGATGTGCAGATGCAGATACGGCGATTGCCCAAACCTGTGATCGCTATGGTCAACGGTTATGCGATTGGTGGGGGACATGTGTTGCATCTGGTTTGCGACCTGACCATTGCCAGTGAAAACGCTATTTTCGGACAAACAGGTCCGAAGGTGGGCTCTTTCGACGCAGGATTCGGCTCGTCCTATCTTGCACGTATCGTGGGGCAGAAGAAAGCACGAGAGATATGGTTCCTCTGTAGACAGTATACAGCAGCAGAGGCAGAGAGGATGGGTATGGTCAACAAAGTGGTGCCATTTGAGCAACTGGAGGATGAGTGTGTGGAATGGGCTGAAACCATGATGGAGAGAAGTCCTATGGCTCTGCGCATGATCAAAGCGGGACTGAATGCTGAACTCGACGGACAGGCGGGCATCCAGCAGCTTGCTGGCGATTGCACCATGCTCTACTATTTCCTCGATGAGGCGCAGGAGGGTGGAAAGGCATTTCTCGAGAAACGTAAACCTGACTTTAAAAAATATCCTAAAATGCCATAGCAAACATGCATTTTGATATTGAAGAAAGAATCTTTCACTTTCGTCAGCCCGCTGGTACCTCAAGGGGCGTTTATAAGGTGAGGCACTCATGGATACTCACTGTCTCAGACGAACGTTATCCTGGAAGGGTAGGCAGAGGAGAATGCGCGCCCTTGCCTGATTTGAGCTGTGATGCTTTGCCGGACTATGAGCGAGTCTTACGAGGCCTCTGTGAGTTTGTGGAGCAGAGAGGAGACGTCGATGTGGACTTGTTACGTCCTTACCCCTCTATGCTCTTTGGCATCGAGACGGCACTCCGAAATCTTCGGCATGGTGCAGACATTGTCTTTGATACGCCTTTTACTAGGGGGGAGACTTCGATACCCATTAATGGGCTGGTGTGGATGGGTTCTTACGACGAGATGCTCAGTCGCATCGATGAGAAAATAAAGGCAGGCTTCCATTGTGTCAAACTAAAAATCGGAGCCATCGATTTCGAAAAAGAAATAGACCTCATACGTCATATTAGATGTTCTTTCCCAGAAAAGGTTATTCAGTTGAGAGTTGATGCCAATGGGGGATTTACACCCGATGTGGCGCTGAAAAGGCTGGAAAGACTGAGTAAGTATGATATCCATTCCATCGAACAGCCCATCAAACAGCGGCAATGGAAAGCCATGGCCGAATTGTGCAAATATTCCCCATTGCCCATCGCTCTTGACGAAGAACTGATAGGGGTGAATATACCTGAGATGAAAGAACAGCTATTGGAGACCATTTGTCCAGCGTATATCATCCTTAAGCCCTCTCTTCATGGAGGATTGCATGGCTCTGAGGAATGGATCAGATTGGCGGATGAACACGGTATCAAGCACTGGATCACCAGTGCGCTGGAAAGCAATATCGGTCTGTCAGCCATCGCACAGTTCTGCGCACATGTCTATGGGCCTGACATACGGTTGCACCAGGGGTTGGGCACAGGACAACTCTTTACGGATAATATACCGATGCCTTTGACTATTAAAGGCGAAAGATTGTACCATGACTAAAGATAATGAACCCTTCTCGGATAAACGATATGACTTTGCCCCAATTTCTCTCACGATGGAATGATGAATCACCATTCATTCAGGTGAAAACCAGTGGTTCTACCGGTGCTCCCAAAATCATGTTCGTGGAAAAAAAACGGATGTGGGAGAGTGCACGTGCCACCTGTGATTTCTTAGGACTGAAAGAGGGTGACATGGCTCTGCTGTGTATGTCACTAGACTATATAGCAGGAAAAATGATGGTGGTCAGAGTCTTGCAACGTCGTCTTCAATTCATTGAAGTGCCCGTTTCAGGGCATCCAATGGGTGATAACGCACTCGAAGGGCGCACTATCGACTTTGCTGCCATGGTGCCTTTGCAGGTCTACAACAGTATCCAAGAACCTGTTCAACTGCAAAGGCTGAAGCAAATCCGGCACCTTTTAATAGGTGGAGGTGCACTCGATGCAGACTTGGAACAAAAACTGAGTGAGTTCCCTCATGCTGTATGGTGCTCTTATGGTATGACGGAGACACTTTCGCATATAGCATTGCGAAGGGTCAACGGACCGACAGCCAGCCAGTGGTACACACCGATGCCTGGGGTCAAGGTGACAGTCGATAACGAGCATTGTCTGGTGATAGATGCTCCTCTCGTCTGCCCTAAGGCTCTGAAAACCAACGATATCGGAGAAATGGCGCCTGATGGTAGACGTTTCCGAATATTGGGTCGCAAAGACAATGTGATATGCAGTGGCGGACTGAAAATACAGGCAGAGGAAGTGGAAAGATTGTTAAGACCACATCTTTCTTTTCCTTTTTTTATCACTAAAATGAAGGATGAAAAGTATGGTGAAATAGTGGTCTTAGTGGCCGAAACAAAGGATAATAAAAAATTGGATGACATCTTTCGTGATGTCCTCCCACCATATTGGATTCCGCGAAAAGTACTTTATGTAGACTCGTTACCTCTTACAGAGACTGGAAAACCAAAACGTCAAATAGATAGGAGATAGCGGATGACCTAGCATCCGCTGTCTCACTCTCTCTTATGTCTTAATCTTCTTCTTTGATACTTTCATCGTCCCAGACACTCTTGCCAGAGGGCAGGCGGTCATAGTTGTCATCCCACATACCACGGTTAGATTCCTCATCCACGTCTGAGATAGCGGGACCATCCAAAAGTGACTCATTGAGGGTGATATCCACAAATTTGCTCTCAGGTTTTACATATTCCTTTTTCATAATGCTAAGAAGATATTAATTGTTATTTTATATTTTTATCTGTTCATGGTAGAAGACGTTATGTCATGATGGACTCACTCCATATTCTACTAGTCGATGCAAATTTATAAAAAATAATCCAACCTCCAAAGGTTTCATTCTGATTTTTTCACAAAAGCGGGCATTTTTTGATTTTACTCCCGTTTTCTTTCTTTCATAAACAAACAGCTAGCTTATTTGCCTAATATGATGTCGACAATTCCAAGCACATCGGAGATGTCTATACCGTTGCTGAAGTTCACATCAGCATTCTTGAAGAAGAATATACTTACTTGTTTGCCAAGAATATAGTCCACAGTCACCAGTACATCTGAAATATCTACTACTTTGTCGCCGTTGGCGTCACCTATCAGTGAGCTGTCATCGTCTTCTGTCGTCCATGTATAGAGATTGGATTTTTGGCTCTCATTGCTCAGATCAATGTAGCAGGTATTGTTGGCAATATAAGTCAGCAACGTGTCACCGTTGGCCGTGTCTTTATTGTTCCTGTTCATGAATGCGGCCTGGCCGTCGTTCAATACGCGCATCGTTTCCTTGTCGAAACGGGTACGATAGTTGTCGGGATTGCCGCTCTCGTCGTTCAGCCAGATCTCACCTTTGAGAAGGTTGGTGTCTTCGAGTGGAGCCACATCATCAAGTACAGGTATGAGTCGGTTTTCTTTGGCATCTAAACCATTACATTCGAGCAGAACAGCAGTATAAGCTGGTACAATACCCGATTCAATCTCCTTGATATGTATCCTGCCCTGACCGGCAAATCTGTCGGCGTAATAGGCTTTCACACCGTCCATACACTGATAGGGGAAGGCGGTATACATCGTGGTATAATACTTGCCGTCTTTCTTCGTCTTGGCTGAGGGAGTAGCACCAAAGTAGTATTCGTCCATCGTCTCCTCTCTCAGAGGCAATAGTTCCCATTGATGGGCGTCACTGATTACATTGGCATTACCCGTCCAGGGGTGGTATACTTGGCCAATCAATTCTTCACTAGAAGAGTTATCAAAGTAGTCAACCCAATAGCCGGTATAGCCGCTACCTTCAGCATATGTGAGGTAGTTACCTGTGCTGTATTGTTCAACTTTAATATATCGGGGAGCTTTGCTGGTTTCTGTACCTTTAATGTCTTTACTACTGAAACCTTGGGAAATATATTCAGCACTTGTCAGGTCACCAACACCATTGTAGTCACCAATTATTTTAATGACAGTAGCGGGCAAGTTATGTGTTTTGTCGTAAGGCACCAGTTCAATGGAGTTTTTGAAGTAGCGTTGGTCGGCGGAGAGAGTCAACTCTTTGGTCCCCTTAAGGCCTACACAATTGTGTGTTTTTTTGTTTCGCACCAAACAGTACATTCCTTTTTGCTTCACGTCTCGTGAGTCAAAAACAGCGTAGTAGTCGCCCTTGTTCTCCTCAGTGATAGTGAAAGAGAACACCTCTTCCTGGGAAACGTAGTCGAGATTGTTGAGATCGACATTCGTAAAGTCTCGCTCTCCTATCACCCAACCCTTAAAATCGCCAATGAAAATATTGCTGATGGCTGTCAGCGTGACTTCATCGCCAATATTGTTCTCGGGTTTGTCGATATAAACATTGCCTGCACCCTCATTAGAGGAATAGACGGCAACGCTACCCTTGGGTACGAAATTGGCATAATAATGCTCAATTTGCGGGTCTTCCCAATTTTGCTTGGCACTCCTCAAGCTAGGTGCACAATGGCTAATCTTCGATAATTCTTCACCATTATGAGTCCAATTTTTGAACACATATCCTGCTGATGGCTTTGCGTAAAGGTGGATGACTGATGTG
This sequence comes from uncultured Prevotellaceae bacterium, assembly GCA_902780635.1. Classification (GTDB taxonomy): domain Bacteria; phylum Bacteroidota; class Bacteroidia; order Bacteroidales; family Bacteroidaceae; genus Prevotella. The sequence goes on from CACZGH010000004.1 coordinate 68,076, forward strand.
GCAGCTTGACCCCTGTTCTCAGCACTCCAGAGATAAGAATTATCTTCTTTGAAGCGTCTGGCGGGAATCGTGTCAATATTTACATATTTCTGAGAGGAGTACACCTTGCCTGAGCCAGTAGGTGTGGCATGTGATTCGGCCTGGAACCAATATTCAGTGTAAGCTTGAGAATGGAGACTAAACAGCAGCATGACTGCCATGATAGAACACGTCTGTAATATGTGTTTCGATGAATTGATCATAATCTACAGTCTTTAAGTGATAAGATGACTCATTAATTTGCAAATTTATGAAATTAATTTCTCTTTTCCGTAAAAACAGAAATCTTTTTTTGTTTTCCTTCAAAATATAAGCTGATCGTTCTTACCAGCATGGCCATGACAGGTAATTGGTGTGTCCAGTCTAATTGTGAGGATAAAGGGGTGGCACAAATAAAAAAGCCTAAAATGATACTATAGAGGGCGTAAATCTTATTAAATTGTGGCTTTTTGTGAAAGAATAGCCATAAGAGGATAGGTATTGGAAGGAAGGGTATCAGATACCAATTCCATCTGGTGCCAAATAAGTTGGCTATCGTGGAGGTATAGAGCAATATAGTACCCACAAGGGTCTGCACAACCAGCAAAGCAACGTCTGTGAGACGACAGATCGTCCGAGCACCCATCGCCCATTTCGCAATAGTGATAAGGATGACCGCCAGCAACAATAAACTGAATAGTAGAAAAGGTGATAGGGTGGGTGAGTGCGTTGAAGCCAAAGGCTTGATCAATGAGGTTGGCCCTCCCTTCAGCACGCTGCGGCGATTACCATCAGTCGTTTGTATCTCAGCGCTATCGAGTACCTCTATGATAGTTCGTGGTGACATGCAGTACTCGATGTCATAATCTTTGTCACAGGCAGCACCGGCAAGGAGGATGTACACAAATTCTTGCCATGGATCATCTTGTGTAATATAACGGATTTTTGCCCCATTATTTCCAAGCATATAAAAGGGGAGATGGTCGAAATGAATGCTCTCATCGATGAGAGCCCCCTCAATCATCATCATGCACATCATCACGCAGTTGGTATTGAGAAAGTTGAAACGAAGATGCGGTGGTTTCACCATCTCCTCGTCCAAGTTCTTCCATAACAACTGTTTTTCTTCAAGTGTCAGATTCAGCTCATATTGGGTCACTCCTCTTCCCTCGTCACGATAAGGCTTCAGAAAAGCATCTGTCGGTATGCCGAACACACCTGCCACAGCATTTCCTGTGAAAAAACGTGCGTAGTCATCAGGACCAGTGTCCATCTCTAATGAGAAACAATAGTCCAAATGGGCCGAGGGACATTCCATACGCAGTGCACAGTGCCCCAAACTGGAATAACTGGCTTCTCCTGGTGTCATCACCAATAGGGAGGCAGTAACAAAATGGGCACTGTCAGTAATCTCAGGTTCCTCTGCCTTGACAATGGCCTGACAGAGTAAAATAGTTGTGAGTAATAGCTGAATTCGAACTCTCATCGTCAACAATCAAATAAGCGGAAACACAGAGGTTCCCGCTTATTTGTATGGAGTGTTAAACAATTCCTATTAGTCTTCCCAGACACTCTTGTTAGAGTACATGTTCTTGACAGTTCCGTCAAAGTCGTTCTCGACATCATCAACGTCACCAACAGGAATGTAAGAGTTGTTGCCAAAGAACTCGTCCATTACGTTACGCTTCAGGTTCAAGGTCATCACCTTGCAAACTGGATTGATATATTGTCTTTTCATAATTCTCAAGGAGTTTTAATTATTTGATAACCATTTTCTTACCATTCACGATGTAGAGACCCTTGGTAGGATTGCTCACCAGACGACCCTGAAGATCATATACATTCTTGCTGTTCTCGCTTGCTACAACTGCCTCATTGATGCCGTCAGCAAAGTCCTCGGGAGATACAAACTGTACGTTCACACCTGCAGCTGCAAGACTTGTGTCAAGAATCAAGAATGCTTTGTTTTCAACAACAGCCTTACCAGAGTATGCATAGAAACCAATGGGGTTATTATTTACGTACTCTTCACCACTCTTCTTGCCCAAAACGCGAAGCTGGATGTCTTCAATAGTCTGAGTCCAAGCATCTTGTCCGTTGTAGAACTTCAACTCAACTTGACCGTTGTTGATTGGAGCTGTGAAGAACTGTCCGGTAAGTGCACTGTTGCCCTCGGGGCTGGTCATCGGTGTCAAAGTCGGCTGCAGGCAGTTGCCAGCAGGACCATCTTCCTGTTCGTTGTATGAACACTCGATCACAACACCCTGACGTGCGGGAACAATATCTTTGTATTCGATAGTGGTAACTACATAAACATCCTTGCCTTCCAGGTTGGTCATTTTGGTTGGTTGGCCCTGAATGCCCCATACCTTCATACCCTCGCCGATAATCTGCATTGGGAAGTCAACATAGAGTGAGGTGTAGTATTTTGCGGGATCATCATTCAGACCTTTCATGAATGAATTAGCATTCACTGCGAAATAGTTGGTTCCCTCATAGTCGGGGTCTGTGTTTTCAACGATAGGCTCAAGAATCCACTTGGAGTAGTCGCCAACGAAGTCAATCTCAGGAACTAATGCCACGCCATGGAGATTGGCATTTTGGTTGTTGTTGGCAAAGTAAATCTTTGGCTCTGCGGGGTCATAGATAAACTTCTGGGGCTCCTCTTCACTATAAGGCATCTGAACATAGCCTGCACTCAGATAATAGGTGCGTCCCATGTGAATACGATCTTTGAGAACCTGGAAAGCCTCAGCAAGGCCAGTATAACCATTCAAAATATAGTAGTCGATGGCTCCATTGAACAAAGCGTCCCAAAGAGTTGTACCCAAAGATGCTACCTGCTCTGCAGTCAGTTCGTTCTCAAGTGGTTTGGTGTCAGGAGTTGTACTCTTCAGATAGTAAGCTTTTGAACCTGCACCAAATTTGCTCCAATCGAATTCTTTTGAAAGTTTTTCATCACATGGCAGCATGTACATCTTCATGTACTCAAACATAGCTTTGATAATCTCAGCTTGTTTAGCGGTGCTAAGACCCCACTTGTTTTGTGTGTTGAGCCAGCTAAGACCTGCTTTAAAACCTTCTTTCAAAGAGCTTACGATATCGCCATATACTGCATCGGAAGCATCAATACCCTGTGCACGGAGGTATTTGACCTCAAGGTCGTTCTCGTCAATGTCAATGCCCTCACCAGCTTCTGAAGCGTATTCAGCTTTTTCAGCATTGATATACAACACTGTACCTGGTAATGTGATGGCCTCATCCTGATCAACTGTTAAAACAGCTGTGGTAGGGCTTTGCACTTTCACAACTTTGTCATACTTCTCTGTGAAGGTCTCATTTCCACCCTTTCCCTGACCAGCGTTAATCACGCGGAAGTAGCCGTCGACTTGGGCGTAAGCACCGAGGCTCATCGCCGTTGCGACAAACGTCATTAATAATCCTTTTGTAAATTTTCTCATAACTAAATTATTTAAGTTTATATATAATTATATTCCTTTGTTTCAGGGATTTTTACTTTTTTGATCCCTTTAGCGATAGCCTTTATTCCTTGATTTTCTCAATAGATATTATAGATTCTTCACATGTTTACCCTGCAAAGCACATCTAATTTGGTGCAAATTTATAAACTCTTTCTGAAATGACAAAGAAAAATCAATTATTTATTTCTTAAAAAATGTAAAAAATCATATTTATCCATGATTCATCCCATTTTGTGAGAAATATGCAATAAATGACTTCTCTCAATTCTCTCTGAAAAAATCCAATGATTCTTCAATGTCTTTTTCTTCAACCACCTGATTGATTTTGATGTCGCCAATATCTCTTAATAAGGTGAAAACGATGGTGTCAGAAATATTCTTTTTGTCATGCTTCATTAGAGCCAACAATTCTTTGTATTCATCACAGGTGATTTCATATTTACCATAATACTCTTTGATGTAGTTCACTGTGGAGCGCATGCGCTCAGTGGGGAATCCAGTGTGTATACAACTCAGATACAATTCACATACCATACCGTAAGCAACTGCATATCCATGAAGAAGGGGACTTCCCTTTTTCATTGAAAAGGACTCAAACGCGTGGCCGATGGTATGACCGAAGTTCAGCGCTTTGCGGATGCCATGTTCCAAGGGGTCGGATTCAACGATACGTTCTTTCACTTTAACTGACGATGCCACCATCTGCTGAAGAAGTCTAAGGTCAGGATGTTCAAGGTCGAAAAGAAGCAGTTCTGCCCACATCTTTTCGTCAGAGATCAGTCCATGCTTGAGCATTTCGGCATAACCCGAACGTAGGTTGGCATTGTCTAAAGTTTTCAAAAAGCCGGTGTTAAGTATCACGCTCTTTGCCTCGTTGAAGACACCTACTTCATTTTTTAGACCGTTAAAGTTGATGCCTGTCTTACCGCCCACAGAGGCATCTACCATTGCAAGAAGGGTTGTGGGAATGTTGATGAAGTCGATGCCGCGCTTGAAAGTGGAGGCTGCGAAACCGCCCAAGTCGGTCACCATACCTCCCCCTAAGTTGATGAGACTGGAATGACGGGTGCCTCCGTGTTCTCCCAACTCTTTCCATACTTTCGCCAGTGTTTCAATGTTTTTGTAGGTGTCGGTAGCCTTTATAATAATAAGGTGGGCGTTGCGCACCCCGTAAAAGTCCCGGATGACAGGCCAGCAGTTTGCATACGTATGCTCATCCACAAGTACGAATAACTTGTCATGATGACATTCTGACAAGGCGATTGCAAGATCTTCCTGTAATGATTCTGATATGATGACTTGTTGTTTCATTATATAGTTGACGAGTTGACAAGTACAAGCTGATGAGCTGACCTCTTATTTGCGATGGGGACTCACCAGTCTTAGTTCTCTATTTTTGCGCCGCAAAGGTATTCATTTATTTCCTTTTTCATGTATATATGACACCCATTTAATATTTATTAAAGGATGTCTTGTTAAACTATGGGCGCTTTTTCACGTCTATATGAATAAATATTTATTTTAAGGAAAAAGATGAGAAAATTATTTTTGACACTTTGCCTGACTGTGGCTGCAACGGCTGCATTCGCACAAGAGCAGTCTATCACAGGTAGCGTGCTCGACAGGGACACAAAAGAGGGCATCATCCAAGCTACCCTACAATTACTCAGAAAAGACAGCACATTCATCGTGGGCGCCCTCTCCGATGACAATGGCTATTTCAAAGTGAATGCTCCTGAGGCTGGCTCGTTCTTGTTGAAGATCACCAGCGTGGGGTATAAAACGGTGGTCAGAAACGTCACTGTCACCAAAAACAAAGAGACTGCTCTGGGAAATATCACCATGTCGGCAGACGCTGTGTTACTTAAGGAGGTGACAGCCACAGGGCAGGCCGCCAAAGTGGTGCTCAAAGAAGACACTTTTGTCTACAACGCGTCGGCCTACCGTGTGGCAGAAGGGTCTGTCATTGAGGAACTGGTGAAAAAACTGCCAGGCGCACAGGTGAGTGATGACGGGTCTATCACAATCAATGGCAAACAAGTGAAGAAAATACGTGTTGATGGCAAGGAATTCATGACCGGTGACACCAAGACGGCTTTGAAGAACCTTCCGACGTCAATTGTAGATAGAATTAAGGCTTACGATGAGAAAAGTGATCTCGCACGTATCACGGGCATTGATGACGGTGATGAGCAGACCGTCCTGGATTTCGGCTTGAAACCCGGCATGAACAGGGGTTTTTTGGTCAATGAAGACCTTGGTGTGGGAACACATCACCGTTATGCGGAAAGATTGATGGCTGGGTATTTCAAAGAGAAATATACCTTGATGTTCTTTGGTAATGCCAACAACGCCAATGACATGGGCTTCTCTACTGGCGGACGAGGATTCGGCGGACCTGGAGGTGGAGCGGGACGTCAGGGACTGAATGCCTCAAAAATGGCGGGTCTCAATTTCAACTACGACGACTCCAAACAACTAAAGATGGATATGAGTGTGAGATGGAACCATTCTGACGGTGATGTGTTGTCAAAACAATCTGCGCGTCATTTTGTCGGTACGACCAATTCGTACTCCAACAACATCAGCCAAAATTTCACACGTAGTAATTCTTGGAACGGACAGATGCGTTTGGAATGGACCCCTGACACCATGACGAATATCATGTTCAGACCAAGTCTCAGTTTCTCCACTAACGATGGAAACAACTCACAAACCTCTGCGACTTACAACGATGATCCCTTCTTGTACGTGGCAAACCCACTGTCACCCGAGGATATCAAGAAATTGGCTGCAGACAGTCTGATGGTCAACACCCAGATTAGCAACAGCCTCTCTTATGGAAAGTCAACCACTGCCAATGGCATGCTCCAGTTCAATAGAAAACTCAACAACAGAGGGCGCAATGTCACATTGAGAGCTGACGCCAATTATGGTGACAGGGATAACACAAGCCTTTCATTGAGTGAGATGCATTATTTCCAAAAACTCAACTATGTTGACCCGAGATATGTGCTGGGGCTGGACTCAACATATTATATGTATACCAACCGCTATAGCTTGACTCCCACGAAAAGCCATGGTTATTCGTTGCAGACAACATATAGTGAGCCTATAGCCAAGGCCATGTTCCTGCAGTTCAGCTATCAGTATCAATTCAGTTACAATGAAAGCGACCGTTCTACCTATGACTTCAGTGCTATGGGGGCCGACTTCGGCAACGGCATCACACCAGCTTACCGCAGTTGGAACAACTATCTGTCACGGGTTTCTGGGGCACTTGACAATTATCTGGATGATGACTTGAGCCGCTATTCTGAGTATAAAACATATACACACAATATGCAGGTCACCTATCGATGGATAGACCCCAAGTTCCAGTTTAATGCAGGTTTCATGGTGCAGCCACAGCGCTCTCATTATATTCAGGATTATCAGGGGGTGTATGTGGATACAGTGAGAAATGTGACCAATATGTCGCCCACACTTGATTTCAGATACAGATTCTCCAATGTCAGCAATTTGCGTATCAATTATCGTGGAAACACCTCACAGCCAAGTATGAGCGACTTGCTTGCCATCACGGACGACAGTGACCCACAGAATGTTACAATGGGTAACCCTGGTCTGAAACCATCATTCACCAACAACTTCCGTCTGTTCTACAATAATTATGTGCAGAGTCATCAGAAGTCTATCATGACTTTCATCAATTTCAGCACCACCAGCAATAGTATTAGTAATAAAGTGACATATAATGAAAAAACGGGTGCGCGCACGACAAAACCGGAGAATATCAACGGAAACTGGAACTTGAACAGTGCTTTTATGTATAATATGGCTATTGACACCGTAGGATACTGGAATGTCAATACGTTTACTAACTTTGGATACACTAACAACGTGGGCTATCTGAGTATGAATGGACTGGACTCGCAGAAGAACACTACACGCACGACAACTGTAAGTGAGCGTCTCTCATTCAGCTATCGAAACAACTGGATCGAGGTGGAGCCAAATGGTTCGCTGACCTATACTCACGCCCGCAACCAGTTGCAGAAAACTAGCGATATGGATACCTGGTCATTCGCATATGGTGTGAATGTCAACTTGACTGCACCTTGGGGCACACAGTTGTCTACTGGTATCAGCGAGAACTCACGTAGAGGATACAATGACACGTCTTTGAATACCAACGAATTGGTGTGGAACGCGCAGTTTAGTCATGCGTTCTTGAGAGGAAAACCACTTACGATCAGCCTTCAGTTCTACGATATCCTCCATCAGCAAAGCAATTTAAGTCGTGTGATCAACGCTATGCAGCGTAGTGATACTGAATACAACAGCATCAACAGCTATGCTATGTTGCACGTCATCTATAGACTGAATGCTTTTGGTGGCAGAAATGCGCGCCAGGGAATGTTCCCAGGACAGGGATTCGGTGGTGGCCGTGGCGGTGGCCGTCCTGGCGGCGGTGGTTTCGGCGGCGGTGGCTTCGGTGGTGGTCGTCCTGGTGGCGGCGGCTTCGGCGGTGGCCGTCCTGGTGGCGGCTTTGGAGGCCCCATGATGGTGATGTAGTGTTTGAGGCTTAAGTTCAACATACAAAAATCCTTCTGGCAAGTGATACTTCGCCAGAAGGATTTATATTTTTTCACTTTTCAATGGGGAACGGTCAGTCTTCCTCATCATCAAAGCCAAACATGGCAGGCTCGATGAAGGCGTCTATTTGTCTGCGGTCCTTTTTGGTCGGACGGCCTGTCCCACGAGCACGGTCGATAAAGCCGCTGATACGGCTCATCTCCAATAACTCATATTGCTTAGGGTCGGTCACATTCTCATAAATCTCAGGCACCAATTTCGCCCCGACTCTTTGTTCAATACATTGCAATATGCGGAAGGAATAGGTGATAGGGGGCTTTTTGACATCCACAACCTCTCCTACTTTTACAGGACGTGAGGGTTTCACGTTCATTCCGCCTATTGTCACACGCCCATTTTTACAGGCGTCAGCAGCTATCGATCTGGTCTTGAAAATGCGAGATGCCCACAGCCATTTGTCTATACGTGCCTCATTCATGATCAGGATGTTCTGTTGGTAAGATACGCTTCTTCTTGTTAAATTGATTCATCGTGAAGTCTACACCAGAGAGTACAAAACTCTTGATGATTTCTCCCGCAGTGGCAAAAACCGGTTCAAGTGATTGCGATTCCTCGTCGCTGAACTCCCCAAGCACGTAGTCTATCTGAGCACCTCGGGGAAAGTCATTGCCGATACCCATGCGAAGACGGGCATACTGCTGACCAATCAATTGTTGGATATGCCCAAGGCCATTGTGAGTGCCGGCACTGCCGCTTCCTTTCAGACGAAGCGTGCCAAAAGGCAATGAGATGTCATCCACGATCACTAATAGACGACTCTCGTCAATGTTTTCCTTGTTAAGCCAGTATCTCACAGCATTGCCACTCAGGTTCATATAAGTGGTGGGCTTCAAAAGGATCAACTTGCGGCCACGAAGCGACGTCTCCGCCACATAGCCGTAACGGCGGTCGTCAAAAACAATATTGGACGCCTTAGCAAAAGCGTCCAATACCATGTATCCTGCGTTGTGGCGTGTCTTGGCATATTCCCGGCCGGGGTTGCCAAGACCCACAATGAGATATTTATCCATATCTGATACCGGGGATTATTCAGCGGCCTCTTCTGTCTCCTCAGCAGCATTCTTTGAGGCAGCACGGGTCATCTTGATGGAGCATACCACCACCTCTTTGCTTGTGGCAAGCTCAAGACCCTCAAAGCTCAGTTCGCCAACCTTGATGCTCTTGCCAATACGAAGAGGAGTCACGTCGATGTCAAGGCGTTCGGGAATCTGCTTGTAAGGAGCGGTCACGTTGATCTTACGGATAGAGAGGTTCATACGACCACCATCGCGTACACCCTGAGCCAGACCTACCAGGTTGACAGGAATACCAATAGTGATGGGTTTCGTCTCGTTCACCTCATAAAAGTCCACATGGAGAACAGCGTCGGTAGTGGGGTGGAACTGAAGCTCCTTGATGACTGCGGTGTGAGCCTCGCCATCAATGTCCAGATTGACAACATATACATGGGGGGTGTAAACCACTTTGCGAAGGTCTGTGGCTGCAATAGCAAAATGAAGTGCTACAGGAAGTCCATTCTCGTCCTTGGCCTCACCATAAAGGTTACAGGGCACCAAACCCTCTTTTCTCATCAGCCGGGTGGCTTTCTTGCCAGTCATCTCACGCTTCTGGCCTTTTACATTGATTTCTTTCATTTTAAAACGTTGTGTTACTCTAAATTAAGTGATTGAATATGAATGCTTAATTCGCCATCACACGACACACGGATATACAAATATCGTCGGTGCGCCAAAAAAGCGGTGCAAAGGTAGTTATTTATTCTGAAAATAAAAAACGATTCATGAAAAATTATAAAAAATACATATTATTTATCTCAATTTCTTGCGTATGAAACTAAAAAAACGTATTTTTGCATCATAGAAAGCAAGTTCGTAAACACACTTTGTACTATTAATAGAAATCTTAACATGATAAACCGCGAATTGATCAGGATCAAGATAGTCCAGTTAACCTATGCATACTATCAAAACGGTGGCAATGATATACGTAAGGCAGAGGGGGAATTGCTCTATAGCCTCTCCAAAGCCTATTCTTTATACCATCATTTGTTAAGACTCATCGTTGCTATCTCAAAGGAGATGAGACATAGGGTCGAGGTGGCACAGTCGAAAGCCAAGAGGGAAGGATTGGAGATGCCCTCTGAGAAATTTGTCAACAATCGATTCGCCCTTCAGCTGGAAGACAACCAGATGCTTAACGAGTATACAGACGAAAAAGTACTCTCATGGAGCGATGACATAGAGTTTGTCAGAAAAATGTGTAATCTTGTGGAGAATAGTCAAATCTACATGGAATATATGGTCGCTGAAGAGGACAGCTATGAAGCCGACAGAGAAGTGTGGCGGAAACTCTATAAGGCGCTTATCCAGGAGAACAGCGATCTTGACAATCTGCTTGAGGAGAAAAGTATTTACTGGAATGATGACAAAGAGGTGGTTGACACCTTCGTGTTAAAGACCATCAAAAGATTTGACCCTGAGAATGGATACAAACAGGAATTGCTGCCTGAATATAATGATGAAGAGGATCGGGAGTTCGCATGCAAACTGCTGAGATCTACTATCCTCAACGCTGATCAGTATCAGCGGTATATGAGTGATGCGTCACGCAACTGGGACTTCTCCCGTCTTGCATATATGGATGTGGTCATCATGCAAATAGCCATCGCTGAGATGATGACTTTCCCAAATATCCCCATCAGTGTCACTATCAATGAGTACGTGGATCTGGCAAAACTCTATAGCACCAGCAGAAGTGGAGGATACATCAATGGGATGCTCGACACTATCGCGCGATTCCTCGTAGAGACAGGGAAACTACGCAAACCCATCGGAGAACCCAGACAGAGAAGATCATAATTAACTCAATTTATAAAAAATGAATAGTTCTATTTTATTGGCTGCCCAGGCTCAGGGGCAGGGAGGAGGTATGAGCATGCTCATCATGATGATTGCCATTTTTGCCATCATGTGGTTCTTTATGATCCGCCCTCAGCAGAAAAAACAAAAAGAGATACGTAATTTCCAAAATGCACTGACGGAAAACACCAAGGTGGTGACAGGCGGAGGCATCTTTGGCACTGTCAAAAGAATCGACATCCAAAACAATAGGGTGGAAGTGGAAATCGCCAAAGGAGTCGTCATCGAAGTAGACAAAGCATACGTTTTCCGCGACACATCAGAACTGATGGCAGGACAGCCCGCCAAATAAACCAAAATGAGCATCGACAACCGCCCACTCCTACAGAAAATGAGAAACCTCTTGTTCAAGGCTGTGAACAAGGAGTTTCTTGTTTTTCTTTTTTTCTTCGCCATCAGCGGAGCTTTTTGGTTCGTGCTCGCCGTCAAGGAACCAGTGGAGAGGGAGGTGTCCATACCGGTGATGGTCACCAATATACCCAAGAACGTGATCCTTACCGACGACTCCTTCGATACACTCAAAGTTTCCGTAAGAGATGAGGGGTATGCCTTCATTTACTACATGTTTAATAAACGCCCGCCCATCATCATCAATTTCAATTCTTATTTCAAGGGAGATGGACATAGTGTCGTCGCCAGCTCGGAAGTACTTAAGATGGTAAAGGCGAGGCTTGAGAAGTCTTCACAGGTTATCAGTGTGAAACCCGACAGGATAGATATCTATTACAGCAACGGGGAAAATAAAATAGTGCCTGTGGAAATCAATGGAAAGTTCACTGCTGACGAACTGTCTTTCCTCTCTAAAAAGGAAGTTACCCCAGACAGTGTCACGGTATATGCCTCCAAAGAAAAACTCGACCAGATCAAATCCGTCAAAACAGAGTATGTCAATATCTCTGACATCAATGATATGGCGCAGAGAAAAGTGAAACTTGAGAGAATGAGCGGAGTCAAGTGTGTGCCAAATATTGTCACTGTCAAAGTATATGCCGATGTCAGCTCAGAGGGGAGTGTCGAGGTGCCAGTAGAAGTGGTAGGCGTACCAGAAGGAAAAGTGCTCCGCACTTATCCTTCAAGGGTTTCTGTCAAATTTGTCACAGGCGCCAAAGCGCTGAAAATGGTAGACCCTTCAGAGTTTAGGGTCTTGGCTGATTATGCCGAGATAGAGAACAACCCACAACAGAAGTTCTTGCACTTGAGACTGGCTGAGGCTCCTCAGTCTGTCAATAATGCCAAGACTGTCATCTCACAAGTCGATTATCTTTTAGAGCAAGAGGGAGATGAACCTTGACAACGGTATGAAAATAGCCATCACTGGGGGCATCGGTAGTGGTAAGTCTTACGTCTGCAAGAAGCTCCGTTCATTGCTGGGGGTAGAGGTCTTTGATTGTGACGCTGCCGCCAAAAGGTTGATGCGTACCGACACCCAGATGATCCAACAACTCACAGAGGCGATCGGGCCGGATACCTATGTGGACGGAAAACTCAACAAGGCTGCAGTGGCAAGATTTCTGTTGGAGTCTGATCAGCACACAAGTATTGTCAATCAGATAGTACACCCAGCTGTGGCCAATGACTTTCGGGCATCTGGACTGAACTGGATGGAGTGTGCCATACTCTATGAGAGTGGATTTGACAGACTGGTAGACCGCGTGATTTGCGTCACCGCACCTGATGAGATACGGCTGAGACGGGTCATGGAACGAGACCATATCACAGAGGAGAAAGCGAAGGAATGGATGGCTAAACAGATGCCTCAGGAGATGGTGAGAGAAAAGGCAGACTACGAAATCGTCAATGACGGACAGAGAAATATAGAGGAGCAGCTCTGCAATATCGTGCATAGGCTCCACCTCATTCCTGACCGAACAGCTAACACCGAATAGCGAATACCCAACACCGAATTATTAACAGTTTAAATAAATAAAAAAAAATGGTACAGACAATTTTGTCAATAGCAGGAAAACCAGGACTTTATCGACTGGTTTCAAGAGGAAAAGTAAATTTAATTGTTGAAGCACTCGATGACACTCATAAACGCATGCCGGCTTTCGCCAAAGACAGGGTGACAAGCCTCGCCGACATTGCCATCTACACTGAGACTGATGAGGTGCCACTGATGAACGTGCTCGCTGCTATGCGTGATAAAGAGCAGGGCAAAGAATGTGAAGTCAATTACAAAAAGGCCAGCGGAAAAGAACTCAGGGCTTATTTCGCTCAGGTGTTGCCTGACTTCGACCAGGAGCGTGTGCATGACAGTGACATTCGTAAACTGATACAGTGGTACAACATACTCGTCAAGAATGGTATCACAGATTTTGAGGCGGACATGAAGCCTACAGAGGGCGACAATATAGATGACCGAAAAGAGCAGGAGTAATAAGACAAGGCCAAAAACAAACAAAATGGATATCACTGAGAGATTTATCAACTATACCAAGTTTGATACACAGTCAAGTGAGGACTCGCAGACCGTCCCAAGTACTTCAAAGCAACTGCTTTTTGCTGAGTATCTGAAAAAAGAACTCATCAACGAAGGACTTGATGACGTCGAGATGGATGACAAGGGATATATCTATGCCACCCTCAAGTCAAACATCCAGAAAGAGGTGCCTACCATCGGTTTTATCTCCCATTACGACACTTCACCTGACTGCAGTGGGGAGAATGTCAAGGCCAGGGTGATTAAAAACTATGATGGCAAAGACATCATCTTGTCTCCTGGTATCGTTTCTTCAACAGTCAAATTTCCAGAACTCTTGCAGCATGTGGGCGAAGATCTTATCGTCACAGATGGCAAGACACTGCTTGGTGCTGACGACAAGGCTGGCATTGCCGAAATTGTACAGGCCATGTGTTTCTTGCGCGACCATCAAGAAATCAAGCATGGTGACATAAGGGTGGCATTCAACCCCGACGAGGAAATCGGTATGGGAGCGCATCATTTCGATGTCAAAAAGTTTGGATGTGAATGGGCGTACACCATGGATGGTGGAGACCTCGGCGAACTGGAATATGAGAACTTTAATGCGGCTTCGGCCAAGGTAAAACTCCATGGCGTGAGCGTGCATCCTGGATATGCTAAAGGGAAGATGATCAACGCCAACAGACTGGCTGCGGAGTTTATCGCACTTCTCCCTGCAGAGGAGACTCCAGAACAGACAGAGGGATACGAGGGCTTTTATCATTTGCTTGGCATACAATCAGGTATTGAATTGGCGCAACTGTCCTATATCATCAGAGACCACGACCGTGAAAAGTTTGAGCAGCGCAAGAAGTTCATCACAGAATGTGCTGATATCATGAATAGTAGATACGGTGAAGGTACTTGCGAGATAGTGGTCAATGACCAGTATTATAACATGAAAGAGATGATAGATCCTTGCAGACAGGTGGTCGATATCGTCACCAAGGCGATGACCGACTGTGGCATCTCGCCTCAGGTGAAGCCAATACGTGGTGGTACGGACGGTGCACAACTGTCGTTCAAGGGATTGCCTTGCCCCAATATTTTCGCTGGCGGTGTCAATTTCCATGGACCTTATGAGTTTATATCCATACAGGTCATGGAGAAGGCCATGAGCCTCATTGTCAGAATATGTCAGCTCGCTGCCTCTCCAGCCAACTAATTTGTTTACTCGTCAACTAAAGTAACAACTTGTTAACTTAAACATGTCCGACCTCCCCGTTCTTGTCAAAGACTTGGCACTCATCCTCATTGTAGCCGGCATCGTGACTCTGGTTTTTAAAAAACTCAAGCAGCCACTGGTGCTCGGCTATATCATGGCTGGCTTTCTTGTCAGTCCGCATATGCCCTATACCATGTCTGTCATCGACCAGGAGGACATCAAGATATGGGCTGACATCGGTGTTATGTTCACCCTCTTCTCTTTGGGTCTTGATTTCTCTTTTAAGAAAATACTCAAAATGGGAGCCGCACCGGTGATAGCTACGACAACCATTGTGTTCTGCATGATGACACTCGGCATCTTAGTGGGACATTCTTTTGGGTGGAGCAAGATGAACAGTATCTTCCTTGGTGGTATGTTGGCCATGAGTAGTACGACGATTATCTACAAGGCGTTCGACGACATGGGGCTCCGTCAACAGCAGTTTGCAGGACTGGTCATGTCGGTGCTTATACTCGAGGATATACTCGCTATCGTCTTGATGGTGATGCTTGCAGCCATTGCGGGAGGTGGAGAGGCCGGAAGTGGAGAGATGCTGAGGAGCATCTTGCGCATCGGGTTCTTCCTTATTCTTTGGTTTGTCGTCGGTATTTTCCTTATACCTTTTTTCCTTCGCTCTGTGCGCAAACTGGTCAACAATGAGACGCTCCTCATCGTTGCCCTTGGCTTGTGCTGCCTCATGGCAGTTGTCTCTACAGCTGTAGGGTTCAGCAGTGCCTTCGGCGCGTTTGTCATGGGCTCCATCCTCGCCGAGACTATCGAGGCGGAGAAAATCATACGTCTCGTTGAACCTGTGAAAAATCTTTTTGGAGCCATCTTCTTCGTGTCGGTGGGTATGCTGGTCGACCCACAGATCATCGTACAGTATGCCTTGCCCATCCTGACGCTCGTACTCACCATCATTCTGGGACAGAGCTTTTTCGGAAGCCTCGGTTTCCTGTTGAGTGGACAGTCGCTCAAGTCAGCCATGAGATGTGGATTTTCCATGGCACAGATCGGAGAGTTCTCTTTCATCATTGCATCCATGGGACTGGCGATGGGGGTGGTCAGCCACTTTGTCTATCCCGTTGTCGTTACCGTGTCGGTCATCACCACCTTCCTCACACCTTATATGATAAGGGCGGCTGTACCGGCACACGATATGTTGGAGAGACATCTTCCCAAGGCGATAGTACGAAGCCTGAATCATTTGGCTATGAGTCAATCGACAACCAAAAAGGAGAAAAGTCTGTGGAAGAGCCTGATCACACAGATGACGGTCAATACGGTCATCTATGTGATTTTGTCCTCTGCAGCCACGGCCATGATGCTCACGTTCTTTCTGCCATTCATACATCGGATTCTACCATACTGGTGGGCCAATGTGCTCTGTGGCCTCATCACCGTATCGCTGATCTCACCCTTCCTCAGGGCCATTATCATGAAGAAGAACCATAGCGAAGAGTTCAAAGCGCTATGGACGCAAAATCGTATCAATCGCCTCCCTCTCATATTTACCATTCTGGTACGTATCATGATCGCGGTGGCTTTTGTGTTCTACATATTCAACAAAGTCACAGAGTTTTCCAGTGCGTTGCTCATCAGTGTCGGACTCATACTCGTCATCATTATGATTCTGTCAAGAAGTCTTAAGCACAGAAGCATCACTCTCGAACGCATGTTTATACTCAACTTGCGTTCACGTGACATTGAGGCACAGGTGCATGGCCGTCGGAAACCACTTTACGAGGGAAGGCTTCTCGACAGAAATATTCATATTGCCGATTTTGATGTGCCCTATGATTCTTTATGGTCGGGTAAGTCGTTGAAAGAATTGGCGCTGCGAAATCGATTTGGTGTGCATGTGAGTAGTATACTTAGGGCCAGCCGACGGCTCAATATCCCTGAGGGCGACAATGTGCTCTTCCCAGGCGACCGGTTGCAGGTCATCGGCAGTGATGACCAACTGCATGCTTTCGGACGGGCTCTTACTGAGGAAATTATTGGGGATGACTATGAACTGGAGAAGAGAGAGATGAAATTGCGCAGCATGACCATCTCGGGGAATAATAAGTTCTTGGGCAAAAATCTGGAAGAGAGCGGCATACGACATCTTTATAATTGTATGGTCGTAGGCTTGGAAAAGGGTTTAGAGAGCCTCACACAGGTCACCCCGCAATATCGTTTCCAGAAAGGCGATATCCTATGGGTTGTGGGAGAGGAGGATGATCTCAATCGGTTGATGGATTGATCATCATCCTTCATTTTTCATCCTTCATTTTTCATCTTTCATTTTTCATCTTTCATCTCCTAATACCATTGTACGGCATTGCTGTACCCACTCTTCTTGTCATATTTCAGTGCGTCGGTCAGCGTTGATGCATTGCACCTGAAAGTGAAATTATAGCTGGTGTAGGGTGCAAGTACTACCGAGCACGACATGTTGAAGCAATGCAGGTCTCGTGACAGAGAGGCGGTGGTCATTGACAACTTGCCCGCTTCAAAGTCATAGCCAGACGAGAAACTGATGTTCCAGCCATCACTCAGACGGATATTGCCACTCATGTTCAGTGTCTGAGAAAACTTGTAGGGGTAGCGCATCCGTTTTTTGTTGAATTTGCCACGGGTGTTTTCGCGCATCGTGATACCATAGCCAAAGGTCAGCGACCATGGCATGTTGAATGTCATGTAGCCATCTTCATCGGTCTCAGCCTTCGCACCCTTTTTCTTCGCGCCACGCTGTCCGCGTATCATGTCATCATCCACATTGCTCTCTATTTCGGTGTCAACCCCCTCGTCACTGTTGGGGTCCTCGTCTTCGTCCTCCGATTTTTCGCCGCTCAGCCATTTCTTTATCTTGTCGGGTGTAAGAGTGAACGACACGTTTTGCGACATACCCTGAAAACGACCCCAACGGCCGTAACCATACTCCGTGTGAGTACCCACGTAGGGATTGCCATTCTCGTCAAGCTCGTAAGCATAGGTGGCGAAGACAGCGTTCAGGTTGAATGTGTAGCGTTTCCACCATTTCAGGCGCAGACGCATTGACAAGTCGCTCAGAGGACGCTCCTTTGCCGCCATATTGTAGGACATGGCAGCACCCAACTCGTCGATGATGCTCACTTTCTTCAGTGAGTCATCCTTGAGCACTTTCATTTCAATGTTGTTGCCTATGTCAAAGGAGATACTTCCCGTCTTGCCTCTGCCGGGAACACCATAGAGGCCGTTGGAGTAGGGGGAGTATTCCACAAGCGAGACATTACCGTTGGCGTCGGTCTTCTGATAGGTGTCGTAATAGCCATAGCGCTGTGCGCTGAAGTCAGGGGAGTAACTTAGGCTCACCGTTGGAGTCAACACATGGCGAATGGCATTGATCTTGTCACCGAAAATCTTGCGGTTGGGAGTCCACCTACCATAAACCTTGGTCGAGAGGCCCAGACTCATACTCCAGTCGAAGATGTTGTGAAAACCATAGGTCGTATCAGCCACTTCCACCTGTCTTGCTTCATCCCATGAACGTGTCACCTTGCTCATATACATGCGGTCGGTGAAGTTGAACGAGGGGTTGAGGTTGATATAGTTGAACAGCACGAAGTTGCCACTGAATGGGATACGGTGCTCGAAACCATTGCGCCAGTCCTTGATCAGGTTGGCGTGAAGCAACTGATTTTCCTTTGTCGTGATGGAGTTGCTCATGTGGCCAGAGTAACTCATCGATAATTTCTCATACCAACGTTCAGCGCCCACAGCTTTCTTGCGTTTGAAGGGATAGAAACGACTCATCGATAAGTTGAGGTCGGGAAACGTAAGAGAGAGTGTTGTGTCACGCATGTTCTGAGCCACATTGAACGTCGTGCTGATATTCAGGCCGATGCTTGAGAACTGTGTGCTGTAACTCACTGAAGATGTACGGGTGCTCTGCGTCACGGTCTGAGGGTTGTACATGCTTGTCAGGTTGTTGCGCTCAAAACTCGAAGTCGCAAAGTTGACGCTTGCGGACAAAGAGTTGAAAGGGTTGGCCTTTTGGTCTTGTCGATGGCTCCACTGTATCTTGAAACTCTCCTGCTCAGTAAAATCGGGCATTCCTTTGTCACCAGTCTTAGTGTCCTGATAACTGAAGTAGAAACTTCCGCTATAGCGGTAGCGTTTCTTATAGTTGCTTGCCGCTGAGAGTCCCCATGAGCCTTTAGTGTATATTTCGCCCAGCAATTTCAGGTCCCATTTGTCGTTCATTGCAAAATAGTAACCACCATCACGTAGGTAGAAACCGCGGCTGTTCTCATCACCGTAGGTGGGCATGATGAAACCGCTGCTGTAGCTCTTTGTAAAGGGGAAGAAACCGTAGGGAATGGCCAAAGGCAAGGGAACGTCGGCCACTACTAAATAGGCGGGTCCGAACACCACATCCTTGCCAGGGCGCACCTTCGCACGGGAGAGGGCGATATAGAAGTCGGGTGGGTCGGCGTCGCATGTAGTATACCTGCCATGGCCCAGGTAGAGATTACCCTCACCGTCACGCTTAGCCTCCGCACTGTTGATATAGCCGTCTTGCTGCTCGGTATACACATTATTAATATATCCCTTCTTGGTCTTGAAGTTATACATGATGGTGTCGCTCTCATACTCGTCCCTGCCCATTTTGAATACGGGAGTGCCCTCCAGTCCTCCTACCTCGCTGGTGTCTCTTACACCAGTGGCATGCACGAGGTTTTGGTCCATGTTCATGTGTACACGGTCACTCTTCAGGTTCATCTCCTCATAGTCAACATTTGATTTGCCGTAGAGAAAGGCGTCCTTTGTCGATGCATAGTAGACGAGTGAGTCTTCGGCTGTGAAGTTGACAGGAGCGTCGATGCCTGTGGATTTGGCGCGGTTGAGAGAGTCGAGACGGATGGAGTCGTCCACCGCTTTGTTGTGATGGTAGATGGCCAGTTGTAGCGAGTCCATCTCAAGTGTGTCAAGACCGTCATGATAACCACTCACCGAGGTGCTGTCATCCATGAAAATGATATCATTGTTGAGACTGTCATCCATGAAGATGATATCATTAAATAGGCTGTCTTTCCCCGAGATACTGTCTCTTGCGATGATGCTGTCAGGGAGGGCAAGCTTTTTATCATGGTGGGCGATACTGTCTATGCTGTCTTTCTTCGCACCTTCTTGATGGCGTGGACGAGATGGAGCCATAGGCACCATGGCCATCATCATCATGATGGCTGCAAATAGTAATATAATCGTCCACTTTGCTCTCATTTGATTTGCAAAGGTAGTGCAAACCGAGAGAAAATCAAAATAAATTATGTTTATTTTAGTTTTCCGAGGTGCCGCCTACTTTAGATTCTAAGAAATCAAAGGTAGTGCAAACCGAGAGAAAATCAAAATAAATTATGTTTATTTTAGTTTTCCGAGGTGCCGCCTACTTTAGATTGCAAATCTTCACTTATATAATCAATCAAGTTCCCCTCCTTTGGAGGGGTTGGGGGAGGTGTCACTTTTCAAACAATTCCACCCACCGCCTAAACCTGATGACTCCAGCCTCGCCAAACTTTGCCAGGCTCCGCTCTGCCTGCTCCACCGTCTTCTCACGGTCAAGTCGTGTCTTGCTGAAGAATTTGTCTGCATAGCAAATCAATTGCTCTTCCAGTGTTTCTGGCAGAAAACTCTGATGGGGTAGAGGCAGATCTTGGCTCACGATATCATCGAGCGAGAGTCCTGCACCAGTATGCCGTTCACACACACGGGCATGGCGCTCATAGCCCTCTGCACGAAGAATCGAAGCTCCTAAAATACCATGACGAATGTAAGGTTCTGCGCCATGGCAAGATATGCCAGGAGCGTCGGTCTTAAAAATGCCGATGTCATGAAGCATGGCAGCTTCCAACACAAAATCTTGGTCAAGATGGAGTGCAGGATGTGAAAAGACAATCTGTAGCGCTTTTTGCGCTACAGACTGACTGTGTGTGATGAGGATATGCCGTAAGGCATTGTCATCAGGATAATATTTATCAATGATTTTTTGATAATCCATATATCGTTCAAAGAGTAATAACTTGTCAACTCGTCAACTTGTCAACTCGTCAACTAAAAGCCTACTCCCCATTGGGCCTCTCGATGTAAGCGATCACGTCGCCTTTCATCACCTTGCTGCCACGTTTGGCGTTGATCTCCACCAGACGGCCGCCTAAGGCTGCGGGCACATCCACAATCTCACCCCAAGGAGCCTGAATGTAGCAGAACTTGTCGCCCTCTTTGTACTCCTTGCCAATGTATGGTTCTACTGTGGGAGCGCATTCGCCGTCGCCGTTGAACTCCCAGTATATCTGACCCTTCACAGGAGCCACGATGGCGTCGGCCTTCGCATGCTTGAAAGCGCTGAGCTGCTCGGGAGTCAGCTTGGAGCCCAATTTGGCGTCTTTTGCCTTCTGGAGGTCGGCCAAGAAGTTCTTCTTTGCCTGTCCGCTCTTGAAGTTGCGATACTGCTCGGGGTGCATACCCAACTCGTAGAGCTCCTCGTTGTCCTGACCATATTCCCAGCCGTTTTCATCCATCTCTTTGCGGAAGTCATCGAGTGCATTGGGGATGAGGGTGTGTGGGTCGGCATCGGTGAACTCGCGGCCCTGCTTGGCAGCCAGTTCCTTCAGCTCTGGGGCTATCTCGCCAGGGATACGGCCACTCTTGCCGAGCACCATGCCCCACATAGCGTCGTCCATCATCACGTAGCGGCCCTTGCCTTGCTCCATGGTCAGCAGGTTGGTTAGGGCGATGTTCTTCACATACTGTGAGAATGGGGTTACCAATGGAGGATAACCTACCTTAGGCCATACGTAGGCCACCTCGTCAAAGAGGCGCACCAGCAGGTCGTCAATTGACAACTCTGGCTCACCTTTCTTGGCACGGGTCTTGTTGATGATCTGGTGAATGCCACCCAGATCGGCCATCATACTACCCATCATGCCGCCTGGCAGACCGCAGCCTAAGAGCAGCGAACTCATCTGTTTGTTGCCGGGGTTGATGAAGTAACCCAGCCAGTCGTCGATAAATTCCTGGGTGAGCGTGCGGGCTTTCATATAGGCCTTCATATTGATGTCGGCCACTTCAAAGCCTTCGTTCTTCAGCATGCTTTGTACAGAGATGATATCTGGATGCACTTTGCCCCAAGACAGTGGCTCAATGGCGGTGTCAATGATGTCTGCTCCATTGTTGCACACTTCAAGGATGGAGGCCATTGACAGACCAGGACCAGAATGGCCGTGATACTGGATGATGATGTCGGGGTGCTTGTCTTTGATAGCTTTGGTCAGTTTGCCAAGCATGGCAGGCTGTCCGATACCGGCCATGTCTTTCAGACAGATTTCCTGAGCACCAGCTTCTATCAGTTCATCGGCTATCTTGCTATAATACTCCACCGTGTGTACGGGAGAGGTGGTGATACACAACGTGGCCTGAGGGGTCATGCCGGCCTCAAGCGCCCATTTGATGCTGGGGATGATATTGCGGGTGTCGTTAAGACCACAGAAAATACGTGGAATGTCCACACCCTGAGCGTGCTTCACATGATATTGCAACTGGCGCACGTCATCGGGCACAGGATACATACGCAGGGCATTCAGACCACGGTCTAGCATGTGGGTCTTGATGCCTACTTCGTTGAAGGGCTTGCAGAATGCACGTACAGCGGCATTGGGGTTCTCACCGGCCAACAGATTGACTTGCTCGAAAGCACCACCGTTGGTCTCTACGCGTGCGAAACAGCCCATGTCGATAATCGCCGGGGCTATGCGCTCCAACTGGTCTTTACGGGGCTGAAACTTACCAGAGGATTGCCACATGTCTCGATAAACAAGACTGAACTGAATTTTCTTTTTCATTGTAATCAGTTTAAGTTGTTGAATAAGGCTATATTGTGATATTTGTTTCTCATATCGGGCTAACAAAATGAGTGATCATTTGATGTCGCTCTCAGCTTTCATTGGTCTTTGCATGCAAAGGTAATGAAAATATGATGAACTACAAATATCGATGCATTTTTTTTTCATATAATTTAGTCAGATTGCCGTTTTTTTTCTTAATTTTGCCACTCGTAACGAATACTTCTGTATATGAAAACTTGCCTATACGCTTTGGTACTGGTCATGTTGGCTGCAGCATGTTCAAAAAAAGTTGATGCAGACCCGATAGAGACCGAAATCAAAACTGTCAATTATGTGGCGCAAGGCGATTCCACACTCTATGGCCTTGCTTGCGACGGATGCAACGATTCCATACTCGTTTTCCTTCCTGACTCAGGAGGTGACCCTGTCAAATACAATATCATCAACGCACGGCGCAACAATCAGTATTTCGGAAGGCCCGAAGTGGGTGACAGGATGGCTCTGTTAGTGAATCCTGAAAATCCAATGGAAGTGCTGATGGCTATCGACATGGAGAGGCTCTGTGGCACATGGGTTTATACCGTCTTTCCCGAGATGCGAAAAATACCTTCTCCTGAAGAGATAGCAAGGATAGAAGCCACCTACAGTAAAGAGGAGATACAAAAGTTTGACTCTCTCTTGGCCACACTGATGGTGCCACGTG
The DNA here is from genome assembly GCA_902780635.1 of uncultured Prevotellaceae bacterium. GTDB lineage: Bacteria > Bacteroidota > Bacteroidia > Bacteroidales > Bacteroidaceae > Prevotella. Next base: position 91,395 of record CACZGH010000004.1, read on the forward strand.
AATATGGCTACACTTTCAAACGTGACCACACTGCCGCTTCGGTCGGAGGACCGCCACGTAAAACTGCCCTTGACGATGATGCTCCGGTGATCTATCCCACGATGCGAAGATATACGGAGTGGCATGTCTTCAACGGCAAAGTCATCTTTTCGTACGGTGGATTCAATAGAAGTAGTAATGGCACACAGCAAGACATGCAACTGCACAATGACACTGCCCAGCTCTTGCTGCTCCATCCCGACACGATGGTCATCCAATTTGCCGACCGCATACAGGGCTTCCATCTAAAGCCCGACACCACAAAGACGGAAGAATAAATGTCCCCTATGCTGCAATATCATTGCAGCCCTCAAAATGTCATCTATGCTGCAATATCATTGCAGCCAAAAAAAAAACCATGCGACAGCAGCTATACCAACAATTATACCGTCAGGCAGAGAGCCTGATAGAAGGCGAGACCAACCAAACTGGCATCCTCGCCAATATCACTGCATTGTTAAAATCTGCCTTCCCAGAACGCTTTTTCTGGGTGGGCTTCTACATAGTCAAGGACAACCAGCTCCTCTTGGGGCCGTTTCAGGGCACTGTGGCGTGTTTCCGTATTGGCTATGGCAAGGGCGTGTGTGGCACCTGCTGGCAACGTGGAGAGACGGTCATTGTTGATGACGTCGAGCAGTTTCCTGGCCACATAGCCTGTTCATCGCTGTCAAGGTCAGAAATTGTCATTCCTGTCAAAGATGTCGCTGGTCATACGACCGCGGTCCTCGACATCGACTCTACTGAGTTGTCTGCTTTCGATGAAACCGACCGCATTGGCCTGGAGCGTATCTGTACCCTCATAAAGATTGAAGAAAACTCAAAATAGAAAAGTGTTATGCTTCTTGACATTGTATTTATCATTGTTGGTGTCGCCTTAGTATTATGGGGAGCCGATCGTATGACCGACGGTGCTGTCGCCATTGCTAAGCGAATGCAAATACCTCAGATTATTATCGGACTGACCATCGTGGCCATGGGTACCTCGATGCCCGAGTTTTTTGTCAGCTTGACGTCCGCCTTGAAAGGCACTTCCGACATCGCCGTCGGCAATGTCGTGGGTAGCAATATATTCAATACACTCCTTATCGTAGGCGTAGCAGCCATGGTGGCACCTATGACGATCTTGAAGAGCACCGTAGAGCGAGATATGCCTTGGTCTGTAGTCGCCATGCTTTTGTTGGCGGCATTCTCTATCAATCATTCTTTGTCTAGGTGGGAGGCGGCGTTTCTCTTTGCGCTCTTCGTGGCCTTTGTCACATATAATGTGGTGTCGGCCCGTAAAAACAAATCCTCTGAGGAAACAGACGAAGGAGGTAAGTCCTACTCTCCGCTTATGGCGGCGTGTTTGATCGTCTTAGGTCTTGCATGTCTTGTCGTGGGCAGCAACTTGTTCGTTGATGCGGCCACACGGGTGGCACAGACATTAGGTGTGTCCGAGGCTGTCATCGGTCTTACCATCGTTGCCGGAGGTACTTCTTTGCCCGAACTCGCCACCAGTGTGGTGGCAGCACGGAAAGGGCAGAGTGCTATCGCCATCGGCAATGTGATAGGCAGCAATATCTTCAATGTTTTGATGATCGTCGGCATCACTGGCTTGGTTTGCCCGATGGACATCCAGGGTATCACCATAGTCGACCTCTCTGTCTTTACCGGTAGCATTTTCCTGCTATGGGCATTCTCTTACACCAAATACAAAGTGGAGCGCTGGGAGGGAGCTGTCCTTACCATGGTCTTCCTTGCTTATATGATATACCTCATTAGCAATGCTGTATGAGGATGTTAGGTTTTTTATGCTGATTAGGTTTGGGGCTTTCGCTGTCACGACCTCCCTTAACCCACATTATTTATTCTAAATACGAACAAAAATGAGAAAATGGATAGTTTTTTCGATGCTTGTTGTCTCCACGATGGCAATGGCACAAGTGAAAGTACAAGTCAAAGGCGTTTGTCCTTCCGACCTTGACACAGTCTATATTTATGATTTGAACAAAAGAGGTGTAAGCCAACCTATCAAAACTCATAACGGGACATTTGAGTACAATGGTGAGGATGCCCTTAATGCTATCATCGGTATAGGCACCAATGATTATTATATACCGTTTTTTGTGGACGGTGCTCCCGTAAGCGTCGATCTCATCAAACATACGCTCAAGGGCTCGCCCTTGAATGAATTGACATGTGCGACCGACAATAGAATGGATTCTATCAACAATGCTCTCCGAAGTAAGTTGATGGCTCTGTCGATGAAGGCTTCTACAGTGTCGATGGAGGAACTGCAGAAAGAGGCTTCGCAAGTGATAGACAAGGGCAGGCAACGACAGATTGATATACTCAGGGGGGTGAAAACCACGATGATACCTGTCATCTTTTTGCCCGACATGTGTATGGACATGTCTTTTGACCAACTGTCTTCTTTTATGACCGAAGATGCCCCGTATTTCAATCACCCACGTATGGAGAGGGTGAAGCGGTATATAGCAGGATTGGAGAAAAAACGTCCAGGACGTATGTTTGCCGATCTCGTCATGGATGATATGGATGGCCAGTCACACCATCTGAGTGAATGGTGTGGCAAAGGCAATTATGTGTTGGTCGACTTCTGGGCCAGTTGGTGTGGCCCATGCCGTCAGGAGATGCCTAATGTCGTGGAGAGTTATGTGAAATATCATGACAAAGGGTATGAAATCGTGGGCGTGTCATTCGACAGCAAGGCAGAGCCCTGGAAGGCTGCTGTTAAGTCTATGGGAATGACTTGGATACAGATCTCAGACCTGAAAGGATGGGAATGCGCTGCCTCAGAAGCCTACGGTGTCATGGCCATTCCTTCCAATGTGCTTATCGACCCCGAAGGACGCATTGTGGCCAGCGACTTACGCGGCGAGCAACTGCAAGCCAAACTGAAAGAAATCTACGGTTTTTAAAGTTCAAGCCACATGGTTTTTTAAACTTCTTGATCGGGCGGATTGCATTATTGGCAATCCGCCCGAATGGAAGATATACTTTTTTAATGAGCTTTTTACCTCCCACCAATTCATCTCTTCACCTAAAAAACCGCCAATTCCTTCGTTTTTTTAAGAAAAATACACTACCTTTGCAGCCGATTTTAAAAACAGAGTGCTTGGTAACCTCTTAAAAAACAAGAAAATGGTAAAAAATGAGAAAAAAGTGAGCGTGCTGTTCATGCTTTTCAGTATGCTCTTCACGGTTTGCCTGATTACGGCCAACCTCCTTGGTACAAAGCAAATAGCATTAGGACCGATCAACGTCACCGGCGGACTGCTGATTTTCCCCGTGTCTTACATCATCAACGACTGCGTCTGCGAAGTATGGGGCTATCGCAAGGCAAGGTTGCTTATCTGGACCGGGTTCATCATGAACTTCTTCTTCGTCTCCGTCTGTGCCTTGTGCGACGCCATACCTGGAGCTCCCTATTGGGATAACCAAGAGGGCTTCCATGCCGTCTTCGGTTTGGCACCCCGTATCGCTCTCGCTTCATTCGCTGCCTTCATAGCCGGCAGTTTTATCAACGCTTATGTCATGAGCCGCATGAAGATAGCGTCAGAGGGTCACAATTTCTCGCTGCGTGCCATCGCCAGTACGGTCTTTGGTGAGAGTGCCGATTCGCTCATCTTCTTCCCTCTGGCTTTCATTGGTGTGATACCTCTTGCCGAGTTGCCCATACTCATGTTCTGGCAGGTGGTGCTCAAGACTGCCTACGAGATTATTGTGCTGCCATTAACCATCCGTGTGGTGCAGTGGGTCAAGGCTCATGAGGGGGAGGATGTCTACGACAATGGTATCAGCTATGGTATCCTCAAAATTTTCAATTTTTAAGACTTATCACATACCCTATGTCACATCAAAACGAAAATAGGGCAGGGGAGGGTTTGAAATCCCTTGGTGCGCCTACGAAATATTCTGACAATTATGCTCCCGAGGTCTTGGAGACTTTCGTCAACAAGCACCCCGACAATGACTATTGGGTTCGATTCAATTGTCCCGAGTTTACCACATTATGTCCCATCACTGGTCAGCCCGACTTTGCTGAGATACGCATCAGTTATATTCCAGATGAGCGAATGGTGGAAAGCAAGAGTCTCAAACTCTATCTCTTCAGTTTCCGCAACCACGGCGATTTCCATGAGGATTGTGTCAACACGATCATGAAAGACCTCATCCGCCTCATGGATCCCAAATACATCGAGGTGACAGGTATCTTCACCCCACGTGGAGGCATCAGCATCTGGCCTTACGCCAATTATGGCCGTCCAGGCACAAAATACGAGCGTCTGGCTGAGCAACGCTTCGCCACACATCAATGAAAAACAAATGCGACAGGCGTCAGGTCCTTACCTGGCGCCTGCCTGTTATATCGTCAATTGCTAATTGTCAACCTCCCTATCTGCATCTTATGGTCACTCCATGGATTGGCAATCAGCTGATAGGACAGAGCGTCTACCTCGTCGCTGCAAAACATATAGTCGATTTTCATCAGGCCATGCATCTTTTGGAAGGTGCCTACAAAAGGCCAACGGCATGACATGTCATGCAACTTCCTGCTTATAGTACGTACCGCATAGCTGGAGGGAGTGTCGTTGAAGTCGCCGCACAAAACGACAGGGTAGGGGCTTCGTTCTATCTCTTCCGTTATATCAACAGCTTGAACATTGCGCCGTTTCGTGTTTTTCACACAGGCGTCCAAGATGTCCATCACATGTTCCTTCTGCTCTTCGTAGGCACTTTTCTCATCGCCTAAGTCATCACGGTACATCGGAGGAACCACTTCTCGCGCACGCATGTCGCTGTCGGTCACTTGGATGCCGGTAGTTTGCAGATGGACGTTGAAGACACGTAGCTTTTTCCCGTTCACATCCACATCCACGGTGATGTATTTGTTGAGTGTGTCCTCAAAATAATGCTCACGCAGATTGGAAAGGGGGCGTCGGCTCAGCACCGCTAGATTGAGCACATTGTCTTCACGGTTGTTAATCACAGCGTATGGATAGCTCGCAAACTGAGACCTGATGCTGTCCCATGACATCTCACTCGTGTGAGGACGTTCTTGTAGGCAGATGATGTCGGGAGACAGCTGACAGATATAAGCTGTGGCCTGTCGCATGATGTCATAATTATACAAGAAGTTATCGGCGTTAAAACTCACCAGACTGAAAGCTCCGCTGTCATTGGCCTCTCCCTTCTTCTGCCACGAGGGGATGTATTTGCCATAGAGTGGCAGACTGATGATGCAGAGCACCACAAATATCCAGCGCCAAACTTTGCGGCTCAGAAAGGCCATCAGGAGATTGAGCACCAACAGAGGCAATGCGATGAAACTCAGGAAATACAACGCCCCTGCACTCTCGGGTGAAAGGTAGGGCATGCCAAGCAGGAGCAAGGTCAGGGCAATGACCAACAGCCTGAAAAATAATAAGATGATCTTAAAGGCGCTCATGATTTGCGTAAAGTTCTTCGCGTGTTTGCACTTATGTCTAAAGCATATCCAAAAAATCATACTTCCGTTGACGGGAGAGAACCCGAAGGTGTCGACTTTGGATTTTTCGATGCAAAATTACGCTTTTTCGCCCATATTGTAACGAAAAATCAAGTAAAAAGTATCAGAGAATTGAAAAACAAAAAAGATGAGAGACACCTGGTGAAAAGGTGTCTCTCATCAAAAAATAAGGTATAGGTTACTGTTGCTGTACCGGAATCTTGTCGATGCGTTTCTGATGACGTCCACCCTCAAACTCCGTGGCGAAAAACTCGTCCATAATGCGTTCTGCCATCGCCTCGTCGATGAAGCGACCGGGCATTACCAGTACGTTGGCGTTATTGTGTTGGCGGATCAGATGGGCTATCTCTGGGATCCAGCAGAGACCGGCACGGATGCTCTGATGCTTGTTGAGTGTCATGCTGATGCCCTCACCACTGCCGCAGATGGCAATGCCTGGAAACACCTCGCCTTTCTCAATACCCTCAGCCAGGGCATGGCCGAAGTCGGAGTAGTCACATGACGCTTCACTATAGGTGCCGTAGTCTTTCCACGCATATCCGTTGTCATCAAGATAGCGCTTCACAAACTGTTTTAAAGCATAGCCGGCGTGGTCGCTGGCTATGCCGATGGTTTTCACATCCATATTATTCTGCTAAAAATGCCTTCACCTGGTTGTATACGTTCTCACCCGTGAAGCCCAATTTCTCGTCGAGCACTTTGTACGGGGCGGAGAAACCGAAGCTGGGCATGCCAAACACCTTGCCGTTGGCACCTGCAAGACCCTCAAGAGTCACAGGCAGACCAGCGGTCATACCGAACACTTTGGCACCCTTCGGGAGCACGCTCTCCTGATACTCCTTGCTCTGGCAGCGGAACAGACCCTCAGACGGGGCACTCACGATACGTACGCGAACGCCGTCTTTGCGCAGCAGCTCGGCACCTGCTACAAGTGTGGAAACCTCACTGCCGCTTGCCAGCAAGATGATGTCGTAGTCAGCGTCGCTGCCTGCCACGATGTAAGCACCCTTGCGGGCCTGCTCATAGTCGTTGCCGGCGGGCAACTTAGCGATATTCTGACGTGAGAAAACAAGAGCGGTTGGGGTCTCCATGTTCTCCATGGCCATGGCCCAGCACACGGTGGTCTCATCAGCGTCGGCAGGACGGAACACACGTACACTGTCTTTTCCATGATGGTTCTTCAGCTTCTCCATCAGACGAATCTGAGCCTCTTGCTCCACTGGCTCATGGGTCGGACCATCCTCACCCACACGGAAGGCATCATGGGTCCAGATAAACTTGATGGGCACTTCCATCAGGGCGGCCATACGCACAGCGGGTTTCATATAGTCAGAGAATACGAAGAAGGTACCACAAGCGGGTATCACACCACCGTGCAGATACATACCGATACACATACAAGCCATGGTGAGCTCTGACACACCTGCCTGGAAGAAGGCGCCGGTGAAGTCGTCTGCCATCAGTGAGTGGGTCTTCTTCAGGAATCCGTCGGTCTTGTCAGAGTTGGACAAGTCGGCGGAAGCGCAGATCATGTTGGGCACTTGCTCTGCAAGCACACCAAGACAAGCGGCAGAGGCGGCACGGGTGGCAGCGCCTTCTTTCTGCACGAGCACTGACCAGTCTACCTTTGGAGCCTTGCCTGAGAACCACTCTTTCAGCAGAGCGGCCTTGTCGGGATTGGCTGCAGCCCAAGCGGCTTCTTCCTCGTGACGGGCAGCCACGATCTTCTTCAGTTCCTTGCGGCGAGCGGCATAGAGCTGCTGCACCTCTTCGAATATCTCAAACGGGGCTTCTGGATTGCCACCGAGGTTGGTGATGGTCTTGATGTAAGCGTCGCCGCCGAGGGGAGCACCGTGGGTGGCGATGTTGTGCTCATAGCTGCTGCCGTCGGCTTTCAGCGCACCCTTGCCCATGATGGTCTTACCGATGATCAGTGTGGGGCGTTTCTCTTCTTTCTGGGCGGCCTTGAGTGCCTCGCGTATTTCGTCGGGGTCATTGCCGTTGATGTTGAGCACATTCCAACCCCATGATTTATATTTGGCTTCTGTGTCTTCCTGCATCACCACATTGCACTCAGTGGAGAGCTGGATATCGTTGGAGTCGTAGAACATGATGAGGTTGTTCAGACCCAGTATACCGGCCAGACGACCAGTGCCTTGGGAAATCTCTTCCTCGACACCACCATCGGAGATATAGGCATAAATCTTGTGCTGCATAGCGGTCTTGCCGAGACGAGCCTCTAAGAACTTCTCTGCCACAGCAGCGCCAGCGGCGAAGGTGTGGCCTTGGCCCAGAGGACCAGAGGTGTTCTCAATGCCGCGCTCTATCTCACGCTCTGGATGACCTGGGGTGGGGGAGCCCCACTGACGGAATTGCTTCAACTCGTCGAGGGTGAACTTGCCCTGAAGGGCAAGAGCCGAGTAGAGCATCGGAGACATGTGGCCAGGATCCAGGAAGAAACGGTCACGGCCTTCCCATGCGGGATTCTCGGGGTCATATACCAAAAATTCTGAGAAGAGTACGTTGATGAAGTCAGCACCACCCATAGCACCACCGGGGTGTCCTGATTTAGCTTTTTCTACCATTGACGCAGCCAGTATACGGATATTGTCAGCTGCTTTGTTCATTAGTTGTTTGCTGTTCATGCTTTTAAATATCTTAAAATTTTTATTTGTCTTTATTGCTATCTAGTATATCTAGACCCTCTAGACTATCTAGTATATCTAGATTTTCTAGACCATCTAGATCTTCTAGACTCTCTAGACCATCTAGACCATCTAGATCATCTAGATCTTCTAGATCCTCTAGATCTTCTAGATCTTCTAGATCCTCTAGACTATCTAGCCTCCCTATTTCACTTCCAGCACCACGATCGACTTGGCGGGGAGCTTCACAGTCAGCTCGTCTTTCTTCAGTTTTGCGTCTTTGAAAGCCACAGGCTGCACACGGGAAGGATGGTCGAAATCATTGTAGTCGGCCACGTTCTTACTACTTAAAATACGTCCAGAGACGGATTTTCCCTTAAAATCACTCAGATGGATGGCGATTTCTTGTTTTTTGTCAAGGCTCACATTGGCCAGGGAGAGGATGATACGTCCGTCGGAGGTCTTGGCTGCAGAGGCGCTGACCAGAGGCAGGGTGCGATAGCCCTCGTCGCTGCTTTCGTCCATCTCTTTGTTCATCTCATGGCGCACATGCATCGTCTCGCATTGCAGCGTGAGAGGCAGATAGGTGGCTTCCTGGAAAGGCTTGTACATCTCAAACACGTGATAGGTGGGTGTGAGTACCATGTGCCCAGGGCCTTTCGTGTCGGTCAGAATCATCGACTGGAGCACATTCACAATCTGGGCGATGTTGGCCATGCGGACGCGGTCGGTATACTTGTGGAATACATTCAGTGACAAAGCAGCCACCATGGCGTCGCGGAGCGCGTTCTGCTGATACAGGTGACCGCTCACGGTGCCGGGCTCTTCGTCCCACCAGGTACCCCATTCGTCTACTAAGAGGCCGATGTGCTTCTGGGGATCTTTAGCGTCCATGATGGCGCAGTGGCGCTTGATCACGTCTTCTATCTCCAGACATTTGCCCAATGTCCAGTAATACTGCTGGGCATCAAACTGTGTGGCGGAGCCTTTCGAACCTGTCCAACCAGAGCAGGTGTAGTAGTGAAGAGAAAGTCCGTCCATGCGGTTGCCCACACGGTCCATCAGCACTTTAGTCCAGTCATAGTCATAGTCGCTCGCACCACTCGCCACTTTGTAAAGTTTGTTACCGTCGTAGTTGCGGCAGTAGACGGAGTAGCGGCGATACAGGTCGCTGTAGTACTCAGGGCGCATATTGCCACCGCATCCCCAGCTCTCATTGCCCACACCGAGATATTTTACCTTCCAAGCCTTGTCACGGCCGTTCTGGCGGCGAAGTTTCGCCATGGGGGTGTCGCCGTCGCTCGTCATGTATTCTACCCACTTGGCCAGCTCCTCGACGGTGCCGCTGCCCACGTTGCCACTTATGTAGGGCTCGCAGCCAAGCAGTTCGCAGAGGTTCAGGAACTCATGAGTGCCAAACGAGTTGTCTTCGATGGTGCCACCCCAGTTGTTGTTCTGCATCTTCGGGCGCTCGCTGCGGGGGCCGATTCCGTCTCGCCAGTGATACTCGTCAGCAAAACAACCGCCTGGCCAACGCAGTACAGGCACCTGAAGATTCTTCAGCGCCTGCAACACGTCATTGCGGTAGCCGTCGGTATTGGCGATAGGGGAGTTGGGACCCACCCACAGACCGCCGTAGATGCAGGTGCCGAGGTGCTCGGCAAACTGACCGTAGATCTCTTTGGCAATCTTTTGGGTGCTACCAGTGGTCTGAATGTTGATAGTGACGTCTTGGGCCGTCGAGGACAGACAGAAGGAAGCGAACAGAAATAATGACAGTATTTTTCTCATTTTTCTTACTGGGATTATTTCTTGCATTGCACTGCAGCCTGCTCTATTGCCAAGCCAGCCTTGTAGTTCTCGATATAGGCGTTGAAACCTGCCACATCTTCAGAGGTAGGAGCAATTTCCACACCCGTGTCACCAGCAAACACCACTTGGTCGAGATATTCTGCCAATGGCAACTTGTTGGGGTTGTTCACTAAGTAGGAGGCCAGAAGGGCAATACCCCAGGCACCTCCTTCACCAGCGGTCTCCATCACGGAGATGGGGGAGTTGATGGCTGCGGCAAGGATGCGCTGACCCACACCTTTGGTCTTGAACAGACCACCGTGACCGGTGATACGATCCACCTCTACTTTCTCTTCCTTGAAGAGGATGTCGTTGCCGATCTTCAGCACACCGACAGAGGCGTAAAGATGTGAGCGCATGAAGTTGGCCAGGTTGAACTTGTCATTGGCGGAGCGGACAAAGAGGGGACGGCCCTCGGCAAGACCGGTCACAGGCTCCCCCGAGATGTAGTTATAGCTGATCAGACCACCGCAGTCAGCGTCGCCGTTCAGGGCGTTGTTGTACAACTTGCCGTATACTTCATTCATGTCTACGGGCACACCCAGCAACTGCTGGTACTCCTTAAACAGACTGACCCAGGCGTTGAGGTCGGATGTGCAGTTGTTGCAGTGAACCATAGCCACCAGACTGCCGTCGGGGGTAGTCACCATGTCGATCATTTCGTATGGCTTCGACAACTCTTTCTCCAAAACAATCATAGAGAAGGAGGAGGTGCCGGCGGAGACGTTACCCGTGCGCTGGCGCACAGCGTTGGTGGCCACCATGCCGGTGCCGGCGTCGCCCTCAGGAGGACAGACAGGGATGCCGGCCTTCAGATGGCCGCTCACATCGAGTCTCTTGGCACCTTCGGGGGTGAGGAATCCAGCACTCTCGCCTGCTACGATGGATTGGGGGAGAATGTCGAGCAACTTCCAGCTAAATCCTTTCGGGGCAATCAAATCATCAAATTTCTTGACCATCGTTGCATCGTAGGTCTTCGTGTTGGGGTCAACGGGGATCATGCCGGAGGCATCACCCACACCCAAAACAAACTGGCCTGTCACCTGCCAGTGTACATAACCTGCCAGGGTGGTCAGATATTTGATGTCGGACACATGCTCCTCATTGTCGAGAATAGCCTCGTAGAGGTGGCTGATGCTCCAACGGAGGGGGATATTGTAGTTGAAAAGCTTAGAAAGCTCGGCTGCGGCTTTGCCGGTGTTGGTGTTGCGCCATGTACGGAAGGGAACCAGAATCTCTTGCTTCTCGTTGAAGGCCATATATCCGTGCATCATAGCGCTGAAGCCGATGGCGGCAAGAGCCTCTATTTCGATGTCATATTGCTTTAATACGTCTTTGCGAAGCTCGGCGTAGCAGTCCTGAAGTCCGTACCAGATGGCTTCGGTGGAATAGGTCCAGAGCCCGTCGACGAGCTGATTCTCCCATTCGTGGGAGCCTTGGGCGATAGGCTTGTTCTCCTCGTCGATGAGAACGGCCTTGATACGGGTGGAGCCAAACTCGATGCCGAGTATCGCTTTGCCAGATGCTATGGTTTGTTTTGCGTTCATTTTTCTGATGGTTGAAGGTTAGGGTAATAAGATAATCCCTCCTTTTGACATGGATAGGACAAAAGGAGGGAAAATGGGAGATTACTGAAGGGCTTTGTTCAGCATGTAATATACTTCGTTGAAGCGAAGCTCTTTCTTGAAACTCTCTACTGTGGTGTCCTTGTCGATGTGTACCATCTCGATTCCTGCTATCTCTGCATAGTCGGCCCAGTACTCGGGAGTCAGGTCGTAGGAGAAGCAAGAGTGATGTGTACCACCAGCCAGAATCCAGGTCTCTGTGCCTATCTCGAAGTTGGGCATAGGTATCCACAGGGCGTTGGCCACAGGAAGTTTAGGCAGTGGTTTCGGTGCGATGCACTTCACGTCGTTCACAATCAGACGGAAACGGTTGCCAAGGTCTATCACCGTGGCGGTCACACCATTGCCTACCTTGGAGTCGAACACCAGACGGGCAGTCTGGCTCTTACGGATACCGATGCCTAAGAAGTGAACTTCCAGACGTGGCTTGTTGGTGGCGATGAGTGGGCAGATCTCAAGCATGTGCGACTGAAGGATGGCACTGTTCTCACCGTCGAAGTTGAGGGTGTAGTCCTCCAAGAAGGAGCAGCCGCTGGGGAGACCCTGGCTCATGAACCATACTGTGCGATAGAGAGCTGCCGACTTCCAGTCACCCTCTGCGCCGAAGCCATAACCCTCGGCCATCAGACGCTGGGAGGCAAGACCAGGTATCTGGTCGAAGCCAAGGAAGTGAGGATCGTTGATATCGGCACCACCGAGGTCGTCGAAGTTAGTCGTGAAGCCTTTGGCTCCCTCGTCCTTCAGTACGCGGCGGATGGCGATTTCTGCCTTGGCGGCATTCTTCACTTTCTCCCAGTATACTTCCTCACCACTCTCGTCGATCTTGATGGTGTACAGTTTCTTGTACTCTTCTACCAGGGCGTCAGCCTCAGCGTCGGTCACTTGCTTGTAGTACTCCATCAGAGAGCTGACAGGGTAGTAGTCTACGTGGTAGCCCAGACGTACCTCTGCCTCTACCTTGTCGCCGTCAGTCACGGCCACATTGTTCATCTGGTCGCCGAAGCGGAGGATGCGCATGTCCTGTGCGTCTGCCCAAGCAGCGGCAACACGGGCCCATACGGCGATCTGCTTCTGAGCTTTCTCGTCTTTCCAGTAGCCAGAGACGACCTTGCGGGGCTTGCGAAGGTGGGCACAGATGTGGCCAAACTCACGGTCGCCGTGGGCACTCTGGTTCAGGTTCATGAAGTCCATGTCCATGGTGTCCCAAGGTATCTCAGCGTTATATTGGGTGTGGAAGTGAAGCAAAGGTTTCTTCAGGGCCTGCAGACCATGGATCCACATCTTTGCGGGAGAGAAGGTGTGCATCCAGGTGATGATACCGATACACTTTTCTTCGTTGTTGGCGGCTTTCATCACAGCCTCCACTTCCTTCGACGAGTTGGCAGTGCCTTTGTACACCACCTTCACAGGGATATTACCCGACTCGTTGAGTCCTTCTACCATCTCTTTTGAGTGTGCGTCTACTGCTACGACTGCATCACCTCCGTAGAGCAACTGTGCGCCAGTCACCCACCAAATCTCGAAATTGTCAAATGCTTTCATCATTTTCTTTTTAATTCACAATTCATAATTCACCATGATATACTTGATGAAAGTGGATTACAAACTGTAAGGGTTAGTTAATTTTTTTAATTTAAGTTAGTTGTTATTCGTTTGTTATATAGTTGGTCTTTTCGCACTCCAACTGTCAATTGTCAACTGTCAATTGTCAACTGTCAATTGTCAATTGTCAACTGTCAATTGTCAATGACTTTGCCCTTTCTGGCCGTAATAGGCGTTGGGACCATGTTTGCGCATGTAGTGTTTCTCCACCAACAATGGGTTCATTGTGGTCTCGGGATTAACACAGAAAGACACAAAGGCCATCTTGGCGCACTGCTCCATCACTTTGGCATTGTAAACAGCATTGTCTGGACTCTTGCCCCATGAGAAGGGACCGTGGTTCTTCACAAGGACAGCGGGGGTGTGGTCGGGGTTGATCTGGCGGATGTTCAAAATCTCATCCACAATCACATTGCCTGTCTCCAACTCATACTGACCTTTCACCTCAGCTTCTGTCATGTCGCGGGTGCAGGGGATGTCTTTGTAGAAATAGTCGGCGTGGGTGGTGCCGATGTTGGGGATGTCACGGCCTGCCTGGGCAAAAGCAGTGGCGTAGGTGGAGTGGGTGTGTACCACACCGCCGATATTGGGGAATGCCTTGTACAACACCAGGTGGGTGGGGGTGTCGGAAGAGGGGTTCAGGTCGCCTTCTACTACCTTGCCGGTCTCAAGGTCGACAACTACCATGTCCGAGGCTTTCATCACATCATAGTCCACGCCTGATGGTTTGATCACCACAAGACCTTTTTCGCGGTCGATACCAGAGACGTTGCCCCATGTGAATATCACAAGGCCTTGCTTTACAAGGTCAAGATTAGCTTTAAATACTTTTTCTTTTAATTCTTCTAGCATAGTGTCTTGTCTTTTTAGGTTAAGAGGTTGTTCTTTATTAGATATTCCGGTTTCCCGGCCCGCTACAGTCTAAACGTCGAGTCAAGTGCAAACATCTTCTTGTTAAAGCGATAGAGCACAGCACCTCGTTTGGAGGTCACCTTGTCTATATGTTCCGTCTTTTCTATAAAGTCGATGCTCTTGATGCGCTTGCGGAAGTTGCGCTTGTCAATCTCCTCACCCAGTATGGCTTCATAGACATGCTGAAGCTGTGTCAAGGTGAAAAGGTCGGGAAGCAGATTGAAACTGAGGGGCTCGCTGTTGATACGGCGACGGAGCTGGTGCACGGCTTTCGCCACCATCTCGTTGTGGTCGGAGTAAAGTTTGGGCAGTTGGTTCAGACTCACCCATTCCACACCGTGCTCCTTGCGAAGCTCGTCGTCATAGTCTTTCACGTTGATAAGGGCACAGTAGGCCACCGTGATGACACGCTCGCCAGGGTCGCGGTCAATTGCGCCAAAGGCGCCTACTTGCCTCATGTATATTTCCCGGAGGCCAGTGAGAGTGTAGAGAGTGCGGTTAGCTGCCTCTTCCAGACTCTCGTCCTCTCTCACAAAACCACCGTAGAGTGACCACTCGCCACGGCCTGGGTCCATCTGACGCTTTCCTATCAGCAACTTCAACTGGTCTTGGTCGAATCCGAAGACGATACAGTCTACAGAAACGAATACTTTCGAGTGTTCACCGTAATATCTTGTCATTATAATTGTTCTTTGATGATGGATAGTGAATGATTCCTTACCAGAAGTAGGCGTAGAAACAGCCACAGAGTGCGATTACACCGAGGGTACCTACAATGTCCCAGAATCCCCAGCTCTCACGGATCTGCTTGCGATAGGCTGGTGTGAAGGTGATGGCATCAACTTGCTCTTTTGAAGGAGCTGGAGTGAAGAAACTCACAACAACCATCAGCAATACAATGAATACCAGCAGCCAGCACTCGAAGACCAGCCAGTTGGTCTGCCAGAACCATGTGGTGTTCTCCCAGAATGCACCTGTCATAGCCTTGCTGCCAGTCTCAGTGAAGATGTTGGTCAGCAGACGGCACATACCAATGACGAAACCACCAATCAGACCCCACTCACCAGCCTTGGGAGTAATCTTCTTGGAGAAGATACCCAGTGTGAACACAGCCACCATGGCGGGAGCCAACAGCGACTGGATACCCTGCAGATAGCTATAGAGGTTGCCCATGTTCATCATGACAGGGAGCCACAGCAGACCAAGAATCACCACCACAACGGTAGCAATACGGCCTACGAGCACGTAGTGGTCTTCGCTCATGCCTTTCTTCATTGGCTTGTAGAAGTCCTCAGTGAAGAGGGTAGCGCAACTGTTGAAGAAGGCAGCAAGAGAGGTGACAAGTGCACAGATGAAACCAATGGTCACAAAACCTTTGATACCGGCTGGCAGGATGCTCTTCACCATCATGGCAAAGGCACCGTCGGTGTCGTGCTGATTGGTAATATCCATCTGGATACCGAAATCACCAAACTGACCGCTTGCCAGTGAGATGGCCACCATACCGGGGATCAAGAACATAAACACGGGGAGAAGCTTGAAGTAACCGGCAGCGATGGTGCCACGACGGGCGCGTTTCATCACCACAGAGTTGTCTTCACCTTTCTGCTGGCCAAGCACACGTTGTACGATGTGCTGGTCGGTACACCAGTACCAGAAACCGATAATAGAAGCGCCGATGAAGACGACAAATCCAGGATACTCATGATACATGGGGTCGGGGTTGCCCGATGCGTTGATGTCTGCCCAGTGGAACATGTGGGTGGTTCCGTAGCCGTCGTGAAGACCTCTACAGTATTCCATCATGTTTGCCCAGCCTTGCATGATGCTGCCGCTACCAAGTTCATAAAGTCCCAGGAAGAGCACCAGGAATGCACCGATAATAAGGATAGGGGTCTGAATAGACGACATCGTCATCACGCCCTTCATACCACCAATCACCGTGAATATAGCTGTGATGGCAATCAGACCAAGAGCTCCCCACCAGAAGGGAAGACCAATCAGATATTCAAAGAAAATACCACCGGTGAATGCTGTGACACTGACCTTGGTCAGAATGTAAGCTACCAGCGTGATAATGCTCAGCCAGGAACCTGTGCGCTGAGTGTAACGGAACTTCAGAAAGTCGGGCATGGTGATGATCTTGCCCATCTTGTTGTTCAGCAGCTGATAGAAAGGCACAAAAAGCCAGCCGAGGATGAGGATCATCCAGCCCTGCATCTCCCAGTGGGCCATTCCCACACCGTCTTTGGCACCAGTACCAGCAAGACCTACAAGGTGCTCAGAACCGATGTTGGCGGCAAAGATAGCCATACCAATCACATACCAAGGCTCTCCTTTGCCAAAGAGGTAGTCCTGAGAGTCGGCACCCTTCATTTTCTCTTTGTCTTTCTTGATGGCTCTGTATACCAGCCACACTACCCCCAAGATACCTACGGCCATGACTGCCCAGTCAAGCCAGATAAATTCTTTTGCGTTCCAATTCATTTTGCTTTGTTGTTTGTTTTATGATTATTTGTTTGTTTTATGTTATTTCACGGAGAATCTGTAGGCAGCGTGGCTGTAGTATTTCTCACCGGGTTTCAGAGTGGGCTGCACCCAGTCTTTCTTGTTGGGGGAGTCGGGATATTTCTGGCTCTCGAGGCAAACGCTGACCTGTCTTGGATAGAGTACACCAAATTTGCCGGGAACACCTTTGCCCTGGAAGTTGCCAGTGTATACCTGAACGCCGGGCTCGTTGGTCATCATCTCCATGAAGATACCGGTCTTGGGGGAGTAGAGGGAGGCGCATACGGTGGTGTCATCACCCTTGCCGTCCTTATAGGTGTTCAGACACCAGTTGTGGTCGTAACCGGTGGCATTCTTGATGTAGATGTAGCTGGTGTCCATCTTCTCACTAATGACGGCTGGCTCACGGAAGTCCATAGGTGTGCCCTCCACTGACTTGATCTCACCTGTGGTCATATAGCTGGCGTCGCTCGGGGTGAAGTTGTCTGCATTCACATAAAGCACCATGTCCATGCCTTCCTTGGAGAAGTCACCATTGAGGTTGTAATAGTTGTGGTTGGTCATGTTGACGATAGTCTCGGCGTCGGTAGTAGCCTCAAAGGTGATGTCGAGAGTGTTGTCGGCAGTCAGGCTGTAGGTAGTAGTGGCAGTCACGGTGCCAGGGAAGCCATTCTCGCCGTCGGGAGCTACAAGGGTCAGCTTCAAGGTTGAGTCGTTGAGTTGCTCGGCGTCATATACTTGGTTCATCCAACCGGTGTTGCCGCCACCATGCAGACAGTGGTTGGCACCATTGCCATTGTCGTTCTGACGAAGTTGATACTGTTTGTCACCAATGGTGATCTTGCCGTCATTGATACGGTTGGCATAACGTCCTACTGACGATCCGTAGTCACTCGGGGAGTTGAGGGTATCTGCATACTGACGGATGTTGTCATAGCCCAGCACCACATCGGTCATGTTTCCGTCTTTGTCGGGTACCATCAGCGAAACGACACGTGCACCGTAGTTGGTTATACAGGCTTCCATGCCACGGCTGTTTTTCAGCACGTAAAGCTTCACGGGCTTCTCGTTAATCAAAGTGTCGAACGAAGCTGGATTAAGACCTGATACTGTGAGGTTTACCTCTTTTCCTGAATCACAGGAAACAAGCAGAAATGCTGCCATTCCCGCACCTAAAATAATACTTTTCAAGTTTTTCATTGATGTTTGTTTTGAGAGATTATGTTATTTTGGTGTAAAAATACAATTTATTTTTCAATCCGCAATGAAAAAAACACTTTTTTTTCGCATAAAGTGTAATTTTTACACTTTTTTAAGGATTCCCCATCTTACAGGTATGTGATGGCTTTTTACGGATGCGTAGAAAAAACCCCCTCCAACGCATGTTAGAGAGGGTAGGGGAAATTGAAAAATCAGAGGCTTAGCAGATTCTGCGAGAGCCGTCACCGATCACTACGTCGATCACCTTGGGCTCTTTGCCGTATTTCTCAAAATATTTCTTCTTGGCGTCGGCGATAAACTGGTCATACAGCTCGTCCTTCACCAGGTTGATGGTGCAGCCACCGAAGCCGCCACCCATGATACGACTGCCGGTCACACCATTTTCCTTGGCGATGTCGTTCAGGAAGTCAAGTTCCTCGCAGCTGACCTCGTATTCTTTGCTCAGGCCCTCATGGGTCTCATACATCTTCTTGCCTACCGTCTCGTAGTCGCCTGCCACCAGTGCGTCGCAAACAGCCAGCACACGGTCTTTCTCACCGAGCACAAAGTGTGCACGGGTGTAGTCTTCCTCGCCTACTTCGGCGCGCACTTCCTCCAGTTGCTCCCAGGTGCAGTCACGCAGTGTCTCAAACTTGCCCTCTGGATGCTTGGCGGCGATGTGCTTCACCACGTTCTCGCAGCTGTTGCGGCGGTCGTTGTAGGGTGAGCCTACCAGCTCGTGTTTCACACAAGAGTTGAGAAGCACCAGTTTGTAACCCTTTGGATCGAATGGATAGTATTCAAACTCACGTGAGCGGCAGTCCAGACGCATCAGTTTGCCAGCCTGTCCGAAAACGCTGGCAAATTGGTCCATGATACCGCAGTTCACACCGATATATTTGTGCTCTGTAGCCTGACCAGCGAGTACGATGTCCCATTTAGACACCTTGTTGTCGCCGAAGAGGTCGTTCAGACCGCAGCCGAAGCAGCTCTCCATAGCAGCGGAGGAAGACATGCCTGCGCCCAGGGGTACGTCACCGGCGAAAGCAATGTTGAATCCCTTCACGGGCACTCCGAGGGCTTCCATCTCCAGGGCCATACCATAGATGAAGCGAGCCCATGTGGCGCGTGGACCCTGACCATCGTGGAAATCAAAGTCTACACGGTCTTTCAGGTCGATAGAGTAAGCGCGGATGGTGCTCTCAGTGCCATTGGGGCGCATCTCTGCCATGATGCCACAGTCTACAGCTCCGGGGAATACGAAGCCACCGTTGTAGTCAGTGTGCTCGCCGATAAGGTTGATACGGCCGGGTGAATGGTAAATATTGCCAGTCTGTCCGTCAAAATGCTTGATAAAGCGACTTCTTACAAATTCAATGTCCATAATATTTAGTTTAAAGTGATTGTTTGGTTTTTATGATGGCAGATTCTGAAATATGCTCTGGCTCGAAAGCGGCAGATTTCAGAATCCACCTTATTTATAATAATTTGATAATTTCTAAACCTGACATTAGACGGGGATGTCTTTGTTCACGTTCTTGCAGCCGATGAGGGCGTAGTAGAGGATGTAGGCGAGCATGCCGATAACCAGCCAATAGCTGGCGATGGGGCCTGCACTCTTTGCGATAGCCTCTTGGATGAGCGGCATGATACCACCACCAACCACCATCGTCATGAAGATGCCGGAAGCTGCCTCAGTGTATTTGCCAAGTCCCTCAACGGAGAGGTTGAAGATGCCACCCCACATGATAGAGGTGCAGAGTCCGCAAGCAGCGATGAAGATGGTCTTCACAGGCACCTCATGTCCGCTGACCGTGAAGGTGGAGGACTCAGGCATGAAGATAGCGATCAACAGCAAGATGATGGCTACAGAGGAGACAACTGACAATTGCAGTTTGGTTGAAACCTTGCCTGAAAGCAGACTGGAACTGGCACGTCCCACAAGCATCATCAACCAGTAGCTTGCAGCCAAAGTACCACCAATGGCGGCGGAGCCTTCGAAACCAAGGTTGGTGATGTAGAAGTTCAGCTCCATAGGTATACCAATCTCAATACCTACATAGAAGAAGATGGCAATCACTCCCAGCAGACAGTGGCGGAAAGCGATAGGGCTGTGCTCGTATTTTGGCTTTTCCTTGCCCAGTGTGGGCTCAGGAATGTCAACACGGTTGATGATAAAGAATGAGATGGCGAAGACAGCCATACCGATGAAGAGCAATGGAGAAACCTCGCCCATGTTGGTCTTTTCCGTCACGGTGCCAACGAGAAGACCTGTCAACAGCGGGGTGAGTGTGGCGGTAAGTGAGTTCATGGTGCCGCCAATCTGGATGAACTGGTTGCCTCTGTTGCCACCACCACCTAAAAGGTTGAGCATGGGGTTCACCACGGTGTTCAGCATACATACACAGAAACCGCAGATGAAAGCTCCGAGCAGATAGATGATGAGGTTAAGGGCGACAGGTATTCCGTCATAGTTGAATACAAAAGTGCCCGCACCAGCTAAACTGGAGAGGTATTGAAATGCAAGACCTACGATTCCCACCACAAGGGCGATGAGGGCAGTTTTTTTGTAGCCGTACTTGATCAGCATCTTACCGGCAGGAATGCCCATGAATAGATAAGCTGCGAAGTTCATCAGGTTACCCCAGGCCTTGGCGAAAGGATAGGTGTATCCCCAGATGTTGCCGAAGGGTGCACCCATGTTGGTGACGAAACTAATCATCGCGAAGATGAAACACATGGTGACGATGGCAACAATGTTGGTTTTCTTTTCTTGACTCATTTTGTCTTAAAAAATTTGATGTTGTTAATGGGTTGAAAAGGCGATGGCAGACCCATCGCCTGTAAAAAAGATTTTCGAAAACTATTTCCTTACGCCAAACTGGTAGATGGTCTTCTGCTTGTAGCGACGACCTGGTTTCAGCACCACTGAGGGGAAGTAGGGATGGTTGGGGGTGTCGGGGAAGTGCTGTGCCTCAAAGCAGACTGCACTGCGACGGGGGAAGGTAGCACCATGCTGACCCTTCTCACCACAACCGAAGTTGTCGGTGTAGAGCTGTACACCTGGCTCGGTGGTGTAGACATCCATCGTGCGGCCACTCTTCGGCTCGTAAATACGTGCTGCAAAACTCAATTCTCCTTCCTCGCGCTTGTTGAGCACATAGCAGTGGTCGTAGCCAGAGCCGTTGCGCAGCTGCTCATTGTCAGCGTCAATGTCACGGCCAATGGCTTTCGGGGTGCGGAAATCAAATGGGGTGTCTTTCACAAAGCGGATCTCACCCGTCGGGATGGAGGTCTCGTCGATAGGTAGGTAGTAGTCGGCGTTGATTTCGCATTCCAGGTCCTCAATGGTAGGAGTGGGGTCGGCGATACCAGCCAGACTGAAGAAACCATGGTTGGTCAGGTTGATGATGGTCATCTTGTTAGTGGTGGCAAGATACTCTATCATCAGCTCGTTCTCGTTGGTGAATGTGTAGACAACGGTCACCTTCAGCTCGCCAGTGTAGCCTTCTTCGCCATAGGCGGAGATCAACTCAAGCACCAGCGACTGCTCGTTCATCTGTGTGGCATCCCATACACGTGAATGGAAACCCTTTGGACCACCATGCAGTGCGTTGGGATCGTTGTTGATGGCCAGCTGATAGTCTTTGCCTCTCAGCCGGAACTGCCCACGGCAGATGCGGTTGCCAAAGCGCCCGATGAGGGTCGACAAATAAGGTTGTGGATGATGGATAGCTTCTTGGATGTTGTCATATCCTTGAATGACATTAGCGTAGTTGCCGTCTCTGTCTGGTACCATGATTGCGACAATGGCTCCGCCGTAATTGGTGATGGCTACTTCGTTTCCAAGACTGTTTTTAAGAATATACAAATCGGTTTGTTTACCGTTGATAGTGGTCTGAAAATTCTCACGTTTCAGGCCACACAGATTTTCTGTCTCTGCAATCTTCATAATACTTAAAGGTTTTAGTTACTATGTTGCTGCAAAATAACTAAAAAATAACGAGAAAGACAAAGGAAAGACAGAAAAATGTATAAAAGTCTTTGTTAAAAACACTTAAATTCTGATGCTAAGCCTCTTTCTTCCACACTAAGAAATCGGCCACCAAGTAACTGCTTCCACCGACAAAGATACAGTCTTCGGCTGAAGCGTCTTTCTGGGCTGCTTGAAAAGCGTCTCCGACGGTGTGATAAGCCTGACCATGAAGCCCGTGTGCGGAGCCTATGGCTGCTGTCCGCTGCTCGTCGATGCCACGCTTGTTTGACGGACGGGTGAAATAATAGACGGCGTCTTCGGGCAGCATGGACATCACGGTGTCAATGTCTTTGTCGTCCACCATGCCGAAGACAATCCGCATCTGCCGGCAGGGTTCTCTCTTGAGCTGTTCTGACAGATACACCCATCCGCCGGCGTTGTGTCCGGTGTCGCAAATCACTTTCGGATGATTGCTGATCACTTGCCATCTACCCATTAAACCAGTTGTTTCACCAACCTTTGCAAAACCCTCTCTTACAGCTTGTTCGTTGATGGCGAGAGATTGCTTTTTCAATTCATCTACCGCAGTGAGTATCGTGTTGGTGTTGCGCTCTTGATACCATCCACCCAACTCGCCTTCCAGCCGACCGTAGAGGTCGGTATCGTAGACAAGGCCCCCATGGACGGCAGGTTGTGATGAGCGCACATGACGCTGTTCGTCGGCAAAGTAGATGGGGGCGTGTTGTTCAAGTGCTTTTTTCAGAAATACGTCGCGTGTCTCAGGTAGGGTCTCACCTATCACCACAGGTGTTTCGCTCTTGATGATGCCTGCTTTCTCTCCAGCGATGCTCTCCAGTGTATTGCCTAAGAACTGGGTGTGGTCCAGACTGATGTTGGTGATGACGGAAAGGATAGGGGAGAGGATGTTGGTGCAGTCGAGACGTCCTCCAAGACCCACTTCCACTACGGCGATATCGATGTGTTCATCAGCGAAATAACGAAATGCCATGGCGGTGGTCAACTCAAAAAACGAAGGGTGAAGTGGCTCGAAGAAAGCACGGTGCTGCTCCACAAAATCGATGACATACTGCTCACTGACACATTGCCCATTCACTCGGATACGCTCTCTGAAATCCACCAAATGGGGCGAGGTGTATAGCCCTACCCGATAGCCCGCGGCTTGCAGGATAGCGGCCAAGGTGTGCGACACAGAACCTTTGCCATTGGTGCCTGCCACATGGACGGAGGCATATTGACGGTGGGGATGTCCGAAATACTCATCCAGGTCCCAAGTGTTCTGCAAACCCTCC
The DNA here is from genome assembly GCA_902780635.1 of uncultured Prevotellaceae bacterium. Taxonomy (GTDB): domain Bacteria; phylum Bacteroidota; class Bacteroidia; order Bacteroidales; family Bacteroidaceae; genus Prevotella. Next base: position 114,575 of record CACZGH010000004.1, read on the forward strand.
TTATAAGCACTAGCCCCGACCTTCTCAAAGACCGGGGTGCTATTGAACAAATATTCTATGGTTTCCTCGTATTTCGTCATCCAAGTTCGCTTTTCGCCTTTCGCGGTTAGCTTTTCGCCTTTCGCGGTTAGCTTTTCGCCTTTCGCTTTTCGCTTTTCGCCTTTCGCTTTTCGCACGCGGCACTACTCACTACTAATTCCTAATTCCTAATTAGCAGAAGTAATCTCTCACCTCTTACCTCTCACCTCTTACCACTAACTAAAATAGTCCTTAAACCGCTGGAAGATGCTCTGCCGGGTGCCTTTGTCACTCTTGAAGTTGTCGCTGTGGCGCATCTTCTCCAAGGCTTCTTTCTCCTCTCGTGAGAGGGTCTTGGGCACATACACGCTGATGTTGACGATGATGTCGCCATTGCCGTGACCATAGCCCTGCACAGCGGGCAGACCCTTGCCGCGCAAACGTTTAGTGGTACCGGGCTGTGTACCGGGCTCTAAGTTGATTTTCAACTTTGTTCCCTCGATGGTCGGTATTTTCACCTCACCACCGAGAGCGGCTGTTGGGAAGTCAAGCAAGAGGTTGTATATCAGGTCGTTGTCCTGACGGATGAAGGTGTCGTTCTCTTCTTCGCTGATGAAGACCTGTATGTCGCCCGGGATGCCGTTGTGCTTGCCTGCATTGCCTTTGCCTTGCATAGTGAGAACCATACCATCGGCCACTCCTGCTGGTATCTTCACTTCCACGACTTCCTCACCTTTCACGATGCCGTCGCCACCGCAGTGCTGACACTTGTTTTTGATGATCTTACCCTCACCATGGCAGGTGGGACAAGCGCCTTGTGTCTGCATCACACCGAAGATGGTCTGCTTCGTCTGTACGGTGTAGCCGCTGCCGTGACAGGTAGGGCAGGTCTCAGGCTGTGAACCAGCCTCGGCGCCGGTGCCATGGCAGTGGGGGCACACGATGTCTTTCTTCACACGAAATTTCTTCGTCGTGCCTGTGGCAATCTCCTGAAGACTCATCTTCACTTTCAGACGCAGGTCGCCACCTCGGTATTGTGCGCCAGACTGACGGCGTCCGCCGCCAAAACCGCCGAAACCGCCAAAGCCGGCACCCTCGAACACGCTTCCGAACATCGAGAAGATGTCGTCCATTGAGAAACCGCCGCTGCTGAAACCACCAAAACCGCCTGGGGCGTCAAATCCAAACTGGTCATATTGCTGGCGTTTCTGTGGGTCGTGCAGCACATCGTATGCCTCGGCAGCCTCTTTAAACTTTTCCTCGGCGTTTTTGTCGCCAGGGTTGCGGTCGGGATGGTATTTGATGGCTATCTTGCGATACGCTTTTTTGATATCATCCTCTGAGGCATTCTTGTCTACACCAAGCACCTCATAATAGTCTCTCTTATTGGCCATTGTTTTTATTTAGTTGACAAGTAAACAAGTTGACGCGTTGACAAGTTGTTTGTCTTGTCAATCGTCAATCTTGTTTATTCAATTTCTCATCTTTTATTCTACAAATCTTAATCTTTCATCTTTCATCTTTCATTTTTCATCTCCTTACTGTCCAACCGCCACTTTGGCATAGCGTATGACCTTGTCGTTGAGGGTGTATCCTGTCTGCACACAGTCTATTACCTTGCCTTTCTTGTCATCCTCCACGCCGGGCACCATGGCGATGGCTTCGTGGTAGTCCACGTCGAAGTCTTTGCCGATGGTCTCAATCTGCTTGACACCTTCGCCTTCCAGCACTTTGATGAATTTCTTATAGATCAAGTCCACGCCTTCGCGGAGGGCTGACACATCGTCAGTCTTTTTGCCATTTTCGATGGCACGCTCAAAGTCGTCGAGCACAGGCAGAATGCTTTTGATGGTTTTCTCTCCACCATTGAGTATCAGCTCGCTCTTTTCCTTGATGCAACGCTTGCGTAAATTCTCAAAGTCAGCACATTTACGTAAATATTTGTCATTCAGCTCTTCCAACTTCTTGTTGGCTTCAGCCAATGGATCTTTTTCTGTTTCTTCTTCAGTCGCCTCTTCTTGTGGGGCTTCTTCCTGGTTCTCAGCCTCGGCAGTTTCGGTGTTTTCGTTCAACACCTCGTCCATTTCCTCAGCCTTTTCTTTTTTATCTTTCTCGTTCATAATGGGTCGTTTTTGGTTGTTTTTACTTTCTTATTGCAAAAAGCTTGCCAAACTTGTTGCGAGTCAGGCAAGCCTTTCATTTTATGAAATAATTGAGGAGTTTAGGAGTTATGGAGTGAAGGAGTTCAGACATTACCATTTCTAACAAGTTGTCTTTATCAGAGAGAATCATAGAGAACTATTGTCTCAACTCCTGAACTTCTGAACTCCCCAACTCCTAAACTCCTGAACTCCTGTACTCCTTCACTCCTGAACTCCTTAATCAGCGTACATCTTCTCTTTCTGTGCCTTGATGGCGTCATCGTAGATGTAGTCATCATATTGCATCAGTTTGTCAATAGTGCCTTTGGGGGTCAGCTCGATGATGCGGTCGGCCACGGTCTGGATGAACTCATGGTCATGGCTGGCGAAGAGGATGTTGCCTTTGAAGAGCATCAGGTTGTTGTTGAAAGCCTGGATACTTTCCAAGTCGAGGTGGTTGGTCGGGGTGTCGAGGATGAGGCAGTTGGCGTTTTTCAGCTGCATACGTGCGATCATACAGCGCATTTTCTCGCCACCGCTCAGCACGTTGACCTTCTTCTCCACTTCTTCCTGTTTGAAGAGCATACGTCCGAGATAACCTTTCATCATCACTTCGTTGCCGGTGCCAAACTGACTGAGCCAGTCCACCAGGTTGAGGTCGCTCTTGAAAAACTCAGTGTTGTCGAGGGGCAGGTATGCAGTGGTGATGGTGATACCCCATTTGTAAGTGCCGGCGTCAGCCTCGCGGTTGCCGTTGATGATCTCAAAGAGAGCCGTCATGGCTTTCGGGTTGTGGCTCAGGAACACGGTCTTCTGGCCTTTCTCGATGTTGAAGCTCACATTGTCGAAGAGCACGGTGCCGTCGGTGTCTACAGCCTTCAGGCCTTCCACCTCCAATATCTGGTTGCCGGGCTCACGCTCCATGGTGAAGAGGATGCCGGGATATTTGCGTGATGACGGACGGATCTCGTCGACATTGAGTTTCTCCAGCATCTTCTTGCGGCTGGTGGTCTGCTTGCTCTTGGCCACATTGGCAGAGAAGCGGCGGATAAACTCCTCCAGCTCCTTGCGCTTCTCCTCGGCTTTCTGCCGTTGGTTCTGGGCCTGGCGCAGGGCGAGCTGCGAACTCTGATACCAGAAAGAGTAGTTGCCGGCGAAGACGGTCACCTTACCAAAGTCGATGTCCACGGTCTGGGTGCTCACTGCGTCGAGGAAGTGACGGTCGTGGCTCACCACTAGTACGGTCTGCTCCACATTGCTCAGGTATTCCTCCAGCCATTGCACGGTGTCGAGGTCCAAGTCGTTGGTCGGCTCGTCGAGCAGCAGGTTGTCGGGATGTCCGAAGAGGGCTTTGGCAAGCATCACGCGCACTTTCTCGTTGTTCGACAGTTCACTCATCATCTTCCCATGCATGGCCTCTTTCACACCTAGGTTGGAGAGCAGCATGGCGGCGTCGCTCTCAGCGTTCCAACCGTCCATCTCAGCGAACTTTTCCTCCAGGTCGGCCACACGGTTACCGTCTTCGTCGCTGAAGTCTTCCTTCATATACAGCGCCTCGCGCTCCTTCATGTTCTGCCACAGAGGCTGATGTCCCATGAGCACCGTGTCGAGCACGGTATACTCATCGTATTTGAAGTGGTCCTGGTCGAGCACTGACAGACGCTCGCCTGGTCCCAGTTCCACGAAACCTTTGTTGGGTTCCAACTCACCGCTGATGGCTTTCAGCAGGGTTGACTTGCCGGCACCATTGGCGCCGATGACACCATAGATGTTTCCTGCCGTGAATTTCAGGTTCACGTCTTTGTAAAGCACTCTCTTACCAAATTGAATGGCCAGATTGTTTAATGTGATCATCTTCTATTATTCTTTGACTGTTTTGTTTTCGGCTGCAAAATTACTGCTTTTTTTCGAGATTGATGCTTGTTCGTCCAACAAACTGTGCATTTTACGTCGCTATTCTTCAGCGCTTACTATCTTGGCGCGGTTTTCGTCCGTCCATTTCAATATCAAGTCTGCTATTTTTTCTTTTCGGCTTCTTTTTGGCGTTTCTTCTCTTCCTTCTGTCGTTCCTTTTCTGCTTTGGCTTTTTCTTTCTGACGTTTCTTTTCCGCCTTGGCCTCTTCTTTCAGCCTTTTCTTTTCTGCCTTCGCTTCTTCTTTCTTTCGTTTTTTCTCCGCCTTGGCTTCTTCTTTCAGCCGTTTCTTCTCCAGTTTGGCCTCTTCTTTCTCCAGGGCAGCCTCTTCGAGTGCGTCACGGAGCATTTCTTTGTCGAAAGTGAATACATGACCGAGCAGACCCACTGACAACAGCTGATTCTTTTCTTCCCTCTCGATGTGGGTGGTATTGAACAAGAAGTAATTCGTGACAACCATTTTTTTTGCAAGAATTTCCTCTATCGTCTTGGTCACAAGGTTCTTGCCGATTCTGGTGATGCCGTTGTCTGCTATTCCTATGTTGGTGGCCTCCTCATCCACATACTCCTTGATGGCTTTCATCATGGCCAGTTTGTGTGCTTTCTTGTCGGGCACAGTCTCTGACATCAGAAAGGCCAAACCCGCGATAATTACGATGGCAATCAGTTTTTTCATTTTCTTTTTTTTCTTATTGATCTGAAGTTTCGTTCTCCGAAACTTTTTGGAGTTAAGGAGTTAAGAAGTTATCGCTTCGCTCAGGAGTTAAGCCAATAGTTCATCTTCTTATTGTGTGAGTGATGGGAGTAATGGCTTAACTCCTTAACTTCTTTAACTCCTTAACTACGGAAATTTGAGTTATTTGTTGCACCGCGCGGTGTAGAAGTCGCGGAAGTCTGTCCATTTGTAATAGGGGAAGCGGTCTGTGGGCAACGGAAGGGTGGCTTCCTCACCATTGAGCAGACATTTCACCAAGATGCCGTCGGCACTTTTTTTACTGCGGTAGAAGATGAGCTGGATATTCGAAGCCTTACAGGTTTCCCAGTTCTGGTAGCAGTTTTTCACCTCATACGGATCCAGAGGGTCACGGTCGGCGCCGTTGAGGCCCATCAGCACGGTCAGTGGACCGAGGCAGGTGTCATGGCCGAAGCGCAGGTCTGCGATATGGTCGCTGGTGCCATTGATGGCGGCGTCTGCTTTCTTGAGGATGTCCTGAAGGATGGGGATGGTCTCATACTGCGGACCGAAAACCCAGGAATAGGAGCCTAAGTTGGACTCTTCCCACCGGTTGACCAGGTCGGCGTCCTGGAGGATGTTGCCCATCATGCCTTCATGGCCGATGCTGGGCAGCGAGGTGTAGAGATTGATCAGGTGCTCACCGATGCGGTTGGCGCTCACGGGGAGCCCTTCGGTGCTGGTGAATACTTTGGAGACGACATCTTTCTGCAGGGTGCTGACACTCTTAAACTGGTCACGGTTTTGCTCAAACCGAGGCTTCACACGGGGAAATTGACGACGCGCGGGGTTCTGGCGGTCGGTGGGCACCACACCGTCGAGGGTGAAGCGCGACGACTGCTCGCGGATCTCTATTTTGGGGTTGCACTGCGCTAATTCTTGGCAGAATGCCGACATACTGATGACACAACGGCCTGACAGCGAGGAGATGGCAAGCACATTGCCGCCTTTTTTAAACACTTCTGGGAAGTTGTTGTACATAATACGGGCGATGCCCTGGTGCTGCTCCCACCCCAACTGTGTCAGTTCGCTCACGCCAGTCATCAATTCCTGATGGGCGGCATGGTATTTCTCATAGAATGCCTCGCCCTCAGCTGTGAGTTGATGCTTTTCGTGGGCGGCGTTGAGCAGGGTGTCGAGGTCTATGTAGAGCCGGTCGGTCCAGTAGTAGCGTGAACCGTGACGGGCATAATGACTGATGTAGAAGGGTTTGTATCCTTTGGGCGCTTTGGTCAGTTTCACGGTCCGCACAGGGTAGGGATAGTCATTGCCGTAGGCTTTTCGGGGGTCGGCCTTCAACTGGTCGAGCGCAGGCACTGCCTGTGCCCAGATACTCATGGAGAGAAGGCAGAGAAACAGAGTGGTGATGGCTTTTCTCATGGTGATGTAAAAATGATGTGGTTTTGTAAGTGAAATCATAAAATGAAGGAGCGACCTATAAGGTCGCATGGGCATATTGTACGTGCAAATATACAAATAATTTGTGATTTTTGCATGATTGTGATGGTTTTTTTCGTACCTTTGCTGATGATATGAAAAGAAATGTCAATTACGGTCAGCCACTATACGACCATTATCAGGTAGAATACGACGCTCCGCTGCTGGAATATCTCTTGCAGACGATCAAAGGGCAGAGTCGCTCCAAAATCAAGGCCACCCTTCAGGGGCGTGGCATCAAAGTGAATGGGAAAAACGTCACGCAGTTTGACTTCCCCTTGAAAAAGGGGATGAAATTGTCCATCAGCAAGACCAAGCGCAACGATTTGTTCAAGAGCAGATACGTCAAACTGGTTTATGAAGACCAGCACTTGGTGGTGGTGGAGAAAAATGTGGGCATCCTCTCCATGGCTGCCGGACACTCCTCACTCAATGTCAAGTCGGTGCTGGACCAATACTTCCTGAAGAGTCACCAGAAATGCCGCGCTCATGTGGTTCACCGCCTCGACCGCGACACCAGCGGACTGATGATTTATGCGAAAGACATTGAGACAGAACAGATTCTTGAGCACGAATGGCACCAGATTGTCTACGACCGCCGCTATGTGGCGGTGCTCTCTGGTGAGGTGGTCAACGAGGGGGGCACTATCGCCAACTGGCTCAAGGACAACAAAGCTTACGTCACCTATTCTTCTGAGGTGGACAATGGTGGCAAGTATGCTGTGACTCACTACCATACCCTGGCGCGCACCACTGAGCACTCGCTTGTGGAGTTTAAACTGGAGACGGGACGCAAGAACCAGATACGTGTGCATGCCGCCGATATGGGGCACCCTGTGTGTGGCGACTCCAAATACGGCAATGGCGACGACCCCTTGCACCGTCTATGCCTCCATGCTTATCTCTTGTGCTTCTATCATCCTGTCACCAAAGAGCGTATGGAGTTTGAGACACCTATACCGACATCATTCAAGAGTCTGTTTTAAAATCACCTTTCCACCTCATTTTGGTGGATTAATACAATTGATATGGAATTTCTAAATTTGGATACCGAAAACATTGTCTATTATATTTTCGCCGCAGCAGTGGTGCTCATTGCGTTCCTGCTGATTAAAAAGATAGCCAGTTGCCTCATCAAGGGTGTCATCTTGGCCGTCATTGTGGCCATTCTCGCATTCGTCTATTTCAATTACCTCACCATAGAGGATGTAGACGACACCCAGAATACGGAAATGGTGGATGGCAATTAATGTTTTTTTACCACTCACCTCTAAATAAACTAACTCATCACCATCCCTACGGCGACGAGAAGGCCGTAGAAGAACATGTTGCGGGCGTTCTCACCGAGTACTTGATTCAGCTGAAAGCCTTTGTTGATGGTTTTCATTTTTCTCCAGGTCACGGTGTGGAGAGCCAGATAGATGATGGGCAACACAAAAGCCAAATATTTTCCACTGAAGAGATAGACAGTGCCTATCAGACAAGCGGCGGCCCCCAGCCACCAGTAGAGCCACTCGGTGCGCTTGGCACCGATTCTCACCACCAGTGTCATTTTCCCAGTGCGGCGGTCGTTGTCCCGGTCGCGGTAGTTGTTGACAATCAGAAGCGTGTCAATCACCAGTCCACAGGCGATGGATGCCAACAGACACTCCCAACTGACCGTATGGGCCTGCAGGTAATAGGTGGCACATACGGGTATGAGACCGAAAAACACGAGCACCAGCACATCGCCCAGTCCGAGGTAGGAGAGATGGGTCGTGTAGAGGAAGCAAAAGATGACACAGAGCACGCCGACGGCTACCATCTGCCATCCGCCATAATAAATCAGTGGCAAGCCGATGACACATGCCACCGCTGTGGTCAGCAGGATGGCGGTCCGCATGGCGCTCATGGTTACCCAACCTTGTGCGCAGGCGCGTTTCGGACCGAGCCGCAACTCGTCGTCAGTCCCTTTCTTAAAGTCGAAATAGTCGTTGATGAAGTTGGCGTCGATCTGCATCGTGAATGCAAACAACATGCAGAGACAGGCCGGGATCACCCTGAAGGCTCCGGCACCCAAGTCTGCATATGCCAATGCCAGTGCGATCATAACAGGCACAGCGGCACCACTCAGTGTCTTTGGCCGTGCCGCCAGCACCCACGCTTTAGCCGAGTTTTTTCTAATATCTTCTTTCATTTTCCCATCTATTCATCTTAATCTTTCATTTTTCATTTTTCATTTTTCATCTTTTCATAGTTTCTGTCGAAGATGGGTCGCATGACATCCGGGTGGGCGATATACTCACGCAGCAGGTTGAGTTTTTTTTCGTTTTCAGAGCCGGGTATCCACATTTTGATATATCCATGTGTGGAATATTTGCTTTCCATGTGCTCCATGAATCTGCGCCACTGTTCCTCCTTGTCTTTTTCGGGATAGTGACTGAGTCCAAACTGTATGGTGCGCATGATGACGGTTTCTGGGTCCATGTCACGGTCGGCTTCGGCCACGATTTTGCCGTAGATGCTTCTGGGCGCATGGGCTGCCGACGCACGGTGGTCCTCCACCGCCTCTTTCATGATTTTGAGTTGGGCGGGGGTGAACCATTTGAGTAGTCTCTTGTCGGCAATGAGTATTTTCCCGCTGGTGAGGTGATGGATGGCGCGTGGTCCCTCCAGTCCTAAGTCGTGATAGGCTGCGATGGTATAGGCCATGTTGACATGGGCACCCATCTGTCGTGCCAGTTCAAGTGAAGCTTTAATCACTTTGTTGACATGGCTGAGATTGTGTGCTTTATCAAATTGGGTATACCGTGGTAAGATGGAGGTTTCCACATACTCCATCAAGTCAAGGCTCACGTTGTTTTCAATCATAATTCAGGAGTTCAGGAGTTCAGGAGTTGAGGAGTTCAGTTGAGGAGTTCCGCTATTTTACTCTCCAGACGTTGAGGACGATGCCCTTGAAGTCTTGTGAGAATTCTGGTGCGCAGACGAAGAGGGAGTTGTTGAGCCAACCATAGCGGCTGTCGGCGGGAGCTTCAAACTGTGGTGCGGCGCGGAAGTAGAAGGAGGGGTTTCCATGTTCGTCTTTGCCTCCGTAGATGATGCCACGGTTGCGCACATGGATGTAGACGCCGTCGTCGGTCTTAATGCAGTAGATGGCTTCGAGCTCGGTGCGGCCGTCGGCGTTGGCTAGTTGGTAGTCTGCTCCGCCGTTGATGATGGTGCCTTTCAGCTGTGGTCCCTCAAAGGTGCCTCCTGTGATGGGGATGACGGTGCGCCTGCCATGCTGTGTGTTATTGATGCCAAAAGCCTCGCCGAGGGTCACTTTCAGTTGTAGTGCGAACTCCAGTTGTGGTGCTTCTTTGGGGGGATAGGCCTGTGCACTGACATGGAGCAGGAAAGCAGTCAGCAACAGGGTGAAACAAAGTCTTTTTTTCATATGATTGTTGATTGAAGGATGAAAGGTCGTCGGTGGAACAGCAGAGACATGATGTGTCTGCCCACTTTTTAGTTAAAGAAGTTCCATGACACGCCAAAGCGGAACACCCGTTGGTTGGTGGGGTAGTGGGGTGTGAGGAAATAGTTGCCGCCGTCTCCGGAGCAGTTGATGTGGCTCATCATCACGAAGAAGCGGGTGTGCTTCAGGAAGAAGTTGGCATACACATTAACGAAGGGATAGTTGCCCAGCTTCACTTTGCTGGCTGTGTTTTCCTGTACGGCATACTGTGCCAGGCCGGGCACGAAGTCAGGGACATCGTATTTGGTGAAGTATCTCATGTCTGCCCCCATGTCACAGTCGAGCACGTGGGCGATCTTGAAGCGCATAAACAAGTTGGCATACACGTTGAGCTCAGGCAGAGGGATGACCTTGTCGTCGCTCGACTTCTGATAGGTGAGCCGTGTCTCAAGGTTCAGTGGTCCCAGTTTAAAGTCTTGCATCAGTTGTGCGGTGAAGACGCTGAGGTTCTTGCCGTGTTGTTTGAACATGGCGGTGTTGTTGAGCCGCTGATAGTTCTCGCCCACGTCGTAGCTGTTGGTCAGATAGATATATTTCGTCAGGTCGTCAGCAGCCACACGCAGCGTGGTCTTGGTGCGTCGTAGCGTAAATAGTCCTTCGAGGTGGGTGTGGGTGCTTTTGTCAAATTGGTTGTCCCACCAGAAGTGCCTGGAGTGGTAGCTGTCCTGATAGTAAGAGGGGTTGGTCAGATAGAATCCTCCCTTGGCTGCCAACTGCACCGTGTCGCCGAAAAGCCGGAAGTTGAGGTCGGCCTCCGCATCCAAATACATTTCACCGAAGTCGGCGCCCGCCACACCAAATTTGCCTGCGGCCTGATAGTGCAGGGTCTCTCCTTCCTGCTTGCTGATTTGTCCGCCTGCGAAGATGCTGTTCTCGTTGTGTGTACTTGACATATGGAGTGTGTCAGGCAGGGTGAAATGCTTCATCTCGTGAGATACGAAAGCTTTCAGACCTGCCTTGGCATATTTATTGAAACCTTCCAAGAGCGCTACGGCGAAGGTGTTGCGCAGACAGTAGTGGGTGGTCTTGTCGTAGATGGAGTCGCCGGCAAACCTGGACAGCGTGTTGTAGGTGTGGGCGTAATAGTCTTGGGGTGTGTAGTAGGCCTGATAGATATGGCTGTAGTTGTCAAATTTGACGGTGTGGATGAAGCTCGTCACCGGCACATACTCATTTTTCAGCCAGGTGGTGTCGGCTTCGGCCACCGCGGCGTCTTCAGGTCGCGCGATGCCGTGGGCACGGTCATAGGCCAGCTGCTCGTCATATTCTTCCTCGTCGAAGGTGCGGCCTTCTTTCTCAGCCTGTTTGCGTGCCTCCTCCTTGGCTTTGTCGGCATTGTTTTCCTTCTGCGACTCGATGGCGAATTTCTTGGCCTTGATTTCCTCCTCGGTCATGGGCACTTTGCGGTTGAATCCCAGACTGTAGCGGTGGGTGTAGAAGATGTGCTGGAAGTCGTTGCGGTTCCAGTTTTCGGTCAGCATGGTGGGCAGCTCGCTGATGTTGTAATTGTCACTGAAACTTTCAGGGTGGGTGATAAAGTTGTCGTCGGTGATGCCGCCGTTTTCCGCCTGCTTGTGATGCACCGTGGTGAAGAGCAGGTGTGCTTGGTAGCGGTCGCCGATATAAGAGCCATAGAGGGTGTAATTGAAGAGGGCGGCACTGTTGTTCTGATAGTATCCACGCCCGTAGATGTAGTCAAACTTCATTCCCACACCGATGGCCTTGCCTGCATTGACAGCGAAGAGTGCCTTGAAATGGTCCTCGCCATTGGTGCGGTTGCCGCAGGAGTTGAGGCTGACGTTGGTGATGGGTGAGTAGGTGTTGGTGAAATGGAAGTTGCCCACATCTGTGTTCATGTAGTCATACGGATGCACGAAGATGAAGTCGTCGCCTTGATAGCGGTCAGTGAAGATGCGGTTTTGCCGTGCTGCCCCTAAGTTGCCGGTGGTGTTGTACTCTCCGTAAAGCCCTGAGGTGAAGATGGTGTTCATGTAGAGATGCGACATAGTGTCCGGCTCAGCCATGGTACGGTCACCGAAGTGCTCATCCACCGTCCACACTTTCAGCCCTTTTGGTATCTCCTTGTGTGTGTTCAGCGAGTCAGCCCCGCCTTTATTGCGCTTCCCGGCCATCCTCATGTTTCCACTCTCGTCGATGGAGTTGAAATCTTGGGCGGCCAGGCTGAGTGACAGGCTGGCGAGAAAGACGAAGATGACGGTGTATTTGTTCATTTTAGCATGCGTATACAACTCTCCACCAGCTTGCAGGCCATGCCGGCGAAAATGATGTAGATACCTAAGTTGGTCTCAGGATAGAAATAATAGAGGGCCACACCGACAATGGCGAGCACCATGAAGATGATGTTGAGCGTGTTGCGCAGGGCAAACATATTGTCTCTCTCCGGCTTTTCTTTTCTATGATGCCGGCGAGGCTCCTGTAGGTCGGTGGTCATGACTTCTGGTAGCTAATGATGATGTTGTTGAAGATCTCCTCCATTCGGTCTACGGTGCAGCGACGGAATTTGCCGGTGATTTTCATCAGACGGGTGTGCTTCTTGTTGAGGGCGTTCTCGTCGGTGATCCATTCCTCGGCTTTGTATCTGTTGCCGCCATCGCGCTCCTCTTCATACCAATAGGAGATGCGGAAGATTTTCACGTTCACCTTGTTGTCATAGCAGTCGCAGGTGAGGGTGTAGATCATGCGGGTACGGTCGAGGGAGAGAAATTTGTTGGTGAAGGTGAGCCATTCCTCAAAGTGGCATACTATTTTGTGTTCTGCCTTGTTGACGATGGAGATTTTGCTGCTTTCAAACTGGATTTCCTCTTTGGTCATAGCGGTGAGAAACTCCAGCATGTGGTTGTAGTTCTCCTCGGCCGACAGGTTGTTGGTGAAGTCTTTCTCCCACATCACCTGACCGTCTACCACTGGCACCACGTTCCCACAATAGCGGGCGTAGACATATTCTTTGGTCGATGCGGCTTTGGTTTTTTGCGTTGTGGTTTTCTGTGAGTTGCTCTCCACGGTTTCCCAGTTTTGCGCCATAGCCAGCATGGGCAGGCACAGCAGTATCGAAACAAATATCTTCTTCATAATCGGTTGTTTTTGTATCTTTCTACACTTTAACCTGCAAATTTAGATAAAAAATCCGATTAAGCGAGAGAAAAGCCAAAATATTTTGCAAGATGAGAAAAGTTCCGTTGATTTTGGTTTGTCTCCTGATATTTTGTAATTTTGCCGTATGAAGCGGTTTTCGTTGATATGGATAGTCCTCTTTCTTCTGACGCTGACGGTCGCAGCGCAGAAGTTTCGTGCTATGCCGGGTATGGATACGGCGGCACTGCAGGCCTTGATTGATAAGGCTAATGGCCGCGGCGGGGGTTGTGTCACGTTCAGCCCAGGACGATACTTGATTGGGCAATTAGAACTGAAGAGCGGTGTGGAACTTCATTTGGAAGCAGGAGCTATTTTGATGGGTAGCACATCACCCTACGACTATGCGCCCTTGGAAACCAATCAAGTGGCAGGAGACCGTCTCAAGGACAACTCACACCGGGGACTGATTGTGTCAAAGGACGCCAAAAGCATCTCCATCACAGGGGAGGGCACAATCGATGGTCAGGGGCTGGCTTTGGCATTGGCCGTTGATAGTTTGCACCATACAGGGGAGCTGAAAGACCCCAATTACAACGAGCGCAGGCAACGGCCTAGCGAGTTGGCTCGTCCCACATTGCTCAACATCATAGGTTGTGAGGATGTGCGCATCGAGGGGGTACGTCTGCGCAACAGTGCTGGTTGGGGGCTGTCTTTCAACCGCTGCAAGAAGATGGTGTTGAGCCATCTTGACATCCATAACCGTGCTTACTGGAACAACGACGGCATTGACTTGACCGACTGCCGTGACGTGAAGATAACCGACTGCTGTGTGAACAGTGCCGATGACGGCATCTGCCTGAAATCTTATGACCCGAATAGCGGCAACGAAGAAATCTTCATCAGTCACTGTGAGATCAGGAGCAGTGCCAGCGCCGTGAAATTTGGCTCAGCGTCCTACGGCGCTTTTCGCCGCATCCACATTCGTGGCATCCGTGTCTTCGACACGTTCCGTTCGGCCTTGGCCATAGAGAGCGTCGATGGAGCAACCATAGAAGACGTGGTGGTCGACAGCATCACCGCCGTCAATACGGGCAATGCTTTGTTTATTCGTTTGGGGCAGCGTTCTGGCAACAGGAAGGGAGTCGTCAGGCACATCCGTGTCACCAATCTCTCTGTCCAGGTGCCTTTCGGACGGCCAGACATCGACTATGACCTTCGCGGTCCCGAAGTGGATTATTTCCATAACATCCATCCTGCACCCATCTGCGGCATCCCCGGCAACTGCATTGAGGATGTGCTGTTGGAAAACGTGCAAATCGTCTATCCCGGACGGGCATCCAAAGGCATGGCCTATATTCCATTATGGCGCAAGGGCGATGTGCCAGAACAGGTGCAGAAATACCCAGAGTACACGATGTTTGGTGAACTGCCTTCGTGGGGGTTCTATCTACGCCATATCCGGGGCATCACCATGAGAAATGTGCGGCTGTCATTAGAGGCGGAAGATTTCCGTCCTGCCATCGTAGAGGAGGATGTGGAAGGACTGGTTATGGAGAACTGTCTGACAGAATAGACCAATCCGAAAAACGCATCACATACCATATATGTCCAGAGGGATTTTCCCCCACCAAATAGGGAAAAACCTCACCAGTTATAGGAACGTTCCCTTGGCTACCAGCAGAAATGATGCTACTTTTGCAACAGAAACAAGAAAGTTATTAACATCAAGTTGAACGTTTAAAGGATAACAATTATGAAGAAGATGAACAAAGTGATCGCAGCCATGATGATGATGGCCATCACAGCAGTACCGGCTATGGCAGCCAATAGCGTAGACAAGAACGCAGACAAGAATGCTCGTCCCAACAAAAAAGAGATGCGGATGATGGACCGCAGGTATGACAGAGCGATGGATCGCCATCATTTCCGCCACGCCCCCGTCATCGAGATGACCACCTTCAAGGTGAGCCCTCGTGCAGCAAGACATAAGAATGTGGTCATGGCAGCCAAGTCCATCCACGGTGTGAAAGACGTAAGGTTTAATCCTCGCAATGGCATGATGACCGTGGTCTATGATGCCCGCTGCACCACCGCCCACCACATCCGCGCTTTTGTCAATTGAGGTGGAAAGATAGTTAGATGATTAGGTGAATAGATATTAAGGTAGTTAGGTTATTAGGTGATTAGGTGAAAAGGTAATTAGATTGAATAAGGTAATAAGGTGATTAGATTGATAAGGTAAAAGGTTGATTAGCATAAAAGTTTAGGTTGTGAGGACGCTCCCGAAACAGGAGCGTCCTTTTTTGTCATTCATTCTTTGTATTAACTGAACTATCCCACCCTTTTTTATCACGAATTAGAGAATTTGAGATTTTTCATTTATGATGGAATTGATAGGAATTTGAGATGAAATGACAGTCATTTCCTTACGCTATTGCGTAATGTTCGCGTCGCTTGCGACGATAATTCTTCATAATTCTTTTCATCTGCTTATGAATTCTCAAATTACTGCGTTCCTCGTGGGTCTTCGACAAATCTCGTAAATTCGTGATAAATAAAACTTTTACGTTGTTTGTGAGGGTGGGAAACTACAGATATTAACCAGGAAAGCTCAACGATCTTTATATCAGACGGTAGTGACGCAAGGCATTCAGGATGCCGTCTTCATCTACCGAGGTGGTGGTATAGTCAGCCGCTTGCTTCAGTGATGGAAGGGCGTTGCCCATTGCCACGCCTACCCCTGCCGCTTTTATCATGGCAGTGTCGTTGCCGCCGTCTCCGAAGGCAATCGTACATTGTGGGTCGAGCCGCAGGTGTGCTGCCATGGCCAAGATCCCTTTTCCTTTGTCCGCACCCTGTGCGGTGATGTCGGTGAAGGCTGGGTGCCATCGTCCTGAGATACATCCTGGAATGCATGGCATCAGTGTCGCTTCGTAGTCCTCTGTGAAGAATGCCGTGAGTTGCAGGATACGTTGTGTGAGCACATGGTTCATGGGCTTCGCCTGATGGAGGTTCTCCACCGCCAGTTCCTGTCGGAAGATCCGGTCCACCTCGCCATGAGGGTCGTGCACCGCCATGTCATTCTCTCCTATGACGATCAGTCCGTAGTCCTTGTTTCGGGCATCCTCCACCACCAACTGTGCCTCTTCGGGGGCGATCTCCCTGCATCTGACAGTCTCCTCGCCGATGAAACACAGCGCACCATTGATGGTCACGAAGCCGTCCACCAGGTGCTGGATGGCTCCAAGGTTGGTGATGATCAGCGGTGGCCTTCCCGTGGCGATCAACACCTTATGCCCATTGGCTTTGGCCTGTGTCAGTGCCAGTATGGTGGAAGGAGGTATCTGGTGAGTCTTGAAACTCACCAGTGTCCCGTCAATGTCAAAAAACAAGGCATATCTCTTCATACTATCCTTATCTGAGTGTTCATTAGTTGAACATATTTTGTATTATTTTGTGCGAAGATACGAAAAAAATCATATCCTTGCTTAATTTTTTTCTGAATTCTTCTTTAAAGAGATAAAGACTTGTAGAAAAAGAATTATTCACCAATTAAAAACTTACGATCATGAAAACGAAAGAAGAAAAAGCAAGAGTTCACAACCTGATTATTGTTGACGAGAGCGGTTCCATGTCATGTATCCGCAAACAAGCCTTTACCGGTATGAACGAAACCCTGCAGACAGTCCGTATGATGCAGAAGAAGTTCCCGAATCAAGAACAGCGCATCACCCTCATCACTTTTGACAGCGACCATACCAAACTGCACTACGACAACACTCCGGCTGACCAGACCAATGATTTGGCGTGGAAATCCTACAATCCCTGTGCTGCCACACCACTATACGATGCAATAGGCAAAGGGGTGTCGAAGGTGAACGCCCAAGTAGAGGATGGCGACCACGTCCTTGTGACCATCATCACCGACGGCTATGAGAACAGCAGCGAGGAGTGGACCTTGAAGATGGTTCGCACACTCATCGAGAAACTGAAGAAGCAGAACTGGACGTTCACGTTGATTGGCACCGACAACCTGGATGTGGAGGGGATGGCTCATTCCTTTGCCATTGATGAGCACCTTGAATTCCAGCAAGATGAGGAAGGCACCAAGAAGATGTTCGCCCGTGAACGCAAATGCAGGGCGCGATTCAACTTCTGCGTGGCCGAATCCGCCCCTATGCCCAAAGGCTCGTTCTTTGATGAAAAGTAATACCCCCATTACAATAATCATAGGAATATCAAACTGGAGGGTGTGTCAAATGTAGTTTTATGCCTATAGGAGAGAGCAGCTGGCACAATGAGACACATTATTTTGACACGCCCTCAGTGACCTACAACTCAGGGGAAAATGGATTCACATTTACTACAAATAAACACATTCATTATCGATGCTGTTTGGGATGGAGCTTCTTATCCATCTTCATCTCCGAGCGGAGTTCCTTGACAACCGTCTTGGAGAGATAGGCATAAGTATCGTGCTTACCGCTGGTGAAGTAGAACTTCAGCCGTTTACCGCCCAACGGCTTCTTATCTACCACACAAGTAGAAATGTTATGCTCACCAAGGTGGCCATTGCCGTTTGTTGTGCGGCCCTTGAACTCCACAGAGGTTCCTAAATCTTTATCGAACAGATCGAGAATGTTGTCAAGCGTAGCATAGGCCTCATCGAAGGTAGCACCAAGCCAGATGCAAGTCTCTCTGACACCTTGAACCTGAACACCGAGGACTTCACCAGGATCCAAGAACCTGGGCGAGCGTAACAGACTCAAATAGTAACCGAAGGTTTCGTCATTGTCCTTGTAGGTGAAGACAGAGTACTCGCATTTGTCAACTTCTACCTCGGCCACTTCCATTCTCATACCAGTAGGCTGTTTCTGTGCCAGAACATTCACTGTAGTCATCATGGCGACTACAACCATCAAAAATACCTTTTTCATTATTGCTATAGTTTTTAATTGTTTCTGATTTACGATGCAAAATTACAGCGAATACTGATAAGGCGAATCTTATTTCCTGTTTTTTGTCAAAGCACATGCGACAGAGGGTTGTTTTTTGCGACACATCAGAGAAACAGCTGCTGAATCTGTCGCATACATAGGGAATGTAGGGAGGCCAGCGTGGTCTATCCGCAGTATTTCGAGAGACAAGAATGGGGCTTCATCAATAACTGGTATTTGGGGTTGGCGCGCAAGTAGTGAGGTCTGGCTCTATGATTAATCAGTCCACAATGATCAGTATAGCAATCCAAATAGCCAGAGGGGTATCTTGTTGCCGTGACCTATATCAATGTTGTCGCTAAGAAGGAAGAAGGTAGATGGAAGAAGGAAGAGGGAAGGGGATTTTGGTTCATGGTTAAGGGTTGACAATTCTCTCCTATCCTCCTCAACTCCTTAGCCTAAATCAATCTCCATAGAGTGGAGTTTTCGTTCCTTTCGCTATTTCGGGCCTTTTCGGAATCTAAAAATTCTAAGGAGTCAAGGAGTTAAGGAGTTTTTTCCTTCAAACGTAACTATCAACTCTCAACTCTCAATTCTCAACTCTCAATTCTCAATTCTCAACTCTCAACTCTCATCCGTCAAAGCGACAGCTTTCAAAGCCTTTTCCCATATTTGTCGCAAATGTGGGAATCTGTCGCGTGCTTTCCCATAAAAAAACGATATAATTTCTTGCCCGCTTTCAGAATCGCCCTACCTTTGCATCAGAACAACAAAGACAGGCTCTCCTGTCATGACAACAAAAATAATAATAACAAAAAAATATACGATTATGAAAGCAATGGAATTAACCCAGATGACATTTGCCCAGTACAATGTAACGTCAATGTCAACCAAAGTGAACAACTTCAAAACGGCCATAAAGAAATTCATCAAGGCCACGTACAGATTCATCAAAGAGGCCAGCGAGGCCTATCCACAATATCTCGAGAGACAGGAACGAGACATCATCAATAACTGGTATTTTGGGGTGGCGCGCAAATAGTGAGGTCGGCACCTGACAAAACTCCTTTCCTCCCAGTCTCCTTAGATTCTTTTGGCCTAAGAAGACTGGGAGTTTTTCGTACATTTTCGTCTTTTCGGACCTTTACGGAATCTAAAAATACTTCCTTGATTCACTTCATCGAATGCTTACGTTGAAAAATATTAAAATGACATTTCTATGTCAGATTTCCAGCTTTTCTTTGTCGTGAATTTAGAAACCATCTCACACAAAGAAAATGGAACAAGGATATATCATTTTGCAATGCACAGCATCTGACACAAGTCTTGGCACAGCATTTGGCACAGTTTCTGACACAAACTCAGGCATAGGCATTCTTTATATAGAAAAGTTATGCAATAATCAGAATATCAGTCATTTATTTCCTAACGAAAACCATCTTGAATCTACGATTTCTGCTCCCCATCGGCACAAAAACGGCACACCATCCGACACGCCCTCCGGCACAAAGAAGAATAAAGATATAAATATATTCATCAACGACAACAACGCGCACGCGCATGAAAGCATTCAACAAGAAATCAACGAGATGAATGCCAATCAATCGTGGCAAGAGGCCATCTGTATGCGTCATCCATTTCACCCAACTATTCATCAAACATCCATCATTATGCATCCCATCAGTGTCAACCAAGTTCTGCGGATTTCATCCGCGACGCCCAGCAGTGGGCTATCAGTCAGTCACAGCGTCTTATCAGAAAGACAGAGAGCCGACATGGCCACCTTCAAGAAGCTTTTCCCATCTGAGGAGCATGTCCTGGCTTTCTTCGCACCGGCGGGCATCCAAGCCCTGTATAGCTACTTGCGCCGTGAGTATGTCAGTCAGGGGCGTGATCCACGTGAGTCGTCCCTCTATCAATTGGGGAAAATCACTGATGAGCAACTGCAAATCGTCCTCAGTGAGGAAGAGTCTGCTTTTTGAGCAACAGGCTCTTATCTCTTGTTGGATTTCATCTGCGGCTTCAACCCTGCCACCATTCATTTCTTCGACCTCTTTGTCGTACCCAAAGGCCAAGAGATACTTTTGGATAATGACGCACCGTTTTGAATGGTGCGTCAATTGGTTTTGGATTGGGAGAAGGGTGTGAAGTGCGGAAAACTTTCAAATTAGTTATTTGATGCCTGCCTCAATGATTTCTCGAAATCATTTCGAGAATAAAAACGCAGGTTTATCTGTAATCCATTCTCTTAGAGGCACATTATTTTCGTCTGCAAATTTACAGCAAATATTTAACCATGCCTCATACATATCCTCACTTTGAAGAAGAATCGGATTAAAGTCTTTAATCATCATATACATTTCTGACGAAGGATGTCTTAACACCGCCTTAATTTCATCAGAATAATCCACGATTATATTGAATACCTGTGCAACAGGAGTTTCCAGGCGCTTTCCGTTTACATGTGTAATCTTACCTCCTGCAGAATAGATGTCTCGAATGTTAGGATTAACCACCTGATTATAAGCACACAACCAAAGTGTTGTATTATTATACTTTGTCATTATTCGAGCAGGATTCAGTGCTTCAGGAAATAGAATCATGCATTTAGTTTGCAATTCACGTTTTTCCCATATATCGAGCGAGTTCCATAATTTAATATTGAAGGAATGTCCTGTTTCCACATTGTCTGAAGTAATCCACCATGGCATTTCTTGTCTATTTTGCTGACGAGCAAGTTCTCTATAATAATGTCTTACCTTTGATATGCTATCAGGCGAAGTACGGAAATCATCATATGTTGTCCCCATCTTTGAAAATATGGTTTTATTCTTATCTAATTCCATATTTATCAGATATCTAGGAGAGTGGGTGACAGCAATATCGTACAAAACGTCTTGATATGGTCTGCACTTAAATTGTGGCACATTTCCACCAAGTTTTCCAAATAGCATATATATATCATCAACATTTTCAACACGGGTGGTTTCTACGATACTACTACCTGTGGACGTCCAGTGATCTTCTTTTGTTGATTTTACTTCAACGCCATAATATTTCTCAGCTATTATATCGGGGAATCTTTGTCCTGAAATTAACTTAACCTCATTTGCGTCAAAAGGTGAATCAGCACATGCCAGCTTAATCTTTTCAACTGCACAAGGTTCTAATGTACTCGAATTTAATCGTTTGTACTCGTTAGGATTTGCTAAAGCTTCTTGATTTAGAATCTTTTCTGTTCTATCCATCAAATCAACAAAGGCTTGGTGAGCCAATGTAATATCTCTTTTCCTGATAGCGATGATATTATTACTTGTATCCATATTTAATCAAAATATAAATGCCAAACTTCTTGAACTCTTCTTGCTATGTTGTAAGCTAACATAGGTGGTACTGCATTTCCAATTACTTTGTATGCTCCGGAAGGACTAACTGCATATCTTTTAGAAGCAAGTTTATGGAACACAAAAGGATAATCAGGTGGAAATGTTTGGATCAGAGCGCATTCACGAGGTGTGAGCCTACGTTCAGCAAGTCCGTTGTTTAATTCATCCATGTTTTTACCACCATGTTCTGCTGATAATCTACGAAACTCTATATTCCCATGATGCTCAGATCGTATTGTAGGTCCTAGTCCATCCATATTTATCTCTGTTTGCCCTTGACTTCCATTACTAAGATACTGAGCACCAGAGAAGAATTTTTGAGCTAAATCTTTCGAATGTTCAGGCTCAGGTAATCCTCCTAATACGTCTCTACAGGTAACAGGCGAAGGAAGTTCGTCGTTATCAACATTGAATTTGTGTGTTGGCAATGGATAAGGATAGTATTCTTGTGGGATATTCTCTTGCTCTAACGCTTCAATTGCCTGAGGAGATAATGCTGATCGCTTTATTCCTATGAAAAACACACGTTCACGTGTCTCTGGTACTCCATAATTTCCTGCATGCAGAACTTGTGGCTCAAGAACTATATAATCATTTCCGTTGGCAGTCGAGAAATCTCGTTGTATAATATCCTTAACATCACCAAGACTAACCAACCCCTTGACATTCTCTGCAATGAACATTTTAGGTTGGACAATATCGATGACTTGCTTCATCCACATATACAGTTTTCCTCTCGTTTCCTCTGATGGTTCATCATTAAGCCTTTTCTCTCCGTTATGTGATACCGCAGAATAAAAGCCTTTTCTTTTTCCTGCAACGCTGAAGTCCTGACAAGGGAATCCACCAGTTACAACATCAATATTGTGAGGAAATACCTCATGGCCTTCTCTTTGGAGTTTGACTAAATTGACAATACTTTCCAAATGGTAAATTTCAGGATTTACATGATAACGAGACATATAGTTCAACCATGTTAATCGAGCTTCTTCCAAAATATCACAGGCAAATACTGTCCTAAAAAGATTACGATTGAGCATTACCCAGTTGTCATTAACTTGATAATCTATCCAATCAGGATTTGTCACGGAATTGTGGTGACACATAAATCCACCTTCAAGACCTAAATCCATACCTCCACATCCAGAAAACAAGGATAACACTCTTAATGTACCATCCTCATGTCGTTCATCGTCACCATTGTTGAAAAACAAATCAAATTGCGGTTCTGAGATTAAATCTGATTGTTGTTCTATTTCTATCTCGGTATATTTAATTGCTTTCTTTGCCATGTGTGGTTATTGTTTGGTTGAAACGATTAAATCGCGAACATCAACGTCAAGGAGATTTGCAATCTTATTAAGGGTATTCAAATCTGGTTGAACACTATTGCTGCACCACTTACTTATTGTACATGCAGACTTTCCAACTTGCTCAGCCAACCACTTACTTTTTTTTCTTGCTCGGCAAGAACTGCTTTTATGCGATTCAATTTTGCCATGATAATCTATAATAATAAAGTTTGGTGCAAAGATAATAAATGTCCATGAAAAAGATGGCTCTTACCAGTGACAAATAATTTTAAGAAGTCTAGGAGGAAAGGAGTCTTTTTCATTTCTTTTCCTCCCCTCCCATTACACCTATTCAGAAAATCAATATCTTCCTAAGATGATGTCAACGGTACTAAGGACATCGGAGATATCAATCTGTCCATCTTTATTGATGTCACTTTTGGCACGGATGAAGCCTTCTGGATTGCGCCCTAAAATATAATCGACTATCAGTAATACATCAGAAATATCCACAATTTGATCATTGTTGACATCACCCAACGGCAGCAAAAAAGCACTTGATAAGTAGCCGGGGTTGTCGGGTCCGCCATCGATATGGGCATAATCCAAACCTGTATGTTCCTCACTAAATGTTGTTCCCTTTTCGCCTATAAGTTCAAAACAATAATAAAACATATCATCACCATTTTCCACTTTTTCAGTATTCCAATCATCACCCACATAAATGGATTCAAGGGACCAACAACTGCTAAACATACCCGACATGTTGTTCACATTTGATGTATTGAATGCAGAAAGATCAAGGTTTTTAATATACCAACAACCATTGAACATACCACTCATGTTATTCACGTTTGATGTGTTGAATGCAGAAAGATCAAGATTTTTCAATGAGAAACAATCCGTAAACATATAACTCATGTTAGTTACATTTGATGTATTGAAACTACTTAAATCTAAAGCATTAAGTTGATGGCACTCTCTAAAAAGGAAATCCATCTCTGATACTTTTTCAGTATTAAAGTTGTGGAGATTTAAGTTTTCCAATGAATTACATCCTAAGAACATATAATTCATATTTGTCAAATTCGATGTGTTGAAATTGCTCAAGTCAAGACTCTTTAATGAAATACAACGATTGAACATTCCGTTCATATTTGTTACGTTGTCTGTAATGAAACTACCAAGATCAAGAGCAGTCAATGATTCACAGCTGTTAAACATATTGCTCATGTCTGTTACCTTTGAAGTATTAAAACCACTCAAATCAAGAATCTTTAATGACCCGCAACCAAAAAATGTACCATTCATACTTTCCACATTCGATGTGTCAAAACTACTAAGGTCAAGGTGTTCCAACGACCCACAGCCACTAAATTGGTACCCCATTGTATTCACTTTTTTTGTATTAAAACTACTAAGATCGAGTTCCTTTAAAGATCCACACCCATTGAACATTGCATACATATTTGAGACATTTTCTGTGTTGAAATTGCTAAGATTCAGAGTTTTCAACGAGCTACAGCCATCGAACATCCCACTCATGTTTGTGACATTCGAAGTATTAAAACTACTCAAATCAAGTTTCTGCAACGAACTACAGCATGCGAACATCGCAAACATATCAGTTACCTTATCGGTGTAAAATCCACTAAGGTCAAGATTTTCCAATAAGCTACATTCCCTAAACATATACTCCATGGAACCAGACACATTTGATGTATTAAAACTGCTTACGTCAAGTTTTTTTAAAGACCAACACATATCAAACATGTTATACATGGAATTTACTTTCTCTGTATTAAAACTGCTTAAATCGAGACTATCTATAGAAGAACAACCTTGAAACATAGCCCACATACTTGTCACATTTTCGGTATTGAAATGGGAAAGATCAAGTTTCTTCAGCGAGGAGCAGTATCTAAATGTATAAGTCATTTCTTCTACTTTTTCAGTATTAAAACTACTTAAGTCTAATTCTGTCAACGAAGAGCAACCCTCGAACATGGAAAACATTGTTAGATTGTTCTTTGTATTAAAATTACTTAGATCGAGCCTTTCCAATGAGGAACATCCATCAAACATATATTGCATCAATGCGGTGTTTTCTGTATTGAAACTGTTTATGTCCAGTTCTTTTAAAGAAGAACAATTTTCAAACATACCATCCATCATAATTACGTGATTTGTGTTAAAACCACTTAGATTAAGAGCCTTTAAGGATATACAATCTTGAAACATCCAACCCATATCATGTACATGATCTGTACAAAAACCATTAAAGTCAATTGTTTCCAATGAAGAACACCCATAAAACATTCCCATCATCTCTGTTACATGAGAGGTATTCAAATTCTTCAGTCCTGTTATTGACTTAAGATTTTCACATTGAGAAAAGAAACCATTTAATGACTCCAATTCATAATCAGCAAAGGACGAATCGATGATACAAGCTACCATTTCTGAATCCTGAGGACAATGAAGTAATTCTATTTCAGACGTAAAATTAGGATCTGTAGCCATCAAATCAGGAAAGACTTTCCCTGAACGATTCTTTTTTTCCGTATCGTAGTACAATGTCATTGTTCCATTTTCAAGCACCCCATAGGTTTCAGGAAGAGCAGTGCTTGATGGCTTTATACCAATGATGGCACATTGGTCGTTGTTGTAATCAGGTAATACCGATAAGAGATAGTTGCCGTTCATGTATCCTCCCCAGCCCCAATTGAGATGGAAGTAGTCATTTCCGTCATAGCCATCAACCACAAAGACATGCCCCATCGTTTCATTACTACCTCCATATAAGACTGGACGATGGTTAGATAACTCATCATAAATGAGCTGATTCCATGTATTCTGTTCATAATCAGAATTATATACCATAGAAATGTTTATGTCATACCCAAAATAGCGAGGAAGTGATTTTAGCACATTGTCAGCACGAGCTCCACTACCAGAAGCGTTATATTGCATTTTTACAGATTCTCCACATAACACCATCAGTTTGGCCACTGCTTCGATTTGTTCTTGGGTAGGCTCTCCTTGATAATTGGGCAACATATTATCCCAGTCGATAGTTGTGATGGGATAATCAGAAGCTACAGACCCTTGTTCGTCATAAATATAGCCATGGATGATATTTCTTGTCTGTTCCGGCCACTTGTGATAATACATGATTTGTGCCATCGCTGTAGCAACGCAACCTGTCGGAGACTCATCAGGGCACATAGTATTATAAGGCCACCACTGATCCCATTCACAATCAAGCATTGGTGAAATAGAACTGCCCCGTTCCTTACGCTTTGATGCAATCTCAGTTTGAGGATTCTTTCGTAAATAATCAACCTGAGCGGCATATCCTTCCAACCACTCCCGAAGATTGTCTGGCAGTTGATCTGCAACAAAACTCCCTTCGAAAGAGTAGCCCAAAATGGCAGGCATTCGTTCGTCACCACTAACAATTACAAAACCGCCGTTAGACTCATCATTGAAAATGTAAAACTCATCTCGGTTGTTGACAAGCTTCAACTGAGGATTCTTTCTCGGAACCTTCATTTTCATCGAGGATGGACTGTCGGGTTGACTGAGAAAAGACACGGCTTTTTGCATAGCCGCCTCTATTGATACTTGTTGAGCAGACATGGGCAGCACAGACAATAAAAATAATATGAAAAGGCTGTTGGAAGAGAACGGTTTTTGCATGATTGTTAGGTATTTAAAATATGATGGTGTTCTTACTCTCTTATCTTTTATAATGCGTTTTCACATGCTGCTCCTGGATTTTCGGAGAGCCGTATTCTTTCATCCCGAACTGGATGGACTTGATTAGGAACGCCATGTTAAGGGCGAGTTGCCGCATCGTCTGCATGCCCTCCTCGTCCTGGGTAACCTCGCCAGGGAGAGCTCCGTGTGCTATGCTCCAGTAGCGGTTTTAGGGTTAAGGGCCTTCCTTCTTCCTTTGCTCCAAAAGGTCTTGCAACCGGATAATCTCGTCGCGGTACTGGGCGGCTTGCAGGAAGTCGAGGCTCTTGGCGGCCTCTAATGTCAGCCTTGCCACTGCTCGATGAGGCATGTATGGGTCTTTGTGTCGCGGTCATAGCTGATGCCTACCAGCAAGAGGTTGGAGGTGTGTTGAACCACCTTGGCGGGGTATTGCCGACGGTGGATCTGGTCAATGGCGGAGTCTGCCTCTTTGTTGTATTTCAGTTCTACGATGATGGCGGGAGAGTTGACGTTTTTACGAGGGATGAGCACAATATCCGCAAAACCTTTACCGGAGGCCAATTCTCGGTGCATGACGTAGTCGTTACGGGCGTAGTAGTAGGCGAGGGAGAGCACACAGGCTAAGGAGTTCTCATTGTTGTAGGACAGGATGCTGGTGTTTTCGTCATGGGCGGCATCGATGCCTCTGGCTACGGCCTCGCTGTCACCGTTGAGGGTGGCCCGGAGCAGCTGCTCAGACTCCTGCAGGGCCTTGATGACGTTGGTCCAGTTGGTGGCTTTCACCGCATTGACCATCTCTCCGGCTACCTCACGGTTGGGGATGTAGCATTTCTCTGTGTTCCAGTCGAAAGAGAGATAGCCCAGATGGATAAGTACGGTCAGCACATCATCGCGAGTGCGTATCACGGATAAGTCGTTCTGAAAGCCAGTGGGGTCCACGCTGCATCGTTCTCCACCCAACATACGGATCATATCATCTTTCAGACCTTCAAAGTTCAATTGGATATAGTCGGCCACAGTGTCAAAAGCGCCCGTTGAGGCCCAGTAACTACTGCAGCGGTGGCGGTTGACAGCTTGTATCACAGAGTTGGGATTGAAGATGGACTTCTCATTACCTATCTGATAGCCGTCGTACCATTTCTCCAACTCGTCAAAGTCAGTGTTGTATTTCTCAGCCAAGGCTTTCACCTCCTCTTTGGTGAATCCGAAATAGCCAGCCATGCCGCCAGGACTCACCATGGAGTACTCGATGAAGTTGTTAAGCGCTGACTGCGTCTTGTATTTTTTGATAGGAAGAATGCCAGTGAGATAAACACCAGCGAAAACCCTGGTGGCGAGTACGTCTTTGAACATACGCCGGAGCCATCCTATGTAGCTATCCATAGCTTGTGAGCCGGGTCTGAACTCGCGATAGATAGCATCCCACTCGTCGATGATGAAGATGAAGCGCTGGCCTGTCTGGTCGGCGATGCGGAAGAGGCAGTACATCAGGTCATCGGTTTCCTTTGTCTTCACGTCTGGATAGGTGTCGAGAATCTCTGTTTTCAGTTCATGCTCTATATGGGTGACGATGCTCTCGTCCTTGTATCGCTCCACGAAAGATGTCATGTCGAGGTAGATGACAGGGTATTTGTTGAGGTGCTCCTCGAAGGAAGGATGACGGGCTATTTTCAAGTCGGTGAAGAGTTGGCGCGAGTCACATGAGTGGTCATAATAGGCACAAAGCATCTTCGCCGCCATCGACTTGCCGAAACGTCGGCAACGGCTTACACAGGTGAAACTCCACTCTGAAAAGAGTGTTCCATTGACAGTGGCGATAAGATTCGATTTGTCCACGTATTCACCATTGCGGATTCTCTTAAATCCCTCGTTTCCTGTATTGATATAGATGCCCATGGTAGCGTACTTTGTGATTTCTATGCAAAATTAGTAAAAAAACACTATACTTGGTATATAATAATATCGATTTGTTGATAGTGGTGCCTTTTTTTCGTCAACTAAATAATTAACTTGTCTACACATCGACTCGTCTACTAAACCAATGCGACACTTTTCTAAGGCCTTTGTCGGGTATGTCGCATATAGAGGTTTGTGTCGCTACGTTTGAATTCAAAATAGGGCGAAAAACTTTTTTCGGGCCCAAAACCGGCTTAACTTTGCATCAGAAAATTAAAACAAAAAGAAATAACAACAAAAAAATACAATTATGAAAAAGGCTAAAATGATGGTGTTCGCACTGATAGGTATGATGACAAAGTCAATGAGTAATAATGCAAGTGATAAAATGGTGTTCGCAAAGGATTTGCCCGCAGAAGTAAAGGCATTCGTACAGCAAAACTTCCCCCGTCAGTCTGTGGCTTATGCAAAGATGAAGTCCACTAGTGATACTGTATACGAGGTGAGCCTGAACGACGGCACAGAGGTGGTCTTCAACCAGGATGGCGCCTGGAGCATGGTGGACTGCAAGTCAGAGGCTGTACCTGCCTCCCTGATGCCCGCCTCAATGCCCTCCTTCCTCGGATCCCTGTTCTCCAGTAATAAGGTGGTCAAGCTCAACAGAACCATCAATGGTTATGTCGCAGCGCTCTCCAATGGCTACTCGATGAAGTTAGATCGGATGGGAATGGCAGCATAAGTTGAAGGAGTTCAGGAGTATAGGAGTTCAGAAGTTCAGGAGTTCAGGAGTTGAGGAGTTAAGCCAAAGGTTATTTTCAAGAAAGTGAAGTAAACGTCACTTGTATACCAAGAGCCGTATCGGAGCATGATGATTCATGCCACGGTACGGCTCTTTCTATTGTAAACGCCTATGGTTGTCGGTAAACAGGGCGTAGAGTACGAATACTGTATTACTCCTCTTTGTCCCAAATATTAGGGCTGTCGTCCTCGTCATCCCAAAAACGATGGTCTTCGTTGGCATTGCCACCATCACCCATGTTTCCGCTTCCGCTTCCGCTGCTCTGACAAATCATTTTGATTAGTTGAGACTTGCCCATCCAGATGTCGGGTGCCTGATAATTTTTGCGGTTGCCGAGCGGCGAGTGAGTAAAACTCAAACTGTTTTTGTTGATTTTCATTGTTGTATGTTTTTTTTATTTGATGATCTTTTTACCATGGCTGATATATACTCCCTTTCTGGGGAGGCTGTTGAGCGGCCAGCCTTGCAAGTCGAAGTACTGATGTGAGCCGTTGTCGCCGATGACATGGATGATGCCGTCGGGATCGTCGTCGTACCCAGAGAAGTCGGCGTCGGGGTCATAGCTGTCGGTGGGGAAGTCGGTGATCGGATCGTCATCGCTGCCGGCAACATACTGCTTAAAGGAGATGGCGTAAGCATTGCGTCCCAGCGGATGGTCTGCGTAGAAGGCTGAACGGTATGAAGACAGCCATGCCTTACGATAAGCCTCCGTGTCATTGCGGAAGAGTCGGAACATGCCTCTGTCCATGCCCCATGTAGGCTGAGCATTACAATCATCATTGCTCATACACCTAAATGTGCCCTTCCATACACCTAAGGGTTCGCGGGGATTGTCCCAGTCGAAAATCTCCTGGCTCTCATCTATCACGTCTGAAAGCATCACATTCTCGGCGTTGAACGAAATTTCTCCCTCGTTGACAACGATGACGTAGGCATATCCAGCTGAGAGTTCGGGAACGGTATGGGAGAAGATAAACTCCTGGTTGTCCTTGATAAAGTAGAGTTGGCAGACTCTCACTTGACCACTATTGTGCAGGGCCGTGAGGTCGAAGTCGAATGGCAGGCACAAGGTAAAGGCTTTGGATGACCATGTGCCATCGTCATTTCGGGTGGCCGAGAACACACGATCGTACGTAGCCTCCTCTGCATAGAATTCGTAGGGTGGAGCAAAGTCCCATTTGTCGGTGAGCGAGAGCTTTTTGCATAGGGCGCCCACTACCACGTTGTCGGCCTCAGTGGCCTTGCCTTCAGGCAGGTAGATGATGGTGCGGGGGTCAACACCGCAGAAGGGAGACGCGGCGGCTGTGCGGTCGGTGCTGACGGCCTCCATCTCGTCGAGGGCACTCATGTCGATGCTGTAGATGGTGTTGTTGTTACGGCTGAAAACTCCTGCGCCCAACTTCGTGACTGGCACTTGCGACTGCTGCTCCCAATCGACGACGGGAGGCACGACGACGCAACCACCCTGACCAGTGTATTCGGTGAGTGTGGCCAGATAGTCGTCGTTGGACTGTTTATGGATGATGCGATAGATGAAGTCGCCGTCGGAATGTTCGCCTGCCATCTCGAGGTCGTAGACGACGTCGTAGTGCGACTGGCGGGCGGTTTCTTCGTCTTTGCCCACGGTGTTATAAGTAATATACGCTTGGTAGGGCGGCAGTTCGGATTGCTTGTCATAGAAGAATCCGAAGTGGTTGCCATTGCTCTGCGGAGTCAGGATGCTGCCCTGGGCAGAGTGCTGCTGATAGATGGGTTTCCCTTTACGGTCGGTGCCGATGAGTTGGTTGGCCCACATAGGCCATTCGGCCACCTGCCAACCGAGGGGGTGAAGACGGTAAAGGCCTGGCTCTTTGGATAGTACAACGACGGGCGACAGACGGGGCACCTGGCGTTCTTGCTCCAACAGATAGGCCTTGAAATTTGCTTCGTCGGCTTTGCTCACGATGAAGGGAGTCATGGTGGCGGGTAGTTCGGTATCGAAGCCGATGTAGAACGTACCGACGTAGCAACGCTGGCCATCGGGGCCGATGGTGGCGACGCTATTGTCGATCTTCAGCGGGTAGTAGCGGCTCAGCCGGCCTGCGCTGACGTAGGGGCTCCAAGTAGGTTCGCGACGGTAGGCGCGCAGCAGCACCGAGTCGTTGGTGGCGTCGCAGACGTAGACGTTCATCATCTGTCCGTCGGCGGTTTCGATGCCGCCGTTCTCAAGCTGGGGAACGGTGGTGTAGTCGGTGGTGTCGAAATAGAGATCGCTGACGCCGGGCACCTTATAGACAGCGCCGCTGGCAATGCGCGAA
The DNA here is from genome assembly GCA_902780635.1 of uncultured Prevotellaceae bacterium. Classification (GTDB taxonomy): domain Bacteria; phylum Bacteroidota; class Bacteroidia; order Bacteroidales; family Bacteroidaceae; genus Prevotella. The sequence goes on from CACZGH010000004.1 coordinate 145,735, forward strand.
ACCGTGCCGGGGATGACCACCTCGCTGCGCCCGTTGGGGAAGGCGGCGAGCACGTTCTTCTCGTCGGCAATGGCATTGGCATCCTTGGCGAAGAGCATGCCGTCGCGCGACTCGAACTGGGCATTGAAGGGGTCGACGAAAATGCTGTCTACCGACGAACCATAGAAGGAACGGGGCTCTACGTCGGTCATCTTCGCCGGGATGGTCACCTCCTTCAGACTGCTGCAACCTTTGAAGGCTTCGGAGCCTAAGGTACGGAGGTTGTGAGGCAGTCGAACGTCCTTGAGTTTCTCAAGCCCGTTGAGTTGTGAGGTAAGCGTGCTGACGCTCTTGAAGAAGCGGAATTCGGGGAAACTGACGATTTTGCGTGCCGTCGCGGTCTGGAAAGCGGTCAGCGTCTGCTCATTGGTCACTGCCTTCAGTTCGGCCAGTGAGAGATACATGTCGTCATTGGTGTCGAAGGCTTCGAGGCAGGCATTCTGAGCGTTGACATCGACGAAAGTGATGCCTGGATTGACGGCTGCCTGGTCGGTGCGTGTCATGATGCGGTGGGTGAACTTACCCAGTTTGCCCTCAAAGACTTCGAGCCAGGTGAGTAGCCGATAGTGGGGCCTGTTGTGGAATTTACCGGGAATGATGGTGCTGTTCACAGGTACCACAACGCCCATTTCGCTGTCCCACTCGATGGTGGATTCCGTACTGTCGTTGGTCTTCCAGTCAATGGATGTCGGCTCGAATGGAATCTGACGGCTGAAGCCCATGAGGAAGTTGTCGGACGTCTTACGGTAACTGTCGTAGTGATAGTCGATATCGGTGCGGAAAGGCACCGACATCAGTTTGCCCATGTCGGACTCGGCAAAGGTGCGGAGGGTGGGGAAGTAGTTGGGCGTGAAGGTCCACAGTTTGCGCTTGCCCAGTGTGGAGCAGATTTCGTCGAGGGTGTAGCCGGTGTTGGCTTGCTCGTAGCCTTTCAGCCAGTAGCAGTCCTTGATGTAGTCGCGGCCCGACATGCTGATGAGTTGCCCTGTGAATTCCAAATCGTCGGAGATGACCGACACCACGCTCAGGCAGTTGATGACTTTGCCCTTGTTCTCGTCGGTAAGGCTGACAAAGGGTGAGAAGTCGCTGAGGATGCTGGTGTGGAACACGCCCGAGATACAGTCTTCGATGGTGGCTTCGGGATTGCCGGTGCCTATCGTGGAGCAGAATCCGCCTGAGTAAGACTTGTCGCTGTCATCGCCGTAGTCAGGGTCGTTATAGGGGTCGAACGAAAAGCCCTGGGCAATGCAGTTGGTGATATGACCGTCCATCGTGCTGGCAAAGACACCTGAGTGGCGCTGGAAGTTGGCATCGACGACACCCAGGTTCTCTATCTCGGCCTTGCTTCCTACGTGGCCGAAGAGCCCCATGCCCTGGGATTCCATGTAGGGGCCGAGGATGAAGTGGCCGCATCCGTCGTAGTGGGCATTGAAGTTGCCGTTGACCCACGGGTGGCAGCCATCTTTCACGAACATTGTACCTGTGTACACCTGGGGGTTGAGCGTGATGTCGCATATCTGCTCAAAGTGCTCGCCCGCCTTGTTGTTGAGCACGGCGTTGGCCAACTGTGCCCCGTTCTTGATGATGAACGGGTCTTCTGCCAATCCCTTACCATAGGCGTAGGCAGTGGCGACGGAGCCGTCCCACGGCTGGTCGACGGTGATGGTGAACTGCACCTGCTTGCTGCCGCCGATGGGTTTCGGGTGGTAGAGGTTGACATCGGGTGTGGAGACCGTGGAGGCGATGGTGAGCAGCGTGGTGCCGTTGCTCACGGCAGTGGCTGTCTTGTCCTTGATCTTCAGGATGTCGGAGGCGGGCATGGTGTGGTCGGTCCTCACCTCGATGGTGCGATTGGTGGAGGGCTCTTCGTAGGTCAGCTCCTTGCTGTTGAGCGAAACGGTGGAAACGAAGTCCCAGGCGCAGTCGCCTCGGCGTATGCCGGCAGGCAGGGCACAAAGCCATGCCCCCGGCTGGTAGAGGGTATTGGTCTTGTCCACGGTCTTGGGGTCGAACAGCAACTTGGTGGCGGTGCTCATCCCTTCGGACTTATTGGTAAAATAGTCTTTGCCCGTCCACTCGGTCTTGGTAAACACCATGGGATAGAGGCCTTCCTGCAGTTGGAATCCCACGGTGGCGTCGTCGCTGACTTCGAGCAGTGGGACTTTGCCGGGGTCGCCGCTCGTCAGGTCATAGGTGGTGAGTGGTTTCACGGTGATGTGCGTGGTATCGCTGCCCGTCACGAGGCCATCGAACATCAACTGGTCGTAATAGCAGTTGGCAATGGTCTCGACAGCCTTGCTGCACTGACCGATGATGGCTCCACTCAATCCTGTGGAAGACTTTGCGAGGGTGCCCACCATGAGCGAATAAGAGACTTGCAAGTCGGTGTCGGACATGAAGCGTCCGCAAATGCCGCCAGCCGCCCGGGCTGATGTGCCGTCGACATGTCCTCCGAAAGTGCAGTATTTCACTTCGTTTCTTTCGAAGGTCGACCCTTCCATCAATCCTACAATGCCACCTCCGTAGTTGGTGGCGCTCAGCCGTGACGTACTGGAGCAGGCGATCAACTCACCTATGGGTTCGCCAATCCTCAACTGGCCACAAATGCCCCCCGTATTGTATCCGTTAATAGTACCCGACGAGGTGCAGCCTTCAATCTTATTGCCGCCTGAAGCATAACCCACGATACCTCCAACAGAGGACTTGCCCACATCGCCAAGGTTGATGTCGGCAGAGGCTGCGCAATCGTAGATGTCGGCATTCTTAGCCATTCTTCCGCAAATGCCACCCGCGTAAAAGGCTTCAAGACTGCGGATGGTCACCATGGCTGTGCTGTGGGCGATACCCTCAGCATACATTGCATACATTTCGCCTATGATGCCGCCGATGCAAACCGACAAGTTGGTTCCTTCGTCTCTGTTGGCTGTGATGGAACCCTCAACGGCAACGTTGTAGATTTGGTTGGGCAAATTGACGGAGAGAGAGCCGTCATTGGCTCCATTAAAAGCATTGTAATACGCCTCTCCGCACAGCAGGCCAATGGAGCACTGCATCATGGGTCGGCTTTGCTCTTTATAGCAATTATAGAAAGAGATTTCGGCGTCCTTGACGGTGAGGTTGCCCACATAACCATTGATGCAACCAAAAAGGCCCAATGCCTTTACGGTGTTGGTGCTGGCTACGCCCTTCCAGTCGATGTACATGCCCGAGATGGTGTGGCTGTGCTCGGGTAGCCATTCCTTGGCTTCGTTGATTTTCGTGATGTCGACGCCAAGGAATGTGCCATAGAACTGATTACTTGACGAATATCCCTTGTAGCCGATGGGAATCCACTGTACGCGGCGACCGTCGACTGTCTTGTTGAGGTCGATGTCGGCTCCAAGCACAAATACTTTGCCTTGGAGTTCCCATGCGTCTTCCTCATTGACGATGTATGACAATTGTGCCAGTTGCTCGGGCGTGCTGATGACGATGGGGTTGTCGAGTGATCCCTGTCCGTCGATGGCGAGCGAGGTGTCGCGGTAGTCATACCACGTGGGTCCGTCGAACCCTTCGACGGCACGTCCGGTTAGAGATGACAGCAACAGCAGCGCAAGGCTGAAAATCAATTTATTTCTCATAGCTATACTTGAAGATTTCGTTTCCAGTGCTGATAATGTAGACTCCTCTGGTAGAAAGTGGAACATTGAGTGTGGTGCCGGCTGTCTTCGGCTCATTATAAACAAGATAGCCGTTGATGCTGAACACGCGGACGTTGCTGCCTTCCTGAATGCCGGCCAGGCGGATGCCACCATCGTAGCGTTCCACCAGTGTATGGTGCGTGGGCACGGCGCGTCCATAACGCAGGGCATCGATATAGGTGGGATCGTCGGAGGGGAAGAGGGTCACGGCTGAGGCGTTGCGCCCAGCAGTGGCATTCTCAATATAGGTGTGGTTGTTGCCGGTTTGCTTGAGTGTGATGATGGTGGGGAAGATGTAGCCATCGATGATCTCAGTGATGCCACTGACATAGACGGTGGCGTAGGCTTTGCGCATATTGCCCACCTGGTGGAAGTCGGCATCGGTGACCAGCGTCTGTGCCTGATGAGTGATGGTCTCTGTGACACCAAGGCGCGGATGAATGCCAAGAAGCAGTCCGGTGTTGGGCAGCAGACCGTATGTGGAGCGGTCGATCAGTTCGATGAGGAACGTGTTGGCACCATTCTCGGGATCGATGTGGCGGTTGACGATGCGGCAGTCGATGTCGTTGAAGGCCACCAGTTCACGCTCAAACGCCTTTACACCACGACGAAGGTTGCGATGCTTGCCGACGCGGGTGGTCTGCGAGGGGCTCCTGAATACATTGTCGTAGAAAACGTGTACCTCGCTCTCCATATATCCGTCGAATTCGTCGGTCAGAGGGTAGTTGACAGTAAATGTCTTTTTCGTCAGCGGAGCCACGAAAGCATCTTCGATGGGGAGGGTTGTGCCGTTGATGACCACCTCGGCGCCGTTGATGGAAGAGGTGCCGGTATTGCGAATGGTGACGTTGACGGGAAGTGTGGAACTGGCCAGGAGGGCTTCGCGTGAGTAGGTGACGTCGGCCTCAAAGCCATTGGTAAATACCTTCTCGTTCTTCATGATAACGGCACCACCGCCATTGGGGTCGGCCAGGGAGTAGACAACCGCCACACGGTCGTCGTTGAGGAAGCCGTCGAAGTCGATGAGTTGCAGCGAGTCGGTGGCGGCAGCAACGGTGAGGGGATAGGTGACGGCGGGCGTTTCGGACAAATGGATGCGCGAGGCATTGAGCACGGTGCCCAGACTGTCGGTGCTGTAACTGCCCTCGGCTGGGTCGCGGATCACATTGTTGGCCTCGGTCCAGAGTACGGCGAAATCCTGGGCATTGTCGTTGCTGCGGTCGCAGATAATCTTTACGCGGTCGGGGTTGCTATGGTCTACTCCGATGTCGCATCCGGCATGGCCGTCGCCGTGTCCGTCCATGGAGAGGGTCTTCACAAACACCTCACGCACACTGTCACTGCGCTCGTAGGCCATGGCTATGACGGCATGCTTACCCACGCGGTTCATGAAGAAACTATAGGGCGAGATTTGCTCGTCGACGTAAGTCACCTTGTTGCTCCTCAGGGGCTTCGAGGCATAGTACATGTGGACGCTGTCGGTGAGGGCATTGTAGACGCTGGCTCCCACGAGCACGGTGTCGCCACGCATGATGAGGTCGTAATGGTTAACGGCCTGCTGGGGGTTGATGTCAAATAGGTGGGTGGGCTCGCTCCATCCCGTGGCGGGCTCGTAGGTGCGGAGCAGCAATTCGCCCTGGAGGGCGTAACTGTACAAGGAGTCTTTGGGGAGGGTGTCGTTGATAAGCGTCATCTCACCATGCTCATAGACCAGGGCTGCCTTTCCGTCTTGCTGCACGGTCACCACGGGGTTCTGGTCCAAGTAGCCGTCGTCGGGGGTGACAACGGTTTCCATCCATTCGTCGGCCCCTCGGCGCATGGCGGCCTTGATTTGGATGTGGCGGTTCTGCTCAAGGGTGCGCTGCAGCGCATTGTCATCGTTGATTTCCTCGCTGACTACGGTTGAGCATACTTGCTGATAGGCCACCACCTCTGGTTCGCCGCACTTGGAGCGCATTTGTTGGGCGGCAGCCAGACCGGGCGATGAAATATTGACACTATGTCCTTCTTCCTCCAGACAGCAGATGGCCACATGGTCGTCGTTGTAGTCGGAGGGGGAGCCCATGGCATTGTAGACCACGTGATGGTCGTCGATGAAATGGGGATTGGCATTGATAGCCACGTCGGTCACCAGAGGATAGCCCATGTCGGAAGCCTTGGGAGCCCTCACCGGGCGGTAGGCATTGGCAACGGTTGACTGGGTTGCATCTTTGGGAATCCAATAGGGGAAGTCCTTGTGGTAGGGATTGCGGCCATCGTTGGGGATGAAGAATTGCTTGCCCCATTTCCAACCCATCTGATAGGACATGTGGCAGAAGAAACTGCGCAGGTAAATATGGGCTTCTATCAGGGCAAGCAAGGTGAAGCGGGTTCCCAACCCATACTCCTTAAGCATGAATGGCTTGGCAACGCCTGCCTCGGCCGACAACTTGGCACCTGCACGCATATTGATGCCGCAGTCGACTATAGGGTTGCGCTTGGCCTTGATGCCAAACCATCCGCCTGCCCTTGCCGAGGCTCCCAGACCGGCGAAGAAGCCCATGTTTTCCTTGCTCATGGCTTTTTTGTTGAACGACATGAGTGCTGCGTCGAGACGAACATTGAGATCGAAGACGGCACCAAAGTCGAGATCGAGGGGCACCAGTTTGGTGACTTTATTCACCGTGCCGAGTTTGCCGTTGGTTGGCGGTGTCCAGAACCAGCCGAAACCACCCTCAAGATAGCCTGAGAATTCGCTGATCTGGAAGTCGTTGAATTTCGGCAGTTTGGCCTGTATGGCAAACCTCGCGCCGCCGCCAAAGTACCAGCCAATGTGGTTGGCGTTGACCTGGAAGATGCGGTTGGCCTCCTTGGCAGCCCAGTCGTCAAGTTTCTCACTGCCACCTGCCAGGGTCATGGCTGCGCTCTCAAGAGGCTGGTTTTCTGATTCATCGAATTTGTATGTCGTCTTGTTCCAGTTGGAGTAGTTCTTGGCGGCGTCGCGGGCGGTTTTCTTCTTGCCTTGGTCTTGATCGGGGTCCACACCATTGTAGACGAGTTGGATATACCATTGGAACAACTGCTGGGAGATGTCGATGATGCTGCCGGTCTTGATGGTGAATTTATTACTAATCTTGAGATTGAATTCGGGTGCGGTGCCCCAGCCGAAACCGCCGTCTTCGAACGCCCGGGATGCTTCGTCGGCATCATTGGGGGTATTGACGCTCTCCTGGGCATGTTCTTCCACCTCTTTCTCTTGCTCCTCCTGATTGAAATACACATTGCAGAGACGAGGGAAGCCCTCATAGGTAGACGTCGGGGTTTGGAGCGTGAGCGCCACTTCGGTGTTGTAGGGCAGGTCATCGGTCAGGTCGTAGCGGGTGAAGAAATAGTCGCGGGTGAAGTGGGTGAACACCTTGCTGCTCACAATCTCCGAGCAAGAAGGTACAGCGCTTCCCTTAGGGCTGGAAAAGGCCACCTCCATCTGGGCAAACTTCTCGGTGGGATTGTTGTTGAACAGTTTGGGATACTCGGTTCCGCCATTGTCCATGAACGAGATGGTCTCAACAGGCAAGCGCCCGGAGAGATTGAAATCTTGCTCCTCGCAGACGGCATAGTCGATGGAATCGCGTGTGACGGCCACATGCATGTCATCCATGTAGCGCAAGTATTGGTCGCTGATAGCAATGCCGCTGGCATCGGGCTGTCCTGCCTTCACCGTTAGTTTCGCCGTACAGAGTTCCTCATCGAGTATGCGTGAGTCGGCTGCGGCTGCACCCTTGTAGCGGTAGAGCATAGGCAGGCAGCCAGGCACGAGAATCTCGATGTAAGCATGATGAGCATAGGTGTGAATCAGGTGTGATTGGCTTGTGGCATCGTAACCCAGGTAGGACAGCGAGGCATCATCGACGTAGTGCCCTTTGCTGTCGACACGGTGGACGTTGATGTTGGCGTTGGTGATGCGTGTACCGTCCTCGGTAAACAACTGCAGGAACAGTGTGTCGTACTTCTCAAACAGGCCGGTGCCCAACCAGTTGAAGTTCATCAACTCGCGGTTCTCATGCTTGGTGAGATTGAACATGGTCTCCAACCGGGGTAGCTCCATCTTGCTGTCGATGTCAATGCCCGAATGCATGAATTCCATGTTCATGCGCATCTTGTCAAAGCCTTCGTTTTCGTTGCCAGTGACGAAGTAGATGTCGGTCAAGTTGTGACCTTTGGGCACGTAAAAACTCTGGAAGTAGGTGGAGCGCAGTTGCAGTGTGTTGCGCTCTACCTGCGGCTTGCCTTCGGCATCGGTATAGGTGGTGACATACTCCATGCCGTAGGTGTTGCCTGTCGACTGTCGCTTCTGGTCGAGCTGGAAAATGTAGACGTTTTCATTGTCCCAGTCATAAACCCAGTAACGGAATACGAAGGGCTTGTCCTTGCTGCCCTTTTTCTTGACGGTGACAGTGATGTTGCTCTCTGAAGAGAAGAGCGGCATGTTGGCAAAGAAATAGCTGCTGGTATTCAGCGTCAGCTTGTAGGGGTTGCCCTCGTCGGTCTTGACACCATAGTCTACCTCCACCTCATAGATACCGGTTTTTCCACTACCGTCGTTGATACGGAAGGCGAGCAGCGTCTCGTCGCGCATACGCCAGAACAGCTGCTGGTCCTCCAGTCCTTTCATGCGGGTATCCTTCAGCATGTCTGTGACGGCCTTCACATCAGCGGCGTTGCCGTCGATGGCACCGTTTTTGATTTCCTTCCATGTCAGTTGTTGGGCTATCTTACGGGTGCTACTGAAATCAGTCACGTTGGTGACATCCTTCGCATAATATAGTTTGAAATCTTGAGCTGTCACATGTATGGCTGTCAGCCATAAAAATGACATTGCGTAAATGAATCTTCTCATATATAGACTGAAATAGGTTCTTAGTTCTTCATTTGGGGATATACGCCGTAAAAGTAATAATTATTTCTGAAAATTACAAATAATCAAACAAAAATCAATTTTATACTATCCCAGACTTTCAATATATTGGGGAATCATGCTTGCCTATTTTGAAAGATAGTATCGCAAACGATAACAAATGATCGCAAATAATCGCAAACATCGCTTAATGATAATGTAAATGATAATGTAAATGATAATGTTAATGTAAATGATAATGATATTAAAAAAAAGAAATATCCCTAACGGGATAGAAAGAAAAAAGTGTTTTTCTTTCCCCCTCTCTCCCGAAAAAAATACTTTAGTCATCTGCTTGTAGATGTCAATGCGGCAACTTGCCAACAAAACGTAGGAGGTCGGGCCTCCGAGCCCGACAAATAAATAGATTGCGGAAATATTGCAGAAAAGACGGAAATGATGCGGAAACTTTATCGTCTATGATGACAATACCTAAACATGCAGGGGTAATCTCTAAGTTAGAGGTTGCTCTCCCTTGGGAAACGAGGGAGCCGGAGGGAGTGCCAGGGGGAGTGTGTTAGGGAGTGCCAGGGGGAGTGTGTGATTGTATTGCGACAAATATCAACGGCCTCGGGTGATATGTCGCAAATTCGGGCGTGTGTCTCATCCACTTCTCCAAAAAAACGCAAAAAAAAAATCCTCCTACACAAAATCGTCCCTATCTTTGTATCAAGAACAACAAAGACAGGTTCACCTGTCGAACAAAAAAAGAAATAAAACAATTAAATAACAAAAAAAATTACAATTATGAAGACGATTCAATTTTTCATGGCAGCACTCATGTGCTTGATGGTGTCCACGGCATGTTTCGCTGGCGACCGCGTCATTTCTCCCAATCAACTGCCCAAGGCAGCAAAAGTTTACATTCACCAACATTTCAAGGGTCAGCGCATCGCCTATGCCGAGGTGGACTACGACTACGGCCGCAAAAAGTACGAGGTGAAACTCATGAATGGAGTGGAACTCAAGTTCGACGCTCGTGGCAGATGCTATGACATCGATTACGACGACAATTACTACCGTCCAAGGGCAAAACACCCCAAAGGAAAAATCCATGTGAGAGTCTATCATGACGACGACGATGACGACGACGACTTTTACGATGACTGATTCCAACATCCCCACAACAATCCCACAACTCCTCCGTCAAACTGGGGGAGTTTTTTGTTAGATAACTCAACTTGTCAACTAAATATCAAAATGACATGATGGTATGAATCAGAGGATATAATTTTGCCGCAGAAACTATAACCCCAAGGTTTATGAAAACTACAGCAATGAAAAGTCTTGTCCTCTATACTGACATCAACGTTATTCTGCAAGTGCTTACTCTAAGACTATTCCGATTCTTCTTTCTTCCTTTGTTCCAAAAGGTCTTGCAGTCGGATGATCTCGTCGCGGTACTGGGCGGCTTGCAGGAAGTCGAGGCTCTTGGCGGCCTCTTTCATCAGCTGGGTGCTGCGCTTGATGCTGACCTCGATCTGGTCGGCATTGAAATGCTCCAGGATGGGGTCTGCCACCATACGGCCTTTGTCTGGCTCGATGTACGCGTTGCCGTAGCTGGCGGTCTGTTGACTGGACGGTCTTCTGAGGGCACCTCCCTTGATTTCCTTGACAATCTGCTGTGGGGTGATATGGTGCGTCTCATTGTATTGCATCTGGATGGTGCGGCGACGGATGGTCTCGTCGATGGTGCGACGCATACTGTCGGTGATGGTGTCGGCATACATGATGACCTTGCCGTTGACATTGCGTGCGGCGCGGCCAGCCGTCTGGGTGAGGGAGCGGTGACTGCGGAGGAAACCCTCTTTGTCGGCGTCGATGATGGCCACGAGCGACACTTCGGGCAGGTCGAGACCCTCACGCAACAGGTTGACACCCACAAGCACGTCGAAACGTCCGGCGCGGAAGTCACTCATGATTTGCACACGGTCGAGGGTGGCTACGTCACTGTGAATGTAGTTGGTGCGTATCTCATGGCGCAGCAGATACTCTGTCAGCTCCTCCGCCATGCGTTTGGTCAGTGTGGTCACCAGCACCCGCTCGTCACGCTCCACGCGAGTCTCTATCTCCGCCATCAGGTCGTCGATCTGGTTCTCGCTGGGGCGCACCTCAATCTCCGGGTCGAGCAGGCCGGTGGGCCGGATGAGTTGCTCGACGACAACACCCTCTGCCTCGCTCAACTCAAATTCGGCAGGTGTGGCGGAGACGTAGATGACCTGATGGATCATGGCCTGAAACTCCTCGAAGCGAAGGGGACGGTTGTCGAAAGCGGCGGGCAGGCGGAAACCATACTCCACCAGGTTGGTCTTGCGGGCACGGTCGCCGCCATACATGGCGTTGAGCTGTGGCACGCTGACATGGCTCTCGTCGATGACCATCAGGAAGTCGTCGGGGAAGAAGTCGAGCAGACAGTAGGGCTGTTGTCCCGCCTCGCGCCCGTCGAAATAGCGTGAGTAGTTTTCGATGCCCGAGCAGTGGCCCAGTTCCTTGATCATCTCGATGTCGTACTCCACCCGTTCCTTGATGCGCTGCGCCTTCATCGTGTCGCCCAAGGAGTTGAAAAACTCCACCTGTTTCACCAAGTCGTCCTGTATATGGCGGATGGCTACTTGCTGCTGGTCTTTGGTGGTGACAAAGAGGTTGGCGGGGTAGATCTGATAGTCCTCAAAAGAGGCCAGACGGTGGTAGTCGATGGCATCTACCTCCTCGATAGCGTCGATGTCGTCGTCCCAGAACGTCACTCGGAGCACATTGTCGCTATAGGCCATGAAGATGTCGACAGTGTCGCCCTTGACCCGGAAATTGCCACGCTGCAGGTCGATGTCGTTGCGCACATAAAGGGCGTCGACGAGGCGCCGCAAAAACACGTTGCGGTCGAGTTTTTGTCCGCGCTGGATGCGGATGACGCTCTCTGACATGGCTGTGGGTCCGCCCATGCCATAGATGCACGACACCGACGACACCACCACCACATCTCTCCGGCCACTGAGCAGTGACGAGACGGCAGAGAGCCGCAGTTTGTCAATCTCCTCGTTGATGGCAAGGTCTTTTTCTATGTAGGTGTCGGTGTGGGGGATATATGCCTCGGGCTGATAGTAGTCATAGTAGGAGACGTAGTACTCGACGGCGTTCTCCGGGAAGAATCCTTTCATCTCCTCGAAGAGTTGCGCCGCCAACGTCTTGTTGTGGCTCAGGATGAGGGTGGGACGGTTGATGTTGGCGATGACATTGGCCACGGTGAAGGTCTTGCCTGAGCCGGTGACGCCCAGCAGCACCTGGGCTTTGTCGCCACGCTGCAGGCCCTCGGTCAGTTGGCGGATCGCTTCGGGTTGGTCGCCAGTGGGGCTGTATTTTGAAGTCAGTTTGAAATCCATGATTTTCTTTCGTTTTTATAGGAGTTCAGAAGTTGAGGAGTGGAGAAGTTCAGACAATAGAACTGTTTTACTCCTCGTAAATAGAGTCAGTCCGTATGCGAATGTAATGTCTGTACTCCTGAAACTCCTGCACTCCTTTCAACTTGTGAAAGTTGAGCAATTGAACTACAAAAATAACAAAAAAACTGATGCCACAAGGGGTAGAATAGTGATTTTTTGCTAAAAAAAAGGCTGAAACTTGGTGAATCGTGGAAATATATGTAATTTTGCAAGTCAAAGTACACAATATGAAGAAAAGTCTCATTATCTCTATATGCGCTTTGCTGCTGCTTTCGGGTTGTGCCAATGAGTTTAACAGGGTTTACAAATCCAGCAATTACGACTATAAATACGAGTATGCCAAAGAGTGCTTCGCCAATGGGAAGTACAATCGCGCCGTGCTCTTGTTGCAGGATATGTTTACGATGTTGAAAGGCTCGGAGAACGGGCAGGAGAGTCTTTATATGCTCGCCATGTCATGTTATTGCGCCAAAGACTATGAGGCAGCATCACAGTATTTCAAAAAATATTACACCTCTTATCCTAAGGGCACTTTCGCCGAGATGGCTGCGTTTTATGTGGGGCAGAGCCTGTATATGCTTACCCCTGAGCCACGCCTCGACCAGACACCTACCTTGGCCGCCATCTCCGCCTATCAGGAATATCTCGATATGTATCCCAACGCTCAGCTGAAGGACGTGGCTCACACCCGCCTCTATGAGCTGCAAGACAAACTGGTGGAGAAAGAGTTGTACTCTGCCAAATTGTATTATGACCTGGGGTCGTATTTCGGCAACTGTCTCACGGGAGGCAGCAATTATGAGGCTTGTATCATCACTGCACAGAACGCCATCAGAGACTATCCCTACAGCCAGCGGCGAGAGGACTTCGCCCTGCTGGTGATGAAGAGCAAGTTTGAACTGGCGGAGAGCAGCGTAGAGTCGAAGCGGCTGGAGCGCTACCGCGACGCGGAGGACGAGTGCTACGGCTTCCTCAACGAGTATCCTGACTCTAAGTACAAGCACACCGCCGAGAAGTATATCGAGACCTGCAAAAAACATACAGGGGAAGAGGAAGAAGATTAAAGATGAAAGATGAAAAATTAAAGATGAAAGATTAAAAATGAGGATAAAAATGAAGATGAAAAGATGAAAGTGTCGTGATGACGCCATCAAGTAATAACGACCACTTTGACCTGATCAACTTCAAAAAAACTTCAAATACTTATAAAAACAAGATATGGATTACAGAAAATCAAAAGCACCTGTCGACACCGTAACACGTAACATCATGGATCTCTGCGAGGAGACTGGCAATATCTATGAGAGTGTGGCCATCATCTCGAAGAGGGCCAACCAGATCTCTGTGGAGATCAAACAGGACCTGAGTAAAAAACTTCAGGAGTTCGCCTCTTACAATGACACTTTGGAGGAAGTATTCGAAAACCGTGAGCAGATCGAAATCTCACGTTACTACGAGAAGTTGCCAAAAGCCACCCTGCTGGCCACTCAGGAGTTTATCGAGGGGAATGTGTTCTGGCGTGACCCCTCTAAAGACCAGACATTATGATACAGCGCATCCAGACGGTTTATCTCGCCCTCGCTTTCATCCTCTCAGCCGTGTGTCTGAGCCTGCCGGTAGGCGTGTTCAGTCCTGTGGGAATGGGGGCAGACACCGTGATGTACAATCTCTGGAAAGTGACTCCCGATGGGACGCTGGCATTCACGGTATGGCCTTTGTTTGTCATCCTGTTGCTGACCCTTCCCATCGCATTGGTGGCCATCTTCATGTATAAGAACAGGATGTTGCAGAGCAAACTCTGTGTGTGCAATATTCTGCTGACATTGTGCTGGGTGGTTGTCTTTGTGCTCTTTGGATATGTGTTCAAAGACGAAAACCTGGAGTTCCGTCCGGCCTTTGCGGCTTGTTTCCCCGTCATCTCCCTCATTTTGTATGTGCTTGCCCGCAGGGGTATCATCAAAGATGAGAAGTTGGTGAGGGCAGCAGACAGAATCAGATGAAAAAGTTATTTCAGTCGGAAACCTAATTAACATACAAAAAAATCCGCAGGTCAGTTGGCCTGCGGATTTTTTAATGGTTTTTGTCTATGGTTTCTCTGATTATCTGCCAATGGCGCCCTTCAGTTTGTCAGCAGCGTTGTCCACAGCGTTAGCAGCGGCATCCTTTGCATCCTGAACCTTCTCATTAGCAGCGTCCTTCACTTCCTCTACTTTCTCTGTGACGGCCTCTTTTGCGCCCTCAGCAGCCTCAGCAGCCTTGTCGGCAACGTCAGCAGCAGCGCCCTCAACAGCCTCCTGTGCAGCGTCAACTACATCGGGAACCTCAATCTCGGGAAGACTGGTCACCTGGTCAACGAGAGAAGCGATGGTACCTGTGCCAACGACAGCCTTGATCTTCTCAGCATTCTCTTTCAAGAAAGCCTGAACGTTTGCGAGATACTCCTTAGCCTTGGCGGGGTCAACATTTTTCAGATTCTCAATCTGCTCCTGTACGGTCTGCAGAAGTGAGCCGAGCTGGGTGCTGTCAGCAGCCTCAAGAACGGTGGCGAGAGAGTCGGTGCTGATCACCTCAATCTCTTCCTGCTCTGGTTCCACTACTGGTGCGGGCTTGTTGTCTGTACAGCTACCGAAGGTCATGGCAACAGCTGCCATAGCTACAAAAAATAATTTCTTCATTTCTTTGACTTAATTTAGTAAAACATAAAAGTTAGTAAAACAATTCGCCGGCAAAGATATGTATAATAATTGTCGGTTGTTACTTTTGTTTGAATTAATTAACTAAAAATATTCAAAAAGGGATGACCTCCAAATCGTAAGGCACGTAAATACAGCCTTTAAAGGCTTTTGCGGCCTCGAGGGTATACTTTTCTTTGCGGGTGGAGAGCGTTTTGTCCTCGGTGTGGTATATGATCAGATTTTTGACACCGAGCTGTGCGGCCAACCGTCCTGTGTCGAGCGCTGTGCTGTGATGTTTCTCATAGGGCTTGAAGCGGTCGCGGTCGTCATAAAGGCAGAATGCCTCGCTCAGGAGCCAGTCGGCGCCCTCGACGTATGCCCGGTCGTGCTCGTTGAACGGCTCGTCGCCGAGGCAAGCCACCCGCTGCCCGTCGGAGGTCAGGGCTGTGAACCCATACTGTTTCTCTTTGGTAGAGAGGATGTCGAAGCACTGGATGTCCATCTCGGCGGCGCGGAATCGGTCGCCGTCGGTCACCTCATGCATCAAGACAGTGTCGCCGATGCGGGCGTAGAATTTGGGCGTGAGCATCTCCTTGCACATCATATCGAGGAGGCGCAGCACCTTTTCGTGGCTGTAGAGATGGAACAATCCCTCATATTTGCCTTTTGTCTGGAGACTGATGACCTTGCGGATGACCCAGATGACACCAAGGATATGATCGGTGTGGGCGTGGGTGACAAACATGTCGTGGATGTCGGCAAAACTAATGCCTGCATCCTCCATCTGCCGGAGAATGCCGTTGCCTCCACCTGCGTCGACCAATAGGTTGTGGCCGTCGTTCTGGAGGATGAAACACGTGTTATAGCACCGCGTGACGAGGGCGTTGCCAGTGCCGAGGATGATGAATCGGTTGTTCATATTATTTAACAATCTTTGCGTCGGTTTTCTTGATGTACAGGTTGTCATGGGCAGTCATGAGGATGTAGTAGGTCTCGTCCTCACTGAAAGTGTCGCCCAGGATGGTGCCCTTGCCCACTTTGCTGAATACTTGATGTTGAGAGCCGTCCTCGTAATTGTCGGTATAGAGAATGGTGGGCTCACTGGTGGCCACCAGCCGGGGTGAGCCATCGCCTTTATACCAGTTCTGATAGCCGAGATATTTGGTGTAAGCCCAGCCGGTGATGTTTCTTACACTCACCTTGCTCCAGTTGCCGATTTTCTGTCCTCGGTCCACACCCTGGCCCAGTCCGTGACTGAACATCCACAACTGTGTAAGAATACGAGACTTACTCGACGGTTGCTGACGGACATTGAGGAATCCGTCGTCAGATGTGGCATAGACCACGGTGAGCACTTCTTGCGACCACATAGCACTGCTGAGGGTCAATGCTGTAAGGAAAATCAATAATCTTTTCATAATGATATGATTTGAAAATACTTGAATGATTGTGAATCGTTTATGGACGATTCATCAGCCAAAGTTACGAATAAACGAAAGAAAAACCAAATTTATTTGAACTAAAAAATCCGGCACCTTCATGAGGGTGCCGGATTGTTGATTATGTTGGTAAGAAGATTACTCCTCCCAGTTCTCTTGTGTCTTGCGCACGTAGGTCTTGTAGCGGATCTGTGCCATCTTCTGTGCCTCTGCGAAGAGCTCTTCTGCCTCGTTGGGATAAGCCTTCTTGACAGAGAGGTAACGCACCTCGCCCATAAGGAAGTCGTGGAACTTATCCCATGCCGGCTCCTTGGAGTCGAGAGAGAATGGGTTCTTGCCTTCGTCGGCCAGAGCGGGATTGAAGCGCCAGAGGTGCCAGTAACCACACTCGACAGCCTTCTTCTCCTCAGCCTGGCTCTTGCCCATGCCGCCCTTGGCTTTCAGACCGTGGTTGATACATGGAGCATAAGCGATGATGATAGAAGGTCCGTGCCATGCCTCAGCCTCGCGGATGGCCTTCAGACACTGAGCGTGGTCGGCGCCCATGGCGATCTGAGCCACATAGACATAGCCGTAAGTGGTGGCGATCATACCAAGGTCTTTCTTGCGGATGCGCTTGCCCTGAGCAGCAAACTGTGCGATGGCGCCAAGTGGTGTGGCCTTGGAAGCCTGACCACCTGTGTTGGAGTACACCTCGGTGTCGAGCACCAGAATGTTGACATCCTCGCCAGAGGCGATCACATGGTCGAGACCACCGTAACCGATGTCATAAGAAGCACCGTCACCACCGATGATCCACTGTGAGCGTTTCACTAAGTAGTGGTCGAGAGTCTGCAGTTCCTTGTTGATCTCGCAGCCAGCCTCAGCAGCAGCCTTGATGCACTCACGCAGCTTCGGAGCGATCTCCTTGGTCTTGTCTGCATCGTCCTTGTTGTCGATCCACTCCTGAGCCAGAGCCTTGTACTCCTCTGGACAGTTAGGATTCTCGCATGCCTCAGCAAAGAGCTTGGCGATGCGCTCCTTCATCTTCTTCACACCGAGAGCCATACCGAGACCAAACTCGCAGAAGTCCTCGAAGAGAGAGTTGTTGAACACAGGACCCTGACCCTTCTCGTTCTTAGTATAAGGTGTGGAGGGGATAGAAGCAGAGTAGATGGAAGAACAGCCAGTGGCGTTGGCAATCATCTGACGGTCGCCGAAGAGCTGAGAGATGAGCTTCACATAAGGTGTCTCACCGCAACCAGCACAAGCGCCGGAGAACTCGAAGAGTGGCTGTGCGAACTGTGAGTTCTTCACATTGCTCCTGATGTCTACGAGGTCTTGCTTTGACTTCACGTTCTTCACAGCATACTCCCAGTTGGCAGCCTCTTTCTTCATAGCCTCTGCGTCGGGGTTGAACGGAGCCATGGTGAGAGCCTTGCCCAGTTTCGGGTTGCCCGGACAGATGTCGGCGCAGTTGCCGCAGCCGAGACAGTCGAGCACAGACACTTGCATAGCGAAGTGCATACCCTTCATGGTCTTCGGAGCCTTCATCTCCAGAGTGGCACCGCCGTAGCCAGCCAGCTCCTCGTCGGTGAGGACGAACGGACGGATGGCAGCGTGAGGACAGATGTATGCACACTGGTTACACTGGATACAGTTGTCGGGATTCCATACAGGTACGAAAGCCTCTACGCCACGCTTCTCATAAGCGGCAGTGCCAACATCCCAAGAACCATCGGTGGTGCCGTGCTTGACGAATGCGCTGACGGGCAGCAGGTCGCCGGCTTGTGCGTTGATGGGGCGCACCACTTCCTTGACGAATGCGGGAGCGTCGTCCTCGACAACGGGATCATCGGGCAGGTTGGCCCATGCTGGGTCGATGGCAAACTCCTTGTACTCACCACCACGGTCGACGGCAGCGTAGTTCTTGTCGACCACGTCCTGACCCTTCGAGCCGTAAGACTTGACGATGAATTTCTTCATCTGCTCGACAGCCAGCTCTTCAGGTATCACCTGAGTGATGCGGAAGAATGCAGACTGGAGGATGGTGTTGGTGCGGTTGCCCAGACCGATCTCCTGTGCAATCTTGGTGGCGTTGATGGTATAGACGGTGATATTGTTCTCTGCGAAGTAGCGTTTCACCTTGTTAGGCATGAAGCGTGCCAGCTCCTCACCCTCGAAGATGGTGTTGAGCAGGAAGGTGCCGTTCTTCTGCAGACCACGGGTCACATCATACATGTGCAGGTAAGCCTGTACGTGGCAAGCCACGAAGTTAGGTGTGGTCACCAGGTAGGTGGAACGGATAGGATCGTCGCCGAAACGCAAGTGTGAGCAGGTGAAGCCGCCCGACTTCTTGGAGTCATAGGAGAAGTAAGCCTGGCAGTACTTGTCGGTGTTGTCGCCGATGATCTTCACAGAGTTCTTGTTGGCACCTACAGTACCGTCAGCACCCAAACCGTAGAACTTGGCCTGGAACATGCTCTTGCCGCCGAGAGCCAGCTCAGGAACCACGGGCAGAGAGGTGAAGGTCACGTCGTCTACGATACCGATGGTGAACTGGTCTTTGGGCTCTGGCATAGCCAGGTTGTTGAAGACAGAGATGATCTGTGCCGGTGTGGTGTCGTGTGAGCCGAGACCGTAGCGGCCGCCAACGATAAGTGGACGGTCCTCCACGTCGTAGTAGGCAGTCTTCACATCGAGATACAGAGGCTCGCCCTCTGAGCCTGGCTCCTTAGTGCGGTCGAGGGTGGCGATGCGCTTCACCGTCTTGGGCACTGCTGCGAGCAGGTGCTTGATGGAGAACGGACGATAGAGATGCACGCTGATCATACCCACCTTCTCGCCTTTGGCGTTGAGGTAGTCGATGGCCTCGCGGGCAGCGTCGGTGGCAGAACCCATGAGGATGATGATGCGATCGGCATCGTCGGCTCCGTAGTAAGAGAAGAGGTGATACTCACGGCCGGTGATCTTGCTGATCTTGCCTAAATACTCCTCTACTACCTCGGGCACTGCGTCGTAGTACTTGTTGCAGGCCTCACGGTGTGTGAAGAAGGTCTCGGGGTTCTCAGCAGTACCGCGTGTGACAGGGCGCTCGGGAGTGAGGGCACGGTCGCGGAAACGCTTGATGTCGGCCTCGTCGACGAGTGGCAGGATGTCCTCGTTGTCAAGACGCTCTATCTTGTGATACTCATGAGAGGTGCGGAAACCGTCGAAGAAGTTGATGAAGGGCACACAGGTCTTCAGAGAGGCCAGGTGAGCCACAGCGGTGAGGTCCATCACCTCCTGTACGCTGCCCTCGCAGAGCATGGCGAAACCGGTCTGGCGGCATGCCATCACATCCTGGTGGTCACCGAAGATACAGAGAGAGTGAGAGGCCAATGTACGTGCTGACACGTCGAAGACGCAAGGCAGCAACTCACCGGCAATCTTGTACATGTTGGGGATCATCAGCAGCAGACCCTGCGATGCGGTGAAGGTGGTGGTGAGGGCACCAGCCTGCAGTGAGCCGTGTACGGCACCTGCGGCACCAGCCTCTGACTGCATCTCCTGTACGGAGACTGTCTGACCCCAGAGGTTCTTGCGGCCTCTTGCAGCCCACTCGTCCACATGCTCAGCCATGGGCGATGACGGAGTGATAGGATAGATGGCGGCTACTTCGCTGAACATATAGCTAATATGAGCAGCAGCCTCGTTACCATCACATGTGATAAACTTTTTTTCTTTTGCCATTTTGTAACAGGTTAAATGTTAAAAATTATAATAATGTTTGCATATATGACTTATGTGCATTTCTAATAGAGGAACCCTAAGAGCCATAGTGGGATGGCGTTGCCTTTGCCCACCTCCGTGTTGTAGCGCGCGTAGATGGTGTCGCCCGTGTAGTGGTGCTTGTTGTCGTGGAGGATGGCGTCGCAAACACGGAATTTCTTGTCGTTGTCTACCAGGTAATATTTGTCGTGGCTGTTTTGGTTGACCTGATGGTCTTTCCAGAGTGCGTTGACAAAAAAAGTCTCCATCACATCTTGCTTGGACACCTCACTGGGATAGATGGCGAACATGAGGTTGGAGTTGTGAAGCATCACCTTGGAGGGCTTCTTGGGGAAATGCTCGCCGGTGGGGTAAATCAAGTTGATGAGTCGGGCGTCAGCCAGGTACTTGATATAGTTCATCACCGTGGCACGGCTGGTCTTGATGTCGATGGCCAGTTGGCTGATGTTGGGTGTCTTAGGGCCGTCGACGGCCAGTTCATAGAAGAGTTTCTTGATCTTCGTGAGATATTTCAGCTCTATCTGCTTGATGAGCAGGATGTCCACTTCGGTCATCATGTTCATCGTCTTGAGCAGGTTCTCAGAGTAGTTGCGGTGCTCCTGGAAGAAAGGGTAGAAGCCATGGTGTACGTAGTCCTGGAAATAATCCATGGGTCGTACTTTGGGCAGGATCTCCCTGACGATGTGCTCATGGTCGGTGAGGATCTCGTCGAGCGTGTAAGGTCTGAAGTTATTACCCGTCAGCAGGTTGAGGAACTCCCTGAAGGAAAAGCCGCGCAGGTTGTAGCTCTTGGTGATATTGTTGAGCTCAGGGTTCTCCTCTTTCAGCCGCATGACGCTGGAGCCAGTGAAGACGATGTGCAGTTCGGGAAAATGGTCGTAGCATTTGCGGAGGTCTTTGCTCCAGGTGTTATGCTTGAAGATCTGGTCGATAAGGAGCACACGCCCTCCGCCTTTGTAAAACTCGCTAGCAAACTCGTAGATGCCTCTCCCTTGGAAATAGAAGTTGTTCAGGTTGATGTAGAGGCATTGACGGTCGTGGATGTTGAAATGCTCTTTCGCATGCTGCAAAAGGAAGGTGGTCTTGCCCACACCCCTGGTGCCTTTGATGCCTATCATCCGCGCGCTCCAGTCGATCTCGTCCATCAGTATACGACGGACGGGAGCATTGGTGTGCTCAACAAGATAAGCGTGTGTGCGAAAAAAGGCTTCCATTTATTAGTTTGTTTTTCCCTTGTCTAAGTGTGCTGTCTTTTCCAGTTGTTGAGAATGCAAAGATAACATTTTTTTCTCTATTTGCAAAGTCAAGTTTGCAAAATATGTTTTTTTTTGATATTTTTGCATTATCAACCTATTTTCTTGATATGAGGCTGCATGTTTTCAATCCTGAGCATGATTTGGCGCTCGCTTTTGGCGGTGAGCGGTTCACGGCACCAAGGGCAGGGCGCGAGATGCGGAGATGGCTGGGGTTTCTGCCAGCCTTCTGGGCTGCTGAGGGCGACCTAGTGATGGTGGACGACGTGGAGAAGGCCGCCGCGGCTTCCGCTCCATGGTGCAGGTATCTTCCCAGTGTGCACTTTGTGCCTTCTCCTGTGAACAAGATGAAGGTAAACTTCGAAAGGGTAGACCGTGTGGAGGTGTGGGGATGGGATGCGGCGATATGTAGCCAGCTGCTAAAATCAGGAGTAGACCGTAGACTGTTGCCTTCCGAGTCACAACTTTCGGCCATGAGACGTCTTTCGTCTCGCCAAGCCACCATAGGTCTGCTTGACGAACTGGTGAGTGAGGTGCCGGGCACAGTAGGCTGGCGCCAAGTGCCGACCTCTTTGGAGGAGGTGTATGTACTGCTTGGCGAGCATCGTCGCATCGTGCTGAAGGCTCCTTGGAGCAGCAGCGGCAGGGGGGTGAGGTATGTGGATGGCGAGATGACGGCTAGTCTGGAAGGATTTGTGCGTAACACGATAGCGATGCAGGGATGTGTCATTGTGGAGCCTTTCTATGATAGAATCTTGGATTTCGGTGTAGAATTGGTGGCCGATGGAGAGGGTAGGACAGACTATGCCGGACTGTCGGTATTCAATACCGTCAATGGGGCTTATACGGGCAATCTGTTGCACTCGGAGCAGATGAAGACCGAGATGCTGAAAACCTATATCAATGAAAGTCTGCTGCGAGAGACGATCTCACGGCTGCAGGCTCGATTGGGCACACTGACGATGCAGGTGTATGCAGGGCCTTTAGGGATCGACATGATGATCGTAAAAGCGGCTGACCGATATCTGCTGCATCCGTGTGTGGAGGTCAACCTGCGCCGCACCATGGGGCATGTGGCGCTCGACATCATGCGCCGCACGCAGGGCGATTTCTCGCAGATGCGGATAGCCTATGATGGGAAAGGCTACTTTTTGGAGTTGAGGAGTTGAGGAGTTAAGGAGTTAAGAAGTTAAGAAGTTAAGGAGTGAATAATAAAAATACATCACTTCTCTGACGAAAAATATCTTTTTTTTGCTATATTTGCAGTCAATATCAACTACTTAATAGCTATATCTAAAATGAAGAAATCACTTTTTTTACTGGCACTGTCCTTGCTTCCATTGGTGGGACTAGCCCAAAGTACTGGTTATCGTTCGCAAGTGTGGTCGCCCGACAATGGAGACGGCACCTACACCAACCCCGTCATCAATGCTGACTATAGTGACCCCGATGTATGTGTGGCGGGCGATGACTATTATCTCACGGCCAGCTCCTTCCAGTGCATACCGGGTTTGCCTATCCTGCACTCCAAAGACTTGGTCAATTGGGAGATTATCGGCTATGCCGTGAAAGAACTGAAACCCAAAGAGGTGTTTGACCAGCCTAGCCATGGAAATGGCATCTGGGCACCAAGCATCCGCTATCACGACGGTATGTTTTATATTTATTGGGGAGACCCTGACTATGGCGTGTTTATGGTGAAGACCGATAATCCCGCAGGTGAATGGAGTGAGCCGCTCTGTGTGATACCAGGCAAGGGCATGATTGACACCTGTCCGCTGTGGGACGAAGACGGACGCTGCTATCTGGTCAACGGATGGGCCAACAGTCGCTCACGTTTCGCCTCGGTGCTGACAGTGAGAGAGCTCAATGCTGAGGGCACCAAGCCCATCTCCGACCCGGTCATCGTCTTTGATGGCAACGGCACTGAAAACCGCACCTGCGAGGGACCGAAGTTTTACAAGCGTGAGGGTTGGTACTGGATCATGTGTCCAGCGGGTGGCGTGCCTACCGGTTTCCAGCTGGCCATGCGCTCCAAGTCGCCTTATGGTCCCTATGAGTCGAAAGTGGTGCTCGCACAGGGCAAAACCGAGATCAACGGCCCGCATCAGGGTGGCTGGGTGCATACTGAGATGGGGGAGGACTGGTTTTTGCACTTCCAGGATAAAGAATGCTATGGGCGTGTGGTACACCTGCAGCCGGTGACATGGAAAGACAATTGGCCCGTGATGGGTGTGGACAAGGATGGCGACTATTGTGGCGACCCTGTGCTCCGATACCGCAAGCCTAAGACACGTGCGCCTTGGAAAGTGGTCAACCCAGTGGAAACGGACGAGTTTGATGCCCCCACATTAGGTAAGCAGTGGCAGTGGCACGCCAACTATCAGCAAAATTTCGGCATGCCTACCGCTTTTGGAACGTTCCGCCTGTTCACTTTCAAACATGATAAGCAGTCTGTCAACCTTTGGGATGTGCCCAATATGTTGTTGCAGAAAACCCCTGCCGACAACTTCACAGCCACAGCGAAGATACGTTTTACCTCGAAGGCGGATAATCAGATGGGCGGTGTCATCATGATGGGGTTGGACTATTCGGCCCTGATGGTGAAAAGAATAGGCGACGAGTTCCAACTCCTGAGGGCCACCTGTCAGGCTGCCGACAAGGGCAAACCTGAGACCGTCAGCGTCATCACGACCCTGAAGCCTACAGCAAAGGATGTCATCGACTACAAGCCCGGCATTCATCTTGATATTTATCTCAGAATGACGGTCAAGGCAGGAAAGTGCTCTTTCGCTTATAGTCTTGACGGCAAGAAATATCATGACGCTGGCGAGACGTTCAAAATGCGTGAGGGAAAGTGGATTGGTGCCAAGATAGGACTGGTCAGCGTGGAGCCTGACGGCAACACCGACCGTGGCTGGGTGGAGGCTGACTGGTTTAGGATTAGTCGTTAGTAATTAGTAATTAGTAGTTAGTAATTAGGAGTGCCGGGTGCGAAAAGCAAAGAGCGAACTGTGAAAAGCAAATAAAAAGCGGGGGCTTTGGAAATCATCCAAAGCCCCCGCTTTTAGGCGTGTCTTACGGCCTAAGTATTCATATAAACATAAATGTATGCCAAAATAACACCTACAGCAATCACTTCAAGAAGTATCATCAGCCATTTGGAAATCAATTTGCGCCGACGAATCGACGAGAGACCGTGACGCTTAAAGCGCTCAGAACCATCTAAGTGGTGCTTGTGCTTTTTACCGCTACTACTGTGATGATGATGGTGATGACTTCCTGAACTACTTGAATGAGAGCTGCTATGTGATACTTCTTCTGAACTCATTTGCGTTAATGTTTATTGATTAAGCTTGATTGTAATTGCATCCTGACACTTCAAAAACAATGAAAACCGGTTTGCCTGTAATGATATCTGAATGCTATTAGACTGCAAAATTACAACTATTCTGCATATTATCGCACAAAGGAATTTTAAAATTTGTTAAAACGACGGTGAGGCCAAGGGTATACAACCATTCAGGCGGGAAAAGCAACTGTTTTTCCCGCCTGAATAGATCATTGTGATATTACATAAAGGCTACTGTCAGACCAGCCATCACGATGCTGACCATCGACATCAGCTTGATGAGGATGTTGAGGCTGGGGCCAGATGTATCTTTGAAGGGGTCGCCCACGGTATCACCCACGATAGTGGCCTTATGGGCGAAGGAACCCTTGCCACCGAAGTTACCCTCCTCGACGTTCTTCTTGGCATTGTCCCAGGCACCACCTGCGTTGGCCATGAAGACAGCCAGGGTGAAGCCGCCTGCCAGACCGCCCACGAGCAGTCCGAGCACACCCGCCACGCCAAGTACGCAACCCACGATGATGGGGATGATGATAGCCAGAATAGACGGTAAAATCATTTCATGCTGAGCGGCACGAGTGGATATCTCAACGCAGCGTCCATAGTCAGGAGTACCAGTGCCTTCCAAAATGCCGGCGATCTCTTTAAACTGACGGCGTACCTCTTGTACCATCTTCTCGGCAGCACGGCCTACAGCCTCCATCGTCATTCCACAGAACAGGAAGGCTGCCATAGCACCGATGAATGCACCCACGATAACCTTGGGATTCATCAGGTTGACCTGGAAGAAGTTCATGAAGTCGGGTATGGTAGCTTGGGAAGCACTGATGGCCTCACCTGCCACATTGGTTAGTTCCTGACCACCACGAACCATCGCAATCTTGATCTCCTCAATGTATGATGCGAGGAGTGCAAGAGCTGTGAGAGCAGCAGAACCGATGGCAAAGCCCTTACCTGTGGCAGCAGTCGTGTTGCCCAGTGCGTCGAGCGCATCTGTACGATGGCGAACCTCTTCTCCCAGACTGCACATTTCTGCGTTACCACCAGCATTGTCGGCAATCGGACCATAAGCATCAGTGGCGAGGGTAATACCCAGCGTGGAGAGCATGCCCACAGCAGCGATACCGATGCCATAGAGGCCGTGTGAGAGGCTGGCTGATGACAGAGAGAGGTCAAAGCCGTTAGCACACATATAGCTGAGCATGATGGCCACACCAATGGTAATCACGGGAATGCATGTAGATATCATACCAGTACCGATACCTTTAATAATCACAGTAGCAGCACCCGTCAGTCCAGCCTCAGAAATCTTCTGGGTCGGCTTATAAGAATGAGATGTGTAATATTCGGTAGCCTGTCCGATGATAACGCCGGCAGCCAGACCAGAGATAACAGAGAAGGAAAGACCCAGCCAGTTTTCGATACCCAAGAGGTAGAGGATGGCAAAGGTGGCGATGGCGATGAGTACGGCACTGACGTTCGTTCCAAGGGCCAGCGAACGGAGCAGATCCTTCATCGTGGCACCTTCCTTCGTACGTACGAGGAAGATTCCAAAAAGTGAGAGGAACACACCCACGGAAGCAATCAGCATAGGAGCAATAACGGCTTTGAGCTGTATTTCGATGCCTGCGACACCAAAGGCAGCAGCACCAAGGGCAGCAGTTGAGAGGATAGAGCCGCAATAGCTCTCGTAAAGGTCGGCACCCATACCGGCCACGTCGCCTACGTTGTCGCCCACATTGTCGGCGATGGTGGCGGGGTTGCGTGGGTCATCCTCGGGGATGTCTGCCTCGACCTTACCCACGATGTCTGCGCCCACATCGGCAGCCTTGGTGTAGATACCACCGCCCACACGTGCGAAGAGAGCCTGTGTGGAGGCACCCATACCGAACGTAAGCATAGTAGTGGTGATGGTGATGAGGGCCATTTCGTCGCCCGAATAGAAGTGGTTGAGGACAAGGAACCAGATGGCGATGTCGAGCAGACCTAGACCAACCACGGTAAGGCCCATCACGGCGCCACTACGGAAAGCAATTTTCAAACCTGCGTCCATGCTTTGGCGAGCAGCATTGGCAGTACGAGCAGAGGCATAGGTGGCTGTCTTCATACCGAAGAAACCTGCCAGTCCAGAGAAGAAACCTCCCGTCAGGAAGGCGAAGGGCACCCAGGGGTTCTGCACGTTCAGCCCGTATGCCATGAAGGCAAAGAGGGCACACAGCACCACGAAGACGATACATACTACTCTGTACTGCTGCTTTAAATAAGCCATAGCACCTTTGCGCACATAGAGCGCAATTTCTTTCATTCGAGGTGTTCCCTCGTCGGCCTTCATCATACTCTTGAAGAAGAACCACGCCATACTCAGGGCCACAATAGAGGCCACTGGCACGAGCCAAAATACTGCTGGAATGTTCATTATTGAGTAAATAAAGTTGTAATTCTATGCTTTCTTGTGCAAAATTACAACAATTTAACTAAATAATGACACGGGTAGTGGTAATTAATGTTAATATATGTATTTTTGAGTGTTAAGATGACATTATAACATACAAGAGGTGAGAGGTCCTTTCATACCTCTCACCTCTGACGTCTATTTTCTGAGGTCAAATCTCTTGCCTCTCACCACTCACCTCTCACCACTCACCTCTCACTACTTACTTTAGAACCTAAAGTCGAGCTCCATGTCCACTAAGTTGTAGTTGTGCTTGGCCAGATTACGGTCATTGACGCGTGAATACTCCAGATGCAGCTCCAGGTTTTTCGTGAAGAAATAGTTGAGACCGCATTCAACCTGGTTGACAGATGTTGCCCAGTCTTTCTGATTGCGATAAGACTGATAACGTGCCTTGGCGTGGAGTTTACTCTTGACTACTGGCACAATACCGAACACATACCAACCGTCGGCCTTGTCACCCTTCGAGTAGTCGATCTCACGCACGTTGTTGCCTGGAGAGGCGGCACCCCAACCCTGGCTGTGGATATACTCAGCACGGAAGGTGTACTCGTTCAAGTCGTACTCGGCAGAGATGGCGTAGCGGTTTTTCTCTACATTGCGCTTCTGGCCTGTGATCGGGTCCAGCATGCCACCACGGCTACCTGTCCATCCGAAGCCACCGATGCGTACGCCCTTGATAGGCATCACCCATGCACCAGCGATGATATCCTTGCGGTTGTCGACATCCTTTTGGTTAACACCCTCACCATTGTAGATACCTACCTGATAGTGGAACAGTCTGCGGCCATTGGCATTGGGGAAGAGATCACCGGCAATCTGGATACCGATATCACGACCACCTGATGACTTCTCACCTGTACGGTCACCGAAAGCAGAGAGTTTGTTGATTACGTCAGCATAGCCTCTCCAGCCCTGTGTGATGGGGTGGGTGGGGTTCTCATAAGTGAATGCGCGCTTAAACTGACCTGCGCGGACCTTAAATTCCGGGAATTTCCTCCACTCAGCGTAGAGGTCAACAATTTGAACTGTAGGTTGACCAGGACCGGTGGCGTTGGTGCCCTGAATTTGTGCACGCCAGTCGAATTCGCCGATCTTACCGTCAAGGATGAAACGGGCCAGACGCAGGTTAAAAGAGTTGGAGTGGTTGCCCTCTGGGTCCTGTCCCTGATACTGCAGCATGCCATATCCGCTGAATTTAATGTTGTCGTACCATTTCTGGGTTTTTTCCTGTGCGTTGACACTGAGCACGGCCAGAGCCATCACGCAGATAATCATCAGTCTCTTTTTCATAGTTGTTGGGTTTAGGTAAATATTTAAGAAGTGTATTATTCTTCTCTGGCGTCGAGACGCACCACATTCTCCACATGTGGCGTGTGGGGGAACATGTCGACAGGCTGCACGGCGGTGACCTGATAGTCGGCGTCAAGTGCCTGTAGGTCGCGGGCTTGTGTGGCGGGGTTGCAGCTCACGTAGACGATGCGCCGTGGGTGGGCGCGGAGGATGGTGCTGATGACGTCGGGGTGCATGCCAGCGCGGGGTGGGTCGGTGATGATGACATCAGGACGGCCGTTGGTGGCGATGAACTCGTCGTTGAGGATGTCTTTCATGTCGCCGGCGTAAAAGGCTGTGTTGCTGATGCCGTTGATTTCTGAGTTGACTTTAGCGTCTTCGATCGCCTCGGGCACATATTCGATGCCGATGACTTTTCGGGCGCTGCGTGCCACGAAGTTGGCGATGGTACCCGTGCCGGTGTAGAGGTCATAGACCAGTTCGCTACCTGTGAGTCCAGCGAATTCTCTCGCCACGGAGTAGAGGGTGTGCGCCTGGTCGGTGTTGGTCTGATAGAAACTCTTGGGGCCTACTTTGAAGCGCAGTTGTTCCATCTCTTCGAAGATGTGGTCTTTGCCTTTGAAGGTGAAGACCTGGAGGTCGCCGAAAGTGTCGTTGCATTTGGGGTTGTCGACATAGAGCAGTGAGGTGATCTGCGGGAATCGATCGGCCACCTCTTGGAGCAGCCGTAGGGCCTGTTCTTTGTCGCCGTCGGCCTCGAAATGGAACTGCACGAGCACCATCCACTCGCCGGTATTGGAGTTGCGTATCATGATGTCACGCAGCAGTCCGTGTTGCTGTCTGAGATCGAAGAAGGTCATGCCATGCTCGCAGGCATATTGGAAGATGAAGTTGCGGATGTCGTTGTGCAGGTCGTCCATCAGCATGCATTTCTCGATGGGGAGTACTTTGTCGAAGGCACCGGTGATGTGCAGTCCGATGGCGTTCATATTGTCGAAAGTAGCGCCGCTCTCAATTTGTTCCCGGGTGAGCCAGCGTTTGTCGCAGCATTGGTATTCCATCTTGTTGCGGTAGGCCTGGGTCTTCTTGGAACCGATGATACGGCGGAATTCTGGCAACTGTACCTTTCCGATGCGTGTCAATTGGTCGAAAACTTGCCGGTGCTTCATGTCAAGCTGTGCCTCATAGGGCAGAATCTGCCATTTGCATCCGCCGCAGATGCCGAAGTGTGGGCACATCGGGGTGGTGCGCCGCTCGCTGTAGCTGATGAACCGAATGACCTCGGCCTCGCAATAGCTATGGCGCTTCTTGCGCACTTGCAGGTCGACCACATCTCCGGGCACCACAAAAGGTACAAACACCACCATGTCGTCGACACGGGCTACACATTTGCCCTCGGCGGCGCAGTCGGCGATGGTCACATGCTCAAAGATGGGTAGTTGCTTCTTCTTTCTTGACATTTTGTGTAATTCATATCAGATTTTTGCAAATTTACACAAAAAATTGGATTTTTTCAGCTTTTTGTGATTTTTTTATTGATATTTCCTGTTTTTTTGACAAAGTAGAAGAAAAGATGATAAAGAGTTCTCATTTCTTCACTTTCTGCCATCAAAAAACCCCCTCTGGTCAGAGGGGGTATGGGGAAGTGTGTCTTTGCTTATGGTTTTGTGCCGATGTTCTTGCCGTCAATCTCGGCGTAGGTCACTGCTTTGACGCCAGGAGCACCGAAGTATTTCTCGATGTTGCCATAGAGCAGTACCTCTTTCTTAATGTTGCCAGGATTGTCCTGCAAATTGAGGCCTGTGCGTACATCGCCATTGGGCAGTTGTACTGGCATACACTTGCTGATGTCGGTCTCCGAGGCAGAGGCTGCGATGAGCATATTGCTCTTTACGTTGCATCCCTCGGCGGTGAAGTGAGCGCCTTCGGCCAGCACCTGACCCTCCACGTATCCCACGATATAGGCCTTGATGTAAACACCTGTGCCGCTGTTGGCAGCGATGGCGCCGGCCACGTCATATGGGTCACTGTAAGAGCCTTTGCCTGTAGGTGTGTCAGGGGTATCTGATCCTCCGCCACCACCTTCTGTCTTGCCGTTGAGCGAGTAGAGGTATGCCTTGCCAGCCACTGTCTCTGGTGTGTTGCCGCGGTAATTCATCAGTTTGCCGAACACGATGACCTCGTCTCCAACCTTGATGTCTGTCTGGCCAGACTCGAACTTCTTATTTCCCAGATAAAGAATGCGGAAGCAGTAGAATTCGCCATTCTCTGTGCCGTCTTCTGAGATGTAGAAGGATGCGTTGCCATAGGTGCCGCCATCTGTGAAGGTTCCTTTGTCTGCGAGATTCTTCACTGCTGCAGCGGCGCCTAACGGGTTGTACGGGTCGGCTAAGGTGCCGCTACCCTTGGCATCGCCAGCCGGTGTGTCAGAGCCACCGCCGCCACCTTCGGTCTTGCCATTGAGCGAGTAAACATATGCCTTGCCAGCCACAGTCTCGGGTGTGTTACCACGATAGTTCATCAGCTGACCGCAAATGATAACCTCGTCGCCCACCTTAATGTCGGTCTTGCCTGCTTCGAACTTCTTGTTACCCAGATAAAGAACGCGGAAGCAGTAGAATTCGCCATTCTCTGTGCCGTCTTCTGAGATGTAGAAGGATGCGTTGCCATAGGTGCCGCCATCTGTGAAGGTTCCTTTGTCTGCATATAAACATCGCCTGTGGTATCGTAGGTGTCATTGCTCGTCCAGGTGAGATTCTTCACAGCAGCAGCAGCACCGACAGGGTTATACGGGTCGGCCAGTGTGCCGCTGCCCTTGGCATCGCCTGCCGGTGTGTCAGAACCACCGCCACCTTCGGTTTTACCGTTGAGCGAGTAGAGGAAGGCCTTGTTTTGCTGTGTCTCTAAAGTTCCGTTATAATTGGTCACTTTACCGCAGATGATGACCTCGTCGCCCTCGTTGAGTAAGTCGCCAGAGGTGTATTTCTTGTTGCCAAGATAGAGTGCGCGATACACGAGGAAGCGGTTGTTGGCTGTGCCGTCATCAGAGACGTAGAATTTGGCGTTGCCATACTGAGTCGTGTAGTTCTCGTCGATGGAGACTACTTTTCCCTTGAAATAAATGTCCTGTGTGCTCTCTGTACCTGGTTCCAATTGTTGTGTGAATGCGATAACGGCAGCCACGTTGTAGGGGTCGGCCAGAGTGCCGCTTCCTGCCGGGTCGATGACCACGGCATTGGGGTCGTCAGTGGAGAATGGGATGTCGAACGGTGCGGGCACATCCTCACAACTGGTGAATGTCATGGCTGTCATAGCCAGGATGAACAATGAATAAAATAGCTTTTTCATATTTCTTTTGTTTTTGTTTTGATCATTTGTAAGGGTGTGTGATTACTGGGCAGGCTCGATGTCGTCGATGGTGCGCATGAGAATCTGCCAGGTGTCGCGGAAGCGGGTGAAAACACCCGTGACGTTCACTTTTCCTGTCGGCATGATGTTGCCGGCGAAGTCGGCGTAAGTGCTGGTGCGCAGCACGAGGCTGCTGCTACTGATGCCCTTGAAGTTGCGGTTGGCGCAGTTGGCGGTGAGTGAGACGGTGCCGTCGTTGGGTGCGAAGACCGCCTTGCCATTGGCCGATGCGAGTTCCACGCCCTTAACGGTCATGAGACGTCCGCAGTTTTGCTCTAAGTAAGCAGGGTCGGAGATGCGTTTGAGGTCAAACTCGATGGGTGTGACGCTCTGCGGGTTGGCGCTTCCGATGAGGCGGAAGTGCTGGTTCCAGAGGAATCGGCTCATACGGCTGACGTAGCTGGAGCCGCTGGCATTGGTGTAGGGTGTGCCTAGCTCACCTTGCTGTCCATAGGCTCCCACATAGAGTCCTTTGAGGTCGATGAGTATCTGCTGTCCCACGGGCAGGATTCCGTAGATGCCGCCTTGGGCGATGCAGACGATGAAAGCAGCGGTGCCATCGTCGATGACCACCTCATTATATATATTGCCCTCTATGTCGTTTCCGATGACAGTGCCTTTGATTTTGATGTTCTCCTCCACTTGCTCCATGCCGCTGTTGGCAATCACTGTGGCATATTTCTCTTTCAGTTGCGCGATGGAGATCACGTTTTCCTCGTTGATGGAGTTGTTGCCATAGGGTGCCTCGCCGGTGTCCTTAGGGGCGTCGTAGCTGTCTGCCATACACGATGCGAACAGTGCGCAGACGAGCGTCATAATGATATAATTAATGTGTTTCATATCGCGTATGTTTTAGAATCTGAGTGTGAGGTTGAGCATGCCGTTGAAGCCAAATGCATAGTATTTCTTCGGGTTGAGAGAGAACTTATAGGCGCGCACGTTGTTCATGGTGCCATCGTCCTTGACGGTATAGTCGCTGCGGCTCTGCTCGTATCCACCTGTGCAGATGTTCTCTTTGTTGAGGATGTTAGTCAACATCAGGTTGATGGAGAGTTGTCTGCCGTGTTTGAGGCGGAGGGATTTTCCGATGGAGCCGTCGAGCATGAATCCTCCCTTGCCCTCAGCTTGGTCAGGCACGATATAGGAACCGTCGTTGTTGACATTGCCCATGGTGGTCAGCGTGCCCTGATAGCGGTAGCTGGGTGAGTAGGAGAGGTAGATGCGGTCGTAGTAGTTGCCTTTGAGGTCGAGGAACCATCCATTGACGTGATAGTCGAGGATGATGCTCGCCGCGGTGAGAGGAGTGCTGGCCTCACGCATGCCTTTGTTCATCACGACGTCGTCGGTATAAATGGCCTTGGTGGAGTGCATGTAGCGCACTTTGGCATTGTTGAGGTATTTGGCGTCGCTGATGGTACCGATGGCCTTGATGTTGAAGGCGGATGAGATTTTGAATGCCAGTCCGGCCTCAATGCCGTAATACCCTTTCTGTATGTCGGTCATTGACACGTAGGAGAAAGAGTTGATGTCGTCGAAATAGAAATTCTGCCACTCTGTGACCTTGTTGAGGAAACTATAGTAGGCGTTGATGTTGGCGTGGAGCCATGAGTTCTGGAACTGGTAGCTGATCTCGCTGCTGAAGACGCGCTCGTTGTGCAGGTTGTCGACGAAACTGTTGTTCATCTCCGGTGACACGAAGGCGGTGGTGATCAGCGGTGCGCGCATCTCATAGCCGATACCCAGCATGAGGGTGCTTCCAGGTGCCACGTTGATGTTGCTATTGAATTTGAAACCGCCGCTGAGGAAGTGTGCGGTCTCACTCTTGCCATAACTGCCGTCGGGGAACATACCGTTGCGCATCCTGCCTTCGCGCTGCATGTCGTCGTAGTTGAGACGGGCGGCGATGCTGTAGTGCAGCAGTCCGAAGTTCTCGGCGTAGTTGCCCCAGAGCACACCGCGACGTGCGAGCAGATTGTAGTCATAGCCGAAGCGGTCGCCCTCTTTGATCAGTTTGCCGGCGCGGTCAGCTCCCATCGTGTTGAGGTCGTACTGCACGGCGTCGGAGTTGCTGGCATAGTTGCCAAGGGCATAGCTGTTGATGTTGTGATAACTGGTGGCTCCGAGCATGTCGTCCATGGTCTGGTAGTGCATACCTTTGTTGGCTCCGAGCATGACACCCACGTTGATGAGCGATTTGTTGGTCAGCTGTGTGTGGAGTGTGGAGGACAGTGTGCCGAAGATGTTGTCGTTGTGCTTGGCCTGTACGAAGTACATCGCGTCGGAGCCTTGCAGGGCGGCGTTCTTGTTGGCCAGATAGAGGCGGTCCCAGTTGATCTGACGGTTGGCACGGCACTGCGAGAGGTAATCCCATGCAGAGTAGAAGTCGGAAAGACCTTGTTCGGTGCGGTTGCGGTAGTCGGTCTCATCCCACACGTCGAAGTAGCTGCTGGGCAAGTTCTTCCAGTAGTCGGGCTGTGGGTTGTCAGCGTTGTTGTAGTTGAGCTTGGTACTCTTATACATGCTGTATTTTCCCATGAGCGACGTAGTGAGACGCATGTCGTCGCTGATGTTCCAGTCCCAGGTGAGCAGTGCGCTGGGTGCGAAGTCGTTGATCACACGTGAGTTGCGACGTTTCCCGTTCTGGTAGCCCCAGTAGGGGTTGTACTGGTAGTTGTTGGCGATGAAATAGCTCTCATCGGTGGCGGCACCTTGTGAGGCACGCTCTGTGGGGTTGCCCCAGGTGGAGAGAGAGAGGGAGTGCGACCGATTCCATACTTTTTCTATGCCGAAGTAGTAGGAGAGCGAGTTGTAGAAAGTACCCTCCACATAGCCGCGGCTGGCCCAGCGGTAGCCGATACTCGCTGCCACCGCCCATCCTTTCAGGTTGAGGCCCGATCCATAGGTGTACATGGCACGCGCTGTATAGTTGCGGTTGGCTCCGCTCAGCGACAACTTGTTGCCGGCCGCCACATGGGAGGCGCGGAAGTCATAGTTGTTGCTGCCGCCCATGGCTGACATGGAGAAGTTGTTGTCCTCGAAGGGCAGCGCGGCGTCATACTTACGTGTCATGTTGTTGATACCGCCGACGTTGGAGTAGCGGAACTGTCCAGTTTCCAGATCGTTGACAGGTGCACCATTGATGTAGATGTCGTTGTATCTCTGGTTGAATCCGCGGTAGCGGAACCTTACAGGGGAGAAAAGGAACCCGACTTCACTGGCGTACACGTTGGAGTTGGAGTTGAGAATAGTGACGGTCTGTGACATGTCGTCATCCTCGCCCAGCTGGTCTTCCGTGAAGGTAAATACCGCCTCTTCCAACATGCCGGTTTGCTCCAATGAGTCTACCTCCTGTGCGAAAGCCAGGGGTGCGTAGCAGAGGGCAAACACTGCTAATTTCAGCTTTTTCTGCATATTCAATTCGGTTAATGATTGTTTTATCAGCAAAGATACAAAATATTTTGAAAAATGTATCTTTTTGACGTATTTTTTTTCTACAAAATAGTAATTTATCATTTCTTTTTTCTATATTTGCAATTGAAATATGATAACTAAAAACATAAATACATGAAAAGACTGATTTTTCTCGCCTCAATGTTTCTATTCGTGACACTCAGTGTGAGCGCTCAGAAAAAATACGCTGTCTATGGCGTCGGTTTTTATAATCAGGAAAACCTCTTCGACACCTGTCATGATGAGGGAAAAAATGATTACGACTTTTTGCCTGACGGGTCGTATAAGTGGGATAAGCTGAAATACACCAACAAGTTGCACAATATGGCCCGCGCACTGGCTGATATGGGCACCGATATGTTGCCCAATGGCTGTGCGATCATTGGCCTGTCGGAGGTGGAGAATAGTCGTGCCCTCGACGACCTCGTAAAAGAGCCAGAACTGGCAGCGAGAGGGTATCGCTTCGCCCACATCGAAGGCCCCGACCGTCGTGGTGTAGACTGCGCGATGCTTTATAACCCCTCGCTCTTCACGCTGCGTGACGTGAAACTGGTGCCCTATGTACCTGAGTTGGAGCAGGATAGTGCTTTCAAGACCCGTGGATTCCTGATCGTGAGCGGCCAGATGGCCGACGAGCATGTCACTGCGATTGTGTGCCACTGGCCCAGCCGCTTCTCAGGCTCGTTCTATCGTGAGTGTGCCGGCCGGCAGGTGAAGGTGGTGAAAGACTCGCTGCTGCGTGACGACCCCAACTGCAAGGTGTTGGTGATGGGTGATATGAACGACGACCCCATGAACCGCAGTATGGCTGTGGAGCTGGGAGCCCGCAAGAGCATCAACGAGGTGGGTGATGGCGACATGTTCAACCCGTGGTGGAAAATCCTGGAAGGAGGTACCGGAACTCTCAGCTATCAGGGTAGCTGGAACCTCTTCGACCAGATCGTGATGTCTCCCAACCTGCTAGACCGTACAGGCACCAAAGACTATTCTCAACTGACTTACCTGAAATGCCAGATACAACGTCGCGACTATCTGTTGCAGAGCGAGGGAGCCTATAAGGGTTCACCCAAGCGTACTACCGCTGGTGGCGTGTGGCTCAATGGATTCTCCGACCACCTGCCCGTAGTTGTCTATCTGGTGAAAGAGAAGAAATAATATGGGGGAGATAGAGCATCACCCTTGGGAGCCTTTTTTGCCTGAAAACACCCGCATCCTCTTCCTTGGCAGTTTTCCCCCCGCCAGGAAGCGCTGGTGTATGGACTTCTTCTACCCCAACTACACCAACGACTTTTGGCGCATCTTTGGCATCTGCCTGTATGGTGACAAGATGCGTTTCGTAGACGAGGCGAATAAAACTTTTCGCTTCAAGGAAATCTTGAACGAACTGGAGCAACATGGTGTGGGACTGTATGATACAGCCATAGAAGTGATACGCACTAAGCAGACGGCATCAGACAAAGACTTGGAAGTGGTGACACCCACTGACCTCAGCGCACTGCTGCGCCGTGTGCCACAGTGCAGCGTGGTGGTCACAACAGGTCAGAAAGCGACCGACCTCTTCACGGCCCATTTCTCGATCCCTCAGCCCAAAGTGGGGGATTTTGTGGAGTTCGACTTTGAAGGCAGACCCATGCGGCTCTACCGCATGCCGAGTAGCAGTAGGGCATATCCCATGAAGGTGGAGAAAAAGGCGGAGTATTATGAAAACCTCCCCTTGACCCCGACACCTCCCCTTGACCCCGACACCTCCCCCTGACCCCTCCAAAGGAGGGGAGTTAGAAACACTCCGTGACCTTCTAAAGGGGAAGATAAGCGAAAGGCGAAAAGCCAACAGCCAACAGCTAATAGCGAAACAAACCAACAGCGAAAAAAATATACAACATGACAATTATTGGAATTGCAGGAGGAACGGGGTCGGGCAAGACCACCGTAGTGAGGAAAATAGCACAGGCTTTGCCACCACATTATGTGGCGGTAGTGCCGCTCGACTCCTATTACAACGACACTACTCACATGACGGATGAAGAGCGTCGTGCCATCAACTTCGACCACCCCGATGCATTCGACTGGAAGTTGCTCATCAAACAGATCAACATGTTGCGCAACGGCGAGGCTATCGAACAACCTACCTATTCTTATATTCTGAGCAACCGTCTCAAGGAGACCGTGCATGTGGAGCCTAAGCCCGTCATCATCATTGAGGGCATCATGACGCTGATCAATAAGAAATTGCGTGACATGATGGACTTGAAAATTTTTGTCGACACCGATAGCGATGAGCGACTCATCCGTAACATCCAGCGTGACGTGGTGGAACGTGGACGCACCGTCGATATGGTGCTCGACCGCTATCTCAACGTGCTCAAGCCCATGCACGAGCAGTTTATCGAGCCTACCAAAAAATACGCCGACCTGATTATTCCACAGGGCGGCGAGAACTTGAAGGGTATTGGTATCCTCTGTAAGTACATTGAGGGTTTGGTGCCCATGATACGTTAAGGCTCCTCGGTATACTCCACATACTCACCCCGCTCAGCAGGCAGGTTGTTGAACGCCTGTTTGCGGCGGTTGTGGATGACAAGTGAGTTGACAAACTCCGATACACCGTAGACAATCAAGCACACGCCAATGATGATAAGTGGCGTGGCGGCTACCGTCAGCGGCTTGACGAAGATGAAGATACCGGCGAGGAGGAGAAGCGTGGGCATGATCCAATAGCCTGCGCCCATGCTGCAGTACTTGCGGGCACTGATGAGCGCCATCAACTGATTGAGTGCTCCGAGGATGACCAGTGTGGCCAACACATACATGAGCGACTTGACAAAAGCCCCTGGCATTAGCGCGAGGATGAATCCCAGAATGATGCTTCCTAACCCTACAATGGGAAACACGGGGCGACTGCTGAGCCGCACCTGTCCGTCGGGGCCTATGATTTTTGTCTGCTCATAGTTTCTGACAGTGTTGTACCAGCCAAGGCAAGAGATGACGCCTGAGATGAGAAACAAGACGCCGATGGCGATAGTGAGATACTCTACGGTGCTGTCAGGCGTTCTCAGGATCATTACACCGATGATGATGGCGCACAAGGCACGGAATAAGGATGACTGGATGATTCTCATAGTGTCTTTTCTTATGTTGATGCAAAAATAGTAAAAAAACACCTAAACCGCAAAATTTTTCAATGACAAAATTACTTTTGGTGCGCCATGGCCAGACGGTAGACAACGTGAACCAGATCATGCAAGGGCAGACACAGGGAATGCTCAATGAGTATGGTGTGCGACAGGCCGAGGAAGTGGCGGAGAGACTGGCAGGAGAGTCCATAGACGCTTTCGTGTCATCCGACCTGAGACGAGCCTATGACACCTGTGTGATTATCGCACAGCCACACCAAGGAGAGGTGGTGACCACTCCGCTGCTTAGGGAGCGTGACTGGGGCGACTTTACTGGCCTGTATATCCCCGACTTGAAAGACAAGGTATGGCCTGCCAATGTGGAGACCATGGGGCATATGAAAGACCGCGCACGGCGTTTTCTCGAATGGGTGCGCAGTCATTATCCAGGGCAAGTCGTGCTGGCCGTGGGGCATGGTATCATCAACAAAGCCATCCAGTCTGTCTATTATGACAAACCCATGCATGAAGTGCCCAAGATGACCAATGCGGAGATACGTGTGCTGGAGTTGTGACAGTTTTTTTCAAATACCAAAGAGGGCGGCATCACGCCGCCCTCTTCATTCTGTTTCATTCGAATAACCTAAAACAATCTTAACCAAAAAACAACTAAATCTATTGAAAAATCGGGTCTGTAGATATGGTGTTACGCGTTTTGCTTTTAGCATTTCGCGTTGATGTACTTGTCTTTAGCGACGTCCACCGTGACCACCACCAGAGTGACCTCCACCAAAGGAGCCTCCTGAATGACCGCCGGAGGAACGGCTGCCGCCGAAGGAACCACCAGAGTGGCTGCTGCCAGAGGAACGTCCGCCACTGAAAGAGCTTGAGGAGCGTGAGGGGCTGCTGCTGAAACTGCGGCTGGAGGCGCCACGGCTGGAAGAGCTGCTGCTCGGTGCGCTGAAAGAGCGTGAGGGAGCTGAAACGCTGGACTGACGGGTGGAGGGAGCGCCAAAGTTGCGGGAGGGGGTGCTGTTGCTTCTGCTGCCAGAGCCAACGCTTGACCCGCCATTGCTTCTGCTGCCAGAGCCTACGCTTGATCCGCCATTGCTTCTGCTGCCAGAGCCTACACTAGGACCACTGGGGCGTGAGTCGCGGCCGAAGGTTCTCGATGGTGTCTGGTTGGGGCTGATGGTGCCGCGTGACACTTTGTCTGCGCCGTTGGGCTTAACATCGATGTTGCCTCCCACAGACGGGGTGTTTTGCTGGTGACCGAAGTTTCTGCCGTTGTTGCCATTGCCTCTGCTACCGCCACGGTTGTTGCCGTTGCCAAAGCCTGGGTTGCGGCCGTTGCCATTCTGCATATTGTTGCCGGGGCCGTTGCCGCCATGGCCATTTCGCATATTGTCATTGCCGCGTCCTCTGCTACCATTGCCTCTGTTGCCGTGTCCGTTGTTGCCGAAGCCACGTCCGTAGTCACCGCGGTCGAATCTGTCGCGCATACCATTGTTATGGCTTCTGTGAGATCCGAAGCTGCGTCCGTGATACCAGCTGCGTCCGCCGTTCATTCTCCAGCTGTGTCCGCCACGGTATACATTCCAGAAGTGTGGACGGCCGAAGTAGAAGTAGTCACGATAGGGATAGCGTGCGTAGATGCCGAAGTGCCAGTATCCAGCCTCCCAGTAGAGGGGGCGATAGAAGTAGGAGGCAGCGAGATAGGCCTGATATTGCCAGTCGAACAAGATGTAGCTCAGGTCGAGGTTGCGCTGCTGCCAGTAGACACCGTAGAGGTCGGCTTGGGTGTTGACACCCATCAAGTAGTCAAGGTTCACTTCGTAGGCGGCCTCGTACTGCTCCTCGGTCAAGTTGAGCTCGTAAGCCATCTTGTCGGTGAGGAACAACGCTTGCTGGCGTGCCTGCTCATAGCTCATGGCGCTGGTTGTCATTGTCATGGAGATCAGAGCTGTCAGGGCGATCAATATTCTCTTCATAGCTGTATAGTTTTTATTGTTAATACTCTTTGTTATTGTTTCACGATGCAAAATTGCAAAGAAAATATAGCACTTCAAAAGGATTTTCCCTAAACAGGGAGGGGAATTTCCCTATTGTGAGGTTTGGGGGTTCGGGCGTCATTTCTTTTGGGGGAGTGATTCTTTTTTCTCGTTATTACGAGATGGTGGGATGACTAGATGACGAGACCATGAGATGGCGTGATAACGAAACTGTTTTTTTATAATAAAAGAAGTATTCTTGCGTTATAATAATAATGAAAAAGCATTTTTTGTCATATATGCTCTTTTGCTGCACGTTGGGCAGTTTTGCGCAGCATGTGGAGGAAAAGCCTGGCCCCCTCGACTTAATGCAAGGTTTGGAGTACCGGGTGGAGGCCCAGGGCTCATTGGCCAGTGGGAAGACCCCGCTATGGCTGAATGCCAACAAGCACGGCCTCTCTTCCTTGGAGGAGACCAATGGTTATCTGCGCGCTTCCGCCATCCGTCCTATGAACACTGACACCCTGCGACGCTGGGGGGTGGGCTATGGGTTGGATGTGGCTGTGCCTTTCCATTACACTAGCCATGTGGTGGTGCAGCAAGCCTTTGCTGAGTTGAAATGGTTGCACGGCGCCCTGTCGGTGGGCAGTAAGGAATATCCCATGGAGATGAAAAACCAGACCCTCAGTTCTGGCGGACAGGCCCTCGGTATTAACGCACGGCCAGTTCCTCAGGTGCGAATCGCCTTTCATGACTATGCTCCTGTGCCTCTAACCAAAGGATGGGTGCATCTGAAAGGACATATCGCCTATGGCATGATGACCGACGAGAACTGGCAGCACGACTTCACCCAGAAACAGCATCAGTATACCGACGGACTGCTCTACCACAGCAAGGCGGGCTTCATCAAAATAGGCAAGGAAGAGTGTTTCTTCCCATTGTCTATGGAGATGGGTCTGGAGATGGCCACCATCTTTGGCGGCACTTCCTATCAGCCGATGAACGACGGAACCATGCGTGAAATTCGTTCCAAGAGAGGGTTCCTCTCTTTCTGGCATGCTTTCAAACCTGACGGAGGTGACGTGGAAGAAAACCTTTATACCAATGCCGAGGGCGACTTGTTGGGCAGTTGGATGGCCCGTGTCAATTACGATGCTGACACCTGGCGTCTCGGTATCTATGCCGACAAATTCTTTGAAGACCATTCATCGATGTTCCAGCTCGACTTCGACGGCAAAGGTGAGGGTGAGGAATGGCAGGTGAGTAAGAAGCGGCGATATATACTCTATGACTTCAAGGATATGCTTTTGGGTGCAGAGCTGACCTTCAAATACAGCAGCAAGATACGGCATCTGCTGCTTGAGTATATCTACACCAAATATCAGAGTGGCCCCATCTACCACGACCATACCCCTCATCTCAGCGACCACATCGGCGGCAAGGACGACTACTACAACCATTACTTATTCTCCGGCTGGCAGCATTGGGGACAAGTGATAGGCAACCCGCTCTACCGTTCGCCTATCTATAACGATGACGGGACGCTAAAGATCCAAGACAACCGTTTCCGCGCCCTGCATTTCGGCATGGACGGCACTTTAAGGGATGTGGACTACCGGCTGCTGGCCACTTTCCAGGATGGAGTGGGCACCTACGACAACCCATATCCCAAAAAGCGCACCAACATAAGCGTGCTGGCTGAATGCGCCTATCAGATATCCCATGGTACACTGAAAGGCTGGCAAATAAAAGGAGCATATGGGATGGATCTAGGCTCTCTCTTGGGCCATAACTATGGTGCTCAGTTGACCGTCACCAAGCGGGGACTATTTAAAAACAAGAAATGAACATGAGAAAGATACTACTACTCATATCCATCATGATGACCTTAGGATGGCTCTGCTCCTGCGAGATAGAGACCTCTTCCAAAGGCAATCTATACGGCTTTTGGCATCTGGTCAGTATAGACAGCCTATCTAATGAGACACCGGAAGGCAATATCGACATGAGTGAGAAGCTGATTTTCTGGGCTGTACAGGTGCACTTGGTGGAACTGATGGACCAGACTCTGGAGCGCTCGCCTATCGTTTGTCGTTTTGATCGTGAGGGAGATTCCCTCTTCTTCGACACGCCCTATTATCTGGACAGGGCTAAAGGCGACTCTCTCGTGGTAGATGTAGAACGAATGAACTATTATGGTCTCAATGCCATGAAGCCCCGTATGTTGATAGAATCCCTCTCCAGCAACAAAATGGTCATCAAGACTGCTGTGGCGAGACTCAAATTCCGTAAAATGTAAACTATTTTTAATTTTTCATCTTTCATCTTTCATCTTTAATTTTTAATTTTTCATTTCCATATGCCCAGTTTGTTCATGGTAGTCAACGAAGACAGATTTTTCCTTTCTCATCGGAAGGAAATAGCGGTGCGTGCCCAAAAGGAGGGTTATGATGTGCTGATTGTCTGCAAGGACACCGGGCAGCGTCAAGACGTGGAGGCTCTGGGACTGAGGATGCTGGAGATGCCCATCAACCCCACGGGGTCGAATATCCGTGAAGAACTGAAGACGTTTTGGTTTCTCTATCGGCTCTATAAGAAAAGAAAGCCAGACCTTGTGCACCATGTGGGACTAAAGAACATCCTATGGGGTGGACTTGCAGCCCGTCTGGCAAAAGTGCATGGTGTGGTGAATGCGGTCAGCGGACTTGGTGTGCTCTTCTCAGGAGAGAAACCAGGCTTAAGGACCAGGGTGGTGATGAGTCTGATGAAATACTCCAATCATCGTGACAATATCAGTGTGATCTTTCAGAATTATGAAGACATGGACCTTTTCGTGCGCCACCACATCGTGTCAAGGAAGCATAGTGCCTATATCAAAGGCTCAGGAGTGGATCTGGCGGAATTTGCCTATACACCCGAGCCGGAGGGCGAGGAGGTGCGTGTCATCTTCACTGCACGTATGGTGAAGGAGAAAGGTATAGAAGTGCTGATAGAGGCAGCTGAGATGCTGCGTAGTGAGATGGAGGGACGTGTGAAATTCTGGCTTTGTGGTGGCTTGAGCAACAACCCCAAAGCCATCAAACGAGAAGAACTGGAGCGGCTCTGCGATGGGAAGTACATCGAGTGGCTAGGTCATCGGAAAGACGTGAGAGACCTGCTTGCGCAGTCGCATATCATGGCCTTCCCCAGCTATTACCGTGAGGGCCTTCCCCTGTCGCTGATCGAGGCCACTGCCATCGGTCGGCCGATTATCACAACCCGGTGGTATGGATGTAAAGACACTGTCGACGACGGGGTCAACGGCTTCCTCATCCCTGTGAAAGACAGCAGGACTTTGGCCAACAAACTAAGGGTGCTGATCAATGACCGCCAGTTGCGCCTCGTCATGGGTATTAAGGGTCGTGAGAAAGCGGAGCGAGAGTTTTCTATAGAGAATGTGGTGCGCAAACACCTTGCCATCTACAACCATTTGTGTGAAAATAGATAATTGTATCAAAAACAGCAGAAACCATACAATAATATAGGGTCAAAGAGAGTTATAATAATAGATGAATGATGAAAGATTAAAAATGGAAAATTAAACTCGTCAACTTAAAAACAATGACCCATCATATTCTATTAACATTCGTGGCTTTTGTCGTCAGTGCGCTGTGTGGCTTCATGATGATACCGCAGATCATGAATTTTTGCAAGAGCAAAAATCTCTACGACATACCCAATGGGCGCAAGGTACACAAGACTGCTGTGCCAAGGCTTGGTGGCATCAGTTTTATGCCCAGTATGCTTTTGGCATTTTTCCTGGCTGTATCGGTGATGGATCAGATCACAGGCACCAATCAAGTGACGGTGAGCACCTGGACCTGTTGCTTCTTCATCAGTCTGCTTTT
This sequence comes from uncultured Prevotellaceae bacterium, assembly GCA_902780635.1. GTDB lineage: Bacteria > Bacteroidota > Bacteroidia > Bacteroidales > Bacteroidaceae > Prevotella. Next base: position 189,887 of record CACZGH010000004.1, read on the forward strand.
GATATATGGTGTGGGTATCATCGACGATTTGATAGGACTGGATGCCAAGACCAAGTTTGTTGTCCAAATCATAGCCGCCTCTTTGCTCCCTGCTTCAGGGTTATTTATCAACAACCTTTATGGATTCCTCGGCATTCATGAGATACCTTTCTGGTTGGGCGCTCCGCTCACGGTCTTCATGATTGTCTTTATCGACAATGCCATCAACCTCATCGACGGCATCGACGGGCTGGCGGGTGGTCTTTCATTCCTCGCACTGAGCGGTTTCCTCTATTGTTTCATTAATGAGGGTATGTTCACCTATTCTATTCTGATATCAGGCTTGATGGGTGTGGTGCTTGCCTATCTCTATTTCAATATCTGGGGCGACTCGTCCAAGAACCGCAAGATTTTCATGGGTGACTCCGGTAGTCTCACCCTTGGCTTTATCTTAGGCTTCCTCTTTGTGAAATATGCCATGTACAATCCGTGTGTGATGCCCTATCACAAAGATGGCCTGATGATCTCTCTCACGATGCTCACCGTGCCCATGTTCGACGTGGTGCGGGTGGTCATCATGCGTCTGCGTCATCGACGCCCGCTGTTTGAAGCCGACAAAAACCATATCCATCACAAACTGATGCGTGCCGGTTTCAGCCAGCACCAGGCTTTGGTCTGTATTCTGATTCTTGCTGTATCGTTCACCCTCATCAACACTCTCCTTACCATTATCTGCAATATGGGCATGACCTATACCATTCTGATAGACATCGTCATCTTCTTTGTCTTCAACTACATGGTCAACAAAGCCATCGTGCAGAACAATGGCCTTGCTTTTGTGGTGACGGAGAAATAGATAAAAAGAGCGTTATTGAGTATGCAAACAGTCACTGTTTTGTTGTCCGTTTATAAGGGAACCAACTATTTGATTGAACTGTTGGATTCCATCCTGTCACAAGAAGGTGTCAAGGTTGATATTTTTATCAGGGATGATGGCTCTGACCAAGAAACAACATTCAAGATTCTTGAAGATTATTCGGGCAATACAAATATACATTGTTTATACGAAAAGAATTTAGGCGCAGGCGCAAGTTTCGTAGAATTGTTGAGAATGGCACCTGAGAGTGAGTTTTATGCTTTTGCTGATCAGGATGATGTGTGGTTGCCTGGGAAGTTGAGAAAAGCGGTGGATACTCTTCAGAAAGTAGAAACACATGATGCACCGCTATTATATTTTTGCAATTATAATATCATTGATGGCAAGGGCTTAATCATACAGCATGGTCATGAGCGGCATTTAAAAATCACAAAACAGAATGCTCTTTTTGAGAGCTTTGCGCCTGGTTGCTCTATGGTCTTCAATAAAAATTTATTGGAATTAGTGAGAACTCACTTGCCAGACCAACCATTTATTCATGACAGATGGTTGTTTTTGTCAGCTTTATTTATGGGTCGTGTTTTTGTGGATGACACACCTCTTCTGAATTATCGTTTACATGACAATAATGTCGTTGGTTGTTTGACAGAAAAAGAGAAGAAGAAATCTTTCAATAGATTATTGACACCATCCTCATTCTCCTCTTCTGACTATGCAAAAATGTTGCTCTCACAATACAGTCAGTTGTTGTCAGACGATGACAAGGTGATCATATCACGCATGGCTGTTTATAAAGATCGTTTTTCCGCAAGATGCCACATAGCATTTTCTCCAGCTTATGCTCTTGCATACGGAGGTGTGTTGAGGAGAGTATATTGGATGTTGAGAATCCTGCTTAAAAAAGTATAAAAATGAAAATACTATTAGTGACCAAACAGGTGCTGGATACCAGAGAATCTCTCGTATATTGTCCTTTCGCATTGTCTTCCACTCTCAGAAGGTTTGAGATGATGGGCGAACTATATGTCTGTAGTTACAAATATGAGGGAAAGGCTTCTCAGCCAGTTGACACGAAAACTGACTTACATGAAGACCATGTGGCTTTTCTTGATAATGAGAGCAATCTAAAAACACGTTATTTTTCACGTCAGCATAACCAGCAGACAATAGAGACTTTTGTGAAGAAAGTTGATTTGGTGATTGGATATGTGCCAGCGACAGTGGGGGATTTGGCTTTGACAATAGCACATCGACACCATAAGCCATATATGTCTTTTTTGGTGGCATGTATATGGGATGGCATGTGGCATCACCGTAGTTGGAAAGCCAAACTCATGGCTCCAGTGTTCTTTTTTGAAACGAGGAAAACCGTACTCTATTCTGACTATGTGTGGTATGTCACCGAAGAGTTTCTGCAAAGGAGATACCCGACTCATGGCGTCTCTTTGGGTTGTACAGACACCAATATAGATGTGTTGTCGGATGATATTTTACAAAACAGATTGTCCAAGATTGACAGGATGGGGAAAAAAGTCAAATTGCTGACAGTCGGTCATCTGGATGTAGGTTTTAAAGGACAGCAGTTTGTCATAAAGGCCATGTCTGAGATGATAAGAAATGGCATGGATGTGGAGTATTATCTGATAGGTGATGGCCATGGAGATTATCTGAAAAAGCTGGCAGAACGTACCTGCATGAACGAACGTGTCTTTTTTCTTGGGCGTAAAACCAGAAAAGAGGTTTTGGCCTATATGGACGAAACAGATATATACATACAACCCAGTTTACAAGAAGGGCTTCCCCGCTCAGTGGCAGAAGCCATGAGCAGAGCAATGCCTGTGGTGGTCAGTCAAACAGGGGGGATGCCTGAAATGGTTGAACCTGCTTTCATCACCCGGCGGAAAAACGTAAAGGATATAGTTGCTGTCCTGTCTTCTTTTGATCGTCAAACAATGAAAGAACAGGCGCGACGCAATTTTAGAAAGGCATCTGATTATCAGCCATACATGATTGATTCTAAATTAAAGACATTTTTTAAGGAAATAGAAAATACTTTATGAGCATCTGGGATAAATTATATGTTAGATTAAGAGAGATGTCTAATCCGTATTTTGCCTCCCATAGACGGAAACAATTGTGTGACGAGTCTTTCACGATTATATCTAATAATTGTTGGGGGGGACATTGTTATCGTTATTTCTCACTTCCCTACAACTCACCCACTGTAGGGCTATATTTTTACCCTGATGATTTTATCAAGTTTGTGCAACGTTTAAATCATTATATGTCAATGGAATTGAAGTTCATACAGCCCAGTATGTCAAAGTACTACCCTCTGTTGGTCGAAAAGGGTGAGACTGCAGTTCCCATTGGCTTGCTGGATGATGTGGAAATCGTTTTTTTGCATTATAAAACAGAACAAGAAGCCTTGGAAAAATGGAACAGGAGAAAAGCCAGAATGAATTGGGATCATTTATGCTTTAAATTCTCTGAGATGAATGGATGCCGCAATGAACATCTCCAGGCATTTGATGCCTTGCCTTATCCCGACAAATTTGTCTTTACGGTTCGGAGAAGACCTGACATCAAGTGCTCTGTCTATTATCGGGGGTATAGCAGGAAACACCAGATTATCAATGATACGACCTATTTTACACGTGGACTGGGCTTGATGGAATTTTTGAATGGGAAATTATGGGCCGAAACAAACTCTATATAACACACCGCCTTCATCAAAAACAGTACAAATAGAAAACACGCTTAAATATGAAAAAGTTACTTTCCTCCCTTTTCTGTATGCTTGTCATCACGGTTTTTTCTTATGCTGGGACGATTATTGATGTGACAAATTTTGGAGCGCGACCTGACAGTGGACAAGATGCCATGACAGCAGTAAGAAAGGCCATCGCCGCATGTAAAGGCAAGTCAGACCCTGTACTCTTTTTCCCTAAGGGGCGTTATGACTTTTTCCCCAAGACATCTCCCATAGGCTTAGAAATAAAAGGTCTGAAGAATATTGTCGTAGAAGGCAACGGTAGCGAGATAGTTTATCACGGTACGATGAAAGTTGCTTTGATAGACAATTGTGAACAAGTAACTATAAGAAATCTTTCTGTTGACTGGGATCGTCCTTTTCTTTCGCAAGGAGAGATTGTCAAAGTCTCGAGTAGTTATATTGACGTTCGTTTTGACAAACAACAATATCCGTATGTGATAGAAAAAAACAAACTGCTTTTTGTGGGAGAGAACTGGAAATATCCCGTTCTTACCTATTTTACCAACTTATATGAGAAAAAGAGCAGGGAGTTCATGTACAATACTTGGGATGCTCCATTGGGAGATATCTTTGAGAAAAAAGCGGTTGAGCGCAAAAAAGGTATCGTGAGGTTTTATGGCTCTGTACCCATGAAGCCAGCCAAAGGCTCTATTATAGCAATGCGTAGCATGAAAGACTATCTTTTTGGTTTTGACGTGGAGAACAGCAGGAATGTGACGTTCCAGAATATTCGGGTCTATCATTGTATGAGCCATGCATTTTTTGGGAAACATACAGAGAACATTACTCTTGACAATGCCTTTGCTGAGGCTCGTAAAGAAAAAGGAAGGGTTTTCAGCTCAGCTTGTGATGCAGCTCATTTTATGAATTGTAAAGGATTGATTAAGGTAGTCAATTGTGCTCCTACAGGCAATGGTGATGATTTCCTCAATGTGCATGGGCGATACTTTCAGATTTTAAGATTGGTGGATAAGAAGACAGTGGAGGTCAAGTCCACGGATGTTGAGATTCTCAAAGACGAGGATATGTGGATAGTGGACAAAAACACGATGAAGAGGGGGACGGTATTGCATGTGTCGTCTGTCACTTCCAATACAGGAAACAAAGACAATGCATCTTTCCGTGTAATTTTCGACAAAGCCATACCATCGACATTGAAGGTGGGTGATTGTCTTGAGAGCAAGACATGGACAGCAGCGGTGGAAGTGAGGAATTGCAGAATGCTCAAGACCAATCGAGGCCATGGTGTGCTTGTCGCTACTCCCCAAAATGTGGTAATAGAGGATAATTATTTCAATACTGTGGGTGCAGCCATCAAAATGGCTGGTGATATGTCTTTCTGGTTTGAATCTGGTTCCAATGGCAATGTGACCATACGCAATAATGTTTTCGAGAACTGTCTCACTTCCGGTCAGGCACCACGCAATGTCGGTAAATGGGGAAATGCGGTCATCACTATGATGCCTTCCCTGGAGCCCACCAACAGTCAGACCGCAACGTTTCATAACAATATCATCATTGAGAATAACACGTTTAAGGTTTTTGATGCTCCTATCTTATATGCACGATCTGTGGGATCTATACGGTTTACGGGTAATCGTATTCAACAGACATCGGCGTATCAGCCATATACATGGCAGCGAACAGCTTTTCTTCTTGATGGATGTAAAAATGTGAGTATAGAGGGCAACATCTGGGACGAAAAGTTTACTGCCCGTAAGGTGCAAGTGCAGCACATGAACGTTTCTGATGTGTCATGTTCTGATCAGAGATTTGGTATTCAGAGGTGATGATGAATCATCAAAAAACGTCTGAAAACATCTATCTTGAAAATGAGAAATGTATTTTTTGTTGCTGTATGATTGTAACAAAAAATACGAACTGAATAATGGTCACGATGCTCAGCATGACATTCTCCTGAAAGAACTGTAAGGCAAGTACATAAACGACATAGACATATAGGCATTTGGCGATGCCATTACCATTTAGCATCAGACGATAACAAAATCCAGAGCAAACCCCATAGAACATAGCGAAAATGGCAACTCCTTTATAACGAAAATCTTCAAAAAATGGCTGAAAAACAGTGTATACGTTTGTTGGCAATGGTACCCATACAAACTCCTGGAGTTTTGTGTTCACTTCATAATCTCCGCCAAACCTGTTGAGAAACAGGTAGATGGTCTGAAAAGTGTGAGAGCCAAACTGTGGTGTGAGATCCTCTTGCACTCGTTCAAAAGCCACTGCGGGAGAGAGTACGTATATGGCGAAAAAGTCGAGGAAAGTCATCGCATCATTTGGGTCTGCGTCTTCGCGGTAGTCACGTGCCATATTGAAAAAGAAGAAAAGGATGATGATGGAGATTCCAGAGATGATGATGGATCTCATCTTTATGACCCGCTTCTCGTATAATGTGAAAAGAATGGCTGCGAAAAGGAAAAAGACCATGCCTTTCTCCATGATGGCAAAAGCGCTCATTATGCTGGCCAGGATAATAGTAATGAGTTGCCACATCGGTACTTTTGGATATTGCCACAATGCAACAACCAGCAAGACTTGATTGAGAACATAGGAATAATTGAGAAATCCATGACTTTCGTCACCATGGACAGCCAGTAGCCGCAAGTTGTAGAGCATGTCAGAAGTGTCAAACTGCATGACTGTCTTCATAATCTCATACAAGTATAGTGGAGTGATGACCATGGAGATTACATACAATACTGTGAAGATGGTATGGTTGATTTCAGGTATTGATGATGTCTTCTTCGCATCGCTTCTATCAGGCAACACATAAAATGTGATGAGCGATGAAATACAGAAAAGGGGAACCCATAGCATGAGACAGCCGAAAAACTGATTGCCAAGAGGGTATAGTAAGTCTCCTTGAAACTGGAACATCACCAAAATGGCAAGCCAGATTACCGTGGTGATGTTCCACGGAGAAAATATGTCGCCTATTTTCAGAGTAAGAAATGCGACGAGCGTGAGAGCCAAGATGATGATGCCTATGATTTCCATTCGCTTGCTAATGTGTGGTTCATCCTATACTCTTTGTATTTCCTTTTGCCTAATACAATCCACAACGTCAAAGTGAGTGAGATAAACAGAAAAGAGAGCATGTATCCAAAAGTGGCGGGGCGCGACTTCTTTACAGGTACTGTCGCATGATTCAGGATGGCAAATGTTGATGGTCGTTTCTGAACAAGTGCCTGTGCTCGTCTCAGTAGTTCGATTTCTTTATTGTATGAAGAAAAAGCCGCCTCATACTCATCAAATAAATGGTCTTCTTTTGCTTGGGCTGCAGGTGATGTGATGTCAGCATGACTGTCGCTGTACTCTATATATTCTTTCTGAGCTTTTTTGAATCTTTTCTCAGCTTGCGCTGTCCTGTCGTTGGCATGTGCCAGATCTCGGGTAGCCCGTCGTCGCTGATATTGAATGAGTCGCTGTTCAAGCCGCATACATACGGTGTCTGCCAGCATTGTTGCCACAACAGGATCCTGATCGGTGACTTGCAAGAGGGTGGTGTTGTAAATGGATGAGGCCTTAGACTGGATGTTGTTTTGTATCAGATCCAGTATCCGCTCATGTTCATCGCCATTGTCAAAAAGAGAAGAGAAGATGTCCTCCCACCATGGAGAGTGATGATGTTCCAACAAATAGTGATAATAGTCGGTGTGGTAGCCTTCTATCTTTACTTTGGACATCTCTTGGGCAAATTCTCTTGTTCTGACGGTTTGGGCATACACCTCAGGCATGCGCAAGCCTTTACGTTGGTCGATGGCGCCTCTTGCCCAGGCGGAAAAGTTGTTGAGGCCGAGCAGAATGTCTGTCTCTTTTCGCTCGTCTGAGATTTTGATGTATGCGGGATATTCGTCAGGTATGCTTGCGGATACAACAATAGCAGCCAATAAGGCCATTACACTGACAACGAGAAAGACTTGTCTGTGTCTGACGCATTCTTTCCATGCACTCCAAGTGTCTTTTGGCTTTTGGGTCATACTTCGTCTGTTGTCACAATCCTGAATATCTCTTTCCTCCTTTTTATCATCAATACTGCCACTCTGCAAACAGCGCCGAGAAACAGGGCTGTGAGCAAAACAGAGATTTTTGATTTATTGCAGTGCTTGACGGGTACTGAGGCGGACTGTACTACCGTGAATGCGGGGGTTCGTTCCTGTACCTTGGCTTTCGATAATTGCAACTGCTCGTAGATTTGTGTGTAAGCGTTGTATTTCAGCTGCATATCATTCTCAAGGTCTTCTTGCTTAGCCCTGTAGGTCTGCAGCAACACATCTTGGTTGGCATCAGCATAGGCAGCGAATTGCTGGCGTGCTTTCACATATTGCTCTTTCGCCTCGGCGAAAAGTTTCTCCATGTAGGCAAGGTCGTTGCGCGCCTTTTTTGTGCGGTAGTCGGTGATGAAAACTTGAAGTCTGTTTCTAATGGAATCTGCCATAGTGGCGGCTATGACGGGGTCCTGGTCTTTCACCTCGATGGTGATGACACTGGTTTTCTTGTCTACTTGACAATCGATGCTTTTTCTGATGTTGGCAGTAATGTTGTATTGTTGTTTGGTAAGCCTGAAAGGATCCACTTTGTTCTCGTCCGTGCCGAATGCCGTGTTGTCAGACATCATTTTTGACACCAAGGAAGCCATCCATTGTGATGGCAGCAAGTACCATGCTTTGCGTGTGTGGTTTTGCAGGTAGTCATAGTAGTCTGTTCTCAACATCCCGTCTTTGCTCTCAACTCTTATTGGGAAAAGTGCTACGAGAAAGTCGGTCGACTGTATGAGGTCAGGGTAAAGCTCCGGGTAGATGGCGTCTGAGTTGTTGCCGAAATTCATGTCCATACCTACCATGGAAGCAAGTGATGAGATTCCAGATGTCAGACTGTTTGCTGTTGATGTCTCAGGTGCCAGCATGACTGCTGCTTTGTATTCCTTTGGAGTGCCAAAAGCGATGGCAAGACCTAAAAAAGCCGCAGCCAAAAGAAATAGTGACATGCCTATCTTGTCTTTCCTGACAAGGTGAATCAGTTTAAATGAGTCGATGATTATTCTTTTCTTTTTGTATTCTTCCATTTGATTGCTGTAATAGGGGTGTGTGATGATTATTCTTTATTTTGGTGAACTCGGTGGTGGTATTTGATCTTGTATTTGATATATTTGAACACAGAACCATAACCTAATCTGTGAAGCATACGGTAATAGTCTTTGTTGTGACGTAGGATGGACAGTATGTGATTCATCCTATAACCTAAAGTCACTTTTTTGATGTCGCGCGCACCAACGGTATTAGTCCCATGTTGTCTGTAGAGCACTAGAGGGTGAGGTATGAAAATAATAGCCCCTTGTTTACTTATACAGTTTAGTGCTATCCAGCAGTCATGCATGAAAGCGTATGATTCAGAGATACAAGTTGCTTTCTTAGCTTCAGCATTAAACATCATCGTGCATCCTGTGACAAAAGGAATGACGCATTCGTCAAACGTGGTGAGGAATTCGGGGTGTATGCCCGCATATACCATAAACGACTTGTTGATGATGTCAAGTCGCTCATCCACCACATAGAGATCGGTGTGTACCACCACAGGCAGTCCAGGGCGCTCTTGCTCTTGTTTCAGCATCTCAGCCCTGGTCAGTTTGATTTTGTCTTCAAGCCATATGTCATCCTGGTCGGCATAGAAGTAGTAATCGGCCTCTACCTTTTCCAATATACTTAGGAAATTGGCACAAGCGCCTCCGGCAGAGGCGTAGTCGAGCAACTTCACTTTGTCGTGCCGGGTGGCATATTCTTGTAACAATTCCATTGTGTCGTCGGTCGACCCGTCATCATGCACATACAGCGTCCAGTCTTGGTCGCTCTGGGCCAGGATAGAGTCAATCTGATCCCTCAGATGTTTCCCGCCATTGTAGGTGGCCATAAGTATCGCGGTGTGTGTCTTTTCCATACGTCTACCTCCTCCAAATGCCAGTGGCGGTGCCTCGGGTTATTTTTTTGTATTGCAACATATTGACAACCAATCCCGGTAGGTTGACTGCTATCATGGTGAGCACGATGCAGTCGATATTGTGCCAAAAATGGGTCGCAAGATAGGTGAGAGGTATGAAAACCACGGCGGCGCCCACCGTCATGATGAGTTGCAGGGTGAGTGCTCCCATTCCATTGAGATAGTATGAATAACTCAGACTGCTGAGTATCACTCCGATATAGATGGCCATCAACATGCTTAGGAGGTAGGGGATGCGGATGTCATTGTCAATCCACACTCTGTATACGGGTTGTGAGAACAGCACCATGATGGCAAGCATAAGGGTTATGGCGAGGAGTATCTTGTTCATTCTCTTGCGCGACTGGTGTATCCATGCCATGTCGCCGCGTTCGTAGGCATCGGTAGTCGCTGTCCAGTAGGGAGCACTGATGATGGTGAAAATCATCATGGCGATGGAGAAGTAGCGATAGGCTATTTGGTAGGGTGTCACCATGGCAGGATTGAAAAATTTGGAAATCAATATATTGGATGACATGAATAACAGGATGCCAGAGATCTGCAGCAAGAAAAACTTCACTCCGATGTTGAACAGTCCGGCAACGGCATCTTTGTTGAAGTATCTTAGGGAGGGTCTCAGGTGTGGGTATCTTTTGTAGAAAGTGTAGGGATAGGCCATCAGATAGGCGAGCAGCGGTCCGCAGGTGTTGACAATGGCTATCCACATCAGCGAGTGGCTTCCGCTATAATAGACAATACAAGTTCCTATCAATGCCAGCGTATGTCCCACGGTGATGAGCAGGTTGTTGACGGCAGGCAGTTGCAGTCCAAGGTAGAAATTACCGATGAACTTGAATATGAATGTCGAGCAAACGAAGATAATGGATACGATGACCACTTTCTCCAAGTTGGAGATAAGGACATGATCCACATTCATGAAAGAGTATAAGTCGCAGTAATGGGCGGCGGCGATGGCCAGCAGCATGATAGGGATGATGATGACCCCGAGCATGACAAACGTGCACGTCACTGCCTCGCGGGCTTTCTGTGTGTCGTCATGTGCCAGATGCGTGGCCAGTTGGTTGCGCAGCCCGTTGCCCAGTCCGATGTCCAGATTGTCTATCCATATCAGCATGGAACTGATAGTGAGCCATAGCCCGTTTTTGTATTCTCCAAGACAGTGAAGTGTGACAGGTACCAGGAGCAGCGTGACCACCCCCGACCACCCCTTGATGAGAAACGACATCGCGATGTTTTTTCTCATGAGGGCAGTACGTTTGTCCGTGCCTAATATCTTCTTCACGTCGATCATACAGAGGAGTTCAGGAGCTGAGGCACTGCTCAACTTATTTCACGATATTGGCGATGGTGGCGATGATGGCTGCGAAGGAACCTACAGAGGTGGCGATACTCAGGGTCTCCTGCAGTGAGGTCTTGCTGATAGGCTTGGAGGGCACCACAATCTCGCAGCCGGGCTGAGGTTTGGCTCCGTGGCTCACTTTGGCCACCTTGCCACTCATATAGATGATATACGACTGGCGCTTCTTGGCGTTGGTGCCGAAACCGCCGGCCTGGTCAATGTAATAGCTGACACTGCGGCCTGCCTCATAGACCACTGAGTTGGGATGCATCACCTCGCCGCTGATTTTCACAGTTCCTGTATATTGTGGCACCACGATGCGGTCGCCTTCGCGGAGTACGATGTCGTCGTCACCGCCAGGATTTTGCAGGGCTTTCTCCAGGTCGATACCCACAGGATAGGTGTTGCCCACCTCGTATTTTTTCAACTGTTGACTTTGGCTCAGGTTGGCTAAGCTGGCATTGCCGCTTTTGGCGATTTGCTCTTGCAGGTTGAGCTCTGCCTGTTCTTGGGCTTTCTTCAATGCCTCGATGGCATTCTGGCGCTCCTCTTGTGTGTAGCGGCGGTCGAGACGGGCACCTCTGGTGTAGGCGCGGTCGTTGACACCTCCTGCGGTACGCACCAGGTCACTCAGACGCATGTTCTTAGTGGAGAGGGTATAAGTGCCGGCAAACACCACCTCGCCCTCGATGCTCACATTCTGCTGTTTGTAGGAGCCAGGGCTCTTGCGCACATATACCTCGTCGAAGGGCATAAGGATAAAGCCTGGCTCGCCGTCGATGACGAAGCCGTCTTTGAGGGTGAGGCTGTAGGTCTGTGCGATGATGGAGTCGGTGGTCATCGCCTGTGGGTTGGTGACCCGTCGTGCCACATCCACCTTCACAGTCGAGGCCGTCTCTGTCAGTCCACCAGCTTGTAGGATGAGGTCTTCGACAGTCTCATTGGCGGCATATTTATAGACAGCGGGATAGCGCACCTCGCCGTGTATAGTCAGTGTCTGCTCCTCCATCATGTCTTGTTTGGTGGGGATAAAGAGCACATCGTTGGGCTTCAGCTCGATGTCGGCCTTGGTGCCGTCGAGGATGCCGTCGATGTCTAGTCGGAGCACCTCCAGTGTGCGGTCTTTACGCATACGGTGCATCACGGCATGGGCGGTGAAAGCCTCCTCGCGCAGACCCTCGGCGTGCTCGATGAGGGTGCGCACACTGTTGATGTCGTTGCCCACCTGATACATGCCCGGGCGGAACACGGCGCCGCGTATCTCGGCCATGTTGTCATAGCGGTCGATGATGGAGTCGATGGTGATGGAGTCGCCGTCTGCGATGGTGAACGATGAGAAGTCAAACTCATCGACGTTGTAGACAGAGTATTCACGTCCTGCCTTGCGGATGACACGCACCGCCTTCTTATAGGCGTCGCCCGTGAAGCCTCCTGCGAATTTGAGGACAGAGGCCAGACTCTCATTGCGTTTCATCTCGTAGTACATGGGGCGCTTCACCTTGCCGCTGACGTTGACCAGACAGTCGTAGGGTCCTACGAGAATCATGTCGTTGTCGGCCAGGCGCACATTGCCGGTCATCCGTCCGTTGACGATATACTCATAAATGTCGATGACAGAAAGCAACTGTCCGTTGCGATACACTTTCACGTTACGCAGTGTGCCAAGGTCGGTCACGCCACCGGCCATGTAAAGGGCGTGGAACACGCTGGCGAAGGCCGAGAGGGTATAGGTGCCGGGCACTTTCACATCGCCCACCACATTGACCATGATAGAGCGTGTCTCGCCCACGGTGAGGCGCAGCTTGCTGCTCTGGTAGCGGGCGCCCAACTTCTGGCGGATGGTGGAGTTGGCCTGAGTGACGGTCATACCTGCCACATAGACAGGGCCATAGCCTTCGATGACTACAGAGCCGTCAGGCGACACGGTGCTCTCAATGGTTTTCTGCGAGGCGCCGTAGATGTCGATATAGACGGCGTCGCCCGGTCCGAGACGGTAGGTCTCTGGCGTGGCGATGTTCATGTTAGGCTCGAAGGTGAGCTGTTTGTTGTTGAACAGATCGTGACCGTAGATTTTCTTCTTCTGTTTCTGGATGCGCTCCACCAGGTTCTCATACATGGTGATGGTGTCAGCTGGCAGCCAGCTGTTCAGCTCGTCTACAAACTCGAGGAAATCCTCGTCCTCGTCATCGTAAGTGCGGGTGGCGTTGGGGATGTCGGTCTGTATCCAGTTGCCAGAGTTGTAGCGGTTCTGGTCTTGCGAGTAGTCGGCGATACGGCTGTCATACTGTCCGTCGAGCATCTGGCTCTTCTTGGCTTTGCTGCGTGTGCGGTCGCCAGAGGGATCTGTGTCGTTGGAGAGGGTGCCCAGACCCTCTTGTTTCGACAGCCGCTCATATTTTTTCTTCACACGGCGTATCTGGTTGATGTCGACGCCCCGTTGCATCAGCTGTATCACAATCTGCTGCTGTGAGGTGCCGGCCTCATGCTCTTTGATGATGAACTGGAAGATCTGGTCGTCGGTCATCGACGACTGTGCCATGACGCCCATGGGCAGGAGCATCATGAGAAACAGTAGTATGATGGATTTCTTCATGTTCAGACAGATAGGTTAGAATTTCTTGCCACTGACGATGCCGTACAGTGTGCTGAGTATAATCTTGGTGTCGAGGCCTAAGGAGCGGTTCTCCAAATAGCGGATATCCATGTCGAGGCGTTTGAGCATCTTCTCCATGGTGTCGGTGTAACCATTGTAGAGTGTGGCCTCAGAAGTGAGACCCGGACGCATTTGGTAGATGAGCAGATAGTCGTGGGTGTGCTCCATAATCTGGTTGATGAAATATCTGCGCTCTGGGCGTGGGCCTACGAGCGACATGTCACCCACCAGCACATTCCACAACTGGGGTAGCTCGTCAAGATGATGCTCGCGCAAGAACCGCTCAAAAGGTGTCGACTTCACGCTGTCACTTCGTGCGATGAGTTGCGGCCCCTCGTCTTCCACCACGGTGCTCATGGTGCGAAACTTATAGATGGTGAAGGGCTTGCCACCATAACCGATACGCTCCTGAGCGAAGAACACTGGCCCGTTTTTCTGGAATTTCATCACCAGTGCGATGGCCAGGAAGACAGGCGAGAGGATAATCAACCCCAAAAGGGCGCAGACAAAGTCTGTCACCCTCTTGACGGCTCGTTGCCAAGAGTTCATCGCGTCATGACTGTCTTGCAGGCTTGCCGCCTGCTCTGAATATATCCTCGCCAAAATATCGTCTATTTATATATATAACCCTTAAAACGCAAAAATGTTGTATAAGGTGGAAAAAATCGGCTGCAAAGGTAATAAAAAACGAGTGCAGAACAAAATGAATCCATTTATTTCTTTTGCTGAAGATGCCTCATGCCTTGGATTTCCTGAAATCAAAGGCTATTATCTTTGTGGTGGCTATCTGGCAAGGGTTTTAACATGCACAAAAAAATATGGGCTGATGCATCGAAGAAGGGCCGAAGGATGTCGTGTGATTTGAAAAAAAGTAAAAAAGCAGAGGCCAATAACCATGTTATTACATAATAATTAGTATCTTTATCGCCGAAATATAGGAACTAAAGTCTCCCATTCGCTCAAACTATTGGGTTAAAAGGTTTTAGGTGATTTGCCCTATGAAAACAAACTCAAGAATCCAACTTTTCCCACTCCTTCGCATTGCGGCTGCGATGGCTGCTGGCGTGTTTGTGGGCTATGAGAGCTATGGGTCGATGGGGCAGACGATTTGGCTGTCGTTGGCGGTTCTGTCGTTGGTACTGACACTGTTGTCTTTCAGCCGTGACACGGTGCAGGGTGGGGCAGTGATGCTGACTGCGGCACTGCTGTCTGGCTATTTGGTCACCCGTGAGATGGATCGTCTGTCACAACCGCTGCCTTTAGGTACTGTGGAGTATCAGGCGGTGGTGGCCAGCGAACCACAACGGCGGGGCAAAGTGATGCAGATGGACCTGTGGGTGGTTGATGGAGGCGATGCCATGCCTGGGCGGGTGAAAGCGTCCATTCTCAGAGACACTACCCGAAACCAATGGCCAGACCTACAAATAGGCGACGGCATCGTGGTGCGCTCGCAGTTGGAGCGGCCCACCAACTATTATGTCTCCAATTTCGACTATCCGCTCTATCTGCGGTGCCATGGCGTGACGGCCACCACGTTGGTTTATCCTGACAACTGGCGATGTGAGCGGCTCAGTTTGGAGAGTCTGTCTTATGTAGAGCGCACCAGGTTGGCAGCCATGAAGTTCAGGCACGCCACATTGCAGCGTTATCTGGACTTGGGACTGGACGATGACGAAATGGCGGTGGCGGTGGCGATGGCCTTAGGCGACAAGTCGCGTATCACCAACGACCTGCGCGACATCTACTCCATCTCTGGGGCCTCGCATGTGCTGGCCCTCTCGGGTCTGCATCTCGGCATCATTTATATGCTGCTGTCGTTGGTGATGGGCACGCGGCGACTCGGCGCATTGCGCGAGTTGTTTATCATCGGTGGCATCTGGGCTTATGCGGTCTTCACAGGACTGTCGCCCTCGGTGGTGCGCGCTGCGCTGATGATCACGATTTACTCTTTGGTGGGGTTGCTCCGGCGAGACCGGATGTCACTCAACGCATTGGCGCTCACCGTCATCATCATGTTGGCGACTCATCCTTTGTGCCTGTATGATGTGGGGTTTCAGATGTCGGTCATGGCGGTGCTCTCCATCTTGGTGTTTTACAAGCCCGTTTATGGACTGGTGCCTGCTGAATATCTGCAAACGCACCGCATCGTGAAGTGGGTATGGGCGATGGTGGTGGTGTCATGCTGCGCACAGATAGGAGTGGCTCCACTCACGGCTTATTATTTCGGGCGGTTCTCAGTCTATTTTCTGTTGACCAATTTCGTGGTCATCCCTCTCGCCACCATCATCCTTTATCTGACGGCAGCTATGTTTGGCGCAGCGTTGGTGCCGGGACTTCTCCCGATAGTGGCGAAACTCCTGTCGACGGTGGTGGGGTGGCAGACGGGTGTGGCTACTTGGGTGTCGTCGCTGCCGGGCTCCAGTATAGAAAATATTGCCCTCAACCGTTGGCAACTTCTGCTCATCTATGTGGCGATAGCCGCGTTGGGGGTCGCTTTCTTTCGAATGCTGAAATTGAGAAGTCCAGGAACTCATCAGTTCAGGAGTTGAGGGCTTCAAAAAAATGAATGGGAAAACAATATTTGCAAATCACACAGCGTTTTTATATCAAAGAGAAGAACATGATGAAAAGAGGAATGCGGAGATGCAGCTACTGACACTATCCGTGACCTGCCAGACAATACCTGTTAATACAAAACACCAATCTTTCAAACTATGGTAAAAATCTTAAAAATGCTAAGCGTGGCCCTTGTCTCTTTTGCTGCCTTGATCCTTTTGGCAGCATGCGGAAACAAACAGACAGCCGCCCCTCAAACAGAGATAGAAGAAACAAGCGTTGAGACCAACTATTTCCCTGCCATCGACCGTTATCTGGTGAATGAATTCGGCAAGCAGTATGCGGAAGGTGAGCACTCCGTTCCCATTCACAGCATCGTCACTGTCGATGAGAGGAATGGGGAGGACATCCTTGTCTGGGGAGACTTCTGGGTGTTCAACTACAATCAAGTGGGCGACACACTGAAATGTGTTTCCGGCGGCAGCCATCCTGGACTGATGCACATCCGGCAGACAGAGAAAGGCTTTGACGTGACGGGCTTCGACCAAGTAGAGGATGGCTCTGGATACCTGCCGTCGGCTCAAAAAATCTTTGGTGACAAGTATGATAAGTTCCATATGATCAACAGTGATGCGGAAGCACGGGAGAGGTTGAGGGCAGAAGGACTGGCCGTCTATGCCAAGAAAAACAACCTAAGTGTCACCATGTATCAAGATGAAGGCTGGCCCGCGAAAAAGCTGCCTTCAGTAAACTAAGACGCATCGGCATTACAAGGCACTGTTATCATAAGAAAAAGGTTTTTTTAGCCCCCACCTTATATGTTTCGTGTATGGAATAAAGCCACTGTGGCTATCTTACTGTTGGTAGTGCTCTTTCCCGTTCATCATATGGCGGCAGAGAAGAGCAACAACTATTATGCGTTGAACAGTCAGAACGGGATGAGCAGCAACTGTGTATTGCAGATGCTACAGTTGAACGACGGACGTATGGTGGTGGTTACCGACAAAGCAGTGGATGTGTACGATGGGCTACGGTTTTCGTCGGTGGCCATTGACACCACGCAATGGGTTGGCGTGCCAGGCTATATAGGGGCAACCCATCTTTTTGCCGACGCTCAGGACCGCCTTTGGATGAAACAGTGGGGGCGGCTTTACTGTCTCAATCTGCGTACGATGCAATGGTTGAAGGAGCGCAACTGGACGGCTGCTGACTTCTTCATTACCAGCGATGGAGAGACATGGCTGCTTCATGGGCGACAACTGGTCAATTCTGCCTCTCAGCACGTGTTGCATCTACCCACTGAAGCTGGAAACTTGCAAGATGTGGTATCACACTCTGATAGTGTCTATACCTTCTTTAGTACAGGACAGCTCGCCGTCTATCTGAAAAATGGTCACATGGCTTACCTGTCAGAGGCCTATGATGAACATTTGCGGGACAAGTACGCCAACACGTCGTTGGTCGTGCACGGTGCAGACGGTTGTTTCTACCAGGTACGTACAGGCAACGGAGGCTCCGTGCTTCAGTCGTTTAGTCCTAAGACGCATCAATGGCATCAACTGTTGACAAGTGCCACCTGGATGCACACTTTGACACCAACACCCACAGGAATGCTCTACCTCACTACATCCGACGGCTATCTCAGTATCAATACCTCTACGGGTGAAAAGCACTCCTACCGTGAACTGCACTTGCCCGATGGAACAACACTTACCACAGGCATCAACACCGTGTGGATTGACCGGGAGGGAGGCATCTGGCTTGGCACCTACAACAATGGGCTGCTATACACATCACCATTGTCAGGCATCTTTGACACACAACCCATAGACATTCAAGTAGCCCCTATTCTCACCACCATCTATCTCCATGGTCAGCCCTTACAGGTAGGGCACGACTATGATGGTCATATATTGCTCAAAGTCACTCCGCCCTATACCCAGCACCTCACTTTCAGCCACGATCAAAACTCACTGGCCTTTCGGTTCTCCACCATGAATTATGTGCGTCCCCGCAGCACATGTTATCGTTATCGCTTCTCGGGCGACACAGGACAGTGGCATACACTATCAGCCGATTCTGCCAGTCATTTGGTTGATGATAAAGGTGTCTTCTATTTACCGCTGGTCAGTCTCTCACCAGGCGATTACACTTTGGAGGTGATGGCCACCACTAACCCCAGCCATTGGGAGGGTGCCACTGTGCGCCGCATCACTTTCACCATCCGTCCGCCTTGGTGGCAAACCCCTTTGTCCTATCTCTTGTATGTCTGTGTGGCTATTGCTGCCATCGCTGCCACTTTCCGCCTCTATCAACGCCGTCTTCAGCGAAAGCAACGTGAGGACATGTTGCTGCTGCGTATCCATAATCTGGTGGAACAAGTGAATCAATATGAACAAACCGAAGCTGTTGTGGTGCTCAATGATCCCGATTCCTCAGCATCGACCATTTCAAAGCCAGAACCCACAGCGCAAGAGAAAGAGTTTATGGCACGCGCCACACAATTGGTTGAGCAACACATCACCGACCCGACCTATAATGTGGAGCGGTTGGCTGCAGATCTCTGCATGGAGCGCACGGGTCTCTACAAGCGGCTGACAAACTTGATGCAGCAACCTCCGGTGGCTTTCATCCGCAGTATCCGCCTGCATCGCGCAGCCGCCATGTTGCAAAGAGGTGACATGTCTGTCACCGAGATTGCAGAGCACACAGGTTTCTGTTCCACAAGTTACTTCAGCAAATGCTTCCAAAAAGAATTTGGTTGCAAACCCTCGGAATACCTAGATAAATAGGCACTTTTCAACATTTGTTACAGCATCATCGTCATATGTTTTGCAATGAATAAGTCGTTTCATTTTAACTTTGCACCATTGAACAGTATCACTGTTAATGGGAATTGCAGACTACACCTAATACTTACAAGTAAAATGAAACAAGTACTTATGCTATTGACAATGATTGCGGTATCGTTTTGTCATACCACAATCTTGGCACAGGAACATTACCGTTTTGTGCCCACCGATTACGTGTCCACCGACAACGCCCGCGCCCCGCAGAGCTCTTTCAGCTATGACGGACAGTCATTCACAGTGACGGCCTCGGGCCAGAACAATGTAGCTTTCAAGATGGGAGCCGAATGCGATGGCAAATACTTCATCACCTCCATGGACCGGTGGCTGGTGGTCCGTGGCAGCAATCTGAAGACAGGATCCGCCGACACTTATCTATGGTGGATCAACGGTGTGAACCATGGAACCCAGGTGGCTCCTGACTATGTCAGCACCACTCCCGACGGTCAGCAGTTATTCGTCTGGAACTTATTGAATGGCAACGAGCTGTTCTCATGGTTCAACAACATGGGTGAGCGAGTGGTGCTCAACTCCAATGGTACGGGCTTTATCTTGGCCATGGGGCTGACAGCCACGGGTATGGCAGGCACAGTAAGCGACGTGGGCTACTACAGCAACATGGCTATCAGCGACAAATACCCAACACTGATGCCTGTGCTAGGAATCACTCATGAAGCAATGGCAGAGGAGATGCGGACAGCACTGTCGAATGAGATAGACAAAGCCCGTCAATTGTTGGAGCAGCGCCCCGCCTCTGACGAGGTGAAAGCTCGTCTGCAGACGGCCATCGAAGAGGCACAAGCGGTACTTGATGCCATCTCGGTGGAGAACTACTCTGCTGTGCCAGATGCCATCAATCGTTTGCGACAGGCCATGGAAGAATACAAGTCGCAGAGCCGCATTGCCAGTTACGAACTGACCTCTGACGGACTGCTGGCCCATTGGGATGACCTCACCGTAAGGGTGCGCTTTTTCAACGACAGTACGCTGCGCATCACAAAATATGTGGGCGATGAGAACAAGGTGGAGCGAAGCCTGGTGGTCACTGCTCTTTCGGAACAAGTCGTTGGCATCAGCCAATCTGCCACCGAAGACATCGTGACACTCTCCACCGCCAAGGTCAGGATGACTTACAACGTGGCAGAAGCCACGGTCAGTGTGTTTCGCTCCACGGGCGAACTGCTCATCAAAGAGAAACTGGCTGATATCGCAGCCAAGGCCGACGGCCCCAATGCCTCCTATCAGTTGAAACAGGTGTTCGCACTTGATGCCGACGAGCAAATTTATGGTATGGGACAGCTGCAGAACGGCCGGCTCTCCATGCGCGGCCTCAATACGACGATGATACAGGACAACAGAAGCATCTACATACCTTATTTCTATTCCTCCAAGCGTTATGCCCTCTATTGGGACAACTACTCTCCCACCACGTTCAGCGACACCGCCGACGAGACCGTCTTCTCCTCCACGGGGCAGGCCATCGACTACTATGTGCTCGTGGGCGAATCGGCTGATGACGTCCTTCACTCATGGCGGCAGATGACCGGCGGCACACAGTTGCCTCCATTGTGGAACTTCGGCCTTTACCAGAGCAAGCAGCGCTATCAGAGCACCCAAGAAGTCATCGACGTGGTGGCTAAATACCGCCAACTTGGCGTGCCCCTCGACTGCGTGGTGCAGGACTGGCAGTACTGGGGCGACGACAACCACTGGAACGCCATGGAGTTTCTCAACCCGAAATACAGCGACTATCAGCGCATGATAGACGAGGTGCATGCCATGAATGCCAAATTAATGATCAGCGTATGGCCAGACTTCGGTCCTGCCACCAAGCAATACAAGGAGTTTAGCGAGGCTGGCCGCCTCATCCCCATTCAGAGTTATCCCACCAGCGTGGCTACACGCCCCTATGATGTCTATGACGCCAACACGCGAACCCGCTATTGGGATTACCTTTATGAAGGACTGATGAGCAAGGGTGTCGACGCCATCTGGCTCGACTCGTCCGAACCCGATGACTTCAGCAACAAGACGACAGACTACGACTATGTGACGGGCTTCGGCGGACGCACCTTCCGTTCCTTGCGCAATGCCTTCCCTCTCTGTCATGTGGCAGGTGTCTACGACAACCACCGCGCAGAAAACGGCTTGTCTGACAAACGCGTGAGCATCCTCACCCGCTCCGCTTTTGCCGGTATGCAGCGCACGGGAGCCTTTGTTTGGAGTGCCGACATCACCTCGAGTTGGCAGACCCTGGCAGCCCAGATTCCCGCGGCCTGCAACCTCAGCGTCTCGGGTTTGCCCTATTGGAACAGTGACACAGGAGCATTCTTCATCGGCAGTTATGGTGGTGTAGGCGATGCCAGTTGGCGCGCGCTCTACGACCGTTGGACACAATTCTCGTGCTTCTGCCCCATGATGCGCTTCCATGGCGACCAGACACCACGCGAGATTTGGCAGTTTGGACAAGAGAACGACGCTCAGGGAGACTACGACAATGTCCTGCGCTACATTCGCCTGCGCTATCGCTTATTGCCCTATCTTTACAGCACAGCCCATCAGGTGGTGAGCTCCGACAAAACCTTCATGCAGGCCATGCCCATAGCCTTTGAGGACGATGCAAAGTGTGTGGGGATAGCCGACCAGTACATGCTCGGCCGCAACTTCCTCGTGGCACCAGTTGTGACCGATGGAGCTGCTGGACGCCATGTCTATTTACCTAACAATGGTGTCTGGTACGATTTCTGGACAGGAAAGGTATATCATGGCGGCAAGTCCATCTATCGGACTACTCCACAAGACATTATGCCTCTGTACATTCCTGCCGGCAGCATCCTGCCCATAGGCCCAGAAGTGCAGTATAGCACCGAAAAGAAATGGGACAACCTGGAAATCCGTGTCTATGCAGGAGCCGACGGACAGTTCACACTTTATGAGGATGAGTTTGATGGCTATGGCTACCAGCAGGGCAATAGTAGCGAGATTCCTTTCATATGGGATGAGGCGACGCAAACGCTCACCATCGGGCAACGCGGAGGAACCTACCCTGGCATGTTGCAGCAACGAACATTCCGTATCGTCCGTGTTTCATCAAAGAAAGGTTATGGAGACTTGCCTTCCACCGTCTATGATCATGTTGTTAGTTACGATGGAAATGAGTTGACAGTGAGTCTGGCAGAAGAAGCAGAAGTCGAACCACAGGCTGATGAAAAGACCGACCACATCGTCAACCCGAGTTTCGAGGCCGACGGGCGTGGCTTGACGAAAGAGGCTCCTCAGGGATGGACAGTGGAGAGCGAAACTGCCTGGTGGGGCGTGAACCATGGTGGTGGCAATGGCGACCCACAGGCTACCGACGGAAACTATATCTTTGGTGTGTGGGATGGTACGGCTACGATGACACCCACCATCAGCCAGACCCTTACCGATCTGCCCAAGGGGCGCTATATGCTGACGGTCGATATGCAGGCCAGCAACCGTTCGGCCACCACTATCCGTCTGGGCAAACAGTATGTTTTTGCAGGAGAGCAGAAAGGCTATTTTGCCGACCAGCTGAGCACAGCTGGTATGGGCGACACCTATCCCATGCAGACCATCGCCGTCAGTTTTGAGCAGGAGGCCGACAACAGCCCCATTGTCATCGGTGTCAGCACCGAGGGTGCTCCCAACGAGACGTGGTTCAAGATTGACAATTTTCGACTTTACCTTATATCTGACGACATAACCGACCATATATCACCTCTCGGCTTTTTCCAACCATTGCCATCGTCTTCGGCCCTCTATGACCTTGCAGGCCGAAAGGTCTCCACAAATCCCAACAGCCGTCTGCCACATGGAATCTATATCAAAGATCATAAGAAAATCATTGTCAAATAATCAATCATACAACTGAAATGCACAAGAAATCACTACTATTCGCAGTTTCGTTGGCCATGTGCTCAACGACGTTATCAGCAGCGCCCATAGCGTTTGAAATAGGGAAGACAAAGGTCAGTGTGGAGTTTTACACACCGCAAGTGGTGCGTGTGGTGAAATCTCTCAATGGTCACGAATACGACAAGAAGAGCCTGGTGGTAACCGCCAGACAGGAGGACGTGAAAGTCAGCCGCAGCGGCAACACCGTAAGCAGCAGCACCCTCTCGGTGAAAGTAGACCCACGGACGGGAGCACTCACCTTCACGACCAAAGGAAAGACATTGCTTCGCGAACGAGGAGCAGCCACCTTTGAACCACGCACAGAGGGGCCGGATGCAGGCAAGTACCGTGTGACACAGACGTTCTCACTTGACAAGGATGAGGCTATCTACGGTCTGGGCACCATCCAGAACGGCAAGATGAACCGACGGGGCGAACACAAACTCATGGAACAGTCCAACCTGGAAGACTTCCAAAACGTGTTGCAGAGCATCAAGGGATGGGGCATCTTCTGGGACAACTATTCACGCACGCAGTTTGATGACGATGCCGCCAAAGGCATGTCATTCTCGTCGGAGGTGGGCGACTGCGTAGACTACTATTTCATGTATGGCGGCTCGGCCGACGGGGTGATTGCTCAGATGCGACAGCTATCGGGCGACGTGCCCATGTTCCCCCTGTGGACCTATGGCTTCTGGCAGTGCAAAGAGCGCTACAAGAGTGCCCGCGAACTGCTGGGCGTGGTCGACAAATACCGTGAACTGCAGGTGCCGCTCGACGGCATCATCCAGGACTGGCAATACTGGGGCTCCAACTATCTGTGGAACGCGATGGACTTCCTCACCGAGGAATATGCCAACGGCGAGCGGATGATCAGTGACGTGCACAAGAAAAACGCTCACTTCATGATCAGCATCTGGGCTAGCTTCGGACCTAAGACCAAAGCCTACCGACAGCTCGACGAGAAAGGACTGCTTTTCGACTTCGAGACATGGCCGCAGAGTGGTCTGACCTTCTGGCCGCCACGCATGGACTATCCTTCTGGCGTGCGTGTCTACGACGCTTTCTCACCCGAGGCCCGCGACATCTACTGGCAAAATTTGAAAAACCTCTTTGACAAGGGAACCGATGCCTGGTGGATGGACTCCACCGACCCCGACTTCTTCAACCCGAAAGAGTCTGACTACGACCACAAGGCTGGTGCTGATGGCACATGGCGCTCGCTGCGCAATGCCTTCCCGCTGGAGACCGTGCGCGGTGTGTATGAGGCCCAGCGCAAGGTGTCGGACAAGAAGCGTGTGTTTATCATGACCCGCTCTGCCTTCGCCGGACAACAGCACTATGGCTCTGGCATGTGGAGCGGCGACGTGGCCTCATCATGGGATATGCTTCGCAAGCAAGTGCCTGCCGGACTGAGTTACTCACTGACGGGATGTCCTAACTTCAATACCGACATCGGCGGTTTCTTCTGTGGCTCGTACAACACTAGGGGCGGTGGCTCTGCTCCCAAGAATCCGCAATTCCAGGAACTCTTCATCCGCTGGATGCAGTATGCACTGTTCTGCCCTGTCTTCCGCAGCCATGGCGCCGACGCTCCACGTGAGATCTGGCAGTTTGGCAAAAAAGGTGAGCCCGTGTATGACGCCATAGAGAAGCAGATACGTCTGCGCTACCGTTTGATACCTTATCTGTACAGCACCGCCTGGCAGGTGACCAGCAACAATGAGAGTTATCTGCGTCCTCTCTTCAGCGACTTTACCGCTGACCGGAAAGTCTGGGACATGACCGACGAGTTCATGTTCGGCCGTAGCATCCTGGCCTTGCCCATCCTCGACCCGCAGTACACTCAGGAGCAGATTATCCGTGAGGATGCCATGACGAGCTGGGACCGCAAGGAAGTGAAAAGCGACGGTGAGAATACGGGACAAATAGCATGGAACGAGCAGAAGACGACCACGAAATATCTGCCGAAAGGCACTGATTGGTACGACTTCTGGACGGGCAAACGCCTGAAAGGTGGCCAGACCGTGACCTTGCAGACACAGCTCGACCGTGTGCCGATGTTCCTGCGTGCCGGTAGCATCCTTCCTCTGGGCGAGGAGATGCAGTATGTAAGCGAAAAACCGTGGGATAACCTTGAGATACGTGTCTATCCTGGCACTGACGGCACCTTTACCCTCTACGAGGATGAGGGCGACAATTATAATTACGAAAAAGGACAATATACCGAAATTGCCTTCCATTGGGCTGATGCAAAACGCACACTCACCATCAGTCCTCGCAAGGGCCAGTTCCCGGGGATGTTGCAGCAGCGCCGTTTCACTATAGTCCTGCCCGGCCAGAATCTCTCTGAGGGCAAGACCGTGGAATACAATGGTCAGGAAATAACAGTGAAATTGTAGTCTCACAAAGGGCGACCTTCCTTCAACTCCCGCGCCAGGAAGGCAGGGGTATAGCCAAGGTCGCTCTTTGCCACCTCTTCAGGTGTGCCAGTGGAAAGAATCTGGCCGCCGTTGCGTCCGCCCTCTGGTCCCATGTCGATGATGTGGTCGGCCAGTTTGATCACATCGAGGTTGTGCTCTATCACCACGACGGTGTTGCCGCGGCTCACGAGTCGCTGCAACACGTCCATAAGGATGCGTATGTCCTCGAAGTGCAGGCCGGTGGTGGGCTCGTCGAGGATATACATGGTCTTGCCTGTGTCACGCTTGGAGAGTTCGGTGGCGAGTTTCACACGCTGGCTCTCGCCTCCCGAAAGGGTGGTGGAGGGCTGTCCCAGTTTGATGTAGCCTAATCCCACATCCTGTATGGTCTTGATTTTCTGCAAGATATTAGGTACATTCTCAAAAAACTCCACCGCCTGATTGATGGTCATATTGAGAATGTCGGCGATGGATTTACCTTTGTATCTCACCTCTAAGGTCTCGCGGTTGTAACGTTTGCCGTGGCACACCTCACAGGGCACCATCACGTCGGGCAGGAAGTTCATCTCGATGGTCTTGTAGCCATTGCCGCCGCAGGCCTCGCAGCGTCCTCCCTTCACATTAAAGGAAAACCGTCCCGGCTTATAGCCGCGTATTTTGGCCTCGGGCAGGTTGACGAAGAGCGAACGTATGTCGCTGAACACGCCAGTGTAGGTGGCGGGGTTGGAGCGTGGTGTGCGGCCGATGGGCGATTGGTCTACGTTGACCACCTTATCGATATACTGCAGTCCCTCGATGCTCTCATAGGGCATGGGTCGCTTGAGCGAGCGGTAGAAATGTTGCGAGAGGATGGGCTGAAGGGTCTCGTTGATGAGTGTCGACTTGCCCGAGCCACTGACACCGGTCACCACGATGAGCTTGCCGAGAGGGAACTCCACGTCTATGTGCTTGAGGTTGTTGCCTGTGGCGCCGCGCAACCAGAGACTTTTGCCCTTGCCCTTGCGCCGCTGGTCGGGGATGGGTATCTGAAGTTCGCCATTGAGATACTGGCTGGTGATGGTGTGGGCGCGCATCATATCGCCGACGGTGCCCTGAAAGACCACTTCGCCTCCTTTGCGCCCCGCTTTGGGCCCGATGTCTACGATATAGTCCGATGCCAGCATCATGTCTTTGTCGTGCTCCACCACGATGACGGTGTTGCCCAGGTCGCGCAGTTCTTTAAGACTGGCGATGAGTTTGGCATTGTCGCGCTGGTGCAGTCCGATGCTTGGCTCGTCGAGGATGTAGAGCACGTTGACGAGTTGTGAGCCTATTTGTGTGGCCAGACGGATGCGCTGGCTCTCGCCGCCGGAGAGCGAGGCCGACTGTCGGTTGAGCGACAGGTAGTCGAGCCCCACCTCGAGGAGGAAGTCGAGGCGTGTGAGTATCTCCTTGATGATTTCCTCAGCGATGGCGGCTTGTTTGGGCTGGAGGTGTTCGCGTGCTTCTTGAAGCCAATCGCGCAACTGGCTGATGTCCAGATTGGAAGCCTCGGAGATGTTCTTGTCCCAGATACGATAGGAAAGTGACTCCCGGTTGAGCCGCTGGCCATGGCACTCCGGACACTCGCAGACAGCCAAAAACTGGTCGGCCCATTTTTGTCCACTAGCGCTGTCGTCGTTGTCCATCACTTGGCGCAAATATTTGATGATACCGTCGAAGGCAACGAAATAGTCTGTGGAGGTGTGTACCAGTTCTTTGGCTATTTTGACATTGTTGAGTGAGCCATAGAGTATCTCGTTCATCGCCTCATCGGGTATCTCGTTGACGGGAGTCTTCACGCTGAGGTCATATTTTTGCAGGATGGCGTCCACCTGCCAGAAAATCATCTGGTTTTTGTATTTCCCTAAGGGGGTGATGGCACCCTCGGCGATGGACAAAGATTTATTGGGGATGACCTTGTCCATGTCAATCTCGTTGATGTATCCTAAGCCTTTGCAACGAGGACAGGCTCCTTCGGGCGAGTTGAAGGAGAAACGGTTGGGTGCCGGGTCGGCATACGACATACCCGTGGTGGGGCACATCAGGCGGCGTGAGAAACTTTTCAGCGAGCCGTCATCCTTGTCGAGTATCATAACGATGCCGTCGCCCTGACGCATGGCAGTGTCGACGGTGCGTCTCAGCCTCTCGTCGTCCTTGCCTTGCACTTTGAGCTTGTCCACCACCACTTCTATGTTGTGGTTTTTGTAGCGGTCCACCTTCATACCGCGGCTGATTTCCTGTATCTCTCCGTCCACACGCACATAGAGGTAGCCTTTGCGGCGCATGCTCTCAAACAGCTCGCGGTAGTGGCCCTTGCGCTGTCTGACAAGTGGCGCCAGGATATAGATGGGGTGGCCGTCATAGCGTGTGAGAATCATTTCATGCACTTTCTCCTCAGTATATTTCACCATCTCCTCGCCAGTGTGATAGCTGTAGGCGGTGCCGGCGCGTGCGTAGAGCAGTCGCAGATAGTCGTAAATCTCTGTGGTGGTGCCCACGGTGGAGCGTGGGTTTTTGTTGGTGGTCTTCTGCTCGATGCTGATGACGGGGCTCAGACCGGTGATTTTGTCCACGTCGGGCCGCTCCATGCCGCCGAGGAAGTTGCGGGCGTAGGCTGAGAAAGTCTCGATATACCTGCGTTGGCCTTCGGCATAGATGGTGTCGAAGGCCAAAGACGACTTGCCCGACCCAGAGAGGCCGGTGATGACGGTAAGGGTGCCACGTGGTATCTCCACGTCGATGTTTTTCAGGTTGTGTACCCTGGCACCCCAGACATTGATTTTTTCGTCTTCGCGCTGCATGGTGGTATTTTGAGGCTTTGGCTGCGACATGTCGCAGCTTAGCCAACATATTTAATAAGGGAATAGTGGTTTGTAAAATGGAGATGGGGCTTGGTTTATTCGCCGCCGCCTCCTCCTCCGGAGGACCCTTCGTTCTCACGGTATCCACGCAGCAGGTTGACATCTCTGCGGATGTGGTATTTGCGGCCGTCGGCGCCTTTAGCTTTCACCTCCACGAAATAGACACCTTGCTTCACGTCGGAGCCATGGAACTTGCCGTCCCACCCTTCGGCGGGGTCGTCCCATTCGTATAGTTTCTGCCCCCAGCGGTTGTAGATGGAGGCATGAAATTCAACGATGCTTTGCCATCCATCTTTGGCCTTGTAGATGTCATTGTAGTTGTCGCCATTGGGTGAGAAGGCATTGGGCATATCGAGCTTGCTCTCACTGACAATGACTTTCAGCGGCATTTGCTCCAAACCCCAGTATTCGTCGGTGTAAGCGATGGTGTCCTTGCCCTGGGTGAAGACGGCGTAAAGTACGATGCTGTGTGAGCCGGCCTTGGTGAAGGTGTACTCGGTGTCCTCCTCATATCGAATGAGATAAGGCTCCGCCTCGCCTTCGAGGGTGAAACGCCACTCATAGTAGGCATTGTATGAGCCGACATTCTCGGCGTTGGCCCTGAATTTGCCGATGATGGGTGCCGACCCGGAATGTTCGGTGCCTACTTCTTCCTCGCCTTTATAGTTGATGAAGGTTGCTTCGGGATTGATGGTGGGTGGGAGGTCGTCAGCCATTGCCGCCAATGTCCCCATGAGGACCATGCAGCAGAGTATCATCATTTTTCTATAGTTCATTTGCCTCTTTTTTGTGTAAAATGCAAAATTATGAAAAATATTGTTTAGTTTCCCTCCACTTTATGATTTTTTATGAGTTGGAGGGTCAAGTCAGTATTTCATGCCCAGGTGGTACATGATGAAGCCGTAGATGTCAGCTTGTTCCTCCAGGGCCTTGCTGAGGGGTTTGCCGCCACCATGACCGGCCTTGGTGTCTATACGGATGAGGACAGGCGCTGTGCCGGAATGGCATTCCTGAAGGGTGGCCGCAAACTTGAAGGAGTGTGCAGGCACGACGCGGTCGTCGTGGTCGGCAGTGGTGACAAGGGTGGCGGGGTAGGCGACACCAGGGCGCAGGTTGTGCAACGGCGAGTAGCCTTTCAGATACTCAAACATCTCGCGGCTGTCGTCGCTGGTGCCATAGTCGGAGGCCCAGTTCCACCCGATGGTGAACTTATGATAGCGCAGCATATCCATCACTCCCACTTGCGGGATGGCCACCCGATAGAGGTCGGGGCGCTGCGTCATGCAGGCACCTACGAGCAGTCCGCCGTTGCTGCCGCCCACGATGGCTATCTTGTCTTTGTTGGTATACTGGTTGGAGATCAGCCATTCGGCGGCTGCGATGAAGTCGTCGAAGACATTCTGTTTCTGCATCTTGGTGCCGGCGAGGTGCCATTCCTCACCATACTCGTTGCCCCCGCGCAGGTTGACGACCGCATAGACACCGCCTCGCTCCAAGAAGGGGATGCGGGTGGTGGAGAAAGAGGGAGAGAGGCCGATGTTGAAGCCACCGTAGCCATAGAGATAGACAGGGTTTTTGCCGTTGAGTTTCAAACCTTTCTTGTAGGTGAGGAACATGGGTATACGTGTGCCGTCTTTGCTCTCGAAGAACACCTGCTTACTTTCGAAGTCACTGGTCTTGAAGTTGACCTTGGGCGCATAGTAGACGCTGCTGGTGTTGTGGTCGATGTCGTATTGATAGATGGTGCCCGGTACAGTGTAAGAACTGAAAGCATAGAAACAGTGGCGGGCGTTTTTCTTGCCGGTGAAGCCAGCGGAACCAACAGAGGGCAGCTGTATCTCATGCAGCTGCTGTCCGTCGAGGGTGAAGACGTAGGCATGGGTGGAAGCGTCCTGACTGTAGGCCACCACCAGTTTGCCGTCGATGATGCTGGCGTCTTCGAGCACATTTTTCTTCTCACCGATGACTTCTTTCCAGTGGGTAGCTCCAGGATGGTCGAGGTCGGCGACAACTATTTTGCCTTTGGGTGCCTGATCGTTGGTGAGAAGATAAATCTGTCGGTCCATATTTCCAATCACACCGTAGGTGTTGTCCATGTTGGAGGTGATTTGCAGGAATTGTGCTTCAGGTTTCTTGAGGTCTCGTACAAACAGATTGTTGCCGGCACCGGCACCGCTCTCATAGAGATACATGATGGTCTCTTCCTCGTTGACTGCTACCGTGTAAAACCGTTGCGGAAAGGCGGGGTTCATATAAAACAGCACATCCTCGCTCTGCGGGGTGCCGATACGGTGGTAGTAGACTTTGTGGCCTTCGTTGACATTGGAGAACTCATGCCCCTGCTCGGGCGAGTCATAGGCGCTGTAATAGAACCCATCGCCACACCATGCCGCTCCGGTAAACTTGGCCCAGAGTATGTGGTCATCGAGCAGGCGTCCTGTTTGCACGTCAAGCACATAAATCTCCTCCCAGTCGGAGCCGCTTCTTGAGATGGTATAGGCGGCGTAGCGGCCGTTGTTAGAGAAATAGACCCCCTTGAGGGCTACAGTGCCGTCAGTGCTGAGTGTGTTGGGGTCAAGGAAGACGCGTGGTGTGCCTCCTAGTTGGTCCATCACGTAAAGCACGCTTTGGTTTTGCAGTCCGTCGTTACGATAGTAATACCACCGTCCGTTCTTCTCGAAGGGTGTGCCCACTTTCTCGTAGTCGGCCACCTGGCGGAGGCGTTTGAGCAGTTTCTCACGGAACGGGATTATTTGCAGGTAGGCAGAGGTGACCTGATTCTCTGCCTCCACCCATTCGGCGGTCTGTTTGCTGTTGTCGTCTTCCAACCAACGGTAGGGGTCGGCCACTTTTACACCGAAGTATTCGTCTATGGTGTTGTCTTTGTGAGCTTTAGGATAGTTGAGTGTCTGTGCGTTCATCTGGATGCTTGACAGGGCAATGGCTGTGATAAGGATAGATATTCTCATGTTTTGTCTCTTTTTTGCGTTTAAGGTGTCAAAGATAGTGAAAACCGAAGACAATGCAAAACAAAAAATTGTTTTTTTTGTTTTCATTGGAGAGGTGCATCCTATCTTATGTAAAGATAGTGAAAACCGAAGACAATGCAAAACAAAAAAACATTTTTTTTGTTTTCATTGTTGAGGTGCATCCTGTCTTATGTAAAGATAGTGAAAACCGAAGACAATGCAAAACAAAAAATCATTTTTTTGTTTTCAGCTCCACCTCTAAGTTAGACCTTGCTGACATTCACTCTGAATCAATGGGTCGTTTTGGACAAAACTTTCGTCAGAGGCGAAAGAAATCGCCCCTGACGTCGGTGTGTCAGTTCTACCATTCCTATTCTTACTGCTGTCCTCGCAGCCTAGTGTCAGGCTCAGAACGAACAATAAGCATGGAAATGCATAGAAAAAAGTTCTTCTTATTCTACTGAAGCTTAAAGGTTACAGGAAGGTTGTACTTCACACGTACAGCCTGACCGTTCTGCTTACCGGGCAGCCATTTG
Source organism: uncultured Prevotellaceae bacterium (assembly GCA_902780635.1). GTDB lineage: Bacteria > Bacteroidota > Bacteroidia > Bacteroidales > Bacteroidaceae > Prevotella. The sequence continues at coordinate 221,656 of CACZGH010000004.1, forward strand.
GGCATCGCCTTGGTCACGCGGACAGCCTCTTTGTCAAGTGACGGGTCTACGCCACGCACCACTTGAACGTTGCTGATCGAACCATCGGACTCTACCACGAAGGACACCACGACACGGCCATAGATACCATTCTCCTCAGCTACTGGAGGATAGTGGATGTTCTGGCTCAGCCAGGAGAGCAACGCTGCCTGACCACCTGGGAACTGCGGTGGCTGCTCCACCACTTCGTGGATCTTCTGGCTGACCTCTTGCTGCACCACTTCCGTCACCTCGACAGGAGCGGCCTCGACCACAGCCACGCGGGCAGCCTCGATGGTACGGTCTTTTGTACCCTCTTGGTCTTTAATACCCACAGCGGTGTTGGCGTCAAGTTCATCCATAGCCTTCATCTGGTTGTCTTCCTTCACCAACTCATCCTTCTTGATGACAGGAGCGGTGAACTTCTGCGTCTCACGTACCTGAGGAAGCTCCTTGATAGGCTCAATCTTGGGCTTCTCCACATTTGGCTTATCTCTCTCTTCGTTCCTAGCCTGCTCCTTAAGCTTGGAAATCTCCAACTGCTCCATGTAAGCGGTACGCTCGGCGGCTGCCTTGTCGGCCTGTACCTTGTAGACAAGATATCCACCAATCAGCGCTGCAGCTATGAGCAGGATAAGAAGTGACTTGAGGTTACGGCTGGAAGTGCCACTGCGAAGCACGTAGGCTCCGTACTCCTTGTTCTTTCCTTCGAACACCATCTCGATCCATTTGGGATCGTAAAGATCAATCTTTGACATCTTTCTTACTTTTTAAATTATTTGCATTATTGCTGCGACAAAAATAAATCAAAAAGTAATAGGCATAAAGAAATCAAGTGCGAAAGAGTACACCAATAGTACATCAATAGTACACCAATAGTACACTTTCTATGTAATTGTATAAATATCAGTGGTTTACAAACTCTCAAAATTGCTCAATAGAGCTTTTGCATCTCTCTTTCCAAATAGTTTGTAATTGGCAGAAGCCTTGATATTGGAGACTCTTTGTTTGGAGGTGTCAAAAAGTACGGTAAGCTCGCCAGAAGAAAAGTGAAGTATGGTTAGCAAACAAGCATAAATCTCTTGTTGACTGAGATTGCAAGAAAGAATGATTTTTCCATAAAGCGCAGGATTGGTATATTCCATCGTTTCTATCAACATTTTCCAGTCCTTTTGACTGGGCAACTTTGGAGGGATATGTGGAATAGCCATCTCTTTGAATTTTTTAATGATTTCACTTTTGGACAAGGCCAGTTTTTTCACATCAGGAGAAAGATCCTTAAAAAGCCTTTCCATTCCATCCAATTTGGCTTTAAGTCGAACAATCTCATCTTCTTTCTCTCTAAGAGCCTCACCCTTGTCCGATTGAGGATTTTCTGCCTCATGACATGCCTGTCGATATTCCAACATAAGGTTCGTATAGGCTATACCGAGCTTTTCCATCTTTTCCTTTTGTTTTCTCTTGTAGAGATAAAAAAGATAGGCCGAAACAACAGCAATGAGAATAATAAGCATCAACAAGAGTCTCGATATCCGTTTTGACTTTTCGGCCTTTATAACCAATTCCTCTGATTCTTTTTGTATACGACTGTATTTGTTAAATGCAGCAGCTTGTGCTATGGCTTCGGCTTGATTTTCGATGAAAACATTATAGACGCTCTTCTCATAAAGCATGGCATATCTTGATGTAGAGTCAATGATATTCTTGTTTTGGTATAGGGATAACAAACCTTTATTCGCCAGTAAATCATGGTTGAAATGGAAACTCTGCAACTTCCTAAGAAACATTTCTGCAGAGTCGTTTTTATGAATCCCCAAATAGTAAAGACCCTTGCTATAATAATATGATTCTCTTCCTTTACTAATGTTACCACAAGAGTCGATAAGACCAGACTTTCCTTCAAACGTCTTCATCATTTCTCCAGCCTTATCATAGTTGGAATTCATCAGATGAATGTCTATGGCAGTAGGAAATACGCTAGCCGCCTCTTTATACATACCATGCTTCGCATATTCTTTATGACATTGTTCTGTAATGCGTAAACAAGATGCGGTGTCACCTATGTCATAATATGGACCTATCATCATCTCCTTTCCATGGATGTAGTTATACATGTCACCACTTTTCAGTGCATAACGGCTGTACTGATTCCATGCTGTGAGTTCCTCATCGGGCATGTATTGTGCCCGATAAATCATAGCAATCTGCCCATAAGTGCGAAAATAGGTTTTGAAATTACAGTCACGGGAAGTCGTGTCAGCACAGGCGACGGCATCTAAAAAGCACTGAAGGGCACGTGGAGCCTCTCCCATGTCACTATAGGCACGGCCCAACAGATAGTGTGCAACCATACGTTCGTTGGGTGTGCCATGACGGTCGAAATAGTTGACAAGCGCCTGCTGAAGGCTGTCACTGCGGAACACGGTGTCGCAATTGTTGTAAGCACTAGTAAGAAGCAACATCCAGCGCATTCTCTGAGATTTGGACATGATATCTTCATCTTCGACGAGTGGCTCAAGCAACTGAATGACGGAATCGGGATATGTGTTCAACAAATTTGCTGCAGTAGTCAGTAGGGCATCATGATGTCGATTCCTATTGCAGGCTGTCACTGTCAGCAATAAGGCAAAAATAAAACAACCCATCATGACAATACCATAGTGGAGGCTTCTTAATGAGGAATACATGACGCTTTGTTTCATTTCTCTTATATGATAACTGGTTAGCAAAGATATGGAATAATATCTTTATCTCCAAACATTTTTAAAAGAAAGGATAACGTTTTGTTCTTTTCATCCGTAAGTCATTGTTTTTCAGTACATAAAAATCCCCCTCCAGATTTGGAGGGGGAAGCGAAATGCAAAATACGATTTGTTATTTGAACAGTCCTGCGAGTGTGGTGGCAAGTCCCTCTCCGCGGGTTTCATCACCGTCGGCGATGATCTTTCCTGTGGCATCGAGGAGATAGACGGTGGGGACAGCAGACACCTTAAACATGTCGGCCACCTCGCGGCTGAGGAAGTTAGGCCACTCCAGTTTTTCCTCTGCCACTGCTTTCTTCCATGCAGCCTCGTCTTTGTCGATGGAGATGCTCACCACCTCAAAGCCTTTGTCTTTGTATAGCTGATACTGTGCTTTCACATTAGGTATCTCCTTGCGGCAGGGTCCACACCAGCTGGCCCAGAAGTCGAGCAGCACATATTTCTTTCCCTCTGCCAGTTGAGCAAAGGTATACTCTTTGCCGTCTTCACCTTTTAGCACAAATTTGTCCACCTTGTCGGCAGCTGCCTCAGCAGGCCACAGTTCGGCGCGCATTTTCTTTCCGTAGTAAGATTTTTGCACGTCCTCAGAGAATGAGTTGAATAGCTTGCGCTGGCTTTTGTCAAAATACGACAGGTATTTTATAGCGAGCAGTGGCCCCCAGAATGTCTCCTTGTTTTCGTTGATCATCCCCGTGATGGTTTTCTCGACGGTGTCGAAAAACTCTTTCTCACCGTCGACGATGGCCTTGTACTCATCGGTCAGTTTGAAAGCCTCCAGTTCTTTCCCTTTCAGGCTATGCATCTTTTGGATGGAGCCATCCACCCGCTCGTGAAAAGCCTTGTAGAGAATGTCGAGCGAGTCGTGGCGGGCGTCAAACTCGGCCAACTTGTCGGTCAGAGGCGAGCCGGTGACCTTCACGTCCCAGTTGTAGACAGCACCGGCGGGCACTTCACCTCCGCGCTCCACTTTGCCGCTGAGGGCATATTCTTTGTTCTCAAGTACGACGAAGGGGCCTCCGTAGGTGTCTTTCACCGACACCCGGGCGCAGATAGGTTCGCTGGCGACGCCAGTGAGTTTGAACTTGCCATCCTGTACGGTGGCTTCTGCCAGTGCCGAGTCATTGTCATGGCTCATAGGTATGAGGGCGACGACGGTGCCGTCTTCCAGTCCTTCCACCTGGCCGTTGATCACATATTTGTCACCGCTGTTGGTGCAGGCTGCTGAAGCTGCCATGATGAGGCAGCTTGCAGCCATGAATAATGCTTTGAAAGTTTTCATTTTTTCTATCGTATGTTAGTAGTTACTCTGCGTCAAGACATGTCATGTCTACGATTTTGCCCCATCCTGTGGTGATGATGGGATTGTCGGGCGCACCGAACATCGGTCCCCAAAACGTGTTGATGGTACCATAGTTGACATCCACCTCCGCCTGGAAGAGCTTGCCATCTTTGGCGCCCTCGTTCCAGATGCCAGCCCAGAAGACACAGTCGCTGGTGGGCCATCCGCCTCCGGCACTACCGTAGGTATAGATGCAAGTGACTTCCTCACCGGCCTCGCAGGTATAGACGGTGTGTGAGGTGGTCTCGCCGCTGGAGAAGGAGAAGGAGAACACGCCTTTGGGGGTGGAGTAGTAGAAGCAGGTGCTGCTGGTGTTGGAGCAGAACCGCTGTGCATGCTGGATGTCCTCGCATCCGCTCAGGTCGATGATGGAGCGGTTGCCCTCAGCGGAGAGGTCGCCATTGTCGACCACATTGTAGAAGCAGTAGCGGTAGAGATACCAGGTGCCGTCGATCTCTGTGATGACACAGGTGTGGCCGCCACCAGCCTGGAATATCGCCTTCACATTGCCGGGCACCGCATTGGCGTCGACGTAAGCCTCTGAGATGGTAGACTTAAACTGGCTTAGCGATGTGGCTCCAGAGAAGTAGGGGCGGAATTTCTTGTTCTTCCGGTCGTAGAGCACCTGCCATGCTGAGATGGCATTCTCCACAGGCCGCCAGGTGGTGTAGGTCTGGCGCATGAGGAATGGGTAGGCGTCATAGTCTCCTGCCACTGGCTCAGAGAACTTCAGGTCATTGGGCTGGTTGGCATAGATGACGTGCATCTTGCCATTGTTGATGAGGAAGTCGCAGTTGTTGACAAAGAAACTGGTCTGTGGGTCAAAGACCTCGGGCTTGTTGTAGAACATATCATCCCATGTGTTGATGGTCATCAGTCCATCCGCGCTCAGACGATACAAGTTTTTGTCGGTGGCCACCAGATAGGAGTCTTTGGATGCTTTGCCCGAATGGGTGCCCTTGATGAAGCGCGGTTTCCCCTCTAAGTAATGGCCCTTTTGGCTGCTGTAGTACTGGTAAGTGCATTCCAGTCCGCCATAGATGAGCATCAAGTCAGAGGTGAAGACCTCGATGTCGGTCTGCCCCTCACGCTCAGTGAGCAGATAGAGTCCTCCCTTTGTGCCACTGGAGGCCACGGTGCAGTATTGCGACGACTGCCAGTAACCTTTCATGCCTGCCTCGGGATCTTCTGCCTGACAGAAGAAGAAATAGGTGCCTGGCTCAAGGTTGCATTCCCAATTGAGGTCTTTCTCGTAGGCGATGGTGTCTGCGGGTGGGTAGACCATGGCATTGCCTATTTGTTCGGCGCGATAAACATTGTAGTAGGTCTTGAGCACAAACCAACGGTATTTGAGGCGCTCAGGATGTGCATACTCTACTTTCATATGTAACTCCACGGTGTCGCCAAGGTTCATGTTATAGAGGGCATACTGATTTTTGGTCAATGTCGTGTCGACGGTCAGTTTGATTTGGCTCACCTCCTCATCGGGCAGGTAGTCGTAGTTGCCGTCATCCTGTGAGCATGCGACGAAGAGTAATGTGACGAGTGGTAAAAGCCATGCCAACACACCCCATGCCATCGACTTTGCCTGCTTGTTTGGTTGTATATTGTTCATTTTCATATCACAGTTTATTTCTATTGATTATTCAAATGTCACCAGGTTTCCATTTTCATCCGTCAGTGGATTGCCCGGATGAGCGGCGTTGTAGTCATTGAGTGCGTTCTGGAAACGTATCTTATAGCTCATCAGCTGTGCCCATGACATGGTCTCAGTGGAGAACTCGCCGGCGCCGCCAGAGTTGGTCAGCATGAAGCGGTATTTCACATTGCTGTAGGCACCGAAGAAGGGCTCCAGATCGCTCCAGTTGTTGGGGCGGGAGAGAATGTCGTTCCAAATCAGCCGGATATGGTTCTCTTCGTTCACGCCGGGCTTAAAGTCGCTGTTGGCCACCACTTTCAGGTAGAGGGTCACCGCTTTTGACTGCAGTGAGGCATCGCGGCGCAGCACCACGGGGAAGGTGCCTTTTGACTGGCCTGCCGGTATCACGACCGATGTTGGTGCACTGTACTGTGCGGCCGATGCGGTGGTGCGCTGTGGGTCGACCTCGATGGCTACGGTGCGGTCGTGGTCGGCTACATTGCCCATCACCTGTGCGTCGACATTGATGGTCTTTTCAGTCACTTCCATGCCGTAGGCCACGAAAGAGAATGTCACGGAGTCGGTGCCCACGGCCCAAATCTCCTCGCCCACCAAACGCACGCGCGGTTCATCCTGGTAGAAGAAATCCTCGTCGGTGGAGCATCCCATGAGTGTGAGTGTCATTGCCGCAGGCAGCAGGAGCAGTGCTCCGGCTATCAAACTTTTGAAATATCTTGTTTTCATAAGCTACCTTTTTCTTTTAGTTGGTGTATCCTCCAAACTCCTGGTCGTTGCTTGGGATGGGCAACACATAGACAGACTTGCTGCCCCGGATGCTCGAACCCTTGATATCGCTCAGGTTCAGACGTTTGTAATAGAAGAAGAGGGTGCCGCACTCACCGATGAACTCTTTGCGGTACTCTTTGTAGATTTCCTGCTGTATCTGGTCGGCTGTCAGGTCCTGACTCAGTGGGAACTGGCTCAGGTTGCGATTCTCACGCACGATGTTGAGCAGTTCGATAGCGCGTGCCTTGTCGGTGTTCTTCAGACATTCAGCAGCGATATAGTAGGCCTCGGTCATACGCATGAGCGGATAGAGATTGTTGTAATGGCTTCCGTCGATATACCAGAACTTAGCCATATATCGTTTCTCACCATCTTGCTCATAGCCTTTCAGATAGCGGTAGTCGTTGCCGTAGCCGAGAGCCACCTCGTAGATGTCCTGCACGGTGGCGTCGCTGGGGTTGAGTGTGCTGGTGCCTCCTTGCTTGGTGAAGTAGAGGTTGCCGATGTCCTCCCAGTCGTTGATGACCAATTGGAACACATGCTCTGTGGTGAACGCGGCATCGAGTTCATTGCGGTTGCTCTGCTGCATATTGGTGTAGTGCACCCAGTTGAAGTAATAGTGGATTTTATCCTCCACCTGGTTGATCACCTCATTGGCATATTTGAGCGCGTTCTGTGTGTCGCCCATCCAGAGATAAGCGCGTGCCAGAGTAAGACAGCAAGCGTAGTAGTTGAAACGGTTGCGCTGGAAGGTTGGGTCAGTCTGCGTGTTGCCGCTGGTGATGGCAAGGGTGTCGTATGCCAGTTCATCGCGTGCTGTGAGCAGGTCGCTTACCACCATTTGCATGGTCTCATTGACCGACTTTTGCGGTGTCACGTCTGTGGAATACGTCGTGACGTAGGGCACACCCTTGGCATTGCCGTCCATGGCGGGAGCACAGGCGAAGAGACGCATGAGTTCGAAATGGAGGAAAGCGCGCAGACCGTATGCCTCACCTCTGTAAACATGATAGTTGTTTTTGGTGAAGATGTTGGCATCGGCTTTCTCTATATTCCTGATGAGGATGTTGGCGTTGGCGATGCAGCTATAAGTGTTTTCCCATATATGGCTAATGATTGCCTCACTGGCCAAGTCAGTGTAGTTGAACTCATTGGGATAGCGCCAGCTGCTGTTGGGGTTGATGTCGTAAGTATGCGACAGCACCTCGGTGAATCCGATACCCATGTTGAGGCCATACATGCCTGATGTGGTCATCTTGGTGTAGATGCCTGTCAGCTGGTCGAGATAGCCTCCCTCGCGGTCGAAGTGGTCTTCCTCCTTGATTTGCGACTTCGGGTTGACATCGAGCCAGTCGTTGCACGAGACGAATACGCTGCAAGTGAGCATGAGGAGGCAGTATGCTGCCATTCTGGCCACCTTATTGAAATATTTGCTATTCATCATTTTCAATTTGTTAATCGTTAGTTTTCCATTAGAACGTCAGTTGTGCAGAGAGCGAGAAAGTGCGGGCGAAGGGATAGTCGGTTCCTCGCTCGGTCTTGATGCTCGAAATGACGAACAGGTCGTTGGTGTAGGCGCTCACTTTGAGTCGCTCAAGGAAAGAGTTCTTCACAAACTTGCAGTTGCGGAAGTCATAGTAAACAGTCAGTGAGGAGAGTGTGAACAAGTTGTAGTCCTGCACAAAGCGTGAGGTAGGGTAGGTGACACTTTGGTCGGTGATGGCTTTGTAGAGTGCGATGTCGCCAGGCCGCTGCCAGCGGTCAGTCATTACACGGCGGTCTACATTGTATTGCATCTGAGCGTTTTCCACTTTGCTGACCAGTGTGCTGTTGTACATCTGTCCGCCCCAACGGTAGTTCATACTGATGTTCCATCCCCATCCGTTGATTTCTCCGTTGACACCAAAGAGACCGTTCCATGTGGGTTGTGAGTCGCCGCACACCACCTGGTCGTTCATGTCATACTCGTAGGTGACGGTGCCATCACGTTTCACGTAGATTTCCTTTCCGTTCTGTGGGTCGATACCGAGTGAGGGCACTGCCCAGATGGCGCTCATGGAGCATCCCTCAAAGTATTTCACCTGTGGTGCGGTGGTCTTATTCTCCAGGGCTGCGGCATCCTGTGCGTCGTTCCATGCGCGGAGCGAATTGGAGATTTTCTTCAGTTTGTTCTTGTTATGGGCTGCAGACGCGAAGACATTGACGTAGTTGCGGCCGCCATCATAGACTCGGTAGTTGAGATAAAACTCCAGACCCTTGTTCTCCGTCTCGCCCAGGTTGGCCACGTAGGTGGAGAAACCGGTGGTGTAGGGTACCGTCACGTTGGTCACCATACCTTTGGTCTGCGCGATGTAATAGTCGAAGCGACCGGTGAGGCGGTTGTTGAAGAATCCGAAGTCGAGACCGATGTTGGTGTCGTATTTCTCCTGCCATTTGAGCGTCTCGTTGGCCAGACGGGTGATGTATGAGCCGATGCCGCCGTTGTAGGAGCGGTCGCTGTAATAGCCGAAGGTGGGCATGGCGTCATAGCTGGAGAATCCTTGAGAACCGGTATAACCATAGGAGGCGCGAAGCTTGAGGCGGTTGACCACGCTGTTGCCTTTGAGGAAAGCCTCATTGTGTATGTTCCATCCTGCACCCACTGACCAGAATGAGCCCCAGCGGTTGTCGCTGCCTGCCTCCGACGACCCCATCAGGCGGTAGTTGGCGTCGGCGAGGTATCGCTCGGCATAGCTGTAGTTGAGGGAGAGCAGTCCACCGCAGTTGCGTGAGATACCTTCTGAACCATAGGGCCTGGATTTGTCGGCATACTGCACACCAAACTTGATGTCGTCCATGAAGTCATTGGGGAATCCCTCTGCCTCGATATAGGTGTAGTTGTATTTATTGTCGCTCATCGACAGTTGGCCATTGATGAAGAGGAGGTGCTCATCCCACATCTTCGACCACTGCAGACCCAGGTCGGCAGAGATGTCGGTGTTGAGTCCGTTCATCTGCGTGTAGGAGCCTTTTCGGAACACGTCAGTGGTGTTGAGGAAAGAGGTGTGGTTGGCGGGTTTGAACACATCACCTGTGGAGTTTTTATTGATGATGCCGAAACGGCCGGTCATCTTCAGTTCCTCGTTGATAAACCATTCCAGGTAGAAGTCATTGGTGATCGTGGTATAGCTCGTCTCGTCGATGGTGTTGAGTGTAGTGTTGAAAAGAGGGTTATAGTAAGCCCCTGACTCACCAGCGTTGTTCATATAGTCATAATGCTGTATGAGGTTGCCGTTTTGGTCATAAATGCGGCTGTAGGGGTTCATCTGATAGTAAAGATCGAAGGTTCCGTATGGTGAGTTATGGCTCTTGTTGTAGTCGACGGTCAGTTTGTCACGGAACTGCAAGTTCTTCACACGGTAGGCCAGCGTGATGCCACCCGAGAACGTATTGCGGTCAGACCCTTTCATGGCACCACCGATGCGGTTGTAGGCCAGGTTGACACCATACTGCATGGCTTTGTCGCCACCTTCGAGATAAACGGAGTGCTTGTGGCCGAACCCATTGTGTACAGGCTGTGCCAGCCAGTCGGTCTCCACGCCGGCCAGTAGTTCGTGCTGTTTGAGCGTGTAGTTCTGATCGAGCGTTACCTGGCTGAGTGGATTGTCGCTGGTGTAGAGTCCTGCCATCTTCTCCACCTGTAGCTTCTCAGCGGCGTTGGTTAGGTTGTAGCTGGTCAGGTCGGGCACTTCCAGACTCATCGATCCGGTATAGGTGATGCGCATGCGTCCGCTCTCCGGTCGTTTGGTCTCGATGACGATGACACCATTGGCGGCCTTTGAACCATAGATGGCTTTTGCGGTGGCGTCTTTGAGTGTGGTGACGCTCTCCACCTGGTTCATGTCGAGGTCGAGTATCTTGGTCAGCTCGGTCTCAAAGCCGTCGAGGATGAAGAGGGGCTGGTTGGCGCTGGAGGCGTATTCACCTTGCACACTGGCGATGGTCGATGCACCACGCATCTGGAAGTCGGGCAGCGCATTGGGGTTGGAACCAGCAGCCAGGTTTTCTATCTGCAGGAAAGAGGGGTCGATGTTTTTGAGGCTTTGCAGCACATTGGCATTACCCACTTTCTGCAGATCCTCGCCCTTGACGGTGGTCACGGCACCGGTGTAGGTGTTGGCTTTTCGCTCAAAAATACCCGTCACCACCACCTCGTCGATAGATTTCGAGTCGGGAGTCAGCACCACTTTGTAGGATGAGGATGCATTGAGATTGATGACTTGTGTCTCAAATCCGATATAACTCACCTCTATCTGGCTCACGTCGTTGGAGAGCGCCAGTTTGAAATGTCCGTTGGCATCGGTGATAGCGGTGAAGGTCTCACGGCTTCCGGGACCTTTCACATTGGTGATGGTGGCACCAATGAGAGGCTCGCCCTCGTCGTCGACCACGATACCTGTGATTTCACGACTACCCTGTGCCATTGCTGTGAGCATAGTCAGCCAAAACAACAGCAAGAGTGTAGTCCATCTTCTTTTGTCCATAAGCGTTTTGATTAGATTAATATTTCGGTGTTAGGTGTTCGGTTTTTGCCTTTCGTCGTTCGGTATTCGGCGTTAGGGTTACGGTTAGGGTTAGGGTTACGGTTAGGTGCAACAGCTTTCTTTGAGTGTATTTCTTATATATAAACGAGTAGATGAAAAAAATGGGTATGATTTCTGTCGTTTTTTCTCTTTTTTTTCTAATTTTGTAGGCAAATATAGATAAAATGGAAAAGACAGGCGAATTTGACGAGGTCTTTCGATTGTTTTATGGCGAGATGTATACCTTTTCACGGCACTTCCTCACTTGTGAGGCTGACTGTGAGGATATTGTCAGCGCTGCCTTTGAAGATGTGTGGCGCCATTTTGATACCATAGACCGTGAGGCTGTCAGAGCGTTTCTATATAAAAATGTGCGCAACAAATGCATCGACCATTTGCGTCGCAACACCACCCACCGTCGTCATGCCTCACTTTATGCCCAGCTCACTGAGGACTACGATCATGCCGACCGTCTGTCTGAGTTGCATGAACGTGAGCAAATAGTGAGCCGTGTGCTTGCCAGTCTGCCAGACTATACCCGCCAGATTTTCATTGCCTGTTATGTGGACCGCAAGACCTACCATGAGGTGGCGGGAGAATTGGGCATCTCACCCCATACGGTGAAGAAATATATCTCTCGCGCCTTACAAATCATTGCTGAACAACGCAAAAAAAACTAAAAAAGACGTACCCATTTCGTTGGGATATGCGTATTATATGCAGCAACCAATGAAAAATTTAGGTAATATGACAGAACTAGCTGTTGACATCATGGAGCCGGGCCATCTGGTCAGTGAAGAAGAACTGCGGCAGATCGCTTCCAATGCCCGCCTCAAGGAGGCCTGTCAGGACATTCTTGTCATACAGGGAGTACTTGCCCCCAAGGCTGATACAGAAATGGCTTTGCGGGTGCTTTTACCTTTATCAAAGAAAACCAAATCAAACCATAATAAATGAAGAAATTATTCCTGACCGCTGTACTCTTGGTCACGGCCATGGCAACCATGGCGCAGATGCAAGATCCCGTGAAGTTTACCACTCAATTGAAGACCGGCTCTGGCCCTGAGGCGGAGATGATTTTCAGTGCCACTATTGACAAAGGCTGGCATGTCTACTCCACCAAACTTGGTAGTGACGGACCTATTGAGGCATCACTGCACGTCAACAAGATGGATGGCGCCGAGCTGGTGGGAGAGTTGACCCCTCGTGGCAAGGAAATCAGCAACTACGACGAGATGTTTGGCATGAAACTGCGTTATTTTGAGAATTCCGCGCAGTTTGTCCAGAAAGTCAAGTTTACCAAACCGCAATACGACATTGACGCCTATCTGGAGTGGGGCGCCTGCAACGATGAGATGTGTATGCCTCCAGGTGAGGCAACGTTGAAGGCCAGTGGCAAAAGTCCTGCCGTGGCGACTCCCGACGGCGCAGCTGCCGCGGAAAAACCTTCGGTAGAAACAGAAGCTACACAGCAGACAGAGACCGACACCCCGACAGACGCTGACCCGTTGGCAACTGTCACCGTGCCAGGCGACTCTGCCGCCACAGACTCCGCCCTTGTGGCCGCCAGTTCCGCTCCCTCCGCAGAGGGACTCTGGCGTCCGGTCATCGACGAACTGCGTGCGATGGGCAGTGGCGACAGCATCGTGAGCCACTCGCTCCTCTACATCCTGCTGATGGGTTTTGTGGGTGGTCTTCTGGCCGTCCTGATGCCATGCATCTGGCCCATCATCCCGATGACGGTGAGCTTCTTCCTCAAGCGTGCCAAGACCGACAAGAAGAAGGGTATCAAAGACGCCATCACCTACGGACTGTCTATCATCGTGATATACTTGGCGTTGGGTCTGCTCGTCACCGCAATCTTTGGCAGCGACACCCTCAATGCCATGTCGACCAATGCAGTCTTCAATATCTTCCTCTTCCTTCTTTTGGTGGTCTTTGCTCTGTCGTTCTTTGGTTGGTTTGAAATCCGACTTCCCTCCAAATGGGCCGACAGCGTGGACACCAAGGCATCCAACACCAGCGGACTGATCAGTATTTTCCTGATGGCATTCACCCTCGTTTTGGTGAGTTTCTCCTGCACAGCACCCATCATCGGTCTGTTGCTCGTGGAGACCACCACCAGTGGCAACTGGATAGCACCCGCACTTGGTATGTTCGGCTTTGCCGTGGCACTGGCGCTGCCATTCACACTTTTCGCCTTGTTCCCGTCTTGGCTCAAGCAGGCTCCTAAGTCAGGGTCCTGGATGACCACCATCAAGGTGGTGCTGGGATTCATTGAATTGGCTTTTGCCCTGAAATTCTTCTCCGTCGCCGACCTAGCATACGGATGGCATTTGATGGACCGTGAGGTGTTCCTCTCTCTTTGGATTGTCATATTCGGTCTCTTAGGTGCTTATTTGGTAGGCTGGCTGAAATTTCAGGAAGATGAAGTGGGTGGAGAACTCCACAAACCCATGCCAGTGTTGTGCATCATGGGCGGCCTCATCTCTTTCGCCTTCGCTATCTATATGGTACCGGGGCTGTGGGGTGCACCCTGTAAGGCAGTGAGCGCTTTTGCACCACCGATGAACACTCAGGACTTCAATCTCAACACCAAGACGGTGGAGGCACGTTTTACCGACTACGAGCAGGGCATGGCCGCCGCACGTGCAGAGGGCAAACCCGTCTTTATCGACTTCACCGGTTTCGGATGTGTCAACTGTCGTAAGATGGAGGCCGCAGTGTGGACAGACCCGCGTGTGGCAGACAAACTGCGCAACGATTTCGTGCTTGTGTCACTGTTTGTCGATGACAAAACACCGCTCGCACAGCCCTTTGAGGTGACCGATGACCAAGGCAACACCAAGACATTGCGCACGGTGGGCGCTAAGTGGAGCTATCTGCAAAGTCATAAGTTCGGTGCTAACGCGCAGCCTTTCTACGTCATCGTCGACACCGAAGGCAACCCGCTCACCGGCTCCTATTCTTATAAGGAGGATGTGCCGGCATTCTTGGAATACCTGAATAGTCCACGGAAATAAGACACCTCCTCTCCAACCTCTCATATCCATTTTGAGGAAACACACTCCCTTGACCCCCTCTAACGTAGAGAAAGTCAGGGGAGTGTGTAAGTTTTGCGATTTCATCTCTCTCATGTTTTCAGCAGATCCTCAACTTACGCAACGAGGTACAAGGGGAGGCGAACGACGGCGGAGCGTGTTCGCGGTTCTTTCTTGTTTCTTCTTTCTGACACCAGAAAGAAGAAAATGACTAAAGAAAAGCTTTCATTCCCATATTATATGAAACGAGCAGAATAATAAGATAAGATGTGCCTCGGACATGAAAATAAAAAAACTGTTTTTTATTTTGCATTTCTCTCGGCTTTCATTATCTTTGAATAAGATAAGCTGCAATTCGGCAAAAAAAAGAATAAATTCTGAAGATTTTGTCCGCTTAAGGACAAAATCGTGTTCTGCACTCATTTTGCATTATCTTTAACTAAGATAAGATGCGCCTCAGACATGAAAATAAAAAAAGTGTTTTTTATTTTGCATTTCTCTCGGCTTTCATTATCTTTGCAAAGTAAAGCCTTGAGCTTAGTATACCATGACATCAACTTGTAAATAATTGATAGAATATGAGACTCGTCAGATTTTTTGTTGTCTTAATGCTGCTGTCACTGATGAATGTGGCGATGGCACAGAATACAGATGTACGTGTAAAGCACAAAGTGCAGAAGAGCGAGACCATCTTTGGTATCGCTAAAAAGTATGGTGTGACTATTGAGGAACTGATTGCTGTCAATCCAGAGATGAAGAAACAAGGATATGAGTTGAAGAAAGATGATACGATCAACATACCATATGGTAAGAACAGCACCAGCAAGCAAGATGGGCAACAGACGGCCACTCAGCCGACTGTGACCGTGCAGTCGGGCGCACAGCCTGTCACCGCCGAAGTCGCTGGCAAAAAGTCGGTGAAGGTGGGCGTGATGCTGCCTCTACACGACAAAGACGGTGACGGACGCCGCATGGTGGAATACTACCGCGGACTGCTGCTGGGCTGCGACCGTGTGAAGAAAGATGGCATCACCGTGGATATGAATGCCTGGAACGTGCCTATCGACGCCGACATCACCAAAACGTTGCAAGAGAAAGAGGCTGCTGAATGCGACATCATCATCGGTCCGCTTTATACTAAAATGGTGAAACCTCTGGCCGACTTTTGCGCCAAGCATCATATCATGATGGTGATTCCTTTCTCCATCAGTGGCAATGACGTGGAGGACTACTCCAACATCTTCCAGGTGTATCAGTCGCCCGAGGACTTCGATGCGATGACCATCAAAAACTTTATCCAGTGGTTTAACAAATACCATGTCGTCATCATCGACTGTGAGGATGAAAAGAGTGGCAAGGGTGAGTTTACGAAAAAACTGCGCAACGAGATGGACAATTACGCCATCAAATACTCACTTACCAGTCTGAAAACCAGTGACAAAAACTTTGCCAAGGCATTTAGCCTCTCACAACAGAATGTGGTCATCATCAACACAGAACATTCGCCGTCGCTCAATGCCACATTGGCCAAACTCAACCAGTTGACAGAGAAAAACGCTGACCTCTCGGTGTCGCTCTTCGGCTACAAAGAATGGCTGATGTATACCAAGGTCTATCTCGACCATTATTTCAAATACGACACTTACATCCCCACCTATTTCTATTACAACGATTTGTCTAACGACACCAAATGGGTGGAACGCAACTATCATAAATGGTTTGAGAAAGACATGAATGCCGACAACCTGCCACGCTTTGCACTGACGGGCTTCGACCATGCCTGCTTTTTTATAGGAGGATATAGCCAGTTTGGCGACAATTTCAATGGTGGAAAAGGGCAGATGACTTATAAACCCGTGCAGACACCATTGAAGTTTAAGAGTGCTGGCAAGGGACATAAGAATGTGAATTTCATGTTCGTGCATTACAAGCCTGACCATACGATAGAGTCGGTGAATTATTGATGAGTTGACGAGTTGACAAGTTGTTTGATGATGTAAAGACGTACAGCGTTAGTGCAGGCGTATAGTCGATGATGAAGGACAATTGATGAAGAGATTGAAGAAGACAATCATACTATTGCTGGCGGGGGTGCTATGGGCACCGCAGACCGTCTTGGCTCAGGTGGGTGAGCACCGCGACGACTTGTCGGTGGGTGTCAATGGTGGTTATGTGCTCAATAGTGTTGGGTTTTCACCCCGTGTGTCACAGGGTATGCATGGTGGACTGACGGGAGGTCTCTCGTTCCGCTATGTGTGTGAGAAATATTTTAGCACCATTTGCTCTGTGATGGCGGAGGTGAATTATGCCAGCTTGGGTTGGAAGGAAGATATACTCAATTCTACCGACCAACCTGTCATCAACCCTACGACGGGTCTGGCAGAGGAATATAGCCGCACCATCAACTATGTTCAGGTGCCTGTATTTGCCCACCTCGCATGGGGCAAAGAGCAGAAGGGATTTCAGTTTTTCATTCAGGCTGGTCCGCAGTTTGGCGTGTTTCTGAGTGAGTCCACCTCCAGCAATTTCGACCTTGCTTCGCCTTATCTTCCGGGCCGTTCCAACAAGACACATGAGCAGTATTCGATGCAAGTGGAGAGTAAATTCGACTACGGCATCGCAGGTGGCATGGGTATGGAGTACACGATGCCTCATGTAGGACATTTTCTTTTAGAAGGGCGCTATTATTATGGGCTGGGCAATATCTACGGCTCATCCAAGCGCGACTTTTTTGGCAAGTCCAACCATGGCAGTATCGTCGTCAAACTGACTTATCTCACAGACCTTATCAAGACGAAATAATATTGCAAAATATCTTATGTTCAGAATCTTACTTTTTTCTTTGTTCTTGTCTTTGGCCTCCAACGTCAATGGACAAAACGCCTCTGTGCGTATCAATGCAGAGAAACGTTTTCAGCATATCACAGGCTTCGGCGGCTTTGTGTGCAGTCCGCAGTTTGGCTATAATCACATGAGCCAGACCGATATAAAAAAGGTGTGGGGAAATGGAAGCACCGTCGGTTGTAACATCATGCGTCTGTATATCCCTATCGGCCGAAACGCATGGTCACAGTCGCTGCAGACCGCAAAACAGGCCAAACAATTAGGACTGATTGTCTTTGCCTCGCCCTGGGGACAACCGGCTGAGTGGAAGACCAATGGCACCATCAATGCCAAAAACAGCGACGGAACCACAGGAAAACTGAAAAAAGAAAACTGGCCCGACTATGCGCAATATCTGGAAGACTATGTGCAGTATCTCAGACAGAATGGCGTAGAGCTTGACGCCATCTCTATCCAGAATGAGCCCGACTGGCCTGCCGAGTATGCTGGATGTTTGTGGTCGGCCAGCGAGATAGCCGAGTTTGTGAAGACTTACGGCAGTGAGATCAGTTGTAAGGTGATAGCACCCGAGACCCTCAGCGTGAGTGACTCCTACGCCAATGCTCTCAACAATTCCTCCGTGTTGCCCCATTTCGATATCTATGGAGGGCACCAATATGGTGGCATTCAGGACGGTTTCAAGAAACTGGGCCAGAAGGGCAAGGAACTGTGGATGACAGAATATCTGATTAACTGGAACGAGAACCAGTCCTCCAACCGCAATTTTGACTGGAACAAAGATGTCTTCAACTTCGCCCGCAGCATCAACACCTGCATGCTCAACGATTTCAACGCATGGATACACTATGCCGCCAAACGCTATTATGGCATGCTGGGCGACGGCACCAATGGCACCTCGACTGGTGTGGTGACCAAAAGAGGCTATGTCATGGCACACTTCGCACGTTATGTGACCAGCATGACACGCATCGATGCTACATGGAACGATGAGGCCTTGCAGCCTCTTGAAGGCTCCGCTTACCTCTCAGAGACAGGTGACACGGTGGCGGTGGTCATCTTCAATGCCGCCGATGCCTCTGAGCCAGACCGTGAACTGACCCTCGACCTGCCGTTCTATACACAAAAAGGCAAGGTGGTGACGACCACCAAGTCAAAAAACATGCGTGAGACGGTTTTGGACCCTATCGAAGAGACATGCAGGCCCTGTGTCAGCATTCCCTCTTCCAGTGTTTCCACGGTACTGTTCTTCCGTTCTCGTGATCGCCAGCCCTCTCAGATGACCGCTTCTACTACACGTTTCGACAAGATAGAAGACCAGACACGTACCCTCAGTTCCTACGGCAGTAACTACAAGCTCTCTGGCAAGACGGTGAAGTTTGATCACACCAGTCCTTTGCTCTCCAGCCGCACTTCCGCTTCGATGGGGTATCTGCAGTTGACCGACCGTTTCAGCCGACTGGTGATGCATGTGAACAAGGTGACATCGACGCTCAACTACACTTCTGCCAAGACAACGCTCTACTACGTCAACAATAATGGGGCGGTGTCGTCCCATGACTATGGGGAGATGGATCTGAACAGGCGCGAGAATTTCAACTTGGTCTTCGACCTCTCTCCCGCCACCTTGAAAGACGGATGCCGAGGACTGCTCTCTATCACCAATGACAATTGGTCGTCAGTGCTGACCATCACATTTGGAGATGTTTACCTTGCCAACGGGTCGCAGTATGCGGCTACACTCACTGGTGCCTATGTGGCGGATGACAGTGGCGTACTCGACTTCACCACCGACCTCTCTTGCACCTCTCTTGACATGACAGGAGTGGAGAATCTGCCAGAGACGCTCGACTGGATGAAGGGCAACCGTGTGGTCTATCTGTCAGAGACGAGTGCTGTGACGGGTGCTAACCTCGTGCGAGGAAATGTATGTGCTTCACTGTCCCTGACAGCGGATGGCGGCGATTTCCGTCCCGCCATGCCGTTCAGTGCAGACGAAGCCTCGTTGGTTTGTGAGGTGGATGGGTGTAGGATGCTGATGCTTCCTTTCGAGGCTGAGGTGCCGCAAGGGGTGAAGGCTTATACCATTGCCGACGATTTGTCATTGCAAGAGGTGACCCACATCTCGGCGCATCAGCCAGTGCTGATCGATGGAATGGGAGAGCTGACTTTCCGCGGTACGGGTGAAATAGCCTATGCCACCAGTCCGCTGACCTCAGTGGTGCGTGGTGTCTATACTCAGAGCCCACTATATGAGGGAGACTATATCCTGGCATGTCAAGGCGACCAGTGGGGACTGCTGCGTCTGGATACCATGTCAACACTTGCGCCTTTCGATGCCTATCTCACTCTGAGTTCTACACAGCCGTTTATACCACTCAACTTCACGCCGTCTGCCATCGTGGAGGTCACGACATCCACCGACACCCCCACACGTGTCTACAACGTCATGGGGCAGCAGGTGAATACCCATCACCACGGCATCGTCATCGTGAATGGAAAGAAATACGTGAAGTAATTAGTAGTTAGTAACTCAACTTTCGCAAGTTGAGAGAAGTTAAGAAGTTAAAGTAGTTAAGGAGTTAAGCCATTACATCTGATGGTTAAAGAGAGACATCCTACGATTCATTTGGCTTAACTCCTTAACGAAGCGATAACTGCTTAACCCCTTAACTACCTGCAAGTTGAGTACTTGCAAAACTTGAATTAGTAATTATTCATTCGCCCTGAAAGGGCAGTGAGCGATTAGCCCAGGGCAACGCCCTGTGGTTTGGATGGAGGAAGGGAGAAATCGCCCTACAAGGGCAAAAGCTTTATTAAGATGTTAGTCCATATTAGTAAACCAAAAATCGGGATTGAAGAATCTTCTCTCAACTTGCGAAAGTTGAGTATTATTGGTGTCCGCTAAAAATGAATAACAGACCGAACACGTGTCCGCATTGCCGATAAACAGGCATTGCGGACTCGTGTTTCAAAAAGTAAGCCCCT
>CACZGH010000005.1 GCA_902780635.1 uncultured Prevotellaceae bacterium
ATGATGTCATCTTTTTCATAATTGTATCTTTTTTTGTTATTATTACTTTTTCTTCTTGATTGCAATGCTTTTGTTCTTGATTGCGATGCAAAGTTATACCCGTTTTCGATACACCACAAACTTTTTTCCCATTTCTCGAAAAAACTGATGCGGCACCAGCACCAATAAGCGACAAAACCACAAAACACCATTAATTGTTGTCGCACGACACTCAAAAAAAACACATTTTGTACAAGTTTCGTAAGTCCACTGAAAGAGGGCAGTACAATTCGCATGGTGTTTTTTGGTATTTTAAGATTAAATCTTCTGGTTACTTAAGTTACTTTGCTCTCGGAAATGAAAAGAAAAGCAAACTTTCCTTTTACATTTCACTCATTTTTCGTAACTTTGCTGAGCATTCAGCGAAGTTACTTCGTCTCGGCAAAAAAAAATGAATGAATTCTGAAGATTTTGTCCGCTTAAGGACAAAATCGTGTTCTGCTCTCAACTTTTCGTAACTTTGGCTTCTCCGAAGTTACTTTGCACTCGGAAATGAAAAGAAAAGCAAACTTTCCTTTTACATTTCACTCATTTTTTGTAACTTTGTCCCCGATTTGCAAAGTGCAAGTTAAGGGGTGCCCGAAAATCTCGGGCTGAGATCAGACCCTCATACCTGATCCGGGTAATGCCGGCGTAGGAATTCTCTCTTTTCTTCCCCCCTTATTTATACATCTATATATAAGGTTTTATGCAAAAACATTTTCTCACCCTGATGGCAGCCATGATGGCTATAGGAGCCATGGGACAAACCGCAGACTCACTCAAACTGGAGCAGTTGCAGGAAGTGGTGGTCAAAGGCGTACGCGCACAGCAAGACGCACCATACGCCGTCACACAAATCAAAAAACAAGAACTGCAGGAGTTTTCGAAGACAGGCAAAGAGCTGCCCTTCCTCTTCTCACAGACACCTGGTGTACTCTCCTGGAGCGAAAACGGCATGGGCACCGGCACCTCTTATATGCGTATACGCGGAGCCGGCGACTCACGCATCAACGTGACCTTAGACGGTGTGCCCCTCAACTCGCCAGAGGACCAATGCGTGTTCTGGGCCAATATGAACAGCTATGCCTCACTCTTAGGTAGCGTGCAGATACAGCGCGGCGTGGGAGCATCGACCAACGGCGACGGCGCCTTCGGTGGCACCGTGGCACTGGCCTCTAAAGCGGCAGCACTTACACCCAGTCTGGAACTGAGCGGCTCCTACGGCTCCTACAACACCTACAACATAGGAGGGTCCTTCACCACTGGGCTGTTGTGGAACCACTTCGTCTTCGACGGTGCTTACCATGAGACCAACACCGACGGCTATATACACGGCACCAGCGGACGCTCTGGCAGCTACTACGGCGGACTGCGCTACACCACCGACAGACTCACCATCGCCTACAAAAACTTCGGCAACTTTGAGAAAACCGGACAGGCATGGAACGGTGTCACCGCTGGCGACAACGACCTCTCTCTCATGGACGGCACCTACGGCGCTACCACCGGCATCCACACCTACAAAGATCTCTATAAGCGCGGGCTGGGGCGTTACAATACACTCTACGAGACCCTCGTTTACGACGATGACGGCAACTTCGCCACCGACAGCAAAGGCAACTACCTCACACGGCGATTTACCATGAGCGACGGAACCCTGTGGGACAAAGCCACCGACAATTTCTGGCAAAGCCACAACATCCTCTCCGCTGCATGGGAAGTGAGCCCCTTCTTCACCACCAACGCTGCCATCCACTACACACATGGCTACGGATACTACAAGGAATTCAGACCTGACAACAAACTGAAGAAATTCGGCCTTGCCAACTTCACCGACAGCCAAGGCAAGACCGTGAAACGTACCGACTTCGTGCGCAAAAAAGGTCTGGAACAAGACACCTACGGACTGATCTGGAACGCCAACTACCATAATGACCTCTGGGACATCATCGGTGGTGTCTCCCTGCAACAGTTTAAAGGCAATCACTTCGGCTACCTCACCTATGTGGCCAACCCTGAACTCAGCAAACGGCTGTTAGCCAACGGCAAATACATGTATTATGACTCAGACGCTGACAAAGACGACTACAGCGGATTTGTCAAAGCTGCCTACAAAATCACCAACCGACTGAGCGTCTTCGGCGACGTACAATACCGCTACGTCAACTACACGACCGACGGCATCAACGACAAATTCTATGAGAACGCTGACGGGACCTACACCAACCAGGCACTCAACATCGATGAGAAATACAACTTCGCCAACCTCAAGGGGGGCGTCAGCTACAAAACCGACCACCATCATCTCTATGCGTCGGTAGCCAACGCACACCGTGAGCCAGAACGTAACAACTTCACCGACCAAGGCTCTTACCCTGCCCCTAAGGCAGAACAACTGCTCGACTTCGAACTGGGCTATGAGTACAGCGCCACCGACTGGCACGCCAGCGCCAACCTTTACTATATGGACTACACCGACCAGTTTGTGCAGACCGGCGCAGTGAGCGACATCGGCGAGAACCTTACCACCAATATTAAAGACTCCTACCGCATGGGCGTGGAACTGACCGCCGGATGGAACGCCACCCCCTGGCTCACTCTTGAAGGAAACGCAGCCCTGAGCAGCAACAAAATCAAAGACTTCGACGAGTGGGTGGAAGACTGGGATGACTGGGAGGGCAACCCCGACGCCGCCCAATACCACTGTGACGGCAATGGCGACGAGATGCGCCAGTTTCACTACGACAACTCCACACTGGCCTTCTCACCATCTGTCATCCTCAACGGATTCATACGCCTGCACCACAAAGGATGGCAGGCCATCTGGCACACCAACTATGTGAGCAGACAGTATCTGGACAATACTGAAAACAAAGAGCGCTCACTGCCCTGCTACAGCGTCTCTAACCTCAGCCTGAGCCACACCGCCAAGGTGACCAAGGCATGCGGACTGAAAGAGGTTACCGTGGGCCTCAACTTCAACAACATCTTCAGCCGGAGATATGCAGCCAGCGGATGGGTCTACTCTGCCATCTGCGAGAGTTACGGCCACAGCAACGACAACCGCTACTATCAGATCGGATTCATCCCGATGTCAGGATTCACTGCCATGGGCAATATCACCCTGCGGTTCTAATAATAAGAGAGGCGGCCCCTGAGCCGCCCCACAAACATTTTGCATCTATGAACGAGTTCCTCACCGCACACTGGCTCGACATCACCACCACCCTGCTTGGACTGGCCTATATCTTGCTGGAATACAAAGCCAGCATCTGGATGTGGGCAGTGGGCTTTGCCATGCAGACACTCGGCATCGTGCTTTACTACCAGAAAGGACTTTATGCCGACTGCGGCATGGAGTTCTATTACCTCACCATGACCGTCTACGGCTTCATCAACTGGAAATATCTTAAAGGAGCAAAAGAGAAACGTGAATTGCCCATCACTCATTTCAAAAAAAGCCTCATCCTACCCTGGACGGTGGCCACATTAGCCTTATGGGGCATCCTCTGGTGGTTTCTCGCCACCATGACCGACTCACGTGTGCCCATCACCGACAGTTTCACCACTGCCCTCAGCTTTGTGGGCATCTGGGCTCTGGCACGGAAATACCTAGAGCAATGGCTTATCTGGATCGTGGTCGACGTAGTGACCTGCGCTCTTTATATCTATAAGGACATCCCGTTCAAAGCCAGTCTCTATGCCCTCTACGTCATCATCGCCATCTTCGGATACATCAGATGGAAGAAAATGGTGGTGAGAAGTAAGGGGTGAGAGGTGAGAGGTGAGAGATAAGAAAAAGGCCGAAAACAATGCAATGTTTTCGGCCTTTTATTTGAGTTTGAAAGCGCTCTCGATACTGGCTATCTCATCACAGAAAGCAGCGTCTATCTTCATGCGTTCCTCCACTTTCTCACAACTATGGAGAACGGTGCTGTGATCACGCCCGGCAATGAGTTTGCCGATTCTAGATGCGGGCATCTTGGTGTGCTTCTGGGCCAGATACATCGACACCTGACGTGCCACCACCAAATTGTGCTTGCGGCTCTTGCCACTCACCTCGTCGACGGTCACACGGTAGTGGGTGCATACCTTATTCAAAATGTCGTCAATCGTCAGCGGTGAATTGTCCATCTTGACCGACCGCTTCATGACGGTCTCAGCCAGGGTGATGTCGATATTGCGGTTGTAAACCACAGAGTATGCCATCAGTGAGTTGACCACGCCCTCCAGGTCACGCACACTGCCATTGGCAGTCTGGGCAATGAACTGCACCACATCTTCGGGGATGGAAAGGCCATCACGATGGATCTTGGCATGGAGGATGTCAACACACAGCTCCACATTGGGTTTTTCCAACTCGGCAATAAGGCCACAGCTGAAACGAGTGAGCAGACGCTCGTTCATCCCTTTCAGGTCAACCGGTGGACGGTCACAAGCCAGGATGATACGCTTGCCAATACGATAGAGATGGTCGAAGATATGGAAGAAGGTGTCCTGAGTCTTCTGGGCGGTCATCCACTCCTGGATGTCGTCCACGATGAGGACGTCGATGGTCTGGTAGAAATTGATGAAATCGTTGAGTGTGTTGTACCTCACAGCATTGGTATACTGCACCTGGAAAAGACGGGCACTGATATAAAGCACACGCTTCTCTGGGTAGAGTTGCTTCACACGGATGCCGATGGCATTGATCAAATGTGTCTTGCCACAGCCCGACGGGCCATAGATAAACATCGGGTTGAACTGCGTGGTAGATGGATGCTCAGC
Source organism: uncultured Prevotellaceae bacterium (assembly GCA_902780635.1). GTDB lineage: Bacteria > Bacteroidota > Bacteroidia > Bacteroidales > Bacteroidaceae > Prevotella. The sequence goes on from CACZGH010000005.1 coordinate 4,792, forward strand.
GATAGAGAGACCCACGGCACGTGGCAACTTGTTGCTGGCACCCTCTATGAAGTTCTCAAATGTCTGATGGGGGTTGAGCTGTGGGTCCACCTGCTGCAGCTGCACCGTGTCAAGCACGCTGTAGGGATGATTGCCCTTGGTCTGCGGTTGAGGTTTCTCGATATTCTCCGCAGCCGGGTCAGACTGCAGTACCATGGCCTTATGGTTGGTCTGGTCAGTGATCACCCTGTAGGCCAAACGTACGTTCTTGCCAAACACCCTCGTAAGTACCTTGCCAATTAAGTCCACAAAGTTCTCCTCCAGGTACTCATACACAAACGGGCTGGGTACCTGCACCAACAATGTCAAGGTCGCCGGTGAGAACGACTCGAAGACAATTGGCTTGAACCATGTTTCATATTGCTGCTCTGAGACATTGCCTTTTATCAACTGCAGGCTTCTCTCCCAAAGCTGAGCGGGACTTACTTTCATTAACTAATCTTCTCTATTTTAAGGTATAGATCATTATTTTCAATGTTGGCAATTCACTGGCGGGTGTCGTCGCATCACTATTTCATCTTCGAAAAGCTACGAGCAAAAACCGAATACCGAATGCCGGGTATCAAATATCGATAGATAATTCCATCCTCTCAAAATCGTATGCAAATATCGCAATTTTTTTTGTGACTCACAAATCGCAATTTTATCAAAACATCAACCAAACGATGTAAAATGCATGATGATGGCAACTTAGAAGTTTTGATAAAAGCGTGAAAACTTTTTGACATTTGCATTTTTGCAACTCTTTGAAAATCCGAACGTTGCGATGCATTTAACATTCTGTTTACACCCCATTTTGAGGAGTCCACATAAATGCAGAAGTCTATAAGTGATAGGCATTTCCGTGATTTGGATAAAGTATTTTCTCGGACGCCTCTTATTTAGACTTATTTTAAATTACCAGTTTCCTGATTATTTTTCACTTCGGCACAAGAGTGCATCAAATTCGCCCCAGTCTCACGCAGGCTTGCCCGCATCCACAATCGCGACTTTGTACAAAAAGGATGAAAAAGCCTTGACTCTACTTATCCTTTTTCCCAAACACAGAGAAGTGGACATATCTTTTGGGATGCTCACGCAGATTGACCAAGAGGGTGTCGGCATGTGCAAGCGTGGCGTTGAGATTCTGATAGAGAGACTTGTCATTCATCAGCAAGGACAACGACCCATTGTTATCATTCAGGTTGGCTGTGAAGGTCTTGAGATTTTCCAAAGTAGAAGTCAGTTCAGCCAGTGTGCCTTCCAAATCAAGTTTGGAGAGTTGGTCTGTCACACGAGAGGCATTGTCCATCGTCGTGCCGGCATTGTTGAGCACACCGTCGGCTTTGGTCATCAAACCAGGCACCGACTTGTTAAGTCCCACCATCAGTGCATTGAGTTCGCTGGTCGTGGTGGTCAGCCCCTTAGAGACATACTCGGCGTTTTTCACGGTGTTGCCAAGTGCGGGGTCAGCGAGCAAGGCATTGACACTGGCCAAGATGGAGTCTACCTTGGGCAGCATCTTCTCCACCTGTGGTATCATGGCTTTCAGTTGTCCCATGGCTCCATTGTTGAGCATACCATTGATGGTGCTGAGCGGCTCTAAGAATCCGTTTCCCTCCTCTCCCAGTATAAGGTCCACCTGCACGTTGCCAAGGAGGTCACTGGAAATCTCTGCGGTGGTACCCTTCGGCACCCTCAGTTTCTTGTCGATACCCACCTCTGCCATGATCTGTCCACGCTTTTCAAAGTCGTAGGTGATTGTTTTGACAGTGCCCACCTGATAACCATCGGCCATGATGGGACTGGACCCTGTAAGGCCACTGATGTTGGAGAATGCTATATAATAGGTATTGTCGGTGGAAAAAAGACTGATACCCTTCAGAAAATTCATTCCGAAGAAGAGTACGATGATACCGACGATGGCCACAAGGGCTATTTTTATTTCTTTGGTGATAAGTTTCATTTCTCTTTGTCTTTGGTTTTATCTATGTGTTGCCTTATTCTTTCTGTATTCCCTTACGGCCTCTGAGATGTTCATTTTATACCCGTCGCGGAAAGCGATGATGAAAGCCTGTGGGAAAGCGTCGAGCACCGTCTTTCTCAGACGGTTGATCTCGTCGAAATCGGGCGAGGCGCCTATCGTGTATTTAAACATCCCGTTTTCAGCATACATTTCCACACCTTTCACTCCCATAAACTGGGGGGCGTCGGGGGCGAGTTGTAAACTGCTGGCAGCAATCTGCACCTTGAAGATAGGACGACCGCCTGGCTGCATATCCTCTGGCACCGGTGCCACTTCCTCTACCGTTTTAGCAGGTGCTTCCTTCACCTCGTTTTTCTTCTCTGGCTGAGGAGTGGGTTGTGGAGCAAGAGTGGGTTGTGGAGTGGATTGAGGAACAGGAGTAGGCTGAGGTGTGGGTTGTGGAACAGGTTGAGGAGCAGGAGTAGGCTGTGGAGTGGGAGTAGGCTGAGGTGTGGGCTGTGGAACAGGTTGTGGAGCAGGAGAAGGCTGTGGAGTGGGAGTAGGCTGTGGCTTAGCGGGTTGGGGAGAAGAAACTGGCTGCGGTTGATTTTGCTGAGGAGCCGGAGTTGGCTTAGGAGCCGGTGTAGGTTGAGGAGCCGGAGTGGGTTTAGGAGCCGGAGTGGGTTTAGGAGCCGGCGTGGGTTTAGGAGTCGGTGTGGGTTGTGGTGCCGGTGTGGGTTTTGCGGATGTTGGTGGAGGAACCTGCTGAGCGAGAGGACTGGGTACCTCAGCTTGAGGTACTGGTGTCGGAGCGGGCTTTCTGACGGGGATGGCCTGTGCATACTCCATCTCAGAGGGGGAAGTGACCTGATCCTCCATCAAGAACGAGGAAGGGTTTTCCTCTGCCAGCAGTAGCGGTGGCTCTGGGTTGCTGTTCTGTCCCACCACTTTGGCCCCATATTTCTTCTTGTACTTGACAAAAGCGTTGTAGATGCCTCTTGCCATCTTGTCCTGTCCATCCTTTGTGTTAAGGAATTCCTCCTCGTCAGGAGTGGTGATAAATCCCAGTTCGATGAGGCAACTGGGCATCGAAGTTTCCCTAATCACCAGGAATCCTGCCTGATGAACGCCCTTATTCACCCTGCCGCTAGTAGCACAAGTCTCACTTTGTATGAGTTTTGCCATCTCCACACTGTTCGCCATATACTTGTCCTGCATAAGTTCGAACATGATATAGCTCTCGGCCGACTTGGGATCGAATCCAGCATAGGTTTGCTTGTAGTTTTTCTCGAGGAGGATGACAGAGTTTTCACGTTTTGCCACATTGAGGTTATCAGCCGCCCTGTGCATTCCGAGTGTGTACGTCTCCAGTCCTCTTGATATTTTGCCCCCTTCGAGCGCATTGGTATGTACGGAGATGAAAAGATCGGCCTTGTTTCTATTGGCGATATTCGCCCTCTCCTCCAATTGGATGAACACATCCGTCTTTCTGGTGTATATGACTTTCACATCTGGACAGTTGCGCTCCACATACTGTCCAAAAGCCAATGCAACATTAAGGTTGATATCTTTCTCATATGATATTTTTCCTTTAGCTCCCGAGTCTTTTCCACCATGCCCGGCGTCAATAACCAGCGTGAAACGATGGTCAGCCGCCCTGGTGGTCATCAGTCCGGTCGCCATGCCAATCATCCAAACAATCCCTACAAGAAATATCTTTTTACACATACGATATATTACTTATTATCAACCTTTTACCCTATTCAATTGAAGTTTTACTCCAGCCCCGTCACAATCACCGCCAAAAGGTGGTGTCACCTTACAGATATCCACCTCCACCTCTTCTATACGTGAGAATGTCTCCAACAGTGCATTTCCGATCCGACCAGCCACATGCTCGAGCAACTGAGAAGGGATGGCCATTTCGCGCACTACAATGTCATGCATCACGGCATAATCGATGGTGTCCTCCACCCTGTCGCTCTGAATGGCCTCTGCCACCTTGGCCTTTACATCGAGGTTCACCACATACTCCCCTCCCACCACACGTTCCTGTGGCATCACGCCATGAAAAGCGTAAAGCCTCACGTTTCGCAGGTAGATATGAGTGGAGTATACCATTATTATATTATTTACTATTTACTATTTACTAATTACTAATTCCCAATTACTAATTACTAATTATCAAACCTATCCACACCGTGATGCGCCGCAGTTTTTGCAGATGAGGCATCCCTCCTGATAAACCAGCGACTCATGTCCACACTCCGGGCATTTCTTACCTTTTGCCAGTGTGCCGTCTACCACATATTTTTTCAAGGCACGCTCCACACCATTTTTCCAGGTGTTGATGCTCTCGCTCTTGAGTTGCAGCGACCCCACCAGTTTGATGACATGGTCGATGGGCATACGGTAGCGCAGAACGCCAGAGATGAGTTTGGCATAGTTCCAATACTCAGGATTGAATTTCTCACTGAGGCCCTCCACGGTGGTTTTGTAGCCACGTTTGTTTTCAAACTGGAAGTCGTAGCGATGCGACCCATCCTCGTTGGTCTGCTTGATGATTTTTCCCTTGGTCACGGTTTTGGGCAGCACGATGCCCTCTTCATCGTCTTGCAGACCGGTGAAGATCTCGTACGGATATCCTTCGAGCAGTCCCACGAAAGCCACCCACTTCTCCTTGTTGTTCTGGAATCTCACCACATCACACTCCAGGGTCTGTGGTCTCACCTCCGTCACTTCTGGGTGCTTGCAGATTGGCTCCTGAGGTGCGCTTTCCTTGCTTTTCTTTTTGTCGACAGAGATCATCACCCCTGCCCTACTGCCGTCGCGGTAGATGGTGCATCCTTTGCACCCGGAGCGCCATGCCTCGACATAGAGACGGTTGACCAGTTCTTCATCCACATTGTTAGGCAGGTTGACAGTCACGCTGATGGAATGGTCCACCCATTTCTGGATAGCCCCCTGCATCTTCACTTTCATCAGCCAGTCCACATCGTTGGCCGTGGCCTTATAATAAGGAGAACGAGCCACGAGGTCATCGATTTCCTCCTGAGTGTACCGTCGCTCCGTGTCATATCCCTGCACCTTCATCCAGGTGAGGAATTTGGGATGGTAGACGATATACTCCTCGAAAGAGTCGCCCACCTCGTCGACAAAGTCGACATGTACGTTGGTGTCACCGGGGTTGACCTTGCGTCTGCGCTTATAGACCGGCATGAACACCGGCTCAATGCCACTGGTGGTCTGCGTCATCAGACTGGTGGTGCCTGTCGGTGCGATGGTGAGACAGGCGATGTTACGTCGTCCGTATTTCGCCATGTCTTGATACAGCTGCGGGTCAGCCTCTTTGATACGCATCACAAACGGGTTTTTGGCCTCGCGTTTGGCGTCATAGATTTCAAAAGCGCCACGCTCTCTGGCCATCTGCACAGACGAGCGGTAGGCGGCCAAACACAGGGTGCGATGCACCTCCACCGACAGGTCGGTGGCCTCCTGTGTGCCGTAGCGCAGCCCCAAGGCAGCTATCATGTCGCCCTCTGCAGTGATACCCACGCCGGTGCGGCGTCCTTTTCCGCTCTTGGAGTAGATTTTCTCCCACAGATGGTATTCTGCGCCCTTCACCTCCTCGTTCTGCGGGTCGGTCTTGATCTTTTCCATGATCTTGACGATCTTTTCCAGTTCGAGGTCCACGATGTCGTCCATGACCCGCTGTGCCAGCGCCACATGCTTTTTGAACAAGTCAAAATCGAAATAAGCCTCTGGTGTGAACGGATTGACCACGTATGAATAGAGGTTGATGGAGAGCAGTCGACAGGAGTCGTAGGGACAAAGCGGTATCTCGCCACAAGGATTGGTGGAGATGGTGCGGAACCCTAAGTCGGCATAACAGTCGGGGATACTCTCACGGATGATGGTGTCCCAGAAGAGGACGCCCGGTTCGGCACTTTTCCATGCGTTGTGTACGATTTTCTCCCAAAGCTCTTTGGCGTGTATGGTCTTTTTGTACTGCGGCTCGTCGCCATCAATAGGGAATCGCTGCAAATAGTCACGCCCATCAATGGCAGCCTGCATGAACTCATCGTCGATGCGCACCGACACATTGGCGCCGGTCACCTTGCCCTCTGTCATCTTAGCGTCGATGAACGCCTCGCTGTCAGGGTGCTTGATGCTGACGGAGAGCATCAAGGCTCCCCGCCGCCCGTCCTGTGCCACCTCACGAGTGGAGTTGCTATAACGCTCCATGAAAGGCACAAGGCCTGTACTGGTGAGAGCGGAGTTGTTGACAGGTGAGCCCTTGGGCCTAATATGAGAGAGGTCGTGCCCCACGCCCCCTCTGCGTTTCATCAGCTGCACCTGCTCTTCGTCGATGCGAAGAATCGCTCCATAGGAGTCGGCGTCGCCTTCAAGACCGATGACGAAGCAATTGGAGAGCGACGCCACCTGATAGTCGTTGCCGATGCCTGTCATGGGGCTTCCTGCCGGCACGACATATCTGAAGTGGTCGAGAAGCTGGAATATCTCCTCTGCTGCGACCGGGTTGTTATACTTCTGCTCGATGCGTGCCACTTCGTTTGCAATACGCCAATGCATATCCTCCGGCGTACACTCGTAGATGTTGCCGTAGCTGTCTTTCATGGCATATTTATTGACCCATACACGTGCGGCCAGTTCATCACCGGCAAAATATTTCAAAGAAGCCTGAAAAGCCTCTTCGTAAGAGTAGGTTTGCTGATTGTCCATAATACATTTCTATAATCAATCTGCAAAACTACGAATTTTTTATGAGATAATAAAAACTTTATCCTAAAAGTTTTGGGATTTTAGGGTTTTATGGTGGAGGCTGTACATAACCAGACAACAGGCGACAGGCATCGAGGCAATCTATTACCGCTCTCATCAGACTTTTGCCATCAATTTGATGATAATTTTGCTATTTTATGTATAATTCTGCATGTCATTACGTTAAATGAAAAGAAAAGTCGTAACTTTGCATGTAAAGAGGGATTGTTGATGCGGATATGAAATACGCATCTCAGAAGTCAGGGATTTCAAATCCCCTCCAGCAAACGTGGTATACAATTGACGGAAGGAGACTCAACGGCAAGCCTACATCCAAAGGTATCTACATCAATAATGGCAGAAAAATCGTGATTCATTGAGAGAAAAATCAAGCTTGCTTGGATTTTTTTGATTATCATCATCTCAACAGCGCAGCCTCCATGGACATCCCATGGAGGCTGCACTGTGTCCTCTGACTACAGTGGTTGTTCCACATCCATCATATCGAAAAATCAAAATCAAACCTTGGTTTCCTTAGAAAAAATACGTAACTTTGAAACGCGAAAAGAAAATGCCCCAGCAACGGCATCTTCAGCATGAAAAACCACCATCATAGATATGAAGATACTTACAACAAGCGATTGGCATCTAGGCAATCTATTTCACGGCAATGACCGACTTGCAGAACACACCCATTTCCTCAAATGGCTCCTCACACAGATTGAAGAGCAACAACCCGACGCCCTTCTCATTGCGGGCGACGTATTCGACAATGGCAATCCCTCTGCGGCTGCCCAGTCGGCATACTATGAATTTCTGGCCGACGCCACCCAGAAATGCAAGCAGATGCAGGTCATCATCACCGCTGGCAACCATGACTCCGCCAGCCGGCTTGAAGCTCCACGTCCACTGCTCACACGCCACCGGGTGGAGGTCCGGGGCAGTATCAACAGAAAATGGACAACTGATGGCGAGGGGGGCAACTGGCAAATCGACTTTGACGACCTGATGATACCCATCACCGGCAGGGATGGCGACAGCGCCATCGTGCTGGCCGTGCCCTACCTCCGAAGCGATATCGTGCAGAATGCCTCCTATTCAAAAGGTGTGAATGATTTCATACGCACATTGACAGCCAAAGCAAGAGAAAAACATCCCGACATCCCACTGGTGATGATGGCACACATGTATGCCAAGGGAGCCGGCATCGCAAAGACTGACGCCAGCGAGAAAATCATTATAGGAGGACAAGAGGAGGTCAACATGGAGGGGTGGACTGACCATCCTGACTACATGACATGTGGACACATCCACAAGCGACAGCATATATGGAACACTGACTGGGCACGATATACGGGCAGCGTACTCCCCATGTCGTTTGCAGAGAAGGACTATACCCATGGAGTAGACCTCGTCACACTCAGCAAGGGTGTCAAGCCCAATGTGGCGCATCTCGTTTATCAACCACAACATCGATTGGTTGTCCTGCCAGAGAATGACGAAAACCTGACACCTAAAAAACTCCAGAAACTCATAAACGAGAAGTTGCGTGAACAGGTGAACGGGAAACGCGACGAACACTACGACTATGTCACGCTGAAGGTGAGACTGGAAAAGATCAGTAATGATGACATCAAGGCGCTGGAGGAGCAAGTCAATGGGAAAAATGCCGTATTGTGCAGAATCCAGAAAATCATCCCACAGCTGGACATCCAGACCATTGCTGGACACCAGTCACTCAAAAGCATCGACGACATCCTCAACCGCGACCCTATGGACACGCTGAGAGAGGCTTTCGTCATCAAATACAATACAGAGATGAGTGAACAGCAAGAAGCCATGCTTGCAGATTTGATGAATGGAATAAAGAACGAAACAACCGACTAACATGAAAATACTCCAACTCGAAATACTCAACCTCGCCTCTCTCGACAAGCAAGGCGGTGAAGCCATCAACTTCGTGAAAGGCGCCTTGGGCGAGAGCACCATCTTCAGCATCGTCGGCCCGACAGGCAGTGGCAAGTCCACCATCCTCGACGCCATCTGCCTTGCCCTCTACAACCGCGCTCCGCGCTACCCAAAAAAGAAGGGGGATAAGAAACAAGGCATAGAAATCTACGGCGACACAGATAAAGACGAGAAAAACCGGCTGGCACCCACCGACTGCCGCAACATCCTCACCCGTGGAAAAAAGCAAGGATACAGCAAACTGACGTTCCAAGCCAACGATGGCAACGTGTACCGTGCAGAGTGGCATATCACCTTTAAGACTAAAAATTACGACAACGCCACCACTATTCTCTACAAAATCACCCCATCTGCCGATGGCACGCCAAAGGAAGAGATGGCGGAATGGAATGATCTACCTACCATCATCGGATTGGACTATGAGCAATTCCTCCGCACTGTGCTCATCGCCCAAGGCTCGTTTGCCAACTTCCTCAAAGCCAAGGAAGACGAGCGGTATGAGCTATTGGAAAAACTCGTCGGCTGCGAGGAGATGTACACCCGCATCGCGAGAGAGATAAAAAACAAGAAAGACGCTGCCGTGGAGGCGTACAACATGATCAATGCCTCAGTGGATGCAGTCAAGCAGTACTATCTCTCGGACGAGGAGCTTGCTCGGCTCGAAGAGGAAATCAGGCAGTTGGAAAAAGCCGAGCAAGAACTGACTGCCACCATCAAGAATGTGGAAAATCAACTGAAGTGGTATGACGACGAGGAGAAAATGACAGCAGACATCCTCAATTGCCAGACCGCGGTCAACCAGGCACAGCAAAGTCTCGAAGAATTCCAGACCTCCATCTCTCTGCTGAACCTTCGCGATGCCCTCACACCCGCCGTTGACCATCTACGGGATGTGAAAAAGACAGAGGCCACCATTCATGAGACGGAAAAAAGCATAGAAAAAGACAAGCAGAAGAGCAAACAGCAAGAGGAACTGATTATTGCAGCGAAAACCCTTCTCGCCCAACTGAAAGAAGCAGCCGAAAAGGCACAAAACGTCATCAATGAGACAACACCCCACATCAAAAAGGCACGTGAACTGATGACGAGAATTGAGACGGCAAAAGCGACATGCATAGACAAGAAAAAAGTCAGGACAACAGCAGAAAAGGAGAAGGACGATGCCGAAAATGCCGTAAAGGCCAACCAATCTAAGATCGAAAAAGCTCAAGAAACGGCGGACAAGGCGACGGCGGACCATCAGACAATGATGGAAGAGGTTGAAAAGAAAAAAGAAGAACTCAAGAAAGCGGCAGAAGAAACAACAAAGGCGCTGAATGCTGAAATACAAAAAGTGGAGGACCTAAATGCAGAGGAATTGCAAAGTCAAAAGACAAAAGCAGACACCGCCTGGCAAATCCTTGTCGACGCATTGAAGGTGGTCGGGAATATCGACAAGACAATAGCAGAGGAAACCAAAAGTGAAAAGCGCAAGGAAGAGTTGGGAAAAAGGAACACACAGCTCTCTGAAGAGCTGGCAAAACTCCAAATCGATGCGCTGAGATCGGAGTTAGAGACACACCAAAACTGCTATACCCTGATGACAAGCAAGGAATGGGGGCTGCATCGACGATTGCTCGAAACGGGAAAGCCCTGCCCACTCTGTGGAGCCACCGAGCACCCATACCATGAGGATGAAACCCTCCTTGATAAAGCCACGTCGGATTTATACCTCTTAATCGAATCCAAAAAGGCCACCCTCAACAGTCTGGTTCAAGACGAAAGAAAATGGTTAGGAGAATTGCAAAAAAACGAAGGTGAGCTAAAGGGTCTCGAACGACTATTACTCCAACTAAAAGGAAATCTCGAACTGTATGAAAGTGACTGGAAGCGCCTATCAGAACAAAAACCACATTTGAAGAAGAATAAGGTTGAGTTGGAGGGCATCTTGCCATCTTACGAGGAGAAAAAGAAAGAGGCGGAAGCCCAACTATCTTTTTTCAACCAAGTGCAGAAAAAAATCGCCCGCTTGACGAAAGAAAAAGACAAGGCGGTGGAAGAGCAAGGCAAGTATGCAGAAATTGCAGACGACCGCTTGGCCAAAGCCTTAGAGAAAGTCAATACAGCCAAAACCAGACTGGCGGAAGCCAAGGCCGTTTCCCCCACGCTCCTCGAACAGCAAGAAGAAAAGCGCAAAGCACTGGAAGAGGCCACCAAGGCATGGGAGCAGGCAGATGAAGCACTCAAGGAACTGCAGACAGCATATAGAAACGAACTGGGTGATGAGAATCCGGATGCAGTAGAGAAGCGACTGAACAAAAGCAAAGAGGATGCTGATGCGGAAGTCAATAAGAAGAACGATGAGATATCAAAGATGCAAACCGCTCTTGGTGAAATCAGAGGGGCATTGCAAACCCACACACAACAGTTGGAAGAAGAAAAACAAAGCCTTGACAGGAAGAAAGCCGAACTGACAGAATGGATAGCCCAGTACAATAGCAAGGAGGACAAAATCAAAGAAATATCGCTGGAGGATGTGGAGACCATGTATCTTGCCTCTGAAGACTGGAATGCCATCCGACAGGAGAAGGACCTCCGAACCCAAAACGTCGTGTCGGCTACCACTCTGTTGCAAAACGCAAAAGAGACTCATGACAAACACCAGACAGCCAAACCTGAGAAAGAACGTGACATGCTGCACGCAGAGTTGCAGAAGCTGCAAGACGACAGCCACAACGACGAGTTTGTAGCAGCAAAGACAAAGATGAACAACCATCTCGAAGCCTGCAGACAACTAGGCGACAAGATGGAAGAGCTGAACCAAGCGAGGTCGATAAAGGACGACTGGACTGCCATCACCGATGCCATCGGTGCCGAGGGGAAGACACTCCGAAAAATCGCACAATGCTACACCCTGAGTTTCCTCATCGAGCATGCCAATGTGGAGATAAGGAAATTCAACAGCCGCTACGAACTGCAGCAGGTGAAGAATTCGCTGGGTATCCGCGTCATCGACCACGACCGTGCAGACGATGTGCGCGACACCACCACTCTGTCGGGAGGGGAGACTTTCATCGTCAGTCTCGGACTCGCATTGGGTCTCTCATCACTGTCGTCGCGCAACATCTCGTTTGAGAACCTCTTCATCGACGAAGGCTTCGGAACGCTCGACCTCGACATGCTGCCCACTGTCATTGACTCCCTGGCCATGCTGCAATCCTCGCAGGGCAAAAAGGTGGGGGTGATCAGCCACACCAGCATCATGAGCGAGCGCATCACCACACAGATACGCATCGTCAAAGATGGCAATTCGGGAAGCAGCCACATCGAGTTTTATCCATAACTCAACTTGAGCAAGTTCAAGTTGATAGGCTGTTGACTATTGGCCATTCGCTGTTCGAGTGTATGGCTGAGTTATTTGTATCTACATCTCTTTTCCCAAGATGATGTCAACGAAGTACGTCGGAGTTGTCAATCTTACCATCCTTGATAATATCGGCATTATCCGCATGGAAACCTAAAGGATTTTGCCCATCACATCATCTACAGTATAAAACACGTCGTCGTCAATAAAAGCATAAAATCATCTAAATCGAGTCCATCAACAAGAATGTCGTAAATATCTTGCACTATATCCTTTTAGTCTATGTTATCCTTTTTGTAATAAATCCAACGCTATACGTTTCTCATCCTCGCTTAGATTTCCAATTAAATGATTAACCTTTTCTATTAAATCATTAGTTTTTGGATTACAAGTCATATTGGCGAGCAATGCCTTACCACTGTCCGTAAGAAAGTATCTTTGTTTAGGGCTGGTCGGTTTATCGGGGAAAGTCATGCCTACAAATAGCTTTTCTATCAGAGGACTTACAAATTTAATTTTAAATTTAGTTGTGTTCGACCACCCATACAAATCTTTGAGTTGGCCCATTGATTTGGGTTCTTGTAGTGCGTTGAATAATTTCTCAACTTCATCCCAGCTTAGGCCAATCTTAGCCCCAACTTGGTCCCAACTTAGTCCCAGCTTAGTTCCATGTTGCTCACCCTGTTGATTAAATGGTTCATACTCCATTGAGTAGATGATCGTCATAAACTGAGTGGCTGTAGATTTGAATACAGGCTTGCGTCCCTCTTTGTATGTCTTTAATTTCTTGGTTTCATTGCAAATTTTCTTCAATCCACTACCTCGTTTTTCCATATAGTCCAATTGTGCCATTACATCAGCAAGAATAGGGTTTCTTCTTTCCGAGGAAATGTCATCAAGTTGCAAGTCTTGCACAAATTGACCGCTATACATACCTCCAGGTGTAGTTATGGCAATCCTGTCATCATAGATGTCAAGGTGTACTTCACCTCCCATAACAGTATAGTCGCGATGGATGAAATGATTTACCAGTGCCTCTAAAACAGCACGTTCTGCATATTCGGGCATATTCTTTCTTCCATCAGGTAACTTCTCCCAACCTTTTCTAGTGTTGGACTTTACGAAATTCATTGCTTCACGTAGCAATAAAAGAATGTTTCCACTAAACTCCACATCGTTTATAGCATCATCCTTCTCAAGCCCATTCCAGCGAGTACAATATAATCTTGACTGACTCAAATGGCAGTTGTCAGAAAACAAAGCACCAGCATTGGTCAACCAACCATCATCTGTTATAAGCCCAAAGGACTTGAGGAATTTCTTTTGAAACTCATGCCCCGTTCTCTCTTCAAAAATGTTTTCCAAAATAACGAATGTACTTCTTTCTGTTAAGGTCTCTGATTTCAACGAGTCGTATGACCTGTTGGTACCTTTAAGCACAAGACGCTTCATGTCTTCATCAGTAGCAGGGGGGCTTTCATCGCCTACACGTACAAAGGCTATGCGCTGACCATCGCCAATATAGTAATACGGTGTATAATGTCCTGCATTGACTTTGAGTTGCAAGATGCATAAGCCATCTATGTCATGGGGAATCATTTCCACCTCTGGCAGAGGGTCCAAATAGTCTCGAATCTTGCTGCTGATGACTTCGCAAACATGTTGCACATCATCAAGCCCCTTTACAACACCATCATTGTCTATGCCAAAGAAAAGGGAACCGCCTAAGCCATTGGCGAAAGCACTTACACTTTTCAGCCAGCTCTTGGGCTTCTTTTCTTCAAGCATCAACTTGAAATCGTATGCCGTACATTCCGCGATTAGAGTCTTTAATTCCATTTTATATGACTTACCAAATATGGATTCATATTTTTACCTTGCAAAGTTACTCATTTTTATCGAGAGTTAGGTATTTGTCTAACGTTTCGCACGTAGTTTAAGCCATTTTTGTCTAAATAAAGGCTGTGGAATAACAAAAAGAAACGATTTTGCTGAATTCTTTCTTTTTTCATCTTTTCCCGCTGATTCTGTTGATTTGATGGCGGATGACAAGGATGTTGAGGAGGGAGACGACGGTGAGGAGGATGAGAGCCAGTACGGCTGAGGGCCACAGTGAGCCAGGGTCGATCTGCGGGAAGATCGTCTCAATGATATCCATATAATACCCGCGCACAAGAGCCACAACACCCCATGCAATGAGTGCCACAGCCATGTTGAGCACGATGGTGAGCGTCTGATAGGGTCTTGCCACACGGGCAGGACTGTAACCAATGAGCAACAGATTTTGGAGTTTCTCTGAATTTTTCTGTACGAGCAGGAAGATGCTGAGCATCAGGATATAGAAACTGAGGACGGAAATGACCAGTCCGATGACCATGACGATCGTCACTATCATGCGCAGGAAATAGGTGGTCTTCTCAGCATTCAGTTTGTCTGTCTCCACCTCATATCCCTTCTCCTCAAAGAAAGTCATGATGCGCTCGTCGGCAGGGTTGGCCACCTCCACGACGATGCGTGAGGGGTTGGACCGCTGCTCTGGAGCGTAGGTATGGTTGCTCCAGTCCATGAAGGTCTGCGGCACAAGGATGGTGTTGAGGCGATTGGAGAAGCCCACTACCCTACCCTTGTAGGTGTCACTTCGCCCGTTGCCATGGATGGTAATCTGCAGGTCGATCATGCCGGCTAGTCCGTCACTGATTTTGGGCAGCGACCGGGCTTGTGCGAAGCCGAAATTGTACATATTGAGATAAGTTCGCGGCAAGATGACGGGCACCACCTGACTTCCTGACTGATAGCCCCAGTCGTCTCTGGGCGTGTCGACAAACTCGTCGGGCACGCTCTCAAAAAACAACTCCGTCTTGATGAGCGGTTGTCCGTTGATCCCCATGGCCGCGTCGACCCTATACTCCGACGAGGTGAAACGCCCTATGTGACTCACAAAAGGCTGGTTCTCCAGCTCTTGCAGGTCGTCGGGGGTGAAGTTGTTGTCACGCCCTGAGAGCGTGTTGCCCATATTGACGCGTTTACTCACGATGAGGAAGTCTGCCTTCATGAAAGAGTCGTCGGAGGTGAAGACCGGCAACACGTCGCGGTAGAACTGAAAGCCGAGGAGCACGATGAGCATACCGACCAGGTTGGCAAAGAAGAAACCTGTGAGCTGCGGGATGCTGATATGGTGGCGGAGGAGTTTCCAGACAAGATTCATAGGTGGATGATTTGGTCGTAATGCATATTGAAATGTTTGCCGATACTGGTGACGATGACACCCGCGCCCTGACGCTGTACCTCTTCCATCATCAGGCGGCCCATCAACGTGGCGTTCTCGTCATCGAGATGGCTGACCGGCTCATCAGCCAGAAGGAAATCGAAAGGCTGTGCCAGCGCACGCAACATAGCCACACGCTGTTGTTGACCGAAAGACAGGAGCGCTACCTTGGTATCCATTTTGTCGGCAATGCCGAGTCGCTCAAACCACTCCGTGATTTGTGCGTGCGTCTTGCAACCGGTGAGGCGGTTTTTGATCTCCACGTTCTCATAAGCAGTCAGTTCGGGGAAGAGTCGCAGTTCCTGAAAAAGGTAGGCGATGTGCTGTTTGCGCACGTCCACCCACCAGTTTGTATGCTTTTTCGACACGGGTTCGTTGTCAAAAGAGATTGTGCCCTTGTAATCATGCCGATAGCCTATCACATAACTGCAGAACGTGCTTTTGCCCTGACCGCTGTCGGCCTCAAGCAGATAGGTCTTCCCCTTTTCAAAAGACAGTTGTCGCCCCCACACTTCAGAATGAAGGTTTTCACAATTTGCGAAAACAGCGGGTATGACAGAGTGGAATGTTATTCGGTTCATTTTTAATGGCACATGTTTTTTGAAATTGCAAAATTAAGAATAAACATATGAATAGCCAAAAATACAAAATAAAATCCACATCAGCAGATGTGGATTTATTCATTGTGTTCTCATGTCACGCTTCCTATTCGGTGGTATGGCCAATGAGCAAGTCGGCTTTGCCAAAGAGGACTTGAAGAATAGGCTCCACCATGCTACCAGCTATGGGCAGCCGCTTCAGCACATCCAGATGGACAAGGAGACAGAGTCGCTGCCCGTTTACCTTGCTGGTGATGTCGTCGGTTTGTTTGAAGGCGGGTGCCAAGGCCATACGACAGTTTTCTGCCGTTCTGCCAGCATAAAACTGATTGTCGACCACCCCGAAGAAGAAGTTCATTGTGCCATCAGTGAATCGATATTGGTCTTTGCCCACCTCCTCGATGCGTGTGCCAGGAGGGCACGATTGTTTCCAATACCCCACATCCTTGAGGAAATCGGTAGATTTCAACTCAGCCGTCAAGATCACATCCATGTCTTCACCTGTGAGTACAGGGAGGAAGACAGAGAGATCACCATCCACGCTCCGTAGGATATTGTCAAGGTCAATGGCCGTGTTGACACCAGCGAGGAGTGCTTGCATTCCCCTATTTTCACGCATCATCTCAAGAAGCCGTCCACCATCCATATTCATCAAGATGGCTGCCGGCATATCGGGCGTGAATGCTCCGAGGTATTTCGTTGAGACAGGGCGAAAGGCTTTTTGTGACTCCTGCAATGCTTTCTGAAGACGGGGGGAGAAAGAGAAGGTCTCGCTCTCAACGTCCACCACATGGTTCTCCACACGGGCCGTCAAAGAAAGGTAGACCTGTGAGGGGTCAGCATCTTGAGGTGCACCCAAGGTGAGGAGCGCAGCCAATTGCTCTGGCAGGGCACGGGCTTGGGTGACGAGGGTGAAGGGCGCCTGTATGCTGTCAAGTCGTTGGAAGAGGCGACTATCGGTGATGTCTTTCTTGTTCTTGCCTTCGAGAAGTCTCACCATCTGCTGTATCAAGGTGGCTTTGGCTGAACTGACCACGGGTCCCATCACCAGAAGAGCCTGATCGGAAAAGCCAAACAACCAACTGTCACGAATCATGGTGAAATAGTTGTCTTTTCGTTCGATTGTCTTTTGGCACAGCCCTTTGGCAGTCAGTTTTTCATCGACGAAAGACTGCAGGTCGGAGGCGTCGTCCACTTTTGCGCATAGTCCGAAAAGGCCGTCGTCTGTCTCAAAAAACACGACACGGGAGTCGAAGTCTATACCACTGCCGGAGATGTCCTCTATGCCGAGGACAGACTTCAGCACTTCCGTCGTGCGGGAGTCATTGTCGCCCATCGACATATCAATGGCTGCCAGAGCCTGACAGTCGGCAGGCACAGCCTTGAGGTAGTCGTCGGAAGAACAGGCTGTCAGCAGACCGCACATGGTGATGAACGACAATAGTATTGTATATATATACTTCATTGGGTATGAATATTTCAGAAAATCAAAATCAAGGTTTCACTTCAAAGCAGTCCCCTTGATTTTGTATCCATGGTTCTCCGGCAGAGTTGTGCCATCATCACGGCGGAGAGGCAAGCTGTCTCGGTGCGGAGGCGTGCCTCGCCGAGGGTGACAGGCACAAAGCCATGAGTCATGGCTAGCCGCACCTCGTCGATGGAGAAGTCGCCCTCAGGACCTATCATCACCGTCACGTCTGGACACTTGTCAGCGGCCGTGTCACGAAGAAGCGTATAGAGGTCTTGCCGGGGTATCTCCTCATAACAATGCGCGATGTATTTGGCACCGGAGCGCGGTGTCTTGACAAAATCAGAAAAAGAAGTGATGGGATTGACGATGGGTTTCCATGCCTTTCGGCTTTGTTTCACAGCGGCGACCACGATTTTCTCGATACGCTCAGTCTTAATGACTTGCCGCTCAGAAAACTTGCATTCGAGAAAAGACAATTCATCAAAACCAATCTCAGTGGCTTTCTCAGCCATCCATTCCACGCGGTCCATCATCTTGGTAGGAGCCATGGCGAGATGGATATGGCCATCCCATATACGTTGCTGGGGCAAGGACTCCAGAATCTCATAGCCACAATGCTTCTGTGTGGTCATCGTGACTTGAGCACGGTGAAAAGACCCAGCACCGTCGATAAGGAAAATCTCGTCGCCACTCTGCAATCGAAGCACACGGCAAGCATGCACGGCCTCGTCGGCAGGCAAGGCATTTTGAGAGACTGCATCAGGTACAAAAAAATAGCGAGCTTCCTTCATCGCAGGTCATCCTTTCCACGTCGGCGCAGTTCGTCACGCAACTGCGACGCCTGTTCATAATTCTCCTCATCCACCGCCTTGCGTAGTGCTTTGACCAGCATTTCGTCACTGATGACATTGACAGGCACTGCCACACCACTCGACTTTCCATCATGAGGCACACTCTGGCGCAGCAGCAGCCTCTCCTCTATATAAATGGGCAACTCGGCGATATTAGCCAACAGCACCCCATCGCTGGCCCTTACAGGAATGGCCTGCAAGATGTTCGGTTCGTAGAGCAGCGTGCGGTATTGTCCATCAATCAAGTCGTTGATAATGACTTGAAAGTTCAGTTCGGTATGCCGTTTGACCACTGTCCAAAGCACCTCTGGCAGAAGCTTGTCGGTGACAGGAGTATGTGAGAGTCGAAGCCCAAACTGGTAAATCATCGCCTTGTCGCAGACGATGGAGAGCTGTCGCTGCTCATCCTCCGTGACGAGCAGCAACAGTCCTACATCCTCCGTTCCGACGATTTCGGACACACTCTTAAATTTTAGTTTTACCAGGGGCATGGTAGTTTAAGTTGACAAGTTGACGAGTTGTTTGAAAGGGTAATCTCTCACCTCTTACCTCTCACCTCTCACTACTAATTCTCTAAACCTTCACATCCTCTTTTCTTGGCCGGAAGATGAGGGCGAAGAGGATACTAATGGTGAGGGCATAACCTGCGAAGATAAACCAGCAAGTTTGCCACTGCGTGACGCCGTCGACGGTGTAGTGGTTGACGATGGCCTGGGCGGAAAGCGTACCTATAGAGGCGCCAAGACCGTTGGTCATCAACATGAACAGTCCCTGTGCGCTGGAGCGTATATCCTCGCTGGTGGTCTTATCGACGAAGAGGGCGCCAGAGATGTTGAAGAAGTCGAAGGCCACGCCATAGACGATCATAGAGATAACAAACATCCATACACCGCTGCCTGGATTACCCGTGCCGAAGAGTCCGAAGCGGAACACCCATGCGAGCATGGCGATGAGCATCACGTTCTTGATACCGAATTTCTTCATGAAGAACGGGATGAGCAGGATGCAGCAGGTCTCACTGATTTGTGAGAGCGAGATAAGGATATTGGCATGTTCCACACCGAAGGTGTGCTTATACTCCTCAATGGCTCCGAAGCTGGTGATAAACGGATTGGCAAAACCATTGGTGATCTGGAGGCAGACACCGAGGAACATCGAGAAGATGAAGAAAATGGCCATGGTGCGCTTTTTGAAGAGGGCGAAAGCCTTGAGACCAAGAGCCTCGACCAGACCTGCGCTTTTCTTATCCTTGTTGATGTCGCAAGGTGGCAAGGTGAAAGTATAGAAGAAGAGCACGACGCTGAGCAATCCAGAGGTGAAGAACTGGTTTTGATTGGCCTGGAAGCCCATCAGGTCGATCAGCCACATGGTGCAGATGAAGCCGATGGTGCCGAAGATACGGATGGGTGGGAAGTCCTTCACCGTGTCCATCCCCGCCTTGGTGAGTGCAGAGAATGCCACCGAGTTGGCCAGGGCGATGGTAGGCATAAAGAACGCCACGCTCAGCGTATAGAGGAAGAACAGTGTGCCAAACTGCGTGCTCGTGCCAGCTGTATAGCCATAATAACCTGCAGCACACATAAATACGGCGGCAACGAGGTGGCAGAGACCAAGGAGCCGCTGTGCCGGTATCCACCTGTCGGCGACGATACCCATAATGGCGGGCATGAAAATGGAGACAATGCCCTGAACGGCATAAAACCAACCTATCTGCGAGGCCAGACCGATATTGACAAGATAGGTACCCATGGATGTCAGGTAGGCACCCCATACTGCGAACTCAAGGTAGTTCATCAGTGCTAAACGTACTTTCAGATTCATGTGCTTGGTATTTAAAATTTAGGTACAAAGATAAAGAATTTTCTTCACTTTTGAAAGCAAAAATGATGAAAGATGTCATCAATGTTGCTTGGGATAGAGTTTTTTGTCAATTTTGAGGCTTGTGCGCAGCTCTTTGACCATCGATTCGAATGCAAATTTACGCTTTTTTCATGAAATATCGTATCTTTCGGAAAATTTAACATTTGGCACGGCAAGTCGTTTACAAACGCCTTGATTACGCAACTATCAAACCACATTAATTTCCATTCCTAAAACACTGACGATTTTCTGCAAAGTATTGATAGATGGATTACCCGTTCCACGCTCTATAGCAACGACGGTATTAATGCCAACTTCGGCAAGGTCGGCAAGTGTCTGCTGGTTGATTCCGAGTTCAACACGACGATCTCTTATTTTCTGACCAATTTCTTTCATGTCCCTGTTACTTTGATATTGTGAAACGACGATAGTTATACGACTGAAGATAATGCCGCTTCATGTGCTCATTGAGTAAACTTTCTCGAATCATTCTTTCTGCTAAGGGTTTTTGCTCTGCTAGATTGTCCAGTTCTTTCTCGACTAGCTTGGGTGGCAGACCTATACGATTTCCAAACTCAATGAATGATTGTCTATTGACAGCATGTATGTCATCAATAATCATGCCTTCTTTGAACAAACCTTTCTTCAAGGCAAATATACTTGGTGAACTAAGATGTAGGCTGGTATTCATCAGGTCGTATGCCGGCGTCAATGTGAAATCTCCATTCTTCTTCTCAATGATAGAGAAATTTTTGAGATGGGCATCATCGTTAAGGGTAAGGTAGTTAAACACTACAAGGCGAAAGAATTTCAGCAATTCGACAGGAGCTGCTTTTATATGTTTTCGAATCAACTCGCCGCAGTCTTCATAACTGAGAATATTGTACTTAAAGTCATCACCTCCGTTGGCTTTACTTAAACCTGCCAACTGGGCAAAGTCCTCTTGAGCATATTTTGTACCATCAGGGCGGATGTCAAACCTGCGAACGAGGTATGCCATCTGTCCATTACCAAATACACACAGGCAACATGGAGCAGTCTCTATGCCATACACATTCTTTGCCAACTGCATGGTGAGATATTCATTTGCGGGGCAATACTCTTTATCAAGAATAAATAGTGCTGTCGGTGCTGGTTTCAGAATATAATGTCCCTGCTCACCTTCTTTTGAGAATCTTAGTGTGCCGTTATCTACAACCATAGAATATTTAGGCTGAACACCACTGAGAGAAATTTTGCCATTGCCTTTGACAACAAGTTCTATGGTCTCACGGTCTGCGTCAAGACTCATATACGGCAATATGGGGGAGACTTGCTTCCCATCGAACATCTCCCTTAATGTCTGTCTGCTATATTGGATCATGACTCAATGGGTTTAACTGTTACACATCCGATGGTGTCATAGTTTGCCGTGGCAAGTAGGATACCAAAATCATCTTTCTCATCTATCTTAAGTACGACAGACTGGAATTTCCTATTCTCACCTTCACTTAACAGATTACTGAAGAATGGAAAAAGATAAGATGATTCATAGTGGCTAGACGTTAAGGGCATGGCACAGCAAACAGGCCTTGCTTCAGATGACTCGAGATATTCTTTATCATAGTCAAAGACATAATGCGTAGAATCCTGTTCTGTAAGTTTTCCCGCGTAAACTTTATTTATATATACACCAGCTTGTCTCATTACAAATACCAATATAATGTGATTTTGGATGCGAAGATAAACATTTTATTCCATGCAACCAAGCAAAATCACAAAATATTGTGAATTTCGTAGTACTAAAACAAAAACTAAGCAAGATTGTTGAATCTGTCTCAGTCGCCAGCCACCAATCCTCCATAGGAAACTGAAATACTTGAAGCATCCAGGTAACATGCTTGCTAATTATATTTTTTTGAAATAATCAATATCAATTAATGAAAAGAAAATGTTAACACTAGCCCGATTTCAAAAAAGTATAACGCATCCTTCTTGTTTCCCAGAGAATAATGAAGGAACTCAAGTCGCGCGTTCGCTCTACTTGACAGGTATTGGATCAGAATTTCTTAATATGTTCTCTATAGGCATTAGGGGTCATCTGCTTTTTCTTCTTGAACATACGAATAAAATTAGATATATTATTGAATCCACTGTTATAACACACCTCTGAAATGGTTTGATTTGTGTCTGATAATAGTCGACATGCGTGGGCAATACGCATATTGTTAAGGTGGTCAATAAAAGTCATGTTGGTCTTTGCCTTAAAAAAATGAGAAAAAGCAGAATCTGACATACCCACTAGCGAAGCCATATCACTCAAGCTTATGGTGTCGCGAAAATGTTGCTCCATATAATTGCAAACTTTAGCAATTCTCCTGCTCTTAGTGGCTTGCAAGGTGCCTGATGCATCATAATGGTTGCTTACGAGAGGATATCTGTCAGCATTTGACATTTCGTTTAGCAAGGAAAAGAAAGTCAACACGGTTTGAAAACCATGCATATGTGTAATTTTGATGATTTCATCTTTCATTTTGAGTTGAGCTTCCTTGGAGAACTTGAGTCCGCGTTTGCCATCTATCAACAACTGCTGTATAGGTTTGAATTGTCGTTTGCTGACAATAGGCATGTTGAGCAGATTATCGGAAAATTGGATGGTGATAACGTGATTGCCTTTTACTCTGTCTCCTCGCCATGCATGTCCGATATTGGGCCCGATCAAAGCCAGATCCATTTCCTCGAACCCTTCAATAGAGTCACCGACCATTCTTTGCCCATTTGTTCCCATCACCAGATTGATTTCATACTCACTATGATAGTGCATAGGATAGTCAAATTCCGCATCTGGATGATTGAGTACAATGAAGAGATCTTCTTCAACGATAGGAACAATTTCCCTTTGCAAATCCTTCATACCATTTTACTTTTTTGAATTATTTACTACAAATTTATGAAAAAGAATTATAAGTACAATGCAAATTTCAAAAAAGTACAACGATTAAACAATAATTATCACTAATAGCCCCAAATGTTTGTTTAATTTTGCAACAGAAATAGCAAAACCTACTAACTATAATGGAAAATATCACGATAGATATCATAGACATCGTCATCGTCATCCTGTATATGGCTTTTATCGTCTGGTGGGGACTACGCAACGGGAAAAGCAAAGATTCTCAGTCGTATTTCCTCGCAGACCGAGGAATGTCGTGGTGGATAGTGGGTTTGTCGCTTTTTGCTGCAAGCATCTCTTCCACCACACTTATAGGCCAGTCGGGCGATGCCTACCATACTGGTCTTGCCGTCTTCAACTACAACCTTGCGGGCGGTGTGCTGGTGATGGTGTTCTTTGCCATTGTGCTGTTGCCACTCTACATCCGCAGTGGTATCTTCACCATTCCGGAGTTTTTGGAGAAACGTTTCGACAGTCGCTCGAGATATTATTTCTCTGCCCTTTGCGTCATCGGTAATATTTTCCTCGATGCCGCAGGAGCACTCTATGCAGCAGCACTGATTATCAAACTTGTTTATCCTGAAGCCGATTTACACCTTATTATAATTATATTCGCACTCTTATGCGCTAGTTACACCATTCCAGGTGGTCTGTCGTCGGCCATCAACGCTGAAATCATACAAGCAGTGATTCTCCTTATCGGAAGTGCCATTCTCTCGATAGCCTGCTACAACCGTGGTGGTGAGTACTTTGTACAACTTTTCAACAATAAAGACGAACTGACCAGCCTGATTCGACCTAACAACGACACTGCAACACCTTGGCTCGGACTGATTATAGGAATGCCGATAACTGGTTTGTATTTTTGGGCAAACAACCAGACACTCGTCCAGCGAGTACTGAGCAGCAAGACCGTTGACGAAGGTCGCAAGGGAGTGCTCTTCGCAGGACTTCTCACTCTGTGCACACTGTTCATCGTAGCCATTCCGGGAGTCATCGCACGCTATCTGTTCCCTGGATTGGAGAAACCAGACATGGTGTATCCAAACATGGTACTCAACCTCTTGCCCGTCGGTCTGCTTGGCATATTGCTCGCAGCTTTGCTCTCAGCACTTACATCGACACTCTCAGCGATACTCAATTCCACATCCACTCTCATCACAATGGACTTCTATGCAAAGATGAACAAGAAGGCTGACAGCAAAAACCTTGTCGCTGTGGGTAAAATAGTATCCTGCATCGTGATTGTCATCGCTGCTTTGTGGGCGCCACAGATAGGCAGGTTTGGCTCATTACTGAAATACTACCAAGAGATGCTCTCCTACCTTGCACCACCTATTGTTGCCACCTTCCTCATGGGCGTGTTTTGCAAGAGAGTGAATGCCAACGGAGCCTTCATAGGACTACTTGGCGGACTAGTCATCGCCATCCTTACCTATTCGTTTAAGGACATGATCTTCCCAGGACTTCACTTCCTGTTGATAGTACCGATATTGTTTGCCGTCAGTGCCGTCGTCACCTACACGGCCAGCCTATTCTCACCACCACCAGAAGCCGACAAACTTGAAACAACAGTGTTCTCGTTTAAGGCACTTCGAGAAGAGATTGCAGCGGCATACCGTCAACCAGCACACACCAATTATTTCAACTATGCAGCCTTGCTTGTGATGGCATGCGGGGTGGTGTATGCGGTGTTCTGGTAACATCCCCGCAATTTCAATTACAATTGGACATTTTACGATTTGCCATTTAGGAGCCTCATAAACGAGGCGTAAAAATTGGCAAAAACATTACAATCGGATTAAGTTTTTTAATCCGACAGGGCGGACCTTGTTTTTACTTTGATTCAATAAAGATAATAAAACTGCCATGTTAGATATTGAGAGTAGCGATGGTTTGACAAGTGCGACATCCGTGGAACGCCTGTTGAGCATCATTGAGGCAAATGAAGAGTTTATAACAGAGGGAGACAGGTAAGAAGGACCTCTCCCCGATTGATTTAATTAATTATATTATTAGCCGTATGTTTAAAAGACTAAAATTGTATGTGTTTATATTCTTGGGGGTATGCGCATTTGCAGCATGCTCAGAGGATGAACGCAACACGGAGCCATTAGTCGATCCATGGACAAGGGAACGAACACCTGTAAATTTCCGTCTTGAATCGCAGATTGGTAGCGCCATTATCACTAACGACTGGCGCAATGATGGAGTAGGAACTATTCACGTGAGTCTTATCACCGGTGGACTGGACATGTCGAAGGTGAAGGTCGATGCCGTGGACTTCAAGTTCCCCAAGAGCGAGTACTGCCCCAAGTCGTCTGTTCAAGCAGGAGACTATATCGACCTGAGCAGTGGTAGCACTAAGATCACCGTCACCGCCTACAATGGTGAGACACGCGTTTACACAGTGGACTACGAACAGTTTACCGACCCGTTGGAAGGCACCTATGTCCACGCTCCTATTCCAGGAATTCTTGACGCGAGTGCTCCACAGAGTTCTATGGTTATCATTGGTGGATGGACCGACGCTATCGTCATGTCGACCGACATGGATAAGAGTTGGCATTGGGGGGAAGGCTACACCCACAACGACGAGATGGACAACACACTCAGTTTCATGCTGACTGAGGCTGACCCGGAGACGGGCCTGACCCGTGGTACGACAGTGAACCTCGCCGGTGACGACGGGGCGTATGCCAACTATGTCTACAACAACACATACGATGTGAATTCCTTCTATCGTATCTTCCCTACTGGTGCAAGCCGTTGGGCAAAGGATGCTGAAGGAAACATCCATGTGTATGCTATAGGCGACACAGATTATGCCCATGAATTGTATGTGGTGAAATATCTCTCCGCAGGCACCTACACCTTCAGCACCAAAGATATTACCATCGGTGACTGTGCCTTCATGCGCGAACATGTGACAGAGGAAGTGATTGACTGGAACTGGCCAGACACCCGTTGGATGGTCAACAATATCCGCAACACATTCTGGATGATGCATAAGAGTTCTGATGTCCCAGTAGAGGGACACAGCGAAATGGCAAAATAACAGGCTATGAGACATTTCTTATTAAGTATCATGATGCCGCTTGTCACAGTATTGTTAGGTATAGGCTGTTGCAGTTGTGGTAGCGATTCTAGTGAGGAGCCAGAGCCTTCCGATACGCGTTACCTAAGACTTTCAGTCAGTCCTGCCACAACCCTTGACGCAAGTGCGACACAGATAGAGTTGAAGGTTGAGACCAACCTCGACTATACGATTGCTGTCGATGCAGACTGGCTGAAGCAGAAGGAAGGCACCACACCAAAGGCAACCACGGTGTTGTTTGATGTAGCAGCTAACACGGCGAAGGAGTCGCGCACAGCTACTATCACCGCAAGTGACAAGAAAGACCGCTACTTTTCACAATCCGTGAAGGTGGTGCAGAGTGGCAGTACGATCATGTTTGAAGAACTGTCGATCGTAGATAAGCAGGCTACAGACAAGACAAAGGCTCTGCTGGCCAACCTATGGGCCATTGCAGACAAGGGATTCATATTTGGTCATCACGACGACCTGTGGTATGGTCGATACTGGTACAATGAGCCAGGTGGCTCAGACACCAAGGCCGTGTGTGGCGACTATCCTGGTGTGTTCAGCGTAGACTTCGGCCCTATCATGGACAACCGCTACGACAGTGAGGAGAATGCCATCCGTCGGCGAGTGATCCTTGAGGCAAGGGAGCGCGGAGAGGTCATCATGGCCTGTGCCCACCTCAACAACCCTCTCACTGGCGGAGACTCCTGGGACAACACGCACAACGATGTCGTAAAGAGCATCCTGACTGCAGGCAATGCCACACGTGAGAAGTTCCTTTCATGGCTCGACCGGCTGGCGGATTTCTGTCTCAACCTCAAAGACACCAAGGGAGACCTTGTGCCGGTGATTTTCCGTCCGCTCCACGAGCACACTCAGGGATGGTCATGGTGGGGTTCGTCATGCACCACGGAGACCGAGTTCATAGAGTTCTGGCGGATGATGGTGAAATACCTGCGCGACACCAAGGGAGTGCACAACCTTCTCTATGCCGTATCGCCACAGCTGGATAGCTGGTATGACGACCAGACCATCCGCAACCGTCTGCTCTACCGCTGGCCTGGCGATGACTTCGTGGACTTCATAGGTATGGACTGCTATCATGGAGAGAACCCTGCTTCATTTTCAAACTACCTTCGTATTGCCACAGAGATCTCTCAACAGAAGCGTAAGCCTTGTGGTGTAACTGAAGATGGCGTAGAGTCATTTACACGCGCTGACTATTGGACCTACTCCGTGCTCGAGCCTACCAAGGACAAGCGTATTTCGATGGTTGTCATGTGGCGCAATAAGTATGTTGGCTCGAACGAATCAGACAAGCATTACTTCAGCGTATACCCTGGTCATCCATCAGAAGAAGACTTCCGCAAGATGTATTCAAGCGAGCGCACTTTCTTTAGCAAAGATCTGCCTGATATGTACTCATTACCTGAAAATATAAGAATAAAATAAAAACAAAAATCATGATGAACAAAACACTTAAGTCAATCCTGCCGACAATAGTTCTCTTATTTTGGGGAACATTGTCTTCGGCGATTATGGCGCAAACAAGGGCTGTCAGTGGTCTTGTTCTGGATGAGAACGGAGAACCTCTTACGGGTGCTACCGTCGTCCAGAAAGGCACGACTAATGCTGCGATAACTGATTTGGACGGACACTATCAACTGAGTGTCCCAGAATCAACGATAGTGCTGGAGTTTAGCTACATTGGCTATCAGACCGCAGAAAAGTCTGTTACAGCCAAACAGCAGACAGTCGACGTGACCCTTCTCCCTGACGCAAAGCTGATGGACGAGGTCGTTGTCACGGCCTTCGCCAAACAAAAGAAGGTGAACGTGACGGGTGCCATCTCATCTATCAACGGTAGCGAAGTGCTCTCTTCGCCTGTAGCAAACGTGTCTACAGCCCTTCTTGGTACGGCAGCAGGCGTATCGGGTTTGCAGAGCTCCGGTGAGCCTGGCCGCAACGATGCCAACCTGCACATCCGTGGTATCTCAACCTACGGTTCGAGTGCGCCACTCATCATCATCGATGGTGTGGAGCAGTCATCGGAGCAGGCTATGGCCGAGTTCAATGCGATGGATGCCAATGAGATCCAGGGTATCAGTATTCTGAAGGATGCCTCTTCTACCGCTGTATACGGTGTGCGTGGTGCAAATGGTGTGATCATCGTCACCACAAAGCGCGGTGCAACCGGCAAGCCTACCATCAACTTCTCTGCCAACTATGGTGTGACAAAGGCAACCACACTCCAGGAGGGAGTGACATCATACGAATACGCGCTCTTCCGCAACGAGGCTATCCGCAATGAGCAGAACGGTTTTCCTGGCAAGGAGTCGCTCTCAGCTTATATTTATGACGACTACGACCTATGGAAGTTCAAGAACAATCGCGACTTCACCCCTCAGGAGGTAGAAGCCATGAATCTCACGCCGGAGCAGAAGGCTGCGCTCAACGCATCGCCAGCCATCTACTACGGTTCGCACGATCTGTATAAGGAGCAGTTCAACAGGGCAGCACCCCAGTATCAAGCCAACATCAACGTGTCGGGTGGTACAGACAGAGTGAAGTACTTCGTCTCGTTTGGTTATTTCCGTCAGGAAGGTATCACCAATTCAGTATCCTACTACGGGGCAAGCACGCAGTCGGTCTTTAACCGCTACAATTTCCGTAGCAACTTCGACATCAACATTGCTAAGAACCTTACTCTCTCCATCAATTCTGCAGGTCAGTTTGGTGAGACCACAGGTCCCGGCAATAATGCCGAGCCTTATGACATGTCGGCTCGCTACAAGATCATCATGCAGTACATTTACGATAGCAACCCCTTCACCTGTCCAGGCATTGTAGACAATCACCTCATCAATGGTTTTGCCGGCATTGCTGGTTCGGCACAGAATCCTCTCGCATCAAAGACCAACAGCAGCATCGGCAACCAGAATGCCGTCTACAACCTGCTTATCAGCGGTTCGCACACCATTTTCAACAGCTTGCTCGACAACAGCATCCGTCTGAACCACAAGATGGACTACCTGCTGCCAGGACTGAATGCCCACGCCACTGTATCTTACCAGGACAACTACAACCGACTGGTGAAATTCACCCCATCCATTCCTTCATACACCATTCAGCGTAATGCCGAGGATCCAAACGTCTTCGACTTCTTCGGAGGCTCAATGGGTGGTGGTAACTTCGAGTCATACGGATATTCTAATTGGAATAAGATCTATATCGATGCCAGTGTAGACTGGGCAGGCTCGTTTGGCAAGCACAATGTAGGTGCATTGTTTCTTGGCAAGGCTTCAAAATACACCATGCCTAACGATTCTTACCATGTACCATCCGGAATCATGGGTTTCGTGGGGCGTGTGACCTATAACTATGACAATAAATATATGGCAGAGATCAACGCCGGTTACAACGGTACGGAGCAGTTCCGTGAGGGCAAACGATTCGGTCTGTTTCCTGCACTGTCTATAGGTTGGGTGCCAACAGCCGAAAAGTTCTTCCCTGAGAACGACATCCTCACCTTTATGAAGATCCGTGCTTCTTACGGAGAGGTTGGTAACGACCAGCTTGGCGGAAGCCGTCGCTACTACTATCTGCCTAACACCTACAATCTGAACCAGAGTGGATACTACCTTGGCAACAGCAACGGTTCGGTACAGAACACTTATTTCGCCGGAGCTGTGGAAGGCAGCCTGGGCAATCCTGATATCACATGGGAGCGTGCCCGCAAGTATGATGTCGGTGTTGAGACCAAGTTCTTCAAAAACCGCCTCTCCATTGACTACGACTGGTTCTACGAGAAGCGTGACAACATCCTTACCACCCTCGGAACCATCCCAGCCATCTATGGTGTATCGTCGGGCGATGTTCCTCCTGCAAATGTGGGAATCACCGAGAACCATGGCTTCGAGACTGTTGTCAACTGGACTGAGAGCAGAGGCCATCTGCTCTATACCATCAGTGGTAACATCAGCTATGCGAAGAATAAGATTATCTACAAAGCTGAAGCGTCCAATCCTTACCCATGGATGAACGAGACAGGTCATGCTATCGGTCAGCGTTTCGGTCTGCAGAGCGATGGACTCTTCAACACCCAGGAAGAACTCGACGCACGTCCTTACAACACCTACACAGGCAACGCGGCAACCCTTGGTGACATACGCTACAAGGACCTTGACGGTGATGGAAAGATTGACCAGAACGACCGTGCCCCTATTGGCAAGCCAAACTATGCGGAGTATCATTTCGGACTCAAGGCCCAAATCGCTTACAAGGGATTCGACCTGCGTCTGCTCTTCACTGGCAGTCTTAACGGTTCGTACTATCTGAGTAGCGGCTACACCATCCCATTCTTCAAGTCGGCAGGTAATGCCTGGAAGTGGCAATATGATGGTCGCTGGACACAAGAGAAATATCTTGCTGGCGAAGAGATAACTTATCCACGTGCCACCTATGACGCGACATCCGGTCACAACAACTTCCTGCAGAGCGACTACTGGGTGAAGTCAACCAACCACTTCAAGTTGAAGAACATCGAGGTTGGCTACACGTTCGACCTCTCCAAGAAGACTCGTATAATAGAAGGTTTGCGTGTGTATGCTAATGCTAACAACGTATTTACATTCAAGAACGCTCTTTCTG
Source organism: uncultured Prevotellaceae bacterium (assembly GCA_902780635.1). Taxonomy (GTDB): domain Bacteria; phylum Bacteroidota; class Bacteroidia; order Bacteroidales; family Bacteroidaceae; genus Prevotella. The sequence goes on from CACZGH010000005.1 coordinate 35,582, forward strand.
AATATGGTATTGATCCAGAAACAACCGATGGAAGTGCTTACATCTATCCTCTGACAAAGGTGTTCACATTAGGTCTTAGCTTCCGTTTCTAAAAAATAGGAGATTCAAAATATGAAAATAAATATCAAAAGTCTGCTCATAGCTTCAGCTCTGGTACTTACCTCATGCAATGAGTTCCTGGAAAAGCCTGATACGACGGGAACTGTAGACCAAGAGGCCGTTTATGGTTCGAGTAAGAATGCTTTCTCTGCCCTGATGACATGTTACAGCAATGTGCTGCGTCATGGTTGGCCTGGTGGTATGGGTATCGGCCACTGTACTTTGGGAGCTATTTCTGGAGAGATAGGTCGTGGCTACAGCTGGCATGGCAGTTATAACATCGTGCAGCAAGGTCTGTCGGTGAATGGCACAGACGGTTCGGATGCCGGTGCCGACCACTACGGCAACAACTGGAAGTTCATCCGCCAGTGTTTCCTTGTAAAAGAGAATATTGACAACGTACCTGACATGAGCGATGCTGAGAAGGCAAGCATCAAAGGTGAGGTCACTGCTCTTATCGCTTACCGTTATATGGGAATGTTCTACCGCTATGGTGGTGTGCCTCGTGTAGAGAAATCATTTGTTGCAAGTGATGATCTTAGTGCAGGCCGCGAGACCTTGCAGGGTACACTCGATTACATACTCGAACTCTGTGACGAAGCTTACGGTCTTGTTCCTGACAAGTGGGACGGAGCCAATACCGGTCGTATGACAAAGGGAGCCGTTCTCGCTATCAAGGCTCGTACTTTGCTTTTCGCAGCCCGTCCATTGTTCAATAGCAGTACTCCTTACCTCGACAATGGCGACTTGAACGACCTTATCTGCTTCGGCAATGCCGACAAGCAGCGTTGGCAACAGGCAATTGATGCCAACCTTGCAGTGCTGAACTGGGCAAAGGCTAATGGGGTGGAACTCATCAACACCGGTGGCGCAGGCGAAGGACGCCCTAATCCAAATGCTTTTGACGACTATGCTACCGCCGCTTCTACACCAGGAAGCCGTGAGATCATCTTAGCATACAAGAACGACAGAAATGATGGTAATGACCCTATGGTGAACTTCATCAACTGTTCCAACTACCAGACCGTAAACCGATACGACACTGACTGCAGTGGTGTACTGACAAATTTCATCGAGAACTACTATGCTGCTGACGGTACAGATATGAACTGGCCCAAGGTAGGTGACACAGCACCACGCGACGGTTCGGACTGGGTTGCAAATATTGCAAAACTCGAAGCCCGCGCATTGGCTGACATCAAGTGGGGAGGACATGATGCGATGAACAACCCAGGCGAGTACAACTGGCAAAACCAAGGGTGGAACCGCGGTGGCTATGCTGCCGACAAAGGCAAGGGCGATGTATTCCCTAATGCCATAGACGGTGACAAAGGTTGTGGTGAACGTACAAAATTCTTCTACAAGGCAGGTTCACGCCTGTGGCTGGAGGTACCTATCTTCCGTCTGGCTGAGACCTATATGAATCTGGCTGAGGCTTACAATGAGATAGGCGACACACAGAATGCTTTGAAGTATCTCAATGCTGTACACAATCGTGCAGGTCTGCCTTCGATTACAGAAACCGACCAGACTAAACTCCGTGCAGCTATTCAGCGTGAAGATGCAATAGAATTCTTCCAGGAAAACCATCGCTACTTCGATGTGAAGCACTGGAAGCGCGCAGACATCGACAAGGGCATCTGCGGTGGTGAGATGCGTATGCTTCAGTTCAATATCAAGGATACCGACGAAGCCACATGGCCCTACGCCGCAAGTTGGATTGAGACCTATTGGGATGCAGTGGCCTACACAGCATTCTGGAGTCCTGCCATGTATCTGGAGCCATTCCCTCAGTCGGAAATCAACAAGGGAACCATCACCCAGAACCCGGGATACTAATTCAAATTGAAAATTGAGAATTGAAAATTTGAAATTCAAAAAAGACAAATGATATGAAAAAGATAATTATAACTGTTGCCGTAGGTTTGCTGCCATTCGCTCCAGCAACCCTAAAAGCCCAAAACGACACTTCGTCAGAAGAGTTGAAGGCTGAGAATGTCACGACGGCTTCAACTTCTACCGTGACAGGCGACGATCTATATAAAACCATTACATCAAACTTCACCAACACCCTGGTGGGTAAACTGTCAGGTTTGATTGTTAAGGAAGGCACTGGCGAACTTGGATCGAACAATGCCCAGTATCTGGTACGTGGCATGGGTAGCTTTGGCATTGGCAGTTGGAATACAGCAAAGATCTTTGTTGATGGATTTGAGGTGACCGCTCAGTATCTGTCGGGGCTTTCTCCTTCAGAGATAGAAAGCATCTCTGTACTCAAGGATGCTGCTGCACTTGCTGTCTATGGCGAGAAAGGTGCCAATGGCGTGATCATGATTGAGACCAAGCGTGGCAAGAATGGAATGGCAACCATCAACGCACGTCTGCGCTTTGGTGTACAAATGCCTACGTTGACCCACAAGTCTCTTAACTCCTACGACTATGCTTCGCTTTATAACCAAGCTGTGTCGAACGACAATGGGATGATGTGGTCACCAGTCTACTCTGCAGACCAGCTGGCAGCCTACAAGAATGGAAATGGCGTAAATGTTGACTGGTATGATGAGGCTCTTAAAAGCAGTGGGCAGTTTATGGATGGCGATATCATATTCAATGGTGGTTCAAAGAATGCACGCTACAATATCGACCTGGGATACTTGAAAAATACTGGTATACTGAATGCTCCGAATACTGACCAGACAAAGAACCTGGGATATGCGAAGTATAATCTTCGTGCCAACCTCGACTTCAATGTTCTCGACATTTTCGACGTGAAACTTGATATGGGTGGACGTATTGAGAACACAAAGCGTCCCAACTACTCCATCTCTCAGCTTTTCACCGATCTCTCGCGCTATCCTTCCAACATATATCATGTGTACGACAATGTGGAGGAAGGCAACTATTCGGGCACAGCCGTCTATCCAAACAACCCATATGCCTCAGTAAATGCCTTGGGATGGCAGTCATACAAGGCACGTACACTACAGACCAACTTCTCAGTACGTGAGCGTCTGGACATGGTGACACCAGGCTTGTATCTGAAGCAGTCGGTTTCATTCTACAACTACACACTCAGCGCCTATAGCAAGACCCGCAACTATGCACGTTGGTATCAGGGTGCTACTACCACTACTGACGAGACAACATCGATCACAGCAAGCGGCTACGGCTCGAACGGATTGCAGGACTGGAAACAGTATCAGTTCTCCGCCGGCTATGACCGTATATTCGGCAAGCACGCCGTCTCAGCAATGCTCAACTGGGACGTGTCGTCCTACAAAGGCGAAAGCCACGACTCATACCGCTACAAGTACAACACACTGAATCTGAACGGTTTTGTGCACTATGACTACGCCCACCGATATGTAGCCGAACTGGCATTCTCACGTTTTGGTAACGACGCATACGCTAAGGGCAATCGTTGGAGCACCTATCCTGCACTGTCGCTGGCATGGATAGCCAGTGAAGAGGACTTCCTCAAGGATAACGACATCGTCAACTATCTGAAGGTACGTGCATCAGCAGGTCTTACAGGTTCATCAGAGTCGTCAGCAACAGGGGTGCTCTCAAACTTCAACACCTCAGGTCGCTACCTCTTCAAGGACTTCTTCACATACAGCTACATCGGCTCATTCTACACAGGAAAAAACCAGGGCAGTTGGCAGACTACCTACGTGCCCATGTTCATTCCAAACGAGAAGGCACATGCAGAAAAGAGTATGAAGTATAACTTTGGCATTGATGCAACGCTGTTTCATGGTCTCGAACTCTCTGTAGATGCATATCTTGACAAGCGCTACGACATTCTGACCATTGACAACTCCCTCATGGGTTACTATGGCAAGCAATACTATTTCTCAAACCTTGGCAAGATGACAAGCTATGGTGTTGACCTTTCTGCTGTCTATACAGGTAAGTGTGGCGATGTGGACTATCGTGTGAACGGTATGATGTCGTACAACAAGAACCGTATCGACGAAATGCAGGAGGTGCCTACAGCCAATGCCTTCAGTGCAAAGACTGGCCGTGCCTATGGTGCACTCATTGGTCTTGTCGCTGACGGATTCTACGACATCAACGATTTCGATGCCAACGGCAATCTCCTTGGTGACATTACCCCAGCATTCGGAACCGTACAGCCTGGTGACCTCAAGTACAAGGACCTCGATGGCAACAACGTGATAGACCAGAATGATGTCACAGCAGTAGGCCGTACAGAGTATCCTGAGTGGTACTACAGCTTTGGTGGCAAGGTGGGCTATAAAGGCTTCGACCTTGAAGTCCTGTTCCAGGGAACTGCCGGTGTGTCCGCCAACCTGCTTGACAACTGGGATCAGGTTGTGGCATTTGTAGACAATGGCAATGCCTTTGACATCGCAAAGGGTGCATGGGCATACTATCCTACAGAAGGTATTGACAACCGCGCCAACGCCACCTATCCTCGTCTGACAACACAGAGCAATGAGAACAACTATCAACTCAGTTCGTTCTGGGTGAAAGATGCTTCTTATCTCAAGCTTCGCACGGTAGAGCTTGGTTACAACTTCTGCCCTGAGTTGCTGAAGAAGAGTGGTATCGAGAATCTGCGCGTATATCTCAACGCAAACAATCTTTTCACGATCAGTACGCTCTTGAAGGACTACAACATCGATCCTGAGAATGTAGTGAGTCGCTATCCAATGATGAAGTCATTCAATGCAGGAGTAAGTATAACATTCTAAACTATTATGAAAAAGATGAAACATCATATTCTAATTGCGGCTGCATTGGCAATCTCAATGTCGTCGTGTGAAGACTTCCTCGACACAAGTCTAGATACAAACCAGACCAATGAGACATTGGCTACCAGCAGAAGCAGCATCTGGGCTTTTGCCAATGCGTTCTATTCACCAATCCATTATGGCTATTCTGCCATAGACGGTAATATCTTTGCATCTGCGTCGGACGAAGCTCAGCAGACATCTGCCTCTTCCAATGTCATATACTTCAATAAGGGTATGGTCAATGACAATGTCAATCCCCTATCCTACTGCTACACCAACTGCTATGAGGGCATTCGTGCTGCCAACTACTTCCTCGACTATGTAGCTGACGGCAAGGGGAAAGCTTTGCTCGAACTGAACCGCAACCTGGTGACAGACGCAGAGAACTACAAGCGCGATCTGCAGTCGCTCGACTGGTATATCGCAGAAGCTCATATTGCCAGAGCCTACTATTATGCAGAACTGATTAAGATGTATGGTGGTGTGCCCATCGTGGAGCAGACGATGTCGCAGAATGTTGGCGAGATGATCAGCCGTGCGTCTTATGACGAGTGTGTGGAATACATCGTAAAAGAGATTGACACATGGAAGGACAAGCTGGCTAAAGACTGGAGCAACTTCGCCGACCGTGAGGGTCGTTTCACACTGGGTGCAGCGCTGGCTATCAAGTCACGCGTACTGCTCTATGCCGCAAGTCCGCTGCATAATCCTACAGACGACCATGCGAAGTGGGTGCGTGCCGCACAGGCTGCGAATGAATTCCTTGCATGTGGTGATATCCACTATGACCTGGACTCAAGTTACGAAAACTACTTCAAGGGTGAGTCATCGCTCACAAGTCCGGAGACAATCTACCTGGTTCGCAGGGCAGCATCAAACAGTCTTGAACAGGCCAACTATCCAATCGCCACCCCTGGAGGCAAGAGTGGTGTCTGTCCGACAGAGAACCTCGTAAGCCAGTATGAATATACCGGCATGCCTGATGCCAGCGATCCATACGTCAATCGCGACCCACGTCTTGCGGCTTCCATTGTAACCAATGGCAGCCAGTGGAACGGACGAACCATCGCACAGGCTCCTGGTGAAACCGATGACATGGCTCATGCTAACGCAAGTCCTACGGGCTACTATCTAAAGAAGTTTCTCACTGACGGGTTGAACCTGATTCAGGGTCAGACAGCGCAGCACAACTGGGTGGCTTTCCGTTATGCAGAAATCCTTCTCAACTATGCCGAAGCCATGAACGAGGCTTTTGGCCCTAAGAATGCTCCTAATGGATATGTGATGTCGGCAAAGGAAGCACTGCAGAAGGTGCGCGACAGAGCTTCAGTAAGTCTTCCTGCTGTCAACGCCTCGACCATCGAGACCTTCCGCCATGCTGTCAAGCACGAACGGCAGATAGAGCTTGCCTTTGAGGATCATCGTTATTGGGATCTCCTGCGCTGGAAAGATGCGATGACCGTATTGAATCAACCCGTGAAAGGAGTGAAGATCAACAAATCGGGTGATAAATACTCGTATGCTGTGGTCGATGTTGCCTCACGTGTGTTCTACGAGAGAAACTATTATCTGCCATTGCTCCGTTCGGAGATAGAGAACTCAAACGGCACATTGGAACAGAATCCTAAATATTAATAGTCTGCGATGATGAGAAATCTATTATTGTTGGCAATGGGTCTTCTTACGTTCCCGACAGCCGATGCCCAAATTATAAAAGTCAATCCACAATCTATATCCTGCGCTCTTTATGAGCGCATGGATATAGACGTGGAGCTGAAAGGTGAGTGGAAGAATCCCTATAGACAGGAAGAGGCACGTCTTGATATGATTGTGACTGCGCCGAATGGCAAGAACAGTGTGGTGCCTGCATTCTTTGTAGAAGGAGAATCAGGTAAGACGAGTCATTGGGCCGTAAGATACACACCACAGGCCACAGGACAGCACACCTATACATTGCGCTACACTCAGCCTAGCATGGAATCCGTCTCGCCATCGTACAAACTTCATGTGAAAGAAGGCAAGGGTCACGGTTTCCTGCATATTGCCGACAATTGGACCCTGCGCTATGATGATGGGACTCCTTTCCGTGGCATCGGTGAGAATATCTGTTGGGAGTCAAGAGCGAATGATGACTCTAAGTATTTCAAAAAGTTGCACGAACAGCACGACAGGTTCAACTATCCAGCTATGCTACCGAAGTTTGCGGAAAACGGAGGAAATTTCACTCGTATATGGATGTGTGGCTGGAACTTTCCGATAGACAAAAAAGACCACTTCAACAATACTCGCTATGAGGTATATGATGGGCCCATCAACCCTAGTGCCGTAAAGCGTTTGGACGAGACTGTCGAGTTGTGTGAAAAACTTGGAATAAAGATAATGCTCTGCATCGGAGCTGGTGAAGCACGCACCAATGGCGAATTCTTTGTAAGCGAAGAAGCAAAGGCGGCTCATCGCAACCGCCTGCGCTACATCGTAGCCCGTTGGGGCTACAGCAAGGCCATTGCCATGTGGGAGTTTTTCAATGAGATTGACAACATCCAGTACCGCGACAGGAATCATCCTATCCCTGCGAAGGATATTGTTGACTGGCATGCCCACATGGCTCGTTACATCAAAAGCATTGATGCCTACAAGCATATTGTGACAACGTCTATCTCACACCGCGACCTGGAAGGTCTTAACTCCATTGCTGATATGGATATCAACCAGAAGCATATCTATAACCAAACGTCTATCATTCCAAAGACCATCAAGGATTATGCCCAGAAATTCGGGAAGCCTTATATCATAGGCGAATTCGGTTACGAGTGGGACTGGTCGAAGAATTTCGATGATTTCGCTGATGGCATGGATATGGATTTCCGCCGTGGTTTGTGGTATGGCTTGTTCTCGCCTACCCCAGTAACCCCTATGAGCTGGTGGTGGGAATATTTCGATGACCGCAATATGCAGCGCTTTTTCCGTGCTCCGGCCTTAGTCAATCAGGAAATGATCGAAAGCGGTAATGGTAGTTTTGTGCCATGTGAGGCAAGTGCAGACAATGGTCAGGCGTTTGCCGTAAAGTGTGGAAAGAAGACCTACATTTATCTCTTCAATGACTCTAAGCGTGCCATGAAGAAAGTGCAGGTAGAAGCGAGCGGCACACTGCGCGAATTAGATATCGAAAAGGCTGTATGGAGTAAGGGCAGAAAATGCGAAGGCACAATCAGCACTTCCGTAAAACCTAATGCAGAGAAAGTCTTTGTTATTGAATAGTGAAGACATTCCTATTTCTTTGAGAAAAAACACTGATAAAAAACTGAATACAATGAAAAAATCCATCAAACAAGTATTCGCATTTCTTGCTTTAGTATTGACCGTCACCTCTTGTGGCGACTATCTCGAAATGCCAGATATCATCAAGAACATCCTTCCTGACAGTGATGAGGAGCCTGTAGTGGGTGATGTGGTGTTCCACGGTACAACAGAAACACTTGCCAACTGGGAGAAAGGAGACAAAATATCCCTGTTCGACGGCAAGAGTGTAAGCGTGGTTGAGAACTCTGCCAACTCAGGAACGGTAGCAGAATTTAAAAAGGTGGTGCCAGAGCGAGTCCCCTCATGGCTTTCCTTCTACCCAGTAGCAGAAAAGATGACCGCTACTACAGTATTGGGGTCCATCCCAACAGTGCAGACTGCTACAGAAGGTGCTTGCCAGCGTGAAGCAGCACCGATGATAGCCAAGTCGTCAACCACACGTCTTTATTTCCGTCATCTTGCGGCAGAGGTGAGTTTCGTGCTGGACATGGATGACATAAAGAGCGTTACTCTTACCGCTGCTAACGGCACCCCGATCAGTGGTGCATTTACAGTGGATTATACGAATGACGATCCACTTGTTGAAGCCTCTGCCTCTGCTGTCGACCACGTCATACTTGAGGGAAATATCGAGCGAGGCAAAGAGTATCGTTTCGCTGTTCTTCCAGCAATGGTGGAAGGTCTGACTCTCGTAGCAAAAAACTCGAAAGGCGAAGAGGTGGCACACAATGTATCCAACACCATGGCATTGCTCACTTCTGGCACGACTCATGAACTGAGTAATGTCAAAGCTGATGCAGACCTTCCATTAACATACCACATTTCCCATATGTGGCTGTGGGGAGGAACAGGTGCTGAATATGACTGTTCGAAACTCTGGGATATGTTTGAAAAGGCTGGATGCTTCGACGCTGAGGATGGTCGTGGTATCAATGCCCTCAAGGACGATGTACTGGAACTGCATGCAGACGGTGCCTTCAAGAACTGGGCAGGACAGGATGCCCGCCATTGGTGGATGGCATTTGACAAGTCGCAGACTCCATCAAAGTACAAGTCGCTTGACATGAGCCAGTACTATTCTGTACTTCCAAAGAACGAGGGTTCGTATGAAATCAGCGGAAACGCCATCACCTTCACTCATGAGGATGGCAAGGTCACTACAGGTACCATCGTTGGTCCTGGTACCTACGAGCTTCCTGGTTGTTCGCCTGCGAAGTCAGTTACTATCACCACAATGGCTATCAAGTTCGTGTTGCCAAGTGCTCCCGACGACTGGGATCATTCTTGGGACGACTATGGTGTGTTCTATCGCAAGCCACGCCAACTCTACGTAGAATTAGAGCAGATGCCAGCAGGATATGTCACACCTGAATCGGCTAAGACAGTTGACCAAGTTGTCTTTGTTGAACCTGCTGACCCAGAGCCTGAGTTTGACATCACCACCCTGCCTGGATCATATAAAGTGAAAGGCCTACGCGTTAATGGTGGTTCTGGCGACGACCCCGCTTTTGTCGATCCTGTAGACAAAAGCTGGTGCTGGGATGAGTCTATCTGGTGGGAGAGCGACAACCGTCTGGAGGTCACTTCCACAACCCTCAACTACTGGGCCGGCGATGACGAGAAGTTCTGGGATTACAAATGGCATGGTGGACAAAGCGACGAAGTTGACATGTCGCATGTCTATGGCATCTTGCCTCACGGAGTGACAAACTTCTCTCTCAACACTACGACAATGGACATGACCATCGGTAATGTGCAGGCTAAGTTGCTCACGCCTGGCACCCATCATTTCAGTGCTGGCAATCGTGACCTTACAGTTGACAACGGATGCATCGCCATACATTTCCACATCATGGAAATGATTGACGCCACCTCACAGCGCTGGACTGATATTGACCGCTTTGTCAATGCACCTATTGACTGGGTTATGATTTTTGAGAAGCAGTAAAAAGGATATATCCATGAAGAAAACTCTGGTGAAACTACTCTGTTTGACAGCATGCTTACAGCTATCTGCAGTAGTAATCGCTCAAAACTTGAAAGTTTGGGAGACAACGCCTGACGGTCAGTCATGCGTTGCTCTCAGACCTCAGGTCTATTCCTTTTCTGACAAATCTACCGACCGACGTGTACCTATCACCATCGACGACCGTCAGCACTTCCAGAAGATGCGTGGTTTCGGATATGCGCTCACTGGTGGCAGTGCCGAACTGATGATGGCGATGAGTGCCGAAGCCCGTCACGATCTCATCCTCTCGCTCTTTGGCCATGGAGAGGGGCAGGCTGGCATCAGTTATATTCGTCTGACAGTAGGTGCGTCGGACATGAACTCGTTTGTTTTCTCCTACGACGACATGGCTCGAGGCAAGAGCGACTGGGAACTGAAGAACTTCTCGCTGGCTCAAGACTTGCACGATGTTGTGCCTGTCATGAAAGAGATACTGGCTGTCAACCCTGACATTGAGATATTGGCTTCACCATGGTCTGCGCCAACATGGATGAAGACTAACAACGAAGTGCAGGGCGGCAAATTGCGAAAGGAGTGTTATGATGTCTATGCCCGCTACTTTGTCAGATATATCCAGGAAATGGCAAAGCAGGGCATAACGATTTCTGCCCTTACAATACAGAACGAACCCCTCAACTCACGCAACACACCAAGCATGGCATGGACCCCTCAGGAACAGGCTGAGTTCATCGCCGACTATCTCGGACCACAGTTTCGCAAAAATGGCATCGCTACGGAAATTGTATTGTTCGACCATAACTGCGACCGTCCTGACTATCCACTCACCATCCTCAGCAACCCGAAAGCTTCGCAGTATGCCTCGGGTGTGGCTTTCCATCAATACATGGGCGACCACTCGGGCATGACTACTGTTCATGAGATGCGTCCTGACAAAGACATCTTCTTCACGGAACAGATGATCATAGACCGCTCTGGCAGCGCTACAGCCACCATAGCACCCGTAGTGGAAAGAGTAGTGGTGAATGTAGTACGCAACTGGTCGTGCAACGTCATACTATGGAATCTAGCAGCTGACACCGATGCGGGTCCACACACTGACAATGGTGGTTGTCCTTTCTGTCATGGTGCCGTCACCATTGCAGGCGACAAATGGCACAGAAACATCGCTTTCTACGGATTGGCTCACGCCTCAGAGTTTGTTCCTGCCGGTTCCTATCGCATCTCAAGCACATCACCAACCGACAAAGGCACCATCCTTTTCGAGGACGAACAGTCGGTGGGAACCATGCGTGCCGTGGAGTACGAGCATTCGGGTGTGTTGCCTAATGTAGCATTCGAAACTCCCGACGGCAGAATCGTTCTTGTTGTTGCCAACACCCATTCTTCTTCTGAATCGGTATGGGTTAGATATCATGGCAAGTACTGCGAGATTCCGGTGGCAAGCGGCAGTGCCGTAACGTTGGAGTGGAAGAAATAGTCATTGTAGTATCATCAAAAACGTAAAAAATGGGAAAAAAGCATTTCGTCCTTTTACTTTTTCTGTTTTCATCTATCTTAATATATGGACAGGCATTCTCGACAGAAGGTTGGTGGACAACTGATACGCAGAGATATTCGCCTGTGGTGACGGCCGATGGACACATCACCTTCCACACTCCTGCCCCTAATGCCAAGGAAGTGAAACTTGTATTTGGTGAATGGGACGTTGAGCCAGTCAATATGCGCAAAAACGCTAAGGGCGACTGGGAAACAACCATCGGTCCTGTAGCTCCGGGTGTCTATGAGTACAAGTTTGAGATAGATGGTCTGAAGGTATTAGACTACAAGAACCCTCAGGTGAAATCAGGCACAGAGGTGTATGGAAGCATTGTCGAGGTATGTGCATCTACTCCTCGTTTCGACCAGTATGTCCATGTTGGCAGCGAGGTCGATGTGATAAGTTATATCTCTACCCCACTCTCTCAGCGAAGGAAGGTATATGTATACATTCCTGCTGTGTATTATGAGAATCCAGAAATCAGACTGCCGGTGTTGTATCTCCGACATGGTGGAGGTGACGATGAGAGCAGCTGGGTTCGTTCTGCATCGGCAGATGCCATCATGGACAATCTCATTGCTGAAGGTAAGGCCCAACCGATGATTGTTGTGATGACCAACGGACTAACCGACGGATCATGGGCTGGTGGAAGTAATGTGGAGGGTATGAAGGCATTGGAGGATGAACTCCTCAAAGATGTCATTCCACTCGTTGAAAAACGCTACCGTGTACTGACCGACCGCAAATGGCGTGCCATCGCTGGTCTCTCAATGGGTGGCGGACAGGCTTTCGTCATTGGCATGCGTCATCTTGAGTTGTTCTCCGCGATAGGCGAATTCAGTTCTGGCCTACTGAGCGACTCTTCCTGGGACTACTCGAAATATGGGGTGTCAAGCATAGACGACTCTGCAAAGGTGAACTCCATGCTCTCGCTGCTTTGGGTTTCGTGTGGCACCAAGGACACACGCTGGGAAGGGCACAAGGAGTTCTGCCAACTGCTCGACAGGAAAGGCATCAACTATGTGTTCCATCATAGTGAGCACGGCCATGAGTGGCAGTTCTGGAGAGAGCAATTGCGTGACTTTGCGACAGCCTTATTCCATTAATATGATTACTGCTGAACAAAAACAAGAATACTATATGAAGCTAAAGAAATTTGAAGGTAATCCTATTATGAGGCCTAATCCTGCGAACGATTGGGAATCCTTGATTACATGTAATCCGGGCGTGATTCATGACGGAGAAAAATTCATTATGCTTTATCGCTGTGCTGGTGACGATGAACAGCATGTCATCCGTTTCGGACTGGCAGAAAGCACTGACGGATTCCATTTCGAGCGTAGCAGCGATACGCCTGTCTTCGGTCCTTCTATCGATGGCCCTGACAGCGGTTGTGTTGAAGACCCAAGAATAGTCAAGTTCGGCGATGTATACTATGTGACCTATGCCTATCGCCCAATGGCTCCCGGCCGTTACTGGACTTTCCCACACGACGTGGTGCTCAAACCTGAGTGCGATGACTTTGCTCCTGTAGCATGGCGTGAGAATATGGGAAACACGGGCCTTGCAATGACCTACGATTTCCGTAAGTATCAGCGACTGGGACGCATCACCGAATCGCGTCTTGACGACCGTGATGTGATGTTCTTCCCTGAGAAAATCAATGGCATGTACTATATGCTTCATCGTCCAAAACAATATATCGGTAAGAAATACGGTGTTGAATATCCGTCCATCTGGCTGAAGCGTTCAGACGACCTCCTCTCATGGGAGAACAAACCAAGCCAACTATTTCTCACTGGTCGCAAAGGCACATGGGAGGAGAAGATTGGCGCCAGTGCGCCACCGCTGCTCACCGAAAAGGGATGGCTCATGACCTATCATGGTGTTGAAGATGGCGGAATGGGCAATTATCGTGTGGGACTGCTCCTTCTCGACAAGGACGACCCTACAAAGATTATCGGTCGCACTCCGAACCCTGTGCTCGAACCTACAGAGGCATACGAGAAGTATGGCATGTATACTGGATGCGTCTTCCCTACGGGTAATGTCATTCTCGGAGACACGCTTTATGTCTATTACGGTGCTGCCGACAAGTTCATCGGCGTTGCCACTGCTTCGGTATCACTTCTTCTAGAATACCTTCTTTCAGATGAATGTAAAAAAGCAGTTGATTGTTCAGACAAATAGAATGTAATATACTTATGAAGAAATTATTGTTTTGTTTAGTCGCATCTCTGACCTTCTCATGCAATTCTCTTCTGGCGGCACAACCAGAAGGGAATGTCACTACAGTGACCTTTGGTCAGGAGGTGATTAATCCCGGCTATATAGGTAATGGTGCACAGTGGGACCCTTATCAGTTGGATTATGGCAGTGTGAAACTGCAGATTAGCGAACAGGATTGGCAGAAAATATATCGTCGTCTGGATTTCATGCGGCCACAACTCATGCGTGTGGTTCATAATACCGCAAGTCTCATACGCGACTACCAACTCTGTCCTGAGGGCAACCTCGAACAGATAGAGCATATCCTCGACTATTGCCAGAGTCGTGGAGTGACTGTGGTGTTCGGCGACTGGGGATGGGGACTGGCAAATGCCAAGATACCTGAGTATGATAAAAAGAAGGTGGAACTGGCTGCAGACTATGTCACCTGGCTCATCAAGGACAAGGGCTACACTTGCATCAAGTATTACAACATGATTAACGAGCCTAACGGTTTCTGGTCAACTACCGAGGGCAACTACGACCTCTGGCACGACATCACCCTGTGCTTCTACAACCGTCTGAAGAAGAACAAGATGCTGTCGAAGGTCACGCTCGTCGGTCCTGACCTTGCCATCTGGACTCCTGCAGAGGTGCCATGGCTCGAGAGGGCCAACAGAGAACTGGACTTCGGGCTCTTCGACATTCACACCTATCCTTCAAAATGTACTGTCAATAGTGGTGAGTACGGCCAGATCATCAAAGCTTACAGAGACGCAACTCCTTCTGACCGAAAGATTATCATGGGCGAAATCGGACTGAAGTTCGTAGAACCTCACGACTCTCTCTATCAACAGGAGATGCTGCGACGTGCCGCAGCCCGTCCGTATGCTTCGACCGAAGACTCGCAGATGTTCATCTTCGACTATATGTATGGCACAGATATGGCCGATGCTGTCATACAAACTGCCAATGCTGGCTATTCGGGCTCTGTGGCATGGATGCTCGACGATGCCATGCATGCTGCGGGCGACAGAGGCGACCAACTGAAGATGTGGGGATTTTGGAACATCCTCGGTGAGGAGTATTTCGGTGCCGACGGTGAGGCCATCCGCCCATGGTTCTTTGCGTGGAGCCTCCTCTGCCGATACATGCCTACAGGATGCGATATCTATGCTTCGTCTGTCAAGGGCAACACCATGGTGAAAGCTCTCAAGGTGAAGCACAATGGCAAAACAATGCTTGCGGTACTCAATCCTACAAAGAAACCACAGATGGTCCATCTTCAAGGCTCCGACTGTCTGGCTCCATGCAAGCAGTTTGTTTATGCCGAATACAAACTGAACATCAAGGATGAGTGTGTGCTCGAACCTACAACGGTAGCTCCAGAGTTGTGTCTGGCAAATGGCATAGACCTCGATATGCCAGGTGAATCACTTTTCGTATTTACCGATTTTGATGATTGAAGGTGATGACACTAGATAGCCTATCATGAGATTTAGATTCTCATATAAAGATACATCGTAAATACTGTCTAGCTGTTGACTCATTCATAAAAAAATATTCAGGAAACAAGATTGGTTTTTAGGATAATCATGTACATTCAAAAGAAATAGTTAAGTTAAGTTAGGTTAGATTGTTTTTTAAGGGTATATCAAGCAAATGGGCTTGGTATACCCTCTTTTTGTCTTTCTCAAGTTTCGCGTTCGCTCTACTTGACAGGTATTAGCATTTTGCTGTAAGTTTTTCGCGATAATTGCCCTGCTGATGTTAGTGGAAAGGGGGGAAAGAAAGACTCCGTCGGACGACAGATGAAATAGGCTGTCGTCTGACGGAGTTGATAGATACACATCGCTGGTGTCAGTTGTTGACGGTACCTCCAACGATGTCGAGCAATTCGTTAGTAATAGCCTGCTGACGACTCTTGTTGTACTGCAAGTTGAGCTCACGGAGCAGTTCGTCGGCATTGTCTGTGGCGGTCTGCATGGCCACCATACGTGCGGCATGCTCCGATGCGTTGCTGTCAAGCAGGGCCGTATAAAGCATGAGGTGCGCCAGTTTTGGCACGAGTACCCCCAATACGGTCTCCATGTCAGGCTCCACGATGAAGTTGTCGTTGAGCGGTTTGACTTGCTCCGACTGTCGCTCCTCCTGCCGATGATGCTTTTTAAGATAGTCCTGCGCCTTCTTGGTGATGACATTTGAGGTGAGGTCACGCTCATGGTCACTCTCCAGCACCGACTCCACGTCGATGGGCAGGAAGGTCTTTCGTGTAAGAATCTGTGAGCCAGCGCTTTTGAAGTGGTGATAGATGAGTTCCACCCTGTCTATCTCTCCCAGTCGGTACTTAGCTCCCAGTTCTGTGGCGATGTTGATGCATTCGGCGGAGTTGGGCTTGTCTGCCAGGGCCGAGAACTCCCCTGCGGGTTTGAATCCAAGTTTCGTCACCTTTTCGGCTACTTTGCGGCCGATAGGATAAATGATGATATTATCCTTGCCGAGATGTTCATATTCACCGATAGCCTGCTGCATGAGTCGGAGGGTGTTGGAGTTGAACCCGCCACAGAGGCTGCTGTTGGAAGCGAACACCACCAGTGCCACCCTGTTGACAGGTCTTGGTCTGGAGTAGACGGTGTCGGCCTCCGCCTCAGAGGCGAGGAATGTTTTCAGGATATGCTCCAACATGTCCTCATAAGGCAGCATCCGCTCTATCTGCACCTGTGCGTGATGAAGTTTGGACGATGCGACCATCTTCATAGCACTGGTAATTTTGCGCGTGCTGTTGACAGAGGCTATGCGGTTTTTGATCTCTTTTAGTGACGGCATAGGCTATTACTCCTTAAATTGGCCAGCGATATCAGCCATGGTGCGCTCGATGGCAGCAGTGACGCTGTCGTCGATTTTTCCACTTCCGAGGGTTTCGATCACTTCCGGGCAGCTGCTGCGTATTTTCTCGAGGAAAAGGTCCTGGCAGCGTCTCACCTCTGTGACGGGCACCTCGTGCATGAGTCCGCGTGTGCCACAATAGAGGATGGCGATCTGCTCACCCACCGGCATGGGGCTATATTGCGGTTGTATGAGGAGCTGGTTGTTCTTACGTCCGCGGTCGAGAGTCATTGCGGTGACGGCGTCCATGTCGCTGGAGAACTTGGAGAAAGCCTCCAGCTCACGGTACTGAGCCATATCGATCTTCAGTGTACCTGCCACTTTCTTCATACTCTTGATCTGTGCCGAACCACCCACACGGCTGACAGAGATACCTACGTTGATGGCAGGACGGAATCCCTGGTTGAAGAGGTCCGTCTCCAGGTAGATCTGTCCGTCGGTGATGGAGATCACGTTGGTGGGGATATAGGCGGAGACGTCACCTGCCTGTGTCTCGATGATAGGCAGTGCGGTGAGCGAGCCACCACCCTTGACATGCCCCTTCATACACTCTGGCAGGTCGTTCATCTGCTCAGCCACCTCCTGCTGGTCGTTGATACGCGCGGCGCGCTCCAACAGACGGCTGTGGAGGTAGAAGACATCGCCCGGATAAGCCTCACGACCAGAAGGACGGCGCAAGATGAGCGACACCTCACGGTAGGCTACGGCCTGCTTGGAGAGGTCGTCATAGACGACGAGCGCCGACTCGCCCCTGTCTCTGAAATACTCGCCGATGGCAGCACCTGCGAAAGGAGCGTAATACTGCATGGCTGCGGGGTCGGCAGCTGTGGCCGATACGATGATAGTATAGGGCATGGCCCCATGCTCCTTGAGGTTTTGTACGAGTGCTGCCACGGTAGAGGCTTTCTGTCCGATGGCCACATAGATACAATAGACTGGTTTTCCAGCCTCATAGAAGCTCTTCTGATTGATAATAGTGTCGACGGCGATGGCGGTTTTTCCCGTCTGTCGGTCGCCGATGATGAGCTCACGCTGTCCACGTCCGATGGGAATCATCGAGTCGACGGCCTTGAGACCCGTCTGCAGCGGCTCTTTCACCGGCTGGCGGTAGATCACGCCCGGTGCTTTTCTGTCGAGCGGCATCTCAAAAGCATTGGAGAGGTCAATGTCGCCCTTACCGTCGATGGCCTGTCCGAGCGGGTTAATGACACGCCCGAGCATGTTGTCATTGACGCGGATAGAAGCGATACGTTTGGTACGCTTGACGACCATGCCTTCCTTGATGCCCGATGTGGTGCCGAGCAGCACGCATCCCACGTTGTCCTCCTCGAGGTTCATGACGATGGCCATGGTGCCATTCTCAAACTCGAGCAGCTCGTTGGCCTCAGCGTTTCTTAGTCCGTAGATACGTGCCACACCATCGCTGACCTGCAGTACGGTGCCCACCTCATCGAACTTCTCGCTGTTGCTGATGCCTCTTAGTTGTCTCATCAGCACCTCGGATACTTCGCTTGGTTTTATTTTCTCTGACATTTAGAAATGTTTTTTCAAGATTTATATGCTATTTCCTTAACTGTGTGAGGATTTGCCGCAACTGGTTCTGTATGCTGGCGTCCATCCTGTACGTGTCATATTCGAGGATGAAACCTCCGATGATCTCGGGGTCGACCTCGGTCTGAAACTCCACAGTTCCCTGAGTTCTGCTCTCCACTCTCTGCCGCATTTTCCTCTCAATCTCAGGAGTGACGGCGACAGCGGTGATGAGTTTGCCGCGTGTGATGTTCTTCTGTTTCCTGTAAAGTGTGATATATGAAGCAGCCATCAACTGCAGGGCGCTCTCCCTGCCCTCGGCCATCACCAGCGAAATGAACCGTCTGGTGAGTGAAGAGATGTCGCCTCCGCAGGCGGTGACGAGCAGGCTCTCTTTCTTGCCGTTGTCGAGCATAGGGTTGTCTATCGTCTGTCTCAGTTCAGGCACCTGAAGATAGCACTTCGAGAGAGTCTGCATCTCCTGGTATACCTTGTCTTCGATTTTCTGTTCCAAGGCGCTTTTGAGAAGTGCCCTGGCATACCTTACCGATATTACACCTAACTCCATATCACTTACTTATTATTTACAGAAACCTCATCCAGCAGCCTGTCTATGAGATCCATCTGCGCTTTGTCGGTAGATAACTTTTCGCGGAGCACTTTCTCGGCTATCTGGACAGAGAGGACTGCCACTTGTGCGCGAATGTCACTGATGGCGTTCTGCCTTTCATTCTCGGCTTCCACCTTGGCCTCCCCGATGATTCGGGCGCCCTCTTTCTTTGCCTTGTCCTGTGCTTTTCCCACGATAGCGTCGCGAGTGTCGGCCGCATCTTTGAGTATGCGTGCCTGCTCACTGCGAGCCTCCTGCAGAATGGATTCACCTTCTTGCTGTATGTTGGCAAGCTTATCGTTGGCCTCCTGTGCTTTTCGCAGGCTGTCATCAATGAAAGCGTTGCGTTCCCTCACCATGTCAGTGATGGCGGGGAAGCCCCATTTCCATAGTATGAACAGCACGACGAAGAACGTGATGGTCATCCAGAAAAGCAAGCCACTACTGGGAACTAATAAATCCATACGCTTGAATATACTTTAATCAATTCAATCTGCTGACGAATTATCCTACGCAGAGGAATGCGATCACGGCTGCGAACAGTGCGACACCCTCAATCAGGGCCGCTGCAACGATCATGTTGGTGAACAATTTGTTCATTACTTCTGGCTGGCGAGCCATAGCGTCCATGGCCTGTCCACCGATTTTACCGATACCGATACCTGCGCCAATTGCTGCAAGACCTGCACCTATTGCTGCACCTAACTTGGCAATGCCTTCAATTGCTAATAATAATGAAATCATAGTTTTGAATTTTTAAATTGTTAATTATTGAGTTTTTTTTGATTTTTTTTGGAGAGGATGTCGTTATTACGTGATGACGAGATGACGACTATCCATTTTTCTTTTTTAATCTTTCATCTTTCATTTTTCATGTTCTGGCTCTACGCGTGCGAGACCAATGAAGATGGAGCTCAGCATGGTGAAGACCATGGCCTGGATGAAGCAGACAAGCACCTCGAGGGTGGACATAAAGACACTCATGATGACACTCACGGTGCTCATGCCAAAGAACACCCCTGCCGACTTGCTTGCGACCAGGAAGATGATGCATACCAACGAGATGGCAATGGCATGGCCAGCCATGATGTTGGCGAAGAGTCGGATCATCAGTGCGAAAGGTTTGGTGAAGATGCCCACGAACTCGATGGCAGGTATGAGTGGGAACACCTTGAGTGCCTTAGGCACATCAGGCCAGAAGATATCCTTCCAATAGTGCTTGTTGCCGCTAACCTGCACGATGATGAAAGTACATAGTGCGAGGAAGAAGGTGATGGCGATGTTGCCCGTCACGTTTCCTCCTCCCGGTGGGAACGGTATCAAGCCCATGAGGTTGCATGTGAAGATGAAGAAGAAGCATGTGAGCAGGTATGGACAGTATTTCTCATATCCCTTTCCTACTCCAGGCTTAATGATCTCATTGACCACATACATGACCAGCATCTCGATAAACCCTGTGAATCCTCCCGGAGGTGTGTCGCTCGCCTTGTGACGGCGGTACCACCTTGCTGGGATGAGGATGCATAGGAGCAGCACGATGGCGTTGATGAACAACGAGGCGACGGTCTTGGTGATGGAGATGTCGAAGGGACGTTTCTCCTCCCCTGTGCCGGCGAGTTCCACAATCTTGCCCTCATTGTCGCCCTGTGTGGCGATGGCGAGGTTGTGTGGTCCCCTCCTATAGCCTTGTGCGTCGGGTTCCTCGCTGAATGCCGAGCTGCAGAACGTATGCCATCCTGTGGAGGAGTGTACGATGACGGGGAGGTGTATGATCAGCGGTTTCCCTCCGATATCGGTCACATGCCACTCGTATGCGTCCTTGATATGCTCCAGCACGACATGCGAGATGTTGAGTTCCCCTTTCTCCTCAGCCATCGTCGGCGCGGCCACCCACAGGAGCATCGCGATGCCAAGCAAAAGTTTGATATATTTCATTTCATTCTAATGTTTTAAGATCAGTGTCACGGCCATCATCGTGAAATACAACACGAGGACAAGAGCCGCGAAGTGTATAGTATCCTCTCTGTCGGCAGAGAAAAAAGTGTAGAGGCCCACCAGTGTGACTGCGAAGAGAAACCTGACGGCGACCATGATGAAGAAAAACTGCACCAGCCGGTCGGGTGCGTGTGCCTTCACATAGTCATAGCCTTTGAGATAGACCATAGTGAGAAGGGTGAAGAGCGCCACGGCGATGAAAACAGCCATGATACTCATACGCCTGTGCCCCTCCTGCTCAGATCACCTCTACGCATAGGCTTACCTTGTTTTTCTGCACCTCCACGAAGCCCCCATGAACGTCCAGTTCATGTTCGCCTTCGGCATTGACGTAAACCACCTTGCCGTTTTGGAGTGCGGAGATGATGGGTGCATGGTTTTGCAGGATCTCGAAATTTCCAAGTATTCCCGGCACATTGACCCGCTCTATCTCGCCGTCGTAAACCACTTTCTCTGGAGAAACGATTCTTAACTTTAACATAACTCTACCGTTGAATTATCCTTTAGCCTGTTCGAGGAGTTTCTTGCCCTTGGCGATAGCGTCCTCGATGGTGCCTACGTTGAGGAAGGCCTGCTCTGGCAGGTCGTCGACCTCACCGTCGAGTATCATGTTGAAGCCCTTGATGGTATCTTCGATGGAGACCATGACACCCTTGACACCGGTGAACTGCTCGGCCACTGAGAAAGGCTGTGAGAGGAAGCGCTGCACGCGTCGTGCGCGGTTGACGGTGAGTTTGTCCTCATCGCTCAACTCGTCCATACCGAGGATGGCGATGATGTCCTGCAGTTCCTTGTATCTTTGCAGGATCTGCTTCACTCGCTGTGCGCACTCATAATGCTCCTTGCCGACAATCAGCGGGTCGAGGATACGAGATGTACTGCCGAGTGGGTCGACAGCAGGATAGATACCCAGCTCCGTGATTTTACGGCTCAGCTCTGTGGTGGCGTCGAGGTGTGTGAAGGTAGTGGCAGGTGCCGGGTCGGTCAAGTCGTCGGCAGGCACATAGACCGCCTGCACAGAGGTGATAGAACCCTTTTTGGTGGAGGTGATACGCTCCTGCATGGTACCCATCTCCGATGCCAGTGTGGGCTGGTAACCCACAGCCGACGGCATACGTCCGAGAAGTGCAGACACCTCAGATCCTGCCTGTGTGAAACGGAAGATGTTGTCGATGAAGAAGAGGATATCAGCAGCCTCACCATCTTTTCCGCCATTGTCGCGGAACTCCTCTGCCACAGTCAGTCCAGAGAGTGCCACAGAAGCACGTGCTCCCGGCGGCTCATTCATCTGTCCGTAGACCAGTGTGGCCTGGCTCTTCTTGAGCTCTTCGGGGTCGACGAGTGAGAGGTCCCATTTTCCTTCGTCCATGGCTTTCTTGAACTTCTCGCCATAACGCACCACCCCACTCTCGATCATCTCACGGATGAGGTCGTTGCCCTCACGGGTACGCTCTCCCACACCGGCGAACACCGAGTAGCCGTTGTGCCCTTTTGCGATGTTGTTGATGAGCTCCATGATGAGCACGGTCTTTCCCACACCAGCACCGCCGAAGAGTCCGATTTTTCCACCTTTCATGTAAGGCTCAAGCAAGTCGATCACCTTGATACCCGTAGAGAGCATCTCCTTCTGGGTGGACAGTTCCTCAAACTTCGGTGCCTCCCTGTGGATGGGATATGCGCCGCGCATGTCGAGTTCACTCATACCATCGATCGGTTTTCCAATCACGTTGAGCATACGTCCCTTGATCTGGTCGCCGGCAGGCATCAGAATAGGATAGCCCGTGGAGATGGCCTCCAGTCCTCGCTGCAGTCCGTCGGTGTTGTCCATGGCCACGCAGCGCACAGTGTCCTCGCCGATGTGCTGCTGCACCTCGACGATGAGGTCACGCCCATCCGCTCTTACGATTCTCAGGGCGTCATGAATTTTTGGCAGCACTTTCTCTGGGTCTTGGCCTTGTGTCTCATAGTAGACGTCGATGACCGGGCCAATGATCTGAGAAATGTGCCCATTGATTTGTGACATAAGCGATTATTTTTGATTTATTTGAGATATTTTTCAAAGTGTAGGCAAAAATACGATATTTTTCGCAGGGGTGCAAACAATATCGACACTTTTTATGAAATCCCCTGTTTTACGTGTTTTAGATACTGAGTTCGTCAAGCACCTTGATCAGTTTTCTGTCAAACGGCTTGTCGCTTCTGATGGCTTCCACCAGTGGCACATAGACGATTTCGTTGTTACGCACACCCACCATCACGTTGCGCTGCCCCTGGAGGATGGCCTCGATGGCCCCCACACCAGTGCGGCTGGCCAGGATGCGGTCGTGAGCTGTGGGGCGTCCACCACGCTGCAAGTGGCCTAGGATGGAAACACGCACGTCGAAGGAGGGGAACTCCTTCTTGACACGGTCGGCATAATAGAGCGCACCGCATTTAGGACTTTCCGACACGATGACGATACAGCTTTTCTTCGACTTACGGATGCCTCGCTCCATGAAGCGTGCCAACTGGTCGACGTTGGTAGAGTCCTCGGGGATGATGGCTGCTTCGGCGCCGCTAGCGATGGCGCTGTTTTGTGCCAGGAAACCTGCGTCACGTCCCATCACCTCGATGAAGAAGATGCGCTCATGACTTTGTGCGGTGTCGCGTATGCGGTCAACGCAGTCCATGATGGTATTCATGGTGGTGTCATATCCGATGGTGGAGTCGGTGCCATAGAGGTCGTTGTCGATGGTGCCTGGCAGACCGATACAGCACACGTCATACTCCATGGCGAAATGCATGGCTCCTGTGAGAGAACCATTTCCTCCGATAACGATGAGTGCGTCGATCTTGCGTTTTTGCATCGTCTCATAGGCTTTCTGCTTTCCCTCCGGTGTCATGAACTCCTTGCTTCGTGCTGTCTTGAGGATGGTACCTCCCGACATAATAATGCCGCTCACGTTCTCGGTAGAGAACTCTTCTATCTCGTCATTAATCAGTCCGTCGTATCCACGATAGATACCCATGATCTTAAATCCATTGCAGATGCCAGCGCGTGTCACCGCGCGGATCGCTGCGTTCATGCCTGGCGCGTCTCCGCCAGAGGTCATGACTCCTATTGTTTTGATTCGTGCCATATTTTTAAGGTTTTTGAGGTTTTTTCTGGGGTTTCTGGGGGGTAGATGGGCTAGATGCTCTAGATGGTCTAGATTTTCTAGATGGTCTAGATTTTCTAGATGGTCTAGATACTCTAGATTTTCTAGATGGTCTAGATACTCTAGATTTTCTAGATGGTCTAGATTTTCCAGGGGCCGTCTTTAATCTCTAGACGAGATAGATGAGGGCCATAACAGCGAGACCAAGAGAGGCACCGAGGAGGGCCTTGAGGCCTACGTTACGGAAGAACCATCCCACATGGATGTGCTCCATCTTGATCAGTGCAAGCCCGCTGAGGGAACCTGCGGCAAGGATATTGCCAGCCACTGCCGCGCAGTAGGCGATGATTTTCCAATAATAGCCATTTTGTGCGAAGTGCGCCACGTAAGAGTTGGCTTCCGGGTTGTCCACCACGCTGTAGAGCGAGAAGAAACTCAGAGAGGTTGCGAAGTTGTCGAGCACCGTGCTGACCACTCCCGCGATGACACCCATAATCCATACGTTGTGCAGGTGGGTGTCACACACCCGTGCGAGCCATCTGACAGCTCCTGTCTCCTCCACCACGCCGACGGCGAGCATCATACCCATGACGAAAAGCATCATCTGCAGCACGCCATACTGCAGTTGGCGTGGCATGCGCCGCTCTGTCATCTTGTCCACATCAAGCAGACGGTGGTTGAAGATCTCATTGACAATCCATAGTACGGAGAGGACACACAGGGCACCCAAGAACGGCGAAAGTTTGGTGATATTGTGGAAAGTGGGTATAAACCACAGTCCGCCGATGCCCACGAAAAGCATCAGCAGGCGTTGCCACACATTGAGGTTGGTGTCATCGCCACGGTAAGGCATGGGTCTCCACTCTATCTCCACCCTGTCGGGGAGCATACGGCCCAGCAGATAGACAGGGACGACCCAAGCCAAGAGGCAGGGGAGCAAGAGCGACATGGAGTAATTGGTGGCGGTGACGGCGCCTATGTTCCAGAGGAGCAACCCTGCGGGGTCACCGATGACGGTGAGAGCCCCTCCCACATTGGCCGAGATGACCACTGCGCTGCCATAGATCATGCGCTGGCGCCTCTGTGACACGAGGTTGTGCATGATGACGAGCATGAGCGAAGTGGTGGTGAGGTTGTCGAGGTTGGCAGAGATGATCAATGTGAAGACGGCGAGCATCCACAGCAGTTTGTGACTCTTCCTGGTGCGCACCCATGGTGTGAGGAAGTCGAAACAACCATTGTTGTGCAGAATCTCGGTGATGGTCATCGTGGCTAAGAGGAAGAGCACGATCTCTGCCGCCTTTCCCACATATCTGAGGAAGATATTCTGTGCGATATAATATTTCACGGCGGTGCTGGTGGCCACGGCACCGTTGAGGAAGTCGACATAGTCGCCCTGATGCTCACGCATCACGAAGTCGGAGCCATAACAGATATAAAGCACCCATCCCACCGCACATGCGAAGATCGCCACGGCTGCCTTGTTGACATTGGTCAGCCATTCTGTGGCGATGAGCAGATAGCACACGATGAGGATAGCGATGATGATTAAGGTCATGTTTTCGGCTTTTCAGTCATTGGTTAGAAAGGCGTAACGAAATACGTCTCGCATATCATTGCAAAGATAAGCAAGATTTGCGAGACGTACAAATTTTAAGTAAAGTTTTTTTAGTGTTGAGCCCTTGTCATCCTATGGTTGGGCGAATTTGTCACCCGTCTGTTGAATGAGGGCACGACGGAACTTTTCAGGATAGCCTGGACGCTTTGGCCGGGTGCCCAGTCCATTCTCATCCCGTGTGAACTGTCCATCTTTCTCCGGGTGGATGATCATATCGTTGTATTTCACGATGAGGTAGGTGGCCAGTTGTCTCCAGCGCGTCAGCATCTGCTGTGCCTTGTCAACGCTATAGTTGTTGAGAAACTCTGCAGCCTTCTGCGGACTCTCTGCATCCAGTTGCAAGGCACGCTCCTCAACGGCTTTCTGTGCGCTGAAATATGATTTCTCCAGCGAGTCGCGCACCTCTTGCAATGAGGGGAACAAGAGCGAGTAGCGCGGATAGACCATGTTGCTCACCCAGTTGCACACCCAGAACGCATTACGATCGGAGAAGGTGATCTCGTCGGCGCCCGGTGTGTTGAAGCACTCCGGCCTCACCGTCATACTGCAATAGACGGGTGTATAGGCCACCATATTGCCGTCGTCATTGCCCCACCACATCAGTCCGCCAATCTCCCGTGGCAGCCATGAACGCATCTGACTGACATAAGAGAATCCTGTCTGCTGGGTGGATGTGGGGCGCTCGTTGAAATATTTCTTGCCATCGAGTTCGAAGGTCAATGGAGTGGGACGATAAGGCATCTCCCAGATACCACCGCCGATGTCGCTGTCGAGCGCGAATGGGGTGCCCTCATAATGGTCGCGCATACATGCCATCACCTCCTGCACACTCACCTTGTGGTTGGGCACAATCCAGAGCGGCATTGGCTCTGCATTCTCCTCAAATCCCATGGCATAAGGTAGATAGCGGTTCATCTCGCTGCTGAAATGATTGAAGAAACTCCACACACGAGCCTCACAGAAGCGACGTCCGGAGAAGTCGGGCTTGGCATAAGTCTCATTCCAGTTGAAGTCGGCGTCTTTGCCAGTATACCATCCCATCTTGCGTGCAAACGACACTACGTCTTTGGCGTAGAGCACATTTTTCTTGTCTTTCATGTTAAAGGTGGTGATGCGGCTCTGGTTGGCATGGGCACAGATGGCATTGTCGGGAATGCGGATAGCCACCCACACAGCGCCTTTGCTGCCTGGTCCCTTGCCCATCATCTCCATGATCCATGCCTCGTTGGGGTCGCAGATGGTGAATGTCTCGCCCTCGGAGTTATAGCCGTAGGTGTTGACGAGTGTGGTCATCACGTTGATGGCCTCTCGGGCGGTCTTGGAGCGCTGCAGCGCGATGTAGATAAGCGATCCATAGTCGAGGATGCCTGTGGTGTCGACCATCTCTTCGCGTCCGCCGT
Organism: uncultured Prevotellaceae bacterium; assembly: GCA_902780635.1. GTDB lineage: Bacteria > Bacteroidota > Bacteroidia > Bacteroidales > Bacteroidaceae > Prevotella. The sequence goes on from CACZGH010000005.1 coordinate 62,634, forward strand.
AAGTGGTCTCACCGATGGTGACCTGGTATTCATTGATATTGCCTATGACATTGTAAGTCTCAGGGGCTTCTGGTATCTCACCGTGATACTTATTGGAGTCCCAGTCAACCACGCGTCGCATCTCCCCTGGTGCGTGTTTGGCTGCGGGGTAATGGCAGAGATTCTGAAACATGCCGTAGTCGTCGGCGTTGTAGGTACAGATGACGGAGCCATCGGTGCTGGCGTCTTTTCCAACGATAAAGTTGGTGCATGCCATGGCATATACAGACACGAGCAGCAGTGAGGTAGTGATGATTTTTCGCATGATATTTTGAGGGTTTTTATGGGTTGAGGTTGCGATGATATCGCAACATACAAGACATTATTTCATCTTTTTCTTTTTACACCTTTCATCCATTTTTCATCTTTCATTTTTCATCTTTCATCTTCTTCAGTACACTATCGGGGCTTCAAACTGGGCTTCCTGGCCAGTGGCGTCATGCACTTTGACGAGGAGGCGGCGCTCTAAACCCGTGGCAACGACAGGAGTCTGACGAAGGTCGCAGATGATGCGCGACGACTTTTTGACATGGTCGAAGAGGATAAACTGGTCATCCACAAAGCCCTCAAAAGAGATGGCCCCTGTCAGCGGACCTTTAATGTCGAAGAGCAGCACATGTTCCTCATTCCATTGTCTCTGATTGAGTGGTATGATACGGAGTGTCAGATCTTTACCAAGATCCTCTTCCTGGGGCGGTGTCTCCATCTCCACCGAGTCGGCCATTTGCTCTGCAGGCATATCGTTCTGTACCCCTCTGACGATGAAGGCGTACTCCGCGACATTTCCGAAGAAGTCCTGAAGGAGATACCTGATGCGATATGTGCGTTCTTGATCGAAATGTACGATGCCCCTGTTTTTGTCAGCCTTGAGGAATGACAGGGTGTTGCCAGGTTCGAGATACGACTTGAGGAACCACTGCTGATGCTTCATGAAATAGTCCACATCTCCCCAGATGTTGACCTGCTTATTGTCGGCCATTGAGATGTTGTTGACATCACTGCTGAACACCTCCACCCCATCTACAAGCAGGCAAGTGTGACGTATGCCACAAGTGTTGGCGGAACCTTGCATATAGTCGTCTGCATAAATACCGAATCCCACCTTACCCCATGCCGTGAATTCATCTTCCATTTCATGATTGGTGAACTCAAAACGCTGCGGTGTGGTCTTGCCGCAAAACATTCCCTCCGAGCCCTGTGGATAAGCCATGAAACTATGCGCCACAGGTTTTACGGTGTCTTGCACCAGTTCTGGGATGAACTCCAGCGGGTCGAGCATGTTCCAGTTGTCTGTCCGGTGGATTTCCAGATGCAGGTGTGGTCCCATGCTGGCCCCAGTGTCACCGCTCAGTGCGATGACCTGTCCTTTCGCCACGGGACAGTCAGTGGCTGCGAACGTCACATCAGCGTCGGTGCTATGGTGCTCGTACTGCCATTTGCGCAGTTTGGCCTCTATCATCGGCGCGAAACGCTGCAAGTGCGCATAGACACTGGTATACCCTTCAGGATGCCTGACGTAAATGGCGTTTCCCATGCCATCGAGGTTGACGGTGACGCGGCTCACATACCCGTCACCGATGGAATAGATGGCCTTCCCCTCCTCCTGCTGTGTCTTGATGTCGAGGCCTCCATGGAAATGATTAGGCCTCGGCTCACCGAAATTTCCGGCGAGGAGAACCTCAAAATGCACTGGTGAGGCGTAAAGGACAGCAGAAAGCAGTAGGGTGAGGAGCATCGTTCAGAAGTATTGAAATGATGAATTCTAAAAAGTTCAGAAATGTCTATTTTTCAATCGGCATCAGTGACGCTGGCTTATCATAAGTGGGGACTGTGGGATGAATGGATGCGGGGCGGTCACTCTGTGGAGACAGTGGATGCGACGGAATGCCTGTTTGTACTGGAAGGACGGGCTGAGCCGGAGGACCATTGGGGACCGATGTTTGAGTCTCCTCGTCGCCCTCCTTGGGTGGCTGTGTGTGCATCTTGAGCAGCTTCATATTGCTGACACTCATCAGCTTGAGCGTCTGCGTATCGTTGTTCTGCCCTCGGGTGAGATAGATGAACCCTCGGGCACCTTTCACACCGATGCGGTCGTTGTCATAGACCTGAATGGTGTAATGTGAGTCGGATGAGAGGTGTTGCACTTGTGTGGCCACGCTGTCGTTGGTGAATGTGACAGCCAACATGGCGACACAATCCCTCATGCCATCCTGGAAGATGAACTGCCCATCGAACGACAAGAGCAGTCGGTCACCCGCATGGTATGATGTGTCGGCCTTCACCTCGAAAGAAACCACATTGAAAGGTGCCACCGGCATGAGGATGGCAGAGCGTGTGTCGGACCATACCGTCGCCGTGTCACCTGAAGACACCTCCCCACCCAACTGTCCCAGTTCATTGGCTGTGGCACCGAGAGCCAACGCATCGTTGTTGAGGCGTTTGGCCAAATTGAGGTAGATATCGTGGAGTTTCTCCGTATGACGGTAATAATAGACCATGGAAGAGTCGAACTCAGCCTGTGTGACCCCATGCTTTCTCAACGCTGCCTCACGGTAGACCAACTTTCTGTAACCCAGTTCGTCATAATTGCCCTCCGCATAGGCGATACCGTCTGCCAGGTGATAGTCATAGAGGATATCTTCCATCTTGCCAGGCGAGATGATATCGTCGGGCATGCTTGGTTTGCACGCCAACAGTCCCATCAGTATGACGCAAGGCGCCATACTGAGGCATGTTCTGATGACGTCAGCAAGTCTCATGTCAATGTTTGTTTTTCGTCTCTGTGTTGTCCTTGTTGCCCTTTTCGGCAGTGTCGGCGTCATCCTTTGAGGAAGAGCCGATGGTGCTCAGTTCTTTTCTGAAGAACAGCAAAAGCATCACGACTCCCACGCTGATACACGCGTCGGCGAAATTAAACACAGGGCTGAAGAAGATATATCTCTCCCCACCCCATATCGGCAACCAATCAGGCAGATAGGTGTCGATGATAGGGAAATAAAACATATCGACCACCCTTCCCTGGAGGATGGGAGCATACCCACTCCCCCACTCCACGAATGAGGCCACGGAATAAAGAGTCGACGCAGAAAAGATCTGTCCGTAAAAGAGACAGTCGATGATATTGCCTGCCGCTCCCGCCAGTACCATGGCCAGACAGAGCACATAGCCCGTCCTCGCCCCAGCCTTCACCTGTCGGTAAATATAGACACCTATGACCACCACGGCCGCGATTCTGAAGAGGCTGAGTGCTATTTTGGGTATGAATGTCATGCCATAGGCCATACCATTGTTTTCCACGAAGTTGATGTAAAACCACCCCGTGACCCTGATGGACTCGTGCAGAGACATATTGGTCTTGACCTCGATTTTGATAATCTGGTCGATGACGAGTATCAGCAATATGGCTACGCAGGCGACAAGGCCCTTCACCGTGTTCTTTTGCATGTTCATTCCTATTTCTTCCGTGCGTTTTTCGACGCCACGCTGAGTGTGGCGTGCGGCACAGCGCGCAGGCGTTCCTTGGGTATGAGTTCGCCAGTGATGCGGTCGATGCCATAGGTTTTATTCTCTATGCGCACCAATGCCGCCTCCAGTCCCTGGATGAACTTCTGCTGGCGTCCTGCCAGCTGTATCAGTTCCTCCTTGCTCTGGGTGGCGCTTCCCTCTTCAAGTATTTTATACGTCGGCGATGTGTCATCGACATCATTACCGTCTGCATTCATCAGCTGTCGCATCATCTGATTGTAGTCACGGTATGCGAGCTGAAGTTTGTCGTTGATGATGGCGCGGAACTCTTCCAATTCTGCGTCGCTGTAACGTGTTTTCTCTGCCATACTAAGATTATTGGTGTGATTAATTGATGTTCTCTATTATATTTTCTCTACTTTGATATTCACTTTGAAATCATCGAAGTCGACTTCCGGTCCGTCGTTGGCGACAAACTGGATATGGTCTGCGAGGATTTGGGTGCGTATATACTCTCCATAAGCGTCGACAGCCTCAGCAAGCACAACATTGGGCGAGATGTAGACCTTGATGCGGTCGGTGATCTCGAGTCCGCCATCCTTGCGCAGGTTCTGCACACGGTTGATGATCTCACGGGCCACTCCCTCCTTGCGCAGTTCGTCGCTCACTTCCACATCAAGCGCCACAGTGAGGTTGCCCTCATTGGCCACGAGCCATCCTGGGATGTCTTCACTGACGATCTCGACATCAGCCGCCTCGATGACGACCGGCTGTCCGTCCACCTCGGTATGGAAGGCGCCCACGGTCTCAAGTTGCAGGATCTCCTCCTGTGAGAGTGCGTCCACTGCTGCAGCCACCCCTTTCATGAGTTTTCCAAACTTCTTGCCCATGGTGCGGAAGTTGCACTTCACCTTTTTGACGAGGAGTCCAGCCCCCTCAGCGAATTTCAGCTCTTTGACGTTCACCTCATTTAATATAAGGTGTGCCACAGCCTCGATGCGCTCTTTCTGCTGCAGGTCGGTGGCTGGTATCATGATGGTCTGGAGCGGTTGTCTCACTTTCAGGTTAGCCTTCCGTCTGAGTGCGAGCACCATGGATGTGACTTTCTGAGCCAGTTCCATACGTGCCTCCAGTTCCTTGTCAATCATGGTCTCATCAGCAACGGGGAATGTTGTGAGGTGTACGCTGACAGCCTGATCACGTCCTGTGACGCTGACGAGGTCGAGATAGAGTCTGTCGGCGAAGAACGGTGAGAAGGGCGCAAGCAGTTTTGCCACGGTCTCGAGGCAGGTGTACAGTGTCTGATAAGCGCTCAGTTTGTCCTTGCTCATCTCCTTGCCCCAGAAACGTTTACGGTTGAGGCGTACATACCAGTTGGAGAGGTTGTCGTTGACGAAAGTGTCGATCATTCGTCCGGCCCTTGTCGGCTCATACTCATTAAGGCTGTCGTCGACTCCCTTGATAAGCGAGTTGAGTTCAGAGAGGATCCATCGGTCTATCTCCGGTCTCTCGCTGACGGGCACTTCCTCCTGTGAGTAGTCGAACCCGTCGACATTGGCATAGAGGGCGAAGAAGGAGTAGGTGTTGTAGAGGGTGGCAAAGAGTTTGCGTCTCACCTCCTCCACTCCAGTACGGTCGAACTTGAGGTTATCCCACGGCTGTGAGTTGGTCATCATATAGAATCGCAATGCGTCGGCTCCATATTGTGCGATGGCCTCGAAGGGATCTACGGCATTGCCGAGACGTTTGCTCATTTTGTTGCCATGTGCGTCCTGCACGAGTCCCGACGAGATGACGTTTTTGAAAGCCACATTGTCGAAGATCATGGTGGCGATGGCATGGAGTGTGAAGAACCATCCACGTGTCTGGTCCACACCCTCGCTGATGAAGTCACAAGGGAAGGCAAGGTTTTTGTCGATGGCGTCGGCGTTCTCGAAGGGATAGTGTATCTGTGCGTAAGGCATAGAGCCCGAGTCGAACCACACGTCGATGAGGTCTGATTCACGCTTCATGGGATTGCCCTTGCTGCTGACGAGCACGATCTGGTCGACATAGGGTCGGTGGAGGTCGATGCGATCATAATTTTCACGGGAGTAGTCACCCGGCACGAAACCCTTGTCTTTCAATGGGTTGGACTTCATCACGCCTGCGCTGACGGCCTTCTCGATCTCATCATAGAGCTGCTGGAGCGAACCGATGCAGATGGCCTCACCATCTTCCTCGTTGCGCCAGATAGGCAGTGGCGTGCCCCAGAAACGGCTACGGCTGAGGTTCCAGTCGTTGAGGTTTTCGAGCCAGTTGCCAAATCGTCCAGTACCTGTGGACTCCGGTTTCCAGTTGATGCGGCGGTTGAGTTCCGACATGCGGTCTTTTCTCGCAGTGCTCTTGATAAACCAACTGTCGAGGGGATAGTAGAGCACCGGTTTGTCAGTACGCCAGCAGTGTGGGTAGTTGTGCACGTGTTTCTCTATCCTGAACGCCTTGTTCTCTGCCTTGAGGTCCATGCAGATGGCGATGTCGAGGGTCTCGTCCTTGTCGGTGAGGGTCTCGTCATAGGCGTTTTTCACATATTTTCCGGCGTATCTTGACCAGAGGTCGACGTTCATGTAATTCTTCACGAAATCGGGGTCAAGGTCCTCTGTCACAAAGTATTTACCTTGCAAATCAACGACAGGACGCTCATGTCCTTTCTTGTCGATCATGACGATGGGAGGCACGCCAGCCTTTTTGGCCACATTGGCATCGTCGGCACCAAAGTTGGGTGCGATATGCACGATGCCCGTACCATCTTCTGTGGTGACATAGTCGCCTGGTATGACACGGAAGGCACCGTCGGTAAGCGGCTTGACCATAGGGAGCAACTGCTCATAACCCATTCCCACGAGGTCGGCACCCTTGTAATGACCAACGATGGTCCAAGGTATCACTTTATCGCCTTTCTTGTAGGCTGTGAGGTCTGCATCCTTTCCTTTCTCGTTGAGATAGGCGCTGAGACGTGCCTCCGCCATGACGACAGTGATGGGCTCGCCTGTGTACATGTTGTAAGTGCGTACAGCCACATAGTCGATCTTGGGACCCACACAGAGGGCGGAGTTGGCGGCCAAGGTCCACGGTGTGGTGGTCCATGCGAGGAAATAGGGTTTTCCCCACTCTGCCATCTCCGGTTTGGGGTTGGTCATGGCAAACTGTGCCGTGACGGTGGTGTCTTTGACGTCGCGGTAGCATCCTGGCTGGTTGAGCTCATGACTTGACAGTCCTGTACCAGCGGCAGGTGAATAAGGTTGTATGGTGTAACCTTTGTAAAGCAGCCCCTTCTCGTAGAATTTGCTGAGGAGCCACCACAGGGTCTCGATATATTTGTTGTCGTAGGTGATATAGGGGTCGTTGAGGTCCACCCAGTATCCGATTTTCTCTGTGAGTTCATCCCACTCATGGGTGTACATCATGACATTCTCACGACACTTCTGGTTGTAGTCCTCGACAGAGATGTATTTGTCGCTCTCGCGATTGTCAATATCGGCTTTGGTGATACCCAGTTCTTTCTCCACACCCAGTTCGACAGGCAGTCCGTGGGTGTCCCATCCAGCCTTGCGGAACACCTGATACCCCTTCATGGTCTTGTAGCGGTTGAAGGTGTCTTTGATGGTGCGTGCTAGCACGTGGTGGATGCCGGGGTGGCCGTTGGCAGAGGGCGGTCCCTCATAAAACACGAATTGGGGACATCCCTCACGCTCCTTGATAGAGCGCTCGAAGACGTTGTCCTTTTTCCACTCCTCCAGTACCTGGTTGTTGATGGCGGTCAGGTCGAGACCATTGTATTCGGCAAATTTCTTAGCCATTTGTCTGTAAAAATGTTATTGGTTGATGTAAACTGTGGTTGTGGAATGTCGCTTTTTGCGATTTTCCGCTTTTAAGGGTGCAAAGTTACGAAAAAACGATAGAACCGCAAAAAGAATGTTTGCTTTTCTTTTCATTTCTAAGTGAGAGAAGAATGAAGAGAAGCAGAAAGGAAGGTGAAAAGAGACCCTCCTGAAGGGGGGATGGGGCTTCGGCAAAGCCGAAACATACGGAGAACAGCGAAAAGCAAAAGGCGAAAAGAGAAAGGCAAAAAGCGAAAAGCGAAAGGCAAAAAGCAAAAGGCAAACAGCGAAAACCGAAAAGCGAAAAGCGAACAGCGAAAAAACCCGCCTCCGGCTCCTTGAGGGGACCGGGGGCGGTGAGGTAATGGCGAGGACTCGCTATTAGTAACACTCGCTATTGATAACACTCGCTATTGATAACACTTAAAGATTTGGTCGGTGAAGGACTGGGGCAGACGTGGTGTGATGAGGCTGACGAGCCAGACGACGGGGAAACCGCCAACCATGGCGATGGCACCACAGTTGATGGGGTTGATGGGGTTGCCAATCAACATATTGATGACGGTAAGGCCGACACCCCAGACAAAACAAGCCCACACTGCCGCTGTGGTGACTCTGCGCCAGTAGAGTCCCAACATGAATGGAGCGAGGAAGGCACCAGCCAAGGCTCCCCATGAGATGCCCATCAGCTGTGCGATGAAGGTGGGAGGATTGAGTGCAATCATCAGTGAGATGACGATGAAGAAGACGATGAGCACACGCATGACAACCACCTTTCGGTGTTCCACTTTCTCCGACACTTCGTCATCGATGCTTCCCTCCTGCACCTCGCCAGGGAGTGATTTCTTGTCACGGTAGATGAGGTCGAGGGTCATGGTAGACGATGAGGTGAGCACGAGCGACGCCAGGGTGGACATGGAAGCAGAGAGCACCAAGAGCACCACAAGGGCGATGATAAAATCGGGCAGTGTGACAAGCATAGACGGTACGATACTGTCGAAGTCGAGTTTGCCGTTGGGCAACATTGGCGGTGTGCCAAAGAGTCGTCCGAAGCCGCCGAGGAAATAGCATCCACCTGCCACGATGAGTGCGAAGATGGTGGAGATGACGGTGCCACGGTGTATGGCCTTCTCATCGGTGATGGAGTAGAATTTTCCCACCATCTGTGGCAGTCCCCATGTACCGAGAGAGGTGAGGATGACCACACCGAGGAGGTTCCAGGGGTCAGGTCCGAAGAGCGATGCCAGCGAGCCGTTGACAGCGGGGTCGGTGTCACTTGGTATCTGCGCCATCTTATCGATGGCCGTAGTGAGACCGCCCTGGTTGTTAATGACTGCCGCAATGACGGTGATGATGCCGAAGAGCATGATAATGCCCTGTACGAAATCGTTCATCGCCGTGGCCTTATATCCGCCAAGGATGACATACACAGCGGTGAGGATGGCCATGATGACCACGCAATACTCGTATGAGATGCCAAATCCCATCTCGAAGAGGGTGGAGATGCCTTTGTAGACACCAGCGGTATAAGGTATGAGGAAAACGAAAGCGATGACGCTGGCAGTGACGCGCAGGCCCTGACTCATAAAACGAGTGCCGAAGAAGTCGGGCATGGTACGGCTCTCGATGTGTTGTGTCATCAGTTTGGTACGTCGTCCAAGGACCAGCCATGCGAGCAGCGATCCTATGACCGCGTTTCCGACGCCGATCCATGTGGAACTGATGCCGTATTTCCATCCGAACTGTCCCGCGTAGCCCACGAAGACGACAGCGGAGAAATAGGATGTGCCATAGGCGAAAGCGGTGAGCCATGGTCCCACGGTTCTTCCACCGAGCACGAATCCGTCTACGGATCTGGCATGTTTACGTGAGTAGAACCCGATGAAGAGCATCAGCCCCAAGAAGACGACAGTAAGAAATATTTTAACAAACATAACTTTAAGTATTGATTGAATGAAAATTAGTAAAAGACTACGTTATAGACAATTGTTTTACTTATCAGAACGCCACTTGCACTTGCGCCTGCAACCAGTTGTAGTCATCCTGGAAGTCGCTGAAGGTGCGGGTGTACTGCAACTGCAGACGGCATTTCTTGAAGAACCAGTATTGTATGCCACCGGTGAGTTGTGTCTGTGCGTAGTCCATGTCGGTGTTGCGGTCGAAATAGTCGGCTGAGGCCACAATGTCGACCCCCTTGCCAATAGGCACGCATCCGGTGAGATAGCCACCCTGGCTATGGACGTCGCCGTCCTTACCAGCCATGAATTCCCCTCGGATGCTGACGCCACCCGATGCCGACTGCGCTCCCGCCGTGGTGGGCATTTTCCATTCTGCACCTACACTGACGCGGTCGCGTGTGTAGTCATCGCCGAGGGCCACACCCGGGTTCCATGCTGCCGTTCCAACGGCATGGCCTTTGCCTTTTTGTGCAGAGCATACCACACGGAACCCGTCAATGGGTCGGAAGTCGAGTTTTGCGATGAGGTCTTTGTAATTGTTGCCATCACGTCGGTTGATACCTTGTCCGTTCATCACAGCCAGTTCGTAAAGCAGATGGTTGTTGAAGAGCGAGCCATAGGCCATCAGACCCATGTCACGACCATAATTGACACCGTTGAGAGGGTCAGGACCCTCACCTGCCAAGAAGAGTGCTGCCTGAGAGTAGACATCTACCAACTCCAGCATGGTGGGCGAGAGCGGATTTTCCATCGAAAAACTATGTTTGAACTGTCCGAGACGGACGGTGAAGGAATTATCTTTCGAGAACCTATAATCGGTATAGAATTCTTGTACGACACTCGAAAAATCGTACATGAAGAGGAAAGACCACCTGTCGGTGATACGGGCTTTCGCCCAGAAGAGCGTGCGCTTGAGATTGAAGTCGTTGACTTGTCGTCCGTTGGCGTCCTGCCAGGAATAACCGCCCTGTGCATAGCCATGAAATTCCATTCTGCTGGTGAAGTCTTTCAGCCAGTCGATGTTCTTAGAGGTTTGTTGCCCCATGGCGGCAGTGCTACTCAGCGCAGCCAATGCCACCGCCAAGGTGAGTGTCTTGCAGTGGTGGGCAGCCCAATTGAGGCCCCTCTGCAGATGGTTGTGACTCATTTTCATATTATACTAATGTGTGGTTTTGAAAAATTTGCTTGCAAAGGTAATGATTATATGTCAAACTGAAACATTTTTGTCGGAAAAATTTTCAATTTGTACACAAAATGGAAAGAAGGGCTTGCACAGAGGTGGACAGAGAGATACCCCTCCCAGCCTCCCAAACCCCTCCCTACCTCCACAAACCCCTCCCAGCCTCCACAAACCCCTCCCAACCTCCCCAAAGGGGAGGAGCCAGAAGGCGAAAAGCGAAAAGCAAAAGACAAACCGCCCCTCGCTATCTTACGATGGTGAAGCGGGCGAATTTAAGGAGGAGCTGCTTCATACCGGCGTGGTCGAAACGGACGGTAGCTTTGCAGTCTTGCCCCGTGCCCTCTACTTTGATGACCTCACCCCGACCGAAGCGCTGGTGCTCGATGATAGAACCTGGGGTAAGAGAAGGGGAAGAAGGGCTGGATGGGCTAGACGAGGTGGATGGGGACGATGGGTTGGATGGGCTAGACGAGGTAGATGACCTGATGGGTCTCAACCTGCCGCCATGGGCTTCTTGCAACCGCCGGAACTCGGCACTGAAAGGGTCGACGGGTGGTTCTGGCTTACGGGGAGGCACAGCTCTAGGCTGAGGGTCTGCACGAAATTGAGAGGCCACTGGCCTGGAGTTTTGGAAACGGTCGGCACGGTCACGCCAACTGGCAGAGCCGGAGCCAAAGGTGCCAGCACCAAAGGGACTGGAACCTGCAGTACGATCCGTAGATGGAGAAGTGTATGTGGACGTGTATGAAGTGCTGTCAGAAGTAGTTCTGGAAGCGTTTCCTCCATCCACTGTCACGTATTTAGAGTCGAGGTCACGCACGAAGCGGCTTTGAGGGTTGAACTCCATCTTTCCGTATCGCATTCTCATTTGTGCGGAGGAGAGGATACAATGGCGTCCTGCCCTTGTGATGGCCACATAGAGCAGTCGACGTTCCTCCTCGATGGCCCTTGGACTCTTGGCCATAGGAGACGGGAAGATATTTTCCTCCAGTCCGACGACGAAGACGGACGGGAACTCCAGTCCTTTGGCACTGTGTATGGTCATGAGTGACACTTTTCCTGCGCCCTCCTCACCACTGTCGAGGTCGGTATAGAGAGCCACCTCGGCGAGGAAATCTGTCAGGGAGGTCTCTGTGGCCCTGTCCTCCTCTTGTCTTGTCTCCACAAAGTCCTTGATACTGCTGAGGAGTTCCTCTACGTTTTCCTTTCTTGCCAAGCCCTCGGGTGTGAGATCCTCTATGATTTCCTTTCTGATGCCCGTTGTCTCGATGATTTCATTTCCGAGTCTGAAGGCGTCGGTGCCTTTCACTTTGTCCTGGAAACCTTTGATCAAACCGATAAAGTCCTGAATTTTCTCCAGCGTGCGTTTTGTGATACTGAGGCCACAAGGGATGGGGTTGGAAGCCGCGGTCCAGAGGCTGACCCCATGGGTATGAGCTGCCTCCACGATTTTGTTGAGAGTTGTGGCGCCGATGCCCCTAGCCGGGTAGTTGATGACCCTTCGGAACGCCTCCTCGTCATTGGGATTGACAACGAGTCTGAAATATGCGAAGACATCCTTGACCTCCTTGCGCTGATAGAAGCTGAGTCCACCATAGATGCGGTAAGGGATTCCGTCTTTGAGGAGCTGTTCCTCGAAGACACGGCTTTGCGCGTTGGTGCGGTAGAGGATGGCAAAGTCGTCGTAGCCCGCCTTTTCTGTCCTTCGGATACGCCTGATCTCACGGCTCACCATGAGCGCCTCCTCCTTGTCAGTATACACCTTGACATATCTGAGTTTTTCCCCCTCCTCGTTGCGGCTGTATACCTCTTTCTGTATCTGCCACTTATTTTGGTGTATGAGACTGTTGGCCGCACTCACGATACGTTGTGTGGAACGGTAGTTACGCTCCAGTTTAAAGAGTTTGCAACCATCATACTGTTGCTGGAATCCAAGAATATTGTCGATATTAGCGCCACGGAAAGAGTAGATGCTCTGTGCATCGTCGCCCACCACACAGACATGCTGGTGCTCACTGGAGAGCTGCTGCACGATGCACTGTTGGGCGAAGTTGGTGTCCTGGTACTCATCGACGAGGATAAATCTGAACCTGTCAGCATATTTCAGCCTGATGTCCTCATTGTTGTCGAAGAGTTTCCAGGTGTAGAGGAGAAGGTCGTCGAAATCCATGGCGTTGGCCTGTTTGCACCGCAGCTCATAGACCTTGTATATCTCCCTCGTCTCCGGTATTTTCATAGAGAGGTCTCTTTCATAAGCCTCCCGGTCAGTGTAATAATCCTCAGCCGTGAGCAGACGGTTTTTCGCTATGGAGATAAGGTTACCCACGGTAGCGGGTTTGTAAGTCTTGTCATCAAGGTTCATTTCCTTGATGATGTTTTTGATGAGCGAGCGGGCGTCTGTCTCGTCGTAGATGGTATAGTTGGGCTGAAAGCCTACGATAGAAGCCTCCACCCTCAGAATCCGTGCAAAGATGCTATGAAACGTGCCCATATACAGCCCCTTTGCACTCTCCTCCCCCACGAGTCGTGCGATGCGCTGTTTCATCTCATTGGCAGCCTTGTTGGTAAAAGTCAGTGCTAGGATGTTCCATGGCTTGTATCCCTGCTGTAGGAGATAAGCCACTTTGTAGGTGAGGACGCGGGTTTTGCCCGACCCTGCGCCGGCAATGACGAGCGACGGTCCGTCGATATATTCCACGGCCTGTCTCTGGCTGTCGTTGAGTTGTGAGAGGATCTCTTCTGTATTCATCGTTTTAGGGGGAGTAACTTGCTATTTGTGATAGATGCCACCAGAGGTGGTATGAGGGTCATAAGCCTCCCCCTCTTTGGGGAATGACGGTATGAACTTCATCTGATGCTCAATCTTGCGTTGGCGTTTGAGCATATATGCACTGGGCGATTTGGAACTGAACCTCAGTGGGTTGGGCAATGTGGCAGCGATGAGCGCGCACTCGCTTCGTGAGAGGTTCAGTGCCGACTTTCCGAAATGGTTTTGTGCCACTGCCTCCGCCCCATAGATGCCTTTTCCCATCTCTATCGAGTTGAGATACACCTCCATGATGCGCTGTTTGCTCCAGAACATCTCGATGAGGAATGTGAAGTACGACTCCAACCCCTTTCTCACCCACGTCTTTCCATGCCACAAGAAGACGTTTTTTGCTGTCTGCTGTGTGATGGTACTGGCGCCCCGTTTTTTCTTGTGCGTTTTGTTGTACTCCATGGCGTCCTGTATGGCCTCGAAGTCGAAACCATGGTGCATGAGGAAGCGCTGGTCCTCGCTGGCCATGACTGCCACAGGCAGATGCTTAGATATCTGTTCGAGCGGTATCCATTCGTGTTGCCATCTGATTTCCTCCCCTGCCGCGAATTGTTGATAACACCTGACGAACATCAGAGGTGTGGCGTATACGGGTATGAACCTGTATGCGATGACAGCGAGTATAGAGGTGGAAAAGAACAAGATGACCACCCACTTGAGGATTCTGAAAATGAACTTGAAGATGAACATGAAGTATGGCGTAAGCAAGAATTGTGAGTGTACAAAATGGGCGGATTATGACAATCCGCCCATTATGGTTTTTGCTGTTGGTTTTTCGGTTTTCGCTGTTGGCAAAGGCCAAGACAGCTAACCGACATCCAATGCTCTTATTGGAGAGTACCAGCGTTGGCAGCGTCGATCATTGCCTGGCTTGCATACATGAAGATCTCCACACGGCGGTTCTGCTGACGTCCTGCAGCTGTGCTGTTGTCAGCGATGGGCTGTGTTGAGCCGAAACCAGAAACGTTCTGGAACTGTGATGCGGGAACACCGCAGTTGACGAGGTAGTTGGCCACAGCCTGTGCACGATTCTGTGACAGAGGATTGTTGACCTTGTCGCTACCAGTGCTGTCAGTGTGTCCCTGGATATCAATCATCAGCTGGGGCTCAGCCTTGAGCATCTCAGCAAACTTGGTGAGGGAAACCTTTGATGCGTTGTTGAGGGCATATTTGCCAGTGGCGAAGAGGATACCTGAGTCGAAAGCCACCTTGACAGCGGTCAGACCATTCTGGTCGGTGATCTCTGTCACCTGTGCATTCTCGACAGCAGCAGCCTTAGCCTTCACTTTGTCCATGTGCTTTCCGATGAGGGCACCTGCAGTGGTACCTACAGCTGTACCGATAGCGGCACCGATCACAGTGCTCTTCGTGTTTTTGCCGATAATGTTTCCGATGATTCCGCCGAGTGCTGCGCCGCCGCCTGCACCGAGGAGAGATCCTGTACCAGCGTTAGTGCTGCAACCCATGACCATGAGTGCACACATCAAGTATGCCACGAAATTTGTTTTCTTCATAATGATACATTTTAATGTTTAAAAATAGATTACGTTCAGTATTTATCTTTGCAAAGATACTATTAACCTCGGAATAAAAAAATAATTTAACATTTTTTTATTCCGAGGTAGGATATTTATTGTTCAGAAGGCATGTTTTCCGGTTTCATGACCACCTGCACATGGTTTCCGCTACTGAGAATGGCATTTTTGAGGAATGTCTGCAGCGACTGCGGTGTAAGTGCTTCGACGGTTTTCTTGTAATCCGTTTCGCTGTCGAGGTTGAAATCCTTGTATCTTGTGATGACATTCACCCAGTGGCTGTTGTTTTTGGCATTGACGTCAGCCTGTTTTAGCATATAGTCCTTGACTTTTGTCACCATGTCTGGATCCATGTTTTTAGCTGCGTTCTCGATACCCTCTTTGATGAGTCTGAGGGCGATTTCCTGTTTGTCAGGATTCATCGGGCAGTAAGCCTGCAGCATCATGAAAGGCTTCGCACCAGAGAGGTTGAAGTTGGAGTATGCCCCACAACTATATGCGGCGCTTTCCTCCTCGCGTATGGTCTTCAGATAGATCATCGAGAGCACCTGCGCCACAGCGTCGAGCTTCACGATATTTTCGAGCGTGTATGGTGCGTTGGCTGTCCAAACCTCGCAAACAGTGGCTTTAGGCGAGTCTGTCTTGACGGTGAAAGCGTTTTTCACCTCCCCTTTTGCAAATGTTGTGACATCCTTGATTTTTGGAGCCTTCGACTTTTTGAGTGCTGGCAGTGAGGCTACATATTGCTCAATGAGTGGTCTGAGCGTCTGCTCGTCGATATTTCCAACGAAGACAAATGTGAAGGGTCCTGCATCCTGGAAGCTCTCTTTGGCGATTTGGAGGATACGGTCGTAGTTGATTTCCTTGACGTCTTCAGCATTGATCTGTGTGAACCTCTTGTTGTGGCTGTACAATGTCGCATAGAGCGAGTCGCTGAAGACTGCATCAGGCGAGAGACTCTTGTTTTTCAGTTGCATCTCAAGAGCGGTAAGCAGATTTTGCACCTGTTTCTCATCCTTTTTAATATTGGTGAAATAGAGGTAAACCATCTGCAGCATGGTCTCGATATCCTTGGGTGTGGAGTGTGCGGTCACATACTTGAGTGTGACACCCAGAGACGGGTCAGCGTTGCAGTTTTTGCCTGCAAGTGCCTTGGTCAGCTCATTGCTGGAGAACTGGCCGAGTCCGCTCAGTCCGATAATCTGGTCGAAGACCTTGAGGTTGGTATAGTCGGCCTCCCCATAGAGACATCTTCCACCTTTTGCAAAAGCCTGCATCTGCACCTCATCATCCTTGAAGTCCGTCTTCTTGAGAATGACGGTGGCGCCATTGGAGAGTTTGAGTTCCTTGAAGCCTAACACCTGATTCTGTGTCTCCTTGACGATTTTTCCAGGTTTGGGCAGTTGTGTGATGAGAGGCTCATTCTTGACATTGTCGACATATCCCTCCACGGCCTCACTGCGCACGGCCTCTACGGTCTGCTTCATCTGGTCGACGGTAGGATACACCTTCCCCTCCTTCTCCTGTGCCCATGTCATCACGACGAGATTGGTGTCGGTGAGATGTATCAGTTCAGGCACCACCATATTGACCACCTCCACGGGCAGGTTGGGCACGATTTGGTTCATGGTCTGGTAGAGAGACTCTATCGACGGGATGGGGTCATTGGCGAGATAGTGGTCACGATAGTCATTTCCATAGGCGTCGTTTTTGATCTTGTTGCGGTTGGTATACTGTTTCTCCAATGCACTCAGATAGTCAGCCTTGGCGCGCTCATACTCTGTGGCGGTGAAACCATGTTCTACCACCCTTTTTGCCTCACGCATCAGCGTGGCGAGTGTCTCCAGTTCCTTTCCCTCTTTGGGCACGCCATAGAGAGTGAAAGCATCCTTCGTTTTGGAGAGCATGTACTGTCCGTCTTCTGCCTCGGCAGCGAAGAAGGGGCATGACTCCTCCTGTGTCATCTCATTGAGTCGCGCATTGAACATGCTGGAGACGGCCGAGATGAGATATTGCTCCACGAGGTAGTCCATATTGGCTTTGTCCTCAGGAGGTGTGGCGTCATGTTTCATCATAACGATCACATTGCTCATCTGCATCTCCTTGTCCTTGTCGAAGATATAGATGGCCTCGTTGTTGTCAGGCACCTGCTCGTCGACCACCTTTGCAGCGTCAGCGGGCACAACGATGCCACTGAAGAGCTGTTTGATTTGCTGTTCGGTATGGTCCACGTCGACATCTCCCACGACGATGATGGCCTGGTTGTCGGGTCTGTACCATTTATGATAGTAGTCTCTGAGTGTTTGGGGTTTGAAACTGTCGATGACACTCATGAGTCCGATGGGCATACGCTCGCCGTACTTAGAGCCAGGGTACATCAGTGGGAGGCACCGTGTGATGAGTCGTTGGTTGGCGCTCTCGCCGAGTCTCCACTCGTTGTGTACCACGTCACGCTCCTTGTCTATCTCGTCGGCCTCGAGCAAAAGTCCATTGCTCCAGTCTTTGAGGATGAGCAGACAAGAGTCGAGTGCAGAAGTCCGTTTTGTGGGCACGTTGCAGACGCGGTATACGGTCTGGTCGATGGAAGTATATGCGTTGAGGTCAGAACCGAACTGCACACCGAGCGAGCGTGTGAACTCGATGATACCATTTCCTTTGAAATGTTCAGAGCCATTGAACGCCATGTGCTCGAGGAAGTGGGCTAGTCCACGCTGAGAGTCATCCTCCTGGATAGCGCCCACGCGCTGTGCGATGTAGAAGTTGGCCACATGCTCAGGGTACTCGTTATGCCTGATGTAATAGGTGAGTCCATTGTCCAACTTCCCTATCCGCACCTCTTTATCAATAGGTATCGGCGGCATCTGTTGTGCCACCATGGCAGCTGCGTTGATGAGCAGCAGAGCCAATGAAACAAAAAATTTTTTCATCAATTTCTTATTTTTAAGGTGTAACTATTTCCAACTGCATTCTTTGATGGTGGTTTTGCTGACAGTTGTGGTCTCTGCGCCCATCATATTGACCTTCATCGTGGTTTCAGAAGCTTTCAGCCACCCGCTGTTCAAGAACTCGTAAGAGGCTTGTCGACTGCCATCCATCTTGATGGTACCGCTGTCGAGAACCGTATCGATATTCTCTCTCATCATGTCCATCTGGTCGGCAGGCAACATTTTCTCCATTTGTTTGAGAAGAAGGTCTTTCAGGTCTTCTTTGGTCATACTGCTCACAGATGTTGCCTTGATGGTGTAACCCTCAGCATTGGAAGCAGACGGCACCAAGTAGGTGGTTTTGTACTTCAATCCACCAAGAGGCTCCTCCTCCATCATACCTGTAGCGATGGTTTTGCCATAGAATCCAAAGTAGTTGCTGCCCATGCTTTCCAACATTTTATCCTCACGCACTTCATCAATAATCATCTGTTTCATCTTTTCCTTGTTCAGCACACCGACCATTGCCTCACCGCCCTGTGCGAACAGTTTTTCAATCAACTCATCGGCGAAAGTGCTGATAACGGATTTGATCTCATCGAAATTGGCGAATTGCACGATCTTTCCTTCCAGGTCTGTCTTTAAAATCACAGATTGGCCTTCCAGCATTTTTTGCGACATCATGGTGATATCATCGGTCAGATTTTCTATCGACTCTTCCCCATTTTGGCCCTCTACAGGGTTCATTTTGTCCCATTTGAGTATCTTCGTTTCTATTGTATAGCCATCAGGACGTACGTCGGTGACATCATATCTGATTTCTCCCACATATGACTGGTTCATCTGCTGGCCCATCGCAGCGCTTGTCGTACTAGTCAGTGTGACTTGATAGACGCAGTAATCACCTTTTTTGTATTTGGCCACAACCTTCACGGAGGCGGCCATCACTGCTGTGGTGACAAACAGCAACAGTAACAACAATGTTTTTCTCATATTTCTTGTTTTTGAGGCCAAACATTCCTTCGTATGAGTGCGGCCAAAAGCCGCACTCATGAAAAACCGTAAGCCATTAATAACTTCTTGCGATGATGACACGTGCTTTGGCGGGTTTTCCGCTCACCATGTCCACGCCTGGTGTCTGCTCATAGCCGAAGGGCACACAGCGGATAGTGGCCTGTGTCTCCTCCTTGATTTGAGCCTCCGTCTCGGCGGTGCCGTCCCAGTGGCAGAGGAAGAAGCCACCATCTTTGACCCGCTCCTTGAACTCCTCATAGTTGTCGCACTCATAGATGCGCTCGTCACGGTATTTGCGTGCCTTTTCGAAGATATTCTGCTGGATGTCCTCCAAGAGTTGCTCCACATACTGCACGATGCCGTCGATGCTGCGAGTCTCTTTCTCCAGTGTGTCGCGACGCATCACCTCAATGGTGCCATTCTCCAAGTCACGTCCACCCATCACGAGGCGCACGGGCACACCCTTCAGTTCATAGTCAGCGAACTTGAATCCTGGGCGTTTGTTGTCAGCATCGTCGTATTTCACGCTGATGCCTGCCTTGCGCAGTGCGTCGATGACCGGTGAGAGACGCTCACTGATAGCGGCAAGTTGGTCAGCACCCTTGGTGATGGGCACGATGACCACCTGTATCGGTGCGAGCCGTGGCGGCAGCACGAGTCCGTTGTCATCGGAGTGTGTCATGATCAGTGCTCCGATGAGACGTGTGGAGACGCCCCATGAGGTGGCCCAGACCAGTTCGGGTTTGTTTTCCTTGTTGAGGAAAGTGACATCGAAAGCTTTGGCGAAATTTTGTCCGAGGAAGTGAGAGGTGCCGCTCTGCAGAGCTTTTCCGTCCTGCATCATAGCCTCGATGGTATAAGTGTCGAGTGCTCCTGCGAAGCGCTCTGTCTCGCTCTTGACACCCTGCACCACAGGCACAGCCATCCACTTCTCAGCGAAGTCGGCATAGACTTTGAGCATCAGTTTGGCCTCTGCCTCAGCCTCCTCGCGTGTGGCATGAGCCGTATGTCCCTCCTGCCAAAGGAACTCCGATGTGCGGAGGAATGGTCTTGTGCGCATCTCCCAACGCATCACGTTGCACCACTGGTTGCAGAGTAGTGGCAGGTCACGCCAGGAGTGGATCCAGTTTTTATAGGTATTCCAGATGATGGTCTCTGAGGTGGGTCGTATGATGAGTTCCTCCTCGAGTTTTGCCGTGGGGTCTACCTCCACGCCACTTTTGTCTTCTTTGGCACGCAGGCGGTAGTGAGTGACGACAGCGCACTCTTTTGCAAATCCCTCGACATGTTCTGCCTCACGCGAGAGGAACGACTTGGGTATGAGCAATGGGAAGTAAGCATTCTGTACGCCCGTCTCCTTGAACATGGAGTCGAGCTGATGCTGCATCTTCTCCCATATTGCGTATCCATAAGGTTTGATGACCATGCATCCGCGTACTGCCGACTGCTCTGCGAGGTCAGCTTTCACTACCAGGTCGTTGTACCACTGACTGTAGTTGTCAGCCCTTTTGGTGAGTTCTTTTAATTCTTTTGCCATTTTTTTATTGTTTGCTTTTCTGTTGTTAATGATTGCTTTTTGTGGGTGCGGTTAAAAGCCAAACCACCCTTTTTTCTTTGGTTTTGCCAAATTTTGGGCAGCTGCAGACCGTTTTGCCTCTCTGATGAGCTCGTGATACGAGCAGTGATCATGTATGAGGTGATAGACCTGTTCCCATTCGAAAAGGCCGCCGATATTGCAGTCGTCGATATAAATGTCGGCGTCGATTTTCCTTGTGTTGTGGCTTCTCTCGTTGTTGTCGCGCAGTGTCTCATTAATGGCTGCGAACTCCACTCCGCGTTCGCGGCACCACTCTACGGCCTCGTTGAGGAGTTTCCCCTCTCTGACGGTCCATAGTACCAACTGATGACCGTCAGCCATCAGTTTTTTCAAAGTCTCTGTCGCATGGGGTATTTCCTCCCCAATTTTTGGATATCTGTGTTCTACCACAGTTCCGTCGAAGTCTACTGATATTACCATGTTGTGGGTTTAATGGGTTTAGTGGGGGTGAAGGGGGTTAATACGTGTTGGGATAATGGGGTGGATGTCCTTATATGGATTAATGAGTGGGACCGAAGGTGATTTGCTTGGGTTTTTTCTTGATGACATAATAGAGGGAGCGGATGTCATTTTCACTGAGCGTGAAGTCGGCGTATTCCGGTGAGGGATTGAGAGAGTGGAAAGTGAGGGTGCCATGCTCTATATCTTGTGAGATCATCTGTTTGAGCAGTACGCTCGACCCGAAGACGACGACCCAGAACGGGCTGTCGTTGAAACGGATGCGGTCTCTCCAGTGTTGTCTTCCCAGTTCTCTGACGAGGATTTTATCCCCTGCCTCGAAACTTGTTCTTGCTCCGGTATCCATGGAGTCGCCTTTCACTTCGAAAGAGATGTAGTGGCCATGAGCCACACGGTCTACCTCGTAGGTTTCCCATAACCACTCTTCATTGAGAGGTTCGAGGCTATCGGCCTCGTTGGCGAACTGTCCGAACGCCGCGTAAGGCACGTGTCTGACGGTCATGAAAAGTTTTCCACCTCTTTTATAAAACCGTGCTCCGGTGTTGCTTTCGGTGACGAACTCCATCTCCTCTTCTTCCACCGGTGTCACCTCCTGTTTTATCATCGGCTGGACCATCTCTCCATATCCTGTTTTCACCCAGTCGATATTGATTCTCTCGTCGATGGCAGAGAGTCTGCTGAGGAACTTGTCGCTGACAGGCACATGCCCATTGAGTATTTGGGAGAAAGAAGACTCTTTGTACCCCATGATACTGGCAAGTTCCCTTTGCGACATTGCATATCCTTGCGAGATACACCATGCCACCACTTTCCTCACATTCTCCTGCTTATTCATAAATTCAAGATATTCAAGTTAGCCCTTTCAACTTGTAAAGTTGAGTTAAAAAATAGTTAATATTTCATTTTGTCATCGATTGTTATATAAATTATCTTTATATTTGCATCGAATATATAAATATACTTTCTATTTTTGCTTTTATTTTCGCTGCAAAATTAAATAAAACATTGCAAATGACCAAATAAAATATAAAAAATATCACCCATCCATTAAAAGCACAATAACATGAAAAGACTACTGAAAGAAATGACACGTTTTTTGTTTGGTGATGTGTACTATGCCGTCATCATCGGCGAGCGCGGCAGCGACCGCTACGACCTCGCCTCCCAGATCCATACCACCCGTTCCTCAGCCGAAGCACACCGTCAGCGCATCAACGAGACCCGCACCTATATTTATATAGAAACGATCCGATTTCGGTCACGCCAGTTGTCGTTGAGAAAGGAGGAGTCATGATACGCTCCATCCTCCCTGTGACACGCTGTGGTGATGTCACGATTCACGCCGACGGCCGCATCGACCTCAGCGCACATGTTTCAGACAAGCTTCATCTGTCGGATGGCGACATTCTCAACATCGCAGTCACCGACGATGCTGTGAAAGAGTACTACCTTTATGTCGTCCATTGCGGCCGTGAAGTGATGGGTCGCCATGCCTGCCGCTGTCATTCGGTGAAAGGTCATGGCCGCTATATGCGGATGTACAGTAAACGTCTGGCCGACTATCTGTTACGTGAGGTTCGCACCACCGAAAAGGTCACGTTTCGAGCTGGCGAGACCATGGAGATCGCCCCTTTAGGGCTAGTGGTGTCGCTGGTCCACAGTATACCAACCAACATTCATCTGCGTTATGAAAAACTATGAAGTCAAATTTTCCGGGTTAAGCTGGAATCCGTCAGAACATGAAACCACAGACGGGACACTCTGTGCAATGGTGAACCTTGTGCCAGAGGACGAGGCCCTGCAGCCCTGTCAGTCACCGGCATGGACACCGGCAGGTGACCATATGCCACCCCTCCACGAAGACCTACTCTACGACCTCCACGTCACCCAAGACACCCCCTACCTCGTGACAGTAGAGACCGAGCTGACGAGCACGCTGAGCAGATATCTGAAAGCCCCCAACGAGCCGCTCCCCACCCGTCGCACCCTCATCGACCGCATCTTCCCCCACTTCTACGACAGCGAGGACTCCTACGCCACCGGTGCCACCATGGTGGCCGCCCAAGCCGAGGCCGCCATCGACCGTGAGGCGTCGCGTTTAGGCGTCGGTGTGTTCAAACACGTGAGTTTCGGCATGGTGGTGCTTCGTCTGAGCGATGGCAGCACCACGCACTACTCCGACATCTTTACCCTGTTGCCAGCTACCTATCCCACCACCATCTATGTCGACCCTGCCACCCGACGACTGTCGTGCAGCGCGTCGCTCCACCGTCACCACATCACCGTCACCATGCGCCATCCCACGTCAAGCGCCGTACGCATGGTGGAGAGTGCGGAGGTATACCTGAGTAGACCGGTAAGTTTTTTAGACGTGCGCCGTGCCCTCTATCAGACGGTCGACGAAGAAGGTATCACCACCTCGCTGACCTTCGGTGCACTCACGCCCCAAGCCACCGCCGAACTGTTTGAGCTACTTCAGTTTTATCCATCCACCACCATCGACCGCCACCATTTTGGGCAACCTGTGGCCTTGCAGAATGTCTCAGCGCAGACTTCTCCCCTCCTCCTGGATGACCTCCACCGTTGGTGTCCCTTTGAAATAGGCATGACTTATCAGTATCACACCTCAGAAGCCACGGAGAGGCAGTCTGCCAGCGGCACCACCCTTGACACACTGTTGGAAGAAGAACAGGTGGCTGGTATGCGCCCTGACCTCTACGACCAAGCGAATGGCGTACGTGCCGAGATGGTGGTCAGGCTCTCGCAAGCCGAAGATGAAGTTGTAGAATCATGGTATAGTTGCGTGGTGCAATACCCACTTCCCGGTCCGTTGATGGTGCCTCACCACCAGATGAGTACCGCCACCCTGCATCTGCGCGTCATGGCCCCCGACGGCGACCATTACTACACCACGACAGTCTATCTGCGCAGGATGGGCGACCGAGGATACCGCGCCGCTGTCTTTGTGCCACCTGGCGGTGTGCACCGTCCGTCGCTCCCTGCTTTCCACTCCCTGTTGCTCCAGCAGGCCCGCACCCTCTACCTCGACAGAGACAGCGGTGAGTACGTCACGAGCAGTTGGCTGTGGCAGACGGAGACCGCAGAGGAATTCACCCTTGCGCAATCGAAGGTGGTCGTACCCTGGCAATGGCCAGACACCCCATCGCTGTCGTCTCTTTCTTCTGAAGGCACGACATTGGGCCAAGGAGCCTACCAGCCCACCCCCGCGGGACTGATGTGCACAGGGCGGTCCGCTGTCCGATGCGTGTCAGAGCCCCTTCATGGCCACCCTTTTGACCTGACCCGCCTTCCCCACTTCCCCGACCTTCTCGCCACGCAGACTGACATTGCCCCATCCGCCGTACGTTATGCCCCGTTTTTGTCCTCATTTCTTCCCACCTGCCGTCTACATTTCGATGTATCCGTCCAGCGGATCTATCTCCGCCCAAACAGCAATGATGCTTTAGAGGGATACGCGCTGGTCTACTCCCTCCGCTCCAAGCAGTGGGGCGCCGTTCAGACCACAGCGACAGGCACCACGGATGAAGTGCCTATCCTGCTGTGTACCAATGCGATGCACCTCGGAAAACGACATGTACCTAAACGAGTCTACGGAGTGACGTTGAGAGGACATTTTGACGACACTTTTCACCACAGTCATGTGGGTATGGCCCTTTATGGCAGCAATGACCTATATCACTGGCGTCTCATCGCCACCAGCCGCAATCGCTACCTCTCACATCTCCGGGGCACGCCCTACCGTTGGTTCCGGGTGTTGATTGTGGGCACGCTGAGTGAAGGAGAGAGCCTGGAGGGGTTGGGATTTGTCATTAATTGATGTTTTGGGAGTTAAGGAGTTAACAAAAAATGTTATTTTCTTTGATAATTGCATAAAAATAGTTACCTTTGCAACAATTGCACAAATTGATAGGAAGAAACTACAAACTACCCATTATGTCAGCCATCAGAATCAACATCATCAAACAACTGGGTCGTGACGGTCTGGTGCCAATCATAGCATATCCCACAGAGGCCGCATTCGACTTCCGTACCCATAGTTGCATCGACGACATGCAGCATCTCTCCACCCGTAGCGCTTACGAGATGCGCATCTACCCTGACGGCAAGAACATCCAGTTCTCGCTGATCAACGGTACAGACGAAGGGTTTATGCAATATAGCATACTGATGGACATCAGTCGCATGACGGTGGACGGTCAGCTACTCATCGACTGTCTCGGGGAGATGGTTTCCTCCTATGAGCGGCTGGCAGCGAAAGACGCAAAGCCCAGTGCCAATGCCAACTTTCAGAAAGCCATCGCCACAATTCATCGTCAACTGACGGAGCAAGCCTCTCTTGGCTATCCTAAGGCGCTGCCTGTCGCTGGCGGCAAGCAACAGTTGACCTACTACATGAACTACAAGACCGAGGGTGAGGTAGCGACGCTTCTGAAATACCCTGACCAGGAGTTTTTCAGCCAGACCCCCTCTATCTACTTAGTGCCCGACACGGTACATCCTGCCATCCCTCAGGCCTGCAAGCATATCCACTCGCTGGTGCGCCGCACCTTCAAGATCAAATCGCCTGAAGGCTATGAGTATGGTCAGGTGAAAGAAGGCGAGACCCAGCGCATCCATCTGAAGGGCAAGGAAGGCATGCTTCCGATGATGACCGACGTGGTGGGCGACGTGTCAAAACCCAGTCCTTACGGCTATTTCGACACTGCCGCCAACGTGATCCGTATCGATGAGCGCACCATCAAATTCTACTACGAGCTCAACTTCATCGTGAAGAGTGGCGGACGTATACTGCGCAGCTGCATCGTGAGGTACAACGGTGAGCAGGTGATGCCCGACCCCAACGGCAACTATCCTATCAAAGTGTATGAAGACAAAGTGCAAGACGCCGGATATATCCACTTCACTGGAGATAACTTCAAGGAAGCCGACATCCAGGTGACACCCGGCATCGTGAGACAGTTGGAGTATGTCTATACCCCCGACCCGAAGCATGACGTGACGAAGGTGACCCTCGACTTCAATGACGGCAATCCTATCAAGACGCAGATAGACATCGGCACCAATGACCGCCTCTTCCATCAGTTGCGCCAGGGCAAGGTGAAAGGGTATCACGTGAAGCAAGAGGGTGAAGAGTTTACGATGTACATCCCGCGTAAGATGTCAAAGGCGTCGAACAACATCCTGCGGTTTTTGAAGTCAGCCCTGTTGGCTGCCTTGGTTTTAGGTGCCTACGCTTTCATCACCTACGCTGCGACTTCCCACTGGCCCTGGCCTCTCGAGCGTAAAGCCAAAGCGACAATCACGAAGACCCAGATGAACAAGATGGGTGAGGTGATGGGCGTGACAGAAGAGGAGATAGACGACAGTTCGCTCATTGTGACCGAGGGCGACCAGGTGAGTCTTTCTGCCGCCGACGCCGCCTACCTCCAAGCCAATAATGTGTGGCGTAAAGACTCTCTGAAGAGCATCAAATATATTGACGCACTGAACACTATCTTCAATGGCAGCATCAGCGAGATCCGTCTAAAGAACTTAGATGCGCGAACCATCAACAACAGTTGGTGGGATCAGATCTGGCGCAACTTCATCGTGCCTAACAATATCCATAGAGACGAAGTGAAAAAGGCCTTCTCCACCGCCATGACCGCCGACCAGAACACCCTCGACCTGGTGAAACTGTACGAGGAGCTCAACAAGCACCAAATACCATCTGACGGCATCAAAGCGACAACGCCACAAGGCACACAAGGCAATAGAAATAATACGATTCCGTAAAGCCTGACACACAGACACCTCTCCCTGACCTAACACCCCTCCTCAGGCCTGAACTAACCTAACACCCCTCCCTGACCTCCCCAAAGGGGAGGAGGTAGGACAGCGAAGAGTAAAATGCTGAATAGCTATTAGCCTATGGCAAATAGCTAATGGCGAAGAGCTAATGGCGAAGAGCTAATGGCAAATAGCTAATGGCGAAAGTCTAGCGGCAAATAGCCAAAGGCTATTAGCAAATAGCTAATAGCGAAAGGCGAAAATCTAAAAGCGAGCAAATGCTATGTGGTTTGGAAGCCTTTTGTGCTGATATTCTTGACTACGTCGTGGATATCCATCTCATTAAAACCATTCTTATGGAGTAACTCAGCAGCATTTTTTTCTGCTGCCTCTTCCTCTTCATTCATTTGATAGACACACGACTTACCTTTCAGCTCGGCGATAGCCCAACCGATGATGGCAACTGCGAAAAATGCGACAAATCCGATGATGGTATAAAACATAGTACTCAATTTTTTTGCAAAGGTAATCAAAAAAATGATTATAAGGCATAAAATGGGGAGTTTTTTTGTGGGGTGCAAGGGCATCTTTTTAAATGGGATGACTGGAGAGGCTGCTGTGATACAGCAGCATACAGAACGGCGGTGGGGCTGCAAGGGCTCACCGCTTTTGAGGATTTTGGGGTAAGGATGATAAAAAAAGCGAGAAAAAGAATGGAAATAGCGAGAAAAAGAATGGAAATAGCGAGAAAAAGAATGGAAATAGCGAGAAAAAGAATGGAAATAGTGAGAAAAGCAGTACCTTTACACCCCATAAACAGCTTTTATGTCAGAAATATCTTGGACCAGCACCATGAGGAGGACATTCGACAGACAGAAAGCACCATGAGGAGGACATTTGACGGACAGAAAGCACCATGAGGAAGACATTCGACGGACGTCAACACCATGAGGCTGGCACTTGTTTTTCAGACATCACAATGAAATATTCATCATGAAACATATCCTTACAAGGCGGACCATCCGCAAATATCAGAAAGAAGACATTCCAGAGGCACTGCTCAACAGGTTGCTGGCAGAGGCTTCGCGCACACAGACGATGGGCAACCTGCAGCTCTACAGCGTGGTGGTGACCCGCGACGCTGAGATGAAACGCCGACTGTCTCCTGCCCACTTCAACCAACCGATGGTGGTAGAGGCTCCCGTGGTGCTGACCATCTGCGCAGACTTCAGGCGCACCACACTTTGGTGCAAGCACCGTCAGGCAGACCCGGGCTACGACAATTTCCTGTCGTTTATGAATGCGGCGAGCGATGCGTTGCTCTACACCCAGACCTTCTGCAATCTGGCAGAGGAAGAAGGTTTAGGTTGTTGTTATCTCGGCACTACCGTCTATATGCCCCAGTTGATCATCGACACGTTGCAGTTGCCTCGTTTGGTCATCCCCGTGGCCACCATCACCGTAGGATGGCCCGCCGAGAAGCCTCCCCTCACCGACCGCCTTGGCATAGAGGCCTTTGTACATCAAGAGACCTACCATGACTATAGCGCTGAAGCCATCGACCAGTATTATGCCGCTAAAGAAGCCCTGCCGGAGAACCAGGAATTTGTGAGGATCAACCACAAGGAGACGTTAGCACAAGTGTTCACAGACTGCCGTTATACGCGCCGAGATAATGAAGCGATGTCAGAGGGACTGATAAAAGTGCTGCAGGAGCAAGGTTTTTTTGCACCCCTCCCTGACCTTCCCAAAGGGGAGGAGGTAATAAGCGAATAGCGAAAAGCGAAAACCTAAAAGCGAACAGCTAACGGCGAAAAGCAAAAAACCGAACAGCAAAACATGATACATCTGAAAGAGATACATAAGACCTATCAGGGTGCGCAGCCGCTACATGTGCTGAAAGGCATCAACCTCGACATCAAGAAGGGCGAGTTTGTGTCGATCATGGGGCAGTCGGGCTCCGGGAAGTCCACATTGCTCAACATCCTCGGCATCCTCGACAATTACGATGCCGGTGAATACACTTTGGCAGGCACCCTGATCAAGAACCTGTCTGAACGCCGTGCTGCCGAGTATCGCAACCGCATGATTGGCTTTATCTTCCAATCGTTCAACCTCATCGCTTTCAAGACTGCGGTGGAGAATGTGGAGTTGCCTCTGTTTTACCAGGGGGTGAGTCGCCGAAAGCGCCATCATTTAGCTATGGACTACCTCGACCGTTTAGGGCTTGCCGCCTGGGCCTCCCACTACCCCAACGAACTCTCCGGCGGTCAGAAGCAACGTGTGGCCATCGCCCGTGCCCTCATCACCAAGCCCCAGATCATTCTGGCCGACGAACCAACAGGAGCCCTTGACTCCCACACCAGCGTGGAAGTGATGCAGTTGCTCAAGCAGCTTAACCACGACGAAGGCATGACCATCGTGGTGGTGACCCATGAGAGCGGCGTAGCCAACGAGACCAACAAGATTGTGCATATCAAAGACGGCATCATCGGCGAGATTGAAGAGAACCTCGACCACAACGCGTCACCCTTTGGCATCAAAGGCATGATGAAATAAGCCCCACCCCGGCCCTCCCCAGAAGGGGAGGGAGAGCAAACAGCGAAAAGCGAAAAGTCAACAGCGAGACATGAGAGATATCCTGACAGAGATATGGAGCACCGCCCAGCGCAACAAGTTGCGCACCGCGCTCACCGGCTTTGCCGTGGCGTGGGGCATCTTCATGCTCATCTTCCTGTTGGGTTGTGGCAATGGCCTCATCAACGCCCAGATGAACAATATGAACCGCTTCCTCGACAACTCGATGATGGTGGGAGGTGGCAGGACCTCGAAAGCCCATGAGGGTCTGCAGGAAGGGCGTCGCATCGAGCTAGACGACGGCGACATAACCACGACCGGTCGCCGTTTCAGCAACAACGTGGAAAGTGTGGGAGCCCAGCTGGAACAAAATGGTGTCACATTCAGTTATGGTGACAACTACTTCAGCGGCGGTCTGCTCGGTGTCTATCCCAACGAGTTCGAGATCAGCAAGGTAAAACTTCGCGCCGGCCGTTTCATCAACCCCACCGACCTCACCCTTCAGCGCAAATGTCTTGTCATGAACGAGGCACAAGCCAAGGAGTTGCTTCCACGCTCGCCCTTGAGCCTCATTGGCAAACACGTCAACGTGAGCGGTATCGCTTTTCAGGTGGTAGGCATCACGAAAGAAGACAAAAGCCGTTTTCAGAGCAACGTCTACTGTCCCTTTACCACTCTGCGTACGATGTACAACAAAGGTGACAAAGCCGAGAACATCATCTTCACCTTCCATGGCCTGGAGACAGAACAAGCCAACGAAGACTTCGAGAAAGCCTACACCGCCCGCATTAACACTAACCATAAGGCAGCACCCGACGACGAGAGCGCCATCTGGATCTGGAACCGCTTTACGCAGAACCTTCAGATGAACAAAGGCATCTCCATCATCCACACCGCACTGTGGATCATCGGCATCTTCACATTGCTCAGCGGCATCGTGGGCGTGAGCAACATCATGCTCATCACCGTGAAAGAGCGCACCCGTGAGTTTGGCATCCGCAAGGCCATCGGCGCCACACCGGCATCGATCCTGCGACTCATCATCATAGAGAGTGTCATCATCACTACTTTCTTCGGATATATCGGCATGCTTTTAGGCATCGCCGCCAATCAATATATGGACGCCACGGCCGGTCAGATGAAAGTGGACTCCGGCCTGTTTGAGGCCACGATGTTTGCCGACCCCACGGTGGGCATTGATGTATGTGTCGAGGCCACCCTCGTCATGATCCTCGCCGGCACCCTGGCCGGCCTCATCCCCGCACGAAAAGCCGCAAATATCCGACCGATAGAGGCGCTGAGGGCAGAGTGAGACAACCCCCTGCCCCAACACCCCTCCCTAACCTGACACCCCTCCCTGACCTCCCCAAAGGGGAGGAGGTAGAATGGCGAAAAGCGAAGAGCGAAAGGCGAAAGTCAAAGAGCGAAAAGCGAACAACGAAATGCGAATAGACATAGACAGATACCGCGAGATACTCGACACGTTGTCGAGGAACAAGAGCCGAACATTCCTGACGGGTTTTGGAGTGTTCTGGGGTGTGTTTATGCTTGTCTCGCTTATCGGCGGGGGGCAGGGACTGAAGGAGATGCTCGCCAACAACTTCGCCGGTTTCGCCACCAACTCCGCCATCGTATGGGCGCAACCCACCACGAAACCCTACGCTGGTTTTCGCAAGGGTCGCTACTGGTGTATGTCCTACCGCGACGTGGAGCGTCTGAAGGAACAGGTACCGGAGTTGGACGTGGTGACCCCGATGGTGTCACGCTGGGGCAATATCGCCGTCTACAAAGACAAGAAGAACACCTGTACGCTAAAGGGGGTGACCCCAGCCTACGCCCGTGTTGACGAGCCGAAGATGTACTATGGACGCTATCTCAACGAGATGGACATGAGTCTGCGGCGCAAGGTATGCGTCATTGGCCGTCATGTCTACAAAGACCTGTTCCCCCAAGGCGGCGACCCCTGTGGCAAGTCGATCCGTGTGGGGCAGAACTACTACAGTGTGGTGGGCGTGGACTATAGTTCAGGCAACATGAACATCAACGGCAGTGCTGAGGACGCTGTGACCCTTCCCATCACTCTGATGCAGCAGACCTACCACTTAGGCGACAGCGTACACCTCATCTGTGTGACAGGGCGCAATGGTGTGACCATGAGCAGTATCGCCCCGAGGATGCGTGCTGTGATCGCCCGCGCCCACCAGATTGACCCCTCCGACGAACAGGGCGTGATGGTCTTTAACACCGAAGTGATGTTTGGCATCCTCGACAGTCTGTTTCAAGGTGTCAACTTCCTCATCTGGCTCGTCGGCATCGGCACATTGCTGGCAGGTGCCATCGGCGTGTCCAACATTATGATGGTGACAGTGAGGGAGCGTACCACCGAGATCGGAATCCGTCGCGCCATCGGCGCCACGCCCTCCAATATCCTGTCGCAGATCATCACCGAGAGCGTGGTGCTGACGGCTGTCGCCGGTATGAGCGGCATCCTGCTAGGCGTGCTCATCTTAGAGATGCTCGACATCGGCAACACCACCGACGGCATCCAGACCGCCCACTTCCAGGTGCATTTCTGGACGGCGATAGGTGCTGTGGCCCTGCTCAGTGTGCTGGGCGTACTCGCTGGCCTCGCTCCCGCCGCCCGTGCTATGTCAATCAAACCGGTGGATGCTATGAGGGACGAATGAAATACCTCCCCCAGCCCCTCCAAAGGAGGGGAGATTGGAGACCACCACTGACACCTACAAGGAGGGGAGAGGGATAATGGAGGGAAAGGAGTAATAACTTGTCAACAAAAGAACTTGTCAACAAAAAAAATAATGAAGAAGTATTTCAAACTGTTTTTGGCGGCTTTGGTGCTGCTGGTGTTTATTGGCACGTTTGTGTTTTTGTATCAGAAGTCGCTGCCCCAGCCGGTGGTGTATGAGGAGTTTTCGCCCAAAATGGGTGACATCAGCAGGACCACCATTGTGACGGGTAAGATTGAGCCGCGCAATGAGGTGAGCGTGAAGCCACAGATATCAGGTATCATCACCGAGATTTTGAAAGAGGCCGGCGACCTTGTCACACAAGGAGAGGTGATCGCCAAGGTGAAGGTAATCCCCGACATGAACCAGTTGAGCAGTGCCGAGGCACGTGTGCGTCTGGCCAAAATCAATGTGGCACAGGCCCGCACCGACTTTGAGCGCGAGAAGATTCTTTACGACAAGGGTTTGGTAAGCCGTGAGGAATATGAAAAGTCGCAGCAGACCTTCAACCAGACCACGGAGGAAGTGAAGGCCGCAGTAGACAACTTGGAGGTGGTGCGCGACGGTGTCTCACGCAGCAATGCCAGTGCGAGCAGCACCCTTATCCGCTCCACCATCAGCGGTCTGATCCTCGACATCCCAGTCAAGGTGGGCAACTCGGTGATTCTGAGCAACACATTCAATGACGGTACGACCATCGCCACTGTGGCCAACATGGGCGACCTGATCTTCCGTGGCAACATCGACGAGACCGAAGTGGGACAGTTGGTGGCAGGCATGCCGATGAACATCACCATCGGCGCGCTTCAGGACCTGAAGTTTGAGGCCCGTCTGGAGTATATCTCCCCCAAGGCTGTTGAGACCAACGGCGCCAACCAGTTTGAGATCAAAGCCGCTGTACATGTACCTGGCGGTAGTCAGATACGCAGCGGCTACAGTGCCAATGCCGAAATCGTGTTAGGTCATGTCTCCCAGGTGATTGTGTTGCCAGAGAGCGCCATCGAGTTTGAGGGCGACGACACCTATGTGTATCTCATCAAAGGCAGCGGCGAGGATAAAACCTACGAGCGGCGCAAAGTAGTGACAGGTATGAGCGACGGTATCAACATCCAAATCAAGAGTGGCGTGACCACCAAAGACTTGGTGCGCGGGCCGAAAGTAGTGGAGGAAGAGTAAGCCCCACCCTAGCCCTCCCCATACCTCTCCCTAACCCTCCCCAAAGGGGAGGGGACGAAGAAAGCGACAAATTAATAAGAGGGGTTAATAGACAAGTTGACAGAGGTGAATATAGGAGGGATTATGGGGCAGATGGGAAAATAAATCTGTTTTTATTTTGATTTTTGGTTGGTTTGCAGTACCTTTGCAGAATGTGACAGAGGAAGTGTCTATCTATGCTTTGAAACATTTACTAATAACAAATAAAAAATGAGCCCAATTCAAACGACTAAAATGACCAACTATCGTTGGGTGATTTGCGCTATGTTGTTTTTTGCCACGACGGTCAACTATATGGACCGCCAGGTGCTTTCCCTTACTTGGAAAGACTTCATTGCGCCCGAGTTCCACTGGACTGATGCCGACTACGGCACAATCACATCGGTCTTCTCTATTCTATATGCTGTGTTCTGCCTTTTCGCCGGTAAGTTTATCGACTGGATGGGCACGAAGAAAGGATATCTGTGGGCCATCTTCGTATGGTCGCTTGGCGCATGTCTCCATGCCGCTTGCGGATGGGTGACAATGAAGTATGAGGGTCTGGATAGTGTCGCCGCTCTGCGTGCTGTGGAGGCTGGTTCTATGACTGCCCTGAGTATCGCCACAGTGAGTGTCTATCTCTTCCTCTTCTGCCGCGCCATCCTCGCTCTTGGTGAGAGTGGCAACTTCCCTGCCGCCATCAAGGTGACAGCCGAATATTTCCCGAAGAAAGACCGCGCTTTCGCCACCTCTATCTTCAATGCCGGCGCATCAGTGGGTGCCCTTGCCGCGCCTATCAGCATCCCGCCTTTGGCAGAGGCCTTTGGCTGGGAGATGGCCTTCATCATCATCGGTGGTCTGGGCTTTATCTGGATGGCACTCTGGGTGTTTGTCTATGATAAGCCCAACAAGAGCAAGCATGTGAATGACGCTGAGCTCACCTATATCAATCAGGATGTAGAGACAGAGGAAGACCCGAAGGACGCCAACGACGAGGGTCCTGCCATCAGTTTCGCCAAGTGTTTCACCTTCAAGCAGACATGGTCGTTTATCGTGGGTAAGTTTATGACCGACGGTGTGTGGTGGTTCTATCTTTTCTGGGCTCCCGCCTATTTCTCCGATCAGTTTGGCTACAAATCGAGCTCTTCCATGGGACAGTTGCTCATCTTTGTGCTCTACCTCATCGTTACAGTGGTCAGTATCTTTGGCGGTTATCTGCCGAAACTGTTCGTGGAGAAGCGTGGCATGAACCCCTACGCTGGCCGTATGCTCGCCATGCTTATCTTCGCTTTCTTCCCCTTGTTCGCACTGTTTGCTCAACCGCTCGCAATGTGGGAGAACTCTCCTATCGACCCAGCATGGTGGCCTGCCCTCATCATCGGTTTGGCTGGTGCCGGTCATCAAGCATGGTCAGCCAATATCTTCTCCACCGTGGGTGACATGTTCCCCAAGTCGACCATCGCCACAATCACTGGTATTGGTGCCATGGCCGGAGGTCTGGGTTCGATGTTGATCAACAAAATCTCTGGTAATCTTTTCACCTATGCCGAGGGTCAGGGTTCCGCATTCACATTCTTAGGTTATGAGGGCAAGCCCGCCGCCTATATGATGGTGTTCTGCTTCTGCGCCGTGGCTTATCTCATCGGTTGGATTGTGATGAAGACGCTCGTTCCTAAGTACAAGCCAGTGGTCGTGGAAGACTAAATTAAGTCTTCAGACCATTGTCACTGATAATGATAACAGCCGCATTGCAGGATTTGCAATGCGGCTGTTTTTTATGCCCGCTTCGTTCTACTTTTAGATACTTAGAGAAATGATGCAATCCTCAAATAACTTGTCTACTCGTCTACTTTTCTACTTGTCAACTAAACGCCAATTCGAGACCAGGATATTGGAGGGAAAGGAGGCGGGCTTGCTCTTTGGTGCGGGCAAGTAAGGACTGGTATTCAGGGGAGTCGGGATGGAAGGGACGGTGAGCTAAGGCCTCTTTGATGGGGCGCCACTGTTGGATGAAACGGTGGGTTTCAGGGCTGAAGTAAGTGTTGGAGAAACGTTCCCAGATATACTCTACGGCTTGGTCGGAGGGGTGGAGCATGTCGGGGTTGTAGAAGCGGTAGTCACGCAGTTCGTCGAGAACAATCTCGTAGGCGGGGAAGTAACTGACCACGTCAGGGTATTTTTTGCATAGAGCGTCGGCAGCCAGGAGGAGGACCGCCTTGGAAAGGGCGCTGCCGTGAAAGCCATATTTCGCATAGCGGATGGGACTGACCGTGACGACGACACGGACCTCCGGGCTGCGCTGCAGGAGGATCTGCACCGCTTCGGAGAGGTAGTCCACACACTCCTCGATGGTCAGTTCACGCTCTTCGAAGAGCCGTTGCGGCATCTTGCGACAGTTGTCGACTATCTCACCAGTTTCCTTCAATATATAGACATGATTCGTGCCGAGGGTGAAGAATGCCACTTTCGGTTCCACCTCTGTACGGCTGACGGTATGGAGAATGCTGGCTGGATTGTACATCACGCCGTCAGGGTTGACGACAGCACGGAATTTCTCCTCCTGCGCCCGTTGGCCGATGCGGTCGGCGAAGCAGGAACCTACGAAGAGCATCCTCTCACATGGGGCGATGGAGAAAGATGGCTGCGGGATGGTTACGGGGGTTTGGAGGGTCATTTAAAGAGGTGAGAGGTGAGAGGTGAGAGGTGAGAAGTGAGAAGTGAGAGGTGAGAGGTGAGAGGTGAGAGATATGCCTTGTGGGGTGAAAGGACGAACGCCGAAAAACCGGAAACCGAACCAATCAGCTGCGGCTTACTTGTAGGCCTTTGGTGCTGAGGGTCATGTTGACGAAACGGGCGTTGGGGTTGAGGCGGTTGGTGGTGAGGATTTGCCGGATGCGGGCGGCGGCCTCTGGATCTTTCGCCACCATGTAGAGGTAGCCTCCTCCACCTGCGCCGGGCAATTTGTATCCCAGGCAGAGGTCATCGACACGGTCGGTGAGGAGTTTCACCTCCGAGGGGTTGGTACCGTTGTCGAGCAGTTGGTTTTGTGTCCACGTCTTCCGCACCAGTTGTCCCATCCGTACGAAATCGTTGCGCTGTATGGCCTCATACATCTCCATGGCATGATGCTTCATGGTGCGCAGGAGTGCCAGTTCGTCATGCTGGTTAAGGAACATCTTACGCACAATCTCCGCGAGGATACTCTTGGCGGTGCGTGTGATGCCCGTATAATATAATAGGTGGCAGGCGCGGTAGTCAGGCTGGGTATACAGTTCCGACGGCAACCACCGTATGACTGGGTTTTGTGCAAATCCCCGCTCCGTCTGAAGCAGTTTTGCACCCTGCAGCAGTCCACCAAACTGGTCCTGCCATCCGCCGCCGGTGGTGAGCAGTTGTTCGAGCACCAGTGTGCGGTGTCCTATCTCGTTGCGGTCCCATGCCAGTCCACAGAAATCGTTGATGGTGCCCAGGACGGTAGACGCCAGTATGCTGCTGGTGCCCAGACCACTTCCCGCGGGTATCGCCGAGAGGAGTGTCAGTTCAATGCCACACCCGAAGTCCTGCAGTTGGCTGCGCAGCGAGTCATACTGTTCTGCGGAGAATCCCGGAAGGAATCCAGCGAGTGCCAGTGCCGCCTTAGGTATGGAGAACGGACTTCCCACATGGTGGAAGTCAGCCAGTTGCTCATACGTCTCCACACGCTCCGATGCTCCCAAGTCGATGCTTCTGAGGATGATATGCGGCTCCTTACAGGGACGTATATATGTCTGTATCGGTGGCTGTCCGTTGAGTTCGATGGCGATATTGACCACGTTGCCCCCCTCCATGAGACAGTAGGGCGGTGTGTCCGTCCATCCCCCTGCCAAGTCGATACGTACGGGACTTCGTCCCCACACGATTTGGTCGCTGTATACCGACATGGCTGGCCTTTGTCGTGCCGTGAGTGCACCCTCCGTCAGTCCCTCCCGCAACAAGCTGAAGGCGCGCGCCTCCTGCGTAGCACCATCCTGCCCTTTGAGCGTGCGCAGACGTGCCCTGAACATCGCGTCGTGGATGCGTGTGAGCAGCGGTTCGTCATCCGGCAGCGGGTGCGGCTCGGCGATATGGAAGCGTGCGAACTCTGCCGCCGCGTCATCGAGGTCGACCTGATAGAAGATGCTATGTTGGTAGTTATTGGCGAGGAACGACCAGTTTTTGCGTCTGTTCTCCTCCCTTTGTTCCACGAGTCGCTGCAGGTTGGCCTGTGCCGATATCTCGTCAGCGCTCAGGCGTCGTGCCAGTCGCCAGATGATGCGTCCTCCGTCCTTGTCCGGTTCGTTGAGCATCCATCTGAGCACCAGTCCCATATCATCGATATTGTTGACCACAGGGAAGAGGCGAGCCCCCTGAAGGTCGTCCGTACCCTCTATCTCAGACAGGTCGACACCCCGGGGTTTCAGCCATTCGGCGAAAGGCCTTCCCATCCAATGTGTGGACTCCAGCGAGAGGTCACCACGAAAAGCGTCGTCATAACCGTATGGGCGTACCACCCATTCCGTCTCTCCTATTGGCACGATGTCGACACACTGTCCCTGTCGCAGGCTGATGTGCCAGCTATTCTCCGGTACGCCAGTGATGACATTGCACGACGAGAGCGTCCACTGTTCACTGACGCAACTGTTCTCTATCCATAGATTACGGTTTTGTTCCGTCACCTGGATCCATGTCTCTGAGTTCTGTATGAATATCGAGGGGTGTGGTTTGCGGGAGCGGTGCATAATCTCGCGCTGGTCGTTGACCACATTCTGTATGGCCAATGTCGACGAAATCAGTTCTGGTGTCGTGCCATAATGATAGAACTCGCCGCCCGGGAGTGGCAAGATGGCCACAGAAAGTTTCGACACCTCATCATCGGCGACGGTGGAATGTGTGCCCAGGGCGCAGCCGAACTCCCCATAGAGGTCATAATAAGATGTCTCACCCTCGTGCTCACAATGACGCATGAGCACCTCCACGGCACGGTCGCTGAGCAGCCAGATGCCGATGTCGGTGAGATAGAAATGGTCTTTCCGCAGTTGACTGAGTCGGCTGACCGATGGTTTCTGGAGCATGCACTTCAGTGTGGTCGGCGTACGGCGGTCTGCCACGAACACCCCGTGAGTGGTGGCTATCTGGTCGTCGAGCCACAGACCATAGCACACCACATCCGCCTCAGGG
Organism: uncultured Prevotellaceae bacterium; assembly: GCA_902780635.1. Lineage (GTDB taxonomy): Bacteria > Bacteroidota > Bacteroidia > Bacteroidales > Bacteroidaceae > Prevotella. Next base: position 100,987 of record CACZGH010000005.1, read on the forward strand.
ATGACCTGGAGCGGTTGGGTGGCCCGTATGAGCACATCGCCACTGACCACCATGGTATGGAGGTTGTCTGGCGCCGCCTGCATGATCTGTTCGAAGAGTGGCAACTGTTGCTCCAGGAGGTTCTGTGACAGCCGTTGTCCCCGTTCCCATCGGAACACAGGCAGTGGTGTGAGGATTTTGCCCGACGGCGCATAGGCCGGCAGTCTGCGGCTCTGTCCCCCTGCATGAAGCAGGATACGCTTGTCGGCAGCGAGCCACTGCTGGAACGACGTGTCGCCACCCGTTTGTGCATGACACTGGCGGAGGAGCCACGCCGTGCCCCCACCACTGCCGAGTTTGCGGTCAACGGGGTCGTTGGTGCAGAACCACTTGTCACGACTGCAGCCGGTGACATCATGGAAACAGTGGACTAAGTTGGGGGGGAGGGAAAGCAGGACCCCACCCCGATCCTCCTCAGACGATACTCTCCCACGGCCCTCCCCATAGGGGAGGGAGGGCGAAAGAGGATGGGATGGATTGGAAGTTTTTTTCATGATGATTGAAAACGTTCAGATGTAGAGAGGTGATGGGGAACAGCCCTTACACCCGACTGTTGGCGTCGTCCTCAGTGGGGGTTGGCTTTTTGCGGAATTGGAAGACAAGGCCGGCGATGATGGAGAGGAAGAGGAGGGCGAGAGAGATATGAGCCACTGTCTCTGTGGTGGCCACCGTTTGTGGATGGAAGTCGAGGACGACCTCATGTTTGCCGGGCGCCACCTTAAGTGCCCTAAGGATGTAGTTGACCCGTCCGATCTCTGCGGGTTGACCGTCGATGGTGGCCGTCCATCCCGGGTAATAGATTTCTGAGAAGACCACCACGCCGCCTTTTGCCGACTCCACCGTGTACTTCAGGTTGTTGGGTTGATAAGCCGTGATGCTGACACGAGCGGTGCTGTCCTGAGGTGTGCTCTCGCCGAGGATGTCCTTGAACTGGGCGTCGGCCACTGCCTCATGACGCAGGTTGGTCTTCCCCACCCCATCAATCTCAGCGTTGGCATTATCGACATAGCTCACCTTGTCAACCATCCATGCGTTGCCCTGTGCAAACGGGTTTTGCAGAGGAGCGGTGGCGCCCCCTTGCAGCGGCAAGATGAAGTACTTGGTGTTGAGCATATTGATGACAGGGAAGATGCTGTCGCCGGCGACCTGTGTGAAGTCGCCATTGGCAGTCACCACCGCCTGCATCGCCTTTTGCATCTCCGGTGCGATATACGCCTCGATCATCTCCTGGTAGCGGCGCAGTTTGGCGGCATGATAACCACCTACGCTCTTATGGTAGAACGACGTCTCATTCTCATTGAACGTGTTGGAGGCGAAGTTGAGTACCCGATAGTCGAGCGCCTTGTCCTGTAAGATCTGCTCATCGGTAGCCGTCTTCTCCTGTGGCATTTCCTTGACTGTCTTAGACACGAACATATCATCGTTGAGATAGCGTTTGTTGACCGTCCACATATCCACAAGGCAGATGAGGGTGATGATGCCCACCATCCATTTAGCATCAAGCTTGCGTGCCTGATAGAGGAGCAGCATGAGTGTGCCCATCAGGATGATGAGGAACGAGCGCCACGCGTCGGCGGTGAAGATCGACTCACGCACGCTACGCAGGTTGGAGAGCAGCGGGTTGAGTTGGTCGGCAGGGAACTGGCTGAGCGCCTGCATCTCCGACGAAGACACGAAGTCGGAGAAGAAGAGCGTAGGTGCGACGGCGAAGAGTAGGCATGCGCCTCCAGTCAGGGCGAAACTCGCATAGAGATATTTGATTTTCTTCTTGAGCAACTCGGGCTCATCGACGACCTTCTTCAGTGCCATCATGGCGAGCAGAGGGATGGTAAACTCAGCGATGACCAGTATGGACGCCACTGTGCGGAACTTAGAATACATGGGGAAATGGTCGATGAAGAAGTCGGTCAAACCCATGAAGTTGCGGCCCCATGAGAGGAGGATGGAGAGGATGGTGGCTGCGAGCAGCGCCCACTTCATCGGTCCCTTGACCACGAAGAGCCCTAGGATGAAGAGCATAAGCACAAAGGCGCCCACGTAGACCGGACCGCTGGTGCCGGGCTGTTCACCCCAGTACTGTCCTATCTGACCATAAATCTGATAATAGTTCGGGTCTGCCTTCTCCATGGCGGCTTGGTTGGCAGCGAGTGGCACAGAGGCACCTCCCTTCACGTTGGGTACGAGCAGTGACCAAGTCTCGCCGATGCCATAGCTCCACTGCGTGATGTAGTCACGCTCCAGTCCGCTGTCGGTTTGGTTGGCGCTGTTTTCCTTCACCAGCTCGCTCTTTCCGCGCATCGACTCTTTTTGGTATTGCCAAGTGTGGTAGAGGTTGGAGAGATTGGCACAGATGCCGATGGCAGCAGCCACGACACACACCGCCGACGCCTTGAGGAAGCGCGCCATCTGACGCTCACGGATAGCCTGGAATAAGAAGGCCAATATCATGAAGAAGATGATGAATAGATAGTAATAGGTCATCTGCACGTGGTTGGCATTGACCTCAAACGCCGCGAAGAGTGCCGTGACGACAAAGCCCCAGAAATATTTGCCTCGGTAGGCCAGGACGATACCCGCTATCATCGGTGGCAGGTATGCCAAGGCCCACACCTTCCAGATGTGTCCCGCTGCGATGATAATGAAGAAATAACTGGAGAAAGCCCATACGATGGCTCCTAATACCGCCAATGTCTGCCGGAAATTGAATGCCCTGAGCAGGAGGTAGAACCCGAGGAGGTAGGCGAAGACATACCACACATTGTCGGGCAGCCACAGGTGCCATGCGTCGACGGCGTGGCTGAGAATATCGGTGCTGTCGTATGACGGAGCCGTCTGATAGGTGGGCATACCACTGAAGGTGGCGTTGGTCCAGCGGGTGCGCTCGCCCGTGCTCTCGAAATACTCACGCGCCTCCTGTCCAGCCCCCCGTCCTGCGGAAGTATCGTGCTGATAGAGGATCCGTCCTTCGAAGTCGGCGGGGAAGAAATAAGCGAACGCGATGACTGCAAACAATACGACTGCCAGGAGATCAGGCAGACATTTTTTGAATTTTTCCATTGGTGATAGTTGTTTTGTCTTTTAGATGACAAAATTACAACTTTTTTATGTAATCTGGACAAAAATCCATGTTGAATTCAAAAAATAATCTTTATTTTTGCAAATGAGATAAGGAGGAGGAGCGAGGGGACAGGACTGGTGCAGGCTGCAACAATGTTGCAGCATAGATAACAGGGGCGACTGAAAAGCGAAAGGCTGAAAAGCAAAAGGCGAAGAGCAAAAAGCTAAAAGCGAACCGCGAAAAGCGAAAAACAAAAAACAAAGAACGAAAAACAAAAAGAAACTACTAACATAATGAAAAAGAACTACTTGATACTAATGATGATGGTGCTCACGATGAGTATGCAGACACTCTCCACGGGGGCACAATCAACCACAACGGGGGTGCGGACACCCAAGATGAAGGCTCAAACACTCACAATGAGGACACTGAAAAGCGTGGAGAGCACACAGGCACCCACGACAAAGCCGCAGGCATCCACGGTGAACCCACAGACACGTGTGGTGAAGAACCTTAACTTCGGATGGAAATTTCATGAGGGTGACGTGGCAGGTGCCGCAGAGCCATCCTTTGATGACCATGCTTGGCGCAACGTGGACCTGCCTCACGACTTCCAAATTGAACAGCCGTGGGTGGCACCCGCTGCCGATGAAAAAGCAGACAACAGCGATGTGGGCGCCAACATCAAGAGTAGGCTGTCGTCACGCGGTTTCAAAGAGATGGGCAAGGGGTGGTACCGCTACGAGTTGCCCCTGACCGACGACCTGCGTGGCCGTCGGCTGTTGCTCGACTTTGAGGGTATCATGTACGTTGGTGACGTCTACCTCAACGGGAAGCGCATTGGCGGCACCGACTATGGTTATGTAGGTTTCGACATCGACATCACCAAGGAAGTGAAATGGGGTGAGAAAAACATCCTGGCCGTAATGGCCGACACGCGTGAGCCCAACAACTCACGCTGGTATACTGGAGGTGGTCTGTTCCGTGATGTTCATCTCATCGCCACCGACCCCATCCTCTACTTCACCCGTCATCCCCTCTATATCACCACCGAGGTGACCGGCATCACCTCACCCACCTCAGCCAAACAAGCCACTATCCACATTCAGATGGAGAACGGCTGTTATCTGAAAGACAACCCCGAGACCGTGTCGGTGGGTCTGCGTATCCTGGACATGGACGGGAAGGTGGTGGTGGACCAGCGTGAGGACGTGCGGCGCAACAGAAAGTTACGCATACAGGAAATGGAACTTGCACCTGTGACAATCCCCTCCCCCACCCTATGGGACTGCGACGCCAGCCGCCCTGCCCTTTACACCGCAGAACTGACCCTTTACGGCACCGATGGAACTGCTACCGACTGTGTGAAGCAGCGTTTCGGCATCCGCCAAGTGGAGTTTGGCCCCTCCTACGGCATGAAGCTCAACGGTCGTAAGGTGCTGCTCAAAGGCATCGCCAACCACCACACCTTAGGTGCCCTAGGTGCCGCCGCCTACCCTAGTGCCATCGAGAAGCGGCTGCAGTTGCTCAAAGACTACGGCTTCAACCACCTGCGCACCTCACACAACCCCTACAGCAAGTCGCTCCTCGACCTTTGCGACGAGTATGGCATCCTGGTGGTGGACGAGTTGTATGACAAATGGCTCGACCAATACTGTGGCGGCCGCGCTCCATGGCTGACACTGTGGCAGCATGACCTCCCCGAGTGGATCAAGCGCGACAGGAATCACCCCTCTGTGGTGCTGTGGAGCTTAGGCAACGAGTTGCAGACCTACACCAACCTTCCCTTCAACGACTGGGGTGTGACCCCTTACCGGATGCAAAAGGCACTGTTGCACCGCTATGACACCACCCGTCTGGTGACCGTGGCCATGCACCCCCGTGGGCGCGACCACTACACCGACTCACTGCCAGCACCGCTGGCCAAAGAGACTGACATCCAAGCCTATAACTACCGTTATATGTACTTCCCCGGCGACGGTCGTCGTTTCCCCTGGATGAACTTCTACCAGAGCGAGGCATCAATCGCCGCAATGGGACCTAACTACTTCGAGATGAACCTCGACAAGGTGATCGGCTTAGCATACTGGGGCGCTATCGACTACTTAGGCGAGAGCCAAGGGTGGCCTGCGAAAGGATGGGCACAAGGTGTCTTCGACATCTCCTTAGAGCCCAAGCCTAAGGCCTACTTCCTGAGGAGCTATTTCAAGCCCGAGGAGCCCTTAGTACATATCGGCATCATAGACAGTAAGGGCGACATGATGTGGAACGGCGTACAGACCGGCAACGACGGCATGAGCGACCACTGGAACCGTGCCGCGGGCGATGAACTGTCGCTCTACACCTACACTAATGCCGACGAGGTAGAACTGAGGGTGAACGGCCATTCTCTGGGAAAGAAGAACAACCCTGTGGACGACCCGAAACACCGCAACCAGATCAGATGGGAGCATGTGAAATATGAGCCGGGGAACATCGAGGCCATAGGCTACCGTGACGGACGTGAAGTGTGCCGCCATCGTATCGAGACCACAGGCGACGCTGTGAAACTAAGACTGACCGCCGACAACCCTTCGTGGCAAGCCGATGGCACCGACCTGCAGCACATCCGTGTAGAAGCCGTGGACAAGAAAGGACGCCGTGTGAAGAGTGCCCAAACAGAACTAAAATTCAGTGTAGAGGGTGACGCCCGTATCGTGGCTGTGAGCAGCGGCGACCACAACAGCGACGAACTGAACGTGACTGACCACCGACGGCTGTATAACGGCAGCGCATTAGTGATCCTGCGCGCCGGAAAGACGGCTGGAGAGGTGAAACTAAAAGTAGAGACCTCACACTAGGGGATGGGAATAGAGGAGCTAGATGGTCTAGATAGTCTAGATGATCTAGATAGTCTAGATAGTCTAGATAGTCTAGAAAATCTAGATCTTCTAGATAAAAAGCAGAAAAAAAGAAACAAAAAACTATACAAAACAATGAGAAATATCATCATATCACTGATGCTAGTGGCAGGTAGTATGGCTACAGTGGCGCAGACCTGGCCAGAGGCCACCCGTGAGGCGAAAGCCGGCACCCGCTGGTGGTGGCTGGGCTCGGCTGTGGACAAAGACAACCTCAAATGGAGCTTAGATGAATACGCTCGCGCCGGCATCGGTGCGGTGGAGATTACCCCCCTCTACGGTGTGGTGGGCAATGAGAAGAACGAGATCAGTTTTCTATCACCACGATGGATGCAAGCCCTGCGTGATGTCGAGGATATCGCAGCCGCTGACGGTATCGAGGTAGATATGAACAACGGCACGGGATGGCCCTTCGGTGGTCCAGAGGTACCCATCGACGAGGCTGCCTGTAAGGTGGTGTTCGTCGACACCCTCCTTCATGCCAAGAGCGTAGATGTGAGTAAACTCGACCTGCCTGCACCGGAGAAAGAGCGTCCATACGCCCGTCTGCAATGCGTGAAAGCCTTCAACACCGGTGCTGACACCTGGAGAGTGATCGCCGTCTACGCCAGCCGCACCCGTCAGCAGGTGAAACGTGCTGCCCCCGGTGGCGAAGGATATGTGATCGACCATTTTGACCGCGAAGCTGTGCGCCACTATCTCAACCGTTTTGAGAAAGCTTTCGCCGAGAGCGGTGTGCCCTACCCTCACACCTTCTTCAATGACAGTTACGAAGTGTACGGAGCCAACTGGACCCCCACACTCTTCGAAGAATTCAAGGCACGCCGTGGCTATGCCCTGGAAGACCACCTGCCAGAGTTGCTCGGTTATGTGGATGACGGCAACCGTGTGCTCTCCGACTACCGTGAGACCCTCAGTGACCTGCTCTACGAGAACTTCACTCAGCAATGGGTGGCATGGGCCCACTCACATGGTGTGGAAGTGCGCAACCAAGCCCACGGCTCTCCCGCCAATCTGCTCGACCTCTACGCCATGGTAGACATCCCCGAGATTGAAGGCTTCGGTCTTTCAGAATTCGGCATCAAGGGTTTGCGCACCGACTCCGGTTTCACCCGTAAGAACTACAGCGACGTGTCGATGCTGAAATATGCGCCGTCGGCCGCCCACGTAATGGGCAAACGATACACCTCCAGTGAGACCTTCACCTGGCTGACTGAGCATTTCCGCACTTCCCTCTCTCAGATGAAGCCCGACCTCGACCTGATGTTCACCTGCGGTGTGAACCATGTCTTTTTCCACGGCTCTTGCTACTCGCCGAAAGACGATCCCTGGCCAGGATGGCGTTTCTATGCCTCGATTGATATGACCCCCAACAACAGCATCTGGCGTGATGCCCCCTATCTGATGAATTATATCGAGCGCTGCCAGCGTTTTCTGCAATGGGGTCAGCCCGACAACGACTTCTTGGTATACCTGCCCGTGCGTGACATGTGGGCCAAGCGCCACTCCCAAGGCGAGAAAGGTCTGCTGATGCAGTTTGACATCCACGCCATGGACCAGAAAGCTCCTGAGTTTATCAGCAGCATCCTGCGTATCGACTCCTTGGGCTACGACTGCGACTATATCTCTGACCGTCAGCTCGCTAAGGTGACAATGAAAGACGGCCAACTCATGACCGAGGGCGGCACCCGCTACAACGGCCTTATCATCCCTACGGGCACCACAATCACCAATGAACTGAAAGCCCTGCTATCGAAGATGGGCAACCTAGTGGTCTATGGCGAAGATGACCAACAGCTCTCTCGCCTGGCCAAGGCCGAGCAGATGAAGAGTGAGCTGGGGCTGCGCGCCATCCGTCGCACGAACGCCACCGGCCATCACTACTTCATCGCCAACCTGACAGAAAAAGACGTTGACGCTGTGGTACCTGTCGTGGCACCCTGCAAAAAAGCGTTCTGGTTCAATCCCCTCAACGGAGAGATCGTACAGGCAGAGACAGCCGACAACAAGGTAAGGATCTGTCTGCGCTCCGGCGAGTCGATGATTCTGCAGACCTATGCTGTAGGCGAGATGGTTAACGCAATGCGTCCGCAACCCGTCAATACCTGTCTACATCAGGCACGTCCTCATACTGAAGAAGTCATCGACCTGAGAAACCTGCCCTGGACACTCTCCTTCACAGAGGAAGCGCCCCGTGTGGAAGAGACCTACCAACTAAAAGAACTTCAGACGTGGGAGACACTGAGCGACGCCGCCGGCACCACCATGGGCACCGGCGTGTATACCACCACCGTGAAACTCAACAAGAAACAGTCTTTCAAGCAGTGGGTCATCGACTTAGGTGACGTGCGCGAGAGTGCCCGCGTATACATCAACGGCCAATTGATCGGCTGCGCCTGGTGCGTCCCCTTCACCCTCGACTGCGGACAAGCGCTACACAAAGGCAAAAACGAAATACGCATCGAGGTGACCAACCTGCCTGCCAACCGCATCGCCGCACTGGACCGTGCAGGGGTGAAATGGCGCAAGATGAAAGAAATCAATGTGGTGGATATCAACTACAAACGCACCACCTATGAGGGTTGGGAACCAGTGAAGAGCGGCCTGGCATCGACAGTGAAGTTGGTAGAGAAGAAGTAATATCCCGACATGACCAAAACTGACACCCTGACCTGACCTGACCTAACACCCCTCCCTGACCTCCCCAAAGGGGAGGAGGTAGAAAGGCGAAGGACGAAAGGCAGACTAAAAGCGAAAAGTGAAAGACGAAAAGCGAAAAGCAAAACAAGATATGAAAATAGGAATTATTGTGGCGATGGAGAAAGAACTGAAGCAGTTGAAAGGGCTGCTGAGTTCTCCTGTCACAGAGAAACAACACACGAAGGAGTTTTTTAGGGGTAAAATCGATGACCACGAGGTGATTTTACAGCAGTGCGGCATTGGCAAGGTGAATGCCGCCATTGGCACTGTGGAGATGATCGATGCCTACCATCCTGACCTTATCGTGTCGAGCGGATGCGCCGGCGGCGCCAGTACACAACTGAAAATCACGGACGTGGTGGTGGGCACCCATTATACCTACCACGACGTGTACTGCGGCGATGAGGTGACCTACGGCCAGATGGTTGGCATGCCCGCCCAGTATGAGGCATCCGAAAAACTGGTGCAGCAAGCGCTGAGCTTAGACTGCGGTGTCGGTGTCCACGCCGGTCTGATTGTGAGCGGCGACTGGTTTGTCAACAGCAAGGAGAAGATACGCGAGATTTTGGGGCACTTCCCTGACGCTTTGGCTGTGGACATGGAGAGTTGCTCCATTGCACAGACCTGCTATCTATATGGAGTACCTTTCGTGTCGTTCCGCATCATCAGCGACATCCCTTTGGTTGACACCGACGCCTCGCAGTACTATGACTTCTGGGACCGTGTGGCAGAAGGGTCCTTCCAAGTGACACGGTCTTTCGTGGAAAGGCTGTGAAAAGATGGCCACGAGGGGATGGCTACAAGAGACAGCTGCAAGAGATGGCTGCGATAAAATCGCAGCTTACGGAGAAGGAAGGAGACAACTGAGATTCCTTGGAAGAGGACGGCTGATACAAAAGAAAAGGCTACGATATCATCGCAGCCTTTTCTTTTGTGTATTTTTATTCTTTTATGCCTTTTTATTCTTTGTTGAGGCGCTTACGCTCGAGGTGGTCGAGGATGGCCTTTCGCATGCGCATGCTCTTGGGCGTCACCTCCACCAACTCATCGGCTTTGATGTACTCGAGGCACTCCTCGAGGCTCATGACGACCTTGGGGATGATGCGTGCTTTCTCGTCGCTTCCGCTGGCTCGCACGTTGGTGAGCTGCTTGGCTTTGGTGACATTGATGACCAAGTCGTTGTCATGGACATGCTCGCCGACGACCTGCCCTGCATAAACCTCCTCACCCGGGTCGATGAAGAACTTACCCCTGTCCTGAAGTTTGTCGATAGAGTAAGCGAAGGCCGTGCCTGTCTCCATGGCCACCATGGAGCCGTTGACGCGTCGTGAGATTTCACCCTTGAAAGGCTGATACTCCTTATAACGGTGCGCCATGATGGCCTCGCCCTGGCTGGCAGTCAGCACATTGGTGCGCAGTCCGATGATGCCCCTTGAAGGGATGTCGAACTCGATGTTGACGCGGTCGGCCTGCGACTCCATGGAGACCATCTCGCCCTTGCGGCGTGTGACCATATCAATCATCTTGCTGGCGAACTCCTCTGGCACATTAATGGTGAGTTCCTCGATCGGCTCACATTTCATGCCATCAATCTCTTTATAGATGACCTGCGGCTGTCCCACCTGCAGTTCGTAACCTTCGCGCCGCATTGTCTCAATGAGCACTGAGAGATGGAGCACACCGCGCCCACTGACAATCCAGCGGTCGGTGTATCCTTCCATTTCCTCCACCCTCAGGGCGAGGTTTTTCTCCAGTTCCTTGCGTAGACGCTCATAGATATGTCTTGAGGTACACCATTTACCCTCCCTTCCGAAGAAAGGCGAGTCATTGATGGTGAAGAGCATACTCATAGTCGGTTCGTCGATGGAGATAGGAGGCAGTGGGTCGGGATTCTCTGCATCGCAGATAGTGTCGCCGATCTCGAAATGCTCCAGACCAATGATGGCACAGATGTCGCCACTGCCCACCTGGTGTGTACGCACATGTCCCATGCCCTCGAAAGTATGCAGTTCTTTGATTTTCGTTTTCTCAAGAGAGCCGTCACGATGAGCGATGCTCACGTTCATGCCCTCGGTGAGTGTGCCACGATGGACGCGTCCCACCGCGATACGGCCGGTATAGCTGGAATAGTCGAGCGATGTGATAAGCATCTGTGGTGACCCTTCCAACACCTCAGGTGCCGGTATGACCTCGACGATTTTGTCGAGCAGATAAGTGATGTCGTTGGTGGGAGTACGATAGTCCTCACCCATCCATCCGTTCTTGGCACTGCCATAAACGACGGGGAAGTCAAGTTGGTCTTCTGTGGCATCGAGAGAGAACATGAGGTCGAAGACCATCTCATAGACTTCCTCAGGACGACAGTTCGGTTTATCGACCTTGTTGACCACGACGATGGGTTTGAGTCCGATTTGCAAAGCTTTCTGCAAGACGAAACGTGTCTGTGGCATCGGGCCTTCGAAGGCGTCGACGAGGAGCAGACAACCGTCGGCCATATTGAGCACGCGCTCCACCTCCCCTCCGAAGTCAGAGTGTCCCGGAGTGTCGATGATATTGATTTTGGTGCCTTTGTAATTGATAGAGACGTTTTTTGAGAGGATGGTAATACCCCTCTCCCGTTCGAGGTCATTGCTGTCGAGCACTTGTTGTCCGATGTCCTTTCCCTCACGGAAAAGATTTCCGGCGAGCATCATCTTGTCTACGAGCGTGGTCTTTCCGTGGTCTACGTGAGCGATGATGGCGATGTTTCTAATGTCTTGCATAATTATATGTTCTGATTTGAGGTGCAAAATTACAAATAATCAGCGTAATGAGCAAAAGAAATAAAAAAAATCGAGAAGAAAGTTTGCCGCTTTGGTAAAAAAGCAGTACCTTTGCAGCCGCATTTTCAATGCAGTATATCAAATCATAACCATTTAACCATTTCAAGATGTATTTAGACAAGGCAAAAAAAGAAGAGATCTTTGGAAAATACGGAAAGTCCAACTCTGATACCGGCTCAGCTGAGAGTCAGATAGCATTGTTCTCCTACCGTATATCCCATTTGACGGAACATTTGAAGAAGAACCGTAAAGATTATACTACCGCACGGTCACTGACCCAATTGGTAGGTAAACGCCGCGCCCTGCTCAACTATCTGTACGACCGCGACATCGAGCGCTATCGTGCCATCATCAAGGCCCTTGGTCTTCGCAGATAAAGAGAGAGGCAAAAAAGATCTTGTAACCCACTCCTTACTAAATGTAGGAGTGGGATTTTTTTATTTTGCTGTTGTCAAGCTACTTTCCTAAGGGGATACCATCAAGCTCTATTCCTTTTTCTGCCTTTTTTGAGAATGCCTTGACACCTTATTTCTTCCTTTTTTAATCTTTATATTCTTCTTGATATCAAGCTGTTAGCTTGCGGGGGTCACAACCAACCCTCCCCTTCCTTATCCGAAGGAAGGGTCTCTACCCCAACCCAAGGCCCTTCCCCTTTCCAGGGAAAGGGATGCAACCGCTCCCATCCGGTCGCTCGTACACTAAAGTATGCTCGACCCATCAAAGGGTCGGCATATTTTTTTTACGCAACAAAGTTGCGATTGTTCATGCGGGCAAGCCCGCCCTTCTAGTGCAAAACATTGATTCTCGAAAACGTGTTTTTCTAGCTTTTTGACAACTTTCATTCGTTGACAAAAGGACGTCAGTAGGGCATCTATCGCGAATAGCTAACAGCGAAAAGCTAATACCCGACAAGTTGAGCACTAGCGAAACTAGAATTACTAATTACTAACTACTAACTACTAAAAAATTACTCCAAAATGGAGCGGAGGGGAACCATGACGAAGTCGCGGAGGTGCATGAGGGGATGCGGGATGGTAAGGCCTGGCTCATTGATTTGCAGGTCGTCGTAGAGAAGGATGTCGATGTCGATGATGCGATCGTGGTAAACACCGTTGTGCGACTTACGTGTGCGCCCCATGCTACGCTCGATGCGCTGTGTAGCTGTGAGCACCTCCCTTGGAGAAAGTGAGGTGGCACAACAGACACATGCATTAACAAAATGGTGAGCCGAGACAAATCCCCACGGCTCACTCACATATAACTCAGACTGCCTGAGCACTTCTCCCACCTGCTCATTGAGCAGTTGGATGGCCCGAGCAATATGCTGTTGTTTATCTCCCAGATTAGAGCCCAGGCCCAAGTATACCACGTGCATCATCAATAAGACACCCGTTATGCTGTTCAGTCATCGATGATCAACATCGCGTCGCCATAGCAGCCGAAGCGGTATCCGTTTTCGACGGCCAATTCATATGCCCTCATGACCAGATCATATCCACCGAAGGCGCACGATGACATCATGAGCGTGGACTGCGGATGGTAGAAGTTGCACACCATAGAGTCGGCCAGACCGAACTCGTATGGCGGGAAGATGAACTTATTGGTCCATCCCTCATACTCCTTGAGGAGTCCGTCGGTGCCCACGGCTGTCTCTGTCGCCTTGGCCACGCTGGTGCCTACCGCGCAGATGTGTTTTCCTGCCTGTTTTGCCCTGTTGACCACCTCACAAGCTTCTTTCTCGACAAACATCTGCTCAGAGTCCATTTTATGTTTGGTGAGATCCTCCACCTCAATATTATGGAAGCAGCCCAGTGCGCAGTGCAGGGTGATGAACGCGAACTCCATTCCTTTGATTTCCATACGTTTCATCAGTTCACGGCTGAAGTGCAGTCCGGAAGCCGGAGCGGTGACGGCACCCTCGTTTTTGGCGAAGATGCACTGGAAGTCGGTCATATCCTGTTCTGTGGCAGGTCGTTTGTCGACGATATAATGCGGCAGTGGCGACGAACCCAGCGCGAAGAGTTCGCGTTTGAATCTGTCGTGCGGACAGTCGTAGAGGAATCTGAGTGTACGTCCACGGCTTGTGGTGTTGTCGATGACCTCAGCCACCATGGTACCACTGTCATCGAAGAAGAGTTTGTTGCCGATGCGTATTTTTCTTGCTGGCTCTACGAGCACATCCCAAAGACGCATGGTTTTGTTGAGTTCGCGGAGGAGGAACACCTCTATTTTGGCGTCAGTCTTCTCTTTGGTACCATAGAGTCTTGCGGGGAACACCTTGGTGTCGTTGAAAATAAAAGTGTCGCCCTCGTCGAAATAGTTGATGAGATGTCTGAACTCGATAAACTGAGGTTTGCCGTCCTCATCAGTCAGCGTATTCCCCTCCTCATCAGTGAGATGCATATCGATGCGCCCTGACTTGCGGTGAACGACCATCATGCGGCATTCATCACGGTGATAAGAAGGATAGAGAGCCAGTTGCTCTTCTGGAAGTCTGAACTTGAATTGCGATAATTTCATAATGTATAGTTATGTCTTTGGGGGTTGATTCATTTTAGAAGCGTGTCCGTTGTGATCTCTATTGAGTCGAGCCAACGTGGGAAATCGTCGAGTGTGATACAGTCCTCGACCCTGATGTCGCCCACCCTGGTGCGCCGCAGGTCGGTGAGGAAGGCACCACTGCCGAGGGCCTGTCCGATGTCTCTTGCCAGTGCCCTGATATAGGTGCCTTTTCCGCAGACCACCCTGATATCGGCGGTCATTGTATGCGGGTCGAACCGCAGCAGTTGGATCTCGTCGATGCGGAGCAGTTTAGGTTTCAGCTCCACCTCCTTGCCTTTTCTCATCAGATGATAGGCCCTTTTCCCATCCACCTTGCATGCTGAGTATTCTGGAGGTATCTGCATGATGTCGCCCAGGAATCCTTTGAGCGTCTCCTCCACCATTTCACGCGTGATATGGCGTGTGGGATAGGTAAAGTTGACGGTATGCTCGCGGTCGTAGCTGGGTGTGGTGGCCCCGAATTGCAGTGTGGCGAGATACTCCTTGGAGTGCGCCTGCAGCGACTCGATCTGTTTGGTGGCACGCCCCGTGCAAATGATGAGCACCCCTGTGGCCAGCGGATCGAGCGTGCCTGCATGTCCCGTCTTGACCTTCTTAACGCCCAATTTCTGGCAGATGAGGTAACGGACGCGCGCCAGCGCTCCGAAACTCGACATGCGGTAAGGCTTGTCGATGCCGATGATGACCCCTTCCTGGAAATTCATCAGTCGACCATTACTAATGAGTGTCCTGTGAGGAGCAGGACGATGATGATGCCTCCCACCACGATGCGATAGACCCCGAAGGCCTTGAATCCATATTTTGTGAGGAAGGCCACGAACCACTTCATAGCGAGGAGTGCGACGACGAAAGCTACGACACATCCCAGTATGAGCATAGTGATATTGTGAGAGGTGGCCCATGCCGTATCCTCCTTGAGGAGGTCGAGCAAGTCGAGCAAGGTGGCACCGGCCATCGTAGGTACAGCGAGGAAGAAAGAGAACTCGGCCGCCCTCTTACGTGTGAGGCCCTGTGTCATACCGCCCACGATGGTGGCCATGGAGCGTGACACGCCCGGTATGACCGAGATGCACTGATAGAGGCCAATTTTGAACGCCCGTCGCTCAGTCACCTTATTCTTGTCAGAGCCTTTGTTGAAAAGGCGGTCACAGTAGAGCATGAAGATACCACCGAGCACGAGCATGATGGCCACCACTTCTACGCTGTCGAGGAGCCAGTCGAGGAGTCCCGACTTTTTGGCCAGCAGTCCGATGATGACGGCAGGCAGGACGCCCACAAAGAGGAGCCAATAGAAGTTGTACTTATGTTTGAGTTTTTGCCACCAAGTAAAGGCCATAGGGTTTGGGGTGTTGTCCAACTGGAAAAAGCGCTTCCAATAAAGACAGACCACGGAGAGGATGGCCCCAAACTGTATGATGAACGTGAAGGCGTGTACGAAGGGATCACCCTGAGGGATACCCAGCAGGTTTTGTGTGATAATCATATGTCCGGTGGAAGATACCGGGAGGAACTCTGTCAGTCCCTCGACAATGGAGATAATGACTGTCTCAATCCAGTTCATTTCTCCTCCTCCTTATCCTTGGTCTTGTATACGACGGCAAAAATCATCATGACAAAACCGATGAAGCAGATGACAGGTGCCACCTTGATGTGCATCGCGCTGAAGATCTCGGGATTGAAGGCGTGCTCGTCAGAGCCTGTGCTGCCCATGAGAATGAAGCCGATGATGATGACGATCATACTCAGCGCCAGCAATATGAAATTGGTGCGGCCGAAGGCCAGATTTTTTTTGTCCATTTGGTTTTGATTTTTGGAGAGGCTGCGATGATATCACAGCACAATAGACTTTTTATTGAGGGCTGCGATGGTATCGCAGCGTAGGGGGGCATGTGGAGTTTTAGATTTTGTAGAGCTCGCCGGCTTTCATACGGAGGAAGCTGTTGACAGAGAGCCATGAGCAGAAGGTGGTGATAATGACACCGAAGAGGAGCACTGCAATGGCTGTGATGGCGAGGACCTGCCATGTGATGACCGTCATGACATCAGGCTGATACTGATAGAGGAAGTACATGCCTATGCCCAGAACGGCGTTGGCGATGATGCCCGCCACGAGTCCGAGGACGATGGCCTGCCGGATGAAAGGCCGCCGGATGAAGTTCCACGACGCTCCCACCAGTTTCATGGTGTGAATATTGAAGCGCCTGGAGTAAATGCCGAGCTTGACCGTGTTGTTGATGAGGGCGAAGGAGACAACCAACAAGAGGGCCGCTAACACGAGCAGTACGAGGCTGACTTTGCGCAACGTCTTGTTGACGCTGTCGACGAGGTCTTCCGGATAGGTGATCTCGCCCACTTTCGGCAGTTTGGTAAGTTCGTCGGAGATCCACTTGAGCGAGTCAGTGTTGGCGTAGTCGGCATTGAGCTGGAACTCAATGGACGAGAGGAAGGGATTGGTGCCGGCGAAGTCGGCCGGGTTGGTTCCAAGCACCTTGGTCTGCTCTTTGAGCACCTCTTCTTTTCCGATGAACTTCAGTTGATAGATATAGGGCCGTTCCGCGAGTTCGTGGCACAGTTGTTGTGCCTCAGAGTCAGTGATGTCCTCGCTGAGTAACATAGTGACTGTGAGTGTCTCTTTGACATACGAAGAAAGATTCCTGGCGGTGAACACCGTGAAAACAACCATTCCCAATAAAATGAGCACCATAGAGGTGCTAATGCACAATGTAACAACCTGCAAACCCTGACGGCTGCGGGCTTTATTTTTGTTTTTTCCCATTTTTGAGGCTATAATACACCAATTTTGGCACAAAAGTACGAATTTTTATTGTTCAGAGCAACACTTTAACTACTATTAACGCACGTTGGCAAGAAAAATCATTACCTTTGCGATGAATATGGGCTTGTGAGACCATCACACATGGTCTTGCGGTCAGAGATCAAACATAAAGAAAAAGATGAGTACGATCATTTATCCTTCGCCGATATTCGGCCCCGTCCACAGTCGTCGTCTTGGTGTGTCATTAGGCATCAATCTTCAGCCAGGCGACGGCAAGATGTGTACTTTCGACTGTGTGTACTGCGAGTGCGGTTTCAATGCCGACCATATCCCCCACTCCCCCCGTCCTACGAGGGAGCAGGTGGCAGAGTGTTTGGAACAGACTTTAGCAAAGATGCGGGCAGACGGCATCCTTCCCGACGTATTGACCTTCGCCGGCAACGGAGAGCCTACGGGTCATCCCGACTTTGCTTCGATCATAGACGACACGTTGCGTCTGCGTGACAAATACGCTCCAGCCGCCAAGGTCTCCGTGTTGAGCAACGCCACCTTTGTGCACCACCCCCTGGTGCGTGCCGCCCTGATGAGAGTGGACAACAATATCCAGAAGTTAGACACGGTGGACATCGAGTACATCCAGAAGACCGACCGCCCCACCGGCCGCCGTTACGACGTAGAAGAAGTGATAGACAATCTGGCGCTTTTCCAGGGACGTGTCATCATCCAGACGATGTTTATGAAAGGCATCGTAGATGGTATAGACTACGACAACACCAGCGACCACTATGTCCTCCCTTGGCTTCGCGCCCTTCGGCACATCAGTCCACGTGAGGTCATGATTTATACCATAGCCCGTGAGACCCCTACCGTGGGACTTCAGAAAGCCACCCTTGAAGAGCTGAACCATATCCGTGACATGGTGATCGCAGAAGGCATCCCCTGCACAGCGTATTGTTAGCTTTTTCGGTGTTCGGTGTTCGGCTTTCGCTATTCGGTGTTCGCCTTTCGCTTTTCACCTTTCGCGAGGGCTGAGACATCCCGAATAGCAACCCCCAGACCGCGAACCCCGAACAGCGAACCCCAAACAGCACCCCCTAACAGCGAACCCCTAACAGCGAACCCCTAAAACCTACATACATGAAAGAGCAACTCAGCGACAAAAATATCAGGATAGAATATCTGCCTTGTATCAACTACGCCATGTCCGTAAACGGCGCCAAATACTTAGGCAGCTGTGAGCTGACCAACGACGATGACTGCGACTGGCGCGAGCTGACGGTCCGTCTGACAGGAGAGTTTATTGCGACCAGTGAGGCCGTCATCGACCTGATACCACAGGGACAGACGGTGAGCATCAGTGGACTGGCCATCAAACCAGACGTCGAAAAGCTGCGCCAGCTGACCGAGAGTGTGGACACCACCTTCACACTGCAAGTGAGCAATGGCGGGAATGTGCTTCTCAGCAGCAGCCACTCTGTACGCTTGATGGCGATTGACGAATGGCCCGGCATCGGAGTCATGCCCGAGTTATTGGCCGCCTTCGTCACCCCCAATGCCCCCGAGACCGCACAAGTGCGTATCAACGCCGCCAAGCAGTTGGAGCGTCTCACCGGTTCCTCCTCCCTTGACGAGTATCAGACCCAAGACCCCAACCGGGTGCGTGCCCAGGTGGCCTCCGTCTACGAAGCCCTCCGCGGCGAGAGTCTGGTATACTGTGCCCCACCCGCCAGTTTTGAGAAGAGCGGTCAGCGCATCCGTCTGATGAATCAGTTGCTCACCCAGAAACTTGGCACCTGTGCCGACCTCTCCTTGGCCTTTGCCACCTGTTTAGAGTCGATGGGCCTCCACCCTCTGCTCATTATCAGCGAGGGACACATGTTTGTAGGCTGTTGGCTGGTAGACAAATACTACCCCCAGATCATCTTCGACGACCTGAGTTTCCTGACCAAGTCTATCGCCGATGGCATCAACGAGATTGTGGTGGTGGAAGCCACCTGTCTGACGATGAAGAACATGCCCTTTGAGAAAGCCGTCAGCGAAGCCGAGAAACACTTGTATCAGACCCCCGACGAGTTTATCATGGCCGTCGATGTGTATCGTTGCCGTCTTGATGGCATCCGTCCGCTTCCCTTGAAGAACAGCGACGATGCGGCAGAAGGCATCGACCTGGACCATGCCACCGAAAGCATCAAGGAGCAGCGCCAATATGACCTGCAGGGCATCGACAACCGTCAACTGACCCGCCAGCAGATCTGGGAGCGCAAACTGCTCGACTTCTCGTTGCGCAACAACCTGCTCAACGCCCGTATCGGCAAGAAGTTGGTGCCATTTATCTCCTTCGACATCGACCTGATGGAAGACCACCTTCAGGCAAAAGAAGACTTCCAGATCCTGCCCCTCCCGACGGACCAGAAAATCCTGCCCGACGAGACCGGCATCTACAACTCGAAAGCCCATGCAGAGACCTTGGAGCCCCTTGTGAAAGAAGGGATCAAGCACCGCCAGATTTACTCCTTCTGGGACAGCGACGACCTGCTGACCGCGCTGACCGGCCTCTTCCGTACGTCGCGCACCGCCTTGGAGGAGAATGGCGCCAACACCCTTTTCCTGACACTCGGCATGCTGAAATGGTATGAGACCGACAAGAGTGTGAAACCCCGCTACGCCCCACTGCTGTTAGAGCCCGTGGACATCGTCAAGAAGAGCGGCAAGAACTATATCCTGCGCATGAGGGAAGAAGATCTGACCTTCAACACCACGTTGGTGGAGATGATGCAGCAGCAATATGACATTCGCATCAGCGGTGTGACCCCACTGCCCATGGACGACTCGGGCGCCGACGTGCGCCAGGTGTTCTCCATCGTGCGTGCAGCAGTGAAAGACCACCCCCGCTGGGACGTGGTGGAAGAGTGCATGCTGGGCATCTTCTCCTTCAATAAATTTGTGATGTGGAACGACATCCACAACAATGCCGACAAGATGCGTCAGAACCCCATCATCGAGAGTCTGATCCAGAAACGTCTCGTCGACATCAGCGAGAGTGGCGAGACCGATACCCGCGCCATCGACAGTACCATCGCTCCCGGCAGTTACGCCATCCCTGTGGATGTCGACTCGTCACAGTTGGAGGCAGTGGTCGAATCGGGTGAGGGCCGCAGTTTCATCCTCTACGGACCTCCGGGCACTGGCAAGAGCCAGACCATCACCAACATGATAGCCAATGCCCTCTACCACAACCGACGTGTGCTGTTTGTGGCAGAGAAGATGGCTGCCCTGGAGGTGGTGCAGCGCCGTCTGGCCAAAATCGGTCTGGAACCGTTCTGTCTGGAGATGCACTCCAACAAGATGACCAAGAGCCACCTGCTGCAGCAGTTGCAGAAAGCCCTCGACATCACCCGCATCAAGACACCGGAAGAGTACGCCCAAGAGTCGAAAGCACTTTTCGACCAGCGTCAGCGCCTCATCCAGCAAATCAACCTGCTGCATGTGCACCAACCATCGGGTCTGTCGCTCTACGACTATATCACCCGCTATGTGGGCATCGACTATGACGAAGCCATCGCCCCCGCCGCAGAGTTGACTACCGGCATCGACATCAACCGCATCAACAACGCTGAGCGTCTGGTAGATGAGCTCGACGCCGTCTTCCAAATCACCGGCCATCCCAGCACCCATCCGCTGAACGGGCTCCGCATCACCGACCCCTCCTACGACACCCAGGAAAAGATACGCCAGGTGCTGCAGAAGATGACCCCGCTTTTGGCCGATGCCACCGCCGCCATCAAAACCTTGTCAGACTGCAACGGGCTGACCATCGCCCCGACCCTGCGGGGTGCGGCATGGGCCGAGCGGCTGGTGAACCTTATAAAAGAGGTGCCACAAATCAACGCCGACATCCTCAAGGCCGCCAATGACCCTACCCAGCTACAGCGTTGGAAAGCCCTCATCGCCCTTGGAAAAGAGCGCGACAACCTGGCAGCCAGCCTCTCCAAAGACTATACGCCAGAGATTCTCCAAGTCGACGTCATGAAACTGAAGGCCGACTGGACCGTGGCTTGCGACAAGTGGGCTGTGTCACGTTTCTTCGCCAAGAAGAAAGTGGTGAACAGCCTGAAAGGTTACCGTCGTGACATTGGCGAGGAGCACATCGAGCCACTGATCAACCGTCTGCAAGATTACCGCCGCAAAGTCTCCCAAGTGGCAGAGAGCAAAGACGAGTTGCAGCGTCTGTTTGGCCAAATGGGTGTGAGCGGCAAAGAACAGTGGACACAGATAGAGACCTATCTCGACAAGGCCCAGGCAGTGCAAGCAATGGTGCGCGAGACCGGCACCCCCGCTGCCTATATCCCCGCCATCAACAGTGCCGTGACTCTCCAAACCGACATGAGAGCCGTGAGTCAATTGACCGCTTTGGTGCGCGAAGGTGCCTCGGCCGTCATCTTCGACCCGTCGCTCACTCTCAGTGATATCAGTGAGCGTCTGCCCGAATGGCTGAGCAACATCAACCTTTCTAGAGACTGGGCACAGTGGTGCATCCGCAAAAAACAATTGGCAGACAGCCATCTTGGCGGCGTGGTCAGCTACATCGAGGGCGGCCACTCTGTAGCGGAAGCCCACCAAGCGATGCTCCGCGGCCTCTACAAGAAACTGGCCATGGACGTGATTGACCACAACAAAGACCTGCAGATGTTCAACGGCATGATCTTTGAGGACATGATAGCGAAATACCGCGACATGGCCAAGCAATTCCAAGAGCTGACCAAGAAAGCCCTTTATTGCAAATTGGCCTCCAGTATCCCCTCGCTCACTATCGAAGCCGCCAGCGGGTCAGAGGTGGGCATTCTGAAGCGATATATCGCCTCCGGCGGCCGAGGCGCCACCATCCGCCACATCATCGACCAGATACCGACGCTGCTGCCTAAGCTCTGTCCCTGCATGCTGATGAGCCCCATCTCCGTGGCCCAGTTTATAGACCTGAACCAGGATAAATTTGACTTAGTAGTCTTCGATGAGGCCTCACAGATGCCCACAAGTGAAGCCATCGGCGCCATCGCCCGCGGCAAGGCCCTCATCGTGGTGGGCGACCCGAAGCAGATGCCTCCGACGAGTTTCTTCACCAGCACCCAGGTGGACGAGAACGAAGCCGACAATGACGACATGGAAAGCATCCTCGACGACTGCATCACCCTCTCGTTCCCCCACCACTACCTCACCTGGCACTACCGCTCCCGTCATGAGAGCCTCATCGCCTTCAGCAACTCGCAGTACTACGACGGCAAGCTCTACACCTTCCCGTCTGTCGACGACCGTTCCACAAAAGTGCGCTTTGTGCCTATCGACGGCACCTACGACATGGGCAAGACCCGCAGCAACCGCGCTGAAGCTGAAGCCATCGTGAAAGAAGTGGTGCGCCGTCTGAGCGATGACGAGTTGTCGAAGCAGAGCATCGGTGTGGTGTCGTTCAGCAAGGTTCAGCAAGACCTGATAGAAGACATCCTTGTGGACGAGCTCAGCAAACAGCCCGAACTAGAGAAGCGCGCCTATGACTGCGCCGAGCCTATCTTCATCAAAAACTTAGAGAATGTGCAGGGCGACGAGCGCGACATCATCCTCTTCTCCGTCGGCTACGGCCCGGACAAGAGCGGAAAGGTATCGATGAACTTCGGTCCGCTCAACAACCAAGGCGGTGAGCGCCGCCTCAACGTGGCTGTGAGCCGTGCACGCAACGAAATGGTGGTGTTCTCCACCCTCCGTCCGGAGCAGATCGACCTCAACCGCAGCCGCGCCCGTGGTGTGGAGGGTCTGAAGCGTTTCTTGGAGTTTGCCAAGAGCGGCAGGATGTCTGTGGCTGCGAGCCAGATAGAGGAGCAGACGGAGACCACCCTGATTGACAACATCGCCGAGGCCTTGCGCCAGAAAGGATTCCAGGTAGACACCTTAGTGGGCCGCTCACGATTTAAGATTGACCTAGCTGTCATCGACCCCGATAACAAAGACGGCTATATCCTGGGCATCATGTGTGACGGCAAGAACTACTTCAACACCCGCACCGAGCGCGACCGTGAAATCGGCCAGCCGGGTGTGCTGAAAGGATTGGGATGGAACCTGATGCGCGTGTGGACCATCGACTGGTTTATGAACCGTGACACCGTGCTGGAAAGGATACTCAAATGCATCGAGAACATCCAAAACACCCGAAAGAGCAAGGAGCAGGAAGCGACGAAAGCCCAACCCAAAGCGACGCTCTTGAAGAGTGCGCCCAAGGCCCCAACCAAGAGTGCGCCAGAGACCGCTGCCCAGGCTTTGGCTCAGGCGGTGCCTTTTGCGGTGGCAGAGCATGAGATCATCACCGAGATCACCAACGAGAATGAAGAGGAATACTTCCCCAAACACTTCTCGCCATGCTATGACTACTACTGGCCACGGCTCTTCACGACCGCCCGCCGCACCATGACCAACAGCATCAAGGCCGTGATCCACCAAGAACAGCCGGTGACGCTCAACACCATCTGCAAGCGCATCGCAGAACTGTTCGCCCAAAGCCGCGCCCTTCGTATCCAGGATGAGGTGAAAACCCTGGCCGACAGCATCGCTTTCCGTGACCCACAGTCGCCAGACAACAATCCCTATTACTGGGAGAGTGCCGAGGCTGCTCAGGGCTACGATAAATACCGCAAGGCGAATGGCCGCGACATTGACGAGGTGCCACTGGTAGAGATCAAGAATGTGATATGCCTGGCCGTACGTCAGCAGTTGGCCGTGCCAACAGATGACCTGAAGCGCCAGATCGTGAAAGTCATGGGATACGCTCGCCGCACCCCCAAGTTGGACGATGCCGTCAGCCGCGCCGTAGCACTCTTGGTGAAAGAAAAAGTAGTGACGATAGAAGACGACCAGGTGAAAGTGGTGGAATGAGAGTGATGCGGTGAAAAGTGTCGACGGCGAAGCCGTCGAATACGGAGAACGAGAAATGAACTGATGAAAGGCTGATAAAAAGCAAAGAAGAAGCTGATAAAAATATCTCCCTGTGACGGTCATCCCTTGTAATAGGGATGGCGAGTCTCAGGGAGATTTTTATTGGTGTGAGCTCAGGGAGTTTTTATCGGTGTGAGCTCAGGGAGATTTTTATCGATGTGAGCTTATGCGTTGTATTCCTGCCAGCTCTTGATCGGGATGTCCTCCATGTTCATGGCGCAGAAAGCCTGGATGAAAGCCTTGGCGAGGCGGACGTTGGTCATGAGCGGTATGTTGTGGTCGATGGCAGCGCGGCGGATGCGGTAGCCATTGGTCAACTCACGCTTCGTGTGGTTTTTGGGTACGTTGATGATCAGTTCAATCTGGTGAGACGAGATGAGATCCATCACATTGTCAGGTCCCTCCTCATCCGGCCATGCCACCGCCTTGGCGGGTACACCATTGTCGCAGAAGAACTTAGCGGTGCCCGGGGTACCGTAGATGACATATCCATTGCGCACCATCTCACGAGCCGGCTCCAGCAGGTCGACCTTGCCCTTGGCATCACCCGACGAGATGAGCACACTCTTCTTAGGCAGACGATAACCCGTAGCGATGAGCGCGTTGAGCAATGCCTCGTTGAGGTCGTCACCCAGACAGCCCACCTCACCAGTGCTACTCATGTCGACACCCAGTACGGGGTCAGCGTTCTGCAGACGTGCGAAGGAGAACTGCGACGCCTTGACACCGATGCGGTCGATGTCGAACTCGCTCTTCTCCGGTGTGGTGTAAGGCACGTCGAGCATGATGCGTGTGGCGGTCTCAATGAAGTTGGTCTTCAGAATCTTACTCACAAATGGGAAGGAGCGAGAGGCACGGAGGTTGCACTCGATGACCTTCACCTCACGGTTCTTGGCCAGGTACTGAATATTGAACGGGCCGCTGATATTCAGTTCCTTGGCTATCTTGCGAGAGATTTTCTTGATCTGACGGATGGTGGAGAAATAGATATGCTGTGCCGGGAATACCATGGTGGCATCGCCGGAGTGTACGCCTGCATACTCGATATGCTCGCTGATGGCATACTCGACGATCTCTCCCTTGTCGGCGACGGCGTCAAATTCTATCTCCTTGGTGTCCTGCATGAACTTAGACACCACAACTGGGTACTCTTTCGACACCTCTGTGGCCATTTCGAGGAAGCGCTCCAGCTCCTCATTGTCGTAGCATACGTTCATGGCAGCACCCGAGAGCACATAACTCGGACGTACGAGCACGGGGAAGCCCACCTCGTTGACAAACGCCTTGATGTCGTCGAGAGACGTGAGTGCACGCCATGCAGGCTGGTCAATGCCCAGTTTGTCGAGCATGGCCGAGAATTTGTCGCGGTTTTCGGCGCGGTCGATATCCACAGGCGATGTGCCCAACACGGGTACTCCCTGTCGGTAAAGTTTCATAGCCAAGTTATTGGGTATCTGTCCGCCCACAGAGACGATGACACCGCGTGGCTGCTCCAGGTCGATGACATCGAGCACTCGCTCGAGCGACAATTCGTCGAAGTAGAGACGGTCGCACATGTCATAGTCGGTAGAGACGGTCTCCGGGTTGTAATTGATCATGATGCTCTTATAGCCCAGCTTGCGTGCCGTGTTGATGGCATTGACCGAGCACCAGTCGAACTCAACCGACGAACCAATGCGATAGGCACCGCTTCCGAGCACCACCACACTCTTCTCATTCTTGTAGAATTTGATGTCGTGGAACCCATAACTGGACGGTTGCTTCCCATAATGATAGGTGAAATAGAGATAATTGGTCAGCTCCGGATGCTCACTGGCCACCGTATTGATACGCTTCACCTGTGGGAGGATGCCACGTGACTTGCGGTAGTCGCGCACACTGAGATTCTCCTTGTACATATTGGTGTCGGTGGGTTTGAGCACGAAACGTGCGATCTGGAAATCAGAGAAACCAGCGGCCTTCACCTCAACGAGGAAGTCGTCGGGCAGGTCTTCCAGCCTATTGTAGGTCATCAGCTGGTGCTTGAGGTCGACAATGCGCTTGAGACGGGAAATAAACCAGCGGTCGATCTTGGTGAGGTCCTCGATGCGCTCCACGGTATAGCCTTCCTCGAGCGCCTGTGCGATAGCGAAGATACGCAGGTCGGTAGGATTGGCGAGCGCGTCGTCGAGGTTGTCGAAGCGTGTGTGGTCATTGCCCACGAAGCCGTGCATACCCTGTCCTATCATACGAAGGCCTTTCTGTATCATCTCCTCGAAACTACGGCCGATGGACATGATCTCACCGACGGACTTCATCGAACTGCCAATCTGGCGTGAGACACCGGCAAACTTGGTGAGGTCCCATCGTGGTATCTTGCAAATCATGTAGTCGAGCTGGGGAGCGACATAGGCCGAGTTGGGGGTGCCCATCTCACCGATTTGGTCGAGGGTGTATCCGAGGGCGATCTTGGCTGCCACGAAAGCGAGAGGATATCCCGTCGCCTTACTGGCAAGTGCGGAGGAGCGTGACAGACGTGCGTTGATCTCGATGATGCGATAGTCGTTGGTCTGAGCGTTGAAAGCGAACTGGATATTGCACTCACCCACGATGTTGAGGTGCTTGACACACTGGATGGAGATCTGCTGCAGCATGGCCACCTGTTCGTCGGTGAGAGAGCAGGTAGGCGCCACGACGATACTCTCGCCCGTATGAATGCCCAGCGGGTCGAAATTTTCCATCGAAGCGACGGTGAAACAGTGGTCGTTGGCATCACGGATGACCTCAAACTCTATCTCCTTCCATCCCTTGAGGCTCTCCTCAACGAGTATCTGCGGAGCGAAAGTGAAGGCACTCTCAGCCAGTTCGACGAAAGTGGCCTCGTCGGGACAGATGCCAGAACCGAGTCCGCCGAGTGCGTATGCCGAGCGTATCATGATGGGGAAACCGATACTTCTCGCTGCTTTGAGAGCGTCGTCCATGTTCTCAACGGCATGGCTGACAGGCACTTTGAGGCTGACCTCACCCAGTTTGCGGACGAAGAGGTCGCGGTCCTCCGTATTCATGATGGCCTCGACCGATGTGCCGAGCACCTCGACGCCATACTCCTTCAACGTGCCATTGAGATAAAGCTCCGTGCCACAGTTGAGAGCTGTCTGTCCACCAAAAGCCAGCAGGATGCCATCCGGTCGCTCTTTCTTGATGATTTCAGTGACAAACCAAGGTGTAACAGGTTGGAAATAGACCTTGTC
This sequence comes from uncultured Prevotellaceae bacterium, assembly GCA_902780635.1. GTDB lineage: Bacteria > Bacteroidota > Bacteroidia > Bacteroidales > Bacteroidaceae > Prevotella. The sequence continues at coordinate 128,049 of CACZGH010000005.1, forward strand.
GGCGATACCTTCCGAGGTTTGTATGGTAGCGATGTTGGGGTTGACGAGTACACTTGAGATTCCTTCCTCTCGCAGTGCCTTGAGGGCTTGCGATCCGGAATAGTCAAACTCACCTGCCTGTCCGATTTTCAATGCTCCACTGCCAAGCACGAGCACCTTGCTGATTTTTTTCTTCATTTTCACTACGTGTATTTTTGTTGATTGGTCATTCGAGCGGCAAAATTACATAAATACTTTGTAAAAGCGCTCATTTTGATATTATTTTTTTGTTTTTTGCTACATTTTGTAAAGAGACGGAGGCTGCAACGATATTGCAGCATAGACAACGCGGCCTAAAGGAAGGACAACGCGGCCTAAAGGAAGGGCGAAGACACCTGAGCGAGGGACAACGCGGGCATGAGCCACAAAAAAGGTCCGGCTATGAGGGCCGGACCAACGATTATAGCTTAGAGATAATGCCACGTTTGGTGTTTTCAATAAAATCGACGAGCGTGCGTATCTCCACGCTGTCGGGCACCTGCTCACGCACCTGCATGACAGCATCGAAGACACTGGTCTGTCCATGGAAGATGAGTCTGTAGGCATTGGCGATATGCTTCTGCACTTTGTCGCTAATACCCTTGAGACTCAGCATGGTGGTATTGACCCCTCCATATTTCACGGGTGTGCCTCCTACGATGATATAAGGTGGCACATCTTTAGAGAAGGTGGTGCCAGCCTGTATCATGCTTCCCTCTCCGACACGTGTGCCTGCGTTCTCTATGACGCTTGAAGAGAAGATGACCCCATTGCCTATCTCACAGTCGCCGGCGATCTTGGTGCCATAGCCAAAGACGCAGTGGTCTCCCACCTTTGTGTCATGAGAGATGTGCGCACCCTCCATAAGGAAATTGTTGCTGCCGATGACAGTCTGGCTTCCCCGATGCGTGGCGCGGTTGATCACCACATTTTCGCGGATGATATTGTTGTCGCCGATGACGCACTCGCTTTTCTCCCCCCTGAACTCAAAGTCCTGAGGAAGAGCTGCGATGACAGCGCCCTGATGTATTTTGTTGTCCTTGCCAATCCGAGCCCCGTTGAGTATGCTGGTGAACGGGAAGATGATGCAATTGTCGCCGATGACCACATCGCCCTCGATATAGGCGAAGGGGAATATCTTGCAGTTGTCGCCAATTTTCGCTCTGGGGTCGATCTCAGCCCTTGGACTTATATCACTTGCCATATATAATATAAATGATGAATTACAAATTATAAATAATGAATACGGATGACGAATATCATAATAAATTATTTTGCTCCGCCTCCGAGTGCATTGTAAAGGCTGACGACAGCCTGCATTTTGTAGAACTCGTCAGAGACTTTGGAAAGCTGAGAGTTGAGGAGGGCCTGCTGTGCTGAAATGACCTCGAGATAACTGCTGCCAGAGTTTTTGAAGAGCAGTTTGGTGTGCTCCACGTTTTTCTCCAGCACCTCGAGCCTTTTAGCCTCGAGCTGTGCTTTTTCCTCCGATGAGTTGTACTGCACAAGAGCGTCGCTCACCTCACTGCCAGCCTTGAGCACCGCATTCTGCCATGTATTGAAAGCCTGCTCCTCCTGAGCCTGCGCCACCTTGAGTCCTGCTGTGAGCTGTCCTCTCATAAAGATGGGCTGCACCAGACTTCCAACAGCAGAGAGCAACCACTTGCCTGGGTTGACAATGGCTCCACCGCCACTGTTGGTAAAGGTGCCAGTAGGCGAAATAGTGATGCTGGGATAGAAGCGGCTGCGCGCAGTCTCTACATTATAGAAGCACTGAGCGAGCTGCATCTCTGCGGCATGCACGTCGGCTCGGTTGGCGAGCAGTTGCAGTCCGATACCCGTGCTGAACTGTGACGGCAGGCTCTGGTTTTCGAGTTTGCCGCGTGCGATGGTCTGTGCGGGCTGTCCGAGGACGAGGGAGAGCGAGTTTTCCACCTCCCGTATCTGACGCTTCATATCCACAGCCTGGGTCTGCACCGAGTAGTAGTTGGCCTCAGCACTCTGCACGCCAGTAGAACGCACACGTCCAAGGTCCATCTGCAGTTTCATCATGTCCCAAGTGTCCTTGGTGAGGTTGGTCATGTCGCCCAGAATCTCCAGTTGCTTGTCGAGCATGAGGAGTGTGTAGTACATGTTGGCCACGCCAGCCACAATATTGGTCTGCACCACCACCTGATAGTCGCGTGTGGCGAGCAATGCCACCTGTGCACTTCGCTTCTGCGAGAGCAGATTGCCGAAGAGGTCGACGTTCCAACTGGCGGAGATGGGCAACTGATAAGTCTTGGTGGCCGCATTGCCGTCCCATGATGCGATGGTGCCCGAGGGGGCGAAAGTGAACTGCGGCAGGAAGGCGAGGCGTGCTGCCTTGAGCTGCTGTTCGGCCATCTGCACGTTGAGTGCGGCGTTGAGCATATCAGGATTGTTGTCGAGCGCCTGTTGTATCAAATTCTGGAGCTGCGGGTCGGTGAATACGCTTCGCCATGGCAGGCATCCGAAGGTGAGGGAGTCGGCCGAAGCCTTCAATGTATCAGTGAGTGAGACATTGTCGCGTATAAGCCCCGTGGTGTTGACATCAGGGCGTTCGTATTTCTGGTAGAGGCCGCAGCTGCTCATGAGCAGTGCGCCTGCGGCCAGTATCCACATATTGAGTTTCTTCATATTCTTATTCCTCCACTTTGTAGGTTGTTGGATGATGCACATACTGTTTGAGTTCCGAAGCCACATCCTCGTTGACATCGTCCTCGAAGACCATAGGTCTGAACTTCTCCTGTAGCGACTGGAAGATGACGAAGAGGGCAGGCACCACGAGCACCTGAAGGAGCGTACCGAGGAGCATACCGCCGATAGCAGCGGCGCCGAGGGTCTGGTTACCGTTCTTACCCACACCCGAAGCGAACATCATAGGCAGCAGACCGATGATCATGGCCAACGAGGTCATGAGGATAGGACGCAGACGTGCTGCAGCGCCGAGCACTGCCGACCATGAGATGGCCATACCCGTCTCACGACGCTCGAGAGCGAACTGTACAATCAGAATGGCGTTTTTGGCGAGCAGACCGATCAACATGATGAGCGAGATCTGCATATAGATGTCGTTGGAGTGTCCGAAGAGCATGGTGAAAAGGAATGCACCAGCCAGTCCGAATGGCACAGAGAGGATGACCGCCAGCGGCAGGATGTAACTCTCATACTGTGCGGAGAGGATGAGGTAGATGAACACGATACAGAGCACGAAGATGAGCGCTGTGGAGTTGCTCGACTGAGCCTCCTGACGTGTCAAGCCTGAATAGTCATAAGTATAACCTGTGGGCAGATACTCATCGGCCACTTGCTGCACAGCCTTGATGGCCTCACCAGTGGAATAGCCGTCGGCCACGGTGGCGGTGACATTGATGGCGGTGAAGAGGTTGAAGCGGTTGATGTTGGACGGTCCGTACACACGCTCCAGTCTGCAGAACTCACTGACGGGACTCATACCTGCCGGTGTGCGCACATACACGCTTGCCAGGCTCTCCGGTGTCATACGGGTGTCGGGGTCAGCCTGCACCATGACACGATAGAGTTTACCGTAGGCGTTGAAGTTGGAGGCGTAGAGTCCACCATAGTAACCCTGCAGGGTGGAGAGGACGGTCCTTGGAGAAATACCGGCCTGCTTACACTTCGCCACATCCATGTGTATCATATACTGTGGATAGTTGGGGTTATAAGAGGTCTGAGCCGTCTGTATCTCAGGTCGCTTGTTGAGCTCTGCCAGATAGTTGGTAACGATTTCGAAGAAAGTGTTGAGGTCACCACCGGTGCGGTCCTGCATGACGAGCGACACACCGCTATTGGCGGAGAAGCCAGGAATCATAGGCGGTGAGAAAGCCAGGATCTGCGCGTCTTTGATGGAAGCCGTCTGCTTGTAAATCATACCCAGCACCGAGTTGGCGTCATAGGGATTGACCAGGAAGCGGTAGACGCCATCGCCCTGCCAGAGTCCTGATAGTTTCCACCAGAATCCTTTCTGGCGCTCGTCAAATGACTTCAGTTTGATGATGAATGTAGCCTGGTCACTACCGGCACCCGCGATGAAGTTGTAACCCTGAATCTGCTCTCGGCTGGAGATGGCAGGATTGGCTGCAAGTATCGAGTCTACCTGGTTGATGACCTGACGAGTGCGTGCCACAGAAGTAGCGGGTGGCATGGAGATAGTACAGAAGAGCGTACCTGTATCCTCGTTGGGCACCAAACCTGTCTTGGTAGTGGTCATTGTCACGAAGAGCGCCACGATACCCAGCACCACTGCGATGCCGATGGCGATAGGCTTACGCACCAGTTTCTCAACATATCCCTTGTATTTGCCAAGGATCTTGTCATATGAAGTATTGAAAGCGGCATGGAACCGGTCGATGCGTGACATTTTGACGGGTTTTCCGTCTTTGTCATGTGGTTTGAGGAACATGGCACACAAGGCCGGAGAAAGCGTGAGCGCGTTGAGGGCCGAGATGAAGATGGAGACCGCCATGGTGACACCAAACTCGCGGTAGAACGTACCCGATGTGCCACCGATGAACGACACAGGGATAAACACCGAGGCCATCACAAGCGTAATGGAGATGATGGCGCCCGAGATTTCGTTCATGGCATCGATAGACGCCGTGAGTGAACTCTTGTATCCCTGGTCAAGCTTGGCATGCACGGCCTCGACAACCACGATGGCGTCATCGACCACGATAGCGATGGCGAGCAGCAAGGCCGACAATGTGAGCAGGTTGATAGAGAATCCGAACACATTGAGGAAGAAGAACGTACCGATGAGCGACACAGGCACCGCAATCATAGGGATGAGTGTGGAGCGGAAGTCCTGAAGGAAGATGTACACGACGAGGAAGACGAGAATCAGCGTCATGACGAGTGTGAAAACCACCTCCTCGATACTGGCGTACAAGAACTCCGTGACATCGTAGTTGATTTTGTAGATCATCCCCGGTGGAAAGAGTTTCTCCTGCTCCTTGAGTTCTTCCTTCACTTTCTTGGCTATCTCATTGGCATTGGAGCCAGCGATCTGCTGCACCATACCCATCACAGAGGGTATGTTGTTGTTTTTCATGGCAACGGAGTACTGCAGTCCGCCGAGTTCGATTTTGGCCACATCTTTGAGCTTGAGCGTATTGCCTGCGGCGTCGCTGGAGATGATGATGTTGCCAAACTCCTCTTCGGTCTTCAGACGTCCTGTATATCGCATGGCGTACTCGTAAGCCACTTCTGAACGCTCACCGAAAGTACCCGGTGCTGCTTCAATATTCTGCTCAGCAAGTACCCCCGTGATGTCGCTAGGCATAAGCCCGTGCTGCTTCATCACCTCTGGGTCGAGCCAGATACGCATGGAGTATGTTTTCATACCCGGCGACTGGACGTCACCGACGCCCTGAATACGCTTGATGGCCGGTATGATGTTGATATTGTTGTAGTTGGTGAGGAACTCGTCGTCATATCTTCCATCACTGGTAAGCGTGAACATCATCACCTGTGAGGTCTGTCGCTTCATGACCGTGACACCAATCTGGGTCACCTCAGCAGGCAACAGGGCCTGGGCCTGCTGTACGCGGTTCTGTACGTTGACGGCGCACATGTCGGCGTTCATTCCTTGCCGGAACAAGATGGAGAGGCTGGCGGAACCACTGGATGCCGACGAGCTGATATAGTCCATACCCTCCACACCGTTGATACTCTCCTCGAGAGGCACGAGGACGGAGTTTTTCACCGTCTCGGCGTCAGCTCCCGGATAGCTGGTGAACACCACCACGGTAGGCGGTGCGATATCCGGATACTGCTCAATAGGCAGTGTAGCCAGTCCGATGAAACCCAGTAGCACGATGACGATGGAGATAACCGTCGAGAGCACTGGGCGTTTTATGAATGTTGTAAATGTCATAATGTCCTAATGAGTTAGAAAGTCGTTGTTTTATTTCTTTCCTGTCATGGCGTTGACGAATCCCTTTGCGGTGCCATCAGTGCCCAGTTTGCTTGACTCGTCAATTTTTTTCTGATACTGCTCAGGTGTGATGGGTACGATCTCCATACCGTCGCTGAGTTTGGTGATGCCGTTGGTGACATATTTGTCGCCCACTTTAAGTCCGCTTGTGACGATGAAGTTGTTGCCGTCGTTCTGCGGGTCAACAGTGATTTCGGTATATTTCACCTTCTTGTCAGCGCCCAGCACATAGACGAATTTCTTATCCTGCACAGAGAGCACACATGACTGCGGGATGACGATGGCAGAACTGTTGTCACGCTGCACGACGATAGAGCCAGAGCCACCGCTCTTGAGGAGCCTCTCGGGGTTGGGGAAGCGTGCAATCATGGAGACGGTACCCGTGGCGGCATCGATGACTCCACTCACCTTTACCACCCTACCCTCATGCGGGTAGATTGATCCGTCGGCCAGTTTGAGTCTCACAGGAGGATATGTAGAGACAGCGGCATTGAGACCGCCTGCGTTTTTGGTCATTTCGAGAATGTCTTTTTCTGTCATCGAGAAATACACTTCCATGGCGCTGATGTTGGACACCGTGGTAAGAGCAGGGTTGCTCTGTGCGCTGACGAGTGCTCCCACTTTGTATGGCAAGCTACCCACGACACCGCTGGCAGGGCTTTTGACGTAGCAGAAGCTGAGATTCTCGCGTGCTGAAGCCAGTCCTGCCTCTGCCTGTCCGAGCGCTGCTTTGGCCTGGTTGACCTGTGCCTGTGCGCTATTGAACGAGTTGAGCGCTGTCTGCAGTTCGAAGTCGCCGATGACCCCATTCTTGTGCAACTGCTGACTATTCTCATACTGCAGTTTGGCAGTGGCCATCCCAGCCTCTGCAGTATTGATGACAGCTTTGGCCTGGTTGACAGCGGCCTGAGCCTGTCTGACGGCAGCCTGATAGGTCTCATTGTCTAAAACGAAAAGGATTTGTCCGGCACCCACCGCCTGTCCCTCATGCACATTGACACGCGTCAGGAAGCCCTGGATTTTGGGGCGTATCTCCACGTCCTGCATACCCTTGATGGTGGCGGGATATGTGGTAAGCATCTCAGCATTGGAAGTGCCCACCGTGACAATGGGATACTCGTTGTCGCCAAAGTTCATACCACCTTTGCCGCCTCCGCCACATGCTACCAGCGTAGAGACAGCAACTACAAGCATTAAGAATTTGTTTCTTTTCATATTGAATAAAAAAATAAGATATATCTTCAAAAAAGTAAAAGCAAATCTAGCCTATTGAAGTTTTCAATATGCAAAATTAACATCAAAATATAAGAAACGGCTGAAAAGCACACATTATTTAACTTTTATTATTCTTTCTCTACGCCACTTTTTGATGGCGATTGGCCCCATCTGTCTCCACCCAATAATAACTCAAGAGAGAGATGAAAAAATGCGGCAAAATGGCCGTCAAGTGGCAGAAGAATTGATTTCGTCAAACTTTTTCTTCAGAAGTTGTCGGAGTGCTTCAGGCTCATTTTCCACGAGTCCATCGAGAACGGCCTCTTTGATGTATTTTTTGAGAATGCCCACTTCGGGACCTTGTGTGAGGTGAAACATCTGCATAATCTCATTCCCATCCACGCAAGGCTGAAACAGTCGCTGATAGTCTTTCTCCTTGAGGTCTGTGATTTTCTCCCTTACGATGCGGAAGTTCTCCAAGAACTGTTTTTTGCGAACCTGGTTTTTGCTCGTAATATCAGCCTCACAGAGGAGCATCAGGTCATCAATGTCTTCACCGGCATCGTGCAGCAAGCGTCGTACGGCGCTGTCGGTCACCACCTCGTCGGCGATGACAATAGGACGCATGTGTAGGTCGACCAGTTTCTGCACATACTTCATTTTGGTGTCCATTGGCAGTTTCATCCTGCGAAACATCTCAGGCACCATTTTGGCTCCTATCAGGTTGTGATTGTGAAATGTCCAGCCCGTGAGCGGGTCCCATCGTTTACTCTTTGGTTTGCCGATATCATGCAGCAGAGCTGCCCATCTAAGCCATAGATTGTCAGATTTTTTCGCAACATTATCGAGCACTTCGAGTGTATGGTAGAAATTGTTCTTGTGTGCTCTCCCATTGCGTGTCTCCACGATGTCGAGTGCTTCGAGCTCGGGCATGATGAGTGAGAGCAATCCACACCGCTGCAGTTCAACAAATCCATAACTTGGCGTCTTCGCCAACATGATTTTGTTGAGTTCGTCAGCAACACGCTCAGCACTGATAATATTGATACGCTCAGCATTTCGTCCGAGGGCGTCGAACGTCTCATCATCGATACGGAAATTGAGTTGTGTGGCGAAACGTACACAGCGCATCATGCGTAGCGGGTCGTCGGAGAAAGTGATGTCGGGGTCAAGCGGAGTACGTATATACCCATCGAGCAAGTCGTCGATGCCATCGAAAGGGTCTACGAGTTGTCCGAATCGGTCATAATTGAGACAGATAGCCATGGCATTGATGGTGAAGTCGCGACGGTTTTGGTCATCCTCCAAAGTGCCGTCCTCAACGATGGGCTTCCGACTGTCTCGCCGGTAACTCTCACGACGTGCTCCCACAAACTCCACCTCCGTATCACCATATTTCACTTGTGCGGTACCAAAGTTACGGAACACGGAGAGGTGTGCTCTCTTCCCTATCCTTTGTTTGAGTGCTGTGGCTATCTCTATGCCACTACCTACGACGACCACGTCAATGTCCTGCGAGGGTCTTTCGAGGAAGATGTCACGCACATATCCTCCCACGACATAACACTCCATATGCATGTCGTCGGCTGTCTGTGATATGAGCCGGAAAATGTCTTGATCGATGATTTGTGCCAGTTCGGCATCTGTATAGATTTTCATGAAAATCGCTTTTGGGGTGCAAAGTTACGAAAAGTCGAGGGGAGAATAAAAAGAATTCATTCTTTTTTTATCCCGAGACGGAGTAACTTCGCTGATTAATCAGCAAAGTTACGAAAAGTCGAGTGGAGAATAAAAAGAATTCATTCTTTTTTTATCCCTAGACAGAGTAACTTCGCTGATTGAGCAGCAAAGTCGGAGGTGTGATGCGGTTGTGACTTCTTAATCTAACAATTTGAAAATAAGAAGAATATAATCATAAAAAAGGGTGAAAAAGGAAGAAAAAGGCAGAAAAAGGTGCTAAAGCACCCACAAAAAGGTAGAAAAACTCATTTTCGAGAATCAATGTTTTGCACTAGAAGTGCGGGCTTGCCCGCATGAACAATCGCAACTTTGTTGCGTTAAAAATGATGCCGACCCTTTGATGGGTCGAGCATACCTTAATGTACGAGCGACCGGATGGGAGCGGTTGCATCCCTTTCCCTGGAAAGGGGAAGGGCCTTGGATAAAAAAAAAGGTGAAAAAGAAAGAAAAAGGTGCCAAGGCACCCACAAAAGAAGAAAAAGCATGTAGACAAATTGTAGGAGTGCGGGCCTCCGAGCCCGCAAAAGGACCTAAAAAAACTGCAGGGCACGGAGGCCCGACCTCCTAACTTTGGCACAAAGGAATGAATAGGATGCAGATATCGCGGATGAGAAAGATATCGCTGAATCTTTCGGCTATGCCGCTAAAAAGCGGGAGAAAGACGGCTTATAACACATATTAATAAATGAATTTTGCACAATTCGCCAAAAATCACTAATTTTGCACGAAATTATCAGCCTTAGTGCCTATGTGGCCAGGTAAAAGAATAAAGCAATGACAACAGAGAAGCCAAATACAGAAGCACAGTCTAGAGCCGCTCTGGCAGAGTGCAGAGCCATCTTTGCGAGCAAGCTGGAAGACTACGGAGCCTCGTGGCGCATTCTGCGCCCCTCGTCGCTGACCGACCAATTGTATATCAAGGCAAAGCGCATCCGCTCTTTGGAGACAAAGAAAATTTCGCTTGTGGGCGAAGGTATCCGTCCTGAATTTTGTGCCCTCATCAATTACGGCATCGTGGGCCTGATACAGACCCATATCGGCTTTGCCGATGCCACCGACATCGACGCCCAGCAGGCGTTGTCACTTTACGACCAGTATGCGGAAGAGACGCTTCAGCTGATGCTCAAGAAAAACCATGACTACGACGAGGCGTGGCGCTCGATGCGTGTGAGCAGCTATACCGACTTCATCCTGACCAAGCTACAGCGTATCAAGGAGATAGAAGACAACGACGGCGAGACCACCGTGTCGGAAGGAGTGGACTCCAACTATATGGACATCATCAATTACGCCCTTTTCGCCCTCATCAAGCTCAGTGAACACGCTTAAGAACATCATCGTCAACCTCTGCCGCCTGTTGCTTGCCGTGACATTCATCCTTTCAGGATTTGTCAAGGCCATCGACCCGTTAGGCACACACTATAAGCTGCAGGACTACCTTTCGGCCCTGTCGATGGGCAGTCTCCTACCCGACTGGATGAGCATAGGAGCCGCCGTGGCCCTGTCAGCCGTGGAGTTTGGTCTTGGCATCCTGCTGCTCTTCGCCATCCACCGCCGCACGGTCACCAAGTTGACACTCGTCTTTATGGTGGTGATGACGGCCATCACGGTGTGGATAGCTGCAGCTGACCCGGTGAAAGACTGCGGGTGCTTCGGCGACGCTCTGATACTGAGCAACACGCAGACACTGCTGAAAAACATCGTGCTGCTGGTGGCCGCCATCGTGGTCAGCCGCTGGCCCCTCAGCATGGTGAGATTCATCTCGAAAACCAACCAATGGATTGTGATCAACTATACGATCCTTTTCATTGTCTTCACAAGCATATTGTGTCTGTACGACCTGCCGCTGTTTGACTTCCGTCCCTATCATATAGGAGCCGATATCCGCAAAGGGATGGAGATACCTGAAGGAGAGCAGCCACCCCAGTTTGAGACCACTTTCATCCTGGAGAAAAACGGTGAGAGAAAGGAGTTTTCGCTGGAAGACTATCCCGACTCCACCTGGACCTTCATCGACAGCAAGACGGTGATGACCGATGAGGGCTACGTGCCCCCTATCCACGACTTCGTCATTGAGACGGTGGAAGACGGCGAGGACATCACCGAGGAGGTGCTCAGCGAGCCAGGATACACGTTTCTGCTCATCTCGCCCTCCCTTGAGCAGGCCAACGACAGCGACTTCGGCACGATCGACCAGCTCTACGAATACAGCCAGGACAATGGCTACCGCTTCTACTGTCTCACAGCGAGCGGTGAAGAGGGCATCCGCCGATGGAGCGAGCTGACAGGTGCAGAATATCCGTTCTGCCACACCGACCCCATCACGCTCAAGACCATCATACGCAGTAATCCTGGGTTGGTGCTGCTGAAAAACGGTGTCGTCATCCGTAAGTGGAGCCACAACCGTCTGCCTGTCATGGAGCCATCGGTGATGTCTATGCCTCTGGAGAAACTGGACATCGGCCACCTGCCGGAAGAGTCAGCCCCTCGCAAAGTGGCATTGATACTGGCATGGTTTGCCCTGCCTCTCCTGCTCCTGACCTTCGCTGACAGGATCTGGGCGTGGAGGAAGGTTATTAGAGGTAAGAGGTGAGAGGTGAGAGGTGAGAGATTACATTGTTTAATATATAAAAATTGAAAGAAAATGAGAAAGAAAATTGTAGCAGGCAACTGGAAAATGAACATGACCCTGCAAGAAGGTATCGCACTGGCCAAAGAACTGAATGAGACACTCGGCGCCGACAAACCCAACTGTGGCGTGGTGATCTGCACTCCTTTCATCCATCTGGCAAGCGTCGCACAATTCCTGAACCAGGACATCATCGGTCTGGGTGCAGAAAACTGCGCTGACAAAGAAAAAGGCGCCTACACTGGTGAGGTGTCTGCAGCTATGGTGAAGAGCACCGGTGCTCAGTATGTCATCCTGGGTCACTCAGAGCGTCGCGAGTACTATGCTGAGACTCCGGAGATCTTGAAGGAGAAAGTGCTGCTCGCCCTGAAAAACGGCCTGAAAGTGATCTTCTGCATCGGTGAGAGCCTGGAGGAACGTGAGGCAGGTAAGCAGAACGAGGTGGTGAAAGCTGAGTTGGAAGGCAGCGTCTTCAACCTCACAGCCGAGGAATTCAAGAACATCATCATCGCTTACGAGCCAATTTGGGCCATCGGCACTGGCAAGACCGCCACAGCAGAGCAGGCAGAAGAGATACACGCCTACATCCGCAGCGTGATCGCCGGACAGTTTGGTGAAGAGGTTGCACAAGACACCACCATCCTCTACGGTGGCAGCTGCAAGCCAAGCAACGCTAAGGAACTCTTCGCTAAGCCCGACATCGACGGTGGCCTCATCGGTGGCGCTTCACTGAAAGCTGCCGACTTCAAGGGTATCATCGACGCCTGGAAATAAAGTGCAAACGTTGAGGTGGGTGCGCACCCACCTCAACTACTCAACCTCATCCCCATGAGCGAACGCGCATCCTTATCAACTGACCCAAAAATTTCAAAGATGAGAAAAATCATCATCACGCTGGCTGCATTGTTTTGTGCCTTCACCTCAGCCCCAGCCCAGTCGTTTCTCGACCATCTGCAGAAAGACGACAAGGGCAACGGGAGCGTGTCGGTGAAACAGAGCGATGACATCAACAAGCTGGTGAATGGCTCCAACAAGAACAACAGCCAAACGCCTCAGACAGACCCCTCCAAGCCGGCCAAAGACAAAAACAAGACAGACAACAAGAGTGTGCGCCCTGAGGACCACTCATCAAGCAGCTCCAACACCCGTCGCGAAGATTATGAGCGCGAGGCGTCAGCAGCCAAGAAAGACCGTGGCGTGGAGAAAAGCCCCTCGGAAGATGCCCGCGAGCGAGAGCGCCGTGAGAAAGAGCGCAAGGCCCAGCGTGAGGCAGAGCGCCAGCGCAAGATAAAGGAGATGGAAGCCAACGCCGTGCCTAGCGACAACAGCAAGAAGCTGATGGTCAACAGCAAAAAGGTGTCGGGCTACCGCATCCAAGTATACGCTGGCAGCAACACCCGCAACGACCGCGCCAAGGCCCAGGAGGTATGTCAGAAACTGAAGAAAGAAGTTCCCGGTCAGCCTATCTATGTGCATTTCTATTCGCCCAGATGGGTCTGCCGTTTCGGCAACTTCAAGAAAAAGGATGATGCGGAGAACATGCTCAAACGAGTGAAGAAGCTTGGTTACAAGACCGCTTGCGTGGTGAAGTGTCCCATCTCCGTCTCATTAAAGTCTTCCCGTCTATGAATCCAGAGACAGAATTTCGTGAGGGGCTGGAACAACTGGCCTCTCATTATCATGACATCTTGCGTCTGCTGGGCGAAGACCCTGAGCGTGAAGGTCTGCTCAAGACCCCTATGCGCATGGCCAAAGCGATGCAGATACTGACCCGCGGCTACACACAAGACGCGCACAAAGTGCTGACCGATGCCCTCTTCGCAGAAGAGTACAACCAGATGGTCATCGTGAAAGACATCGATTTCTTCTCGATGTGCGAGCATCACCTGCTTCCTTTTTATGGCAAAGTACACGTGGCCTATATCCCCAATGGTTATATCACCGGCCTGAGCAAAATAGCCCGCGTGGTGGACATCTACAGCCACCGTCTGCAAGTACAGGAAAGGATGACACAGCAGATCAAGGACTGCATCCAGTCGACCCTGCACCCTCTGGGCGTGATGGTGGTAGTGGAAGCCAAGCATATGTGTATGCAGATGCGCGGTGTGGAGAAGCAGAATGCCATCACCACTACGAGTGATTTCTGCGGCGCTTTCAATCAAGCCAAGACCCGTGAAGAGTTTATGAATCTGCTCCGGGGAGAGTTTTGAATGTTAATTTTTTGTTTTTCCTGTCTTTTGGATGCAAGGTTTTAGCAAAATCTCATTTAATAGTATAAAGGACAAACAAAAAAACAACAAAAAGCAATTAGAAATGAAAAGTTTAAGAAGTGTTTTTCTCTTGATGGTGTGTGCCTGTGTACTGGGCACCACATTTACTTCATGTCTCAGTGATGATGACGATGACACCAATGTAACCAAAGCCCTCACCAAGGAGGAGATAGCCGCCCAACGCAGTGCCATGCGAGGAGCCTATGAAGGGTATATCCATTTCATCAACGACACCACAATGAAAGAGGACTCCATCCTCACAAACTGGACGATAGCAGACTCCACCCTGCGTGTCGTTGTGCCCGTCAAACTCTTTTGCAACGGCGTCAACGACAAAACTGCACGTAACCTGATGTTAACATCTGAAGAGAGTGTAGAAGTCAGCGGCTATGTCTACCCATACAATAGTATGTACAACGACAATAAAGACACCTACCTCTTCACATTCTTCCCGGAGAATGGCAAGAAGGAGTTTACCATCAACAAGGATGACGCCCCTCATAAGGTGACAGTCACCTTCGCCACACAGTTGAACATCTACAACATGGGGACATTCTCCAGTATCGGTCAGTACTACAAAGGTAAGATGATCAGCTATATACTTTTATATTCAATCGTCGTGGACGGTGTCACATACTACTGCAACAGTCCGATGTATTTCATCGGCGACAAAATCGCATGACCATTATACATCCCATAGTATGAAATTCATTTCATGGAACGTCAATGGCCTTAGGGCCTGTGTCAGCAAGGGCTTTGAAGACAGCTTCAAAGCCCTTGACGCTGACTTTTTCTGTCTTCAGGAGACCAAGATGCAAGAAGGTCAGTTGGACATCGCATTTGAAGGCTACCAGTCCTACTGGAACTACGCCGAGAAGAAAGGCTATTCCGGCACCGCCATTTTCACCCGTCATCAGCCTCTGAGTGTCAGCTATGGCATCGGTATCGAAGAGCACGACCATGAGGGGCGTGTCATCACGCTGGAGATGGAGGACTATTATCTGGTCACCGTTTACACTCCCAACTCACAAGATGGCCTTCGCAGACTGGACTATCGTATGAACTGGGAAGATGACTTTAAGTCTTACCTGCTTGACTTAGACCGCAAGAAGCCCGTCATCGTGTGTGGCGACATGAACGTGGCCCATGAGGAAATTGACCTCAAAAATCCTAAGTCCAACCGTCGCAACGCCGGTTTTACCGACGAAGAGCGCGAGAAGTTCAGCATATTGCTCTCAGCCGGCTTTTCTGACACTTTCCGCAGTCTACATCCCGACCTGGTCACCTATTCCTGGTGGTCATACCGGTTTCGTGCCAGAGAGAAGAACGCAGGATGGCGCATCGACTATTTCGTCGTCTCCAACCGTCTCTTAGACCAAGTGAAAGAAGCCAAGATACACACCGACATCTTCGGCTCCGACCACTGTCCGGTAGAGCTGGACGTCTTTTAGAAAAAGAAAAAAATTTCCTATTTCTCTAATGAGAAATTGAGGGGTAATGTGACACGAGAGTTGACAGCGACGCCATTGTGAGAAGCGGGTGTCCACTGCGGCATAGCCATCACTGCCCTGACAGCCTCTCGGTCGATGCCAGGCGAACAAGGGATAATGACCGAAGGCGACTCTATCCTTCCATGACGCGTCACGACGAACGACACCACCACCTTGCCCTCTTTTGACGTAAGCGTCTCAAACTCGGGATATTTCAACTCATCGGCAAAATATTTTTTGAGGGAGGCCGCCCCCTTCTGAAACTGTGCCATCTGGTCCACCACATCATACACCAGCGTGGTGTCAGGACCGACCGCTGGGTCTGTAGCCATCATGACCACCGGGCTTTGTGCAGAATGAGACTTCACGACCAGAGGAGTGCTTTCAAGGACTCGTTTCACGGGTTTTGCCAAAGTTTTTTTGACATACCCCATAGGCAGGGCATGGAGCGTCGGCTCACCATCATCCAAATACACTTCATCCCCCATAGAAATAACCACCCCATAGGGTATGACACACACTGAACACAGACGCTCATCTGGCTGAATTACGTTAAAGAAGGAAAGCTCATCCGCCAAAAACATCTCCTGCCGTCTGGTGAAGATCCCCAGTTTCCACTCATAATACGCTGGCAGTTTTGTGGGATTGTATTTACTCGAAATAATATCCGTCCGTTTGAGAAACTTCCTTTTGATCAGGTCATACGTATACAACTTGTTTTCATTGACACTCTCCTCTTTTGACTGATTGTCTCTACGAGTCTTGTGAATCTGAAATGAGAGATACTTCCCTTCCTCCCATCCTAGCATTTTCAGCGTGCATTTGTAATACGTCACCGTCAGCCACTTCTCATCAGGCATTTTGTCTATTTGCTCTCCCAAAGAACTGAAGTAACTAGACATGCCTTCAGAGAGCGAACGACCCTCGACCCCGAAGACCTGACGGCATAAAGTATTCTGCAACAGAGGCTGTGTAGAATAGCACAGAGATACGGGCCACTCCAATTTGAAAGTGACAAGGGTCAATTGTCTGCCGTTGCGATAAAGTCTCTGTGTCTCCACATAGTCTACCTTATATTTATAATAAGCGTCTAAGTCAGTTTTCCCCTTCTCGGCGGAAAACGCACAAAGGCAGACAGTGGAAAGGAATATGATGCTGATCCATTTTCTCATAGACATGACTATTTAGTACTGGTGATATGTAGACAAGTTTGGTTCGTCTCGTAGCGTACAAGGCATTTCCCATCAGAACGCAAATCGTTGACGGTCTCCCCGAGCAAGTATTTGAGCTGTGCGGTGTTGGCCTTGGGGCCGCTCATATACTTGTAGCGGCGGTAGGTGATGTCGAATGTGGTGGCATGGCAATGTGCGGAGTTGGCCACCGCATTCTTGTTGGTTTTCATCAACTTTTGCACATCGTCTTTTGTGCGAAGTACAGAGGTGACGATGATTTTATACTCACCCATCTTATGTTTGCGCAGTTTTTTCTGAAATCCCTTCCCGATTTTCTTGAGCAACTTGGCCGCTTTTGGAGTCAAATAAGGCACAGAATGCGTCAGAGGGTCAATGGCATAATAATCACAATCCTCAATCAGGCGCAGCTTACGTCTCACCTTTTTCAGCTGAGATCGGTCTTCCAGTGGCTCTATGCCATATTTTTTGGCGTTGGCCAGTTGATGCGGATTGTTATCCTTAAACTCAAAAGGGAAATTCTCCGGCACCACTTTTTGGGTGCCGCAGCCAGTAAGAACCACTACGATAAGGGAGCAAAACAAAATCCTGAAAATCCTCATCTTCACCTTTTTTGTACTGTCAGAGACACCACATGTTGAGGTATCTCTGACAGTTGAATGACGGAAACCTCCTCCGTGAAGGCTCCATCTAATATGTGTTATTTCTGACGGTGCAGCACGATGGTGTCATTGTCAGACACGATCTTGAGCACATCGGCACCCTCAAACTTGAATGGGATGGTATCTGTCTTCATGGCCACTTCCTTGGTGCTTCCACCAAACTCTTCCTCGGCACTCTTCAGCATGGTGGTAATCAACTTTTCTGCCAAAGCCTGTGTGGTAGCATCATCAGAAGTGATCTTCACGCTGTCTTTCTCCATTTTGAAACGATAAGAGGCGGAGTCACCGACACATACGATATTGTCACCGACCACAGAGAACTTGCCATTGTATCCCATTTCAAATGGGAAAACCATCTTCATGCCTTTCTCTTCCATTACCAAAGTCACACTCATATCTTGTGACATCACGCTGTCTGCCTTAAACTCCAAGGTAGAAACCATGGCAGATGCCCCCTTATCCTCATTCTTTGAGATTGTGTCAGACACCCACTTACCGATCAATGAGGGTTCACTGGCAGCTTGGTCACCACAGGCTACAAAAATGGTTGCGCAAACGAGTGCCATTGCACCAAAAAATAGTTTTTTCATACTTAAAAATGTTTGATTAGTAAAACAAAATAATAAAAAACTTTGCGAAGTTAACAAAAAATCCATCAACACCAAAAAAAACTCCCACAAAATTTGGGTATTTCACATAAAGTGCTTACCTTTGCATCGCAAAATCGGGATTTAGCGCAGTTGGTAGCGCACACGTCTGGGGGGCGCGAGGTCGCTGGTTCGAGTCCAGTAATCCCGACAAATGCAAATCGGAAGTGCTTGATTTTCAAGCACTTCTTTTTTTTTAACAATTGGAAAATGGCCTTCGAGGAGGACTGTGCAATATTTTTAAACAATTCGGGTGATGTTATGGCAAGGGGTGATGTTAACCCTTCCTTTCCAAAGCATGGTTTTGGTCGACCAAACAATTGCATTTTTCCTATCATTGACATCCTTTTTAGTTAAGGTCCAAGCCGCTCAAACACTGCAAGTTCCATTTCTATTGCAACGATTAGATTTTTCATAAATGCAAAAATTATTCAGCCGCAAAAATACAATCTTTACTTTAAACGGCTGAATAATTTTTGGTGTTTTTTAAGTTTGTACTTATATTTTTATTCACTTTTGCACATTACAGCCAATATACAACATTGGTAGA
>CACZGH010000006.1 GCA_902780635.1 uncultured Prevotellaceae bacterium
GTCGCTGTTCTGTTCCACCAACGTTTGCTCTGCGTCGGTCAAGGTGATTGTTTTCGGTTCCTCTTCTTGGGCTAAAGCAGTTGTTGCCATCAGGATGGACAATATCATAAGTACAATCTTTCTCATAACGTCGTTGTTTGGTTGTTACTTGCAAAAATATGATTGTTTTTCTTTAATAGATAAGAAAACTACAATATAACTGCATTGACCTCATTTTTTTAACATTTTTTACATTACGAAAGTTTTATGTTATACCCCTCATCAATCATCTCACGCAGTATCTCATCGCGACTCTTGTGTCGGAGGTTGAAGTTCTCACCTTCACGGGAGCCACCGGGAGCGGTGAACAACTTATGGGGAAAGAGAATCTGTGGCAGTTGATGGAACAGCGTCCCCATGGCTTTCTGTAGTTCTCGCTCCAAAGTGGCACCTTTCATCCCCAGCCATCTCCGACAGCAAGCACGGTCGATTTCGTCGGTGAAATGCTTGGCGATAAGTTGTTCCTTCGTGATCACACCACGTTCGTACATCGCTTCCTCACTGCTGGAAATGGATTTAGTGACATAACCATTGTGTCCCTCAATGGTGACGTGCAGCCAACAACGACCGCCGTGCCTGCTCATTTTGCTGCGTGAGAGGTCGACAACGTCAGGCAGTTCATATCGCCAGGGATAAAGCAGACGGCGCAGGCTTCCCGCTTCTTTCATGGCATCCTTTGCACGTCTCTCACTTTCCTCTGCCTTTCGAGCGTAAGCGTCACGCTCCTTTTTGAGTCGTTCCGCTTCCACCTTGGCCTTGTTACGTTCTCGGGTGCGGTGTTCCAGGTTCTGCTGGATGTTCTCCACCTTTTGTCGGAGTTCATCCAATTGTTCTTGGATCATGGGGACGGTTCTCATGATCCATTACCTTCATCATCCTCGAAAACAACTTGACTGTGAAAGCCCTGCAGTATGGAATGGTGGATTCTTGTGGCGCTTTTCTCACGTTTTCCGGTGCGTAACAGAATTCTGGCTTGTTTCATGGGGACGGTTCTCATGATCCACTTTTTGCTCTGTTGATAGTCCCATAAATGTGATGCCTGTGATTCTTGATTGTTGCCGCATCTTCACTCCTATGAGGCAGAACCTACGAGAATGTCATCGCGCGGATCGACCACCGAACGGAGTACCTTGACAAATCGACGATAGGCTCTTCATCTTCGAGTGGATCATGAGAACCGTCCCCAAGATCCACTCGCCAAGCCGTTTCCTCAACTCAACATTCTCGTCTTCCAACTCCTTGATACGTTCAAGAAGTTTATGTCGCTCAACAATCCATTCTTGAAAATTCCTTAACTCCATCCATTATTTTTTGCAAGTTTATTAAGAAGGTCACGTAACACTACATGTCATCAAGTGACAAAGAACCAAGGTGGATAGTCATCTTACGGAGTTCGGGTGTCTGTTCCAGAACATTATTCACCTTTTCTTTGAACTCATTTTCCTTATATCTGTACCCCTGTTTCTTTAGTTCGTACATCCAGGCTTCTTTCTGAATGGGGTCGACAACAATGAGGTCAATCTCGTTTTCTCCCTTTCTATCCCACCATTTACCAATAACAAAACGACGTTCCTCCTGAAACTTCTTCATGAAATAGCGTTCCATCATAAAACCAGACACTCCGCTGTAGTCCCTTTGGATAATTTCGCCAAGAGCTTTCAGGGCCTTATTCTCTACAAGAGCCTGATACTTGTAAAAGAAGCGGAACCAGAATATAAGGAAACAGTCATTGAGTTGATACCTCACTTTCTTGCTGTTCTCCTTGGCAAAGATGGGCAGTGATTTGGTGATAACTTTATAGTAGGTCTCCAGCTTCACAAGATAAGGGCCGATATTATAGTTATGAAGCTCGTTCTCAATTTCCGAGCGTGTTTTCATGCCACTGGCTATACAGGTCAGAATGGAAAAATATGTCACATAGTCAGTGCCAAACTCTTCTATCAGGATGTTCTTTCCCTCACTAATAAATGGCGAGTTCTCCTCTGTCAGTGCAGTGAGCATTTTTTCTTTGTCGGTTTTGCCCTTGTCGAGCAACAGCGTTACATACCAAGGCACACCGCCTGTAATGCTATACAAAGCCAACAGGTCTTCAGAAGTGTAGTTCGGATTGAAGTCCTCCAGAATCTGCTTCAGCACGTCGGTCGTGAATGGTTCGAGAGTAATCATCTCATTGGCACGCCCGAACAGAGGTTCTTCCTTGTCTTCGAATATCTTAGTCATCAGTGTAAACACCGAACCACTGATAATAAGATTCAGATGACTAGTGCGCTTGTGCAAGTCCCAGTCGCGCTGGATGTCACTGAAGATAGATGGATTTATCTTCAGGAAATTCTGAAACTCGTCGATGATGAGAGTGAACGAACGACTTTCTGACAATTGGAGTACAAACTTGAACACTTCGGAGAAGGAGGTTGGCTTTCCAAGGATTGGCGCATCCAACTTCTCACGTATCTCGCGCACATAGTCCTGGCACAACAACGTTTCAGCTTTCTTACCCACAAAGAAATATAGCACGATGTCATCACCGCACCGCTGTGAAAGTTCCGTCTTACCAATACGCCTGCGTCCCATCAGCACAGTCATCCGTGCTTCGCGTTTACTTTGCATGAGCATTTCGCCAAGCACCTTCTTCTCATTTTCTCTGTTGTAGAATTTCATGCCCTTAAAATAGTATTCTTTATTACAGTAATATCCATTACTTTTTGCAAAGATACGAATTATATTCAAACAGCCAAACAAAAACGGCTATAATTTTATTTTTTTTAATGTTAGCGGATAGTACAACTTGTTTTCCAAAATAGGCACTTCTACCTTTTTCCCGGTTTTCTTCTGGGTCAATGTAATCAGTCCACTTTTGTTATAGGTTATGAATTTTTCTTCCCGTAACTTACAGTAGTCACTATTGGATGTTCGTTTCGACATCAGGCTTGACTAGAAGAAGTTCCAGCTGCGTGACGGATTATGGATGCGCATCTCCTCATGGGACGTTGTCTCGATAGGAAAAATGAAGGATGAGGGATCATAGAGAAGAAGGTTCTCACAATCCACTTTTTGCCCTGCTGATAGTCCCATCGGCCCAAGCGCATTTCCCTCTAGCAACTTCTCCACAAAGATGATTTGCAAAGAATGTACTGTGCTCATCTGATTACCGCACAAAGTTTTTGAACATCCTCATCGAAGGTATCCTTGTTGATGGCACGGTTCTTGACGGCAGAACGATAGTTGTAGATAGTCTGGGGGGAGAAGAAGAGCAAGTCGGCAATTTCTGAACTTTCCTTTACTCCGAGGCGGATGAGAGCATAGATACGCAGTTCAGGAGTGAGGGTGTTTGGCTGCTTGACGACTATTTGGTTATCTGAAAGAAGCAGTGTGTTCAGTTCTGCCACGAATGTCGGATACAGATCAAGAAACGCCTTGTCGAACTTATTCATAAAGGTCGCTGCATCTTCTTCTGAAATACGTGACGAGGATATAGTAGATAGCAGTTCCTGTACTTGATTGGCCTTTATTTTGCGTTTTACCAGTGTCTGATATTTCTTCAGTTTATCGATATATTTAGCGCACAGGTCAATGTAAATCTTTGCCAATCCCTCACGCTTAAAATTGGTGTCTATCAATTGCTCGTTCAGAGCAGACAGCTGTTTGCCCTGTTCCACTAATAGGGCATTCTTTTGCCTGACCTCTTCATGCTGTTGATGCAGCTCTTCGTTCTTGGTTTGAAGTTCTTCTCTACGAAGATGTAATTGTCCGTTCTGTTTCTTGATAAAGAGTGCAGAAGCAAGGATTGCCAGTGTCAAAAGACCGAGAATAATCATTCCATAGAGAATGTGTGATTTCTGGTCGTTGATTTTCTTGGTGTAGGCAGAAAGGATTGTTGAGAATCGTCCTGACAGTTCTATCAGACGCAAGCGATTATTAAAGAACTGGGCATCCTCCATGGAACAATAGATATAGCTCGTAGCCCTATCCACATTATCATTATCCTTTTCAAACAAATACATGGCCAATTCTTGGAGTGAAAGGTTTTCTTTCAACGGAGTCACAATATCAGATATGGCAGAGTTGGTAAGCCAGAGTTCGTACATGGGCATATCCCCTTTATCCATATAACAACGTGCCAGGGAGAAGGCTGCAGATGCATAGAGTTTGGAATTGACAGGAGCCATATCAACTACTTTTCGATAATATATAGCGGCTTTCTCGCTATTCTCATCAATATAGTGCATTCGCTCACCCATGAGATATTGGTAGTTGATAGTGTTTTCTTTCTCATACTTGATAGCTTCCACGAGATTCTCTTTCATCTTCCGCCAATACTCTTCCTTTACCCGCTCATCACTGCTATATTGAGACCAATACATATAAAGCCAGAAATGCGTGATATAGTATTCATATTTGAGTGAATCATTGAGTTCTTCAAGGTTGATGCCCTTAAGATAATCAGCGGCTTCACTATAGAAACCGCCACGTGCATCAAGCAGGGCATAATTGATAACAGCCTGTTGGTAATATGCAATATTACCGATTTCCTTTGAGAGGATGATACTGTTTTGAACATATACCAATGCAGAATCGTAGCGATAAGTGAGATATTCCTGATACATCTGTTCAAACAATGCCAACTTCTCCTCCTCGTTTGTTGTGCTTGCTAGCGATGACCTTAATTGTGCCAACTTCTTTTCTTTAGCCGTTGTGATATTGGGACGTTCGGCAATGACACTGTCAAGTCTTAAAAGATTGATATTATCTGCACTCACCTGGCTTAAAAAAGTGAGGAATAATGCTGCGAAAAAGGCTAGTAATCTATACATTTTTCATGTTGTTGGGGTTATCAGCGACAAAGTTACGAATAATATCTGAAAAACATGCATCTACTTGAAGCCATTTTTGAAAAAATGTAAATTCAAGAAAATCAATAGGTTGTGCTTAGCATATTCTGTATTGAATCTACTTGACCCCTACTCAAGGCGACAATCCATCTAAAATCGCCATACCTTTGCTACCGAAAACTTAATCAAGATGTTACTCATTATGAACAAAGCAATCTTTATCGCAGTTTTAGCTTTCGCCTCGGCAACGGTAGCCGTAGCCAAGACAATCATTTCAGTCACCACCAACAAAACACAGTTGGTAATGCAAGTAAAGGACAACGGCCGCCTGTACCAGACTTATTTAGGTGCACGTCTGTCAGAGTCAGTCAACCTAGACGAGCTGGACATGCCTCGTGGTACCGTTTCGTCAACCAGTACTCAAGGCAATGAGATTTATCCAGTGATGGGAACAGAAGACTACTTTGAGCCTGCAATGGAAATCCGTCATGGCGATGGTAATCCTACTTCTGTATTGAAATATGTGTCACACGAGCAGACGAAAGTGGATGGTGGTGTGCAGACGAAAATCATGTTGAAGGACGAACTCTACCCCGTCAGTGTCACCTTATATTATCTCGCATACGAAAAGGAGAACATCATCAAGCAGTGGAGCGAGATTCAGCATCAGGAGAAGGGCAAGGTCTATCTTGGCCGTTATGCCTCGTCGATGCTCTATCTGGAGTCAGATGCTTATTATCTCACTGAGTTCAGTGGAAACTGGGCCAAGGAGATGCACATGACAGAAATCCCACTCGTATTTGGAAAGAAAGTGGTTGATTCTCGTTTAGGCACCCGTGCAGCCATGCTGACACAGCCGTTTTTTGAGGTTAGTACACATTCGATGGTCCAAGAGAATACTGGCGAGGTACTCATGGGCACGATTGCCTGGACGGGAAACTTCCGCTTTACCTTCGAGGTGGATAACAATAATCAGTTGCGTGTTATCAGCGGCATCAATCCTGATGCCTCACAATACCTATTGAAGAAAGGTGAGGTATTCCGTACACCCGACTTTATCTTCACTCTGAGTCAGAAAGGTGCCGGTGAGGGTAGCCGTGATTTTCAACGATGGGCACTCAACCACCAACTTTACAAGGCTAATGAAGACCGTATGACCCTCCTCAACAACTGGGAGAATACCTATTTTGACTTTGATGAAGAGAAACTGACCAAACTTTTCAGTGAAGCCAAAGATCTCGGCGTAGATATGTTCCTGCTTGATGACGGATGGTTTGGCAACAAATATCCCCGTAAGGATGACTTTGCTGGTCTTGGCGACTGGGAACCTACAAAGAACAAACTGCCCAATGGTGTGCCTTATTTGGTAAAGAAAGCCAATGAGACAGGCGTGGAGTTCGGTATATGGATTGAGCCGGAAATGGTTAATCCTAAGAGCGAACTGGCTGAAAAACACCCAGAATGGATGTTGACCTTACCCAATCGTGATACCTACTATTTCCGTAATCAGTTGGTTCTCGATCTGACCAATCCGAAAGTGCAGGACTTCGTTTTCAGCATTGTTGATAATCTGATGAAAGAGAATCCCAAACTGAAGTTCTTTAAGTGGGACTGTAATTCACCCATCACCAATATCTATTCGCAGGTAGAGGGTGAGAATCAGGGCAATCTTTATGTAGATTATGTGCGTGGCCTCTATAAAGTCCTCGACCGTATTCAGACCAAATACCCTGATCTCGTGATGATGCTCTGCTCTGGCGGCGGTGGCCGATGTGACTATGAGGCCCTGAAATACTTCACCGAGTTTTGGTGTTCCGACAATACCGATCCCGTAGAGCGTCTGTATATCCAGTGGGGCTTCTCACAGTTCATCCCTTCGAAAGCCATGTGCTCACACGTTACCAATTGGAACCGTCGGGCCAGTGTCAAGTTCCGTGTGGATGTTGACTTCACCTGCAAACTAGGTTTCGACATCGACCTGAAATCAATGGCTCCTGATGACCTGCAGTATTGCCGTCTGGCTGTCAAAGAGTACAACCGTTTGAAGCCCGTCATCTACTCGCCTAATCTTTATCGTCTGGTATCGCCTTACAAAACCAAGCACTGTGTGATGGAGCGTGTCAGCGACGATAAGAGCCATGCCCTCATTGCAGCCTATGATATTCACCCCGACTTCAACGAGCAGTTGTTGCCCACTCGTCTGGAAGGACTTGATGCCAATGCCAAGTATCTGGTCAAAGAGATTTGCCTGATGCCAGGTCAGAAGTCCAAACTCGCATACGATGGAAAGGTGCTGAGCGGTGATTATCTGATGAAGGTCGGGCTGAATCTCATCACTGGCGATGACATGAGCAGCCGTATCGTAGAACTGATAAAGAAGTAACTAACCAATTCAAAACAATAATGACATGAAACAACGAATTCTATTACTGATGATGGCGCTCTTTGGCCTTTATGGTCTGATGATGGCGCAGACGACCGTTTCCGGTAACGTGAAGGATGGAACGGGGGAACCCATTATTGGTGCCAGCGTCATTGTAACGGGCACAAGTAACGGAACAGTGACCGACTTAGACGGAAACTTCCAGATGAAAGCCAACAAAGGCGATGAACTGACAATCTCTTACATTGGCTTTGTCACCCAGAAGGTAAAGGTCAATGACTCTGCTCCTCTTAACATCACTTTGCTTGAGGATAATGCAGAACTCGACGAAGTGGTGGTAGTGGGTACTATCATGAAAAAGAGCGACTTGACAGGTGCCGTAGGCAGCGTTGATGGTAAAACATTGGCCGAGAAACCTGTTACAAACGTGAATCAGGCTTTACAAGGTCGTGTGTCTGGTGTATTCGTAGAGCCAGGTGCCCGCCCCAGTGATGACTCAGGTATCCGTGTCCGTGGCATCAACACGATAAACTCAGGCTCAGACCCGATCTATGTGGTCGATGGTATGGTAATGACCAATGACTTTGGAGGTTTCAGCAGCATTAATCCGAACGATGTGGAGCACTTGGAAGTACTGAAGGATGCCTCTGCCACTGCCCTTTATGGCTCTCGTGGTGCAAATGGTGTAGTGCTGATTACTACCAAGAAGGGCGCCAGCAAGGAAGGAAGTGTGACCTACGATGGTTGGCTGAGCATCTCCAGCATGACCCAGCGCCCCGAGACGATGGATGCCACCGACCTGGCTAACCTGCGTATTGATGCCTTTGCCAATGGTTATCTACGCAACAACCCTTCAGAGAATCGCGACAGTTATGTCAATAACATCTTGTTGGGCAGCAACCTTGCCTTCTCTGATCAGGAGTTCCAGAGCCGCAATGGCAATCGTTGGAACAGCTACGACTGGCTGAAGGAGGTGACCCGTACAGGTGTGCAGCACAATCATAATGTCAGTTTTTCAAAGGCATTCGACAAAGGAAATGTTTATTTCAGTCTGAACTATTCAAATCTGAAGGGTATCGTAAAAGGCTCTGACCAGCAGCGCTATTCTGGCCGTATCAATGCCGAATACAATGTAAAGGAATGGTTGAAGGTTGGTACAAACACCACATTCACCCGCACTGAAGATGCCATCCCGACGGATGATGTCTATAACAAGGCTTTGACTGCTAACCCCATTCTGGACTTCCATCCTTACAAGGATGCCGCAACACGCTATCTGCCACAGTATCTGACCGTCTATTATCAGGCGCTGACGGAGAACTATAACAATGAGTATAATCCTTTTAATTCAATGGATGTACAGCAGGATCGTACACGTACACGTTTGGCATCTTCAAACTTCATCAATATCAATCCGCTGAAAGGCCTGAACTTCCGCTCTACACTCTCTGTTGACTATGCCGCACAGACTTGGTTCTCTTATACGCCAGGCACTATTCAGGAGTCCGTTCGACATGAGTCAGGCGATGCCATTGCCCAGCACGAGCGCTTTGAACAGACCAACTGGCAGTGGGACAACTCACTCTCATACGACACGCAGATTGAAAATCACAAGTTGAACGTGATGGTAGGCACGAGTTTGAGCCGTGACCATAACAACTACGACCTGGCCCGTGGCTATCGTTTCCCCAGCGACCACTTAGGCTATCACGAACTGGCTGGTGCAGCAGCGTTCGAGAAGACAGTCATTGATTCTGACTTCGGCACCTCTACCTTGCAGTCTTATATCGCCCGTGCCAACTACAACTACGACAGCCGCTACTTCCTTACAGCAACAGCTCGTTACGACGGATCTTCTAAGTTTGGTGACGGTCACCGCTGGGGAATCTTCCCCTCATTCTCCTTTGCATGGGAGGCCACTAATGAGAAGTTTATGCAGAATCAGAACTTCTTCAGCCGTTTGAAAATACGTACAGGCTACGGTATGGTGGGTAATCAAGACATTGCCAACTATGTTTATAATACATGGTACAACCCCATGGCACAGCGCCAGACAGTTGATGGCAATACCGTTGGTGTGGCAGGCTACGCTACCAGCGGCCTCCGTGGAACTCCCGCCATCACGTGGGAGAAGCAGAAACAGTTTAACTTCGGTATTGACTTCGGTTTCCTGAGAAATCGCATCACGGCATCTTTCGACGTATTCTATATCATCAACGACAACCTGCTCATGCAGCACTCGCTGGCAGAGACCACTGGCTACAACTCCACTTGGGAGAACATAGGCAAGGTGGAGAACAAGGGACTTGAACTGAGCGTGAACGCCCGCATTATCGACCAGAAAGACTTTGGCTGGAATTTCGGTGGAAATATTTCCTACGATGGAAATAAGGTGACAAAACTCTATGGCGATGTAGATCAGATCCTGAACGGTACAGAGCGCGAGGGCAATATCTTCCTCAACGAGCCACTGCACACTATTTATACCTATCGCGCCGGAGGCATTGCCAACGAGAGCAACCGCTCTGAGTGGGAAGGCAAAGACTATAATGGTCATACTGTAGAAGTGGGCGACCTGTTCGTGAAGGACATTTCCGGTCCTGACGGCAAGCCCGATGGCGTCATTAATGAATATGACCGCGACATCGTGGGCAAGACCGACCCGAAGGTGTATGGTGGTTTCAACACAGACTTCCGCTATAAGAACTTCACACTGAATGCCATCTTCACCTATGCCCTCGGTGCCAAAAAGATCAGTGGCTACTATGAGGACTTGGTAAACAGTGTAGGTCTCTCAATGGCTTCACCTGACTTGGCTGACCGCTGGAGCAGCAGCAACCTCGGTGCAGAATTCCCCAAAGTCATCAGCAACTCCTCCGGCTATAATGGCTACAAACCATCAGATACCGACCTCACCGTTCAGAATGCCAACTATCTACGTCTGTCAACATTGACACTGGCCTACAACTTTGACCGCAGCATTATCAGCAAACTGCATCTGAGCAACCTGCGCCTCTATGCTACAGCCAGCAACCTGTTCTGCCTCACACCGTATAAGGGATTCGACCCGGAAACTGGCGACTATGGCTATCCTCCTGTGAAGACATTCACCTTTGGACTCAACGTTTCGTTCTAATTCACCATTTTATAATTGACAGTTATGATTACCAAGATATTTAAATCCGTATGCGCCGTTTGCGCAATCTGTGGTCTCGCTGCTTGTTCCGACTTCCTGGAGCAGGAGAATCAGACCCAACTTTCAGAGTCGCAGGTACTTTCCGACGTGGAACTGGCCGATCTGAACATGAAGAGCATCTATGATGCCTTTAAGGAAAACTATAAAGACGAACGCTGTTGGGTGCTCCTGCAGGGAACGGACGAGATTCAGGTAGGTGCCCTTCAGGCGAAGGATGCCAACACGGCAGCATGGGACTTCTGCGACGGAGCCATGAACTCAGAGAACGGTTATGTGCGCAATGCATGGAACTATCGTTGGTCTGTCATTGCCAATGCCGCCAAGATTGTACGTGCCATGAGTGAAGTCAATCCCCAGGCAGGGTCGCGTGAGGAGCAATTGATGGGTGAGGCCGCTTTCGTACGCGGTTTTCTGACCTATCAGGCCACGATGATTTGGGGACGTGTCCCCATCATCGACCAGAAGCGCATTGCCGACGGCTCGCTGACCACAGCCCGTCAGCCGCTGAAAGATGTATGGCAGTTCATCATCGACGACTTCATGATGGCAACCAAGGCACCAAGCAAGAACGATGAGGGCCGTGCTACCAGTTATGCTGGATGGACGATGCTCGGCAAGGCTTACATGTCGGCTCCTGAGGAAACAGGCTTGCGTGATTTCGCAAAGGCGAAGGAATGTTTCGAGAAGGTGATGGATGGCACCTATAGTCTGTTGGCCAATTATAACGACCTTTGGGATTATACCAAAGATGCCAAGAGCGAGGTTATTTTCACCAATACATTCTCTTGTGCTCGTGGCTATGCCAATCAGGTACAGTTCCAGATTGGTTCACGTGCAGCCCAGAACTGGTTTAGCGACGCATGCTACTTTGCTGGTTACGATCACTCCGTGCCAACTGTACACGCCTATGAGACTATCGAGAACGGTGGTATCTGGGAGGAAGGTGACACCCGTAAGGACGCCTCTCTGCGCTATGACTTCTCTTACAATGGTGTACAGCCCGACCTCAGCAGCCTCACATGGGAAGGTCTGAGTGAGGAAGACCACGACGAGCTGAAGCCGCACATCAAGAAGTATGAGGACTTCCGTACTGATGCAGCATCTGGGTTAGAGATCAATAACATGTGGCTCTCTGGTAAGAATATCCCCGTACTGCGTTATGCCGACGTGCTGCTTTGCTATGCCGAATGTCTGAATGAACTGGGACAGACCTCGCAGGCTGAGACATATGTTAATCAGGTTCGCACCCGTGCCTTTGGAGGTACTCTGCCTGCAGAGGCCCGTTGGAGCGGGTTGAGCCAGACCGGCTTCCGCGAGCAGATGCAGGATGAGCGTATCCGTGAGCTGTTCGGTGAGAACTGGCGCCGCTATGACCTTATCCGCACAGGTCAGTTCCTGCCTCGCTTGAAGAAGTACAACAAGTGGGCTGCCCAGAGTGTAGCTGCGGGCACCTTCAAGGACTATCTGCAACTCTGGCCCATTCCTCTTACCGAATTGAACCAGAACACAGATATGCGCATCGATGGCAAGTTCGACCAGAACGAAGGATATTAAGGTTTTGATTCATATAAAGCATTTATAGTTAGGTTAAGTTATTATTTCCTGTTAAGGTAAAAGATTGCTTTATGGGATGGAAGGCACGGTTATTTAAGATTGCCGTGCCTTCATTATAAATACTTAAAACGCGAAGAACACAAAAAAGGGAGCAGCCCCACATGAAGCTGCTCCCCAATACTTTCCGATTGATTTCCTTGATGCTATGAAATCTCAATGGCCTTAGCCTCTTTCTTCTCTTCTTTCTTCACCTTTGGCAGGGTGACGGTCAGGATGCCGTTCTCCACCTTGGCGGCGATGCCGTTCTTGTCCACATCCTCTGGTAGCGTGTAGTTCTGCTCGTAGTTTGAGTAGCTGAACTCACGGCGCAGATAGTGGTGCTTCTTGTCCCCGTCTTTGTGCTCTATCTTGTTCTCGATGGCGATGCAGAGGTTACCGTCGTCGTTGATGCTCACGCGGCAATATTCTTTCTTGATGCCTGGAGCGGCCAACTCCATCACATATGCGTTTTCACTCTCCTTGACATTGACTGCGGGTGCCGTTGTGTTGGCGCGAGGCATAAAATCAGTGTTAAAGAAATCTTCGAACATAGTCGGCAACCAACCATTTGTTCTCATCAAACTTGTCAACATAATCTTTACCTCCAAATTATACTTTTAGTTATACGATGTTGTTTGAGATACCTTGGATAACTCCTTGGTTCTCACCCTACTTGTTGCAACAAGCGTGCCATTGCCCTTGAAGTGACAAGATGTCATTTCTCTTTGACAAAATGGCAAGGTCTGGTGTGTTGTTGCTTACGAAATCAGAATGGTGAGGATGAAACCTGTATGGCATCCAGACAAAGGTTTTTCTGCAAGGTCGAGCATGCCACCTTGCTGTATCATCATCCGCCGACTGAGAGACAGGCCAATACCGTTTCCACAACGTTTCGTGGTAAAAAATGGAACAAAGAGCGACTGGCGGTTCTCAGCAGGGATAGGCAGACCATCATTGCCAACGTAAAGCATCAATTGCTGATGATTCGAAGGCTCCTCTATTTGTTGTATCACCATTCTCTTCGCTTCTGCCTCCACCGCATTCTTTGCCAGGTTCATCAGCACTTGCCGTAGCATCCCCGCATCAGCACGGACGATCATGTCTGTGGGAACATGTACCTCCCAAGTCAGTGTTGGGTAGGCTTTACAGACATCGCCAAACATTGAACGCAGTGGTACGTCTGCCAATACCGGTTTCTCTAGTTCCGACATCTTGCGGTAATTCACCACGAAGTTGTTCAGATGGCGGCTGGTGTCGTAGATAGCCTGAATACCTGGTTCCAGAGGAGAGCCTTTCACGTCGTCACGCCCCAGCATAGACTGGCTGATACTGGTGATGGGAGCTGTGGCGTTCATCATCTCATGGGTCAGCACTCGGGTTAGCCGTTCCCATGATTCCACCTCATTCAGATTCACTTGCTGACGAATGGTTTCTCCCAATTTGTTCAGGGTTTGTTGCATGGCTCGTTCCCCTGGCAAAAGGCCATCGATAGGAAGTCGGAAGGTGAAATCGTGATTGCGGATAGCCTCTTGCATGAGATGCGCACGAAGTTTTAGGGAGCGCTGCCGACGTACTTCCCATAATACAATAATCCCAATGACGATAAAAAACAATATCCAAATCATTTCTCTTACTTCTCATTTTTTGACCTCTAATCCAATCGCTTCATCTTGTTGTAGAGGGTCTGCCGTGTGATGCCCAACATCTCTGCGGCACGGCTCAGGTTGCCGTGGCAGTGGTCGATGGCACGCCGGATATGCTGCGCTTCCATCTCGTCAAGGGTGACAATTTCGCTCTGCATGTCGAGCACATCTTTTAGTTTGCGCACCAACTCATCATTGTCCCAAGGCTTGGCGATGAAGTCCGAGGCACCGTTTTTCAGTCCCTTTACAGCCAGACTGACATCAGCGTATGCCGTCAGCAGCACGACAGGAGTCTGGGGGTGGTGCTTGCGGATGGTGCGCAGCCAAAAGAGTCCCTCATTGCCACTGTTCACCCCGAGGGTGAAGTTCATGTCCAGCAAGACCATGTCTACAGGCTGTTGGGCCATTATCTTCAGGATTTCATTGGGCTGCGATGTGGTCAGTATCTGCTCAAACGTGGAGTCGAGCAGATAGCGCATGGCCGTCAGCACTGCGGCATTGTCATCAACGATTAAAATAGTACCATACTTTTTCATGGGTGCGAAAGTACAAATAAACCGTCAAAGAATCATACGTCGGGGTGTATAATTTTTAGACAATCAGCTTCCCACCGCGCGAAAAAGATTGTGGGTTCTTCAAAAGGACCATATCTTTGCAGTGAACAAAAGAAAAATGGTATGAGAAAAATCATATTTGCTATCCTGGCATTTTATGTCGCACAGACGGAAGCCCAGCCGCGTTGGACGGCCATGCAGTGCATGCAGTATGCCGTGGAACACAATCATGAGGTGAGGCGGGCAGAATTGGAACTCGACAACTACCAGGTGGCCAAAACCAGTGCTGCCGGACGCTTCCTTCCTGCTGTGGATGCCAACATCGGTGCACAGTACAACTTTGGAAGGGCGATAGACCCTGAGACCAACGGCTATACCAATGTAAGCACCTTTTATAATGGTTATTCCATCCAGGCTTCGTTGCCGGTGTTTGATGGCTTCAATCGTCTGCATGCACTGAAGGCAGCCAAGGCAAGTGTGCTGATGGGGCATCAGGCTCTGAGACAGCAACAGGATCAGACCGCGCTCAGTGTGCTGCAGGCCTACGTCAATGTGGCGTATGAAGAGGGGATGGTCAGAATGGCTCAGGAGAAACTGCAGGAAACAGAACTGTTGCTACGGCAGACGCGTCTGCTGGAGGAGGTGGGGCGTAAGAGTGGTGCCGACGTGGCATTGGTGGAGTCGCAGTATGCCGAGGCCGACTATGAGGTGACCCGCCAGCAAAACCTGCTTGCCGCCGCCTTGCTGGAACTGAAAAAAGAGATGGCCTATCCGGTGGCAGACAGCCTCGCTATTGTGGTGCCTGTCGATGATGCACCATCCGCATCTCACGAGTCGGGGCTTTCTGATTTCCACCGACATGATGTACTGCAGCCATTTTGTTCTCCGGTGCATCCTGCCTTGCAGCAGGCGCATTATCTGGTGGAAACATCCAAACATGAGTGGAATCAGGCCCGTGCCTCCCTTTACCCAACTCTCTCACTGAGCGCGGGCCTGAGCACCACTTATTACAAGACCTTGCATACGCAGACGGCCTCATCCTTCGGGAAACAGTTCAACAACAACATGGGCGAGTATGTGGGAGTCACGCTGAGCATCCCCATCTTCAACCGCATGCAGACGGTGAGCAACATCCGCAAGGCGAAGAACAACTACCAGATGGCATGTGAGGCTTACGAACAAAAGCATGCCGAACTGGAAAAGCTGAGTCGCGAAGCATGGCTCGATTGGCAGGGGTATCTCAAACAGACGGTACAGATGGAGAAGAAAGTGGAGGCCGACTCGCTGGCTTATCTGCTGACATACC
The DNA here is from genome assembly GCA_902780635.1 of uncultured Prevotellaceae bacterium. Lineage (GTDB taxonomy): Bacteria > Bacteroidota > Bacteroidia > Bacteroidales > Bacteroidaceae > Prevotella. The sequence goes on from CACZGH010000006.1 coordinate 15,544, forward strand.
ACCAGTATGAGGAAGGGCTGAGCACCGCCATCGACCTGTATACTACCTCAGCGCAACTGTTGCATTCGAAGGCCACGCTGCTGCAGTGCCGCCTGATGGCCATGGTCAAGGAACAATTGGTAAGATACTATCAAGGAATAACGATATGGACAGAGTAATCGAAAAAAAGAAGGGCTTTCAGCTGAAGAAACACGGACCATATGTGGCAGTGGGATGCCTGTTGCTGGCTACACTGGGATGGGTGGTTTTTGGCAATCATGCCTCGACACTGAGGGTGAACCAGGACGAGTTGACCATCAGTGAGGTGAAGAGCGCGGAATTCAAGGACTATGTGCGCACCAACGGTCAGGTGATGCCCATCCAGGTGGTGCAGATCTCTCCCGAGGAGGGTGGCATCGTGATGGAGAAAGTAGTTGAGGAGGGGTCAATGGTGCACAAAGGCGATGTCATCGTGCGCCTGAGCAACTCCAACCTCGACCTGCAAATTCTGAATGCGGAGTCGGAACTGGCGGAGAAGCAAAACCTGTTGCGCAACACACAGGTGGCCATGCAGCAAGACAGGCTCAACAATCTGACAGAACAGGCGCAGCTCGATATGGATACGCACCGCAAGCAGCGTACTTTTGAGCAAAACAAACGTCTCTATGATGCGAAAATGATCGACCGGGAGACCTATGTGCAGTCTCAGGAAGACTACCAACTCTCAGCCAGAAAACACAATCTGGTGGGCCGTCGTCTAAAACAGGACAGTCTCTACCGATCTGTCCAGATGGACCAGATGGAGGATAATCTGCAGAATATGCGCCGGAATGTCATGCTGGTGAGACAGCGCAAAAGCAAACTCGAGGTGAGAGCCAATGCCACTGGCGAATTGGGCCTGCTCGACGTGGAACTGGGGCAGAGCATCCAGCCTGGACAGAAGATTGGCCAGTTGAACGACCTCTCAGACTATAAGGTGCAGGCGCAGATAGACGAACACTATATCGACCGTGTGCGTCAGGGCCTGACAGCCACCTTCACCCGGGGCGACAAGCTGTATCAGCTGCAGGTGCGCAAGGTCTATCCCGAGGTGCGTGAGGGCAAGTTCCGTTGCGACTTCGTCTTCCGGGGCGAGCGCCCTGAGAACATCCGCACAGGCCAGACCTATTACATCGACCTAGAACTGGGCCAACCCGAGCAGGCCGTACTCATCCCTCGTGGCACCTTCTTCCAGACCACTGGAGGCCAATGGATCTTCGTGCTCGACAAAAGCGGCAGCAAAGCCTATCGCCGCAACATCCGCATAGGGCGTCAGAATCCCCAGTACTACGAAGTGCTTGAAGGTCTGGAGCCTGGCGAGCGTGTCGTCACCAGTGGCTATGAGGCATTCAAGGACAATGAAGTGTTGGACATCAAGTAATCAATGAAACGTAGATATGAAGAGTTATCTTAAATTTCTGAGCCGTCACAGGCTATTTACCACTATTAATATCGTTGGGCTGTGCCTGTCGATGGCCTTCCTTCTGCTGTTGGGCGACCTCATCTACCGCCAGACGACGGTGGAGAACTACCAGACACGTGGTGATCGTACGTTTGTGGTGGGCAATGAGATGTGTATGATGTCAAACTTCCGTGTGGGACAGAAGTTGAAAGACCGTTTCCCAGAGATTGAGGACTGGTGCTCCATGGCTGGCTACAACATGACGTTTAACATTGGAGGGCAGAAGGCAGACACAAAAGTGCTTGTTACAGGGTCCAATTTCTTCACATTCTTCGACTATCGGCTTCTGACGGGCGACCGCAGCAAGGTGCTCAGTGCACCCAACCAAATAGTGGTGAGCAAGAAGTTCGCGCAGCGATATTGGCCTGATGAAAGTCCTATTGGAAAAGAAATGGTGTTAGGAGACGATGGTACGTTCTTAGGGGAAACAGACAACGAGAACGGTCATGTCACCTACACCATCAGCGGCATAATGGATGACTTCGACCGCTCCATAATTCCCGACGGATACGAATGCATATTCAACGTAGAGAATCTGCGCCACTTCCACTATTCGGCATACAATGAGCAGATGAATAATGCCAGCTGTTGCATATTGTTCTTGATGGAACGTGAGGGCTGTGACCTGCGGAGCAAAATCAGCACCATGCGCGACTATCTGAAGACTTTCTTCTGGATCTATCAGATGGAGGCAGTAAAGGAACTGACGCTCACCCCGCTGTCCACACTCTATTACGATGCCATGGAGTGTTCGTTAGGACCAGAAGATATCAATCACGGCAGTCGGGAGATGGCACACCTCTATGTAGTTGTTGCCCTGTTGGTGCTGGTGTTCGCCATCTTCAACTATGTGAACCTGAGCGTTTCGCTCACCACAGAGCGGTCGAAGGAAATGGCCACCCGACGGCTCCTTGGCTCGTCGCGGCTGCAGGTCTTTGCAAAACTCATTGGCGAGAGCATAGGCTTCACTGCTGTGGCATTCTTGCTGGCTTACCTGTTGGCACTGGCACTGCAAGACAAAGCGACAGAGATGGCAGATTGCCGTTTGGACCTGCTGAAGGACACAGGCATCACAGCTGTCATCGGTTTCATTGCCATCATCGCCCTGACGGGTCTGCTGGCAGGTTTCGTACCCGCCTCGGTGCTCAGCGGCTACCAGCCCATCGACATCGTGCGAGGCACGTTCCGCCGCCGTGTGCGTCAGCGTTGGAGCCACATGCTGATGGTGCTGCAGGCGGTCTTTGCCATTGTCATGCTTACCATCACGCTGTTGCTTGGCAGCAGCATCCGTGAGCGCATGAACCGCCCATTGGGCTACGACATCGAAAATATCCTCAAGACCTGGGACGTAGTCAACCTCAATGAAAGCCAAAGGCAGACATTCCGCAGCAAATTGCTTGAACTGCCAGAGGTGGAAGCAGTTGGCTTCGGCTATGGTACACCCCTTGAGGGACTGGAGAACATGACAGTTTCTGCCGATGACGGAACTGTAGTAAGCCAACGGCTGCTGATGGGCGACAGTTGTTTCTACAATATCTTGAACATTCACCCCGAGAAAACCTATACAAACAATGGCGTGGGTGTCAACCACCAACTGCTACGACAGTTCGGAAAGCACGATGACGAAAGGAAAATAGTAACAGCAGACGGAAAGGTAAACCTTGAAGTGGGAGCTGTCTATCCAGATATGGTTTACCAGAACGTGATGCGTGAGGATGAGCATCCTACACCGTTTTTAATCTTCAGTGTAGATGAATTCCACGATGACACAGACAACTATGTAAACAGAAGATACGGAAAGCCCCGTCAAGGACTTGTAAAATACCACGGTGAGCGTAAAAAGGTGGAGGACGCCATCAAGCAGCATATTAGCTCAGTTACAGGTCATGAAGCAGAAGAGGTTCACCCGCTCAGTCAGAGTCATCAGGAGTGGTATGAGGATTACGAACGGTTCCTCAGTGTGCTGATGGTCTTCACCATCGTAGCCTTGCTGATTGCCGTGCTCGGACTGATGGCTATGAACAGTTATTTCGTGGGTCAACGTCGGCGTGAGATAGCCATCCGTCGTGTATTTGGGGCTGAAATAAGCAGCATCACCCTACGCTTGCTCCTTACTGTGGTCATCCAATCTATAGTCGCCATGGTTGTAGCCATCCCCCTTTCTTGTTGGTTGGCTCCGATGGTGAGCAGCATCTCAGGTCTTACCATCCGTATGGAGTTGATGCCATTGCTACTCTCCCTTGTCATCGTTCTCGCGGTCAATCTGCTGACAGCTGCTTTCCAAAGCTGGCATGCGGCCACCGAGAATCCCGTCAACAGCATCAAAAACGAGTAAACCTATCTCCTTTTGGGCGGATTTCGCCCAAAATAGGCACAAATCGGGCGAAATCCATCTGTTTTTGGGTAGATTTCGCCCGAAATGTTTTCCTGTATCAATAGATAATAGTATCTTTGCATCGTACAAATAGTATCATACCAAAAGTAAAATACCAAAAGTAAAACCAAAACGATGCCAAAGAGAAAAGCATACAAACCAAGAAATCCTTTTATATACGAGGGATACGAGGGTTCTGACTACTTCTGTGACAGGACAGAAGAGACGGAAAACATCATCTCAAGTTTGAAAAATGGGCGTAATTTAACACTCGTTTCACCAAGAAAAATTGGGAAAACTGGGCTTATTCTTCATACTTTTGATAAGATAAAACAGCAGGATAAGGATGCTGTCTGCATCTATACTGATATTTTTCACACACAGAATCAGTATGATTTCGTGCAGACACTGGGCAAGGCCATCGTGGAGGAAAGGCTGCTCGATACTCGAAGTTCTATGACAAAAGTGCTGAATTACTTCAGTCAATGGAGACCGACTATCAGTCCTGACCCTGTAACAGGTATACCCACGGTGTCTGTTTCCATTGAACGCTCCAATACAGAATACACTTTGAAGAGTATTTTTGAATATCTCAAGCGGAGTGGCAAGGAGGTGTTTGTAGCCATCGATGAATTTCAAACCATCACGGACTATCCAGAACAGGGCACAGAGGCACTCCTGCGGTCATACATCCAGTTTATACATAATGCCCACTTTATTTTCTCTGGCAGCAAACAACATTTGATGTACGAGATGTTTGGTTCGCCCAAGAGACCATTCTATCAGAGTACTGCCATGATGACACTACAACCGCTTCATGAGGAGATTTACTATGACTTCGCTTCACTGTGGTTCAAGGCAAAGAAGGGTTCTTTTAATGGAGAAGTCTTTCATCAGTTGTATACATTGTTCGAAGGTTATACATGGTATTTGCAATCTGTTTTAAACCGCCTTTATGAAATGGAACTCCACGTAACTGACTATCAACAGGTGAGAGAGGCTATCTTGAGCATACTTAAAGATAAATCAAGTCAATACGAGATGGTGCTGACTTTCTTGACCGACAATCAGCGCAGCCTATTGAAAGCCATAGCCAAGGATAATTGCGTAGCTCAGTTGCAGGCCAATGATTTCATACGTAAGCATGAGTTGCCAAGTGCCAGCAGCATCAAGAAAGCACTCACGGTGTTGAAAGATAAGGACCTAGTCTATCAGACCACCAAGGGCTATATCGTCTACGACCGTTTTTTCAATCTTTGGCTGAAACGAACATTCAACTGACTCCAATAGAGCCACTGTCAAAGAATCATACGTCGAACCGTCTAATTATTAGACAATCAGTCTCCGCCGGTGTGAAAATGCTGGCGGATTTGTTTTTATAGTGTAATTTTGCATTATCAAAACAAAAAATATGAAGAGTTTTTTCAGATTCCTTTCTCGCAACAAGCTATATACTTTGATTAATGTAGCAGGGCTGGCAATATCGCTGATGCTCATCATCCTGATGGGCGACTACACCTGGCGACAGTATAGCATCGACAGTTGGCACAAGAACGCCGACCGCATCTACCTGATGGGTGAAGAGAATCATTTCTTTCTGTGGCCTCAAGCGGCAGAGGGCATCCAGCGGCTGTGCCCTGATGTGGAGCAGACCTGCTGCGTGATGAGCCAGATGGGGCGCATCAAGTATGGGGATAAAGAAGTGAAGGATGCTGATGATGAGAACGGCATCATCATGCTCGCCGACTCGTCGTTCTTTCAGTTGTTCGACTTCCCATTGGTGGAAGGTGACCGCCAGACCGCCCTCGATGCACCCGATAAGTGTGTCATCACGGAGCGGCTGGCCCATCGTCTCTTTGGCGACATGAATCCTATCGGCGAGTCGCTGCAGATAGTGGGTAAGAATAATATTCGTATCAATCATGTTGACCCTTACGACTCAACATTGGTCTATACCGTCAATGGCGTGATGAAGGATATGGACCGCACGGTGCTGCCCAATGAGACACAACTCATCGCCAGCATGCAGCGCTATCCTCAAGTGATGGGCTACCAACTAGACGACAAATCCTTTGCCAGCGGAGGAACAGGTACAGTCAAGGCGTTCTTCCTGATGAAGCCTGGCACCAATGTCGCTGCCACGAGGGAAATAGCATCCAAATACATCGACGAGCATCACCATGATGTATGGCGTGACAGCAAACTGGCGATGCCCCCACTCACCGACATCATGTTTGCACCACAGAACAATGGCTTAGGTTTGCAGAAGGGCGACAAGACGCGACTACGCATCCTGTTGGCAGCCGTACTCGCCATCCTCTTCTTTGCCATTAGCAACTACATCAACCTGACCGTAGCCAATACCGGGTTCCGTGCTAAGGAGATGGCCACGCGACGGCTCTTCGGCAGCAGCCAGCGAGAGATTTCGCTGAAGTTGATTGTGGAGTCAACGTTGATGGTCGCATTCTGCTTTGCCGTTGGACTGGCTTTGGCTTTCTACTTCCAAGATGCCGCCTCAGAACTATTCAGAGGGAAAATCAGTCTGAACAACGATATCAGCGTGGGCAGCATCAGTCTTTGTCTCGGTTTTATCCTGCTCTTGGGCTTCGTTTCGGGCATCCTGCCCTCATGGCATATTTCCCGTTATCAGCCTATCGACATTGTCAAGGGCTCGTTCCGTTTGCCTATCGACATTGTCAAGGGCTCGTTCCGTTTTCATTCCAAGATGGTGCTAGGGCGTTTGTTCATTATTGTGCAGAATGCGGTTACTGTCTCCATGCTCACCGCAGCCCTCGTCATCTGGTTGCAGCTCAACCATCTCATCCATGCACCATTAGGCTTCAATACGGAGAATCTGTTCTATGTTGGAAGTCCGATGGGCAAAAACCAGACAGTGAGAAACCTGTTGGAGAGTATGCCCTTCGTAGAGCGTATCGGCTGCTATCAGGGGAGCACTTTCACGGGCTATAACTTCTCAGGAAAGGGTGTCAAGAACAGCGAGGGCGACTACGAAATGCTGATGATTACTGATCTGGACAAGGAGGCTTTCGACCTCTTGGGACTGAAAATCATCCGTGACAATGGAGCTGTCAACAATGGTTACTACCTGAACGAAGAAGCCCTGCGCCTGCTGAACTATACAGGCGAGGAAAAGGATTTTGTGTGGGGTGATGACCAGAAGAGCCTCATAGCCGGGATACTGAAGGATTTCCGCATCATCAATGTGCTGGAGGGTGTGCGCCCAATGGCTATCAGAAAGTCGGAAATGGTAGATAATCCCAATTATCTGGTGAAGACAAATGGCGACAGGCATGCCCTTGCCGCTTTCAAGTCTATGCTCCAAGAACAAGGTGTCTCGGAAGATGACTTGCAGTATTATGTCTTCAGCATGGAGGACAGCATCGCTGAAACTTTCGAGGAGCATCAGAATACGCTGGATATTATCACACTCTTCACCTTCATTGCCATCGTCATCTCGGTCATGGGCTACGTGGGGCTGTCGCTCTTCTTCATCCGTCAGCGCCGCAAGGAGATTGCCATCCGCAAAGTGATGGGCTCGACATCGGGCGAAGTGCTGCTGTTGATGCTCCGCACATTCTCAATTCCTATGCTGATTTCGTTTGTCATTGCCGTACCTGTCTCGTGGTACTTGATGAACGATTGGCTCAGCAATTTCAGTTATCGCATCGCGCTCAGTTTCTGGATATTCGCTGCCGCTGGGCTTACCTGCTTCATCATTTCCCTGCTCACCGTTATTGTCCAGAGCTGGCGCGCTGCTTCTGAGAATCCCGAGAGCAGTATTAAAACTGAATAAAGTCATGGAGTCATGAATATCATCAGAAAAGGTCAGGGAACCTTCATCAAAATCCTTTCTTTAGCCATCGGACTTACCGTCGGACTGGTGTTGATAGCCAAGGTGCAATTGGAGCGAAACTACGACTGCTGCATCGTGGACAAAGAACATGTGTATGAGTTGCAAGAAACATTCCAACGCAAAGGCCAGGAGCCGCAGCAGCATGGTGCTTCGCCGGGAGGCATTGCCCCCGTGCTGGCCAGAGAAATTCCCGAAATTCAGACTGCCACACGCTATACAGGCCAGTTCAGCGAAGAGAAACTGACGCTTGAGAACGGTAACCAGCACTTCTTCGAAAAGGCTATTTTTGCAGATTCCTGTTTCTTCGACATCTTTGCCACCCATGTCTTGCAGGGCGATGCCAAGCATATCCTCTCCTCTGCCGGACAATGCTTGATTAGTCGGCGCTTGAGCGAGAAAATCGGCGGGGAGGTGGTTGGACAGACTTTCTGCTTTGCCTCTGCCCCGATGAAGCCGATGACCATTGGTGGCGTGTTCGAGGACTATCCTGAAAACTCCAGATGCTCCCGCTACGACATCTTGATGTCGATGCCCTCCATGGGCACTTACGCTTGGGACGGTACCGAAAACCTGATAGGCAACGACCGCTATCATTCGTATGTCCGTATGCACCCCGATGCTGACATGGATAAGGTGCGAAGCGAAATCAAGCAGTTGCTGCAGCGCATCCTGCCTTGGGACGACCTGAAGCAAGGCGGCTACACCGATGTCGGTTGCGAACTGGTGAGTGTTGCCGGCCAGCGGATGAAGGACACCACGGTGCATACCACCTGCATCATTCTCTCAGTAGTGGCATTGGTGATGCTCTTCACAGCGGTGATGAACTACATTCTTGTTGTCATTAGCCTCTTGGTGAACCGTGCACGTCAGGTGGCACTCCGCAAGGTGTTAGGTGCCCCAAGGCGCGACATTTACATGATGACACTAAAGGAAGCCTGCATCCATCTCGTAGTGGCTCTGGCAATGATGATGTTGCTGCTCATGGCTGGAAGGGATTGGATTAGCGAGTTGATGGGTGTTGGCATTACGACACTCTTCTCCCGGCAGACCTTCGTGGTGCTGACAGTTGTTTGTCTCATTGTATTGCTGTGTTGCGGCATCTTGCCCGGGGGCATCTATTCGCGCATTCCGCTCACCTACGCCTACCGGCTCTACTCTGAGAACAAGCGACTATGGAAGTTGTCGCTCCTGGCTTTCCAGTTTGTGCTTTCTACGATGCTGCTCTGTGTGCTCTCCACCATCTATCGACAGTATGACTATATGCTGTCAAAAGATACGGGCTATCAATACGACCGGGTGGCTTACGTCAACGTGAGTGCCCTGCATGGCGACTCCATCTATTCCCTGGCTCGTGAGATAGAGCGCCTGCCGTGTGTTGAGACAACAGCAGCATCCTACTCGCTCTTCTGCGAGCGGCAGAATGGCGACAACGTACTCGTGCCGGGCAGTCCGCAGGAGTTGTTCAACTGCGCCAATCTGTTCTTTGCTGAGGAAGGGTTGGTGGAGACGATGGGCCTTGAGATAGTACGTGGCAGGGACTTCAAGCGGCTGGAGCATCCCGGCTGGACGCAAGAGATGTTGGTGGATGAACGGTTTGTGCAAAAGATGAAGGAGGTGGCGGGCATCGACGATGTCATTGGTCGGCAGTTTATCAATGCCACGGTAGGCGCCGAATATCCCCTCACCGTGGTGGGCGTGGTGAAGAACTTCATGTTAGGCTCACTTGTGACACGCGAGGAACGTCCCATGATGGTGGCCAATGGCAATGTCTATACACACTACATCATGATTAAACTGCAGGACATGACATCCGAGAATCTTCAAGCTGTCCAACAGTTGTGCGACCGTTTCTATCCTGATGCAGACTTGTGCGTGAAGCCATATGCCGCAGAACTGGCGACCTGCTACAACGACACGCGCCACACCCGCGACATGATCCTGATAGGTTGCCTGGCCTCGCTACTCATCACGCTCATCGGACTCATTGGCTATGTGCGCGACGAGGTGCAGCGCCGCAGTCGGGAACTGGCCGTCCGAAAGGTGATGGGTGCCACGATGATGGAACTGCAAGCACTCTTCCTGCGCAGTATTGCTTTTATAGCGTTGCCCTCTGTTATCATTGGCGTGGCTTTAGGGTGGTACTTCAGCGGACTGCTGATGGAACAGTTTGCAGACAAGCTTCCGTTGTTGTGGTATGTATTTGCCGCAGATGCCATCTTGGTGTTGCTCATTATCGGCATTGTGGTTTACCTGCAGACCCGGCAGGTGGCAAATAGTAACCCCATTGACTATCTAAAGACAGAATAATAACATTTGAATGAAAAGAATATGATTAAACTTGAAAACATTCAGAAGGTGTTTCGCACCGAAGAGGTGGAAACCGTAGCATTGGGCGGTGTGTCGCTCGAAGTGAAGAAAGGGGAGTTCGTGGCCATTATGGGCCCATCAGGCTGTGGTAAGTCAACGTTGCTCAACATCCTGGGACTGCTCGACAATCCCACCAGCGGAACCTACTTTCTCGATGGCGAGGAAGTGGGCAAACTGAAGGAAAGCCAGCGCACGAAGGTTCGCAAGGGGCATATTGGCTTTGTGTTCCAAAGTTTCAACCTCATAGACGAGTTGAACGTGGAGGAGAATGTGGAGTTGCCTTTAACCTATCTGGGCGTTCCCAAGAAGGAGCGCAAGAAGCGCGTAGAGGAGGTGTTGCGCCGCATGGCTATCTCGCATCGTGCCCATCACTTCCCACAGCAACTCTCCGGTGGTCAGCAGCAACGTGTGGCCATCGCCCGTGCCGTGGTGATGAATCCCAAACTGATCCTCGCCGACGAGCCTACTGGTAACCTCGACTCCAAAAATGGTTTGGAGGTGATGCAACTGCTCACCCAACTCAATCAGGAGGGCACCACTGTCGTGATGGTGACACACTCAGAGCGTGATGCAGGCTATGCCCAGCGCATTATCAATCTCCTCGATGGGCAGGTGGTGCCGGAGGTAAAATTGTAAGGCTCTCTCGCTAAATGGGTGATTTTGGGTATTGCACTAAAACCGTCCATGTATTTGAGGAAAGGCATTGTAGTAGATGTAAGTCTGCTACAATGCCTTTCTGCTTTTAGGTGAATAAACACCCTCTTTACCTGTATGTTTATTATCAACTGCTTATTGGTAAACATTTTGGCAGGGAAAATATTGTGAATACAAAAATATGATTATCTTTGCGGAACAATTAAACTGTCAAGCATTATGAAAAGAAACATCATCACCATCCTTATAGCCATCGCTGCAATGATGGCCGCTCATGCGCAAGAAAAGGTCATCAAACCACAAAGTATCACTCCGATGCCGACAATCACAGTGGAGAAATGGGAAAAACTCTCCAACCAATATGGAGATGATTCTGAGGAGATAAGTAAATATGGCGACCTCACCATCTACGACGACTTGTACAGCGGCAAGTGCAGCTGGTACTGCGGCGGAGAGGTGAAGAGCGTCACGGCTTCAAGCTGCCTGCCTCCCAACAGCAAGTTTGACTACAAGGGTGAGAATGCCCACGATTTCAGCCATGAGAGCGTGTGGGCCACAAAGGGCAAGGGCATTGGCGAGAGCCTGACCTACACATTCGAGGGGAAATGCCCTCGCATCACAACGGTGGAAATCCTCAACGGCCATGTCAAGTCGGAGGCGGCATGGCGAGCCAACTCACGCGTGAAGAAACTGCGCGTATGGTACAATAACAAGCCTTACGCCATCCTCGCTTTGGAAGACAGCCGCACGCTTCAGAGCTTCGATGTCGGCATTCTTGGCTACAACGACGAAGCAAAGCCCGACTGGACACTAAAATTCGAGATCCTCGAAGTCTACCCCGGCTCGAAATATGGCGACACTGTCATCGCAGAATTGTATTTTGATGGCATCGACGTGCATTGACTTTTAAGCATTTCGTTTATCCTAAACTTTTTACTTGATGCCATTTAGGTGATGATTGGTCAAGATTCAAAACCTATCCCCATGAATCTGAAAGAAAGAGAAGCTAAGGTAATTGAACTTGCCGTTGCGTTTTGCAATGAGCATCTGGATGAAGAATGTGCGGAATTGTGCACAAAACTGATTAAGAAACTTGGCCGAGAACGCTCTTGTCCATTGCAATCAGGTAAAGTGGAAATGTGGGCAGCCGGAGCAGTATATACCATTTGCAGCATCAACCTCTTGTTTAGCAAGAAATATCGGGTGAAGGTTTCTACAACCGACATTTCCGATTATTTTGGGGCCAGTGCCTCCACCATCTCTCAAAAGATGAGAGAGATGAAGGACCTGCTGAAGATAGACCCTGTGCTTGATACAGAATTCAAACTGAAAGAAGTGCTTCAACGCAATCCACCAGCCCGATTGAGTTTGTTCGCAAGCTTGTTCTCCTTGATCAAGAGGAGAAAATAGAGGCGACGTCCCTGTCTCATCCCATCTGCCTGTCTATTTCAGACGTATCAGTGTGGACCCTGTGGTCTGTCGATGGCTGGTGTTGAGTTGTACAGCGTAGAGCCCTGCTGGCAATGTGCTCAGGTCAGCCGATAGGTCGCCGTCAAGGAGCATGGAGCGCACGCTACGACCATCTGTGGTGTAAATGGAAAGGGTGGCCGGAGAGTCGGATGTAGGTGCCGCAGGGGTGGGGCGTATGTGCAGTCGGCGTCCTTGAAGAGTGAAACGTACCTCGGCAGGTTGCTCTAGTGACAATTCTGGTATGTAGTTAGGCAAGTCAAGGATGTAGAGCAGCCCCTTGTAAACATCAATCTGTCCATATCCATAGGTGTTGTTAGGATAGGTCAGATCTTGTTCTGGGTGAGTACAAGTGTGAGCGAAGACATCCTTGATTTGCTCTGTGGTCAGATGGGGGTTGGCCTGCAACCAGAGAGTGATGGCTCCTGCCACCACAGGCGTGGCCATGGATGTGCCACTCTGTGCTGTGTAGTAATAGGTCTTGCCGTTGTAGACGACTTTGTCGGTGAGTTCCTTGCGCAGAGGGTCGGTGATGCCCACATAGCTGTTGAAAGCCGCGTTGATGCTTACTCCAGGAGCCGTCACGTCTGGCTTTGTCAGTTCCTCATAGGTTGGCCCTTTCGAAGAGAAGAGAGCTATTTGTCCATTTACCTTTGCGGCAAACTCCTCCATGGCGGTATTCATATTGCCATCGATATTCTTGAACGACGACTTGTAGCCTGTGGCACCCACGGTGATGAGGCCTGGCAGCGTACCTGGCCACCAGATGGAATGGCCTGGCTGGGCATAACAATAGGCGTTAACTCCAGTAAGATTGACAAAGGGGCAATATTTGATGTCAGAATAGACCCATGCCGGTGACTCGCTGGTGAGCAAGAAGAGAGCACCGCAGAGCACCATGTAGACGGGAGTGGGCAGTTTGGCATGCACGTGAAATACATCGCCACGCTCATCCACGAAGTCGCTTTTCCACACTTTCAGGCTGACATCGCCCAGCATGGTAGTGGTGGCAAGCGAGCATGTGTCGCCAGCGAGTTCCAGTACGCTGTCGGTTCTGAAACTGATGGTCTTGTCTATCGTGAAGTTTGTAAGCCGCATTCCGAGAAAATCGAGGCGCACGTTCTGATTGCCCGGGGTGACAATGTCCATGTCAATGATATCACCACCTCCCACGCCATTGACCATGCCTGCGCCGGCCTGTATCACTCCTGTGGGTTTCTCCAGATAAGAGGTCCTGTTGCCGTCGTTGCCCGCACAGACCACGATGATGCGTCCGGGACCTGTCAGTGACTGCAGGGCCTCGCTTTCCAGCAGACGTTGTTTGTCGAACGTATAACTCTCGCCATTGCTGAAGTTCACCACACAGGGCTTGCCGTCTTTCTCTGCTTGGTCGAAGATGTATTTGAAGCCCAACACACAGTTGGCGGAAGTCTGCTGGTCGGAGGCTTCGAAATCCTCAGGATAGGAGTTGAAGTGCACAGCGTAGATATCCGCATCAGGAGCCATCCCCTGATATTTGCCATCAACGGCGCGTCCGGCCATAATTCCCATGACGTGGGTGCCATGAAGACTGGCGTTGGGATGGTGCGTACCCCCATAGGCGGCTATTTCTTCGGTCGTGGTCATGGCATGGCCTTTTGTGCCGTCTTCGTTCTGCCAACAGAAGTCGTAATAGTAACGTGCTCTCAATTGGCCTTGGGCATCGAGGAATGCAGGATGAGTGAAGTCGTAGCCATTGTCAAAGATGCCTGCTGCCACCCCCTCACCCGTGAAAGCCTGGGGCAGTGACTCACCGCTGTAGACAGGAGTGGCGTTCACCTGCCCCGGTGTCACATCCATGGCCTGCCGCACCATCGGCTCTGCTTCGATACGTTCCACCCGGGAGTCTTTAGAGAGTGTTCCCAATGTGTTGTATGTCACATTGACAATATAGATGCGACCGACGCTGTCGATGACTTCCAGTCCATATTGCCTGGCCACCTGCTGCATCTCGCCGTTTGTGAGCGTCATCAGCACGCTGACGGATGAATGAGGGGGACTGGTCATTTGGTGATGCCGGTCTGCCTGATACTGATTCAAAAGCGACACAAGATGTTGGGACATTTTGTGATAATCAGCTGGTGCTTGCGCAAAAATGCCATTGCAAGCAAATAAAGCCAAAAGGAGGAGTATTTTCATTTTCTTATAGCTTGTCATGAACGCAAAGGTACTACATTTTTTGATGTGCAAGAAATGATTTCTTATTATTTTTTGTGGGAAAAGTGTCACCAATCAGTCGTCATCTTTTAGTTAATTCATGTTAATGCTCTAAAAAATTAGAAGTTTTTCTTGTTTGTTCTAAAGTTTTAGAATATCTTTGTGCTGTAATTCTAAAAGTTTAGAATATGAAAGACAAGAAACAACTCACCAAATCAGAGACCCAGGTGATGAAAGCCCTGTGGGAGCTACCCGGAGGTCAGGGCTATTCTTCAGAGATTATGGCCCGCCTTCCTGAGCCCAAGCCAGCCCCCACGACGCTGCTCACTTTTCTGAAAATACTCAAGGACAAGGGTTTTGTGTCAAGTGTGAAAAAGGGCAAGACACATCTTTTCACCGCCATTGTAAAACGCGAGGAATACATGCGCCATTACATGGAAGATGTGAAAAACACATTTTTCAGTGGTTCCTTGACCTCACTCGTCTCTTTTTTCGCAAAAGAAGAGAATTTGAGTGACAAGGAGATCCGTGACATCATCGACATCATCAACCATCAAAAATCATAGTCAGATGGTGGATGTGAATTGGTGCCTCCACCCCTTGGAGGGAATAGTCCTGGCAGGCGTCATGTTTGCGCTCTATTATGGGGTCATACGTCTGCGGTGTCGTGCCCGCATGGCGCAGGCATTCATTTTTGTTGCCCTATTGGCTGTGACTCTTTGCACTTTCACCACTCTGTCTGTAATGGTTGAGGCCGACTCATCGACTTACGTCAACCATCTGACCACACAAGTCGCGCCGCCACCATCATCAACAATGGGCGAGCCTGCAGACAACCCGATGCAACAGGAGGTCACATCGTCGCCAGTTGTCATGAGTGGGGACTTTTCTTTGCTACAACATCATGACCTTTTGATAGGGTTGTATGCAGTCGGTGTCGTGGCAGTAATGATAGGCTTGCTTGTGCAAATGCTATGGTATTGGCGTTTGCGTAAGAAAAGCATACTTGAAACTGAAGATGAGGGCGTGGAAGTTTTCACCGCACCTTTCGGTACTCCATTTTCGTTTTTCGATAGCGTGTTCTTGCCCTCCGGACTCGACGGCGATGTCAGACAGTATGCCTTGATGCATGAGAAGAAACACATCCGCCATCATCATTTTTTCAAATTGTGCTTGATGTTGTTGCTGGTAGCACTTCATTGGTTCAATCCTTTCGTGTGGATGTTTTTCAGTGAAATGAAAATGCAGCAGGAACTGGAAGTCGACATGGATATGCTGGCAGACGGTATCGACCGGCGCAAATATCAAATGAGCTTGCTGCAAGTTTGTGTGCAAAACAGCCGGTGGCTGATGGTACAGTCGGCGTTTGGCTCCAAGTCATTAAAACAAAGGATTATATTTATGAACAAGAGGATAAAAAGATTTCCCAGCTATGTCAGGTGGGCGGCATGCATGTTGGGACTGGCCCTTTTCTTTGTCACAGCCATGGCGATAAGGGCACAAATATCATTCACAGTGACCCACCATCCGCTTGAGGGGTGCTGGACCATGGACTTCACTCGTCCTGCCAACACCAATAAGGAACTCTATCCACCATTCAAACAATATGCATTCTACAATCACGACACCTTCTTCACTCCCCATTTTACAAGTCGCGATGGTGTGAACTTCTTTTTCGGCTTTTCAGGTGAAGAGGTGGTGATGCGCAACGAGAAGTTGGTGAATGCCCGCGGTGAAGCGTTGGTCTATCGTTTTGTTTCAGACGACACATTCCAGTGCGACTGGAAAAAATCATCCACCGACAACTCGCTGGCACAGGGTGAGGTGATCACCGACCAATGGTCCAAGGCGACGCCACCGGCGGAGATTGTGAAGGCATTCCAGCAAGCCTATGATGCTGGCCAGCATCAGCAGCGGCCTTTTGATGGCGTCTGGCAATTGGAACCCTCCGACAATGGGGGCAATGCCAACTCTTTCCTGTTGGCCAATGGCAATTTGATGATGGCCATAGAGTATGTGCCAGACCCGGACTCAACCATTTACAGATACTCAGGAGGCGGAGTCAGCACAGAAATAACGGTGAACAATGATACGATAAAGTCAAAAATGATGGAAGCCACCATCGTGATGCAAGGCAAAGACCATGCTGTGATGCGTGTCGATGGCAGGGACGAGACCTCTCGCTTGAACCGCATTCCAATGCCTCCACGCATCCGACGGATGCTTGCAACCACCCAAATAGGTGCTAGATAGCTCCTATCCCCAGAGTAAAAATATGCTTACGTTGTAAATAATCATAAAGGTTAATTTTAAAAACAAAAACCTATATATAGGCAGGCCACATCTTGTCGTGAGACAGGATGTGGCCGATTTGATTGTCCGTTTTCGGACACCTAGTGTGTGTTCGAAAATGAACATTTCCAAGATAAAGAGTGTGGCTCAGTCTTCTCCGATAGTGATGACGTACTCGCTCATGAACGAGGCGCCGGGCATCAGATGGTTGATAATAGGTTTGTCTTTAAACTCTCCCTGATAGCCGCGAGGGTCGCCTACGCCATACCACGGTTCCAGACAGACAAAGGGAGCGTTTTTCTGATAGGGGCTCCAGAAAGCGATGATGGGGCATTTGTAGCTGAGCTTCACCGCTACGCTGCCGTCAGGATTCAGCAGTTCCACATTGCTGGTTTGGCTGTTGTGCAATTTCACTGAGTCGTTGGCGAAGAACTCATCGTCGAAACAGATCAGGCCATCTTGTGATGCGATCTCTATCTCTACCATCTCTACCGATCCGTCGATATGGCTCTTCAGCCCTTTCAACGCACCTTTGTTGTCGATGCGGAGCACGCCTTTCAGAGGCTGGCCTGCCTCGCAGCCTGGGGCATAGAAAGCAGGATGGCCACCAATCTGGAAATGCATCTCTTTCTTTCCTGTGTTCTCCACATGCCAGACGACGTGTATCTTGTTCCCATCAAGACGGTAACTCACTGCAAGGTTGAACGGGAAGGGGAACACCTTGAGTGTCTCCTCGCTTTCGTGCAAGGCGAAGACCACCTTGCTGTCTGACTTGGCCACGAGGGTGAACTCCGTGTCACGGGCAAAACCGTGGCGAGGCAGGTGATATTCTTGTCCATCCACGGTATAGGTGTCGTTTTCCACGCTGCACACGATGGGGAAAAGGATGGGCGAATGACGTGGCCAATAATCTGGATCGGCCTGCCAAAGATACTCACGTCCATTGCTGTCGATAATACTCTGGAGCTCTGCTCCCATTTCTGCGACCTTGATGGTCAGTTGTTCATTTGTAAGTTCAATCATATGATAGTTGTTTAGGTGTGTTGTCATCAACTTATCTTCTGGATGGTCTGACGATGCGAAAAACCGCATAAACTCGCTCTCAAAATTGGGGGTGAGGATGTCTTTCCCGATAGCTTCCTTGATTTCTGTGATGCTCCAGAACCGGCCGCCGTCCAGTTCCTCCTTCGACGGACTGATGGGGCCATCGTAGACGGTGCGGTTCACATACACCAGCTCACGCTCTCTGCGGCTTTCAAACACATACTTTCCCACCCGTTCTGGCAGGAAATCGGTGATGCCCAGTTCCTCGCCCACCTCCCTTGTCAGGGCGTCTTCAGGCGTCTCGCCAATGTCTATATGGCCACCCACCGCAGTGTCCCATTTGCCGGGCTGAATGTCTTTCCACTCAGGTCGTTTTTGCAGATACAGCTCACCTTTGGAGTTGAATAGATGCAAGTGTACCACAGGATGCAGCAGGTGCGACCCGTTATGGCATTCTCCACGTGTGGCCGAGCCGATCACATGTCCCTCTTCATCCACGATCGGGAATCGTTCGTTGCTGTTGTCTTGTTTCATTTATTCGTAGTGTCTGATTCTTACTTCAACGCCTTCATCCTTAAGTTGTGAGGGGATATTGCTCACATCCGTCTGACCATAGTGGTATGGGAACAGCACTTTTGGCTTGATGATTTTTGCGGTGTTGACCAGTTGGTCCGTAGTCATCGTGTAGGGTTGATTGCAAGGCAGGAAAGCAATGTCGATGTCTTTGATGGAAGACATTTCAGGGATATCCTCTGTGTCGCCAGCCACATAGACTCTCAATCCGTCGATGGTGAGGATGTAGCCATTGTCCCTTCCCTTGGGGTGAAATTGAAGATGGCCCTCTGTCGTGTTGTATGCAGGCACCGCCTCTACCGTCAAGTCTTCAGACAGTTGTATCTTGTCGCCATTGGCCATCACTTTGCCTTTACCAAGTTGGTCGGCACAGCGTTGGTTGGTGACCAACTGCGTGCCATCAGCAGTGAGCAGATTGATGGCATCTACGTTGAAATGGTCGCCGTGTTCGTGGGTCACAAAAATATAGTCGGCCTTGGGCATGGCGGTATAATCGATGGTCTTGTTGCCCAACTTCGTCACCGGGTCGATTTCTATTTCCTTGCCATCATACTCCATACGGATGCTGGCATGTACGAGTGCGTGAAACTTGACACTCTTGCCACTTGGGGTCTTGAATACGTCCACTTCGTAGGTGTCGGTAGTGACTGGCATATTCGCCTCTTTCCAGGCCAGGATGCCTCCTTTGAGGTTCAGGCATTTGTAACCTTCCGCGGTGAGTCGGCCAGCAGCATTGGCCGAACGACGGCCACTCCTGCAATACACGGCGATGGTCTTGTCGGTAGAGAGTTGAGACTTGGCTTTCTCTATGAAGTCGTCCTGTTTCTGGTCGATGTTGATGGCACCGGGGATGTGCCCTTCTGCAAACTCTTCTGCGGTACGGACGTCGAGCAAAATGGCACCGGGGTCTTCTGTCAATTCCGAAAACCCTTTTACGTCTACATTCTCCACATTCTGCTGGCCACAGGCAGATGTCAGTCCAAACATGGCCAGTAAACAAATCATGATCTTCTTCATTATCTTTTGGGTATTAGTTTTTTCAGCCACAAATATACACATTTTCTCTCATAATTAATCAGAAATGACTAATTTTGCCCAAGTTTTATTCGCTTTTATTTGGAATGATGAAAAAAAAGTATTTCCTCTGTTTGGCTGGAGCCCTTTTCCTCTCTTGCGTCACCAGTCATGCTATGAATCCTGAGGGTCATGATGACTCGAGTGCTATACCGTCACAGCCTGTGACTTTAGATTGTAAGGCCCCGCAATACTTGAAAGCCGGTGACAAAGTGGCTCTCATTTCGCCTTCTTATCTCACACCGATGGAGAATGTCACCAAGACAGCAAGCCTGTTGCGCTCATGGGGACTGGAACCCGTCATCGGCCCGCATGTGGGCAAGGTGTATATGGGCAAATATGCCGGCACACTCGACGAACGTCTCAGTGACTTGCGCTGGGCTCTCGCCGCGCCCGACATCAAGGCCATCATCTGCAACCGTGGCGGTTATGGCTCCATTCATCTTATAGATGAAATGCAGTTGACCGAGTTTTCTGACCACCCTAAATGGCTTGTGGGTTATAGCGATATCAGTACGCTTCATGGACTGATGGCACGTGCCGGCGTGATGAGCATTCACGGCACGATGAGCGCACATTTGGCCAGTAACGGGCAGGACTTGACCAGTCAGCTGATGCTCAAGTGGCTGATGGGGCAAGTGCCTCGTTATGAGGTGCCCGCTCATCCTCAGAATATCTTAGGACGGGCGCAGGGCGTGCTTGTGGGAGGCAACCTCTGCACGATTGTTCCCAATGTAGGAACCATAGCCGATGCTACTGCGGGTGAAGGCATCATTCTCTTTATCGAGGAAGTGGAGGAGTCGATGCACAATGTAGACCGCCAGTTGAATGTGCTGAGGATGAATGGTGTGCTCGACCGTTGCCGGGGCGTCATCCTCGGCGAGTTCACCGACTGCGGGTCTGAGTTCACCTGCGAGAGTGTCGAGGCGATGCTCCGTCCCTATTTCGAGCCCTACCACATCCCGGTGCTTTGCGGCTTCCCTGCTGGCCATGGCGATGTCAATCTGCCGCTGGCGATGGGTGCCCCCGTCATGATTGATGTACGTGCTGATGGCGCTACTGTCCAGTTTGATATCCCTGGCGAACAGCAGTTGGTGCGCACTTCAGAGTGAGTGCCTAAAAACTGAAAAAGTCGAAGAAGTAGATAATGGCGGCCCACTGCTTGTTGCTCATATTGCGCACCTGCCCCACCTGTCGGCCGTCTTTGTAGATGTCGCCGTTGGAGCGTATCTCGCCCACTTTACGTCCGTTTTGATATACCTCGCCATTGGAGCGCACGTCGCCCACTTTGCGACCGCTTTGGTACACCTCGCCATTGGAGCGCACCTGGCCGGAATTGCGGCCACTGACATAGATTTCTCCGTTTGACTGAGCGCGGCCCACGGAGCGGCCATTGATGTACACGTCGCCGTCGGGGTTGATAAATCCTACTTGTCGGCCACCATACCACAGTTCCATATTCTTCTTGGGACTTGTTGTGGTGTTGGAGTTTGTTGCTGTGTTGGAACTTGATACTGATGATGCTCTTGATGCTGTGGAGGCTGTCGATACCGATGAGGCTCTTGTCACCGTGGAGGCTGTCGATACGGTGTTGGTATTTTTCGTGGAGGTCGTCGATACGGTGTTGGTATTCTTCGTGGAGGTAGGGGCAGAGGGTGCCGATGAGGTGACCGTGGTGCCACCTATCACGTTGGCGTAAGAGTCGATGGTGTTGAGGGTACTGCCCATTTGGTAGAGGGTGTTCTCCAACGAACCGCATGCGGTGAGTGAGGCGAGCGACAATAAAGCCCCAATGGTGTAGATAATATTTTTTTTCATGTTAGTTGGTAGTATTTCAATTTGTGTGTCTGAAGCCTGTAGACTTCGCGATGCCGTTGCAAAGTTAATTATAAATTTGACATTGTATCATAATTTGACGTTTTTTTGTAATTTATTCAAGTTTCGCATTCGCTCAATTTACAAGTAGTTAAGTAGTTAAGAAGTTATCGCTTCGCTTAGAAGTTAAGCCATTACATCTGATGGCCAAAGGGAGATAGCCTACAATTCATTTGGCTTAACTCCTTTAACTTCTTAACTCCTCTCAATGCTTAACAAGCGTGAACGCAACAATAAAAATAAAGCTGATTTGCGTAAAAAAAAGTAGTCATTTTTGGTGAAGGTGTGCAATTTTTTTGTAATTTTGCCCATGGTATCACTAAAACCGAAAAGACTTATGAAAACGATAGCTTTACGATTTGCAATATTGATGACATTGGCTTTGACGGTGAACGTCGTTGGGGCACAGGACCAGGATTTGCCTGTTTCGGATACTCAGAACAGCGGCTGCACAGGAGAATCAGACGCCAATGGCGAAGAGGACCAGATTCCGACAATTGTCCTTGAAAAAGAGGGAAGCATTTTGTCGGTGCAACTGCTTAATTACAGCAGTAATTGTGGCACAGATGATTTCGAAGTGAATTCCGGCATCCATATAGGCGATGCGGGAGAGACCAGCACTTTGTCTGTTGATGTGGTCCCTCATGGGGGATTTGCCCGTTGCATATGTCATTATAATGTGTCGTTTACAATCAGTGACTTGGAGCTAAACTCCTTTTACCTGACCTGTTGGTGGTTTGAGGGGATGGTAGAACTGACTGAGGGCGAACAATTGGTGTTGAAAGATATACGGGAAAATGTCTCTATCGATGGTGCGGATTATACCCTACGGAAAGCACTACATCGTGCCATACTGAAGAAGAGCGACTGGGCAGGAGAGGCCTCCATTCCCGCTGAATTGAGCTATGAGGGAAACACCTATTTCGTGACCAGTGTGGAATTGGGTGCGTTCACAGGAAATACGGCCTTGACCAAGGTGTTTATTCCACATACCGTCAAGGACTTCGGTTTAAGCGAGGTTGATGTTTTCCAAAGAAATTTGTTCGTCGGATGTACGGCATTGGAATATATTGAGGTGGAAGAGGGCAACCCTGTATTTTGTTCCGTTGACGGCGTGTTGTTCGACAAGGAGAAAACGGCGCTCTATACTTATCCAGCCGCTGCCACCCGCACCTCCTACATCGTGCCTGAAAGTGTGAAAGACATTGCCAGCGCTGCTTTTGCCAATAACCAACATCTTGTGAACGTCACCATACCCGACGAGGTGACAGGTTTGGGCACTTCGGTCTTTAATGCTTGCAGCAAGCTTGAAGAAGTGAGACTATCGTCCAATCTTAAGTCATTGCCAGGACTTTTGTTTACACAATGTGAGCATCTGAAATCTGTCACGATACCACAGGGGGTCACCAATTTGGGTCTCGGCGTGTTCACAGGATGTACCAGCCTGACTTCCATGACAATGCCCGCAAGTGTCGTTTCTACAGAATATGCTGTTTTCGAGAACTGTACATCACTGAGTGAAGTAACGTTGTCGCCGAATCTGAAAGAAATCAATCAGAAATTGTTTCTCAACTGTAGTAGTCTGGTAGAAATCCAAATTCCAGAGGGTGTGACCAGCGTGTTGTCTAATGCCTTCAAGAATTGTCTGTCCTTGAAGACAATCGACCTGCCGGAAAGCGTAAACCGCTTAGGCAACTCACCTTTTTCCGGATGCAAGCTTGACTCTCTATTGATCAGGGGAATCATAGAACATCGGTGGATTTCCACCTCCATTTTCGAGGGAATGGGAACAGAAACAAAGGTTTATGTGCAGCCCTCTCAAGTGGAGGTCTTCCAAAGTGTCTATAAGGGTGGGGTCTATCCTCTGCCAAACCAGACGAATGGTGTTTCCAACATTGTTGGTGCTGTCGATGTCTCGTCAGAACTTTTAGACCTGCAAGGTCGCAAGTTGCATGGCAAGCCCGCCAAAGGCATCTACATCCAAAACGGGAAGAAGTATGTGGTGAGGTAAAAGGGGCTTTTATTTATATAATAGTATCTAAGTGACTAAGGACCATTATCGTAGATATACCTCATCTCTCTTTAGAGGGGTCAGAGGGAGATGTAAGGTTTCACTTCAAATATTTCTTGAGCGAGCAATTCGATTTTTTCAGACCTTTGGCCATGCTTTTGGCATTGGTGCGGGCTCCGAGCAGTGAGGTGTGGGTGTGGTCACGCTTATAGTATTTCATCGCTTTCTCCTTGCTGCCGCATTTGCGGTCCAGGAAGTCGGCGGTGATGTTGTGCATGTCGATGAAGTCGACTCCAGTCTCTGCCACCACCTCACGGTAGTAGCGTCCGTAGGTGTCATTGCGCCGCTCTATCTTGCCGTTTTCCCATTCATTTCGTGGGGTGAGTGACACCAAGACAGGTGTGCCGCCCCGCTCACGCACGTCGTCGATGAATTTTTTCAGGTACCAGCCAAAGGAGTAGACCAACTCGTAGGTGCCTTTCTCTTTCAGGTGATAGACGTGGCAGGTGTCGGCGGTGCCGAGAATCTCACCGCGATATTTGGGCTTGTCCAGTTCGCCGAAGTCGTTGTGCCCGAATTGTATCAGTACATAGTCGCCGGGCTGCACGCTATTGTAGACTTTCTCCCAACGCCCCTCATTGAGGTAAGTGCGGCAGGAGCGGCCGGCCATGGCGCAGTTGACGATCGTGATTTTCTTCTCGTCAAACACAGTGGCAGCCTGTGAGCCCCATCCCCACATACCGTCTTCCTCTTTATCGGCATTTTTCACGGTCGAGTCGCCGGTGATGAACACGACAGGTTTGCCTTTCTCCCGTTTCACGTCCACAGTAGGCAAGTCCACATCTTGCATCATGGCTTTCAGAGGGGTGAGCATGGGATGGTCACATGCCATCAGACCCTCAGCGGCAGAGCGGGCGTTCATGTCGGCTCCGATTTTGCTGGTATGGATATGATCGCCGTGGAAATGATACAGTTTCTTCCATGCTGAGTAGGAATCGAGCTTGGCGCCAGAGATCTCGTTCAGGTCGATAAAGGGCAGGCCCTCCTCGAGTGCGATTTCCTTCAGCCATGCCGAGTGGGGCTTGCGGATGGTCTTTCCGTTGTCATCGTAGGCGTCGCGGGGAGTGAGAGACATCAAGATGGGGTGGGCACCGGCGGCGCGTATGTCGGCGATGTAGCGGCGCATGTATCCACCATAAGTATAGACCGTGTCTACGACACCCGTCTCCTGGATGGTGACGATGAGTGAGTCATGTCCAGTGCCGGGGATGGAGGCGCGTGCCCTGCCACTGTCGTAAGGACCATTGTCGTTGTGCCCGATGGAGACAATCACCCAGTCGCCTGGACGTAAGGCCTTGCGTACGGGTTCCCACAGACGTTTGTAGAAGGTGCGGCTGCTCATGCCCCCCAAGGCCTGATTCTCTACCGTGATTTTATTGCTGTCAAAGAAAGGTTGGAAGAAGGCTCCCCATCCCCATTGACCGTTGTTGCCGTTGCCGAGGGTGCCGTTGCGCATGGTGGAGTTGCCGATGAGGAAAAGTACGGGGTTGGTGCCACGTCGGCTGCTGCCTGGCTCGGGGCGTGCGGTCTGCACGATGTTGAGGCTGTCGCCAGTACGGTCGTCCACGCCGTTGACATCGGGTGGGGGTGTCATATTTACTTGTGCGCTGACGGCGCATGCTGCCCATACAAAGGCCATAGTGAGGATGTGATGTCTCATGTTGGTTTTATTTTTGATTTGCTTTTAAAGCAAAGGTATAAAAAAAACATAACAGAAGCAAAAAATAGTTGGCTTTTTATCGTAATTGTTATTTTTTCTTTGGACGAAAGTGTGATTCCATTTATTTTTCCTATTTTTGCAACGTGTTTATGTACCATTTTAAAATCATCACAATGAAAAAACTATTGATGCTTTTCGTGGCGTTCATGGTGATGCTGCCATGTGCCGCACAGACAAGATTTGGATTGGTCAAAGACGAGGATGGCTACACCAACATCCGCAAGGGGCCAGGCACCAATTATGAGATAGTGGACCAAGTGCCAGATGGCATGTTTATCAATTTCGCTCCGGGTAAGGGCAACTGGTATAAGGTCTATACAAGCTACACGGATGGCTCTGAACAGGAAATGACGGGTTATATCCACTCCAGCAAAGTCGTGGTGCCCAAGCGTCAGGGTGCGTGGAAAGAAGTTGGTATGGTGAAAGATGAGGATGGCTATACCAACATTCGCAAAGGTCCCGGCACGAAGTATGCCATTGTGGGCAAGGTGCGTGACGGCAGCTATATTCTTATCAGTGGCGACTATGATGCCACCTGGTATAAAGTATATACGCAGCAGGGCGTGTTTCGTGGGTACATGAGTGCCCGCAAGGTCATGAAGCTGGAGTCACCACAGTTTTGAATAAACGCTCCCTTCCCTCCAAGGAAGGGAGCCAGGAAATACGGACTATCCGGAATCTTTGGTCGCTCTAGCCCCCAAAACCCTTTAAAACCTCAAAGATGAGAAAGTTTTATAGATGGATGGCCATTGGTGCGCTGTTCGCATTGATGTGCTGTCTGCTGATGCTTTCCCGCATCGGTGAGCGGTTGGTCGTGTCGGTCGATGGTTTCGACCTGCGGCCAGCCTCTTCTGTCACCGTGGGCAGGCAGTCAGACATCTGTTATGACCTTGTGCCACATGATTTCCTGACCATCCGGCAGACAGACCATGGGTTTGAGTGGACCGTCAGCAAAGACTGTCTGAAAAAAGACTCTCTCTGCTACTTTAAAATCAACAACCACAACCCCAATCTGCATCCTGTGAGTGCACAGGCTGTGGTGAGTGTGGACATAGACGGAGAGCGGCTGCACGAACAGCTCACTGGCGAGGAGGTGCGACAGCTGTTGGAAGGCAACAATTCGCATTATGTGATGTTGCGCAATGTGTTGGAGAAACGGCGGCTTTCGGCTGCTGATCCCCAGTCACGTGCTGGCTTCAAGAGCCGGCGCCAGTTGAGGTCTTTTTTCTACCGTAGTGAAGCAGGTGATGACGATTGGCAGTTGATGATACTCGACCGCTACACCACTTTGCGTGACGGGGGAGAGACTCCTATAGGCTATGCGCTTTCAGGTAGTACGACGGCTCCCTATACTGACTATTGCAAGATACAGTTTTACAGGATGGCCGAGTACAGTTATCAGCCCGACCGTCCTTCCCGTGGCGCCTTTATGGTGGGAGATGTCTGCTACCTGGCCAAACCTTTGTTGGTCAGTACAGAGTGGGGAGCGGGTCACGTGATGGTGCGCACATCGCAGGATGGCGGTTGCGCAGTTAGGTTTGCCAAGCCCGTCACCTATACCGAGCATTGCGACACGTTGCGCTCTCTGGCCTCTGGCACCTCACATCTGCTCACCATCCAGCAGTTTGACGGCTCTTTTCCTGTAGCCAATAGCCTCTATGTGCCCCCATTCTCATCGGCGGTGCAGCAAGAGGTGTGCAATATCAGTGTCACCTCTGATAGCATGATGGTCGATGGACGGCGGTTGGGCTCCGGTCTTTCTTGGGTGCCCACGATGAGTGCCTGGCAGCAGCCCGTTGTCTCTGGAGCTGTCCATATGCGGGCAGGTCTCATCACAATGGGTTTTGCCTGTTCTTATCTTTGGCTTCCCATCTTGGTCGCTTTGATCATCATTCTGGCTTTTAGATGGGCGGTGAGTCTACGTCATTCCGCGGTCAGGGGGGCTTCCCTGCAGACGGGACAGTTGGCCGCTTATTTCACCGTCGTCGCCCTGATCGCCTTGGCTTATATGGCCTGCAAGATGCTCATTGCCATCAAGTTGTCATTCACCTATCCCTATTTCGAAAAGATCACTGGGGTCATTGTCGTCAGCGCGGCACTCACATTGCTGCTTTTTTATCAATTGTCGGCACTGTTCAACCATGCGTTCCTCACAGCACGCATCGACACCGACCACTGGCACGACTCACGGCGCTTTCGCCGGTGGGGGTCATGGGTGGCCGCCATCGGCTGTCTGGCACTTTGCGGCTATGCGTTGGTATACATGGACCGGACGTTCAACAGCGCACAAATCGCATCCTATCTGCCTGGCGAGGTTTTTAGCGGCAAGTTCTGGCAATGGGACCGTATGAACGGGGTCACCGACACACATCGCAGCGTGCCCTATACGCTCTTGTTGGTCAATGTCGTTGCGCTGGCAGGCTGGTTGCTGTGCAATATCATACCTTTTGGCAGAGGCATAAAGACGGCAGGTCTTTTCCATGCCGAAATCCCCGTCTTTGGCCGTTGGGCTCGGTCCTTGCGTGGTCGGCAGACCGCATCGGTGTCTGCGTCGCGTTCCCGTTTTGCCCGCCCCGAAGTGCAACCCAAGCTTCAAAGTGTAAGCCTGCGTAATGCGTTCTGGGAGGCAGCGGCAGCCGTAGTGAGTGCCGTCGGCCATTCTCTCGTCCCATGTGTCCTCATCCTGCTCCTCTCGGTCATACCGGGCAATTATGCGACGGCCTTCATCACCGTGGGGGTGGTGCTGGGCATGAGTTGGTCGCTCACGCGGGTCGACTTTTCCCATGGCAGTCTGTGGGCTTTCTTCGAGATGTTTGTCATCACACTGCTCTATCTCCTGGCAGCCATCGTCTTGGGCGACAAGGGTTATCTGACCAATTATCTAGGATTTGTCTTTGTCATTGTGTTGGTTTATCTCGTCAGCAACAAAGGTCAGGCTGCAAAGCATGAGAGCCGGTGGATGATGGGACTGACGGTGGGCGCTTTCTTGTTTGCCCTGTTTATCGTGCCGCGACTGTTGCCGTTGAAATATGATGTAGAGGAGGTGTCATACGACCGTGCCCCACGCCGTTTTGAGATGTTCTCGCAGTTTGAGAAATACATGAACTCTGGCTATCGCTATGCCGTGGCCGACGCTGAGTTCATGACCGTGCTCACACACTATATGTACAATGCAGACGGCAGCGACCCCCTCTCGCCCGAGCGACATATCCTTCACCCCTCGGTCTCTACAGGACAGTCGCCTGTCGTGCTCAATGACGTGTCGGCTCCAGCGGCGCTCTTCGGCGCTTATGGGTGGATGGCCTATATCGTCTATTTCCTCTTGCCGGCACTGCTTCTGGCGGTGGTGGGGCGCTACAGCCTGCAAGTGTCACGCGCACCGGGTGACGCCCCGATCGATCTCAAGACCCTGTGGCGTATGATCGCGGTGATGATGTGGGTGGGCACCACACTTTATCTCTATGCCTCCTACGTGGGGTGGATGCCGTTTACAGGCCGTCTCAACCCAGGTCTCGGTGTCGATGCCGTGGGCGAGGCGTTGGAGAGTGCTGCCCTCTTGGCTTTTATGACGGCCACCTCCCTCACCAGTCATCAGTCCCCTTCGCCCCGTCAGCCCTATTAACACCAACAAGAAAATGAAACTATTCAATAAAAACGACTCTGATATCCTCTCGGCGATAGCCAGTCTTTTCAGTGACAATAAGGATGTGATACGTCTGGCCGTGGTGGGAGCCACCTCGAGCGGCAAGACCTATCTGCTGACAGACATGATAGGTTCGCTCTACAAACTCGGTTATGTGCAGAAAGACCGGTTGGAGGACTCCTCGCCTCATCACTCTGTGTTGGAACTGATTGACGATGTGACCAGCCGGCGGGGTGGGGTGCGCACCACCAAGGTGTATGCCTGCAGAGGGCACAATCACTATGCCTCCGATTTCACCGGTCCCGACAACCTCCATCTGGAGTTTCTCGATGTGCCGGGTGAGGTCATGACTCCAGACTCCATCAGGATGTTTCATGCGGTGATGAAGTCGCTCATGTCATGTCCTGAGAAGATGTTCACCGAGACGGTATGGAAAAACCGCAACAGCAAAAAGACCATCCGGCTCGTGGAATACTATGAGGAGAACAAAGCCGACGCCACACGGCGGCAGACCCCCTCAGGACCGGTGCTTCACGACCCCCGGCAGACCCTTCATCAGGTGACCATGGAGAACATCCCCGAGGCTGCTGACGAAGACTCGCTGGAGGTATGGGCCAACAACTATATGAGCACCCGGCAGCGCAAGGACTATTACAGGCAGAAGGGATACCGGCCTACCGACAGCAGCAGAGTGAGTGGCAAAAGTCTCTTCCAGCATTTCTTCGAGTACGATACCGACACGGTGGTCAATGCCATCGCCGATGCCTGGAGACTCCTCGACATCGACGGACGGCTCACCGGCGGGGCTTCGGGTATGTCTGGCTCCGGTCGCGACGCTTTCCTACGCGAGTTTAAAAACCATTTCTATTTCCATTACTATACGTTCTATGCCACCGACGTGGTGGTGTGCGACAAATGTTGTGTGCCCACATCGGCTGGTTTGCAAAGCAGTGGTACCGACCATTTCCCGCAGATGATGCATGCGCTGGTGTCGCTCACCTCGTATGTGGAGATGAAGCAGCGCAAAAACTGGTATCTGGCTTTCAAAGGCATCGACGCATTGATGGTAGAGGATGACTTCCGACAGCTATACCAAGCCACCCATGGCGACATCAACTTGGTATACGCCCATTTTGTCACCCTCTTCCGGCAGGCCTGCGCCAGTGGCCTCATCTCCGACCCTCATGCACTGCTGCCCACCTGTCCCAACCCCTTTGCCAGCAAAGAAGAGATGGCCGATGCGCTCGTGTATGCTGGTAGCGCACCCCAGGAGGTGATAGACGACTGCTACGACCAATACGAGAACGCCTGTCATTATATCCTGAACGGACATCTGTTGAGACTTCCCGGGAAGTATACGATGACCCATCTCTATCCCATTGATGAACATGTGAGGTTGCGGGTGGCCGACTTCTGTCAGGCCGACCCTCAGCTGCTGAATGTACATGGGGCTGTGGGCGATTTGCTCCGTCTGCCACCACATGTGTTTTTCACAGCCACCCCCATCGACGACGACTTCCATATCTGTCCACACCGGCAGGATGACAACCAGACCTTCGAAGGCTCTGCCAGCAGGTACAACCGCAGGGCCTGTTTCGGAGCACTACAACTCACTGCCAATATGCTCTATGAGCATGACCTTGGCATCGTGCCAGAGTATGACAACGCAGGAGGCGTGCTCGCCTACCTGTATGGTCTCTAAACCATCTACCATCCTTTTCAGCCCTCAGTCAATATGAACTATCAACTGCAATACAAAGTGATGGGGTCGCTCACTCATGAGATGGGCGACGGAGTGTTGGCCTATTCCACTGGTGTATCATCTGTCGCCGATACACTGTGCACCCTCTTTTCCGATATGTCGGGACAGGAGTATGCCTCGCTCTATCTTTACACCAACCCCGACACACGGTGCTACCAGATGGTGCATGTGCAACCGGCGCATGTGACTTTTCCCGGTCATGGCAGGGCATATACCACCCGTGTGGTCTATGAGACACCGCTGCGTGAGTGGGTAGCGGCAGAGGGTGGCGTCACTCCGTTGGTGGCGGCGGCAGACAAGATGCGCTTTTATGACCACCGTGAGCCAGACGGCGACGCGATGGTGGTCGGGTCTTCTGCTCCTGTCCTGCTTACCGATGAGGAGAGACGGCTCCTGCAGTATATCGTCTATGGCATTATGCACCAGCGACAGATTTTCATCCGGCTGGGGGCAGAAGAACAGAGACGTGCCGACCAACTCAGACAGTCGCCACGGCTGCAGGCACTCCTTCATGCCATCGACGCATTGCCTTCCTGTGCCAGACCGTATGCGTCGGTGGGATATGCCGTCAACTGTGGCAACAGAGGCACACTGGCACTCTTTGGGCACTTGATGGTCATCGCACATCTCGACGACATCTCGCGATGGGGCAATGCCTCAACAGAAGGCATGGTGCTCGACTGGACAGGCGACACCCTGCGCACGGTCAATGCCAGAAGAGCCTCAGAGGCAGAGATGGCACGGTTTGAACAAGTGGCGCCACTGGTGCCACTGTTGATGGGTGAGCGACAGCCCACCCGTGGACTGTTCTGCCATCTGGCGGTGTCTATACCACAGAATATAGACCGGGTGCTGGGTAAAAAACGTCTCGACACCAATGACCTGCTGATTTTGCAGACAGTGAGCAAAGGGGG
The DNA here is from genome assembly GCA_902780635.1 of uncultured Prevotellaceae bacterium. Taxonomy (GTDB): domain Bacteria; phylum Bacteroidota; class Bacteroidia; order Bacteroidales; family Bacteroidaceae; genus Prevotella. The sequence continues at coordinate 46,924 of CACZGH010000006.1, forward strand.
AGAAAACACTTACAGGCACGGGGATGTCATCGCCCGGCTCAATGAAGTGGAGCAGGAGAAGAACAAAACAAAAGAGCCGTCTACCACCTCAAAGGACACACATACAGAGACACCCATAGCGGGGCAGATGGACAAACGATGGCTGCAAAGGCACCGGAAAAAACTGATGCTGGCAGTGGCACTGCTCGTCGTGCTGGTGGTGAGCATGACCTGCTTCAAACAATGCACACAGGTGGGTAAACCCGCAGCCGCCGACATCTATGTGCCCAGTGCCAAAGCGGGGTTTGTGAAAAAGGCCAACGACCTGCTCGCACACCTCGTGGATAGAGGCAACAGCGACCCGTACGCCAAAATGCGGCCGCGCACCATCGCCGAACTGGAGAAGCGCTATCCCGGACTGGAGTTTGTACTTCCGTATAGTGAGAGCGACGTAGAGGGCGGACGTGCCGCCGATATCCGTCTGGTGGGCATCAACCCCGACTCCATTGCCGACGAGGCAGACCGCAGGTTTTATTTCAACAGTGACATTCCCTCGTTGCTGGAGAAGCAACGTTCCCATCTTGGCGAACGTATGTTTCGCATCTCTTTCTCCTCAGGCGACGCATTGGCCATCGAACGCATAGAGGTGGTGCCAGCCATGTTTAAAGTGGCGCTGGTCAAAGACCCCTGGGTGGGTACCATCACCTGTGCCGACAACACGCTGTTTCCGGCCTCTCAGCATTGCTTCGTGTCCTGGGGCAAGTCGGTGCTTCCCTTACGTCAGTCGAAAGGACATCTCAGTCAGGGTGGGGGATATAACAAGGTCTTTGTGGCAGATGACGACACCCACACCCTGCGCACGGTCAACGGGCGGGAGGTCAACTTCTGGCAGCTCAACAGCGCCTATACGGCCGATACCACCACGCTGTGCATCAGATGGCCCGGTCAGGAGCAGGAGATCTACCTGGAGTATCTCGACGATCATCAAGTGCGCATCAAGCCTGTGGGTATGTATTGTCAGCCATACGATGACCGTGGCCCCATGAAGTCCTCGCTTCCTCTGTCCTCCTCATCGGCAGGTCAGGTTTATCTGTTAGACCATGACATCAAACTGGTCTTGTCTAAGCAGAAAAACTCAGAGAAAATCACCGAACTCCTCATCAGTCGCGACAATCCCATGTTGCGCCTCTCGTCACTCATACACACCAACGCAGGCAGGAGCAGGTACACGATACCCCCCAACCTCACCGACCGGTTTACGCAACAGGTGTTGCGCGGGCTCTCCAGCACGTTGCGCAATACCGTCTATACCGACAGTATCCATCTCAGTCTTGACCCTATGCTCTCTCTGCAGATGGAGCAGGAGTTGGCCAACTACTGCAAAGCCCTGAAACGGAGCGGCAGATTCTATAATGACGACCAGTGGGAACTATCGCTCACCGTCATGGACATGGCCAACGGATGCATCGTGGCAGCGCCCTATTACCGTTCGGCCGACCAAGGTGTCGACTACGAGTTGGCCGTCAGCCGCAAAAACCCTGCCCTGATGCGTCGCTATGTAGGTTCTGCTTTCAAACCCTTGGTGGCCCTGGCGGCGGTACTCACACGGCCAGAACTGGCTCATCTGAACACCGTGGGCAAATATAGCCTGAAACAGGAGACACTGAGAGAGAAAGGCCGTGTCACGACAGGGAAAGCCATGTTTTTTGGCAAGGAGACTGACGCGTGGTCGTTGTCATCTTCCACCCGCTCGTTTTGGAACGGCTGCAGCGGCATGAGTCAGTTTTTCGCTGTCTCTGACGATGTCTATCCCGTGGCACTCGTGGCCAAGGCCTTGAATTATGGCGAGCAGGCAGGCAGTCCGTTTGTGTTCAAAAACAGAGATGTGCTCCTGCAGACCAACAGCAATTTCTCCTGGGCAGGAAGCCGATTCATGCATTATCTTGACAAACTCTATACCCTTCCAGGGCTCAAAGACTATATGGCCAATGACAGCCTGCAGATGGCATATTACACATGGGACCAACTGCGCCTCGACTCCATCGACCGCTTCGGCCTCGACAACGTGAGTCCTGACCCCACACTGCTCTATTATGACATGCTCAATATGCCGGGAGCCACCATGAAAAGAGAACTGGTGCCCTGGATACTCGGACAGGGCAGCAATGAGTGGAACAGTCTGAAACTGGCCGAGGCTTGGACGCGCATGTTGACCAAACATAAAGTGTCGGCCTCACTGGTCACCCCACAGGGCGACTATCATGACGAGAACCTCTCCCGCGACTGTGACAACAACGCATGGAATGCCTTGCTCAAGGCTCTCCTTGACGCACAGCGCAACTCGCCCCGTCTGCTCACACCGATGTACAACAGGGTGGCACAACTCAACAGGGAAGAGCATATCGCCGACACCCTGCTCCTCTTCTCCAAGACGGGCACCCCCGACAACTATGCACGTGAGGAGTGGAAACGCATCGGTGGCGGCCCTTTGTGGCTCGATATGGGTCTTTATTGTATGGCATTGATGCCCCAAAGCGCTTATAAGTCGGTGTTGAAGGGCGGCGATGCCCATGGACTGATGTGTGTGGTGAGGGTGACCCGCATCGTGGACCGTAAGGCACATCCTCAGATTGCCAAGGGAGGTGAAAATGGCATCAACTCATCCGACGCCCGCAACTTCTTCTCCGACAGTGACGTGCGGCTGAGACGTTTTTATCAAATGACGAAAGGATATCTGAAATAGACAAATGAATAAGAAACTGAAATTTGCATACGGCTATGTGCTGGCTTTCGCATCGCTCATCATCATCAGCTATGTGATGTTCATGGGGCTTACCTACCTCACAGGAGGTGACATGCCAAAGGCGGGCATCATCACAGGTGTGTTTACGGCACTCCTCGCACTGGGGTGTATCTCCCTGCAGCGACTCAAAGCCACCGCCGACCATTTCAGGAGAAATGTCGGTATAGAACGGGTGTTGCTACCTCTCTTCGCACTCCTCTGTGTGGTGGCATTCATCCCTTTCTCCCATTTTTGGACTGTCAGGGCACACAACGATGAGATCGTCTCTGCTTTTCAGGAGGCTGTCACGGCCTCCAGGACCATGTTTGACGAATACGATGACTATGCCCGCCAACGTATCGACTCTTATCGCAGCAGTCTTAAAAAGTCATTGCGCACAGGCAAACTGGCAGCCCGTGGCTTCAAAGCCAACACACTGGGTAAGGTGAGCGGGGGCGACACCATCATGCTCAACAACATGGTGAGGACCCTGCAACTGCAACTGCTGCCGGCAGAGAATGACAGTGTGAGAAGCGAGGCTACGGAATGGCTGAGCAAAGCGGAAGAGGGCAGTTCTGTGTGGAATGTGTTCCTGCTGGGCAATATCAGGATGATACAGCAGGCCGTGGACACTTGGCAACAGACGATGGAAAGAGCCGCTGGCAGTGCCCTCTCCAATGAGGATTTGCAGCAAGACGAGAACGGCACCGCTTACAAGGGCACCCAATATCTGGTGGCTGCTGAGAAACTCAGCCAGGTCAGCGCCCGCTGTCAGAAAATGCAGTTTCCACTGCCGCTTGCATGGCTCATAGGATTGGTCTGCTTCCCACTTCTTTTCCTGCCTTATCTGATACAGGAACGCCATACCAAGTCACGTGAGACACTGACAGGGGGAATTGGCCGGCAGGCACCCTCTGACACTGATCACGACTATGACAATATACACCATATCGTGCTCTACAACGAGGTGTCCATCCCCAAGGGCAAGGCAAGTTTGCATGCCTCAACCCAACTAGAGCAATGGCGTGACCGATTGTCGGAGAGCGATGACCAGTATCAGATGATACAGACATTGACCGAAGAGGGGATGACCCGTGACGAACTGCTGCAGTTGCTGCACCAGGACTGCAACCTGCTCGATGCGGCCACGGTGAAACAGTGTATCGACACAGGACTTTTCACCAAGGAGCAACTCATCGAGGCCAATGAGTATGTAGACGGTTTTGTAGACATGCTCGGCACCCCCATGAGAGATGTGCTGCCTACAGACAAGCATATCGAGTCGCTGGACGGCATGAGTACCGAGTTCTATTTCTGGGGCATCCCTTCCTCTGGCAAGACTTGCGCCATCGGCGTGGTGATCAACGCCGCACAGGAGGGTTCGGTGGCCGATAACGTGACAGTGCTTGGTGACTGCCAGGGATATGACTATCTCTCCGAACTGATGTCGATCTTCACCGGCAACCGTGAGCTCTGTGTGTTGCCGGGACGTACACCGGTGGATGCCAATTTCGCCATGCGTCTCAATATGACCGACTATAAGGGATTGGTACACCCTGTCACGCTCATCGACATGGCGGGTGAGCTTTTCTGCTATCTCTATTGGAGAGAAAACCAACTCACACAGCATTTCACCCGTCAGCATGAAAAGGCTTTTGAGTCGTTTAATAATATCTTGGTGGGGAATAAGACCAATAGCCGTAAGTTCCATTTCTTCATCATCGAGTATGGAGCGGAAAAGAAGAAGTACAAAGGGCAGACGCAGGACGAGTATCTGACGTGCGGACTGCGCCACCTGGAAGAGTCGGGCGTGTTGCAAGATGCCACCGACGGCATCTGTATCATCGTCACCAAATACGACCATGTGTTCACACGCATCCAGGAGGGTGAGGACATCAACAATCACCTCTCCGACTTCCTCTACCGCAACTATGGCGGCTTCCTCACACTGCTCAGACAGTATTGCAAGAAATATGAGATAGCAGGTGGCTTCATGCCCGACCCGGTGCCTTTCTGCATTGGTGAGGTCTGCTTCAAAAACTACTGCCGCATCTCCACCGAATATGCCAAGGACATCGTGAAGATTATCCTCCGCGAGTCGAAAAGCTTCAGCAAAGGAAAAATTGCACGTCTGGAGGCTCAGCTCCGGCAATAATCCTGCTACGACATTCATTTTATTTCATCACCCCATTTATCCATCCCATCTACAATGAAACTCCAATTATACCAACAGACCATCAGAAACGGTGAGGACCATCAGGCCATCTATCATGGCAGCGAAGCCTCGCAAGGTATCCTCGACATACGCCTCGGAAGTCTTTTTGCACTGCCAGCCTCTTTCAGCGACACCCTCACCATGTTGTCATTTAGTGACAAAGGATACTACCTCTATGTCATCAAACCGCTCTTCTCCAGAGTCGGTGACTATAAGGCTTTGATTGTCTTTGTACCCCAGCAGATAGCACGTACAGCCGCTCCCGACCTGGGACGTTTGGTCAGTGGCATGACAGCATGTCTGACAGCGGGCAAAGACCCCTCTCTCCTGTCTCGTTTCTTTGAGAAAGACTATCAGCAGGAGAATCTGCACTTTGGTCCCGTGAAGAAAACCGACCGTTACGCATGGCGGATTGATGGCAAGGGGATGCCATTGGGCGCGGTGGGTGATCTGTTGGGCGTCTCGGTGCTGCAAACTTGCTATATGAGGTATGCGGGAGTGTTTTTTGTGGATGCCGCTCATCAGAAGATGATACGTGAGGGCGTGATGGCTGATCTCTCCCAGGAGAAGCTGGCGCCACCAGCATGGTCGTTGTGGCTCCTCGACCCCAGTTCGCCGTCGCCCTTCGCTTCGTCAAAGTCGGCGCAAGTGGAAAAACGGACGAAGGCCAAGGGGAAATTCCGTATCTCACCCAAGTTCATCGCAGGATTGGTGGTCGGCTTGCTCTTAGGCGGAGGCATCGGATGGGTGACCAAGGCATTGCTTACCGACGATATGTCCACACCACCTGTGGAGCCGTCAATCGTGCAACCCGTCGACAGCATTGATGAAGCATGGGTCGACACCCTCGCCGAGGACACCTTGCCCATGGACACCCTTCTCACCGAAACGTCGGAGCCGATACTATAGTACCCTTATTCCTTCCTTCAGAAAATGAAAAGATTGATCAAAACCTCCATATTGATTGTTGTTGCCGTCGTGGCTGTCGGCTCAGTAGCTTATTATGCGAAGACACGGCTTGACCCGCCTGTAGACTTACCCATGGGCAGCCAGTTTGTGCCGGCTGTGGAAAGGGAAATCGACATGATCAGCACGTCATCCAATGAAATCACTCTCAATCGTCAGTTTTTCAAAGTGCACCACTTCATCTGTTTTCTCGCCGACAACCAGCGAGTCAGTCCAGAGGAGGCCGACGCACTGAAAGAAAAACTGGCTAAGAAGTATGTGCCGGGGTTCGTACACAACTGTTTGCTCACATTCCGGCACACCACCTGGAGCGCGTCGGATATGAAAGCGATACAAAATAGGGTGGCGATGATGAAGAAAGTGGTCAAGAGTGACGGGTCAAGGGTGGTCGCCCGCGGCTCTTCAATTAATAGTCAGCTCGACAGCGTTTTCAATGTGACACAGCGCTATGAGGAGGCCAAGCAACTGGCTTATAACCCACGCTTTGTCAATCTGGACAATGCACGAAAGAAAATCAGCAGGGCCAACTCATACCGGCATCATGACTACCTCAAATACAACATATCACTCTGTGACAGTCTGATGCGATTGCCTGCCAAACTGGAAAACGCTCATTACGACCGGCTGAAAGCGAGGGTGGATTTGTTGCAGTATTACCGCAGCAGGTCGGAAGAGGAGTATGACAGCCTCTATATTCAAGTGTTCGGAGATATACAGCTGTATGCCGACAGTGCCAGCTTTGTCTATGGTACCTCAAGGAGTGTCAGCGACCTCAAGTCCGATGCCCGCGACTATGCCGTCAAGGCAAAGGCCTACTATAAAGTCAGCGACTGGCTGTCGTTCTGAGTTGAACACTTCTCCATAACTTATTGAATTTGAGGGGAAAGATAGTACTTATTCATCACCCTCTTTGTTGTCATAGTATCCAGCCTCGTAGCCTTCTTCATAGCCGAGTTGGAACTCCTTGCGTTGCTTGCCTTTGTAAGGACAACTGTCATCGTACTGTCCACCCCATCCATTTTCCATCACCGCATCTTCTTCGCCGTCATCATATCCTTCATCATATCCCTCCTCGTAATAGCGTGATAGGATGGTGGGCTCCTCCTTTTTGACATTAGATGGTTCAGGAACAGTCAATGTATCTGGGGAGTAGGTTGGCGTTTGGTATACCGTTATGGGATCAACGATATCTTCTTCCTGTTGCACTGGTTGCTCATTTTGGTTAGAACTACAAGCCATGAAGAGCAAACCTGTCAACAGCATCATGGCTGTAGACAGTATGCCTGTTTGATGATATGAGTTTTCTTTCAGCATTCGTTTGTTTGTCCGTTATCTATTCGTAGCACTTTGCCTAGGGTTCTCTTTTGTAAATGCAGAATGTCTTGGATATTACTGATGATACTCATCATGCCGAGGCTCATCAACAAGGCGAGGACGGTGGATAGAATGACGCGGGAGTTCTCGGCGAGCCACAGGAGAATGCCTGATTGCACATGAAAGGTGAACAGGGGGATTCCGGCAGGCAAGGAGAGAACAAAAGCCAAGGTGATGGCTCCGCTCACGACACCAACAGCAAAAGCGATGACCATAGCCATTTTATAGCGACGGATAGTAGCCTCCTGATGCTGACGAACGAACTCTACAGCATCGAGCCGTCGGGTGAGGGCAGCCATGAAGTCGGCGTTGTCATCGAAATGTGGTTTCTGGGCGAGGAACAGTTCCTCAAGTGCTTTGTCTTTGCTCATAACTTCAGTCTTGCTTTAAGTTTGTCACGGCCCCGGGAGAGTTGTTTCTTCACAGCATCCTCTGCGGTGTCGGTAATAGCGGCTATCTCTTTGATGTCGTAGCCGTTGAGGTAATAGAGGGTGATGGCCGAACGTTCCTTGGGTGGCAGGGTTCGCAGGGCGAGATAGAGGTCTTGGTGCTCGAAACTGCTTTCTGCTGATTGGCTGCTGACAACCTTTCGTGCTTCGTCGAGCGTGTCTATCGTCCGGCAACTCGCCTTGTGGTTGAGAAACGTGTTGTAGGCAATCTTGAAGATCCATGAGTGGAACCGCCCCTTCTCCTGGTAGCCCGCCGAAGAGAGGTAGGCCTTCACCAGCGAGTCCTGCGCCAGGTCGTCGGCATCGCTCTTGTTGCCACAGCAGAGAGCGAGCAAGAAGCCACGGAGGGCCTCCTGCTCACGCTCTACCAGGGCTATGAATGCGTCGCGTGTCACTTGCTGTTGGCTTGTGCTGTCAGTAGCTGTTCTTCTGCCTCCATCTCCTTGGCGAGCATCTTCTTGCCCATGTAATAACTGATGAGGAAGGCGATGCCGATGGCCAGCATTACGAAACCAAAACATGAGGCTGTCAGAATGTCGGCAGGATTGTACCCCCCAACAAGACCCATGTAGGTACCCAATCCTATTAATACAAGCCCTAACAGCGCGGAGATGCATCCCCATAGCAGTTTGGTGAGCAACTTCTCCTTCAGCAGTTTTTTCTTTGGGGATATCTTCTTCATCAGTTCCTCGATATCCATTTCCGGATTCTTCTCAATGGCCGCCAGCATAATTTCAGTACGCTTGTTGGTATCATTCATCTTCTTGCGGATGCCAAACCAGGCGAGCAGGATGGGAAGCACGCATCCACAGGCGATGGGTACTAAAATCGGGACTAAATCTATTACGTTCATAATACTTTATGTTTTTATTGTTAAACTTCTGTTTTCTTGAACCGATTCATATACATAACAGTCAAGGAAAGCAAAAGGTGACGTCGGAGGGAAGTTTTTTTGCAATAGGCCGTACTAACATAGTCTTCCAAAAGGCTAAAGCGGATTCTTCTCACCATGACAGGTATCGATAATGTCTCCGATGACGCACACTGCTGTACAAAGATAACAAAAAAAACTCCATATTAATGGAGTTGATGAAGAGATAATTGAGATCCTTTATTTGCGATAAAACTTTAGGTACTTACCTTTGCCGCCCCAGTGTTTGTCCGGAACTTCATCCCATTCCATTCTGTCTTTCGAAAAACTCACGATGTCATATTCATAGACCGTCTGCCCATAATAGGATTCTATGTTCAAGAGATTCAAGGTGATGCGACTTCCATTGATTTCGTATCTGAATGATTTTGTGGCATACGGGCCAGTGCCTGTCCCGTCAGGGTTGAAGGTGTATTGCCACATGTCGGCTGTGTCTGCATCATTGGGATTCTTGCTTTGATGACTCGCTTCCCATTCACCAATCAACGATAATGAATTGACAGCATCATTGTCATCATCACTGCTGCATCCTGACAGCAACAACAGGAGCACTCCAATACTCAATAGCTTTCTTATCGACATTTTTGTTGGTGTTATAGTAGTTGATTGATACTATTTTTATAATACAGCAATTGCCCAATCCTTGTATGGACTACTGTTAAAAATGGCATCATATAGAATAATAGTTGCTTGATGTTGTGTCATGTGGCTTTTTATATCCCTCTCTCAGCCCAGTCGCTTCTATCCAGGTTTCTGTATCCAATGGCTTCCGCAATATGAGTGGCACCCACTTTTTCGCTGCCGTCGAGGTCGGCGATGGTGCGGGCCACTTTCAGAATACGGTTGTAGGCGCGGGCGGAGAGTTTCAGACGTTCCATACCCATGCGCAGCAACTGCAGCGACTGTGCGTCGGGTTCTGCGTAGTGGTGTATCATGCGCTCGGTCATCTGGGCGTTGCAGTGCACGCCACGGATGTTTTTGAAGCGCTCTTCCTGCACACTGCGGGCTTTGATGACACGCTCGCGGATGGCTGATGAGGGTTCGCCGGGCGCAGCCTTGGAGATATCGTCGAAACTCAAAGCCGAGATCTCACACTGGATGTCGATACGGTCAAGCAGAGGACCGCTCACTTTGCTCATATAACGCTGTATTTGGCCAGGGGTGCAAACACAATGATGGGTGGGGTCGCCGTAGTAGCCACAGGGACAGGGGTTCATGGAGGCGACAAACATAAACGAGCAGGGAAACTCCACCGTGTACTTGGCACGGGCAATGGTGATTTTGCGGTCTTCCAGTGGCTGGCGTAGCACCTCTAAGGTCTGTTTGGAAAATTCGGTCAACTCATCTAGGAACAGCACCCCATTGTGGGCCAGTGACACCTCTCCCGGCTGGGCGTTGGACGTGCCACCGCATAAGCCTGCTTGTGTGATGGTGTGATGCGGACTGCGAAACGGCCGTTGGGAGATGAGCGACGTGTCGCGGCTCAGTTTGCCGGCCACGGAGTAAATTTGTGTGGTCTCCAAACTCTCATACAGTGACAACGGCGGCAAAATGCTGGGCAGACGTTTGGCCATCATCGACTTGCCCGCTCCCGGCGGACCAATCATGATGAGGTTGTGTCCACCAGCGGCGGCCACCTCCAAGGCACGCTTCACGTTCTCCTGACCGCGCACGTCGGCGTAGTCGAGGTCGAAGTGGTACTGATGCTCGTAAAACTCTTTGCGGGTGTCTACGTTGACAGGATCAAAAGACTTGGTGCCACTGAGCAACTGTATCACCTCGGTGAGGTTACGCATGCCGTACACCTCTAAGTTGTTGACCACTGCGGCTTCACGGGCGTTGTCGATGGGTACGATGAGTGTTTTGAATTTCTCTTTGCGGGCACGAATGGCGATAGGCAGCGCGGCGCGGATGGGCTTCAACTGGCCGTCAAGGCCCAGCTCTCCCACCATCATATACTCTTGCAGATGGTCTGACGGCAGATTGCCATTGGCGGCAAGGATGCCGATGGCGATGGGCAAGTCATAACTGCTGCCCTCCTTGCGGATGTCGGCGGGGGAGAGGTTGATGGTCAGGTTGGAGACGGGCATCTTGAAACCTACATTGGGCAGGGCGGCACAGATCCGGTCGTAGCTCTCACGCACGGCAGCGTCGGCCAGGCCTGACATGTGAAACATGACACCACGCGTCATGTTGACTTCTATGGTGATGGTGGTGGCTTCTAAGCCCAAGACAGCGGCACTGAAGGTCTTTGCCAGCATGGTGGTAGATTTTTAGCGTGTAGTGATAGGGAGTCTCTTATTGGAGCAGGTTGTCAAGTTTGTCGTACAACTCTTGAGTATTGAGGCTGCGGCCAATGATGCGATGCTGCTGGATGATAAGGTTGTCGGGCACATTCCACAGACCAAGTTTTTTCAGTGTGGCACCTTCGAAGAGTTTTCCGTCGCAGACATTGGGCCAGTTGATGGTGTCGCGGTCGAGAATGTCACGGCATCTTTTGGGGTCTACGTCGATGCAAATGCCCATCATATGGAGCTTGCCACCCGACTTACGGGCGCGGCGCTTCAGTTGGCGTTGCGTCTCTTGACTCTCATAATTCCAACTGCTCCATACATAGACCACAGCCAAGTCGTCGCCAAGGTCTTTGTCGCTCACGGTGCGTCCGTTGATATCTTTAGCGGTGAATGACGCCAGTTGTTTGCCCACAGTGGTGGTGCTCAGTTGGCGCAGTTGCTTTTGGAGCACGATCAGAGAACCGTTTTTAGGCTGTTTTTCCAGCATCTTAGCCGAGAGAGCGGCAGCCTTGGTGTAGTCGGGCTTCAAGGTCTGTATGAAATATTTCCTCAGCAAAAACATGCCCACGGGCGACTCTGGATGGCTCGTGATGAACTCTTCTGCCGCCTTTATTGTCTCGGGAGGTGAAGCGTTGGCTGTCTGCTTGCGAAATTTGGTCATCTGCTCGTTGGCCTTGGTGCCACTCACCTCCATCTCTTTCATGTGCGAGGCGTCGGCCTTGATCTCCACGCTCTTGCCAGGTTGGGCGAAGATGGGTTGCTCGGAAAAATTGGGAAACACCAGCATCAGGATGGCCTCACGCTCTAACGGGCGCTCAAAGGTGAACCGCCCTCCCTGCACATGGATGGTGTCGATGCCGTCGATGTCGCCTTCGGGACCATAGACATAAAACTCGCCTTGGTTCATGTTGAGGAAACGGCCCGAAATTTTGAAACGGCCACTCTCTACACCACACGACGAGAGCATGACAATGCAAAGAGCTGTTAGAACAAAATGAAAGAGGGTGGATGGCTTGCCTGGTATTTGTAAGGGGGAGAACATGTTCATAGCAAGACAGAGTTTGAAGGGTGAGTGCCCCGGAGAAAAATCAAATGCAGTGCCGCGAGCGGGACTCGAACCCGCACAGCCATTCCTGGCCAAGGGATTTTAAGTCCCTCGTGTCTACCAATTCCACCATCACGGCATGGCATTTTGATAAAGTAGTGCAAAGGTAAAGTTATTTATCTGAACCTCCAACGTTTTAGCACATTTTAACAACTTAGTTGACAGCCAGCACCCCAAAAGGTCCTGTCGTGTTGGCGCGGTAGCGAGTGAGTTTGTTGCCCGCTTCGCCTGACGAGATAAAACCGTTGTTGTTGAGATCGTACTGGCGATGGCATACCGAGCAGGTGGCGATACCGTTGGTGCTGAGAGAGAGTGGTTTGCTCTTGATGGGAATCGCATTGGGGTCAAAGCAGTTGGGGCATTCCAGGTCGTATGCGTAGAAGGTGGGTGGGATATTGAGTGTGCCATATCCCACGATGATGCCATTGTTGTGACCCACGATAAGGGTACGGCGTGTGTCGATGGCGTTGAGTGGTTTGCTGCTGCTCACACCGGCATTGTTGGCGAAATCGAAATAGGTGACACCCGCACGGGTGTTACGCTTCACGATACAGAAGATGCCTGGTGCTTGAGGGTTCATAGCTCCTGCCAGTGTGGCATCCTGGTGTATGGCGTTGTCTATCACCACATAGCAGGCGCCGGTGGTAAACTCGTTTTCCGACTCACCACATCCTGTCAGGAGTATGACAACCAGTGTCAGAAAGATGCTTTGAAGCCTTTTCATGCCAGTAACTCTTGTTCTGCCTCTGTCATCCGCTCGAAATGGAACCCTTCGAGCGTCTGGTCCATCAGCTGTTGTATCTTGTCGTTGCAGAGACATCCTATGCTGCCCTCGTGGGTGTGGTGGATGGCTTTGTCGGGGGTAAAACGGCCGGCCTCGATGTCAAGACCCACTTTCTTATAAGCATCGCGGAAAGGCATGCCAGAGGCAGCCAGACGATTCACCTCCTCCACGGAGAAAATGGGGTCATAGAGGGGATTGTCGAGGATATGCTCATTGACCGTCATGCGGTGGATGATGTAGGCCGTCATTTGCAGACAGTCTCTCAGTTCGCTGAAAGCGGGCAGAAACACTTCCTTGATGATCTGCAGGTCGCGGAAGTAGCCACAGGGCAGGTTGTTCATGATGAGGGTCACCTGCTGGGGCAGGGCCTGCAACTTGTTGCTCTTGGCGCGTATCAGTTCGAAGACATCAGGATTCTTCTTGTGGGGCATGATGCTGCTGCCAGTGGTGCACTCTTTGGGCAAATGGACGAAAGAGAAATTCTGACTGTTGAACAGGCAGGCGTCGAAGGCGAGCTTGGCCAGGGTTCCGGCGATGCTTGCCATGGCAAAGGCCACGTTGCGCTCCATCTTGCCACGGCCCATCTGGGCGTAGACCACATTGTAGGCCATCGTGTCGAAGCCGAGCAGTCGGGTGGTCATCTCTCGGTTGAGGGGGAATGAACTGCCATAGCCGGCGGCGCTGCCCAGCGGGTTGCGGTTGGTCATACGGAAGGCAGCCTGTAAGAACAGCATGTCGTCGGTCAGACTCTCGGCGTAGGCGCCAAACCACAGTCCGAACGAACTGGGCATGGCGATTTGCAGATGGGTGTAGCCTGGCATCAGCACGTCCTTGTACTGGTTGCTCTTTTGTATGAGTTCATCGAAGAGGGTTTTCACATCCTCGGCGATGTCCTTCAGTTGCTGGCGGGTAAACAATTTGAGGTCTACGAGCACCTGATCGTTACGGGAACGGCCGCTATGGATCTTCTTGCCCATGTCGCCTAAGCGGCGTGTCAGCATCAGCTCCACTTGTGAGTGCACGTCCTCCACGCCTTCTTCTATCTCAAACTCTCCACGCAGGCAGAGCGCATAGATGTCTTTCAGTTCAGTGAGCAGAAGACGGAGTTCCTCGGCTGTCAACAGTCCGATAGACTGCAGCATGGTGATATGGGCCATCGACCCTAAAACGTCATAACGAGCCAGATAAAGATCCATTTCGCGGTCGCGTCCTACCGTGAAACGCTCTATCTCACTGGTCATCTCGTAATTCTTTTCCCAAAGTTTTGTTGCCATTATAATAATTTTAAAACTTTATTCATTCCAATCCCCTCCCCTTCTGGGGAGGGCTAGGGTGGGGCTTTCAATCCCCTCCCCTTTGGGGAGGGTTAGGGTGGGGTGTCAGGGTTATGTCTTACTCATACGTGCCGGCGGCAATGGCATCAGCGAGCCTCTCAAGTCCCTCTTTCAGTGGCTTTGAGATCATCCCTTTGACGAAGGGGTTGAGGTCGGCTTTGATGGTGAGCCGCATCTTGCAGGTGGTGGCTGTGATTGGCAGCAACTGTACCCACAGATTGAATGGCAGGGGTGAGTTGGCCGTCTCGTATTTGATGGTCTTGGGCTCTTCACGGTCGCAGATGCGGATGGAGATGCTCCCAACGGGCGGCACACTCATCGTGATGGTGTCATTCTCAAATGTGATATCCTCACGTTTGTCCTCGGGCAGACGGTCACGCACCTGCTCACTCAGACTCAGGTCGCTCAGACGGTGGTAGACAGCCTCTTGTGAATAGGGTATCTCCCTGATGCTGCTTTCAAATTTCGTATCCATTGTTTATTATTTTTTCCAGTTTGCAGGGTCTTTGCGCCATCCATTCAACAATGCCACGTCACTTTCTGCGATGTAGCCAGTCTCTAGGGCCTGAGCCACCACATGCTCATAGTCAGTCAGTGTGATGAGCCGAACCTGGGCGTCTTCGAAGGCCTTCTGGGCGACGGGGAATCCGTAGGTGTATGAGGCCACCATGCCTATCACCTCGCTGCCACTTTTCCTGACGGCCTCAACAGCTTTCAGACTACTGCCTCCGGTGGAGATCAGGTCTTCCACCACCACCACTTTTGAACCCTGTGGCAGTTCGCCCTCTATCAGGTTCTCCAGACCATGGTCTTTGGGTTTATTACGGATGTAGACAAAGGGCAGGCCCAGTGCATCGGCTACCAATGCGCCTTGTGGGATGGCGCCAGTGGCAACGCCTGCGATAACTTCAGCCTCGGGGAAATGTTCCAGGATGGCATGAGTCAATTCCAATTTCACGTAGGTGCGAAGCGCAGGGTAGGAGAGGGTCTTACGGTTGTCGCAGTAGAAGGGCGACTTCCATCCCGATGCCCATGTAAAAGGGTCGTTGGGCTGTAGTTTGATGGCTTTGATGCTCAATAATCGCTGTGCGAAGTCTTTTTTCAGAGAGTCCATAATCGTATTGTTTTTATTATTGACTGCAAAATTACATAAAAATCGGGATATAAAGGCTTGTACAGAAAAAGAAATCAAGTTTTCGACGCTGGAAAGTAAAACTTTTGTTTGGGTTGACTCAGCTTTAGTGGGTTGGCTTATCGTGCTACTCCCAATGACATGACACTGACTTTGAAGTCGGCATCTTGCAGCAGGGCGGTGACGCATGAGCAAATGGTGGCACCGGAGGTGACGATGTCGTCTATCACAAGGATATGTTTCCCATTCAGTTCTCTCTTGCCGGTAGCCTGAAAGGCGTTCTCCACGTTTGCCACTCTCTGCTGTTGGTTTTTCTGGGTCTGACTGCCATGAAATGACGTGCGAGCTACCGCATCGGTCACCACGGGCACCCCGGTCACCTCGCTCACGCCCCGCGCGATTTCCTCACTCTGGTTGTATCCGCGCTGCCGTTGCCTTTTGCGTTCAAGGGGCACGGGTATGATGAGGTCTATCCCATCGAAAAAGCCATGAATGGTCCATTCCTCTGCGGCCATTTTGCCCATTCTCTCGCCAATCTCAGGATGGTCGTTGTATTTCAACTGATGGATGATACGGCTCACTTCCGACCCCGCCTCATAGAAGAAAAGGGCAGCGGCCCGCTCGATGGGGATGCGTGCCCAGAAACGGCGCGCCATCTCGTTGTCATAGGCATGCGATTCAAATCCGGTGCGGGGCAGGTGCAGGTTGCATGTGGTGCAAATCACTTCTTCGCCGATGCCCAGCCGGGCGCCGCATATCGCACATGCCTGAGGTGCGATGAGATTGATGAGCCGATGCCAAAAACTGATTTCATTTTTCATTTTTCATTTTTCATTTTTCATTTTTCATCTTCCACGCATTGTCGGATGATGTCCATGGTGAAACCACGGCTGAGGGCAAAGCGCATCAGACGGCCGTTGGCCTCATATTCACTCATCGCTTTCAACTGGCGGCGTTTGTTCTGGAGAAGAGGCCTCAGGATGGCGACATAATCTTCGTCAGGCACCTCGTCGAGCACCGGTTGGTAGATGTCTCTGCTGATGCGTTTCAGCATCAGTGCCTGCTCCACTTTGCGGCGGCCCCATTTGTTATATTTGATCTTGTCTTTGACAAAAAGACGGCAGTAGCGCTCATCGTCTACATATTTCTCTTCTACGAGATACTCCATGATGCGTGCTTGCGCATCGTCGGCAAGTCCCCAGCGGCGCATCTTTTCCAACATCTCATAAGTGCAGTGCTCTGCCTGGGAGCAGAGAGTGGTCAACTTGAACAGGGCGTCTTTCTCGGTCATTTCTTTCATGGGCGGGTGGCTTGGATGAAACGTTGCTTGCCATATGGGTCGTCATGGGTCTGGATGGCCGTAAAGCCTTTCGACGCCAGCATGGCGGTGATATCATGGAGGTAGAGAGGGTTGCACTCAAAGTAGAGTTTGCCGGCAGGACGGAGTGACACGGCTGCATAGTCGGCGATGGCGGTGTAGAAAAGCAAGGGTGCATCGTCGGGCACATAGAGGGCTTCTGCTGGTTCATAGCGGGTCACATTGGCGTGCATGGCTCCTCGCTCGTTGAGGCAGATGTAGGGCGGGTTGGAGACGATGACATCCCATTGGTGGGGCTCCTGGGCCAGATGAAGTGCGTCCTGATGTTCTACGGTGACGGCAGCACCGAGTGCGAGTGCATTGCGCTCAGTGACAGCCAGGGCATGGGGCGAGATGTCATAGGCTGTGACGGCACTGCCTGTCATCCCCAAAGCCAGGGTCACGGCGATGCAACCGCTTCCGCAGCCGATGTCAAGTATCTTGGGGTGTTGCAGCGTATTGTCGTCCATCACCCACTGGCAGAGCGTTTCTGTCTCTGGACGTGGAATCAGCACGCCCGGCTCCACATGAAACTTCCGCCCCATGAACCATGCCTCGCCCAACACGTATTGCACAGGCTCTGCGTCACGCAGACGACTCATCATCTGCATGAGGCGGTCGGAGTCAGTCGCAGACATCTTGCTGGTGCCGTCGCAGAGCAGGTCGGTCATACTCATGCCGAAGCGGTCTTCCAGCACCATCCGCACGATGGCACGGGCTTCGCCAGCGTCATAGAGGGGTGTGAGTGATTGCCAGAGTTGGGTGAAGGTCATATTCGCACATTTTGATGCAAATTTAGGCAAATAATGCCAACCTGCCAAAAATGCATGACACAAAATATGAGGGATTGATTTGGTCATCTCAAAAACATGTATTATATTTGTGGCATCGATATGATGACAGAACAACAGAAAACAGACGAACAGTATATGCGACGCTGTCTGCAACTGGCAGCGTGTGGCAGGATGGAGTCACGGCCCAACCCAATGGTGGGGGCAGTGATAGTGGCACATGACCGGATCATCGGCGAAGGTTATCATATACGATGTGGGGAGGGGCATGCCGAGGTCAACGCTTTCGCGTCGGTAAAGGCAGAGGATGAGTCTCTACTCAAAGAAGCTACTGTTTATGTCAGTCTTGAGCCTTGCGCCCATTATGGCAAGACTCCCCCTTGTGCCGACTTGATTGTCAGCAAAGGTGTGAGACGTGTGGTGGTGGGATGCATAGACCCTTTTGCCAAAGTGAAAGGGCGTGGCATACAGAAAATTCAGGATGCGGGTATAGAGGTCACGGTGGGGGTACTGGAAGAAGAATGCCGGTGGCTCAACCGACGTTTCTTTACCTTCCATCAGAAAGGCAGACCTTATATCATTTTGAAATGGGCACAGACCGCTGATGGGTATATCGACGACCATGGGCATCCGCTGGCCATCTCGACCCCTTTCACCCGGATGCTGGTGCATCGGTTGCGGGCAGAGGAGGATGCCATCGTTGTGGGGCGTGTCACGGATGAGCGTGAACACCCGTCATTGAATGTGAGAGAGTGGAGTGGACCGTCGCCGGAGCGCTTTGTGCTTTCGCATGACTTTACTACACAACAACTCTTTGATACCTGTTATAAAAGGCAACTCCAGTCACTGATTGTGGAGGGGGGAAGGCGTACGCTGCAGTCGTTTATCGACGACGGACTATACGATGAGATACGCATTGAGACTGCTCCCATTGTCATAGGGGGAGGCACCGAGGCTCCCACTTTGCCCACAGGTCTAAGACTGCTGTCGCAGGAGTGCTATGATGGCAATATCATCAGACGTTACCGTATGTTGCTGTAGCACAGCAACCCCTCAAAATCTCAAAAACCTCACCCCCTCAAAACCTAAAAAAATCATTTCTTCCTTCCAAAGTCGGCGGGTATCTCTCCCCACCGGGCGGTCTCCCATTTGATGATGGGCACCTGGATGTGGTGAGAGAGCAACCATCTCTCTGCCCGCGTGATGATCTCATGCAGACGGCGGGTCTCCTCATTCAGCTCCAAGGTAGTTTTGCATTTCTTCTTGTTGACCCATAAGATGGCATTGTAGCTATCCGAGTAGATGGTCTTACGAATGCCTTGTTGGTCCATCAGGGCAAGGGCATGTACGATGGCAAGAAACTCCCCGATGTTGTTAGTACCAAAGACTGGGCCGAAATGAAACACCTGTGCTCCTGTGGCCAAGTCAATGGCCTGATATTCCATCCGTCCGGGATTGCCCGAACAGGCAGCGTCTACAGCCCAGGCATCGGCTGTCACTTCCATGGGAAGGGGCAGCACGGTGTCGTGACGGTAAGAGGGGGGATTGACTAAGTCTTTGTTGCTCATTTGTTTCTCCATCTTTCGCTGTTTGCATCTCCCCTCCTTTGGAGGGGCTGGGGAGATTTTTACATTCTCTCTGGCACCTCGATACCCAGCAGACGCATGCCGTTGCGGATGATCTTGGCCACATTGGCAGCCAGGACCAGTCTCAGGGTCTTCTCTTCGGGCGTGTCGGCATTGAGGATGCTGTAGTCGTGGTAGAACTGGTTGAACTGCTTGGTCAACTCATAGCAGTAGTTGGCGATGCCACTGGGCGAGTAGTCTTTGCCGGCCTGTTCCACGGCGGCGGCATATTCGCTCATCTTTTGTATCAGTTCGGTCTCTTTCGCATTGACGGGCAACTGCTCGTCTAGCGTCTCGGGCAGGTCGATGCCCTCGGAGTGTGCTTTGCGAAGGATACTTCTGATACGTGCGTGGGTGTATTGGATAAATGGTCCGGTATTGCCGTTGAAGTCGATGCTTTCCTCGGGGTTGAACAGCATGTTTTTGCGGGCGTCGACTTTGAGGATGAAATATTTCAAGGCACCCATGCCTACAATGCGGGCGATCTCATTTTTCTCCTCTTCGCTGATGCCTTCCAGTTTGTTCACCTTGTCCTCGCTCAACTGACGGGCGTCGGCGATCATCGTGGCAATCAGGTCGTCAGCGTCGACCACCGTACCCTCGCGGCTCTTCATCTTGCCGTTGGGCAGTTCCACCATGCCGTAGGAGAAGTGCACCAGTTCTTTACCCCATTTGAACCCGAGGCGGTCGAGAAGGATGGAGAGCACCTGGAAATGGTAGTTCTGCTCATTGCCCACCACATAGATCATCTTGTCGATGGGGTAGTCTTTGAAACGCATGTCGGCAGTGCCGATGTCCTGAGTCATATAGACGGAGGTGCCGTCGGAGCGCAACAGCAGTTTCTGGTCGAGTCCATCAGCGGTGAGGTCGGCCCATACGCTGTTGTCTTCCTTTCTGAAAAACAGTCCTTTTGCAAGACCTTCTTCTACTTTGGCCTTACCCTCAAGATAGGTCTCCGACTCGTAGTAAATCTTGTCGAACGACACGCCCATTGCCTTGTAGGTCTCGTCAAATCCGGCGTAGACCCAGGAGTTCATCTTCTCCCAGAGTGCGCGCACCTCAGGGTCGCCCTGCTCCCATTTCACCAGCATCTCATGGGCCTCTTTGATGAGTGGTGCCTCGTCTTTGGCTTTTTTCTCGGCGGCTTCAGCGTCCATGCCCTCAGCAAGATACTGGGCGGTGAGCGCCTTCACCTCCTCACGATAGTGTTTGTCGAAAGCTACGTAGTAGTCGCCTATCAGGTGGTCGCCTTTCTTGCCACTGCTCGCAGGGGTCTCACCATTGCCCCACTTCTGCCAGGCCAGCATCGATTTGCAGATATGGATACCGCGGTCGTTCACAATGTTGGTCTTCACCACTTTGTTGCCGTTGGCAGCCATGATCTGTGCCAGCGACCAACCCAGCAGGTTGTTGCGCACATGACCTAAATGGAGCGGCTTGTTGGTGTTGGGCGATGAGTATTCTATCATCACCAGGGGGGAGTCTTCGGTGGCGGCACGCTCACCATAATGGGCATCGGCGTGGATGTCGCCCAGCAGACCAATCCATGCTGCTGGCGCTATCGTCAGGTTGAGGAAACCTTTCACCACATTAAAGTCTGCCACACATTTCTCATGAGTCTTCAGCCATTGGCCGAGCTCCGTGGCGGTGTCTTCGGGTTTCTTCCTCGAAATCTTAAGGAATGGGAAAACGACGAGGGTGAGATGTCCCTCAAACTCGCTTCTTGTCTTTTGCAACTGTACCATCTTGGCAGGCACTTCCTGCCCGTAAAGGTCTTGAATGGCGGCAATGACCGCACTACTCATCCTGGTTTCTATATTCATATTGATTATTTCACTAATAGAGTGGTTATCACCCTCTGGTATCATTTTTAGGGTGCAAAGATACATCTTTTCTAAGGAATTACACTCAAAAGTGGAGAAAAACTGACGCTACACCTGAAGAATCGACAAAAGGCGAAGGTGATAGATGTGCGACCTTTCATCAAGTGCCATCTTCAAAGAGCAGACTTCAGTCTTCTGAATGCCGGTATCAGAAAGAGATCGGCGGCAATCCATGCCACAGGGTCACCATAACATACGCCCAGGAAACCGGCCACAGGCACCAGCCATAGACTGACACCACCGCGAGCCAACATCTCCATCACACCTGACAGCATCGACAACTGGGAGTGCCCCAGACCTTGGATGGAGTATCTCAGGATGGTAAGCAGTCCGAGCACAGGATAAAACCAGCAGCAGATGCGCATCAGTTGGGCAGCATTGTGTATGATGGGGGCCTCGCTACGGTCTACAAACAGCAGCATCATCTCATCGGCAAAGGGTTGGATGATGATGAAAGTGAATACAAAGTAGGTCAGTGAGAGAAGGAGGGCGGCACGGATGCCCTGCCCGATACGTGCCACTTGTCCAGCCCCGATATTCTGTCCGCAGTAGGTGGCCATCGCCACGCCAATGTTTTCAAAGACGCAAGTGAACAGGTATTTCACACGCATGGCTACGGTGAACGATGCCACATAGACGGTGCCGAGGGCATTGTTGCTGCTTTGCAACATGATGATGCCCACACCGGTGATAGAGAACTGCAGCCCCATCGGCACACCCTGATTGAGCAGATGGAGCGCGATGCGGCGGTCGTAGGACCTTTCGCTGCCTCTCGCCACCAACAGATTCATTCTCTTCAGGATATACAGCCAGCAGAGCAATGCTGAGACGGCTTGTGCCACCATCGTGGCCACACCCACGCCGGCCACACCCATGCCAAAACCGATGACCAGCACGAGGTCGAGCACGATGTTGAGCAAGGAGGTGAAAATCAGAAAATAGAAAGGTTGCGTGGAGTTGCCCAAAGCCCGTATCATACAAGCCAACAAATTGTAGATGAGGGTCAGGGGGATGGCCCATAACTGGAGCATCAGGTAGATATAGGCATCGTGGAAGATATTGTCAGGCATACTGACCAGATGCAGGATTTGGGTGCATGATAGGGTGGTGACCAACGTCAGTATCAGTGCGATCCATGCGCTCAGACGGATGGCATTGGCAGCGTAGCGGCGCATCAACGTGAAATCTTTGGCACCAAACGACTGTGCCACAGGGATGGCAAAACCCGCACACAGGCCATTGCAAAATCCCATGATGAGAAACATCACCGAGAAGGTGCCTCCGACAGCCGCCAGAGCATTCACTCCTATCCAATGACCCACAATGGCGGCATCGATGACAGAATATAATTGCTGGAGCAGGTAACCGGCAATCAGTGGAAGGGAAAAACGCAGGATGCACCGCAGGGGGCTTCCTGTGGTCATGTCATGGATGCTGGCACTCATTTAGTCGTTTTTTGATGTCGTCCATCTTGCGTAGACGGTCGAAGGAATAGACACCACTGTGGCGGTCGATCCATTCAAAGAGTGGAAGGGCGCGCCGCAGCAAGATATCATTGAAAGGGCGGGCACGCATGTCGGACTCGACATAGTAGAGTTCTGCCAACATCTCCATACGATGGATGCGCTGCTCTTCAGGGAATTTCTCAAATGACTGCATCACCTCATCCATGGATGCACCCTGATAAAACTCGTAGGGCCCGAGATACTGCTCATACATCTCATGCAGGGCTTTGGTCTTATCTTCTATCTCATTCTTCTCAAGCAACCGCTGCAGGGCTGCAAAAAACTCGCGGATGAGCCGCATGATATAGTCTTGTTGTAGCATGGTGTTTTTTTTTATTTATTTTTTTCTGGGGCTTCTAGACTATCTAGATCTTCTAGATTATCTAGACCATCTAGACTATCTAGACCCTCTAGATCTTCTATCTTCTCCGGGCTTTCTGAGTGTATAAAATGATATAGCTTCTTATAGAAGGGGTGGCTTGTCATCGTCACGCTGTCGCCCAGAATGATCAGTTTCATCCTGGCTCTGGTGATGGCCACATTCATGCGGCGCAGGTCGCGTAGAAATCCGATCTGGCCCTCGTCGTTGGCACGGACCAAGGAGATGAGGATGATGTCGCGCTCCTGCCCTTGAAAACCGTCGACGGTATTGATGGAGATGAGTCTGCGGAAAGGTTTGAAAAACTCTTTTTTCACCAGCAGACGCCGCAGATATTGCATCTGGGCACGATAGGGTGAGATGACACCCACATCGATGCGCTCCTCCAAGATACGCTCTTTGCCGATTTTCTTGAAATAGTTTTCCAACGTCTGGAGGGTCAGTTCTGCCTCTGTCTTGTTGATGCGCCCGAAACTCTCCCCGATAAACTCTTCGCGGCAGTTCATCTCCGAGGTGTCTATCCACAACATCGGGTGGTCGTAGTCAAGGATGCCGCGATGCCTGATCTGAGGGGCGGTCTCCACTTTGCCTCCATAGAAATAGTCGGAGGAGAAACGCATGATTTTCTCGTTCATGCGGTATTGCACTTGAAGCAGTGACACCACTTCTGGCTTATTCTCCACGATGCGCTCCATCAATGTCTTGCCAAGACCGCCTTTGAGTGCGGCGATGCTTTTGACCGTGGGAGGCAGCTGACAGTGGTCGCCGGCGAAGATGACACGCGACACTTTGCGGATGGGAATCCAGCAGGCGGCCTCTAAGGCCTGGGCGGCTTCGTCGATGAAGAGTGTGGCATATTTCTGACCGTCTAACAGACGGTTGGCTGCACCCGTCAGGGTGGAGGCGATGACACGGGCTTCACCAAACAACTCGCCTTGGATGCGGATCTCTAACTCGGTGGCACGGCTTTGCAGACGGTCCATCTTTTGATGATAGCTGTCGTTGCCACGGCGCCGCTGGGCGCGTAGTTCACGGATGGCTTTGCGGATGCTCCACAGCTGTGGATAGTCGGGATGGGCCTCAAAGCGCCGCTCATAGGTGAAGGAGAGCATCTTGTCATTGACACGGGTGGGGTTGCCGATGCGCAGCACATGGATGCCGCGGTCTACCAACTGCTCTGAGATCCAGTCTACAGCCATGTTGCTTTGTGCACACACCAGCACCTGGCTCTCACGGTGCAGTGTCTCGTTGATGGCTTCTACGAGGGTAGTGGTCTTGCCAGTGCCGGGAGGCCCATGCACCACCATCACGTCTTTTGCTCGCAGCACCTCATTGACGGCACGCTCCTGAGTGGGGTTGAGCCATGGAAACCGCAGGGGAGAGAAAGTGAACTGTGCTGCTTTTTGCCGCGAGTAGAACAGGTCGCGCAGATAGGCCAACCGATTGTTGCGGGCCTGCATGGTGCGGTCGAGGGCCTCAAACATCAGCCGGTAGGAGGTCTCGTCGAAAAACAACTGTACTCCGAGATTCTCAGAGTGCTGTATCTCAGCCACTCTGCCACTGTCGGGCACGATGACCACCATCCGGTCGCCGTCGGCATAGTTGACGGTGCATGTGAAGTTGAAGTATTTGATTTTGGTGCCTGTGCCGCTCTCATTCACTTGAAAGAAACACACGGGGCGGCCATATTCGAAATTGTGTTCGATGTCGTCATCAGCCGTGCGGTGTATCTCTACTACCAGTTGGTTGAGTGAGTTGTAGTAAGAGCGGCCGGCACGAATGGGATACCAGGCATCGCCACGTTTCACCTTCCGTCGCAAGCCGATGGTCTCGGTCTGGCGGCGGTATGCCTCGCGCTCGGTGTTGTACTCTATCTCGAGCAACAGCCGTTGTTGGCGCAGCGAAATGATGGCGGCGGTGGCGCCTTGCTTGTTGTCTGACATCTTTTTTGTTCTATCTCAATCCTCTAGATTTTCTAGATCTTCTAGATTCTCTAGATCTTCTAGATTTTCTAGATTTTCTAGATTTTCTAGATTCTCTAGATCTTCTAGATTTTCTAGATCTTCTATCCCTCCCATCACTCAAAAAACCTCACACTGTAAATCTCCGCCGACTGATAGATATCGGAGGGCAGCCAACAGGTGCATTTCAGCAATGGCAAATCGTAGGAGTGGGTCGGAGGCCCCGTGAGTTGGATGCCGGCTTTGCGGTAGGCTTCTATCACCAACTGGGTGCAATAGAGTTGGGTGGTGTCTTCACTGTCGTAGTCATGGTCGAAGAGCATTCCTTTTTGGTAGAAGGCCAGGGCAGCAGCCGCGGCTTGTCGGGCGGCGATGCTGTCGTGAGCGCGACACACTTCTCCCTTGCAAGCGTTAAGGCTGGAGAAGAAGCGTGAGGGCGCCTCCATCTTCACACGGTCGAGATCGCCTTCGTATTCGGGTTCTCCCGGCACAGCGTGTACCACCATCATCACACCGGCGGAGTCGACCACGATACCCACATGGGAGTACTGTCCACTGCGGTCGGCCAGCAACACGACGTTGCTTGTCGCACTGCCTCCGCGTCTGAAAACGATGTCTCCGGCGCGCAATTCGCAGTCTTCAGGCATGATGCTTCTCTCCTGCTCTTGTTGGCAGCCCAGGAGCGCCAACAATGCCAACATCACCCATACGGCCCTTCTCATGGCATGGGGACAAGACCTTCCCATCGCACGTCCCAACTCCCATCAGCGGGGAAGCCAGGGTTCGTTTTCTCATTGCCGTCCCAGCCGGCGCACATCATGGCGACAGCCGTAAGCAGACCGCCATTGCCGGGGAGATACAGGCGAAGCCTGTTGTCTTGATAGTTGTGGCCGTTGGGCAGATAGGTGTTGGTGCGCTTGTCCATGAGCAGGGCGTCGACAGCATGCTGTGGCTCGTCCATCCTTGCGGCATTCATTGCCACCATGGGGAAGTCCCATCCCCAGGTCTTGTCCCAGTTCCATTTGTCGAGAATCCAGTGAAGCGTGTTGCGCATGATGGATGTGTCGGCTTGAGGGGTCATAGGCAAGATGCCCACAGCACCGAGTACGGCGGGGTGGTCGCTGGTGAAGCGGATGTCTTCGTAGGTCTCAGGGGCTGTCTCGGCGGCGAGGTAGAGACTGTCTTTGGCGGCCAGAGGTGAGATGCGGTTGATGAGTTCGTCCCAGTCTGTGTTTCTGGGCATGCCACAGCGCTCACGCCATGCCTGTGCCACCTGCATGGCATAGTGCCAATAGGAGAGTTCAAAGGGTGGGTTCACCGTCTCTGCGGCCCGTAGCGTCTCCTGGGCAGGGATGCAGCCTTTGAGCACAAAGCGGTCGCCACGATGGTCGTAGGTAGCAAAAGAGTGCATAAAGAGGGCGGTCTCCTCTATGAGCCGACCATATTTCTTTAAGTAATACTGCTTCTTTTGCTCATCAGTGGTGGAGCGGTAGAGCAGTTCGGCCAGATAAATCAGATGGGGCTGTTGCCATATCAGGAAACTGCCCACATTGGAGGGGGCCTCCGTTGCCGAGGGGTCGGTCATCTTCATCCATCTCACACCTTTGAATCCTTGGCGGGTGGCGATTTCGCGAGCCATCGGCTCTGCCTTGAAGTACCATTCGAGGGTGTGGTCGAGCAATTCTGGATGTCCCCAGAGTGCAAACTGTGCTTGGTGCCACCAGATCATCTCCAGGTGGAACTTGCCAAACCACGAGTTATAGGTCAGACCGGTCTCCTGAGGGGGCGTGTCGCCAGCGTCGTTGACCGCCAAGAGGTATTGGCTCAGCACGACGCGACGCTCCAGCTCGGCGGCGCGGGGGTCGGTGCAGGCAGAGAAGTCGACGATGGCGCCCTCTGTCCAGTATCGCTCCCAATAGTCGGCCGAGGCCGCTGCCACCTGATCGAAGGTCAGCAGTTGGCGGCTGGGGTCTTTTTGGTCGAAAAACTCACAGGTGAAAGAGGTGGTGGGACTGGCGCAATTGAAATATACTTTGTTCCATGTGGGATGTGATCCTCCGCAGAGATTGATATGCGAGCGGGTACCCTCGCCCCAGTGGATGGCCACATAGTAGTCGGCAGCATCAAATCGTGACTTCCCGTCGAGCACACGTTTCAGGGTGTCGGTATTGGTGGAGAGCGCACCGTCAAAACTGGTGATATTCTTCTCCCATTCGTCCCAGTTGCAAGCGTCGTCGCTATGTTTGCCGGTAGGATAGGGGAAGTCAAAGTGCACCTCCATCTTCCGGTCGTCAGTGACGATGCGGGTGGCGATCAGGTCACGGGTAGGATGGCACACGGTCTGCACATGATACGGCTTGCCGTCATAGGTGAAACGGCTGTCTATCATACCCGTCCAGAGGTCTAATGTCTGGTCGAGATGGGTGATCTTCTCTGGCTGGAGCCCTAGACCCACGGCACCTAAGTGCATGCGGTGGGGGTTCTGACGAAACCATTCCGTCGCGTCGTGTTGACGGCCACGATCACGGTATTGGATAGAGTAAAACTCAGTATGGCCGCGACCGAAGTCATAGGCCTTCAAGGCGTCTTCTGGACGGAGCTGCTGGGGATTGTCAAAACTGTGCCATCCCCAGTCGCTCATGGTGCCTAAAGGCACACCGTTGGAGTACATACGGGGGAAGGACTGCAGACCCGTGGCGTCGACGGTGAAGGCGAACCCTCCGTTGCCCACGGTGAGCGATGCCAATGTGTCGAGAGTGGTCACATGTGGGTTGTTGCGGCGCACCACACCTTTCCTGTCGATAGGCTGTGTGGCAAAGGCCGAACAGGATATGATTGTCGTTAATAGTAGAATATATTTTTTCATTTGCGTAGATTTATGGTACAAAAATACATAAAATATCGGAGTTTTTAGTACATTTGCCGAAATTTTCGAAAATGTGGTCATGAAAAGACAAATTCTATTGATTAATGATATGGCTGGCTATGGCAAAGTGGCCACCGCCGCCATGCTCCCCATTTTGTCATACATGGGGCTGCCGGTGTATAACCTGCCCACGGCCCTGGTGTCAAACACGCTGGACTATGGCAAATTCAATATTCTTGACACGACAGACTATATCACAGGTGTTTTCCCTGTATGGAAAGAACTTGGCTTCCGTTTTGATGCTATAGCCACTGGTTTTATCGCCTCTGAGCGACAGGCTGGCATCATCTCTAAATATTGTCTGGAACAGGCTAAGAATGGCACGACCATTTTCGTAGATCCTATCATGGGTGATGAAGGCAAACTATACAATGGTGTCACACCATCGACCATCAATAGTATGCGTGAGATGTTGTCAGTGGCGCATCTCATCTATCCCAATTACACAGAGGCGTGCTATCTCACGGATACGCCTTATTGCGAGGAGGGCGTGACCGAGAAAGAGGCCTATCGGTTGGTTGACACGCTCCGGGTGTTGGGACCCAAGTCGGTGATCATCACCAGTATGCTGATCGACGGACAGCATTGTGTGATAGGATACAATCACAAGGAGAAGGAGTATTTCACGCTGGACTACACGGAGATACCTGTTCACTTCCCAGGTACGGGCGACATCTTCTCTGCCGTGCTGATAGGGTATCTTTTGCGTGATGAGCAACTCATTGTGTCCACACGCATCGCCATGGACACAGTGGCCAAACTCATCGACCTCAACAAAGACAATGAGGATAAAAACCGGGGCATACCCATTGAGAATTATCTCAGTATGATATAGAAAAACTCATCTCCTCCCCACTCTCAGGATGAACAAAGGTGATTCTGCCGGCATGCAGATGCAGACGGTCGGCGGGATGGCCATAGAGTGTGTCGCCCCAGATGGGACAGTTCAGACCATCGGGATGGGCACAATGGAGGCGTAGCTGATGGGTGCGGCCGGTGAGGGGATGAAGTTGTATGCGTGTCCTGCCCTGGGCATCTGTGCCCACCACTTCGTATTCGGTGATGGCGGGTTTGCCATGTATGTGGTCGACGATTTGGCGTGGACGGTCTGTGGGGTCAGGACGCAGCGGCAAACTGATGACTCCATGCTCCGGAAAATGTTTTTCGAATCTGCCTTCCAACAGCGCAAAATAGGTCTTGTGTACCGTCCGGTTCTTAAATTGTGCCTGCAGATTCTGGTGGGCGCGCTTGGTCTTGGCTACCAACATCAGTCCGGAAGTGCCCATGTCGAGGCGGTGTACGATGAGAGGCCCATCGGCGTCAGGACAGTGGCTGCGGACAAATGACCAGACGGAGTTGCCCTCTATCTTCCCGGGAACGGATAGCATCCCCGCAGGCTTGTTGACGACCATGATGGAGTCATCCTCATAGACGATGGCTGGTTCTGCCTCGGCAGGATGTTCATGGGGGTTGTCCTCCACATCGAGACCCTGCAGCATGAAGGTGAGGATGGGATGGCATTTGCCGCGGCAGGCGGGATAATAATGCAGGTGTCGCCGGATCTCAGCCTTGGGCGACTGTCCCCACCAGAACTCGCCTATGCACAAGGGGTGCAGGTGATGCTGGTAGGCATATTGCAGCAGTTTGGGAGCACAGCATTCTCCTGCTCCTGATGGTGGGACTCCCTGGGTGGTAGGGGCAAAGATCTCTGTCAGCGTCTTTGTCTCGCCGAGGGCATTGAGCATCACAAAATGGTCGAAGAGCCAACGTTGTAGGCGGTCTGAACGTTGTCGGCGCTCTTTTTTCAACATTTCTGCCTGGCGTAAAAAGTCATGGAGTTCGGTTTTCTTCTCTTCCAAAAGCAGGTCATAGCGTTTTTTGATGCGATGCAACTCCGCTTTCATATACTGACTTTCTTGTATCAGCCGCTTTTCGGTGTCGCTGTCAAGGTGCGTGGCGCTTTGCCTGATGGCGTCGCGTCTGCTTTTGGCTGCCGACATGTCTCTCTTGTAGGCCTCAGTCTGTAGGTCTCTTTCTTTCTCAAGTTGCAGGATGTCGTGCTGGAGGGCGCAGATTGAAGGGTGTTGGGTCAGTGTGTCCACCTGATGGTTGAGGGCGCTGATCTCTGCCTCTTCTCGTTTGAAATACCCGTCGGGCTGTTGAAAGTCAAAGACAGCGGGCACGAAATAGTCCCAGTCATTTCGCTCTGCTAACAACCCTGAATAAGCCGCTAAAAAACCGAGTTGACCGTCACGGTCCTCCACGACGAGCACGCCAAACATTTTGCCTCTTGCGATCTCTTCCTGCCAACAGTCCACAGACTGAAGGTAGGCTTGCAACTGTGAGGCAGCCTGCAAGCACAGAGGATTCGGCTCGTAGCCAAAGGGATTGTTCAGCCGCGAGGGGCGAGGCAGGTCGCTGTAGAGGGGATGGAGTGCGGTGGTCATTTCAGAAGGGTGACAGCCATCAGTCCGATGACCACGTCGTTGGACAGGGTGCGCAGCGTCATACTCCGCAGTTTCTTTCGTGGATGGAGGGGCATCTTGAGTAGGATGGCTGCTCCGCAGTCGATGATACGTGGTTCGGCACTGTCAGGATTGTCTGTGGGACGGGCGAAAGGCAGGTCATGTCCTTGGGTGCTGATCGTTTCAGGTGAGGCGTGGAGCAGTGCGTCGCCGATGTTTCTCGAAACGATGCCACTGCCGAGGTGTACACGGTAGGGGCGGAGCCCGGGGCCGCTAAAGGCCAGCCCATCAAAATAGTAGTCTTGCTCGATGGGGCACCAGTTGATGGGATTCTCCAAATGCAGCACGTCGCGGGTGCCATCGCTGTAGTTGACGACGACGATGCCGTTGTCTATACGACTTTGCATATTGTTGGTACTGCCGGCAAGCAGCAGACAGGCATATTCGGCTTTCCCTTTCAAGGGCAGGGTGACGCTGTCGGGATAGTTGTCCCACAGCGAGGTATAGATGATGTTTTGACCCTCTGCGGGTGTGAGGAAACTCACTCCGAGGCCTGTGTCAAAGACTCCTTTCACCGTCTTCTGTCTCAGTCCGTCGTCTTCGATATGGGCGGTGCGCTGGGGCTGACACCACTGACCGATGCCCTGCTTGGGTATCTCTAAAGTGGTGTAAGGGGAGCGGGGTGAGAGATACTCATTCTTGAAAATGTCGTCGGCATTGGCATTGAACAGGGCGCTGATGTCTATCATCTGTTGTTTGGCACCCACGATGAAGTCGGAGAGCCCGGCCATGTCGATGTCAGTGTCGGTGTCAGTGTCAGAAAGGGGCTTTTCCATCGTCATCTCCGCCTCTCGATAGGAGGCCAGGTCGATGCTAAAGGTCTGCTCTTCACGGTCACTGGCGGCGAAGTCGATGAAATGGCCGTTGCCGGTGTGTACGCGAAGCACAATCTTCAGTGGACGACTAAAGTGCTGGGTGATATGGTAGGTGAGGCGGTCGCCGGAGCGGCTCATCTCGTAGGAAAGGTAGGGCGTGGAGATAGAGGCTTCTTCCCATGACTCCGGCAGCGTATACTGGATAATGCACCGGCCATTGAGGGCGTCGGGGCGGATTCCGAAGAGTCCGTTGACAATGGCGCGGGCGGAGATGCCGATATTGTCGCCAAAGTCACGGTAGGCCTCGTTGCGGGCTTTGTCGTAATAGCTGATCTGGCCGAAATTGCCTGGACAGGCACCAAGGAACATGCCGTCGAGCACATCGCTCTTGAGCAGACGGAACCCTTCTTCATTCCTGCCGGCGATGAAATAGGCCAGTGCCATGTTCATCACCTCCTCATGGGCCACATTGTTGGTGCTCCAGTCGTAGGGCAACCAGTCTGAGGTGCTCACAGTGGCGTATTCGGCATCATCAAGGGCCACCATTTGTCCTCCGCCTTCCCATTCCACAGGGATATGGGGCAGATGACGGGTGGCATACTGGGTGGCCTCCCAGGCCTGGGTGGGTGAGCAGGCACCACAGTCGATAGGGGTGTAGATAGACCATATCGCGGCACTTTTGTGCAGACGTTTTAGACCCATGAAGTCTTGAAACTCTGCCCAGTGACCTTCGTCCTTGAGCCACAGCCTGCGATTCATGGCTTGCAGAATGGCCGCTGCCTCCTCGGCGTAGGGTCGTGGGTCGTCGCCGATGATCTCGGCGATGCGGGCGGCCAGATGATTGGCGCGGTAGTTGTAGGCCGACGAGTGGGTCACGGCTCCACTGTTATAGTAGAGGGCATCGCTGGCCCAGATACAGCAGTAGGCGTCGTAGAGATGGTCGCCGTCGGGGTCGAAGTTGCGTTTCTCCCATTGCAGATGGAGCTTGAGCGTGGGCCATATCTGCTGCATATAGGTGGTGTCGGCGTCGTAACACAGGTGCCAAAGCAGTTCGTCGAAATAGTTGAGGTTCATGTCGTAGTGGCTCATCTTGTCACTCTTGCCGGGCAATTTGCAGATGTAGCCGTTGCTGTACATCTGTGTGCCCCACTTTTCCTCAGCTCTGGCTAAGTTTTGGACGGTATCTTGGGTGGGGTGGGGATAGCGTGGCGGGATATTGGTCACCATACTGCGGGCATAGGCGTTGAAATGGGAACGTGCGCGGTCACTCCATCCCAGCACGTCGGCCACATAAGCGGCACGCCAGCCAGCCAGAGGTGTGCGCCATCCACAACAGCCATGCAGCCAGGTCTCACCATCCCACAGACCGTCGGCAGCGGCAGCGAGGCAGGAACCTAGGGTGTTGATAAAGGGGTCGGGGGTGTTGATCTGCAGGCAGGACACCAACTGTTGTCTCACCGAGTCTTCCACTTCAAAATGCATGGCTCCTAAGGTGTCGGCTTCTAACCGCAGGTCGGGGGTGAGTAGGATGTAAAGGTCGGAGTCGCAGACGCAGGTGAGTTGTTGCAAGGGGGCTTCGCCGCTTTTGGCTTCATAACTGCTGCGGGGCTCGATGCCATAGTCGCCGTCGCGGCTCATCTTGGGCTTAGCCACACGGCTTAGCGTGACGTGCAACAGGGGCGGCGCTGCAAAGCCTGTGGCACTGACCCTCCAGATAGCTCCCTCTGTCTCATGCAGGGCCATGGCAGACATCTGTAGGTGTCCGTCGCCCCAGGAGGTGTCGCCGAGTGAATAGTCGCGCCGGCCGCCGTTGTACCTGGCCTCGCAGAGTGTGGTGGCATCCAGGTGCTGGCGTTGTCCGTCTACCGTCACATCGAAGGCGATGTTCACACTCTTGTCACGGTCGTAGGTGGCAAAGACGGGGCGGTCGCTGGTCTCCAGTCTGAAACGGGTATGGCCGCCATACAACGCCCTGGTGTAGCGGTTGTTGCCATTGATACAGACGATATCACCACGGTCGGGGAAATAGTTCATCGGCCGTGGGGGCATCTTGCTCTCGTCGGCTGCGAGGGTAGGCAGTGCGAATAGAAGGAATAATAGGAGTGTTATCATTTTTGCTCCAAAATTACCGATTTTTATGTGAATAGCCAAATAATTGGAAGTAAAACAATGATTAATTTGTGGAGATGGAAAAAAAAGTCTACCTTTGCAATTCATAAGTTGTTTAAGGTGGGTTCTATTTATTTATGTCGAGGCGTTTTTTGTCTTTTAGTCGAGGACAAAGTGTAAGTTGAAGAGGGAGTGTAGCGGGCTACACGACCGATGATACTTGGCACTTTGCACCGAATAAAAACAAAAAGCGGCCGAAATGAAATTTTAGAATGCAGCCTTCATAAAAACATAATAAATAGAATACGCCTTTACTACAGATAGATGGAAATGTTATCAAAAATCAGAAGGACTTATAAGCATGCAAAAGAGATCATCAGGGACAATTGGGTGCATAGTGGTGAATACGCTCATACGGGTATGATCAAAAAGGCACGGTTGCCTCTGTTTCTCGATATGTTGTATGCGGAGATCACGGCGGGCTCTGACTATGGCAACTATTATATCTTCGACTATGAGCACAAGAGCCAGAAGGAGCGCAAAGAGTGGATCACCAATCATTTCAACGCACATATCTCATACAGCCACTCCGGCAAGAAAACCTGGGACCTCTTTCTCGACAAAGGGAAGTTCAACGCACGCTTTAAGGACTTTGTCCACCGTGGATGGCTCGACACCAGGGAGGCTTCTTTGGAAGAGGTGAAGCGTTTTATCTCGAAATATGACAGGGTCATCATCAAACCGTTTGACCTCAGCAAGGGCGATGGCATTTTCATCCTTCAGACTGACAACAAGAAAGGAGTGGAACAACTGACGGGACAGATAGGCCGGGGACACCACTGTCTGATAGAGGAGGTGATGGAAAATGTGCCTGAACTGAAAGCCCTCAACCCCACATCGCTCAACACCATCCGTATAGTGACTTGCGTCAGCAGCAAGGGCGAGATACGATTCTTGTGCACCGTCATCAGAATGGGATGCACAGATGGATGTACGGACAACTCGTATGGCGGGGGTATCACCAGTTATATCAATCCGGAGACAGGGAAGATCAGTGGCGAGGCAAAAGACCGTCGCCGTAACTCTCTCGCTGTGCATCCTCGCACCGGTATCCATCTTTTGGGTTATCAGATTCCTCAGTGGCAAGAGGTAATGGAGTTTGCCCGGCAAGCAGCACGCGTGGTGCCTGAAGCCAAATACGTGGGATGGGATATCGCCGTGACAACCAAAGGCCTGGAACTGATAGAGGGCAATATCCCTCCTGGTGAGGGCATCATCCAGGTGTGCGACGGCATACCTAAGCGCCGCTTGCTGGTGGAGTATCTGAAGTGACGTGTCATCGTTTTTTTTACAGAAGAGCCATAAGCAGGATAGTAAGAAGCAAAATAAAGGAGGGTAGAATTCTATCCTCCTTTATTGCTTCTAAAAATGTAATGCCAGAACTCCTCAGCCCATCACTTCACCACAAAGTCAAGGCTTTGTAGGTCGCTGTCCAACGATGAACTGCCATAGAGTATCTGGTAACGTCCGGAGCGGGTGGACAACTCGTCGATAGAGGGGTCGTAATACTCAAACGACTCGCCGTCGAGCGTAATCACGGCTTTGGCGGTCTCTCCTGGGGCCAGTTGCAGTTTTTGGAATCCTTTCAACGACTTGATAGGAGCATCAGGATAGTCGAGGGCTTTCACGTAAACCTGTACCACCTCTGAGCCAGAACGCTGACCAGTGTTGGTGACAGGCACGGTGACTGTCACACTGCCGTCCTTCTTCATCGATTTCTTAGACAACTTGCCTTTGCCACAGGCGAAGGTAGTGTAGGAGAGGCCATAACCGAAGGCATACTGTGGTGTGCCGCGGAAGTAGCGGTAGGTGCGGTTGTCCATGCTGTAGTCGAGGAAGTCGGGCAGGTCGTCGTTGGAACGGTAGAAGGTGACAGGAAGTTTGCCGCTGGGGTTGTAGTCACCGAAGAGCACATCAGCCAGTGCCTTGGAGCCACCCTGACCAGCATACCACGCCTGCAGCAGGGCGTCATACTGTCCCTCGACACTGCCAAAGGCGATGGCGGAGCCAGAGCAGTTGACCATCACCACAGGCTTGCCGGTGGTGTGCATGGCGCGCAGTAAGCGTTGCTGTACCTTGGGCAATTCGATGTCGGCTTTGTCGCCACCCTCGCCTTCCATCTGTGCAGAGATACCGCCAATCACGATGATGGCGTCGGCCTGACTCATCTCAGCGGCAAGGTCGGTGAAGTCGGCCAAGTTGCGCTCGCAGATGTCGCCACGCAGCATGGCGAAGTTGCCGTTGCCTTTTTTGTATTCTATCACCACGTCGTAAGTCTCACCCTCTTTCACGTTGAATGACTTGTATTCCACATTGCGGCGGAAGAAGCCTCCGCGGCGGCCACCGGGCTTGGCTTCCTCCACGACTTCGCCGTTGACTTTCAGCAGATAGCCATTGTCGGTCATGAGGGTGTATTTCATCTCGCCGGTGAAAGTGGACTTATACTGTCCGGAGATGCGTACCGACAGGCTGTCTTTGTTGATGCCCTCGGCAAAACCCCATGCACCAAACGTGGAGAAGTTGAGCTCGTTGTAATAACCGGTGTTGTCGGGAGTGCCTTTTAATTCTTTGTTGTTGAAAAACTCCACATACACGCCTTTGCCGTCGTTGAAATCTTGCAGATGATGCACAGTGGTGTATTCATCTGACAACTCGCAGGCTTTCTTGTACAGGATTTTAGCACCTGGCACAGCGGCCTTGATGCCGTCGAGCAGGGTGTGGGTGTGGGCCTGGGTGGGAGTGCCGCCATAGTTGCCGTTGAGCATACTGGCGTCATCGGCGTTGGGGCCTACCACAGCGATGGTCTTGATCGATTTGGAGAGAGGCAGCACACCATTGTTGTGCAGCAGCACCATCGACTCCCTGGCGGCTTGGGTGGCCAGGGCGTCATTGCTCTCGCTGCTGATGACGTCGGGACCTAAGTTGGCCCAGGGCAGCATCTCGGCAGGGTCGAACATACCCAGTTCGAAACGGCCCATCAGGGTTTTGCGCAGGTGGTCGTCGAGGGTGGACTCTTTGATCAGGCCTTTGTCAAGGGCTTCGGTGAGCACCATGAACACTTTGCCGCACTCCAGGTCAGTGCCGTTGAGCACGGCATCGACGGAGGCCGACAGGGGGTCGGGGTGGGTCTCGTGTTGTCCTCTTGTGTAGAAATTGTTGATGGCGTCGCAGTCGGTCAGCACGATGGCGTCATAGCCCCATTTGTGGCGCAGGATGTCTACCAACAGACGGTCGCTGGTGCAGCAGGGCTTGCCCTCATAGCGGTTGTAGGCGCACATCACCTCACGCACATTGCCTTTCTTCACCAGTGCCTTGAATGCGGGCAGGTAGGTCTCCCATAGGTCGCGCATGGAGACAGAGGCATTGTAGGTGTGGCGCAAGGGCTCCGGACCGCTGTGTACGGCGTAGTGCTTGGCGCAGGCATGGGTCTTGAAGTATTTGTCGTTGTTGCCCTGCATGCCCAACACGGTCTGCACGCCGAGTACGGCATTCAGGTAGGGGTCTTCGCCACAAGTCTCTTGGCCGCGTCCCCAGCGGGGGTCACGGAAGATGTTGACATTGGGGCACCAGAAGGTGAGCTCGGGGTTGCCGGGATAGTAGGTCACACCCATCGGCACATTGAAGACATTGTGGTCGGAGCGGTTCCAGTTGGCGCGGGCCTCGTCGGAAACCGTGGAGAACACGTCATACACTTGCTGGGGATTGAAGGCGGCAGCCATGCCTATCGGCTGGGGGTAGACGGTGTAGCCTCCCTGGCGCACACCATGGCAGGCCTCGCTCCACCAGTTGTAGGAGGGGATGCCCAGACGGTCTACGGAGATAGACTTGTTCATCATCAGGCCCACTTTCTCTTCTGGCGTGAGCAGGGAGATGAGGTTCTCCACACGCTCGGTGTTCGACAGACTGGGGTTGCGGAAAGGATAGGCGTGGTCGGGACCAAACGGGGCAGACGCGTCATTCACCATGGCTTTGATGGAGAGTGCGCCAAGGGTCTTGCCGTTACCATCGAGCAACTCAATGCTGCGGTAAGTCTTGCCACGCTGGGCGATGGGTGAGAATACCACCATCACTTCGGCTGTGCCGCCGGGCTGGATGGAGGTGGTGGGGTAGAAGGCCTTGATGCACTCACAACTGGGGATGTCTTTGCCGATGCTGACAGCCGACTTCGTCTGGTTTCGCAGTGTGAAAGTGTGGCATAGCGCACCGTCGGCAGCCTGGATGGTGCCAAAGTCCCATTCATAGGTGTCAAACTTGACGTTGTTTTTCTGTTGTGCCTGCATGGTAGCTGACAGCAGGACGCAGAGCAGGAATGTGATGGTTCTGTTCATGTCTTATGGTTTGTTTAGTAATTCATGCCTTCGTTTTGGGGTTAATCGACAACAAATATACTCAATTTCCAAATTATTGACAAGTGACAGGAGTTGAATTATAACGATGTGCCGCTCTTTTGTAACAAACAAAAAAATCCGTGTAACTTTTTGTCACACGGATTCCTCATTTGAGACACGATCTTCTACATTCAGTCTTTTTCATTATTCACAATATTCTTAAACGCCGACCCGAAAATGACATACTGGGTGTTGCCGGCGATGGTGCCCTCGTTCTGGCCCCAGAGGAATGGCCAGTCGTCGTAATTCTCAAAGTGGTCGGGCTGGCGGAAGAGGAGGCCGGGAGCCACGTTGCCGGGGATCCTTGTCCACACGGCGACTGGTTGTTTTGGGCACCAGGTCCCATTGCTCCGGGGTGTTGTTCAGGCGGATGGCTCCGCCTTGCACGGTGCGCACTCCATGGTGGATAATCTCAATGCCTGAGTTCTTCTCGTCATTGAAACCACCATTGAAATTGTTGCTGAAAACCAGCACGTTGACTCCCTGACACTCGAAATAGTCGAGGTCGTTGAGTCGAAGGTCTTGAGCCGACACTATGGCCGACAGCATGAAGACTGTCGTAAATAGTGATAATGTTCTCATATATTAGGCTTTATTATTATTTATTCTTGCTGGTGGTAGTTGCCATCAAAGGAGATATGGCTGCGGCGGCGGGGAGTGACGCTGATAGAGGCCCTGCCGTTTTCAAACAGGCTGATGATGTATCGGTAGGTGTCTTCTTCGCTTTCCACGTCCATATAGATGATGTGCTCTCCCTTGCGTGTGACGGCGGCTTCATAACGATGGATCACACCTTTGAAATTGAGTCCTGACCCACCGCCGTAGGGCACACTATAGGCTCTGCCGAAAAAGGGCAGATAGGAGATGATGGAGTCGCCGGATACGGTCACGGAATAGAGGCTCGTCAGATGGATGATGCGCCCCCACCCGTCGGGTGTGGCGTTATGCACATCTATCTGATAATGTCGGTCGTTGAGTGCGTTTATGATTTCCTGGGCTAGTAATGCCTGTTTGGCGGCTTTCTCCTGACGCGTCATCCGATTGGATGCGCAGGCTGTGAACAACAGTGCTATCGAGAGGCTCAATAGCACCATGACGGTGGTGAGGGGTGAGTGAGTGATTTTCATATCTGATGTATCTGATGGTTATCGTTCGACGACTTCCTTTAACAAGGCGTTGAAGATGGCTTGATAATCCTTGGCAGCCAGCTTGTCGTAGAAACCGTCGTCAGTTTCCTCCGAGTTGCTCTTTGTCTCGATGCATTTGCCGTTCTCATCATAGTAATAGCGCCATTCGTATTCATTGCCTTCTTCTCTACCACGGGTGTAAGAGAAGATGAGGCTCTCGCCTTGAGGGTCAAAGAGATATTCGGAGTAGCCGTCAAACGACATGGAAGAGGAATGCGTGCTGATGAAATAGCAGGCTGTGTCGAAATACATGTTGATCTCTCTTGTATTCGGTGGCATGTCATCACCTTGGTCGTGGATGATGATTTGTAAGTCGTTGGACATCGTTCTTTTGTCGTTTTTGGCTATCTTGTCCTTGGCTTGGGCATATAATGAACGGATCTGCTTCACACGTTGTGCCTTTGGTGTGGTGGGCTTTCCCTTCGTGCCGGGCTCAACAGGAGTGAAGTAGCCGTTGTAGGTGAGCATATTGAAGATTTTGAGGTAATACTCCGCATTCTCTTTCTCGCTGTCGTCGGTGGTCCAACTGTTGTCGGTGCTGTGCTTCACCTCGATGCATTTTCCTTTGGTGTCGTAGTAGTAACGCGACTCCACCACAAAACCGCCATCGGTTTCTCCCCTCATATAGCAGAACATCACTTGTTGGCTCTGGGGGTTGAGAAGTATCTCACGGTAATTGACATGGCCGTGACAAGTCCAGTACTCCACGATAAAATAGGGGCGTTTGGTCGTCACACCGTCGGTGGAAGTCTCGTCGAAGAAGTAGTCTATCGACTCTTCGGTGTAGAGCGGTACGTCTTCATCCTCCAGATAGTTGATTGTGATGCTCATGTCTTTGGGCGACTTGCCACCCTTGCCGTTTTGGTCTATCTTCTTCTTGGCCTGAGTATAGGCTGCACGGATTTCCTTGATACGTGCGTCTTTCCCGTCCTGTGCCGCTACTGTCGTCACGACGAACAGGGCCATCAATAAGATCGTCAATTTGTTCATCAACGTTTTCATTTCTTATCCTCCCATTTGTGATGCTACAAAAATAATCATTTTTATTGAAACAAAAGCAAAAAGCACAATAATAAAGAACATTGAAATGCTAATACCCATCAAGTTGGGTACCAGCGCAATTCGAATGATCGCTTGCTGTTTCGTCGGGATAGGGTGGCCATTCGATATATAGCTGTATTGGTCCATGGTGCATCTCTTCTTCTTCTACCGGATTAGTCACGGTGATTCCCAATAGGCGCACTGGCCTCTCTTGGAAGTCCACTTCTTCGAGCAGTTGCCTGACCAAGGTCATGATACTTTCCTTGTGCTCTATGACGATGTTCTCCGTGATGCTGTGCGTGGTTTGGTGAAAATCACTGAACTTCACCTTCAGCACCAGGGTGCGTCCCTTGAAGCTGTTGCGTGCGAGCCGCGCCTCCAGTTCATCGGCAAGGATGTCCAGTTCGGCGAGCATGTCTTCCTGCCTCGTAAGGTCACTGGCGTAGGTTCTCTCGCATCCCACCGATTTCCTGACCCATTCAGTGACTACCGGACGGTTGTCAATGCCACGGGCGAAGTTGTAGAACACCCTTCCCATCTTCCCGAATTGGGTCGTGAGCTGTTGCAGCGTGAGTTTGCGAAGTTGTTTGCCGGTGAACACCCCCATGTTGTGCATGTGCTGTGCCGTCTTTTCACCCACACCCCAAAACTGCTCCACTTTCAGGTCGTCGATGAATTCTAAAGCCCGTTCTGGATGGACGGTGCAGAGTCCGTCGGGCTTTCTGAAGTCACTGGCCACCTTTGCCAGAAATTTGCAGTAGCTCACCCCGGCGGATGCTGTAAGGCCGGTGGCCTGTCTGATTTTCTGCTTGATCTCTTTTGCGATGTCCACCGCCATGTCTATCCCGCGCTTGTTTTCTGTCACGTCAAGGTATGCTTCATCGAGGCTGAGAGGCT
Organism: uncultured Prevotellaceae bacterium; assembly: GCA_902780635.1. GTDB lineage: Bacteria > Bacteroidota > Bacteroidia > Bacteroidales > Bacteroidaceae > Prevotella. Next base: position 87,718 of record CACZGH010000006.1, read on the forward strand.
CGATGATGTCGGTATATTCGTGAAAGATGTCATGCATCTGTCGCGACACCTCTTTGTAGCGGTTGAAATGGGGTTCGACTACTATCAGCTGAGGGCATAGGCGGTGTGCCACCGCGATGGGTTGTGCAGAGTGTATCCCATATTGCCGTGCCACATAATTGGCAGTGGAGACGACACCCCTTGGCCCGTCGTGGCCCACCACGACGGGTTTTCCCTTCAGCGAAGGATTGTCAAGTTCCTCCACCGACACAAAAAACGCATCCATGTCCAGATGTATGATCTTGCGGTGCTTCATTGGCCGATATCATTCAGATGAAGGGGGACAAGGTTAGAAAGATTGTTATCGATCCTATGCCGGCCTTGGTGTTGTGGTTCTTTTTCTCATTTTAGCACTGCTTTCACGTTTGTCACCATGTCCTTGTGCTTCTCGTCTGGCTTGGTCAGTTCTGAGGTCAGGGCGATTTCACCCGCTTTGTCCTTGGTGGTGAAGGTGCCGGAGTAGATGATGTCGCTTTCCCCGAAGAGGGTGGCTTCTACAAACACCTTATAAGTTCCCTTCGGAACAGCCTTCCCCTGTTGGTCGGTGAAGTCCCACGTGAAGGTTTGGATGCAGTCAGCCTGTGGAGTGGCTCCCGTGAAGGCATCCAACTGCTGGTCAGACTGCTCCTCGGCCTTTGCGGCTTTCACCCATGTTGGCACACAGGCAGGGCGCTTGACGTAACCGCGCATGGGAGCCTCGCCAGGGCGGGTACGTCCTTTGGTGGTGTAAGAGGTGACGAAGAGTGTCTTCACCACATCTCCCTTCTCGTTCTCAATCCACACGGCATATTGGTTTGAGCCAGGACCAGCTTGGCGTTGATAGTTGAACGATACCTCAAGGCTATTGGCTTTTGGAGCCAGACTTTCCAACTGTCGCTCGTTAGTAGCTTTTATGCTAAGAACAATGGCAGGAACCGCCAACAGCATGACTGCGAGAATGGCGGTGAAATACTTCTTTTTTTTCATGTTTCCTGTATTTTCGGGGTTAATAAAATAGTAGCACCAATCACATGCAAATATAGATAAAAAATCGGATTTATAAGCCAGTTCGTCACCTTTTTCTTTTTGATGGACCATACACCATCTGATCATACCCTGACAGCAGTAGCGATAAAATAGCGAAGGAAGCACCTACAAAACAGACTCCCGTCCATCCGTCATGGCTCCATCCAATGCCAGACAGCAGGGTGCCGAGACTACCGCCGGTGAAAAGCGTGGTCATAAAAATGGTGTTCACACGATTGGTGGCTTCAGGCAACTCCTGCAAACAGCCACTTTGGTTGCTGATTTGCTGGCACTGTGCGCCAATATCGGCAAGGATGATGGCGGCGATGATACCCCCATACGTATATCCGAAGATATATACAACAATCCATGCGGACAACTGACAACTTGCACCGATGACAGACATACGCAAGATACCTACCCTGGGAACATACTTGCCCACACCACTGGCAGCCACGGCTCCTACCACACCACATAGTCCCAGCATCCCCACCATGTCGCTTCCTGCTTCGAAGGGTGGCTCCGCTAGGTGGAAAGCCAAGCATGACCAGACAGAGAGCACACTGCCGAAGCCCAATGCTGGTCGTAAAGAATAAAGTCTAATGCGTGGGTGATGGATGAAAATGCGGCCGACGCTCCGCATCAGTTGTCGATAGGTGCCATGGAACAAAGGTCGCATCTGGGGCATCATCACAAGCGTGACTATAAGACCAAGGAGCATCAATACCGCCACGATGATGAACATGGCACGCCACCCCAGCCATTCGCCGACATACCCGCTGATGACTCTGGCAGACAGAATGCCCGTCAAAAGCCCCGATGCCACATACCCCATGTTGCGTGACTTGTTCTCAGGTCGTGAATAAAGCGTGGCCATCGGGATGTACAGCTGTGGCATGATGGAACTAAGCCCCAACGTCAGCGAAGCGGCCCATATCAGCCACACATTTTGGGCATACGCTATCGACAAGGCCGACGCTGCGGCCACGCTCATTGCCAACATAGTGATGCGTCGTACTGGCACCATGTCGGCCAATGGTACGATAAACAGCAGCCCCAAAGCATATCCCACTTGCGTGATGACCGTGATGAGGTTGGCTTCAGCCTGCGTGATGCCGATACCCTGACTGATCAACTCCAGTAATGCTTGGTTATAGTAGAGATTGGCCACGGTAAAACCAGCCAACACTGCCATCATCAGCAAGAGATGTCGGGGTATTCCTCCGTTGGGTTCCAACTGTTTCATAAGATGCCTTTAGATAAAGATCTTTTTGCGCGCCATAGGATAATATTTGAATAGATGCCATTACCTCAACATACCCTATTATTTGCTACGCAGTTGCAAATTTAATCATTTTGCTTCTCTTATGTCTTTTATCGGGAAAGATAATTGGCTTTTATTTGATTTTTTGTGCCTCTGTGTCATCTCATTATACTATGCCATATTCTTTGTTGCCAACACTTCTGCTTCAGATATTGGTGGTCGGTTATACACCAGGCCCCGCACAAGAAATTATTAAAATTCGCAAATTTGCTAATTATTTCAAAAAGAATCGATATCTTTGCATCGTGAAATTATAAATTGACGATGAATATTGAGTTTGATAATACAGCCTTAGAGGAGTTATACACCAAAGGAACGACTCAGGACCATCAATACAAGCGGTTGTCAAAGGATATCATCAAACGCTATGTGAAGGTGGTGAACTACTTGAGGAGCGCCCGACGGTTGGAAGACCTCTTTCTGATTAAATCACTCCATTACGAGAAGAAAAAAGGTGACCTCAATGGTGTGGATGCTGTTTGGATTAATGATCAGTATCGTCTGTTCTTTTATTCATCACCCGACGAGAGTGGAATCATTGTAAACGCATTGTTATTTGAAATATCCAAGCATTATGAATAAGAAAAATTTGACTCCATTTGTTGCAACCCATCCTGGCGAAATGATTAAGGATGAACTGAAAGAACGTGGTATGACGCAGAAGCAACTTGCCGCTGAAACCGGCATCAAACCTTCTGTTCTGAGCGAAACTATCAATGGTAAGCGTAGCGTGTCACTTAATGTGGCTGTGTCATTGGAGAAAGCCCTGGGCATACCTGCCGACATCTGGATGAATCTCCAGACGCAATACGATTTGGACACAGCTAATATTGCTGAGCGTGACAATCAGCGCGAGACGGTCAGTGTCACTATTCCAGTAAGAGATCGAATCTTACTTCAGGAACTTGTCCGCAAGTTCGGTTGGGCATGCGTATTTTAAAGTGGAGTCCACCTGATTTAACAGTAAATTAGCAGAAATTGAGTTAAATTTAACTTAAAATTGAATGCTAGAAAAGAAAACAAAAAAAGCTTGTAAGTATCGATACTTACAAGCTTTCTCTTTGGGTGCCCGGACGGACTCGAACCGTCGACATTCAGAACCACAATCTGACGCTCTAACCAACTGAACTACGGGCACCATCATGTCACTTCCTGTGTGAAAGTGGGTGCAAAGGTACGTTATTTATTTCAAATCGCCAAATATTTTGGCAGATTTTTACGTATGCCTCATGCAACTTTCAATCGCATCCTAGTTCTTAGGAGCATCTGCTGCAGGAGCTGCGTCGGCTGCAGGAGCCTTGGCTGCTGGTGCGGCTGCGCCCTGATCCTGACTCTTCTGAGTAGCGTTGAAGTTTTGCTGAGTGGTAGGCAGGGTGAGAGGATTCTCGGTGGTGGCCTCCACGGCGCTTTGCTCAGTCACGGCCTTGGGAGTGACGTATGCGCACAAGACGCTCAGCACAACCATGGCGATGGCGAGACCCCAGGTAGCTTTCTCTATGAAGTCGGTGGTTTTGCGCACACCCATGATCTGGTTGGAAGATGCGAAGTTGGAGGAAAGTCCGCCTCCTTTTGATTCTTGAATCAGCACGATACCTATCATCAGCACTGATGCGATAACGATGAGAATAACGAATAATAAGTACATTTTCTAATTATTTTTTTTATTATTTATAATCAATTTTTCCAAAAAACGGATTTGGTCTGCAAAGTAAATACTTTTTTTTGGATAATTCAAATTTAAACGCTTAATAATTTCCAAAGCCTTCGAATATCTGCCTTGTTTGATGTAAATTCGGGCTAAAGTCTCTGTAAAATACCCCTCGTCGCTGTTTTTTTCGTTTTCTTCAGCGAGTTGGGGCACATACTCAGGTTGCTCCTGAAGTTGTATCTTGCCACCGTCGTTGATGAAGTCGTCGATGAGGTCATGGCCTTTGAGTGGTGGCGTGTTGGCCTCGGCTTGCTGCTCATTGTCAAGTTCCATGAGGTAGGCCACATAGTCGATGGTGGCGTCGGCCGGAGTGGGCTTTCGTTTCGATGGCTGGCCGTCATCATTGGGGATGGTGTTGAGAAAGTTGTCGATGAGCGAGATGGTGCGGTCGGCTTTCTTCTCACTGTCAGAGGGTGCCTGGGTTTTCTCTTTTTCTGGCTTCAGCTGATAATGGGCGGCTTCCACCAGATCGAAGAGTTTTTTGCGGTCGGTGATGTAGATGGCGGCACGGCGCAACTCGTCGTCAAACGAAGAGTCGTGCAGCAAGTACAGGTTGTGGAGCATGAGCAGACGTGCCGTCTGATAGTAAGGATAGAGTGCGATGAGGGTGCGGAGATCGTAAAGGGTCTCCTTGTTCATCGTCTCGGGGTGCTTGATAAGATAGGTCAGGTCCATAGGCGTATGTCACCAGTTGGCCACTGTGGCGTTGAATATTTGGTCGGTGATTTCTTTCACCATCTGTGTTACTAACTCTTCTTGTACCGATGTCAGCGACTGGGTGGACTCATAGGAGGCGGTGGCAGTGAACTGGCGCTCGAAATCATCCTTGTGTTCAGTGTTGTTGGTGAACCTCACGTTGACAGTCATGGAAAGTTCTGTCTGGGCAGAGTGTCCCTCGCTCGACACACTTTTGTTGCGTTGGTTGTACTGTGTGATCTCTCCCTCAATCTTCAGGTCGCCATTGCGCTTCACCTGAGAAAGACGGGTGTGGTTGGCGAAGATGTCTTTCAACTCATTGTTGAAGATGGTCTGCATCGGTCCCCAGACATAATTGGCTCGGATGGGGAAGTCGGAGATGGTGATGGTCTTGACCTTGGTGTAGTCGATGCTCGCACCGTTGAAACTATACGACACGCTGCACGAGAGGAGGATGGAAACCATCACGACGACCAGAGAGTATCCAAGTATGTTAGTTTTTCGCCAGTCCATATTGTTTCAGTTTTCGGTAGAGGGTGCGGTCAGAGATGCCCAGCTCAGAGGCGGTCTTCTTACGGTTGCCGCTGTTGCGCTCTAGGGCTTTGATGATGTTGCGGCGCTCCTGGTCGTTGAGGTTGAGGCTCTCCAGCTCATGTTCGTTCTCGGCTATCTCCACGGCTTCGGCGTCTTCCACCAGGGTGGGCTGCTCGGTGTCATGATGCTCCTGACTGCTTTCGAGGGCCATGGGATAGGCTGCACTGAGCGCTTGTGCCTGTGAGGAGAGCGAGTTGGCGTTGTCGATCTGCTTTCGCAGTCCGTTGAGCTCTCTCCGCAGTTCACCGACATTGGAGCGCAGGTCGAAGAGCACTTTATACAGGGCCTCACGCTCCTTCTCGTAAGAGTGGTTACCAGGGGCGCTCTGCTGCAGAGGAACAGGCATGGTGGTGTCGCTGTCATCGGGGATGAAGAGGCTGAGGGTCTCCACGTCGATGACGCGCTTTTCGCTGAGCACCGACATCTGCTGGGTGATGTTTTTCAGTTGGCGCACATTGCCGGGCCATTTATAGCGCAGCATTTTCTTTTGTGCAGCCTCGTCGAGTGTGATACGTGGCAGACGGTAGCGCTCGGCTATTTGCATGGCGAAAAGCCTGAAAAGGAGCAAGATATCATTGCCGCGGTCGCGCAGCGGCGGCATCTGGATGGGGATGGTGTTGAGGCGGTAGTAGAGGTCCTCACGGAATCGCCCCTCGCTGATGGCCTTGCGGATGTTGATGTTGGTGGCGGCCACTACGCGCACGTCGGTCTTCATCACTTTCTGGCCTCCCACGCGGATGTACTCGCCGCTCTCGAGCACACGGAGCAGGCGGGCTTGTGTGGCAAGGGGCAGCTCACCCACCTCGTCGAGGAAGATGGTGCCTTTGTCGGCAATGCCGAAGTAACCCTTGCTCTCGCTGATGGCATCGGTGAATGCGCCTTTCTCATGTCCGAAAAGTTCGCTGTCGATAGTGCCCTCAGGGATGGAGCCGCAGTTGATGGCGAAATAGTTCTGACCCTTGCGTGTGGAGTGGTCGTGTATGAGGCGTGGGATGATCTCCTTGCCCACACCGCTCTCACCCACGATGAGCACGGAGAGGTCGGTGGGAGCCACCTGTAGGGCGATGTCGAGCGCACGGTTGAGGGCGTCGCAGTTGCCTACGATATTGTAGCGGTTTTTGATGCTTTGAAGGTCGGTTGTTTTCATTGGATGACAAAATTACATATAATCAATGAGAAAACTGCAATTTTGGCAGACTTTTTTGGTTTTTTTAGGGTTCTTTCCGCTCAAATTTGATGAGAAGTAGTCCGATGGCTGTCCAGATCAGCTCACGTATACGCACCAACAGCGCGACGAGGATGGCGGCATCGGTGGTCATGCGCAGTCCTTTCACCGACATGAGAAAACCGCCCTCTCGGCCTCCCAACTGCAGGGGCATGAAGAAGAGCATGTTGGCGAAAAGGCTGGTGAATGCCAGTATGAGGATGCACTCGAGATAGTTGACACTGGGCATCAGCACACGCAGGATGAAGAAGATCTCAAGGGCGGAAAAGATGCGGCAGAGCAGTTCGGAGAGCACGGCAGCACGGAAGGAGTGGGGGTTTTGGCCATGCAGGGCGGCAATCTGTCTGTCTACATTGTCAAGGCTTGTACGGTGCTTGTTGATAAATGAGGTGGCCCATTTCTTGGCACCGGGTAGGTGGCGCAGCAGGTTCATCGCCCTGACGGCAAGGCCTTTCTTGTAGCCCGACATAAAAAACCAGATGCCAGTGACACAGAAGGCAGCGGTGGCGGCGAGCAGCATGCCCATGGGAATGGAGACGGGCTGGGTGAGGATAAAGAGGGCGGCAGAGAGCAGCCAAAACCAGAAATGGCTGAAGATGTGGGTCATGGCGAAGAGGATGACGGAGGCAGAGGCGTGCTCTGCCCCTATCTTGGGCGACAGGGCCATGATGCGGTAGGGTTCGCCGCCCATCAGACCACCGGGCGTGGCATAGTTGAGGGCGAAGCCGGAGATGGTGATTTTGTAAAGCCACCAGAAGCCCACGTTGCATTTTTTGCGCAGCCCATTGTTGATGATGATAAACCATGAGAGGGTGTTGAAGACATAAAGCGCCCCCCATAGCGCTACGACGGCCAGAAACCAATAACCTGCCTCACGCATACGGTGCCACACCTCGTGGAAATCGAGTTGTGACACCATAATGATCAGGATGAGGAGCCCGAATAGGAAAAAACCGTTCTGGTATTTTTTCTTCATTGCACTTCGTCGCGCTTCTTAGGGATCGCAAAGCGCACTTTCTCACTCTCGTCGCGCTTCTCGTGATACAGTTTTTTCAGCGGGTTGGCCAGCGGCTCATCGTAGGAGGTGCGGTTGCGCAGAGTGTCGATGGCCAGATAGATGGCGTCACGCAACGGACTCTCGTCGGCCATGCCCTGACCTGCCTTCTGATAGTCGGGGGTGCCGCCCGGAGTGGTGTGTACCACTGGCAGCCCTGTAGTGAGCATCACCTCATGGGCTCCTGCTATCAGTCTGAATGGGGTCATCGCCTGATTGTAGTACATGGCCAGCGTACCGTCAAACTGGTTGTAATAGCCATTGTTGAAATACTCTTCAGAGGAGTAGGGACCATAGACGCCTATTCCCTTTTCTTGCAGTTCCTCAATGACGGGCTGGAGGATGGTCTTCTCCTCCTCTCCGCATTGTGGGTTGACTTGCAGGATGGCAAGACGTGGGGTAGGGAGACGGAAGTCACGCTTCAGACTGTTGAAGAAAGTGACCGCCTTTTCTGCCACCAGTTCTTTGCTGATCTGGCTCAGGGCGTTGGCCAGCGGCATCTTGTCGGTGACAGAGGCCACACGCAGTCCGTCATGCACATGCACGACGAGGGCTTTCAATTCGTTGCCCGACTGCTTTGCAATCATCGCTGGCTGGGTGAGTACCGGCTGTGTGTCGTCGGCTGCGCTGGCCTCAGCGACCGGTAGGGTCACCAAGACATCGTAAAGTCCCTCTCGTTGGTCGTTGATGGCACGCTGCAGAGCCATGCGGGCAGCCTTTTCCGACACTTTGGTGGGGGTGCCAAGATCCACTTTCACCTCTTCGTCAAAGCTGGTGAGCATGTTCACCTTGCCGTGCTGCGCGTCCTGGGCTTTGCTGATGATGGTGAAATTGGCCTGAATGCCGAGGCTCTTGCGGTGATAGGCAGCGATTTTGGGCGAGCCGTAGATGATAGGTGTGCAAAGCTCTAATATGGTGGGGTCGGCGAAGGTCTTGAAGATGGTCTCATAACCTGTGCCGTTGGTGTCGCCATGCGTGATGGCTACACGAATCTTATTTTCTTCCATGATTGATAGGTTTTCTGGATGATATATTGATGATATATGATTGTAGAAGTCTTGTTTTAACAGTTGTTGGCGGCATCACGTTCCTTGGCGGCGGTGGTGAGCAGACCGCAGGCGGCCTGGATGTCCTGACCACGGCTGGCACGGATGGTGGTGAAGATGCCATGCGAGGTGAGGTGGTCGCGGAGCGCCTCCATGCGCTCGTCGCTGGCGCCTTTCAGGTCTACGCCGGGTATCTGATGAAACCGTATCAGGTTGACACGGCAGTCCAGACCACGGAGCAGCCGCACCATCTCACGGGCATGGAGCGGGGTGTCGTTCAGGCCACCGAAGACGATATACTCAAACGACAGTCTGCGCTGATGGGAGAAGTCGTACTGGCGGAGCAGGGAGACAATCTCTGTTATGGGCATGGCGCGCTCGGCAGGCATGAGTGCGAGGCGCTGCTCATGGATAGGGGAGTGCAGGCTGATGGCCACGTGACACTCGCTCTCGTCGAGAAAGCGGCGCAGCTTGCTCTTGATACCCACACTGCTCACCGTGATACGCCGTGGACTCCATGCGTAGGCATAGTCGGCTGTCAGGATCTCGGTGGCGCGCAGCACATTGTCCAGGTTGTCCATCGGTTCTCCCTGTCCCATGAACACGATGTTGGTGAGGAGGTCGCGCTCAGGCAATGCGTATATCTGGTTGAGGATGTCGGCAGCGGTCAACTGACCTTCAAAACCTTGTTTGCCCGTCTGGCAGAAGAGGCAGTTCATTTTGCAGCCCACCTGCGACGAGACACAGAGTGTGGCCCGCTCTCCGTCGGGTATCATCACTGTCTCCACCAGTTGGCCGCTTGCGGTGGGAAAGAGGTATTTGATGGTGCCGTCTTTGCTGCATTGGCTTTCCACGGGCGGCATGTTGCCGATCTCGTAATGTTCCGACAGACGGGTGCGGTTGGCTTTCGAGATGTTGGTCATCTCATCGATGCTGCTTACGTGATTGCGGTAGAGCCAACTGGCTATCTGCCCTCCTGTGAAGGAGGGCATACCCAGGTCTTTCGCCGCCTGTTTCAGTTCGGCGAGACTCATTCCGATCAATTTCTTTTTCTGATTATCCATGCCACTGTGTCACATTGCACTGCAAAGGTAGTCAAAAAATTGATTATGTGAGCGTAAAGCATCATATTTTCGCATTTTTTCGCCCCTACGCGTTTTTTTCGCCATCAAAAAATAGTATTGTTTTCGTATGTAGTCATTGCCATTCTCGTTTTTTTTCAGTAAGTTTGCACATTCTTAAGAAAAGTCATCATTATGAGAGGAAAAATCGACTGTTTTCTGCCATGCGATCACTGGCAGACCGCACAACAAACGATTACACAACTATGCGCCGACAAGGCGATACGACATATCTATTTACTTCAGAATCATCAGGCCGACGACGAAGAGCCGATACCACAGGGATGCACTGCCGTGACGGTGGACCGGCTGCAGTCGGTGGAGACCATCAAGACCATCGCGGCACAAAGCACAGCCGAGTTTGTGATGCTTCTGACGAAAGCCACTCCCCTGACACTTGGGCTGTATGCCACAGAACGGCTCCTAAAAGTGGCCGCTGACGCTGGCGCTGCCTGGCTTTATGCCGACCACTACTCCGTGGAGAACGGGCAGACGGTGCGGCATCCAGTCATCGACTATCAGACGGGCAGCATCCGTGATGACTTCGACTTCGGTTCGCTCCTGCTCATACGTGCCAGCCTGCTCAAGGACTATGCGAGCCAGACCGATTTGCCCACATATCAGTATGCTGGCCTATATGACCTCAGACTCTATATCAGCCGTCAAGGACCGTTGGTGCATCTCAACGAATACCTCTATACCGAACAAGAGCAAGACCTCAGAAAAAGCGGTGAGAAACAGTTTGACTATGTCAATCCCCGCAACCGCGAGGTGCAGATAGAGATGGAGAAGGCCGCCACCCACCATCTGGCGTGTGTTGGCGCCCTGGTGGACACCACAGCGTATCAGACCCCCGACTTCGACGAGCAGGACTTCCCGGTCGAGGCTTCTGTGGTGATACCTGTCTACAACCGCGAGCGCACCATCTGCGATGCCGTCAACTCCGCATTAGGACAGAAGACGCAGTTTGACTTCAACGTCATCGTCGTGGACAATCATTCCACCGACGGCACTACTCAGTTGTTGGAGGACTATCAAGACCCGCGACTGGTGCATATCGTGCCCGAACGTACGGACCTCGGTATCGGTGGGTGCTGGAATGTAGCTATCAACGCCCCCCGCTGCGGACGGTTTGCCGTGCAGCTCGACAGCGACGACCTCTACTCTTCGCCCTCCACGCTCCAGCAAATCGTCGACGCCTTCCGTCAGCAACAGGCCGCTATGGTGATAGGCTCCTATCGCATGTGCGACTTCGACCTCAACACCTTGCCTCCCGGCATCATCGACCACAGAGAGTGGACGGACGACAATGGATGCAACAATGCGCTGCGTATCAATGGCCTTGGAGCCCCGCGGGCTTTCTTCACCCCATTGGTCAGGCAGATACAATTCCCCAATACCAGCTATGGCGAGGACTATGCCCTCGGCCTGGCCTTCAGCCGCAGCTATCGCATCGGACGCATCTACGATGAGCTTTATCTCTGCCGTCGGTGGGGTGGCAACAGCGACGCCGCACTGAGTGTGGAGCGTGTCAATGCCAACAACCTGTACAAAGACCAGTTGCGCACCTTGGAGTTGGCTGCACGCCAACGGCAGGCCAAAGAGCGCCAGAAAGACAAAGGCGACGGTTCGCTACGGCGGTTTGTGGAGCGCCAACTGGACATCTGGACGGATGCCCGCTCCCGTTATCGTGACCTCTATGCCGTGCAGACACGTCGCTTGGAGCACTCGGGGCAGGAGATGGAACTGTGTGTGCAATACAACCCTGCCCGTATCGTCTCCACTGGCGCCAAGGTAGACCAAAAGACCATTGCAGAGCGGCCGTGCTTCCTTTGTGCCAAAAACCGCCCTTCCGAACAGAATGTCAAGGTCTTCGACACCAAACTCGACATCCTGCTCAATCCTTACCCCATTCTGCCCACCCACTTTACTATTGTGGCCCGTAAGCATCAGCCCCAGCAGATACGTGACACTTACTATGAGATGCATCGGCTGCTGGAGCGCTACCCCGAACTGATGGTGTTTTACAACGGTCCCCGTTGTGGCGCCTCTGCTCCCGACCATCTGCATCTGCAGGCGGGCGACGGTTCGGTGCTGCCCCTGCTCAGAGACTGGACACGACTGTCGCGCAATCTGACACCCCTGGCGATGGCCAACGACCGCGAGGGCATCTATGAAGTGTCAGACTATCCGTGCCATCTGCTGCTCATCAAGAGTCGGGGGCGTGACACAGACGAGCGGATGTTCCGCATCGTCTACGACGCTTTGCGCAGCGCTGTGACAGAGACTGAGAGTCAGCCCGGCGAGGAGCCGATGATGAATGTCGTGAGTTGGCGTCAGGACGACAGCTTTCTCACCGCCGTGTTCCCACGCAGGTGTCACCGTCCGGCTTGCTATCACGCTGAGGGCGACCAACAGATGATGGTCAGTCCGGGGGCGCTCGACATGGCTGGACTGCTCATCACTCCCCGCCAGACCGATTTCGAAAGGATGACTGCCACCAAAGCTGTTGAACTGCTGAGAGAGGTGACGGTGAGCGACGCCGATATGGAGACAATCTGTGATACCATCCGGCAGAGCATGACCACCAAGAAAGAGCAACGTATGCTGACGGAAGAGCCTACGGTGGCCGTGGGCATCGTCAGCGCGCGCCGCATCACTTTCTCTCTCAACAAACCCTATATCGCCAAGGGCGAGGCATTGGAAGGCGTGCAAGTGGTGGAGTATGTCGAGGGCAGCATCCATTGGAACGGGGAGCAATATCGTGAACTGCGGTTCACGCCACAGTCTCGTGAGGCATCCTTCAGCATCGACGATGTCACCATAGGTGTCAATTTCCACTGGGAGCGCAAGCAGCGGCAGACCTTCCAAGGCTCTCTGCTGTTTGTGGTGGAGGCCGACCAGATCTGTGCCATCAATGAGTTGCCGGTGGAGCAGTATCTGGTCAGTGTCATTTCCAGTGAGATGAAAGCCACCTCGTCGATGGAGTTCCTGAAAGCTCATGCTGTCATCTCCCGGAGTTGGCTGCTCGCCCAGATGGAGCACCGCCGTCAGCATACAGAGACGGGAGGGTTTTTCTCCTTTGTCAAGAAAGACGATGAGTTGATACGCTGGTATGACCGTGACGACCATACCATCTTTGATGTCTGCGCCGATGACCATTGCCAGCGCTATCAGGGCATCACCATGGCGCTCAACACCCATGTGGCCGACGCGGTGAGGCAGACGCGTGGCCAGGTGCTGACCTTCGATGAGGAAATCTGTGACGCCCGTTTCAGCAAGTGCTGTGGCGGTAGGACAGAAGAGTATCAGTATTGCTGGGAAAATGTGCGCAAGCCTTACTTGGTGTCAGTGGAGGATGCCCCGAAGCCTGGGGCCACCCCCTTCTGCGACACACACGACCAGCGCATTCTCCGTCAGGTGCTCAATGACTACGACTGTGAGACCACCGACTTTTACGAGTGGACGGTCTGTTACACCCAGGAAGAGCTCTCACAGTTGATTGCTGAGAAACTGAAGATGGATTTCGGGCAGATCGTCTCATTGGAGCCAGTGGAGCGGGGCAGGAGTGGCCGCATCAGCCGTCTCAAGATCGTGGGTACCAAGCGGCAGTTCACCATTGGCAAAGAGTTGGAGATACGCCGTGCTCTGAGCAAGACGCATCTGCTGAGCAGTTGCTTTGAGGTGAAGACAGAAAAAATCGTCAAGGGCGTGCCGCAAAGGTTCACCCTCCATGGACGGGGATGGGGACATGGTGTAGGTCTGTGTCAGATTGGAGCCGCCGTTATGGGTGAGCAAGGATATAGCTATGACCATATCCTGCTGCACTACTATAGAGGAGCACAAATCAATAAACTATATAAATAAAAGTGATGGAAAAGAAAAGGAATCCCTGGGCATGGGTGCCGACATTGTATTTTGCCGAGGGTCTGCCCAATGTGGTGGTGATGACATTAGCGGTGGTGATGTACATGGAAATGGGCATGACCGACACCGAGATAGCCCTGTATACCAGCTGGCTGGGACTGCCGTGGGTGATCAAGCCATTGTGGAGCCCGTTCGTCGATTTGTTTAAGACCAAACGTTGGTGGGTGCTCGCCATGCAACTCTTATTGGGCGCGGCGTTTGCCGGTGTGGCTTTCACGGTCAACACGGACTTCTGGTTTCAGGGCACCATGTTCTTCTTCTTCCTCATGGCTTTCTCCAGTGCCACCCACGATATTGCAGCCGATGGTTTCTATATGCTGGACCTCGACAGTCATGACCAGTCGTGGTTTGTCGGCATACGCAATACATTCTATCGCATCGCTGTCATCTTCGGACAGGGCGTACTGGTGTGGCTGGCAGGCCGGTTGCAGGAAGTCTTCCCCGACAGCAAGGCGTTTACATGGAGCCTCATCTTCTTTGGCCTCTCTGCCATATTCATCTCCATCTGGCTTTATCATCGTGTCATCATGCCAAGGCCTGCCGACCGTAAAAATGAGGGTATGACGGCAGGTGATGTGGCACGTGGCCTGTGGCAGATGCTGGCCTCTTTCTTCACCAAGGTGCCCGTCAAACAAGTGGTCTTCGTGCTGCTCTTCCTGTTGCTTTATCGTTTCCCTGAGGCCATGCTCACCAAGATGGCCAGCACCTTCTTGTTACGGCCGATGGAGGAGGGCGGACTGGGTCTGACCAAAGAAGCCTTTGGTTTGGCTTATGGTACCGTGGGCCTCATCGGTCTGCTCTTAGGCGGCATCGTGGGTGGAGTGCTGGCCAGCCGCGACGGTCTGAAGCGCTGGCTCTGGCCATTTGTCTGTGCCATCACTTTGCCTGATATCGTCTATGTGTATCTTAGTTTCGCACAGACGGGCAATCTGTGGCTCGTCAGTACCTGTCTCTTCATCGAGCAGTTTGGCTATGGTCTGGGATTCACCGCCCTCACACTCTATATGCTCTATTATAGCCAGGGTGAGTTTAAGACGTCTCATTATGCCATTTGCACCGGACTGTCCTATCTTGGACTGATGCTTCCTGGCATGGTGTCGGGATGGATCAAGGATGCGGTGGGCTACCAGACGTTCTTCATCATTGTCATGTTCCTTTGTGTCATCACCTTTGCCGTTGCGGCATTCATCAAGATTGACCCTGAGTTTGGGAAAAAGTCTGAACGTTGAGGGAGGTAGTCACATCCCCCATACCATGATCTGATGGCCGGCGTGCTCATACAGGCGGTGCCAGATGCGCTCCTCCCACGCCTTCGTCTGCGTGCGGTCAAAGATGATGAGATGACCCTCGTCGACCGAGCCGCATAAGTCCATGTACGCTGCCGTTTGGCGCAGACCATCGGCTATTGTGGCCTCCAGGCTCTTGCGCAGGATCTTCAACTCCATTACCACACGCTGTATCGGACCGCCGTAATGGTCGGTCAGCGGCTTGCGCAACAGCAGGTCGGTGCGCTTGCGGCCCAGACCATACTCACGGTCGATGTAACCACCGCCGTTGACCACACGCTGAAGGAAAGCCTGCAACAACAGCTGGGGACCCGCCTCGGCGTAGTCGAAACGTCCTATCCATGAGTCGGCGTTCTGGCGGAAGAACTGCTGGAAGTCGAGCAGCAGCTTCTCCACGTCGATGCCACCGTCGGCGCGCTCATACCACTGCGGCTCCTGGATAAGGGTTTCCTGCGTGCTCCACGTCAGCTCACGTGGGATAATCTCACGGTAGATGCCGTTGGCGATGCGCAGCGGTTTGCCACGCTCACGCTTCACAAGGCCCATGTCTATGACATACTGCATGTCATCTGAGGGGATCATATTGTCATCCACGTCTGTCTCACCGGAGATGATCGGCTCTATCACACGGCGCACGCGCTCCTCACGGAGCTTGTCAATGAGGATGTCGATATGGGTGTCGCGACGGTAAATGATGTGTTCCTGCGCACGGTAGATCATCTCGGGGATGATGCGCACAGAGCGGTCGCGGTTCTCTTTCATGCTCCACGTCACCTCACGGCCTAAAGCGTTAACCAGCCAGGGCTGGCCCTCGGTGGCCTCCCATATCATGGGGAAGCAGGCCTCATCGAACTCCTGCCCCGTCTCATGGGTGTGCTGCATGTACAGTTCATGGATCTCCTCTTTGGAGAAATTACCCAGACGCAGTGACTCAGCCTTGATATTAAAGGCCGAGCCTCCGGTGATGATATCCTGGTTGGAGAGCACAATACGGTAGTCACGCACATCGCGCACGCCGCAGAGGATGACGCTCTGAGGAAAGGCCTTTGGACGGTCGTCATAACCGGCGCGCAACTGCCGGAGCACACTCACCAGACTGTCACCCACCAGTGAGTCTATCTCGTCTAATAAAAGCACCAAAGGCTTGGACAAAGACATGGAAAGACGGCGAAGTAGGGAGGTCAACATCTCATTGGCATCCAAGTTTTTCACTTTATCTCTGACAGACAAAGGTAACTCAGACTGTAGAACCAATCCAAGTTTCTCCGTGATAGTACCGCAGACCGTCCTTATCGCACTCTCTATATTGTTGCGTGCCGCCTGTCCCCCCTCCACATTGGCATAGACAGCGATATAGTCGCCTTGGGAGTTGAGCAAATCTCGTAGGGCAAGCAAGCACGAGGTCTTGCCCGTCTGACGCGGGGCATGGAGCACGAAATATTTGCCCTGGCCTATTAAAGCCAGTATGTCATCCAAGTCAAACCGCGTTAGCGGGTCGATGGTATATTCTTTCTCAGGACGATTTGGGCCCGCTGTATTGAAAAATCTCTCCATGGTAGATGTGTTTGTCTGCGAAATTAGTTTTTTTTCACGAGACTTCCAAACAATCAGGGGATTTTTTACCAAACAGGAGACCTATAGTGTACCGAGGATGTTTCACCTCATATACTTCTTCCCATCACGGGTATAGATGCTGTAAAACAAAAACTCCTTCTCCATGTTTCACAATCAGTGTTAACATAAATTAAATTAAGGTTTTGGTGTGTACAAGGTGTCAGAATATTTTATATTTTTGCGCTATATATTCAAAACACCTAAATCTAAATTTATGGAAAAACAAAATTTACCCTCTGTCCAGGAGGTTTTTGCCTGGATGAGGAAACTCTATGATGAGAGTTATGCGGGTCTGACGCCACTGGAGAAAAAAGAGCAGCATATGTATGGCACGATGGTCACCACACCCAGTGACAAGAAATTCATCGTGCGTATGCTGGATGAGACGAGTCAGATACGTGACACGCAAAAACTGGCACGGCGAGTGAAAGATCTCATCGACCAGTATGGTATACCAAAATTCCTGGGTCAGACAGACCATGCCCTCTTTTGGATGTATCAAAAATTTGCATATCTGCCTTTGTTTAACTGGGTTGCTGTGCCCATCATCAAATGGCGACTGCGACGTGACACCAGTCGTGTTATCATCAATGCCGCCCGTCCCCATCTCACAAAGCATCTGGCCACTCGTTTTCATGAAGACATCGGGCAGAACGTGAACCTCTTAGGTGAGGTGGTGCTTGGAAATGGCGAGGCCGACAAAAGGTTTGAGTCGTATCTGGAGGCACTGAAAGAACCAGATATCAATTATATCTCTGTGAAGATTTCTGGCATTTATGCACAGACCCACGCCCTCAACTATCAAGAGAGTTTCCCGGAGCTCATCCGTCGTATGTCTTTGCTCTACCAGGCCGCCATCGACCATCCTTATACGACACCTGACGGGGTGACACGTCCCAAATTCATCAATCTTGACATGGAGGAGTATAAAGATGCTCATCTGACGATGAAACTGTTTAAGGATGTGCTCTCACTGCCTCAGTTCAAGAATTATGAGGCAGGCATCGTCGTGCAGGCCTATCTGCCAGACGCATGGGGATTTCAGACCGAACTGCTGGAGTTTGCCCGCAAACGAGTGGCAGAGGGTGGGGCACCCATCAAGATGCGCATCGTGAAAGGATGCAATCTCGACATGGAGAATATCGTGAGTGACCTGCGGGGATGGCCCAATCCTGTCAGGCCCGACAAGACGGAGGTCGACGCCAACTACCTGCACATCATCGAACGGGGACTGAAGCCCGAGAATGCCAAGGTGCTCCACATTGGTATGGCCTCGCACAACCTGTTCACCATCTCTTATGCCTACCTGCTCACAGAGAGGTATCACACTCCCAAAGACTGCTTCTGTTTTGAGATGCTGGAAGGAATGGCCAATCATGTGTGGCGCGCACAGAAAAAACTGGGCAATCATGTCATCCTCTATACCCCGGTGGTGAAGAAAGAGCATTTCCTGAACGCCATCTCCTATCTGGTGCGAAGGATGGATGAGAACACGGCACCCGACAACTTCCTGACACATTCATTCTCTCTCAGGCCCGACACTAAAGAATGGAAAGAACTGGAGCAACAGTTTATCAAGGCTTACCAGATGAAAGACTCGCTCTCGCATACCCCTACACGCACACAAGACCGCAACCAGCCCTATAAAGGACAGGAACCGGTAGACGAGATGATCAATGAGCCAGACACTGATTTCGACCGCTTCTGCAATCAGGAATGGGTGGAGCGCATCTTCGCCAAGTGGAAACCTGACGGCAAAATGACAGGACGAAAGGCAGAGTGGGGGGACTGGAAGCCCGGTGACTTGCTTCCCACACAGATAGGTGCCGAACTGGTATACAATGACGACCACATGCAATACTGTGACCGGTCGCAAGAGGGAGAGGTGCTGGTTTGTGAGATGTCGCGCGCTGACAAAAAGCAGACCGAGCGGATCCTGGAGACGGCAGAGAAAGATCCTGCCCACTGGCGTGACACCAGTATTGAGGAGCGACACCGGCTCATGTACAAAGCCGCCAACATCCTCGGACAAATGCGTGGCGACCTCAATGGTGCGATGTGTGCCATCACAGGTAAGACCATCGAGGAGGCCGACGTGGAGGTGTCAGAGGCGATAGATTATTGCCGGTTCTATACCACGACCATGAAAAAACTGGCCCGGCTGGATGATATCGAGATGAAGGCAAAAGGCACTGTGCTGGTGCTCTCGCCATGGAACTTCCCCTGCGCCATCCCGTGCGGAGGTGTCGTGGCCGCATTGGCTTCAGGCAACACCTGTATCCTGAAACCCGCCACAGTGGCCGCTCCTGTGGCATGGCTCTTCGCCAAGGCCTTCTGGGAGGCCGGCGTGCCAAAGGAGGCACTGCAAGTGGTCATCACCCAGCGTGACGCTACTGACCTGCTCACCTCTTCTCCTGTGGTGAAACATATCATTCTGACGGGT
The DNA here is from genome assembly GCA_902780635.1 of uncultured Prevotellaceae bacterium. Classification (GTDB taxonomy): domain Bacteria; phylum Bacteroidota; class Bacteroidia; order Bacteroidales; family Bacteroidaceae; genus Prevotella. The sequence goes on from CACZGH010000006.1 coordinate 106,800, forward strand.
GGCACGGAGACCGCACAAGCCATCGCTCATGCCAATCCACGCAAACCGCTGTCGGCAGAGACGGGCGGCAAGAATGTGATGATTCTCTCTGCCAAGGGCGACCGCGACCATGCCATTATGAACGCATGCCGGTCTGCCTTCGGCAATGCGGGGCAGAAATGCTCGGCTTGTTCGCTCCTGCTGGTGGAGCGTCCTGTATACGAGAATCCTGAGTTCTTTGAGAAGCTTAAAGACTGCGCCTCATCACTCAAGGTGGGCAGTGTATGGAATCCCGGCAACATCGTGGGGCCGATGATCACCAATAACAATGAGAAGCTGCAGCAGGCTTTCCAACTGGAGCCAGGCGAGCGTTGGTTGATCGCACCAGAGTATGTGGACAAGAAGCATTTTATCCTTCGTCCCACCATCAAAGTGGATGTGCGGCCACAGTCGTTCACGTTCCGTACCGAACTTTTCGCACCACTACTCGCTGTGGCACCCTACGACACGCTTGAAGAGGCAGTGGCGCTTGTCAACGGACTGGACTACGGACTGACCAGCGGACTGCAGTCGCTAGACGAACAAGAACAACGGTACTGGAAAAATCATGTCGAAGCCGGCAACCTTTATATCAACCGTGGCATCACGGGTGCAGTCGTCAACCGACAGCCATTCGGAGGCATGAAACTCTCTGCTTTCGGACCAGGACTGAAGGCCGGTGGTCCCAATTATTGTACACAGTTTATGATCATCACCGACCGGCAGGGATGTGACACAGACTACCGGAAGTCGTATGTCGAATGGTATGAGAAAGAGTTCCGCCACGCACGCAATATTCAGCCGCATATCCGTGGAGAGCAGAATGTGTTCCGCTATCTGCCTTTGCAGCGAGGTATGGTGCTAAGACTCTTTGGCGATGAGACCTTGAGGCAAGTGCAGATGGTGCAGTTGGCCGCTCAGACCGTAGGCACACCACTCACCATCTCTGCCGATGACACTCATCCGTTGTTAGGACATTTGACAGGCAATGTCAAGCGGGAGAGCCTGCAAACCTTCTGTGACACGATGGCGCAGTATGAGCGCATCCGCACCATCTCCCGGCAGGTGCCGGATGAGGTGTTTGTGGCTGCCGCCCGATGCGACCGTTATATTGCGCAGTCAGAACCTGTGAGCGATGGCCGCATCGAACTGGCACTCTATATCAAGGAGCAGTCCATCTCCAATGAGTATCACCGCTATGGCTCTCAGATAGAGGTGCCAGAAGTGGAGTGAAACTCCTTATTTGTTTGAATTAGTACCTTTTTTGATGGCTTTTCGTGGATTTTGTAGTAAATTTGCCGAAAGTTTGAAAAAAAGGCAGAAAGAGAAGAATGAACGACCACTCTAAGACAGGCTCGCAGGTAGCACCATGGATATTTACTTTGACGATTGCCAAAGGATTGATTCCACTGGTGCTATCTGGCGTGTCGGTGGTGATGTTCAAACGTCTCGGGTTAAGCAATGCATGGGCTGCTCTGGACACCGCCGTATTGCTGCTGCCATTCATGCTGAGGTCATATTTCAAACCCCTGTTGAGGATAGTCAAGAATCTGAGATGGTGGGTGGTGTTACTTGAACTTTTGTTTGCGGCCACCATGATGGGCGTGGCTGGTGGCGTCCAGTCGAAGTCATGGACGTGGCATGCCTGGTTGTGGCTGCTTCTCGCCGCTATTATCGGAGGGATGCACAGTATGGTGGCTGATGAGTATTTTGCCTCGATGCTGAGTGGAAGGAGGAAATGGTCTAAGTTGAAGGCGGGTTCGTTCGCATTTTGTCTTTCTGGTATGGTGGCAATGGGCATCGTGCTGATGGTGGCTGGAGATATGGAGGTGATGAGCCGCAATCTGGGCGAGGCATGGTCTAAGGCCTTTCAAATGGTGGCGGGGACGTTCGTCATACTGGCAGTGGCGCAGTACGCTTTGCTCGACCGTATGACCCAATATGAATCTTTGGAGAAAAGAAAAGAGGAGTACACCATGTTTTGGCAGTCTGAGGACAAGTGGATGATCATCCTCATCATGTTGATGTTTCCGATGCATGAGTGGATGGCTGTCAGAGGGGCCTCGCTGTTCATGGTGGATGTGGGCAGTATTGGAGGACTGTCGCTCGGCCCGCAGGAAGTGGCACTTGTGCAAGGTACTGTGGGAGTCTTTGCCCTGATGATAGGTAGCCTTGTAGCGCTGAATGTGATGCAAGGCAGAGGTGGAAAACCGCTTTTCTGGCTGATGGCACTGGCAGTCACACTGCCTGATGTCCTTTATGTCTATTTGGCGTATACCATGACATCCCAATTGACGGTCATCAGTTTGTGTGTGTTTGTGGAACAGTTCTTGTTGGGTTTCGGGATGCCCGTATACCTATTATATATATATCGCTGGTGTCAGAGCGGGCATTTCAGGGCACGTCTGGATATCTGTACGGCTTTGATAGCTCTGTCGCTGGTGGTGTCGGGCATGATGACTGGCCTGTTGCAAGATTTGTTGGGCTACCGCCGCTTTTTCGCTATGGTGACGGTGCTCGCCGTCCTCACCTTACTGTTGCCCTTGAAGTCCACTTCCGACAGGGAACCATAGGTCTTTCCTTCTTGGATGGTAGGGATTTCCCTCTCGGACGATAGGGATTTTTCCTTTTTTTTCCTTAATTTGAGGGCTATTTTTGCAAAAAAAGAAAAAAATATGAAAAAACGCCTGTTCTCTCTCATGATGTTTTTTGTGTCAGTATCCTTACTGATGGCACAAAATACCGACACCGGCGCGCAACTTGCGGCATTGCAATCCAATTTCGACCGGTTCGCCATGCAGAACCCACAGGAAAGGGTATATCTGCATTTTGATAACACCTCTTATTATAAAGGAGAGCACATCTGGTATAAGGCTTACGTGGTCAACGATGAGACCCTGAAAGCCTCGGATATGAGTCAGATACTCTATGTGGAACTGGTCAACGCACTGGGTTATCCTGTTGAGACACAGAAACTGATGTTGCGAAACGGGCAGACAAGTGGGTCTTTCCTGCTGAAAGATTCACTCAACGCCGGCTTCTATGAGGTGCGTGCTTATACAACGTGGATGCTTAATTTCGCACAGGGCAACGGTCATGGCTGGCAACGTATGCAGTCTGTACAGGGCAGAGACTATTTCGCAGAGCGTTTCTTGCATTACCTGAAGGGAAATGCCGGCATCTTCAGCCGGGTGTTTCCTGTCTACGACAAGGTGGAAAACCATCAGTATGACAAGAAGCAGATGCCGGCGATGGTCAAACTGAATAACGTCAAGGGGAAGAATGATGACGACCAACTTCTGATAGACTTTTATCCCGAGGGTGGCAATCTGGTGCGGGGGGTGCCCACACGTGTGGCATTCCAGACACATACCAAGGAAGGCAGGAATGTGAATGTGCAAGGCACTTTGGTGCGTGACGGAAAGGAAATCGGCACCTTCAAGACCGACCATGCCGGCCGTGGTGTGTTCAGCATGACGGCCAACGAGAGCGACGAGGCAGAGGAGGAATTGATGCGCGGCATGAAACTAAAGGTCGTCTACAATGGGAAAGACTACAAATTCAGTCTGCCTAAGTCGAACAGAAGAGGGTATGTGCTCAATGTGTTTCATGCCGGTGACAACTTCCGTGCCACCGTCGCACGAAATGCTGACACACCTGGTCAGTTGCTCGGCATCAACATCACCTCAAGGGGCAAGACACAATTTAGTGGCACCGTCGACTTGCGAAACGAAGAGCAGGGCAATGTGGTGGTAGACAAAGGCTCGCTGCGGACAGGTGTCAACATCTTCACTCTGTATAATGAAAAAGGCAAGGTGCTGGCACAACGGCAGGTGTTTGTCAACAACCATGACATGGATGGGATGCACTTGCAGATGGAGACACCCGATGCGGCCAACGGGGGTATGAAACCATACGAGAAGATGACCTTGCAGTGTCAGGTGGTAGATGCTGAGGGCCATCCGGTGAAAGGCAGAAACAAGTTCTCGATGGCTGTCACCGACGGACAATACCGTGACGGCACCTACGCCGACGGCAACATGCTCACCTATCTGCTGCTCTCAAGTGAGGTGAAGGGCTTCATCCCTCATCCAGAATACTATTTCGAGAAAGAAGACCATGAGCATCAGACCGCCCTCGACTTGTTGCTGATGGTACAAGGATGGACCCGCTATGACTTTGAACGTATGATGAGCAGTGAGAAATGGGAACCGCTCATGGTCATAGAACGTGGACTGAACTTCCGTGGTAGGGTGGTGGAAAACCACGGTGAGTATCCCAATGATTATATGTACTGGAAAAAGCTGAAAAAACCCATGTGGGTGTATACCGAATACACCACACCATACAACGGAAATGTAGATGCAGAGATCATCACCGACTCGCTGGGCTTCTTCATGTTCAACCTGAACCCGTTTTTTGGAACAGGAAGAATGTCGCTCACCATCAATGAGAAGAGCGCCAAGGAGATCGGACATCGGAAGGCGGGCGTAGCAGGACACAATTTCTCACAATGGCATCGTTCACGTCCATGGCATATCATCAGCAAGCACATCATACCATTCAATGCCTATTCTCCTGTGCCGCGTGATTATGACTATTATGAGACGAAAGTCTTTGACGACAAAATCCACTACGTGCAACCAAGTGATGTCCTACCTGCAGCGGTGATCGATGTGCGAGACATGATGATGTATTTGTCCAATATCTTCGGCTCTATCAATGACTTCCATTTCTTCGGCACCAATCATGACGACGCATTTACGTTGATAGGAAAGAATGCACATCGTGGAGGATGGTGGCATCCTGGTGCGGAAAGAGACCAAAGCGTGCAGGACAATTTCGGCGACGACCGGTTTTTCGCACAGATGGACAGCATACGACAGAAGAACGCCAATATCAAACCCTTCACTCTGACACCTGAAGAGGTAAAAAAGATGAAAAGCTTTGATAACCGTATCATGTCGCAGTCGGAGTACAACTTCGACCAGTCGTATATGTCGTTTGGCAGTTATGGCAAATTGCTGATGCTGTACGGGCTGGATGGTATGAACCTTACAACCATAGACAATGATTTTCTGGACAGCCCTAAATGGGTCTTCAAAAAAGGTTCCAAGAAACACCTGCCCTCAGGGATGAGATTCTTTCCGCCAGACGTCAACTTCAGTCAGTTGTATGTCTATTCAGACAACAACGACCGTTCGCTCATTCATCAGAAAGGGCGGTATCGGGAGGTGGCCACGCCTTATACCCGTGGCGCGACAAACAGCGACGCTCATCCGCTCACATCGAGATTTGACTTCAAGACCGACTCCCTCTATTCGGTAGGGGTACCCGAGCCCGACTTCTATGGCTACCGCATCAATTTCCAGGGACTGAGTGAGCCCGACGCCTTCTATCGTGTGGATTACAGCCGCGAACCGCTGCCCGAGGAGGCCGACTGCCGCCGCACCATCTACTGGAATCCCAACGTCATCACCGACGAAGAAGGACGGGCACAAGTGACATTTTATAACAATAGTTTCACAAAATCTGTAGTTATCTCCGCAGAAGGACTGACAAAGGATGGTATAGTCATTCATAATCAATGAGATACGCGCGTCTCTTGAAATGCTTCATCATGATGCTGGGCATGGCGCTCCACAGCATAGCCGTGCTGGCACAGTGTCATATTGTCTCTCACGTCGTCGATATCAAGACGGGGGAGACATTGCCTTTTGCGTCGGTCTATGTCGACAGTGAGAAAAACACCATCACCAATGAAGAGGGGGATTTCTCGCTGGATGTGGACTCCACCGACGTGATCCGTTTCTCGTATGTAGGCTATCAGACTCTCTATGTCGCCGCCGACAAGGTGGGCGAGACGGTGCAGCTGGCCAGAGACGGAAAGGTGCTCGACGAGGTGGTGGTGCTGGGCACTGAGTTGATCATCAAGAAAATACGGGGTGAGATCAAGAAGACACTCAGAGAGTATGACTGGAAAAAGACCAATTTCTTCTATCGGCAATTAGGACGTGCCAATGGTCAGGCAACTTCTTTCATCGAGGCTTTCTTCACGAGTCATTCGGCCGTGCAGACTAAAGATTTCTCTTTGGGAGCGGGGAGATTTGTGCAGGTGGCCAGTTCGCAGACGCTGACACCGCAAAATTTCTTCACGTTCATGCAGGTGACGCTGTATAGCAAATATCACACGAAAGAACGTAATGTGCCATTGTGCCCCAACTATAAAGACTATTACACGACGGAGTGCCGGCGTATCAATGATGGCGAGCATCCTGTCTATGTCGTCTCTTTTATACCCAAAGACACTACTGTTTGGTCGGTGAAAGCGAAGGTGTATGCCGATGCCGAGACCTTCAAGCCGCTGAAATACGAGGGTGTGGGGGTGAATGACTGGGTGGAGAACAAGATACATGACGAGAAACACGTCGTGCCTTGTGACTACAAGTTTGTGGTGCATTATCAGCACGACGAAGACTTCATAGAGGTGCAGAGCCTGCATTTCGATGTGAGATTCTCCGACAACGGGAAGAAATATGATGTGGCAGGCACCATGTTCAATACAGGCAAACGCTATATCAAAGGCAAAGGAAAACTGGACTTTTTTGATGACTTGACCATGAAGATCAGGGACAAAGGGTTTGACCGCAAGTTCTGGGACGACAACGAGGTGGTCAAACGCACCCCCATGGAAAATGAGGCCCTCGAGCTCTTTGAGGGCGACAACAACTTCGGCGTCTTTTAATGCCCCGCCCCGCCTCGCCTTTTTCAATGGCTCCGCCGCGCCCTGCCTTTCAAAAGCCCCCGCCTCGCCTTTTTATTTGCGGCCTGTCTTGTTTGTTGCTGTATCACAGCAACACCCATCCCATCCCCCTCCATCTAGTCCACAAACCTCTTGAGTATATCATCGTAAGCCTCGATGCGGCGGTCGCGGAGGAAGGGCCACCAGCGGCGCACTTGCTCGCTATGGTCAAGATCCACTGTGATGACGGCCGCAGCCTCCTCGCTGTCACTGGCACGGTAGAGCAGCTCGCCCTGTGGTCCTGCCACAAAGCTGCTTCCCCAGAACTGGATGCCGTGGGTCTGGCCTGACGGGTCTGGCTCATAGCCCACACGGTTGACGGTGACCACAGGCAGACCATTGGCCACGGCATGCCCACGCTGCACGGTGGTCCATGCCTCCCGCTGGCGTTGCTGCTCCTCGGGTGTGTCGCTGCTCTCATAGCCGATGGCGGTGGGGTAGATGAGCAGGTCAGCGCCCTGCAGGGCCATCAAGCGGGCTGCCTCAGGGTACCACTGGTCCCAGCAGACAAGCACGCCGAGCCGCCCCACACTCGTGTCGATGGGGTGGAAGCCTATGTCGCCTGGGGTGAAGTAGAATTTCTCATAGTAAGCGGGGTCGTCGGGGATGTGCATCTTACGGTATCGCCCGGCGATAGTGCCGTCACGTTCCAGCACCACAGCGGTGTTGTGATATAGTCCAGGGGCACGACGCTCGAAAAGAGAGGTGACGATGACCACCCCCAACTCACGTGCCAACTGTCCGTAAAACTCGGTCGAGGGACCGGGTATCGGCTCGGCCAGGTCGAAGTGGTCTACCGACTCCACCTGGCAAAAGTAGAGCGCGTTGTGCAGTTCCTGCAAGACGATGAGTTGTGCGCCCTGCTGTGCCAAAAGGGTGATACCCTCGGCCAATCGCCGTTTGTTGTCTTCTATGTCACTGGTGTTATGCTGCTGGAGCAGTCCTATCTGAATGTTTCGCATTTTTTGTTGAGGGGTTGAAGTTGAAGGAGTGATTGATTATCTTTTGCGAAGATAATGGTTTTTGTATAGATGACCAAATTTTAACCATGGAAAATGAAAACACGTCAAAGATAGAAAAAATACATCGAGTGAAACGTAATAAGTGAGACAGATGTTTGCAGGTATGGATACATTTTCATAACTTTGGGCACCGAGATAAGAGAACGTTCAAAAATACTGTAAAAAAGTTCCTCGACTTATGACAGACAACCTATCCCAACTTTATATGCCGGCAGAATGGCAGCGCCAGTGGGCGGTACAACTTACCTGGCCGCACGAAGACACCGACTGGTGTTATTGTTTAGACGATATCACTCAGACTTTCATCGAGTTGGCAGAAGTCATCACCCGTTATGAACGGCTGATCATCGTCACACCCCACCGTGAGAAAGTGAAAACCCTGCTCTCCGAAAGGCTGACCAAAGAGGCGATGAACTGTATCCTCTGGTGTGAGTGCCCCACCGATGACACATGGGCGCGCGACCACGGTGCCATCACCCTCCTCAGCCGTGACGGCGACCCCTCTGCCACACGGTTGCTCGACTTCCATTTTAATGGATGGGGCTTGAAGTTCCCGTCGTCGAAAGACAATGCCATCAACCGCGCTTTAGTGGCTCAGGGCCTTCTGACCGCCCCAATGGAAGACCATGACGACTTTGTGCTGGAAGGTGGCTCCATAGAGAGCGACGGCCAGGGCACCATCTTCACCACCAGCCAGTGCCTGTTGGCACCCCATCGCAATCAGCCGCTCACCCGTGAGGAGATCGCGGAGCAACTGCGCCTGCGTCTCCATGCCCACCGTGTCGTATGGCTCGACCATGGCTCGCTGGTCGGTGACGACACCGACGGACATATCGACACCATCGTGCGCTGTGCCCCTGATGACACGCTGGTCTATGTGGGATGCGACGATGCCGATGACGTGCAATATGAGGATTTCCTGGCCCTGGAACAACAGTTGCGCTGTCTGCGCACCACGGATGGCCGTCCATACCGGTTGCTGCGGCTACCCATGCCCGCTCCTGTCTATGAGGACGACTATCGTCTGCCTGCTACCTATGCCAACTTTCTGATTATCAACGATGCTGTCATCGTGCCGTCATACGCCCAGCCAGAGAGCGACGCCCTCGCCGCCGACATCATCGGCCAGGCCTTCCCCGGCCGTGAGATTATCAGCATCGATGCCAGCACCGTGGTCAGACAACATGGTTCACTGCACTGCCTGACCATGCAGTATGCAGAGTAAAACTTTGTAGATGAAACGGTTGTAGAATCAAGGTGATGATGCGAGATTTTTTACAATTTCGTTAATATCGTGCTGATACCATTGGAGCATTTCATTTTTTTTCCTAAATTTACAGCCGAAACGGAAACAATGATTCCTATCATTTTAACCAAATTCCATAAAATATGAAAAGCAAAAAAGTCATGATGATGGTATGTGCCATGGTGGCACTGCTCGCCTTCGAGGCATGTAAGAAAGAAGTGTCGGTGGAGAAACTCCGCCAGTCATTCGTCGAGTCGGTGGTCGCTGAACAGAGAGACAGTGGCAACACCCTGACTGTCGATACCTTCTTCCTGAACAAAACCACTGGAGACAACTTCGCTGGAGAACTCCGTGGGCACGTCAACGACACGACAGAAGTGGTCTACGACCTCAGCGTGGTGGACGAGGGAGAAGACTTGTCCCTCGAGTGGAACCTGCGTGAATAATAGTTGATGTAATGGCTTAACTACATGTCTTCTTCACTCCTCGAAAGTGGAGCATGACAGAGACTTAAAAGATACGAAAATGAGAAAGATCTTTTTGCTGGCACTACTGTCACTGATGGCAGGAGCCGGACAGGCACAAACCATCGCTCCTGACAAGGAGGGGATGGAGCAAAGTGCCCAGGAGTGGACCAAAGAAGTGGTGATGGGGTGGAACCTCGGCAACTCACTGGAATGTCCGAACAATGAGACTGAGTGGGGCAACCCCAAGACCACCAAGGCGATGATACACACCGTGGCCGAGGCAGGGTTTAATGCCATTCGCATCCCGGTGAGGTGGATCAACCATGTGACCAACCAGACCGACATGGCCATCAACGCCGCCTGGCTGGAAAGGGTGAAAGAAGTGGTGGACTGGTGCTTGGAGGAGGATATGTATGTGATCATCAACACACACCATGAGGAATGGCTCGACCGTAACCCCTTCTACAGCAAGCAGGTGGAGAATAATCGAAAGTTGGCCGCCCTGTGGACCAACATCGCCACTTACTTCCGCGACTATGGAGAGAAACTGATCTTCGCCGGCACCAATGAGACGACCGTCAACTGGGCAGCGCCCAACGCTGAACAGCAGACGGTGCAGAACAGTTACAACCAGACGTTCGTGGATGCCGTGCGAGAGACGGGTGGCAAGAACTACTACCGCAACCTCGTGGTGCAGACATTCGCCTGCAGCCCTTATCATGGTCTGAATGGATTCACCATCCCCGACGACAAGGTGGAGGGAAGACTGAGCGTGGAGTTCCATTACTACGACCCCTATGAATATTGCGGCAATTGCACTTATTATTATTGGGGCAACGCCTATAAGGACAAAGGTAAGATCCTGACCAGCAGCACCGAACAGACCATCACCAACCTCTTCAACCAGATACGCAACACCTGGGGGAAGAAAGGCCTGGGCGTGGTGATGGGAGAGTATGGCGTGGCCAACCACTTCACCGAGGACGACAAGGAGACACAGATGGAGAATATGCAGTATTATCTCAAATGTGTGGTCTCGGAGGCTCGTGAGCATGGGTTTGCCGCCTTCGTATGGGACAACAACGCTTTCAACAACGGGCCGGAGAATTTCGGCATCTTCAAAAGATGGCAGAACATGGCGGTGGGCAACACCTATTTCCTGAAAGGTATTACCGAAGGTGCCGGAGCGGAATACAAGGAACCTGATAACCCTGGTGAAGACCCTGATGCAGGAAAAGAAGGGGTGACTTTCTGGGAGGGCGACGCGGTGCTCGACTGGGGCAATGGTTTGCAACTGACGATACCCGCATCGGTCTTTGAGGGAAAGGGAGATGACGTGCAACTGGTGATGTATTACACACAGGAATATACCGACTATGATGACCTCCAACTCTTTTATGGCGACTGGAGCTCGATGGTGACTTTCCGTGTGGGGGAGGCTGAGTTTACGGGCGATTTCATCCCCAGCAGCTATTATGCCACAGGGACGGGCATCGACCACATCACCCCGATCTCTTTTAGCAAGAGTGTCTTGAACACCATCTTGCAACGGGGCGTCGTCGTTCAGGGACATGGCATCCGACTCACCAAAGTAGTGCTGACCTCTCCCTCCGGCGTGCGGGAGATGACAGCAGGAGTCTCCTCTGATGGCCACTTCTATACCCTGGATGGGAAGAAGGTCGTAAAACCCTTACACAAAGGCGTTTATATCCAGAATGGAAAGAAGAGAGTCATTCACTAAAACCATCTTGACAGGATGAAAAAAGCGATATGGGCCATCGTTCTGATGGCAATGATAGCAGGCGCGTTGTACACAGGTTGCCGTAATAGACAACAGCAGGCGAATGGACAGGACTCCATCACGCAGACATTCCTCAATGGCAGCGACGCTTCGGGGGTGGAGAGCACCACGGCAGAGAATAACGAAGCTGCGGCAAAGAAGAAGAAATGGCCTAAGGGCATGGAGATACCCGCTCCGATGACTGGCACGGCGGAACAACTGCTGCGGCGTGACGGCTATACCACGTCGTACAACAAAGACCGCAAGATACCCAACTGGGTGGCGTGGCATCTGACCGCTGCTCACAGCAAAGGTGACAGTCAGCGTGACGATATGATGTTCACGGAGGATGAGGACGTGCCGTACCCTCGTGCCACCGACGATGACTACTACAACTCCCGTTATGACCGTGGCCATATGTGTCCGGCAGGTGACAACAAATGGGACCGACGGGCACAGATGCAGACATTCTTGTTCACAAACATCTGTCCGCAGAACCATGGACTGAACAAAGGCGACTGGAACGATCTGGAAATACAGTGCCGTTACTGGGCAAGGGCACTGGGCGATATCTATATCGTGACAGGGCCGGTGTTTTATCATGGGGTGCAGAAAACCATCGGCAGGCACCAAGTGGCGGTGCCCGACGCTTTCTTCAAGGTGCTGCTCTGCGACCGTGGAAAGGCTAAAGCCATCGGCTTCATCTATCCCAACAGGGGTGGGCACAAGAAGATGAAAGAGTATGTGTGCCCGGTGGATGAGATAGAACGCATCACTGGCATCGATTTCTTCCCTGCTTTGGACGACAGGGTGGAGAATGTGGTCGAGGCGGAAGAGGAACAAAAAATGATTGACGACTGGCAAGTCTACAAGGCCAAATCATACAGGAATTATTCAAAATGAGAGGAAAAATTTCCTCAGGTGAAAAAAAATCATTATCTTTGCACACTCATTTTTAACTAAGCATGGCTCAACACCTTAACTCATCTGTTGAGCAAATGCTAAACTTGAAAAGCGTGAAAATAGAAGAAGTGGTGAATGCCCTTGAACGATTCGCGCCTCTGCCCTTGCAGGAAGACTTCGATAATGCCGGCCTGCAAGTAGGATTGACAGAGACGGAAGTATCAGGGGCATTATTGTGTCTTGACGTGACGGAGAAAGTGCTGGATGAGGCCATCGCACTGGGGTGCAATCTCGTGGTGTCGCACCATCCGTTAGTATTCCGTGCCCTGAAAAGGGTGTCGGACTCCAACTATGTGCAGCGATGTGTCATCAAGGCCATCAAGCACGATATCACCATCGTGTCGATGCATACCAATATGGACAATGCACTGGACGGGGTGAACTTCAAAATAGCAGAGAAAATGGGGCTGCAAGGGGTACACTTTTTCGCCCAAAAGACCGTAGGCGACATCGAGGGCGGCAGTGGCGTCGTCGGTGACCTGCCAGTGCCCATGGACGCCCGTGACTTCATCTCCATGCTGAAGACCACTTTCGGTGTGGCGTGCGTCGAGGCCAACGAGTTGCTGGCCCGTCCCATACGACGGGTGGCCATCTGCGGTGGGGCAGGGGCTTTCCTGCTCAGCGACGCCATCCGTGAGGGGGCCGATGCCTTCGTGACGGGAGAGATGCACTACCACGACTACTTCGACCATGAGCAGGAGGTGCAGATTTGCGTCATCGGCCACTACCAGAGCGAACAATACACTAAAGAGATATTCCAATCTATCATTGAGGAGAGATGTGAGGGAGTGAAATGCTATCAAAGCTCCGTCAACACCAATCCCATCAATTATTTCTAAAAAACATGGCAAAAAAAGAACCTACAGAAATGTCGGTCGAGGACAAGCTGAAAGCATTGTATCAGCTGCAGACCACACTCTCGGCCATTGACGAGAAAAGAGCACTGAGAGGCGAACTGCCTCTTGAAGTTCAGGACCTGGAAGATGAAATCGAGGGCCTCTCTACACGTATTGAGAAGATTCAGAATGAGATCGAAGAGTTCCGTACGGCCATCTCACAGAAAAAGGCTGACATCGCAGAGGCTGAGGCCAGCGTGGCACGTTATCAGACACAGCTCAACGATGTGAAGAACAACCGCGAGTATGATATGCTCAACAAGGAAATTGAGTTCCAGACCTTGGAGATAGAGTTGTGCAACAAGAAAATACGTGAGGCTCTCGTCAGAATCGATGAGCGCACCGCAGTGTTGGAGCAGAACCAGGAACAGGTGAGAGACCGCCGGGTGGCTCTGGAGGAAAAGAAGAGCGAGCTGGACGAGATCATGCAGGAGACCCGTGAAGAGGAGGAGAAACTGAAGGAGAAGGCTAAAGAGCTCGAACTGAAGATTGAGCCGCGCCTGCTGATGAGTTTCAAGCGCATCCGTAAGAACGCACGCAATGGTCTGGGCGTGGTCTATGTGCAGCGTGACGCCTGTGGTGGCTGTTTCAACAAAATCCCGCCACAGCGGCAGTTGGACATCAAGATGCACAAGAAAATCATCGTCTGTGAGTATTGTGGACGCATCATGATCGATCCCGAACTGGCTGGTGTCAACACCGCAACCGAGGAGAAGCCCAAGACCAAGCGCGCCTCACGCAGCCGCAAAAAGGCAGAAGAGACCGAGGGCTAATGCTCAACGAAAGGACTTGATCCTTTAGTTTTATATTTTTATACCCTTGCGGCTTCATTTCTCTTGTGCGGCCTAAATAGACCGCACAAGAGAAAACCATCTGAAACCATCTATTTTTGATTGATAGATGAAGAAAGGGAGAGTCTTACGAATACGAAGTCGGGACAGCCATCTGAAACCATCTATTTCTGATTGATAGATGAAGAAAGAGACCTTTGAGCAGCAGAAAACTTTTGCGGGAGATAAAATCCCGTCGATGTCGCGCCGAAAGGTGGGGCATGACTATCAGCAAAGGCAGATCTATATGATCACGATGGTCACGGAAGGCCGTCGGCCGTTGTTGGGGAAGGTAGTAGGCAAAAGTGACGGACTGAAAGGTACGCCCGAAGAGCCGCATGTGGTACTGACAGAGCTAGGAGAACAGGTAGCCCACAATTGGCATGACATCGCCACCCGCTATCCACAAATAGAGGTGCTGGCCCTGCAGATGATGCCCGACCATTTTCATGGCATCCTTTTTGTCAAGGAGCATATAGAAAGGCCTTTAGGCAAGGTGCTCCTTGGTTTCAAGCAGGGCTGCAACAAGGCCTTTCGTTCCCTCGTTCCGTATGTTGCTGTATTACAGCAACAAACACGACAGCCCGACCGCAAGCACGGCCTCCTTTTTGAGCGCAGCTTCAACGACAAGCTGCTTCTGATGCCGGGCCAGCTGCAGCGATGGTATGACTACTTGGCCGACAACCCCCGCCGTTTATTGATGAAGCGAGAGCACCCTGACCTCTTCCGCGTCCAGAGAGACCTGAAGATAGGCTCTCTGTCCTTCTCTGCCATTGGCAATCGTTTCTTGCTCCAGAGGCCGTCGCTGCTGCAGGTGCAGTGCTCGCGCCGCCTGACAGAGGAGGAGATACGTGCCAGAGTGGATGGTTATCTGAATGCTGCGGCCCAAGGCGCTGTCTTGGTGTCGCCCTCCATCTCTCCAGGAGAGAAAGCGGTGATGCGGGCCGCTTTCGATCGAGGTTTTCCCCTTATCATTTTACAAGAAAATGGCTTCACCGACTTGGCGAAGCCTGGTGGCCAACGCATGGAAGCCTGCGCCGAAGGGCGACTATTGATATTGGCTCCCTGGCAGCACCATAACGAACGCGTCACCATCAGCAGAGACCAATGCCTCTCGCTCAACGAGATGGCTCGGCTGCTATGTGAAAGCCACTTTTGCTAAAAAATCATAATAGTTTTGACATGTCGGAAATTTTGATTATTTTTGTGCAATTATTAGGAAAACACTTAAATTAATTGTCAAACTAAAGCAAATACCGAATGAAAGACTTGAAAATGTACATCAACGGCAAGTTCGTTGAAAGCAAATCAGGAAAATGGATTGATGTGTTGAACCCATCTACAGAGGAGGTGATCAGCCGCCAGCCGGAAGGCACTGTGGAGGAGGTGGAAGAGGCGCTCGACGCCGCCAAGGCTGCCCAGAAAGCGTGGGCCAAGACTCCGGCCATTGAGCGTGCCGCCTATCTGAAGAAAATGGCTGATGGCATCCGCAAGCGTCAGGATGAGTTTGTCGACATCATCATGCGCGAGCAGGGCAAGACACGTACATGGGCTACTGTGGAAGTGGCTGTGACTGCTGATTATTTCGACTATATGGCTTCTTTCGCCCGTCATATCGAGGGTGAGGTGATACCCAGCGACCGCCGTGGTGAGACCATCATGCTCTTCAAGGAGCCTATCGGTGTCGTGGCAGGTATCCTGCCCTGGAACTTCCCCTTCTTCTTGATCGCCCGTAAGGCAGGTGCCGCGCTGATCACAGGCTGTAGCATCGTGATCAAGCCGTCGCAGCTCACACCCGAGAACTGCTGTGAGTTTGCCAAGGTGGTGGACGAGACCGGTCTGCCTGCAGGCCTGTTCAACGTCATCACCGGCAAGGGCTCTGTCGTAGGCAACGCCCTCGCTGCCAGCGAGAAGATCGGCATCGTGAGTGTGACGGGTAGTGTGGGTGCTGGAACGAGCATCATGAAGGCTGCCGCTGACAATATCACCAAGGTGTCGTTGGAGTTGGGTGGAAAGGCTCCTGCCATCGTCTGTAAAGACGCTGACCTGGAGGCTGCCGCACAGTGGATCGTAGACTCACGTATCGGCAACAACGGCCAGATCTGTAACAATGCAGAGCGTGTCTATGTACAGAAAGAAGTGAAGAAAGAGTTCACCGACATCCTCGTACGCAAGATGGAGGCCGTGAAGGTGGGTGATCCTTGCAAGGACGACACCGTGGACATGGGACCTCTGGTGGAGAAGCGTGCACTGGAGAGTGTGGAGGCCAAAGTGGCCAATGCCATCAAACAAGGCGCCAAACTGCTTTGCGGTGGCAAGAGAGTGGGGGAGAAAGGCTATTTCTATGCCGCTACCGTGCTCGACGACTGCAAGCAAGACTTCGACATCATCCATGAGGAGACCTTCGGACCGGTGCTCCCGCTCGTGGAGTTTGAGGATATCGACCAGGCCATCCGCTGGGCCAACGACGTGGAGTATGGCCTTGCCTCATCAGTGTTTACCAAGGACATCGACACCGCTGCCAAGGTGTGCCGCGAACTGGAGTTCGGCGAGGTCTATATCAACCGTGAGCACTTCGAGGCTATGCAGGGCTTCCATGCCGGTATGAAGAAGAGCGGTATCGGTGGCGCTGATGGCAAGCATGGTGTGGAGGAATATCTTGTGACCAAGGTGGTCTATATGGACACACACTACGAGTAAGCCAAGACGTTTGTAATGATCATAAAAAAGGCGTTCCTTCGAGGGAACGCCTTTTTCGTTGGGTGTCTATTTTTTTCGTTGGGTGTTTGTCTGTTGTTGGGTGTTTATCTTCTGATATGTTTTCTGCCTTTGCTCACCACGATGCCACGGTGCCCATCGCTGCGCCTGCCACTCAAGTCATAGGTGGCAGAGGAGGCAGAGGGGTTGGACAGTTGGTGTGGGATGCCGGTGGTGCTGTCGACATACTCATTCACGTCTTTGACGAAGTTGATGTCATAGATGTCACTCTGGCCGGTGGAGGAGGTGAGGCCGAAGATGGTCTGTCCCATGCAGACGCTGGGACGTTCGCCGGAGAAGTTCTCATAGATACCGCTCCGTGTCATGTCCCATGCCACCACGGTCTGCTCTTCTTCGTTGATGTCGAGAGAGGTGACTTTGGTGGGTGCCACCTGGGTGCCGTGGTTGGAGCCGTTGAGCCACCAGAGGTAAGAGGCACCACCGGTGGTGCTCAGATGAGTGCCTCGCACTACTAAGTAAATCTGGTCGCTGGAGATGGTATAGTCGAGGTCTTCATATTTCATCATCAGCGCCACATTGTTGGCACCGGAGGCTTTCACGTGGATGATGTTGCGCTCGGTGTCGTAGGTGATGTTGGAGGCCGACACTCGCGCAGGGTCGCCCGTGGTCCAGTCGGTGGCCACAAAACGGTAGGCGTGGTCATCATAGTCTTTGAGCAGGCGCACATAGTAGATGCCGGGGCAGAGGGTGGTGGGGGAGGCTGTCAGGCGCACCACAAACTTTTTCTTCACTTGTCCTGCGGCGTCGGTGATGAGGCTGGCAGGGATGGCATACTCCACATTGTAGAAACCGTTGGCGTCACTTCCCTTGGCAGAGGAGGGGATGGTGATGTCGGCCACTTTGGTCCCGTCGATGGTGAGGGTGGCTTGGCGGCCGCGGTCGGCCAGGTTGAAGCGGAACATCACGCTCAGGCGCTCTGCCACCTGTTGCTCATTGAAGAGAGTGTACTGGATATAGCCGTTGGCTCTGGCGTCGCGGTAGTGCTCGGTGTTGTATTCCCCGGTGCTGGAGTCGCTGGAGTAATTGTATTCGTGTCCTGCCTCACTCTGTTGCTCACCCGGTGCCACAAAGTCGAGTGTACGGGCGGCAAGGGCCTCGTTGGCTGCCTCCGACTGGGCCATGTCACTTTTCTGATAGTTTTCCTCTGTCTGCTGATACCAGTAGCACATGTAGCGGGCATGCTGTATCTGATAGAAAGGTTTCAGTTCCAGTTGCCGCCAGGGGTATGACTCAACCCCTTCCCTGCTGGCGTCGATGGTGAAGCGCAGTTGGTCGACCGACTTCATGGCGATGCGGCTGAGCACATCGGCACGGTCGCCGATCAACAGCGGTGCAGAGACGAGGCTTCGGGAGGAGGCTTTGCTGCCTGGCGCGTGGTCCATACGTCCGGCACCGGCATATTCGTTTTGCAGTTTCTCATACGTCAGTCCGCTGGCCGTGGCTTCTGCCTCAGAGGTGGCGGTGGTGGGGGCGCCGAGCAGGATGGGGCCAAACTTGAATGCGATGTAGTCGGTGTAGTTGGGGCACTCCTCATAGGTCAGGCTCATGGGCAGGTAGATGGTGACCTGATCGCCCACGCTCCATGTGCGGTTGATGTTGACATAGCTGGCAGTGCCTTGTGTCACGGCAGCGTTGACGGGTGTGCCATTGACGCAGACCTGGTATTCTGCACCGGCCCAGGCGGGGTGGCGCACGGCGATGGTATAAGTGCCGCCCTTGGTGATGGTGAGTTGTGACGTGGCGGTCTGTGGGGTGGGGAGGTTGGAGTCTTTGGAGTCGATGTAGGGGAAGAGTGTCTCCTGGCGGACGCCGAAGGTCTCATCGTCGAGGATGCTGGGCGTGAAGAGGTGCACGTAGAGCGTCTCGTTGCCATCGTGGGTATAGATGAAGTGTCCGTATTTGGAGTGGTTCTCCATGCCGGTGCCCACGCAGCACCACATGCCCTGGTTGACTTGTGAGTAGATGCGATAGCCTTGTGGGCGGAGGGTGGTGAAGTAGACATATCCGCCGGTCGTGGGGTCTTGGGTGGTGAGGATATGGTTCCACATCGTGTTTTCGTAGAAGTCGGCATAGCGTGCGTCGCCGGTGCGGTCGCTCATCATCTCCGACATCTTGAGCATGTTGTTGGAGTTGCACGACTCCGGACCGTCAAGTTGGTCGATGTAGCGGTTGGAGTTCTCTTTTGAGAGGAAGTGCTCGTTGACGCTGTTGCCGCCGATGCACACGGTGCGGTTGTTGGCCACGTCGGTCCAGAAATTCTCAGCGGCTTTGCGGTATCCTGTGGCATTGGCATCCTGCTCAAAGATACGCTCCATGCCGATGTATTTAGGCACCTGCGTGTTGGCATGCTTGCCGTCGAGGAAGGTGGTGTTGAGGGTCTGCATGCCGTTGAGCATCGCTTTGTGGGTGTATTTCTTGGCTGCGGTGAGATATTTGCTCTCTCCGGTGAGCTGGTATGCGTCGAGCATACTCTCATTCATGCCTCCATGCTCGATGTTGAGCAGCGTGTTCATGTCGTTGTCGCTCACTTTGGCGATGACGTTGACACTCCAGTCGGCCATCTTCAGAAACATTTGTTTGGCGGTCTCACTGTTGCCATAGAGGAAAGCGTCTCTGAGACCGGCAAGCACTTTGTGCTGGCAGTAGAAAGGCACCCATCCTCCGTGGCTGCGGATGGCAGAGATGTCGCCTTTGTAGAGAGTCTTCCAGTCATTGTTGATGGGTTGGCCTCCGAGGAAACCATAGAGGCCCTCGGTGTTGTCATCATATTGGTCCTGGCAGTCTTTCAGGATGCCGAGCATATAGTCCATGCGCTCTTTGAGTCGGGATTTCATGCCGTTGTCGTGGCAGGCGGCGTATCCCAATGCCAAAGCCGAGATGTAGTGCCCGCCGACATGACCGTTGAGGTTGAAACTGGCGTCGCCCCAATTGGTGAAGGCGGGGTGCTTGGTGGCCCAGTTGTAGTATTTGCTACTGGTGTCGGTGGTAGTGTTCAAGCCGGCCTGTACGATGAAAGGAGTGAGCAGGCGGTCGGTGTCATACTGCATAAGCATCTCAAAGTTGAGATCCATGGCTGTTTTCATAGGACCGTCGAGCAGGGTCACTTGCTCCAGGTCGAAATGTTTGGGGTACAGTTCTGACTGTGCGTTGGCAGCTGTGATGACTGTCAGTAAGAGTGCGGTCAGGAAGATTCTTGCTTTCATCATGATGGTGTAGTATATTACAGTTTCTAATGGTGTAGTATATGATAGTTTCTAATGTAGTATATGATAGTTTACAGTTTCAATCGTCTTTCATTTTTTCATTTTTCAATTTTCATCTTTCATTTTTAATTTTTCATCTTTCATCTTTTCACAGTCCTCTTGCTTTGTAGATTCTCTCTTTAGCATTGTTGATTTCCTGGAATTTTTTCTCTGCAGCTTTGCGCACATCATCGCCGAGTGTAGACACGCGGTCGGGGTGGTGTTTGAGGGCCAGTTTGCGATAGGCGGCTTTCACCTCGTCGTCGGTGGCGTCGGGCGAGACGCCGAGCACTTTGTAGGCATCGTCGAGGCTGCCACTGCTGCTACTGCCGCTGTCGAGGTTGAGCATCGACTCAAGGTCGCTGGCTTGGATGCCCATATACTGGGTGACCTCATAGAGCGCGTTCAGTTCTGCCTGGTGGATGGACCCGTCGATCTTGGCGATCATGACGAGGAAGTTGAGCAACTGCAGTCGCTCGCTATAACTGAGGTTGGCTGCTATCTGTTGGCAGGCCTGACGGATCTGGTTGCGGTATGCGAATGGGTTACTTGCGTTCATTCTTTTCTCCTCTTCGAACAGTCGTAGCAAGATTTCATTGCCTTGCTGCGCTGCAGCCTCACCGAAGTTGGAACGGAGGAAATTTCTCACATATTCCATCTCCGAGTGCATCACTTTGCCGTCGGCTTTAATGATATAGGAGGAGAGCACAAGCATAGAAAACAGGAAGCTGTTGCGCTGCCCCTGATTGGTCTCATATGAGCTTTGTCCATATCCGGTGCCCTGCCCATATCCAGTGCCATCCTGGTCATACCCTTGAAAACCCGTGTTTCCTCCTTCAGAAATCGAGTCGATGATACTACCGATAAAATAGCCAGCGAAGGCGCCAAGGGGTGGGGCAAGCATAAAGCCCAAAACACCACCAATCCATTTGAATATTCCCATGTGAGTTTTTTTTGAGGTTTTTTTCTAGGTGGTCTAGATTTTCTAGATTTTCTAGATTTTCTAGATGGTCTAGATTTTCTAGGCTATCTAGATGCTCTAGATTTTCTAGATGTTCTAGATCTTCTAGATACTCTAGATTTTCTAGATATTCTAGATTTTGTCAAAGATTTTCGTATCGTGGTATTTCTTCAAGAAATAAATATTTTTTACTATTGTAATCCATCTTGCAACAGTAGTGGTCGATGCCATTGCTGACGATGAGATAGTCTACGTGGAGTAGGAGGTTGTATGCTGAGATCTGGTCGAACACTTTCTGGGTGATGGTGATGCCAGGCGCTTTATATTCCACAATCATGCGTGGTTTGGCTTGGTGGTCGTACAGCACGCTGTCACAGCGCAGTTTTTTCTGACCTATTTGCAGTTCCACTTCATTGGCCAGCATGGAGAGAGGATAGCCCAGGTGGACCGTCAGATAATTGATGAAGTGCTGCCTGACCCATTCTTCTGGAGTAAGTGTGACATATTTTCTCCTCAATGGGTCGAATATCGTGACTTTATCTCCTTTCTTCTGCGTTTTTGTTGGATAGGAAGGCAAATTTAATGAATTCATTTTATTATCTTTAAATAAGATAGGCTTCAATTCGGCAGAAAAAAGAATTGATTCTTTTTGTTCTGCACTCATTTTGCACTATCTTTGAATAAGATAGGCTGCAACTCGGCAGAAAAAAGAATTAATTCTTTTTGTTCTGCACTCATTTTGCACTATCTTTGCAATACTTTTGCAAAGATAATAAAAAAACGAGTGCGAGGATGCATCTTGTCTAATAAATGAAATAAAAGATGGCGGAAAAGCATACATACGACACGATCATGCGTGACCTTCGGGCGCGTAAGTTTTATCCTGTCTATATCCTGATGGGTGAGGAGCCCTATTATATTGACCAGATAGCAGACTATATAGAGGAAAATGTGCTCCGCCCTGAGGAAAAGGATTTCAACCAGACCATCGTGTATGGCCTGGAGACCAATTCAGCTCAAGTGGTGGACATCTGCAGAAGATTCCCCATGATGTCAGACCATCAGGTGGTCATCCTGAAGGAAGCACAGAACATGCGCTCTTGGGACCGGTTTGACAAGTATTTCGAGAAACCCTTGGCGTCTACCATACTGGTGATCTGCTACAGGAACAAAAAGTTGGATTCCCGCAAGTCGTTCATGAAGAAGGCTGCTGGGGTGGGGGTGGTCTTCGACAGTCCTAAGAAAAGAGAGCGTGACCTGCCCAAGTTTATCGAGGGGTATGTCAAGGACCATCATGCCGCCATAGAGCCTAAAGCCACACAGATGATGGCCGACTTTGTGGGCACAGATTTGTCCAGGCTCGCCTCAGAGATAGATAAGGTGATGATCTCCCTCTCTGACGACAAGATCATCACGCCCGAGATTGTGGAGAATAAAATAGGTATCAGCAAGGACTATAATTTCTTCGAACTGCGTGACGCCATCGTGAAAAAGGATTTGCTGAAAGCAAACAGGATAGTAAAATATATTGACGGCAATCCCAAAACTGTTTCACTTTACTCTTTTCTGCCACCACTCTTCTCTTTCTTCCAAAACCTGATGATCGCACATTTTTCAAAAGACAAGAGCGATAGGGGAGTGGCGGACGCGTTGAATCTGTCTTCTCCCTGGGCGGCAAAAGACTATGTTGAGGCATTGAGAAAGTACAACGCCAGCAAAACAATGAACATCATCAAGTATATCCGCAAAATAGATGCAAAAAGCAAAGGTATAGACAACCCCAGCAGCACTCCTGGAGACTTGATGAAGGAGCTAATTTTCTATATTTTGCACTAAAAACGGCGAAAAATGCCATTTTCAGTTCTAGAACACGTTTTTTTCATAACGTGTTTTTTTGGCTTAAAGTGTTAAATTACAATTTATTTGGTGAAAGTGACCCTTTCAAAACTCGCGTTTTTGAGTCTTTTTCCAGCGATGGTCGGGAAAAATGAAAAAATGGCTGTTTTTCGAAATTTTGAGGGTGTCACAAAAGGTTGTTTAGATTATTTAACATTTACAAATTAAAACACAACTTTAAATCTTCACAAAATTAAATTTATGTTTTCAAATATATTAAAATTATAAATGTAAATAAACACAATTATGTAAATACGTAAATAAGGTTTATAAAATTAAATGATATGATTTATAATCTTGAAACGGATAAATATACATTATGCAATATAGTACATAAATACTTGAAAATCAGTTATATAGTATATTTACTTCAACTAAACTCTAATGAAAATGCCCGAAAAACGGGGATTTGTGCCATTTTTGCGTATTTTTTGGATATTCAGTAGAAAATAACTTATTTATAGCCAGTTATATACTTAATTTCGTTCAACAATAGGATTGTAAAGATTGACGAATATAAATTTACGTTTGTAATTATGAATGTAAATCAATGTTTTTAAAACATAAACCCTCATCTATTTACATTTACAAATTTAAATCACCCTAAATGAAAATAATTCTCAAAAAATTTGGAAATATGAAAAAAATGCTTTATCTTTGTAAAATCTTAGAGAAAAGGTGTGATGATGCACCTTTTATGAATCTCGTAGAGTATGAAAGATAGAATAAAAGCCATCATGGAGTCACAGCATATGACCCAGCAGACCTTCTCGCAGCTATTGGGGATCTCTTCAGCCTCACTTAGCAATGTCTTTACCGGGCGTACGAACCCCACTCTCAACATAGTGGAGTCTATTTGCCAGAAGATACCTGGTATCAGTCTAGAGTGGCTGATGTTTGGCAAGGGCACAATGATTGAAAATCAGTCAAATAGTCCTGTAGAAGCCAAGCCACAGATAGAGCAGAGTTTGTTTCCGTTGTTGGATGCAGCGCATACGAAGCCAGAAGTCAAGACAGGGGCAAAACGCAAGGAAGACATGACAAAAAAGAGTGAAACTGTCAAAGATCACACTATTAATGAATTGAAAATATCTGACAAAAGCAAACGGCACATCACTGAGATCAGAGTTTACTTTGACGACCAGACCTATGAGACCTTTGTGCCGGAAAAGTCATAAGAGCACATATTCTATTAATATACATTTCCAATCAATCAATTATTTATTTTGACGTAGGCTATGAATGAGAAGAAAAGCCAATAGCGTCAATGTTTTCAGTACGGATAACATTTCTAAAACTACGGGCATCACATGCGCTGTGAATGCCCGAAGTTTTTTTTATGTCAAAATATGTGGTTTTCATGTTGTAATTCCAAATTTTTTTTGTACTTTCGCCCCACTATGAAGAAGTATATTTTAGATTTAGAAGTGGTCTCAGTGGAGCATATTCATGAGCGTTATGTCTTGCTGAGGCTTACCAGTGACCAGCCTTTGCCGGAGATGCTGCCCGGCCAGTTTGTCGAGGTGAGAGTGGATGACTCACCCTCCACTTTTTTGCGTCGTCCCATCTCTATCAACTATGTCGACCGGTCGCAGAATCAGCTGTGGTTGTTGGTGGCTGTAGTGGGAGAGGGCACTCGCCGCATGTCTAAACTGCGAACGGGCGATTTTCTCAACTGCGTATTGCCCCTTGGCAATGGTTTTTCCATCTCTGGTGCCCTGCCTTCCCGTCCGCTGTTGGTGGGGGGTGGAGTAGGGGTGGCTCCCCTGCTTTTCCTAGGCAAGCGGCTGTCAGAGTTGGGCTGTCAGCCCACGTTTTTACTAGGTGCACGGTCGGCTGCTGACATTTTGGAGAGAGCATATTTTGAGGAGATAGGCCGTGTGCTGACCACGACAGAAGATGGTACTGATGGAGAACGCGGCTTCGTCACCGGGCATTCTATCCTGTCACAAGAGCGTTTTGACATGATTTATACCTGCGGTCCTCAGCCCATGATGAAGGCTGTGGGGCGTTATGCGCTCCGTCAGGACATCCCATGCGAGGTGTCTTTGGAAAACAAGATGGCGTGTGGCCTGGGAGCCTGTCTGTGTTGTGTGGAGAAAACCATCGACGGCAATATCTGTGTGTGTAAAGAGGGTCCAGTGTTAAATATTAAGAAGTTGTTATGGCAAGACTAAATGTAAAGATAAATGATTTATGCCTCAAAAATCCCGTCATGACAGCGTCGGGCACGTTTGGCTATGGTATAGAGTTTGCCGATTTCATCGATTTGAGCCAGTTGGGCGGCATCATTGTCAAGGGTACGACGCTTCATGCCCGTGAGGGGAACGACTATCCCCGTATGGCTGAGACAGCCTCAGGGATGCTTAACTGTGTGGGATTGCAGAACAAGGGTGTGGACTATTTCTGCAAGCACATCTACCCACAGATCAAGGATATCGACACCAATATGATTGTCAATGTCAGTGGTTCCTCCCCTGAGGATTATGCGGCCTGTGCGGCCCGTATAGACGCCCTGGAGCGTATCCCGGCGATAGAGCTGAATATCTCCTGCCCCAATGTCAGGCAGGGTGGCATGGCGTTCGGTGTCACCACAGATGGCGCCGCTTCAGTGGTGAGGGCTGTCAGGGAAGCGTATCACAAGACACTGATTGTGAAACTCTCGCCCAATGTGACGAATATCGCCGACATCGCACGTGCTTGTGAGGACGAGGGCGCAGACAGCGTCTCACTGATTAATACGCTGATGGGGATGGCCGTAGACATCGAGCGTCGTCGTCCTATGCTCAGCATCGGCACAGGTGGCCTCAGCGGCCCTGCTGTGAAGCCTGTGGCCCTTCGGATGGTGTGGCAGGTGGCCAAGGCCGTCAAGATACCAGTCGTGGGTCTGGGCGGCATTTGTACTGCCGAGGACGCCATTGCGTTTCTCATGGTGGGCGCCACGGCTGTGGAGGTGGGCACCGCCAATTTCCTAGACCCTGCGGTGAGTGTGAAGATTCGTGACGGTATCAACGACTGGCTCGACCGTCATGGTTGCCACAGTGTGCAGGAAATCATCGGAACGCTTGAATGCTGATGTCGGAACGCTTGAATGCTGATGAACGGTATAGAAAAAAGTGAGGGCAGCCTAACAGGCTGCCCTCAACCAACACAAAAACTAAACTAGACTTAACTAAATTAATAAGGATTTTCTCAAACCCCCACTAATCAGTTGCAAATATAAGCAAATTTTATTGTTTCACTACGGAAATGAAATTTTTTTTTGATTTTTTTTCTAAAACAGATACATTTTTGTCTTAACTGTTGACAAAAACCGTCTTTGACATGAGGTAAAAGTCTAAGATGACCATGGCTGTCATCGCTTCCACCAGGGGTACGGCCCGTGGCAAAACACATGGGTCATGGCGCCCTCTGGCTTTCAGTTTGGTGGCGTTTCCCTCCAGGTCTACGGTCTCCTGTTCGCGCAGAATCGTGGCGACGGGTTTGAATGCCACCCTGAAGTAGATATCCTGGCCATTGCTGATACCTCCTTGTATGCCTCCGCTGTAGTTGGTCGCAGTAGAGATTTTCCCGTCTCTGTTGATGAATACATCGTTGACCTCACTCCCCCGTCGTGTGGCACTGGCAAACCCTTCGCCATACTCAAATCCTTTCACGGCGTTGATGCTCAGCATGGCGCCTCCGAGTGCGGCATGTAGTTTGCCAAACTCCGGTTCGCCCAGTCCTGCAGGACAGCCTCTGACGACACAGGTGATGACGCCGCCTATCGTGTCGCCCTCTTTTTTCACCTCACGTATCAGTGCTGCCATCTGAGCCGCTTTGTCTGCGTCGGGGCATCTCACGGCGTTGGTCTCCGTCAGCGACAGGTCATAATGGGTGTAGTCGTGGTCCAATGCCACTGCTCCCACCTGCGAGGTGTATGCGCTGATGTGGATGCCCATCTGCTGGAGGGCCAGTTTTGCGAATGCCCCACCCGCGCATCTGCTAATGGTTATTCGCGCTGATGTACGGCCACCTCCCCGATAGTCTCTGATGGAGTACTTTTCGTGGTAGGTATAGTCGGCATGAGAGGGTCTGAAGAGGCATCTGAGATGCTCATAGTCCTGTGAGTGGTGGTTGGTGTTGTGTACGATGAAGCCGATGGGTGCGCCGGTGGACTTCCCCTCAAAGATGCCGCTGAGCACCTCTATCTTGTCGGCCTCGTCACGTGCGGTGGTGAGGTCGCTCTGTCCAGGGCGACGTCTGTCCAACTCAGACTGTATGAAGTCCATGTCGATGTCGATGCCGGCGGGCATGCCGTCGATCACCCCACCCACGGCTGTGCCATGGCTCTCGCCAAATGTGGTGAGTGTGAAGATATGGCCGAAAGTATTTCTCATCGTCTTGTCAGCTGATTAGCATCCACCACATCCGCCGCAGCTTCCTTCTTTGCCGCAGTCGCCACAGTCACCGCCACCGCATCCGCCGCAGCCTTCTCCGCTCATCATTTTCACCATGCGCTCTATCTCGTCTTGGCGTGCCTGGCGTGCCTCCACCACGTGGCCCACAAATTGCAGGTCGAGTCCAGCGAGGGGATGGTTGAGGTCTACCTTCACCTGGGTGTCTCCGATCTCGAGGATACGTCCCATGAAACGATTGCCGTCCTCATTGACCAGAGGGATGGTGGCGTCTACATAGATCACTTTGGTGTCGAGTTTGCCGTCGGGCATGAAGATGCTCTTGTCGAGGTCCACCACCCGTTCGTCCACATACTCCCCGTATGCTTCTGCCTGTGGGATGGTGAAGTCAAACTCGGCGTCCTTTTCCAGTGTGGCCAGGTTGTCCTCAAAAGCGGGCAGTGTGATGCCCATACCAGTGATGAAGATGAAAGGCTGCCCTTTGGCAGTCTCTTCTATCAGTTCTCTCTTGCCGTCGATGTCTGCATACAGTTGGTATGCCACGGCGATGTACTTGTTGTTTGGGTGCTCCATTGTGTCTGTTTTCATTAATGTTGCTATAATGGTGCAAAATTACATAAAAAGCATGATTTTCTCCCCTTTGGGTGAAGATTTTGTAGATTCTTTCGATGAAATGTTGCAAATATTAACTGATATGTACCAATTATCACCCAGTGTGCTGTATTATTGACATTTTATTATTATCTTCGCATCATCATTACAACACTAAACTTAATCTATCATATGCGAAGAACTACTATCACCGCTGTCTTATTGGCAGCCACGTTAGGGCTGTCGGCCCAGAAGACGATAGCGCCACCCTCTGGGGGCAAGGCTATCAGTGACGAACTGATCGGTATCTTTTTCGAAGACATCAGCAGTGCTGCTGACGGAGGTCTTTATGCTGAGCTGATCCAGAATGGCTCTTTTGAGTACAACCCCACCGAGCGTGATGGTTGGGGTGCGGGCACCGCCTGGCGGTTGGTACGTCCCGGCCACTCATTGGGGTATCTTGAGCCTTGCACAGATCGCCCAATCCATGCCAACAATCCCACCTTTATGCGTGTGAATATTGAGCGTGTGGGGCATTATTATGACTTTGACGGTTGGACGGGTTTTGGCATTCAGAATGACGGCTTTGACGGCATCCCAGCCAAGGCCGGCGCATCCTATACTTTCTCTGTCTTCATGCGCAATGTGAAAGGCGGCGACAAAAAGGTGCGTGTCGCCCTGGTGGAACCTCAGGGATGGGGCAAGTCGCCCAAACTGATCGCAGACGCAGAGATCGACGTGAACTCAGCCGACTGGCGCAAATACGAAGTGAAGCTCACAGCACAGGAGAATTCCCCGAAAGCGGTGCTTCAGATCCTGGCCTTGGAGAAGGGCGTGCTTGATGTCGACATGGTGTCACTGATGCCCGAGGACACCTACAAAGGTCATGGCATGCGCAAAGACCTCGCCGAGGCTCTTGCCGATCTGCATCCCAAGTTTATGCGCTTCCCCGGTGGTTGTGTGGTTCATGGCGGTGGTGACGGTTTCTGGAACACCTATCGTTGGAAGACCACCGTGGGTCCCAAAGAGCAGCGTCGTGGACTGAAGAACACATGGGGCTACCATCAGTCGATGGGCTTAGGCTATTTTGAGTATTTCCAGTTCTGCCAGGACTTAGGCATGGAGCCGCTGCCCATTCTGCCTTGTGGTGTGAGTTGTCAGGGCACCAACGGAGGCTGGGGCATGAAAGACCAGGCTCAGGACTGGGTGCCGATGAGCGAGATGGATGAATGGGTGGCTGAGGCCCTCGACCTCATTGAGTGGGCCAATGGCGACGCTACCACCAAGTGGGGCCGTGTCCGTGCAGAGGCTGGCCATCCCAAGCCTTTCAACCTGAAATATCTGGGTTTGGGCAACGAAGAGCGCATCTCGCCTGAGTTTATCGAGCGTTTCAAATATATTTTTGACCGTGTGCGTGCGGCCCATCCCGAGATTATCATTGTGGGTACTGCCGGCCCTGGCTCTCATCCGGGCAACAGAGACTTTGAGGAAGGATGGAAACTGGCCGACGAGGTTGGTCTGCCGATCCTCGACGAGCACTACTATGAGCCGCATGACTACTTCCTCAACAGCCGTCAGTATGACAACTATCCGCGCGACCGCAAGACGAAGGTATACCTCGGAGAGTATGCTGCCAAGGACAAGAAACTCATCGACGCCCTCGCCGAGGGACTTTATCTCCTCCATGTGGAGCGCAATGGCGATGTGGTGGCCATGACCAGTTATGCGCCTCTCTTCGCCCGTCGCAACGCCACCAACTGGAACCCCGACCTCATCTACTTTGACAACGAACGGCCTTACCTCACCTGCAGCTACTATGTGCAGCAGATGTTTGGTCAGTCGTCCGGCAACTACTATTATGGCGACTGTGTGACCATCGACGATGCCACCAACCTGCAGGGTCAGTCGGTCATCCTCAACACCAAGACACGCCAGCTTTTTGTTAAGGTCTGCAATGCCAGTGGCGATGCCAAGAAAGCTCAGGTCAACCTCTCCCGTTTCAAAGGTCTGAAGAAGATGGCAGTGAAAACCACTCTTTGTGGTCAGCCTAATGATGAGAACAACTATGAGCAGCAGCCCATCGTGCCACAGAAGGAGGACATCAAGGCTCAGAAGAAATTTACACTCGACCTCGCACCCTATTCCATGGTGATGATAGAAATGGGGTTGTAGTCCCACCCCTTTCTAGTTTGAAAAAACAAGGCCCCTCTCCTTTGCGATGGAGAGGGGCCTTCGTTGATATGGGCTTGAAGGTCTTACGACCTTTTACCTTTTCACCTTTAAACCTTTTAATCTTTTCACCTTTCGCTTACTTATTCAGTCCGCGGTTGTTGATGGTGGTGTTGAGCAGTCTCAGGTACATGTGATACTGATCCCTGTTGAGCAGGTAGTGCATCGTGCCGAGGTTTTGTTTGATGGCTTTGTCGAGCAGCGTCTTGCGCTCATCGGCGGGTGCGCTGGCCACATTCATCAGTTCGGCGCTGAAAGCGTTCTCTGCATCCTCCACAAACTCGCGCTGGTCCCAGCTCAGGCCCAGTGCCTGGCTCAGCTTGTTCATGTTCACATTGAGCACGTAAGACTCCATTTTGTTGACAGCTGCAGTCTCTTCATTCTCGGCAAATGCCATTGTCATGGTCATCATGACCATCATGCTTAAAACTAATCTTTTCATCTTTTTACCTTTCTTTTTTAGGTTGCATGGGGCTTTCTTCGCCCCCTCATTAATAATAAATAGTGTTATCCTTTTTGTCTTTCGACGGTGCAAAAGTAAGGCGAAATTCAAATCTCAGCAACTTTTTGACACTCTGTTTGCGCAAACAGCCTACTTTTTTGATTTGGGTCAACAAATGACAGTTTTTGGCCTATGATATGAAAATGACATCGAATTTGAGAAAATGCTGTCTATTTTTGTGCCATTCATTACTCAACTTTCGCAAGTTGAGAGAAGTTAAGAAGTTAAAGGAGTTAAAGAGTTAAGCCATTACATCTGATGGCCAAAGAGAGACAGCCTACGATTCATTTGGCTTAACTCCTAAGCGAAGCGATAACTACTTAACTCCTTAACTATCTACAAGTTGAGTACTTGCGAAACTTGAATCATTATAACATTCATTTACACCATTATGAGAAAACAGCAAAAAAACTCCGATTCCGAATACCAGAGTTTCATCATCCACGAGAACATCATCAGGATGTCATCACTCCTCAGCGACGAACAACTTGGCCAGCTTCTGCGACAGCTCTATCTCTACGCCGGACAGGGTGAAGTGCCTGACGAGGAGTCCAATGTTACCCTGACCATGATCTTCAACGAATGGCGACTGCAATTCGAGTACGACAAGAAGCATTATGAGCATGTGCGCCAAAAGCGAAGCGAGGCAGGGCGCAAGGGATTGGCCAAGCGATGGCAGAAGAGCGACGCCACTGAGGATCACCACAGCATTGACGATGGTGACGACGACACCATGGCCGAAGAAAACATGGCAGCCCAACTCGCAATGGCTGAGGAAGACCCTGATGCCCAACTCGCAATGGCTGAGGAAGACCCTGCTGCCCAACTAGCCACGGCAGAGGATCATGCGGCCCCATCTGAAAGTGCAAACGATAGCACGGCTATGGAAATGATAGCAAACGATAGCCATGCAATAAAAGCGATAGCAAAAATAGCGGATAATGGTAATGGTTATGATAGTAAGAAAAATGAAATTTCTCCTAGGGGAGAAACAAAGAAAAAAGTTTCTTTGCCCTCTTCCCCCACCCTGGAAAAGCGGAAGAATGACTTCTACCAGAGCATCGTGCCCTATACCAGCCAGTATGACAGTGAAATGCTCAACGACTTCTACCAGTATTGGACTGAACTAGACAAACGAAGGCGGCACATGCGCTTCGAGATGCAGAAGACATGGGAGACCAGTAAGCGCCTCTCCACCTGGTCGCGCAAGCAATATCCCCGTTAGTACAAGTCCATGTTTTACCATCAACCATGATTAAAAATCCATCAACTATGACCAAGAATCCATCCCCCATGACCGCACAACCGCTCGTCAACGACCCTATTTGCGAGGAGGCCGTCATCAATATCCTCCTCTCCAACGAGCATCGCTATGAAGACACGTCAGAAATCCTGACGGAGAAGATGTTTTACAACCCCAAGTTTGCTGTCATCTACAGAGCCATCGCACAGATTGCCTCCAAGGGCGATAGTCCCTGCTTCATCGCCGTGGGACAATGGTTGGCGGAGAACGAGTACCCATTGGGGGTCAACAATATGACACTCATGAATATCCTCACCACCTACCATAGTGACATCCACCTCAAGCAGCATTGTCTACGAATACGCGAACTATGGCAGCGGCGCACACTGTGGCAGATCGCGCAAAAGCTCGGCAGCGCGGGCACAGGCGAGGCATATGCGATCCCCGATGCCGTCCACGACACCATGGAGGGTATCAGCGACATTGACACTCCCGACGAGTCGCATGTGGTGCCTGTTTCGGTAGTGATGGAGGAACTGGAAGGCATTGTCAACGACAATATCTCTGGCAAGCGTCCGAAAGGCATCCTCACGGGGTTCAGCATGCTCGACGGGAAGGGCGGTCTGCAGCGTAGCGACCTTGTGGTCATCGCCGCCGAGTTTTCGCAGGGCAAGACGTCGCTTGCCATCGACCTCTGTGTCAAGGCGGCTTTCCAGGACCATGTTTGCGCATTCTACTCCACCGAGATGACCAGCGCCCAACTGTTGTCGCGCATGGTGGCAGGACGGAGCGGGGTGCCCTCGCGCCTCATCATGCAGGAAGCACTCAACGTCAACCAGCTCAGGGCATTCACGTCGGGTGCAGACCTTACCCGCCACCTGCCCATCTTTTTTGAAGACACCGCCACCATCAGCATCGAGCGCATCATCGTCAGCATCCGCCGGATGGTGCTCAAGCGGCATGTGGAGTTGGTCTTTATCGACTACCTGCAGGTGCTGCAGACCAACGAGGGAATGGGCCGTCAGACCGAGGAGCAGTTTTTTGGCACGGTGGCGCGTAAGTTGAAAAACCTCGCCAAGGAACTCAATATCTGCATCGTGCTGCTCTCACAGCTCAGCCGCGACAAGTCCACCACCGAACCCACTCTCTCGCGGTTGCGTGGCAGTGGTCAGATTGCCGAGGCCGCCGACATGGTGTTGCTCATCTACCGTCCTGTCATGTATGGCAAGGGCTATTCTGGTGAGTTCCACAAGGTGCGCCCTGAGGGCACTGCCCTCATACGCCTCGCCAAGGGTCGCAATGTAGGCACAGGCGAGTTCATTTGCGGCTACTGTTCACTCACCACCCATTTCTTCGAGCTTTCCCACATCCCCACCACCGACGACCCCGCCTCAACTCCTGTAGAGGATGACCGTCCGTTTTTTTAGAACATATGTTTGTCTTTTCAACGTTTTATGATCGAAAAAGAGTATATTTGCAGTGTGTTAACAATCAATAGTGGCAATGATATAAATACATGACCGAAGGCGGGCGAGGATGGGAATCGTGCATCCTCGCCCGATTTGATGATGCTGGATGCCCTTGAAATAAGTCTCCAAAACAGAAAAATTGAGTTTGAAATTGAAAAAAATCGCATTTCCGCTTTACATTTTCTTCGTTTGAATTGTATTATAAGTGTATGACACGAAAAGAAATGACGAACGAGCGAGAGCTGAGTGATGCTAGCATCCACTCTGCCGAGCGAGGAGGAATTGGACGGAGTCAAGTAGAAAGGCTGTTCAAGACCCACTACGCGCAGATGTATCATCTGGCCCTCACGTTGCTCTTCGACGAGGCGGAGAGCAAGGACGTGGTGAGCGAGGTGTTCGCCAGTCTGATCAGCGGCAAGACGATGATGAGAGCAGACAACGCACAAGCGTTTCTTTTGACGAGTGTGCGCCATCGCTGTCTGAATGTGTTGCAGCACAAACAGGTGCAAGAACGCTTTGCGCACCTACTCACAGAGGGCAGCGACCCGCTCGTCAGCAACGATACAGCGGAGGAGCAAATGCAGATGGAAGAACTGATGCGCTATGTGAAAGACAACCTGTCACCGTTGGAGCAAAAAATCTTCCGACTGCGCTACCTAAAGGAGCTGACCTGCCAGGAGGTGGCCGAAGCATTGAATGTCAGCCGTCAGACCATCCACACCCACCTGAAACAGACAGTGGAGAAAATCAGAAAGTATTTCAATTCAAACTCAAAAGCAATATGATGACCGAAGAACGTTTCCATGAAGACGAGAGCAGAGACCATACTTGTATGGACGATGCCGGGGCAAAGGAAAAGTCGCATGAAATGCAACAGCGTATAGAGTGGCTTCTGGAATTGCAAAGCCAACACCCCGGGCAACTGACCGATGAGCAGTTGCAGGAGATACTCGCCGACGACGAGATGCGCCAGCTTGTGCAGCAGCTTGGCTTTGCAAAGCGTGCCTTTAAGCACGATGAGCTTAAAAACGACACCCCGGACGTGGATGGCGAATGGGAGAAGTTTGCGGCTTGCCATGCCGAGCAACTGGATGCCCTTGACGGAGGAGAACAAAAGCCTCGTTTCGCTTTACACCTTTCAGCCCACAAGATGGCGGCCTCCTTCATCGGTGTGCTCTTGGCTTCGGGCATTGCTTTTGCTACCATCCACCTCGTGCACAACATCAACACTCCCCAACCACAACAGCCTACCACGGAGCTGACAACCGACCTTGAGCCTGTCACTTCTCTGCCAGCAGATACGGTTGAGACCGAGACAAAATCCATCGAGCCTTACGTCTTCAACAATGTGCCACTCGACTCCATGCTCGCGGCCATTGCCGCTGCCCACGGGGTGCAGTTGGAGTTTGAGAATGACGCGGCCCGTCAGCTTCGTTTCCATTTCGTTTGGAAGCGTGAAGACAGTCTCGCCCGCGTCGTGGAGAAGTTGAACACCTTCGAGGCCGTGAATATCGGCATGGAAGACCAAAAACTGGTGGTAAGATGAGACACGCACTATCTACTTTTGCCGTCATGGTCTGCATCCTCTGCATGCCTCTTGACACCTTCGCCCAGCGCATCAGCCACACGTATAATAATGTGTCGCTCAGCGAAGCCCTGCTTGGGTTGAACAACGAACAGAAAGAATACGTCATCAACTTCCTCTACAACGAACTGGAGGACTTCCGCATCACAGTCACCATCAAGAATAAGAAACTGCCCGATGCCATTCAGCAGATGATAGGTTTCTATCCCGTCCGCATGACCGTCAAATCCGACGACCACGAAATCTACGTGGAGTGTACGCATAAGACCGATCGCCACCTGACAGGCACCATCATCGACGAACAAGGTCAGCCTGTGGCGTATGCCAACGTGGCCATCCTCCATCCTGCCGACTCCATGCTGCTTGACGGTGGTGTATCTAACGAGAGTGGATACTTCGCTATTCCCTACGAGCAAGACAAGGTCCTTGTCCGCATTTCCTATGTCGGCTATAAAACCGTATACAAATTGTGCGAACAGCCCGAAGTGGGAATCATCAGGATTCAGCCCGACAACTATACGCTGAATGGCGTGGTGGTGGCGGGCGAGCGGCCAAAGGTGCAACTGCAGGGCAACTCGCTTATGATGAATGTGGAAGGAACCGTCATGGAGCGAATGGGCACCGCTGAGGATGTGCTCTCCCGTGTACCTGCCATTTCAAAGAAAGGAGATGTATTTGAGATCCTTGGAAAAGGTGTGCCATTGATTTACGTGAACAGCCGTAAGTTGACCGATTTAAGCGAACTGCGAAACATCCAGTCGGACAACATCAAGAACATAGAAGTGATTCAAAATCCCGGCGCCCGATATGATGCAACGGTCAATGCCGTCATCATCATCCATACCAAGCGTGCAGCAGGAGAAGGCTTGGGCGTGGAGATGACATCCTGGAGCCGCAAAGGACATGGCTACGCCAACAACGAACGCGTCAACCTGACATACCGCACAGGAGGTCTGGAACTGTTTGCCAACCTCTTCGGAGCATACAACCAATACTGGAAGCGCTGCGAGTTTGAACAGACCGTCTTTGCAGATACCTTGTGGGTCATCAATAATAAAGAGAAAAGCACCAGGCAAAATCCTTTCCTAGAAGGACGTATGGGGTTCAACTATCAGTTGGATGACCATAATTCTTTTGGCGGATTCTATCAGAACACTTATGACTACGTGAAAAGACATGCTGAGTATGACGACGGTCTGCAGGCCGATGGCATATACTACGACCATCTGCAGAACAGCAGTGTCAGACGTAACAAAAACGTACCCCATCATCAGGTGAATCTCTACTACACGGGAAAGGTAGGTCAGTTTGGCATAGACTTCAACGCAGATTATAGTTTCCAAAAACAATTGGGTCGTAACCATCAGCAAGAATTGAGCGCTGAGTATGAAAACCGTGACGTCAACACCGAGAGCGTGACGCGCAGTAAACTATTGGCGGAAAAACTGATTGTGAGCCATCCATTGTGGAAAGGACAGGTGGAGGTGGGTGAAGAATACACCAACACCCACTGGCGTAGCCAATTCGAAAACCCGGAAGGCTTTATCTCCAACAGCAACAACGAGCAGCATGAGAACAATATAGCGCCGTTTGTGGAACTGCGACAGCGACTGGCTCGCATCCAACTATCCGTAGGCCTGCGTTACGAACATGTGGAGTCGGAATATTATGTGAGTGGCGTTCGCCGCGACGACCAATGTCGCACTTACGATGATTTCTTCCCTTCCATATCTGCGTCTGGAAAGTTGAAGGATGCACAACTATCCGTCAGCTATTCCAAACGTTCCACACGCCCTTCCTACTGGCAGTTGAGCAGTGATGTCACCTACGAGAACCGTCTCAACCAACAAACGGGAAACCCCTACCTGAAACCCATCAAATATCACAATCTGAATGCGACAGTGATGTGGAAATGGCTCTATCTGACGACAAACTTCTCACATTGTGTCGACCCTATCCTACACACGGTAGAAAGCATGGAAGAGGACTCAAAAGTAAATCATGTGACATACAAGAACTACGACCATGCCGACTGGCTTAACATAACGCTAGGGGCACAGAAGAACATCAGATGGGGACAGGCCACATGGACGCCACAATACAACATCACGTTGATGAAACCATGGTTCAAGTCAACGTTCTTAGACCAGCAGAAAAGATTCAACCATCCCATGATGGTCTTGCAATTAGGCAATATCCTTGCCTTGTCTCACGACTGGCTGATTCAGGCAGACTTCAATATGGACACTCACGGCCATCAGCAGAACGCCTGGTTTGACAGCACCAACGCGATGCTCTCGCTAAGCATCAGCAAGGATTTCTTCAAGCACCGC
This sequence comes from uncultured Prevotellaceae bacterium, assembly GCA_902780635.1. Taxonomy (GTDB): domain Bacteria; phylum Bacteroidota; class Bacteroidia; order Bacteroidales; family Bacteroidaceae; genus Prevotella. The sequence continues at coordinate 144,050 of CACZGH010000006.1, forward strand.
CTCAACGTCAAACTGACAGGCCACGACCTTTTCAATGGCGGCATCAACCGCTTCACGCTCTACAGCAACCGCATGATGTTCCGAAAGATGGAAGACAACGACTCTCGCTGCATCCAACTCTCCCTGCGCTACCGTTTCAATGTCACCCCATCGAAGTACAAAGGCACCGGAGCCGGTAACGCCGAGAAGAACCGACTCTGACAACAAACGAGGATGTTCCCGTAGTAGTATGGCTTTACCTGCTTCATCATTACAAAAGGAAAAGTGATCCTACGGGAACCCTCTTTATTCATCTCTCTCTCGTTTCGAAGGGCAGTTGTCGGCCTTTGTGCCGACGCTGCCTTCCCCTTGGTTCAAGGATGCGCTCTTGTAGGAGGTCGGGCCTCCGAGCCCGACAAAATAACTGATTGCGGAAATATTGCGGAAAGGACGGAAATAATGCGGAAACTCCTTCTCTCCTTAGAATTATTTGATTGCGAAAATAATGCGAAAGGACGAAAATAATGCGGAAACCTTTGTCATCTGCAATGACAATTCTTATACTCACAGTGCTAATCTCTCACTTCCTCTGGCTGGACTCGATGCCCAGCCAGAGGTTGTGTTTACGGGTGGCAATGTCAAATGTTAGTTGGACTTTTCCTTTGGGGAGGGGCTAACATGGAATGTATCTTGTTGGGGTTTGCTGACAGCGTTTGTACCGAGATCGACACCCCATCCGATAATACCACCTAAAAGAATATTGGCAAATGTCCATTCGTTGATGGTCTTCTTAAGAACGATGTCCTTATAATTGTAGTTCGGGGAGGTAATCTGGATGCGTTGTCCATCAAGCTTCTTGCGTTTTACCTTCACCACTTGTGGGAGATCCACATTCTCGTAAGTCTGATAACTGGTGGTGATGGTTACGGGCTCTGGATTATTGCCATCGATGTGGATGGAGGGGCTGGTGCCAGAAATAATGGTTGCGCATGAACTCAACAACAATGTTGAGAGAATAAGGCATGAGCCTTTTTTCACTAAATTAATGTGTTTCATAACTGTCAATAATTGTAAGTCAAATTTTGATAATTTGTTATGCAAAAGTATATATATTTTTTTAATATAGTATTGCCATCCGATGTTTTTTGTAAGAGGAACGGAGATTATAGTGATAATTACTTAAATTATCCTAAATAGGATTATCCAAATTTGAATAAATTCATTATTGCTGTTATCTTTGGATCACTGGGATGGACGTCCCCATGGTCCCTGAAAAACTCAGATGAAAACATCATTTTCACAAGGGGGGTGTGTCAAAATGAAGTGAACCCCAAAAGTTGGACAAAAAACTTTTGGGGTTCATCATGTATATACATCACACATTAGAAGAAAAGAAAGAAATCATCCGCCTTCAT
>CACZGH010000007.1 GCA_902780635.1 uncultured Prevotellaceae bacterium
TAAAAATGAAGTTAAAAGGAATGAGCCCGGCAAAATACCGAGCTCAATACTTAGAGAGTAAATAACGTGTTTAACGTCTAACTTTTTGGGGGTACTTCACATTGACACACACTCATTTTCTTTCCTGTTTATCTAATAGTTTCCTCTAAGTACAAAATACGTAAGGGTGGTTTACACAAAGCTACGTACTTTGCTTTCTGTTACTTTATAACGACTTTCGGCCACGGGAGTTTCGGCAAGCTGAGTGACATTAGGATTGGCAGTGATTACGAGAGCAAGTTACGGGAGGCCGGCATCATCGACCAAGATTTGAGGACATATGGAATCGCATCAGAAATCGGCTGTCTCACCATTAGCGAGGCAGCAAAGCTCAACAGAATGGTTAACGGAAGAGCAAAAAGAGCGTCTTCGTCAGTCAACGAAAGATTTTCAAGCCTACGTCAGGAACACTCCGCAGTTCCAGCGGTGGCTGAAGAAGTTTCAAGAAATGAAAAGAGGGAACAAATGCGTTTGGTTCCTTCTGCAAACAACCGCCCTGTTTTGAGAAGGTAGTCATGTGAAAGTATGCAAGAGGATGTGTCAAAATGAATTGACACACCCTCTGAATATATCTTCACAATCATCCACGTTTCATTCTCCTGTAGACGGGCGGATTTTTTTGCCAGTTGTGTTATTCTCCCAAAAGGTAAGGGAAAGAATACCCTTCAATTCCATAGGCGCGGAACTCACCGTTGATGAAGAAGACACGCCAAGGATGATAGGCTTTCATTGCTTCAGCCATCTCGGCGGCAAGACGTGGGTTGAACTCAGCGTCTTTAGGTCTGACCACCTTTACCTCGCACTCGACAAGATTCCCCTGTGCGTCGACACGAGCCCGCTTGATGCTGAATACGATTCGCTTGACATCAGTCAGTTCTGGATAATTCTCAATGTGCAGGGGGAACATCTCACGCAGTTCAGTATTGCTCCATGGCTGCATATTCTTGCCTGACCAGCGATTTAATGTCGAACGGTCGAAAGAAAACCCCTCCAAGAAATAGTTCTGATAGTCTTTCATCTCACAGACCTTCCCATGGTCGAGGGTGACAATTCGCTCGTTCTCGAAATTCCTCTCATAACCCGTATGTTCATAGTATATCATTTTCCCCCTTGCCACTCGAATGTTTCCATTGAACCACGTGGCAACGATGTGTTTCCCGTCGACGTATTTTCTAAACACGCTTTTCAGGGTTTCTGAAGGCACACATTCTTTCCTGTTATTCTTGGAATCTTCATATATCTCATACAGGATGCTGTCCAGGCAGAGTTTGTCTTCCTGAATGCTCCAATATGCCGTGTAACCGTCCCAGTTGGCCATCGAGTATGAACGTTCTTTGGGAAGAGCGGCTATCAAATCTTTTGCAAGTATGGAGTCTGCGTAGACAGGTTTGCCCAGCAACACCCATTGCTTGCCATCGATATATATGAGGTCGCCATCCTGACCAGTGGCATATATGTTCAAGGATACGAACACCAACGTAAAGAAAAATATAAGTCTCCTCATCGTGCAATATAAATAATTTGTTTTGTTACGGTAATTACTAAATGTGGTTTTCACCACTCTTTCCAAAATAGTGACAGTGGAAACATTAGCGAATACGTATTTTTTTTACAGGTATTGCCTCCCCCTCCGCTCCATTCTTTCCACGAGGTGCGTTTTTCACATCTTTCAGGAGGATTGTTTCTTTCAGGTGGAAGATGAGCATGGGATTTGTTGGTTCAACTTTTAGCCGTGAACTTTCATAGCCTGTGCAGGTAGCCAATAGTTCTTTTTGGGTCAAGGGCAACCAGAGCGCGAAATGACCTTTGGTGTCTGTGGCGGCACCACCAGACAGCGTTGTCATTGCAACCCAGGCATCGGCAAGCGGCTCGCCTTTTTCGTTCATGACGTAGCCCTCCACATATCTACGGCTCTGCTTCAGTTCTGGATGCTTGCGGATGTAGGCATCACAAAGAGTGTCGGAAGTTGTGATGATTGATATCACTCCATTTTTGGCCCGTTCGCCATATTGCTGCTTGATACTCTTCTCGTCTTTGTACACATAGATACCATGAATTGACTGTCCTTTCTTATACAAGTACACCATCAATCTTGTGCAGACGGATGAAATGTTGTTTAGAGAATCAGGAAGCGGCGTGCCGTTGACCAAGATGAGGATGGAGTCGTTGCCATTGCGACTCCCTCTCAGCCGAATGAAATTAGTTCCCATGTCTGCCGAAGTTGGTACAATGTCAAGTCCGGCTATGCGGGTTTGCAGAGCCGCCTCAACATCCGTGTGCTGCTTTTGGGCAAGAAACGTTTGTCGCTCGGCTTCAGAGAGCAGGAACTGAACAGGCACGTTGTATTTCACACTCAAGGCTTTTCCATTCACCTTGCCCGGACTCCATCTTGGCATCAGGCTGAGGATACGTGTGCTCTCTTCACCCAATTGGAGGGCAATCTGCTCCTTCACCTGCTTTTGTTTTTCAGCGGTCTCCTGACTTAAGCGCAAGGTGTCGTATTTGAGTTTGTATCCATGGACTTTGATGTCTGACACGTATCCCAAGCTGTCCACCAAGAAGGTCATAATGACCCTGCCCTTTGCCCCATATTCCATTGCCAGGTCTGGATACTGCTGGTTCGTCTTGATAAATTCCTCTAAAGCCCTGTTGCCTCCAGGAAAACTGGGACTTTGTTCTACAACGGAAACTATTGTCTCTTGTTTGACGGGTTCTTCAATAGCCTTACTGCCATTGTCCTCCACTTTTTCCTCCGTGCCAGAAGGGTTTGCCTTTGCGAGCAATTCTTCGACCGGGTGCTGCACAGTTTCCGATACGGTTTTGATCTCCGATGCAGTTTTGGTTTCTGATACAGTCTTGGCCACCGATGTATGTTCCGTCCCTGGTGTTGTTGAGACTTCTTCATGGGATTTAAGTGCGGTTGGCTGCTCCACCTTGGCCACAGTACTGCCTGCTTGTTCTTTGGAGGCATTCCCAAGAAGGAAGATGCCAGCCACCAGTGCAATGGACGCAGCGATGGAAAGCCCCCACATGATCACGCTTTTGTTTGATGTGGACTCTTTGTCGATGACCTCGCGCTCGAACTTTTCCCATTCGGTGTCCACATCAGGCATGCCAATTTTCTTGTCGATATCTTCTGTTTTCATCTTACTTTGCATTTTTGAGGGTTTGTCTGATTTTTGCCAATGACCGGGTGATGTGCTTGTTCACCGCCGCCGTGCTGATGCCCAGCACCGTAGCCGTCTCCGCGTAGGTCATTTCCTCTTCATAGTGCAGTTGCAGTACGCACCGGTCTTGTTCCGTCAGGTTGTCTTCGATAATCTGATGCAGTTCCTGCAACAATTCCTTTCTCGCTTCATCCTGATGTTCCGCCTCATCTTGCTGCAACTCTTCCTCCAGTTGGCGTTGCAGTTGCCGCTGCTTGAGGATGTGCAGACACTGGTTGCGTGTGGCAGCCAATAGATAGCCTCTGATGCTGCTTTCGCTCACCTTGGGTTTTCCTTTCCACATCTGGGTGAACACCTGGTTTACTGCATCCTTGGCATCGTCGGCATTCTCCACCATTGAGAACGCCATGCGATACATCACCGGATAGTTGTCCTTGAACAAGTGTCCAAACCATTGTCTACCGTAGTCCATACATGTGTTTTTTGTCTTTGTTCATCTATAAGACCTTCGAAGGGCAAAACCCAATACCCCCCGTTTGCAAAAAAATGTGATTTTCCTAATTTTTACCACAAAATTGCAAAACTTTCTGCAAAGATACGATGATGTGAATAAAAAGTCAAATGATTTCGGGCTTTTCGTGTTCCTGTATCGAGGTGGACAATCAGCGCAAGGACATAAAGCGTCATCGTCGCAAGCAGATCATAGCCCTGCGTCGCATGGACCCGATGGTTAGCGTAGGGAAAGGCACCTGGTACTTCCTCATCGCCAACTCCCTTCCCCAGATGTTTTACTGTTTGAAACGCATGGGTGAGCCATGCAAGGAGCATGTTGGCAACAATTTCAGTCCCGTCCCTAATGATTACGCCAATCAGTTTCTGTGCTTTAGCAAAGAGATTGTGAGATTGTTCAACAGTGCTGTCACCTCTGAAAACACTGCTCTAATCCGTGACGATGCCCTCAAATTGCAGTCCTCATTATCCGATTATCGAAAACACATCATCAATGACATTCAAACACAGCAACTCAACATAGAAAGCATGACCATCTTTCTAAACCTTGTTCAAGAGTCGCAAGAACTCCTCGGTGCCTTGCGCCATGTGATGAGAGGCATGAGCAAGTTTGAATACAATGTGGTTCTGTAATAACACAAAATGTAAAAAATCGTTTTCGGTTAGCACGGCCTTCATAATGTAGTTCATAAACTGCCAAATTCTGATGGGAGAACGGATTTTAGGTCTTGGAATCTGTGATATCTTATGCAATGTATGAATGGGATATTATGGTTTCACTGTCTTTCATCACCTCTATATCCTAAAATTTTCGTTTCACTTTCGTTTCACCCAAAAAGAAATCAGAGAGCTACGAACCTCGTAACTCTCTGATTCTTAAAGTAGCGGGAGCCGGGATTGAACCGGCGACCTCATGATTATGAATCATGCGCTCTAACCAGCTGAGCTATCCCGCCATCATTTTTGCGGGTGCAAAGGTAAATAAAGTTTTTCAATTACCAAAAAATATTTGATAAAATATTTGCTACCGGATAAAATTTTATTATTTTTGCAAAAAATCCCCTTGGAATCGAACTATGTAAATAAATAAGGTACATGAGTAAGGTACAGATTACAATAGAGAACATTCTCAATTCCACCTCCCCAAAGATTATATGGGGGATTATCAGCACAGAAGGTGGTTTGAAAAAATGGCTGGCCGATGATGTGACGATTGATGGCGACGTGTTTACCTTCACATGGGGTGAGACATGGAGCCATCATGAGATACGTAAGGCGCGGATACTTGAAATGGTGAAAAACAGCCACATCCGTCTGAGATGGGAGGACGAGACCGACATGGATGCCTACTTAGAACTCCGGATGAACCGTAATGAGATCACCGACGACTACATCCTCCACATCACCGATTTTGCCTTGCCAGAGGACGTGGAGAGCATGTACAACCTGTGGGACCAGAACCTGCACCAGCTACACCTTTCGAGTGGGCTGTAAGAATGCCTCACCACACCCCTCCCCAAAGTGGAGGTGGCTGTAAAGAGTTGAGAAATATGCTTGAAAAAACAAGCTTAGGTTTTCATGCTCCATAAAAAAAAGAATATTTTATTTTGTTTTGCTCTCGCTTAATTGTACCTTTGCAGTGCAAAACGTTTTGTGCTGAATGCTTCGTATCAAAAAACTACATATTCTCATCGTCAAACAGTTTGCGCTGCTTTTTGTCGGCACATTCTTTATTTGTCTTTTTGTGTTGATGATGCAGTTTGTGTGGCAATACATTGACGCACTGATAGGCAAGGGCCTCACGCTGGATGTGTTGGCGCAGTTTTTTTGGTACATGGCCCTGATGATGGTGCCACAGGCGCTGCCTTTGGCCATCCTGCTGTCCTCGCTCATTGCCTTTGGCAACCTCGGCGAAACCTCGGAACTCACCGCCATCAAGGCTGCCGGCATCTCTCTGATGCAAGCCCTCCGCCCCCTTATCATCATCGTCATCGCCATCGCATTTGGCTCCTTTTATTTTCAGAACAACGTAGGCCCCTACTCCAACAAGAAGATGGGCCAGTTGCTCATCTCCATGAAGCAGAAGAGTCCCGAGCTTGAGATTCCCGAGGGCATCTTCTACGACGGTATCCCGCAATGCAACATCTATGTTCAGAAAAAAGACCTCAAGACAGGTGTGCTTTATGGTGTGATGATCTATAAGATGACCGACAGTTATGAAGATGCTGCCATCATCCTGGCCGACTCGGGCATGCTCCAGTCGACGGCAGAGAAGAAACACCTCCTGCTCAGTCTCTGGAGCGGCGAGTGGTTTGAGAACATGCGTTCATCCGACTTTGGCGGCAGCGCCTATATCCCTTATCGCCGTGAAACCTTCTGGTCGAAAAAGATCCTGCTTGACTTCGACGGCGACTTCAGTCTGGCCGACGCCAATGTCTTCGGCCAGAATGCTAAAGCCAAGAGTCTGAACCAACTGCGCGAGGACATCGACTCGCTCAACTTCACCTACGACAGTATCGGGCGCGCCTATTACAACGATGCCATGCGATACGCCTTCGACGTGGGCATCATGAGCAAGGCTGACTCGCTGCGCGCCATCAACACCATCAAGACAAAATCATTCACATTCGACAGTCTCTACGCCAAGCTGAGTCCTGACAAACAGCGGCAATCCGTCAACGGTGCCCTTTCGAAGGTGAATCAGCAGAGCACCGACCTTGACTTCAAGAGCATGCTCACCAGTGACGGCGACAGATATCTCCGTTTGCATAAGATAGAAGCCATCAACAAATTTGTGCTGACATTCTCGTGCATTATCTTCTTCTTCATAGGAGCCCCCCTTGGAGCCATTATCCGCAAAGGTGGTTTAGGCATCCCCATTATCGTGTCGGTGATTGTCTTTATCATCTTCTACTTATTAGACAGCACCGGCTTCCGCATGTCACGCGGTGGTATGTGGGCGATATGGTTTGGCAAAGGCCTTGCCACCGCCGTCTTGGCCCCCACGGCCGTCTTCATCACCTACAAAGCCAACAACGACTCCGCCGTGTTCAACCTCGACGCCTACATCGACTTAGGTATGCGCATCCTTGGCATGAGACGCAAGCGCAGCATCATGGGCAAGGAAGTGATCATCAACGACCCTGATTACGCCAACGACCGTCTGGAGCTGGCCCGTCTGAGCCGTGAGGTGACCGACTATGCCCATGAGCACAACCTGAAGTCGCCACCTAATATTATAAAGGTGTTCTTCAAATATCAGCCCGACCATGAGATAGAGCGTATCAGCGAAGAACTCGAAGGCGTGATCGACGACCTGTCGAACACCAAAGACAGGATGGTGCTGAGCCTGCTCAACCACTACCCCATTGTGGCTGAGAAAGCCCACACTCGCCCGTTCGAGCGCCGTTGGCTCAACACGCTGATGGCCATTCTGGTACCTTTAGGCGCCTTCTTTTACATCAGGATGTGGAGTTTCCGTCTCCGCCTGCTCAAAGACCTGCGCGTTATCAAGCAGACCAATGAGAAGATGACATCCCGGATAGAAGAAATCATTGGAATGACACAACAATCAGAATCCTCAGAACAAAAAGCAAACTAAATATGAACGAAAACCTGCAAAAACCACTGGACCGCATCGAAGACGCCGTTGCCGACTTCAAAGACGGCAAGTTTGTGATTGTCGTAGATGACGAAGACCGAGAAAACGAAGGCGACTTGATCATCGCCGCAGAAAAAATCACCGCAGAGAAGGTGAACTTCATGCTCAAGCATGCCCGTGGCGTGCTGTGTGCCCCCATCACCATCTCCCGTTGCAAAGAGCTCGACCTGCCCCGTCAGGTGTCTGACAACACCTCCGTGCTGGGCACACCCTTTACGGTGACGATCGACAAACTGGAAGGCTGCACCACCGGTGTCTCTGCTCATGACCGCGCCGAGACCATCCGTGCACTGGCCGACCCCGCCTCCAAGCCCTCCACTTTCGGCCGCCCAGGCCATGTGAACCCTCTCTACGCCCAGGACCATGGTGTGCTACGCCGCAGTGGCCATACTGAGGCCACCATCGACCTTTGTCTGATGGCCGGTCTCTACCCCGCCGGAGCCCTGATGGAGATTATGAACGACGACGGCACGATGGCTCGCTTGCCACAATTGATGGAGATGGCCCGCACCTACGACCTGAAGATCATCTCCATCAAAGACATGATCTCCTATCGTCTGCGCCGTGACTCCCTGATAGAGGTCGGCGACGAAGCCGACCTGCCCACCGCATGGGGTCACTTCAAACTGGTGCCCTTCCGTCAGCGCAGCAATGGCACAGAACACTTCGCACTGGTCAAAGGCACGTGGAGCGCCGAAGAACCTGTGATGGTACGCGTACACTCCTCCTGCGCCACCGGCGACATCTTAGGCAGCATGCGCTGTGACTGCGGCGAACAGTTGCACAAATCGATGGAGATGATAGAGCGTGAGGGCAAAGGCGTGTTGGTGTATATGCAGCAAGAAGGCCGCGGCATCGGCCTGATGAACAAGATAGCCGCTTATAAACTACAGGAAGAGGGCTATGACACCGTGGACGCCAACCTGCACTTAGGGTTCAAGCCCGACGAGCGCGACTACGGCTGTGGAGCACAGATGCTGCGCCATTTAGGTGTCCACAAGATGCGTTTGCTCACCAACAACCCCGTGAAGCGTGTAGGCCTAGAGGCATATGGTCTGGAGATTGTAGAAAACATCCCCATCGAGACCACCCCCAACCGCTACAACATCGGTTACCTGCGTACAAAAAAAGAGCGCATGGGGCATACTTTGCATCTGTGAGAAAATATCAGTTTGCGTAGAATAGACGACCAAACGAAACAATAAAGTAACTTTTTTTACGTTAATAATAAGCATTAGTAGGATTAGGTTATGGCAAAATTATCAGAACGTCTCAATCGACTGTCACCCTCGGCCACCCTCGTGATGTCTCAGAAGAGCAGCGAGATGCGCGCCAATGGCATTGATGTGATTAATCTCAGTGTGGGGGAGCCCGACTTCAATACCCCCGACGCCATCAAGCAATGCGCCCATCAAGCCATCGACAACAATTACTCCAAATACTCCCCTGTGCCCGGCTATGCCGACCTGCGCAAAGCCATCTCCCACAAGCTCAAGCAGGAGAATGGCCTTGACTATAGCATTCAGGAGATACAAGTGTCTAATGGTGCCAAACAATGTGTCTGCAATGCCATCATGGCCTTAGTAGACGACGGTGACGAAGTGATCATCCCAGCCCCCTACTGGGTGAGTTATCCGCAGATGGCCAAATTGGCCGGCGGCATCCCAGTAATCATTTCCACCGGTTTTGAGCAAAACTTCAAGCTGACCCCTGCGCAGCTGGAGCAGGCCATCACCCCCAAGACACGAATGCTCATCCTGTGTTCGCCCAGCAACCCCACCGGCAGTGTCTACACCCGTGCGGAACTGGAGCAAATCGCTGAAGTGGTGAAGCGCCATGACGACCTTTTCGTTATCTCCGACGAGATCTACGAGCACATCAATTATACTGGCCATCATGAGAGCATCGCACAGTTTGAAGGCATGCGCGAGCGCACCATCCTGATCAACGGTGTATCCAAAGCCTACGCCATGACCGGTTGGCGTATTGGTTTCATGGCTGCCCCCGAATGGATTGTCAAAGGCTGCAACAAACTGCAGGGGCAATATACGAGCGGTGCCTGCTCAGTAAGTCAGAAAGCCGCCGAGGCAGCCTACACTCTGCCTCAAGACTGTGTGGAGGAGATGCGTCAGGCCTTTGAGCGCCGCCGCGACTTGATTGTGAAGCTGACGCGCGAGGTGCCCGGTCTGGAAGTGAACATACCCGACGGCGCCTTCTATGTGTTCCCCAAATGCAGTGCCTATTTTGGCAAGAGTCACGACGGCAAGACCATCAACACTGGTGGCGACCTGGCTCTTTATCTGCTTGAGGACGCCCATGTGGCTACTGTGGGTGGCGACGCTTTTGGCGACCCTGATTGTTTCCGCATGAGTTATGCCACGAGCGAGGAGAACATCATAGAGGCCCTCAGCCGCATCAGACGTTCACTGGAAAAGCTGAAATAGCGCATCATCCCACAGAATAGACGTGAAAACGCGTTTAAGAAAAAATATTTGTTAAAATTATTAAATTAGTCTGATAGTTGTTTATAAATTATTATCTTTGCGAAGTTATTCGCCAAAGTATGACTATAACAAAAAGAAAAACGCGTCTACAAGAATTAAAAAATAGGATATTCGTATAACTTAAATTTTTAATAACTAAAATCAACAAATTAAAAAACTTATGGCAACATCAACAAAAGCAGCTAGCCCAAAGAAGAAGTCTGAGGGCTTCACCGGAGTAAGAGGTGCATTCTGGATCATCGTAGTATGCGCTATCATCGCTTTCACATTGTTCTTCACATGGTTCGCAGACGTGTCTCACTTCTCAGATGAGACCAAAGAGTCTCCTATCGACGTATGGGGAACCATCTTCAAGGGTGGTATCATCGTGCCTGTGATTCACTCACTGTTGCTCACTGTGATCGCTATGTCTATCGAGCGCTGGCTCGCCCTGAAGACCGCATTTGGCAAGGGTGCTCTTCCCAAATTCGTAGCTAATATCAAAGCCGCCCTCAACGCCAACGACTTTGCAAAAGCTCAGCAGCTCTGCGACCAGCAGAAGGGTTCTGTAGCCAACGTGGTGAGTGCTTCTCTCAATGCTTACAAAGAGATGGAAGCTACCGCTGGTGTTAAGAAGAGCCAGAAAGTAGCCAAGATTCAGCAGGCTCACGAGGAGGCTTCCCAGCTTGAGATGCCTACCCTGACGATGAACCTCCCCATCATCGCTACTCTCGTTACTCTTGGTACGCTGACTGGACTTCTCGGTACTGTGGTCGGTATGATCAAGTCATTCTCCGCTCTGTCCGCAGGTGGTGGTGCTGACTCCGCTAAGCTGTCAGCAGGTATTTCTGAGGCTCTTATCAATACCGCCTTCGGTATCGGTACATCATGGTGCGCCGTTGTATCTTACAACTACTTCACCAATAAGGTTGACAAGTTGACTTTCGCCCTCGACGAAGTTGGTTATTCAATTGCTCAGACCTACGAAGCAAACCACACAGACGAGGCTTAATTTTTGCTAACCCTTTAAAAATTTATCGCTATGGGTAAAGTAAAAGTTAAGAAAAGTGACGTCTGGATCGACATGACGCCTATGAGCGACGTGATGACCCTGCTTCTGACCTTCTTCATGCTGACATCAACATTCGTCAAGAATGAGCCAGTGAAGGTCAATGTGCCAGGATCAGTCTCGGAGATCAAGGTGCCTGAGAACGGAGTCCTGACCATCCTGATCAATCCAGAGAAGGATGCCGCGGGCAACCCCACGGGTGAGGGTCAGGTATTCATGAGCATCGATAACACAGACCAATTGGGTGAGACTCTGGACTTGGTGATGCCCGACGCAAGCGCCATGGACAAGGAAGTGTTCAAGCGCGAGGCCATGTTTGGTATCCCCCTGTCAGAGATGAAAGGTTATCTGGGAATGAGCACCAACAACCGTCAGAAAGTGCTTCCAACGAAGGGTATCCCCCTCGACAGCATCGATGGCGGCATGAGCGAGTTTCAGATGTGGGTTCAGGCTGCACGTAGCGTGAACGACAACATCAAGCTTGCGTTGAAATCAGACGCTGATACCCCTTACAAGACTGTCAAGAAGGTCATGAACGAGCTTCAAGACATGGATGAGAGCCATTACTACATGATCACCAATCTTAAAGTAGCGGAGGAAGACTAATGGGTAAGAAAAAAGAAAGCAAACAGAAAAAAATGACCGTACGCGTGGACTTCACGCCGATGGTGGATATGCTGATGCTTCTCATCACTTTCTTCATGCTGTGTACAACACTGAGTAAGCCCCAGACTATGGAGCTGACCATGCCAAGTAATGACGAGAACCAGAACGAAGAGAACCAGAACGAGTCAAAAGCCTCTCAGACTGTAACCCTGTATGTGGCAGCCAACAACAAGATTTACTACGGCGAGGGTATCCCCGAGTACAACAATCCCGAATGGCTGAAAGAGACCACATGGGGCTCGAAGGGTGTGCGCAACGTGCTTCGTGAGCATGCTATCGAGAATGGTACCAAGCCTGTGAAGCGCATCGAACTGGCTGTTAAGGAACTGAACATGGACAAGGCGAAGAATCCGAAGGCATATCCTGAGGACAGTATCTTCCAGAAGAAGTTGAACGCTCTGAAGCGTGGTGAGCTTCCCGATGGCAAGATTCCGACCCTTACCATTGTGATTAAGCCTACCGACAATGCTTCTTATAAGAACATGGTAGATGCTCTCGATGAAATGCAGATATTGAGTATAGGAACATACGTCATCGACAAGATCACACCTGATGATGAGAAACTTCTCAAGTCAAAGAATGTGGAAATGTAATGATGACTAACTAAAACGTAAGAAAGATGTCAAAGATAGATCTATACGATCCCAGGTGGATCGAGATGGTGTTCGAGGGGAAGAACAAGGAGTACGGAGCCTACAAGCTTCGCCGCGGTACTTCCAGCCGTAACATCAAGGCACTTCTTATCCTGCTCATAGCTGCAGCCCTCATCGGTGGATATCTTGTATACAAGATCCAGGCTGACAAGGCAGCCGCTGAGCGTGCCGCTTACATGGAGCAGTTGGAGCTTTCCAAGCTTCAGGAGCAGGCTAAGAAAGAGAAGAAAGAAGAGAAGAAGGTGGAGAAGCCCAAGATTGAGCCTATCAAGGAGCTTCCCCAAGTACGTGAGACACAGAAGTTCACCGCTCCTGTCATCAAGAAAGACGAACTGGTGAAAGAGGAGAACGAGGTGAAGCAGATGGCCGACCTTGATGCCAACACCGCTGTGGGTACGAAAGACCAAGAGGGTACAAAAGACCGTACCATCGAGGCTGCCCGCGAGGCTGTGGTAGAGGCTGCGCCTGTCGAGGTGAAGGAAGAGGTGAAGCAAGAAGTCGCCCAGAAGATCTTCGACGTGGTGGAGCAGCAGCCGCAGTTCCCCGGTGGTCAGAGCGCCCTGCTCTCATGGCTGAGCCAGAACATCCACTATCCTCCAGTAGCTGAGGAGAACGGTATCCAAGGCCGTGTCGTGGTGTCCTTCGTGGTAGAGCCAGATGGTTCGATCAGCAACGTGCAAGTGGTACGTGGTGTAGACCCGTCACTTGACAAAGAGGCTGTTCGTGTGACCAAGGCGATGCCCAAATGGCAGCCAGGTAAGCAGAATGGTCAGGCTGTACGTGTGAAGTACAACCTTCCTGTAACCTTTAAGCTTCAGTAAAATGAAAAGAACTTTTTTCTATGCATTTCCATGCTTATTGTTCGTTCTGAGCCTGACACTAGGCTGTGAGGACAGCAGTAAGAAAAGGAATGGTAGAACTGATACACCGACGTCAGGGGCGATTTCTTTCGCCTCTGACGAAAGTTTTAGTCCCATCATTCAAGAGTTGGTCGACCAGTTTGAGTTTAAATACCCTAAGGCCAAACTCACCCCTATTTACACAAATGAAATCGACGGGTTCAACATGATCAAAGACATGAAGACCTGTCTGTTCTTCACGTCACGCCCCTTGAAAGACAGTGAGGTGGCCTACATGAAGACGAAGAAGCAGATACCCTCCGTGTTTCCCATCGGCTATGACGGCCTGGCGTTCATTGTCAACACCCAAAACAATGACACGTGTATCAGCGTCAAGGACATCAAACGTATTCTGAGCGGCGAGGCCACCAAGTGGAGCGACATCGTGCCTGGCTCAAAACGTGGGGAAATAGACGTGGTATTTGACAACAAGCAGTCTGCCACCCTGCATTATGTGGTGGACTCTATTCTGGATGGCAAGCCCATCAATAGTCCGAACATCACTGCCGCAAAGACGAGCAAGGAAGTGATAGACTATGTGGATGACACTCCAAATGCCATCGGTGTGATTGGTTCAAACTGGCTCAACGACAAGCGCGACACCACCAACACCACCTTCAAGAAGAATATACATGTGATGTCTGTGACGGTCAACGACGAGGCCACTCCCCGCAATAGTTGGAAACCCTATCAGGCATACTTGCTGGATGGTCGTTACCCATTCGCAAGAACCATATATGCTATCTGTGTAGACCCACAGAAAGCACTCCCCTGGAGTTTCGCCAACTATGTGACCAGTCCTGTCGGACAGATGATTGTGTTTAAGTCGGGACTCCTTCCCTATCGTGGCGATATCACCATCCGCCGTGTCAATGTGAAAAAACAATAAATGATTAAACCTTGACATATTCGTCACGTCATAAAGTCGAATCATGCCAACCAATTATTAACGACATTAAAAAACCTAAGAAAATGAAAGCAAGAAAATATCTGATTGCAGGTGCGCTCGTCTTAGGACTCTCCGCACCCGTTATGGCTCAAGACTACGTGTCAGCCATTGAGACTGTATCCAACGCACTGAAAGCTGACCCCACAGGCCTTGGCTCCGCCAAAAGTCTGGTGAAAGACTATATGAAGCAATTCAAGAAGAACCCGGAGGCCATGGTGGCCCTTGGCAACGCCTATCTGTCCAACAAACAGTTTGCCAAAGCCGTGGAGTGTGCCGACCTGGCTCTGAAGAAGAATAAGAACTATGGCGAGGCCTACATCCTGAAAGGTGACGTGGAGTCGCTGAAGGACGATGGTGGCCAGGCCGCCGGTTGGTATCAGCAGGCAATGACCCTCGACCCCAAGAACCCCAATGGCTATATGCGTTACGCCAACGTATACCGCAAACGTAGCCCTCAAGAGTCAGAAAGAGCTCTTGCCGAGCTTCGCAAGAACTGCCCTGACTTTGATGTCGACGCTGAAGCTGCTCACACTTTCTATACCTCCGGCCAGTATGAGAAGGCCATGGAGTATTTCGAAAAGACCAACCTGCAGAAGCTCTCTGAGAGCCGCATTGGTGAGTATGCCCTCACTGCTCTGTCTGTAGGCAACTCCGCCAAGGGTCTTGACGTTTCAAAGATTGCCATCCAGCGCTTCCCATCCAACCATGGTTTCCTGCGTCTGGCTCTGATCAACGGTGTGGGTGCTCAGAAATATGATGACGCCATCCGTTTTGCTGAGCAGCTGATGGGTGCTACCGATGTTGAGAAGAACTCCGGTGACTACACCTATTATGGCCAGGCTCTGCTGGGTGCCCAAAAATACAATGAGGCTATCGCACAGTTTACCAAGTCCTTCTCTATGGATAGCGAGAGCTTCAAGAACCTGCAGCTCATCTCTGAGGCATATGCTGGCATGGGCGATGAGGACAAGGCCTTAGAGTTCAGCAAGCAGTATCTGAGCAAGAACCCCAACGCCAAGGTTTCTGAGTACAACAAACTGGCCGGTATCTATCTGGCTAAGGTAAAGAAAGACATCGACAAGGAGGTCAACTTCGCCAATGCAATGGCAGTTTACGATGACATCATTGAGAAGTTCCCCACCGTCAAGGACTGGGCCATGTATCAGAAGGGCAACCAGGCATTCTTGGCAGAGATGCCTGATGCAGCCATCGCCAACTACATGCCTCTGATCAGTGCACTGGAAGGCATGAGCAACCTGAGCGATGACCAGAAGACCTACCTGAAAGCCGCTTATCGCGCTGTGGGCTATGCTTACTGGGGTGACAAGAATGATCTCGACACTGCTAAGCCATTCTTTGAGAAACTCTATCAGATGGATCCCAATGACAAGCTGGCCAAACAGGCTCTTGGCATTGATGATGCTCCAGCTGCAACAGAATAAGATTGAAAATCTTTAAACAAAAACTCCCTTTCGCCTTGCGAAGGGGAGTTTTTTTATCAACCCTCATACCTCCAAAGAGGAGCTATCAACAACAAAAAAAGTGCGGGCCTTGTGGGCTCGCACTTAATTTATTTTCATTTATGTTTACGGAAGGCTGATTGCCTCAGAAGGACAGACATCTGCGCAAGTACCACACTCGGTGCAGAGATCTGGATTGATTGAATACTTGTCGCCTTCAGAGATAGCCTCTGCCGGACATTCATCGATACAAGTGCCGCATGCGATGCAGTCATCACCAATAACGTATGCCATAGTTTTTTAAGTTTTGAAGTTTATAAGTTGAGTTGTCTGGATACCTAAAAATATCCACTGCAAAGATACACTATTAATTTTAAATACCTACAAATGATGATAGCTTTTTTTCTTATTTATACAAATTCCAAATAGCGGGCGATACAATAAGGAGCGTAGATGTGCGTTATTATAATATATGATGATACGCGCATCACTGACAACCCTGTTATGGGCATTCTCCATCCTCAGCCTGTTCTCGCAGTCGCGCACTGTAGAGAACCGGCCTTATATTGACTTGCGCCAATTTCATTTCGGCGTGCATGTGGGTACCCACTTCCAGGACATCGAGTTGGTCAACGTCGGCCCACAGGTAGTGCAGATGGAAGACGGCACGATGGCAGAGAAGCATGTATCTTGCGACCAGGATCGCTGGGACAATGGTTTCAACGTAGGCGTGCTGGGCGAGTTGCGTCTGAACACCAACTTGCAGTTGCGTATTGCCCCGACCATGTATTTTGGCAACCGCCATTTCACCTTCCGCAATCACACCGACGTGGATATCAATGGCAAGCCCACCGAGGAACATCAAGACATGAAGACTGCGTACATCTCCAACGCCATCGACCTGATCATCGCTGCTCCCCGCTTCAACAATCACCGTCCGTACTTCGTGACAGGCCTTAACCCGATGATCAACCTCTCCGGCCGCGACAATGACTATCTCAAACTGAAACGTTACGACCTCTATGCCCAGTTGGGTGTAGGCTGCGACTTTTACCTTCCCTTTTTCAAGCTCCGTCCCGAGTTGAAATTTATGTATAGCCTCACCAACGCCCTCGACACCGACCACGCCAACCATCTTCGCAACCGCAACATGGTGATGTACACCAACTCGGTGAACAAGGCGCGTACGAAAATCATCGCACTGACGTTTTATTTTGAATGAGCTGGCATCAGGAGGGAGGATAAAGGCTGCGATGATAGCGCAGCATAGAAGGCAGGCGAAGAAGCACTTTTTGATGCATTTTGAGGGTCAAGAGATGGCGCAGAAGGCATTTTTGTGGGGAATTTGGGGGTTTGAAAGCAAATATTTTAAAAATATCTCGTTTAATCCACAAAAAAGTATTACCTTTGCACCGTTTTTCCGCGTAATCGCTGACAGGAAGAAGAGTTGCCTAGTTATGTTGCGCCGGAAACCATTCACATTTTAAAGAACAATCACAATGGATTTAATCAAAGTTGCCGAAGAAGCCTTCGCTACCGGCAAGAAGTATGAAGAAGAGTTCCATCCTGGTGACACTATTACAGTAGCTTACAAAATCATCGAGGGTAGCAAAGAGCGTATCCAGATGTACCGTGGTGTTGTGATCCGCATTTCCGGCCATGGTGACAAGAAGCGTTTCACCGTTCGCAAGATGTCAGGCACTGTAGGTGTGGAGCGTATTTTCCCGTTGGAGTCACCCAACATTGAAAGCATCACCATCAACAAGCGTGGTAAGGTGCGTCGCGCTAAGCTGTACTACCTGCGCAATCTGACAGGTAAGAAGGCTCGCATCAAGGAGAAGAGAACTGTCAAGCCACAAGCTTAATCCTTGGGAATGAAATAAGAGGTTTCATGTCATGAAACCTCTTTTTTAGTTATGAACCGTAAGGTCATAACGTGACAACGACATGACACAATAAAGAAAAACCGAAAACAACATACAAACGAGATGAAAGAATTAGGATTAAAGTACGGATGCAATCCCAACCAGAAACCCTCACGCATCTATATGGAGGAGGGAGAGCTGCCCCTTGAGGTGCTCAACGGCCGTCCCGGCTATATCAATTTTCTCGATGCTCTCAATAGCTGGCAGTTGGTGAAGGAGATGAAAGCCGCCACAGGGCTGCCCTCTGCCGCCAGTTTCAAGCATGTGTCACCTGCCGGTGCTGCTGTGGGTCTTCCCCTGAGCGACACACTCAAGAAGATTTATTTTGTCGACGACCTCCCCGAACTGTCACCCATCGCCTGTGCCTATGCCCGTGCCCGCGGTGCCGACCGCATGAGCAGCTATGGCGACTTTGTAGCACTGAGCGACACTTGCGACGCTGTTACGGCCCTGTTGCTTAAACGTGAGGTGTCTGACGGTGTGATTGCCCCTGGCTATACTCCCGAGGCCCTTGACATCCTTCGTGCCAAGCGCAAAGGCACCTACAATGTGATTCAGATTGACCCCAACTACGTGCCGGAGCCTGTCGAGCGCAAGCAAGTGTTTGGCATCACCTTCGAGCAGGGACGCAACGAGATCCGTCTTGACGACCCATCTCTTTTCGCCAATATACCCACCGCAAACAAGACCTTCCCTGAAGAGGCTCGTCGTGACCTGATCATCTCACTCATCACCCTGAAATACACCCAGAGCAACAGCGTCTGCTACGTGAAAGACGGCCAGGCCATCGGAATTGGTGCCGGCCAGCAGAGCCGCATCCACTGCACCCGTCTGGCTGGCAACAAAGCCGACATCTGGTGGCTCCGCCAGCATCCACGTGTGATGAACCTGCCTTTTATTGAGGGTATCCGTCGTGCCGACCGTGACAACACCATCGACGTATATATCAGCGACGACTATGACGACGTGCTCCGTGAGGGTACCTGGCAGCAATTCTTCACCACCCGACCTGAGCCATTGACCAGAGAGGAGAAGAAGGCCTGGATTGCTCAGAACAAAGATGTATCTTTGGGCAGCGACGCGTTTTTCCCGTTTGGCGACAATATCGAGCGTGCTCATAAGAGTGGTGTGGCCTATATCGCCCAGGCCGGTGGCAGTGTGCGTGACGACCATGTGATCGCCACCTGCGACAAGTATGGTATCGCCATGGCCTTCACTGATGTCAGACTGTTTCATCATTGATACCGGCAGCTATGAGACCCGATGACATAGATGACATCATCGCCGGTGGCGGACTAGTGTTCAGCCGTGGCGGAGGCAAGAAGTCCGACGATGACAAAGTGCGCACCAAAGCGAAGAAGAAAAAGTACATCACCGGAGCCCATGGCAGTGGCAGTGCCCGCCAGAAAGCGAAATACCGTCAGCAACGGGCTAATAGGCATAAGAAATAGACAAGCGCAGCGGTCTATTCATTTCATCATAATAGCGGTGTGGATACGGCCAGAATGGATGCCGAGCCTTCTCGCAGAAAAATATTCGCAGGCATTTGCATACGTGCAAATGCCTGCGACGTGTATATGTTCTGGCGTCACGCCACAAGCCGACAGTTGCAACCAGTTGCACTTCCATAAGTCAATGTGCCATTTCTCGTCATGGCGGGCGATGGCCGACATATCGAATCCTGCCTCTTCAAACTGACTATACACTTCATCACCCACCTCAAAATGCTCCAAAGAGATGCCTGGACCTATGACCGCCACCATCTCCTCGGGCTGGGTGTGATAGGAGCAGCACATTTCACTTATTGTTTTTTCTACTATCCGTGCCACTGTGCCCCGCCATCCGGCATGTATTGCCGCACAAGCATGATGCCGACGGTCATACAACAATACAGGAATACAATCCGCCGTAGAGACCCCAATGCAAATGCCCTGTTGGTCAGTCATCACGGCATCAACGCCCTCTAAAAGCAATTTGCGCTCTGCCTCAGACAAGGAGACAAAGTCTGCCTGTATCTGCCTGACCACTGTGCCATGCACCTGATGCGGATAGACGAGACAAGGTTGGCTGATACATAGCTGTTCACACAAAGCCTCTTTGTTGACAGTGATATGCTCAGGGGAGTCACCACAATACCAATTAACATTAAACTCGGAGTAGTTGCCTTGGCTCACCCCACCTTTTCGGGTAGAGCTGAATGCCACGACATCTGCTCCGAGATCATAATAATGCAAGACAGGACCGACGCTCATGGGTTCTCTTCCTCATATTCGAAGTCATCGAGGTCTTCAATGTCCTCCTCGTCTATGAAAACAATTTCGTCTTCACCTTCATCCTTTAGTTCGAGGGCGAAGTGCGACATATCCTTGTCCCGATGTACGAGTGTGTCCTCCGACATGATGCCCTGCAGTTTGTTGCTCTCACTGTTGAGTTCACGCCAGAGCACGTTTTTCAGTTCCTCCAACCCATATCCTGTCACAGACGAGATATAGACCACGGGGACATCCTCCGGCACCGTCTCACTAATCATCTCTATGAGTTCCTGGTCGAGGAGGTCGCACTTGGTGACGGCGAGCACACGGTGCTTGTCGAGCATCTCCGGATTGAAGTTACGCAGTTCGTTGAGCAGCACCTCATATTCATGTTTGATATCATCCGTGTCACCCGGCACCATGAAGAGCAGGAGCGAGTTGCGCTCTATATGTCGCAGAAACCTCA
Organism: uncultured Prevotellaceae bacterium; assembly: GCA_902780635.1. GTDB lineage: Bacteria > Bacteroidota > Bacteroidia > Bacteroidales > Bacteroidaceae > Prevotella. The sequence goes on from CACZGH010000007.1 coordinate 20,200, forward strand.
GTCCCAGTCCCTTTCCCTCACTGGCGCCTTCGATAATGCCTGGTATATCCGCCATGACAAACGACTGTCGGTCATGGTATCCCACGATGCCCAGCGAAGGCTCCAGGGTGGTAAAAGGATAATTGGCGATTTTGGGCCGTGCGCTGGAGAGTGCCGACAGGAGTGTAGACTTCCCCGCATTGGGAAATCCCACCAGTCCTACGTCGGCCAGCAGTTTCAGTTCCAAAATCACGGTGAGTTCCTGCATAGGCTCCCCTGGCTGTGCATAGCGTGGAGCCTGGTTGGTGGCCGACCTGAACTGGAAATTGCCCAGTCCGCCGCGCCCTCCTTTGAGCAGCAGGACCACTTGTCCGTCCTGTGCCACGTCACAGATATATTTTCCAGTCTCCGCATTATACACCACGGTGCCACAAGGCACATCGATATACTCATCCTTTCCTTTGGTGCCATGGCATTTGTCTTTGCCACCATTTCCCCCATGCTCAGCAAATACATGCCGCTGGTATTTCAAATGGAGCAACGTCCAAAAGTTATGGTTTCCGCGGAGATAGACACTCCCCCCGTCGCCTCCGTCGCCTCCATCAGGTCCGCCATTGGGCTGATACTTAACATGGCGCAGGTGCATGGAGCCGCGTCCACCTTTTCCGGAGCGGCAGTATATTTTTACATAGTCTACGAAATTTGATTCCATGAGTGATGGGGGTGATGTGTAATAATAGGTTGAATGGGGTGGATGGGATTAATGGATTTTAATGAGGTGAATGGGATAATGGGAGAACGCTGGACTATCAGATGCTGTCAATCACTTGGCAGATGTCGCCGAAGATGCGGTCGAGAGCTCCCAGTCCGTCGATGTGATGACGTATGCCCTCTTTCTGATACCACTCAATGAGCGGTGCTGTCTGGTTATGATATACATCCAGGCGTTTTTTGATGGTCTCAGCGTTGTCGTCGCTGCGGCCACTTTCCTGTCCGCGCTTGATGAGCCTGGCCATAAGTTCCTCCTCAGGTACGTCAAGTTCAATCATGGCAGCCACCTGGTGTCCTCTATCTGCAAGCATTTTCTTGAGCGCCTCCGCCTGAGGTACCGTGCGTGGGAATCCGTCGAAGATGACACCTTTGTGCTGTGTTCCAAACGTGTCGTAAACGCTGGCAAGAATGTCGACCATAAGACTGTCGGGTATGAGCATTCCGTCGTCGATGTATTCCTTGGCCGTCTTGCCGAGTTGTGAACCCTTTTTAATCTCACTGCGCAGCACGTCGCCAGTGGAGATATGGTTAAGACCGTACTTCTCTATTATCAGGTCACTCTGGGTACCCTTTCCGGACCCTGGAGCTCCAAAAATCACAATGTTTTTCATATTTCCTTTTATGTTAGTGTTTTCATCTTCCACAAGTGTGTATATATCTCTCAGGTTACGCCCCTGCTGGTTGTAGTCGAGGCCATATCCGAGTATAAAGTCATTGGGTATGCGCATGGCCACATAGTCAATGTCGATGTCCGCTTTCAGTTTCTCAGGCTTCTGCAACAAGGCACAGATATGCACAGAGGCAGGATTGCGTGTGCCCAGTGTCTCCATCATCCTTTTCATGGTGAGGCCTGTCTCCACGATATCCTCCACGATAATGACTGTGCGCCCTGCGAGGTTCTCGCTGATACCAATCACCTCCTCCACCGTTCCTGTCGAGGTAGTGCCCTGATAAGAAGCCAGTTTGACGAAGGAGATCTCGCAAGGGATAGTGATACGCCTCATCAGGTCGGCCGCAAAGATGAAAGAGCCATTGAGCACAGCGAGGAAGAGCGGGTTTTTGCCCTCCATGTCTTTGTTGATTTGCTGTGCCACGGCGTCCACCCTCTTCAATATTTCGGCTTCAGGTGTAGTGACTCTAAATTTTTTGTCAAGTACTTGAATAATATCCATGGCAGTTTATTTTGTTTTCGATACAAAAATAATAAAAATATGTCAAAGTATGCGCATCCGTTGGGAGAAAATTTGTAATTTTGCAGATATGAAAATATTAACAAGTTCACAAATGCACGAGCTCGACCAATATACGATTGAGCATGAGCCTATTAGTTCCATTGATTTGATGGAACGTGCAGCCAAAGCCATCACCCTTGCCATCGCCGAAACTTGGACCACCTTCACCCCTGTGGTGGTTTTTGCCGGTCCTGGCAACAATGGTGGTGATGCCCTTGCTGTCTCTCGCATGCTTGCAGAGAAAGGATACACCGTGTCGGTTTATCTGTTCAACATCAACAACCATCTCTCAGAAGACTGTGCTGAGAACAAGAAGCGCGCTCAGGATTGCAAGCGCATCAAGAGTTTCACGGAGGTGATTCATGAGTTTGACCCCCCACAGCTCACTTCCACCACGTTGGTGGTTGACGGCTTGTTCGGCACGGGGTTGAACAAGCCACTCGACAGTGGTTTTGCTGCCTTGGTGAAATACATCAACCAGTCGCCCTGCAAAGTGGTAAGTATCGACGTACCCTCCGGCATGATGGCAGAGTGCAACACGTACAACAACCTCAACCACATCATCCGAGCCAATATCACGCTGACCCTTCAGACGAAGAAACTAGCCTTTTTCTTCTCCGACATGCAGCAGTTTGTCGGCAAGTTGCGCGTGCTCGACATCCGTCTGTCACAAGACTATCTGCATAGCGCCGACTCGTTCTATACGATCCAGGAAGAGAAGGAAATCCGCCAGCTGGTACTACCCCGTGAGGACTTCGTCCATAAAGGTGACATGGGGCATGCCCTTCTGATTGCCGGCAGCCGAGGTATGGCTGGTGCTGCCATTTTGGCCAGCCGCGCCTGTCTTCGCTCTGGTGCAGGCAAGCTGACGGTGCACACTCCCAAGGCCAACAACGACATACTCCAAATCTCTGTGCCCGAAGCCGTGTTAAGCGCTGACATAGAGGACGACTACTTCTCCGAGGCTATCAGTACCGAGGCCTACGACGCCATCGGCATTGGTCCTGGTTTGGGTCAGCAGGAAGGTACCGCCATCGCCCTGATTGCGCAGTTGCGCAAGAGTCATGCTCCCGTTGTGGCTGATGCCGATGCCCTCAACATCCTCGGCAGTCACCATGCATGGATGCAGCAGTTGCCAAAAGATATGATTTTGACTCCCCATCCCAAGGAGTTCGACCGTCTGTATGGCCAGCGTTGCGCCGATGACTACGAGCGTCTGTCCAAGGCCCGAGAGATGGCTATGAAGCTGCATGTCTACATCATTCTGAAAGGACATTATTCCGCCCTTTGCTCCCCCGAGGGCAATGTCGTGTTCAACACCACCGGCAATTCCGGCATGGCCACCGCCGGCAGTGGCGACGTGCTCACCGGCATCATCACCGGTCTGCTGGCCCGTGGTTACAACCAGATGTCAGCCTGTCGTCTGGGTATGTATCTGCATGGTCTTGCTGGCGACATCGCTGCCAAGACGATAGGCAAGGAATGTCTGATGGCCAGTGACATCATCGCCTGTCTGCCCGAGGCTTTCGCGGTATTAGAATAGACACTATTATTACGTGATATCATCATCTGTCTCTCCCTCATATTTCTTCCAGTTGCGGTAGAAAGATGAGGGAGTGCTGTATCCACATGACAACGCCACCTGACTCTTGGTGAGCGTGGGGTCTGCAGCCATCAATTTCCTTGCATGGGCGATGCGCAGCCGGTTGACATATTCCTTAAACGACATATTCAAGCCCTCATTAAGGGCATAAATGAGGTAGGTACGGTTAGTGCCCAAGAGGCCAGCCACCTCCTCCAGTTTCAAGTCATTCTGCAGATAGAGTTGGCGCTCCTCTATCAGCAGCATGGCTTTTTTGAGCAGAGGAATCTGGTCCTCCTCCATGCTGTCTACCGTCTCACGAATAGTGTCATCCAATACATTTTCCGTTTTTCCCTTCACTTCTCTCATATCCAGTTGATGGAGTATTTCCCTTGCTGATGGTCTTTTACGCAAGCCAACCCATCCAATGGCAAACAATACTGTGGTGAATAAGAGTGAAGGCAAAGCCACCCATAAAGAACCTTCAAACCTTTGTCTTCCGATTCTGTTGGCGACGATGGAAAAGAGAGAAGTACACACCAAGAGTATCAGCATCGTATTCACCCAGTAGAGCGACCTCTTCTCGGTATCGGCATACAATTGTTCGATTTTCTGATGATACGCCCGCACTTTTCTCACGCCCCAAGCCATGACCAAGATGACCTCGACCGAGAAGACCACTTTTGAGACGTGATGCACAATGCCTTGGGTGTACGCCCATCCTGATAAGCCTTGCGTCGTACCCCCATAGAGAAATTTGTCGACGAAAAGCGCTGTCTGTGTGGGAGACATCACCGCAAAGGCCCATCCACAAGCCGCACCACACAGCAATGCCGGGCACAACAGCAATACCACGCTCCAAGGTCTCAATGACAATGGGCGAACATCTGCCAATTCACTGATATATATCAAATAAAGTGGATAAACTGAGAGTTGGCACACCGTATAGATTGTATTGCTCCATGGCAACAGACTATTGACATGTTGAAAAAAAAGATAGTGACACGCATAGAGCGTCGTTGTCGTCACCGCCCAAATCAACAGCCAGCATCGTGGGCGGTCGGTGTCACGCAGCAACGACAGCGCCAATTCGACGGTGATGACTGCGCACACTATCATGGGCAGAGAGAAAAACAAAGATTCCAACATGCTTGCAAAGATAGTCGATTATTGTCAAAAAAAGAACAGACGAGACCTTTTTTGACGTTTTTGGTCACTTTTGCAAAAGATTTGCAGTTTTGCAACAAAAGATTTGACAGAGATTCCTATTTTTGCATGACAGGAAGGGGACCCTGTGCCCGATGTGCCAACGTGTCGCACTTTGATGAAGAGGAGCCGCTGGGCTACCATTGGAAGCCGAAGAAATATTCTAAAACTACTTACACCATAAAAAAACGAGAGGGCGCACTTCATAGCAAGTGCGTCCTCCTTATTTTGGGGATTGGGAAGGGTTGTTTATCGTGTCACCTCCACACTGGCAGAGGAGCCTCCAGAACCATAAAACACCACGACAATATGTTTCTCGTCGGGAAACTCGCCCGTGTCCACGTCTGCTTTGACTTCCCCATTCATGGGGATGGTCTTCAAGGTCTGGCCAGAATAACTCACCAGTTCGATTTTCTCCATAGGCGCTGTCGTTGTGGCGTGCACCACACCTTTGTTGTCGACGGAGGCGTCTACGTCAATCTCCACCGCTTTGGGAGTGACCTTGCTTTTGGTCTCACCATAGCCGTCGGAGATCTCAAAGCCCATGGCCTGCAGCATCTTGACACCATATCTCATGCCAAGCGTGCGATAGCCGTCAGCAGTGAAATGCACATGGTCAGGGCTCACCTCGCATCCTTTCGACGAGACGACATAGGCATTGGGCAGCACCTCCGACAAACGGTTGATGGTGGGATTGGCGTGAGCGCAGACACCCTTCTGGTCAGTGCCGGCCACTTCACCAGCGATAAGCGGCACCCGCTTCGGGTCCAGCTTCAAGTCGGTGATGATGTCGCCATAGATTTTCTTCACCTTTTGCAGCCATCGGTCGTTGTAAGCATCGGTCTCTCCCTGATGGAGCAAGATGCCACGGATGACGCCCTCTTTTTGTGCCTTGCGCGCCATCTCAATCAGACGGCCATAGGGATTGCCACCATAGGCAGCGATTTCATTTTTCAGCCAGTCGGCCTTGATGGTATCGGTATACGACTTGTAGGCATCCTTGTCGAAGAGGTCGATGGCACAGCCGTCGACAGCCACATACACCACGCCGATGCGTACCTTGTCGGGGTAGTTGGTGCGCAGCGTGCGCCCGAAGAAATCGACGAGCGACAATCCAGTGTTACTGCGGCAGAGTGGTGGCACCGCGGTGCGCCACTCTCCCACCCTTCTATCAGGTCCGTCTACTGCTGAGAGGCTGAGAAAACCTTTGTCCTCTATCTTGTCAGCGTCGCTGATTTTGCCCTGTCCTACCATGTTGGACTGTCCGATACAGAGAAAGATATAGAAATAGTCGTCCTGTGCGGTAGCTGTTCCCGCCATCATGGAGAGCAATGTGGTCATCATAAGAACTATCAATTTTTTCATAGGAGATGGTTTTTTAAAATTATAGGAGTGAAGGAGTGGAGGAGTTAAGGAGTTCAGACATATGATTTTGAGGAGTGGAGGAGTTAAGGAGTGGAGGAGTTAAGGAGTGGAGGAGTTAAGGAGTTCAGACATATGATTTTGAGGAGTGGAGGAGTGAAGGAGTGGAGGAGTTGAGTAAAAAAACCACCTCCCACAATGTAGGAGGTGGCCATGTGATGTCTCAAAAAATTAGTCGCACTGAGCGAGTTTGTTGTCAGAGCCAAGCACCTCGATGATCTTGTGCTTGTACATCTTCTCCATCTCGTCACGAGCGGGACCACAGAACTTGCGGGGGTCAAACTCTCCTGGTTTGTCGTGCAGCACGCGGCGCACAGCAGCGGTGAAGGCAAGACGTGAGTCGCTGTCGATGTTGATCTTGCACACAGCGCTCTTTGAGGCCTTGCGGAGCTGCTCCTCGGGGATACCGATGGCATCAGGCAGTTTGCCACCCAGTGAGTTGATTTCGTCTACATACTCCTGTGGTACAGAAGAACTTCCGTGGAGCACGATGGGGAATCCTGGCAGTTTCTCCATGACAGCATCGAGCACGTCGAATGCCAATGGTGGGGGAACGAGTTTTCCTGTCTTCGGGTCGCGTGTGCACTGCTCTGGGGTGAATTTGTATGCACCATGGCTAGTACCGATACTGATGGCGAGGGAGTCGCAACCAGAACGCTGAGCGAACTCGATCACTTCCTCGGGCTTGGTGTAGTGTGACACAGCACTTGCTACCTCATCCTCTACGCCAGCGAGCACACCCAGCTCAGCCTCGACAGTTACATCAAACTGATGTGCATAGTCGACGACTTTCTTTGTCAGGGCAATGTTCTCCTCGAAAGGCAGAGAACTAGCATCGATCATCACGCTTGAGAAGCCGTAGTCGATACAACTCTTGCAAGTCTCAAAGCTGTCGCCATGGTCAAGGTGCAGCACGATTTCGGGATGCTTGCAACCCAGTTCCTTAGCATATTCCACAGCACCTTGTGCCATATAGCGCAGGAGGGTGGCATTGGCATAGTTGCGTGCGCCCTTGGACACTTGCAGGATGACGGGAGACTTGAGGTCAGAAGAGGCCTTGATAATAGCCTGCAGCTGCTCCATGTTGTTGAAATTGAATGCGGGGATGGCGTAACCGCCATTGATGGCTCTTGAAAACATCTCACGGGTGTTGACGAGCCCTAAAGTTTTGTAACTTACCATGTTGTGTTTATTTTATGAGGTTTTGAAGGTTTAAAATATGGAGGGTTGCGATCATATCGCAGCATAGACGACAGGATATCTTCCTTTTTTATCTTCTCTGTCTTCAATCGTGTTTGCAAAATTAATGATTTTTTGTATCAATGCAAAGGTTTTAACTCATTTTATTATATTGTCGAGAGCAAAAAAAACAAACCATTTATGTTGACGGATGACAATCACTATTTTGCAAAATAAGGATAGCAAAAAAAATGCCTGGAGTCGCAACTCCAGACATTAGTTCTTTGTAAACATGCCCTCTCACTCCTTTGGAGGGGATGGGAGAGAGGTGTTTATTCTTCTGTACCAATCACTTTCCAGATAGCAGCAGCCAGTGCGCCACCCACGAAAGGACCTATGATAAAGATCCAGAGATTGGAGAGAGCGGAGCCTCCCTCAAACACAGCGGGAGCGATGCTACGGGCTGGGTTGACAGATGTGCCAGTGATGGGTATCAGTGCGATATGGATGATGACAAGGGAAAGACCAATAGCCAGTCCGGCGAAGTTTCCAGCACCTTTCTTGGGGTCAGTGGTGCCCAAAACTACGAGCACGAAGATGCAGGTGAAGATAATCTCGGCGATGAGACCCGCTGTGACCATGCCGTCGCCCACATTATTGGCACCCGTCGTTGTGGCTGTCACCTCCACGCCAGAGGCAAGAATCAGGTAAATGAGCGCCGAACCGATAAAAGCGCCTATGACCTGAAACACCATATACATGCCGGCGTCTTTAGGAGAGATACGCCCTGCGAGCAATGCTCCTAGTGTGATAGCTGGGTTGATATGGCATCCGGAAATGCCTCCTATCGTATAGGCCATGGCTACCACAGCCACACCAAATGAAACAGCTACCATCAGCACTTGTGCCGGTGTGCCGCACCCGCCATTGAACACGGCGCTACCACAGCCGATGAACACCAGAACCATCGTACCTATCATTTCTGCCAAATACTTTTTCATAATCTTTTCCTTTCTTTGAAAATTAATACTTATTTACTTTTCATAGTGCAAAATTAGTGAAAATATTTTAATTACGCAATGATTTTATAAAAAATTATTTAAAAGGAAGAACTGAAGAGGAGGAGCAAAGGAGTTCAGACATTTGCTTTCAAGGAGTTAAGACATTACTATACTATTTGGGTGATCTGACAATAGTTTGTGTTTAATGGGTCTACCTCCCCTCCTTTGGTGGGGGCAGGGGGAGGTGTCAGATCAGGGGGAGTCAGTCATATATATACAAAAAAAGGAGTACCGCCGTACTCCAACCTTTGTTAACCTTAAATCTAATACTATGAAAAACACGATGCAAAGGTAAAACAGAAAGCACAAATCTGCAAATTTTTCTGTTTTTAAAGTGTAAAAATAACAATTTTCTTGATTTATATCAAGGAAAAGAAGAAAATGAAACAAAACGGCAATAATAGATACAGTATTTCAATAAAGGCTAAAATTATTCTTTTTCATTTCTTGTCAGATAGGATTTGGTTATTTTAACATTTGCTTTTATATTATAAGGGTAAATATTTGATTCATATCAATTTTTTATTTATATTTGCAGTCAAAAGCATATTGTAATAAGCTATCTATTTAACAATCAAATCATCAACTGGACAAGAGATAAAAACACAATTATTAACCAAAACGATCATTTATGAAACATTTAAAACTACTATTCATGACAGTCTGCGCCCTCATGATGGGTGCCACTGCCTATGCGCAGGAGGACGTAACAGATACGTACCTCAAGAACGCCGACCTCAAATCTCTTGAGGGATGGGATTATGGCGATCCATTTGGAGATGGTGTTTTCAATTACACTGACTGGAAGACTGACGGAGATGTTCCCGTCATCGAATTCTATCACTCATGGTCTGCCAATGCGGGTGCTGAGATTGGATCTACCAAAAATTTCCATTTCACACAGAAAGTAACTTTGCCTGCTGGTAACTATCGTTTAAAAGTGAACGGTTTCTACCGTGAGGGCAATGGTAATGGCACGAACACCAAGGCCTACATTTTCGCAGGTGAGAAACAACAGTTCATGGTGGGACTGAGCAGTTCAGGTGTAGCCTCTTACTCTGGTTCCAACGATCTTTACAAAGCTGCTAACGCTTTCTCCAAAGGAGACTTCTCCAATGAGTTTGACTTCGATGTTGAGGAGGAGGCTGAAATCGAGATTGGTTTCCGTGGCTATATCGACACTTATTGCTCATGGTGTATCCTTGGTCCAGTGAAGCTCCTCAAGTATAGCATTGACGACTATCTTAATGACTACAACGCCAAGGCAGATGAGGCAAAAGCTCTCTATAATGAGCCGATGAACAAAGACGTGCTGGCAGAATTGAAAGCTGCCGTTGTAGATCCGAAATCATTCAAACTGATCAAAGAAGTGACCGCAGCTATCCAGACACTGGAAGGAAAGATCGCAGCTGCTAAGCAAAGCATTGCTGACTATGCCGCCACCAAAGAAGCCTTCGACTCCTATGATGCCAAAGCAGCCGCACTCGATGCAGCTGGCAAGGCAGCTTACGATGCTGCTGTAGCCTCTATCAAGAGTGCTTATGACGCCCGGACGATGGAAGGCAATCAGGCTGAGGCAGTGAAAGCCGCATATGTAGAGGCCCTGAAGAAACAAACAGCTGCCGGTTCCGACTTTACAGAGTGTGCCCCCGCCACTTGGGTAGGACAGACTGGAGGTTATCAAGGCAGATTTGAGCGCTACAACGCCAGTGACTGGAATCCTCCATTCGAGTATGATGGTGATGTGATGACCCAGACCATTGAAGGTTTACCCGAGGGTGCTTACAAGATTGTGCTTGAAGCTACCGCCTCCTTCACCTCTGGCCGTGGTTTCACCTGCAAGACTGGTGATGACTTAGCAGTCGTTTTCGCTAACAACCAATGCGTGAACCTTCCTGTTATTGACCGCGTAGCCATTAACAACGCCTCTGAATATGGCCCCTACGAGGTGATTGGCAAAGTGGGTGCTGATGGTGTTTTGAAGTATGGTATCCAGAAACTTGACATCTTAGGCGGCAACTGGTTTGTTGTCAACCTCCTCTCCATCACGAAGGTGGAATACATTCCCGTTGAGAGCATCAATGCTGCTGACGTGGAAGTGGAAGTCGACAAGACCGCAGAGATTGGCGCCAGCGTAGCTCCACAGAACGCTACCCTGCCACAGATCATCTACACCTCTGCTGACGAAGCCATCGCTACTGTAGACAAGAGCGGTGTGGTGAAAGGTATCGCCGTGGGTAAGACTACTATCACGCTGAAAGCTGACGATGTGGAGAAGACCATCAATGTCAATGTGGCCGCTCCCGCTGTTCTGCCAGAGAGCATCACTCTGAACCAAACAGAGATTGCCCTTAACGCAGGTGAGAACACCACATTCACACTGACTGCTACCATTGCTCCTGCTGAAGCCAACCAGGAAGTGACATTTGCTTCAAGCAATGAGGCTATTGCCACTGTTTCTGCCGATGGTGTCATCACCGTCGCAGGCATCGGCGAGGCCACCATCACCGTGACGAGCAAAGCCAAGGAAGATGTGAAAGCCACTGCTAAAGTCACTGTCACCGCCGCTGAGATTAACAGCTATTTCGCCGAAGAGGTTGAAGATGGCGAGGACTACTGGATCATCAACGCTGCTACCGGCAAGTTCTTAGGTGGTGCCAACAGTTGGGGAACTCGTGCCTCTCTGATCAAGCATGGAATCCCATTCAAGGCCGTTGCAAAAGGTGAGAACGTGTTTAATCTCGATTCCTACACCTCTAATGGTGGCGACAGCCACTTCTTAGCTGGCGAATGGATAGACGGTGCCGCTACTGACATCACCTTAGTGCCCCACTCTTCCACTAAGACGATCAAAGTAGGTGTCGACGAATACACAGCAATCACTAATGCATTCAACCTGAAGATTGGTGACAATATGCTTGTCGCCAAGTGTAGCAACACTGAGGTAGACCTGAAAGCCGCCGATGAGAATGACCTCTTCGCACAGTGGTACTTCGTCAGCAGAGGCGAAATGGTTGCGAACATGATGATGGCCGATGAGGAGCATCCTGCTGACGCCACCTTCCTGATCAAGGACTTCAACTTCAGCCGCAACAACACCCAGTATGACGCATGGGAGATTACCACAGCAGGAAATGTGACGAACGCACAAAATCCTAAAGCTAACGAGAATCACTACAACTGGAACGTGGAATGCTACCACGGCACATTTGATATGATGCAGCCTATCGTTCTTCCTAACGGTAAATATCGTCTGAAGGCTCAGGGCTTCTACAGACAGGACGGCGAGGACAATGACAACATCGCTTACTTCTATGCCAACGACCAGAAACAGACCTTCCCATTGAAGACTGGTGCAGAGAACAGCATGAATGAAGCTGCTGCTTCCTTCTCAAAGGGTCTGTACACCATCGAGCCTATCGAGGTGACTGTGACCGACTATCAGCTGAAGATTGGTGCTGCCAATCCTGTGAACACCGCCCTGTGGTGTATCTGGGATAACTTCGAGTTGGAGTGCCTCAGCATGGACAAGAATCAGGACGGCATTGAAGTGACTATCGGCAAGAACGGTTACGCCACCTTGTATTACAACTATCTCAACTTAGTGGTTCCCGAGGGTGTCACCGCCTTCACCGCCACCACGAATGCTGACAATAAGTTGCTGCTCAGCCCCATTGAGGAATCAGACAATGAATATCTCGACGATGACGAAAAATATGTGATTCCTGCAGCTACCGGCGTTGTGCTGAAAGGCGAGCCAGGCACGTATAAGTTTAGAGTCATATATGATGCCTTCAATACTATCACTGATAATGAGTTGCTCGGTACCGACGAGGAGACTACTCTCGCAGAGGAAGGCTTCAAGTATTACATGCTTGCCGTGAAGGACAACGACCCATCTACCATTGGCTTCTACTATCAGACAGCCGACGGCTCGAGCATTACCAACGGTGCCCACAAGGCTTACCTGAGAGTGGAAGGTTTGAGTGCTCCACAGATGTTCTCCATCACCGATCCTACGGGTATCTTCGATGTGACCACTGTCACCACTGAGAGCAATGAGGTATACAGCATCTCTGGCGTGCGCATGAACAATCAGTCGCTGCAGAAGGGTCTGTACATCATCAATGGCAAGAAAGTTATCGTTAAATAATCAATAGGAGGATCATCAATATGAAGACATACAATAAGCCGATCACAAAAAGCCTTTTATTCAGAATGACACTCATGCAGGAAGTCATGAGCATCTTTGACGAAGTAGGCGACGAGCAATTAGGCAACAGCTATCAGTTTGAAGACGATGCTTTCAGTCCTAAGCCAACATCTGTGTGGGATAAATAATCACCACGCATAGACTATACGCATCAGGGCGGGCCTTACGGCTCGCCCTGATTTTATTACAGCTCTTTTGATGGTCAACTATACCATCGCTGCAAACAACTATTTTGCTGTCAGCAGACTATTGATGCAATTTGATGATGCGGCATGTGCCGTCACTATAAATAATGCGGCGGATGATGATGCCCTGTGTAGATTTTGACACCCTCCGCCCTGCGAGGTCGTAATAGTCAACAGAGAAAATGTGCCGGTTGGCATCCATCTTGGCATCGTAGATAGCTGTATTCTGCTCAGTAGTGACTTGTTGCTCTGTGGAAGGCAGCGAACCCGTCATGCCCCCCGTTGCCAATGCATACACCTTATATAGATATGTGCGGTTGGATACAAGGCCATCGACCAAACAATGATTATCGGCAATACTATCTACCGTCCATGCCTTTGGACCTGCATTAGCCACCATCGCGCTATCCACCTCGCCCTTCACGATTCGCACATCATTGAGGAAGAAGCGCTCATTTTTTGTGGCAAAAGAGATGCGGCTATGTGCCGTGCCGTTTCGGAAAGAGAGCAACGTCCACTGCTCATTTTTGTCCGCCTTGAGGTCAACAGTCTGTAAGACATGTCCGGCGTCATCAACATGTGACACGGTATAACTTACTTTTTTACCTGGATAGGAGACCCCATGAAATGCCACCGTGAAAGCCCCATCTTGCTCTGTGAGGTCCAATGCAGGTGTGGTGAGCGTCCCCGACTTGCCATAACTTCCGATACGCACATAGCCGTTGCTGGGATAGACGTCTGCCCCACTCCATCCAGAGCGATGACAATAGTCAGAGAGTTGACGACTGATGTCGGTGTAGCCGGAGTTGGGATAATCCGCCTCCCTCATCAAAGAGAAGTCCTCGTCGAGCACTATCGGATTAAGCGAGTCGGGCAATAGTTCTCTCACATCTATCGCATAGTACTGTGCCCCTTCTACTGGCAACCAGTTGACCATGAACGAATGGTCGGTGACCTCGGTTGCCTCTGTGAGCACAGGTCTTGACAACCGGTCTTTCATGAACCTGAAACAGATGACCCCGTCGACATCACGGATATTCGTCACGCCCTTCTCTGTAGGAGTGCCTTCCCATGACAGCGAATTGGGCGTGGAATAATCTGTGAACATATCGTTTCCTGGTATCGGATAGAGGTCTGTGGCCTGGTCATAGCCCTGTGTGCCGTCGGCTTCGATGAGGTCATAGCGAGGTGCCATGCCAGAGTTGACACTATTATTATCCCATGCCCCCTGATCATATACGACATGAATGATCATCAGTCCTCGTCCAGCCTCATACTTGTCCCATCCCACCTGTTGATGATTCTCCAGAGTGAAGAACTCATTCTCATTGGCAGTATTGATGCGATAACCTACATTATTCTGCGAGATTTCCTCCACAGCCACGCTGTCGGAGGGCGTGTCAAGCTGTGTCAGATCCATCCATCCCAGGCTATAACGCTCAAAAGCCGTATACGAAGGCGGTGTGCGCGAGTTGTTATTGTAGCTTCCTCCGTCCATCACGTCCCATGACCCCAATTGAGTCTGAGAAGAAGAAAACGTATTATAGAAATCAGGGAGTCCGAGCACATGTCCAAACTCATGACAGACGGCTCCGATGCCATCGATCTCCGTGCCTGTATTTCCATTCAGCTCACAAGAGCAGGCATATCTGTTGACCGCCTTTTCATCGAGGGTGAGGTAAGTATGCTGGTCATGAAGAGTGGACATGTGTGGCCATATGGTATTATCAGACGCGCCGTAACTCTGTCCATATCCCGCGTAAAGAATGAACACGAAATCGACCTCACCGTCGTTGTTGTAATCATACTGGCTGAAGTCAACTCCCAATTCATCGTGCGCGATATTACAGGCATCCACCACCATCTCATTGGGGCGCACATCATTACCCATATTCGAGCTGGCACCGTAATAGGACATGATTTTCGGCAGTTTGACAGGTCCTACCACGTCAAAATACGGTGTGAACTGCCCCATCGACTGTGAGATGAAATAATCGCGTGCCGACCCTGTGGCTCCATAGTCACTATATCCCTGTTCGTTGAGCTGGCGTTCATACAGTTCGCGCGTGTATTCCTCCTGAAACTCATTGTCCTTAAACTCGACGAGGATGACCAAGCCTTTCACTTCTCCCTTGGTGGGAAAATTGCCTGCCAGTCCGCTTTTCTTGACCCTCAGCGGTCCATCAGCTTTCTTCTGCTGATATACTTGTGCGAAGTCTTTCATTCCCACAGTCTTCAGCAGTTGCTTTTCATCTGCTGAGCGCCCTGGCTCATTGTGCGCTAAGACCGCTGATGGCATCATACCATCGGCAGTATGAGTGAGATAATACATGCCCCCGTCGGTTTTCTCAGTTATAAGATAACCGTCAGTGGTCACAAAAGAGTGGAAGTGCTCATCGCCTATGAGATAACAAGACAAAGAAGTGCCGTCGGGCTGTGACTTGGTCAGCACACCTCGCCAAGCGGGTCGGGCTATGAGGGCCGTACTCCATACAACGAACACCGCCCATAGTGATAATTTGAGTATTTTTGTCATTTTCTATTTTCTGAGAATCCATTTCTGTGTCATAACCGTACCATCGGAGTAAGAAACTTTTCGCACATTGAGGCCAGATTGCGGAGCTTGAAGTTTTCTTCCCAAGATATCATAATATTCTGTGGACAAGACCGTCCGCTCACTATGGTTACGGGCGATGCCCATCTGCTGCTCACTGAGCGGTGTAGCATATGCCGCATTGACGATATAGCCTGACAGATGGTCGATGATCAGCCCAACGACATGCACCTGCCGTTTGTCGCTAACCGTCGGGGGCAGCTTCAGTGTATACTGATGATGATAAGGCGTCTCCGCCTGCATCGACTTGGGTGAGCACAGCTCACCATCATAACTTGCGTAGATACCGCGTGCCAGGTCGTTGAAATAACAGTCGGTCGTACGCGTGCCCTTCTGCTCCCAACCATAAAACTCCTGTTCGGGTGTCTGTGCATAATAGTTGGTCTGCGCATAACCTGTCACACTATCCTCTGTGACGACATATGCCGCATGATACTGTGGGCTGTCGATGTCGATATCAGACAGGAACGTCGAATTCATCGTCAGTTGCGTGGAGTCACTGTTCCATTGTGCTGTCATCTCGTAAGCGATGTGGTTTTCAGATGCGATGGCCATGCTATAGAGGTTTTGGATGTCATAAAATGGGTCACCGGAGAAACTACGGTTGACCACACATGACGGAGCGCCCAACTGAGAGTCAGTGAACTTGGCATAATTGTAAGGCTCATTGCGGTCTATCTCCAGCACATCCCCACCATGAACAGCGATAGCGATAAAACTGTCGGGATAACGTTGCTTCATCTGTTCGAGTCCCACCATTCCCCGTGGGCACCATCCGCACCACAGTCCTGTGTTCTCCTCACACACCACACGTCTTCTGAACCGTATGTCCTTGACAGTGAGGTGTGCCTCCGTATTATTGTTGCCAGCATAGGTATCCGGCACACCATTGACCTGGTCGACCCATACTTTCAGCAGATGTACGCCTTTGACCGTAGACGGTATCTCGATGGAAAAGGTATCCAACTGATTCAATGGCACGGCACCACCTTGGTAAACACTCTCCCCGGCATCGTCGACACTATATCTGAGCGTATAGCCATCAATGTCATTGGCGCCCATGTTTCGCACTGTGCCGTTGAACGTCATGGTCTCCGCCTCATAAGGCGCCACCTGGTCTGTCAGCCGTCCGATCATCAGTTCATTTTGCGGCATATTTTCCCCTTCTATCAGGGCTTGGATACAAAGAGAAGACCCTGTGCTGCTCCATTTAGAAGACTGATTGATATACACATAGTCACCATCCGACACTTTGTTGGCTGCACATCCGATGGCATCATTCTCCCCCAGTGTGGCTTTATAGCCGATAGCGATACTTTTCTTGCCGGTGATATCAAAAGGCGTGTTGAGTGTCACCTCATTCCATCCTGCCTCTAATTCGTTGACTTTCTGTGTATAAAGCGGTTTGGAGTCACGTTGGTTTTCCTTGATGTACAGCGTGACATTAGACGCCGGACCGTGCATGCCTATCCGTACTTTTGTGATTTGGTTGTCGGCATAGGGCTTTGTGTAAGCGACCGGGAAGAACACATATGACGTGAGGATCTGTCCTGCAGAACCATATCCATGGTCAATCACGCCATCACCGTACTGCAGCAAAACCTGAGCCTGGAGAGACGGCAGGGCACAGACTGTCAACACAAAAATCAGAAATTTTCTGAGCATGATTGTTGATGTTTATTAGTTTGAGAAAGGAGCCATGGGGTCTGGACATGTCCAGACTCCCGGCTCCTTACTATAAAAGAATAAGTACAAATTATTTCACATTGACTTTGCGCACCACGTTGCCTACCTTCACCACATAGACGCCAGGAGCGACATTGACGGTGAGATGAGCACGTGTGGCAGCAGCGAACACCTGTTGTCCACCGACAGTGGTGATGACGACCTTGCCATCAGCGCCTGTGATGTGGATGCTACGCTCAGCGGCATAGATGCTCACCTTGTTGTCCCCGTTAACATTGACCACGCCAGTGTTCTCATCGCTGGTGTAGATATTGGAGTAGCGCGACTCACCATTGTCATAGACTGCTGTCACAGCATACTCATAAGGCGCATCATTGGCCCCGATTTGGTCTACATACTTGGTATCCGTCACTTTCTCAGCGATGAGCTGATTCTCACGATAGACGTTGTAGCCCACGAGGTTCAGCTTCGTAGTAGAACTGAATGCCGGTGTATATTCGATGTCATCGAGGAATGCCACGGTATAAGCGCCGTAAGAGCAGTTGCGCACAGCGAAATACTTAGCATCAGAAGGTAGTGTGAAGAGGAACTGCACCCAGTCGGTAGTGCCCCATACAGAGTCACGGTCAAGCACCACGAAGTTCTCTGGACTCTGGTCTGTAGTCGAGTACATCAGTTCGAAGACCTGTGGATCGCTTCCCTCATTAGGCACTCTGTACCAGAATGACACATCCGTACCACCAAGCACTTCTGAAGAGATGAGCCAATCATCCTGTGGCAATGTGGAGGAATATCCATCCGAAGCAGCCCAGCAAGAGAGATACTTGTCGCCAGAGTGTGGTGTGAGGACATCAAATCTCTCGAGACTGAATCCAGCCTCTACAGGTGCCCATACTTGCCATGCTTTAGGCTCAAAGGCATTGGCCACGGTCGGTCCACCGAAGTAGACAGTAGGTGTGCCGTCGCCGTCATAGGTTTGCCAGTCGCCGAAATCTTTGATGACAAACGACTCATACTCGTCGAATCCATCCACCACGGCGTCTTCCATCTCCTCTTTGCTTGGTTTGCTCCATTCGAGGCTGACCCTTCCCTCATCGTTACGTCCGAGGAGGTTCTCCGGCTGTGGGAGATTGGAGTTGTGCATGAGGAACTTGAAGTCGCGTGAGTTGTTCTCTGCCACCTCATCATTCTCCATCAGCACTTCAGCCTTCAGATTGAAATACTTAGACTCCGAAGCCCGTGAACCCTCGATGCTAAGTGTATATCTCTGTGTGCCATTTGCGGGCACTTCTTTGATCTCTTCACCACTGAAGGTATAGAAATCCTCTGTTGTACCATCAGGATTCATCATACTGACAGCCACGCTATAGTCAATGAGTGGCTCAGCACCGTAGTTGGCCACAGTGACCACCAACTCAGCTTCCTCTCCTGGCTCAACACGTTTCTGTCCTCCGAAGAAGGCAATGGCGGCATCACGTTCAATGGTCTGCCCTACAGTGATCTTGTCGAGATAGATTGCTGCAGAAGCGTCTGCGGCTTTAGCACCGAATGCAAACTGCACATTGTTGCCTTGTGGGAGTTGTACGGCATAGCGTCCCCATCCCTCTGTATCATTGTTGTAGTCAACCTCTGCAGCCTTGACCCATCCTTGGTCATCGACATTGATATAGACAAAGAGAGTCAGGTCGCCCGGGTCAGTCTCATATCCATGATACATGTAGAAGGAGAGTTCGTTTTTCTCTGCCTTTGTAAGAGTCACACGCGGGCTGGTCATCACCTGGTCATTGGAGTCTTCGTCGATGTACTCAAATCTGAGCATACCATTGTCGCCATCATATGGTTTCACAGCCAGGCCCGATCCATCGACCATCTTCCATGCATAATAGTAAGAATTGGCCATCAGTGTCCAAGGATCCTTTGAAGCGAATCCCCAAGCGAAACTTTCCTCGTATGGCGTGTCGTATGGCTCACCCAGTACGATGCCAAATGCAGCGCCTTCAGAGCGTCCAGAAGCATTGGAAGCCACAATCACATAGTCGACGTACTCCTGTCCCCATCCGTAATAGTCAGTATCTGTTGCGGAGAGTTCCTTTGACTCGGGTGTTACAGCGTGCCAGTGCTCAGTGAAATCCCATGGGAAATAGCGGTACAGTGCGTAAGTGACGTCATCAGGATTGACATAACCACCATGAGCGCCCACAGAGGTGACAGCGTCCCAAGAAGCGGTGGCCTTGAAATCTTCGGTCATATGATACTTCACATTGGTCACCACAGCTGGGATGTCGACACCCACCCAGTTTTCTGTAAGGTATTCCTCACCCTGGCCAGCCTCATTGAATGGCAAGATGCGATAGTTGACAAGACCTGTCTCCACTTCGTCATCCACCCATGAGAGTTGCTCACCTGGCTGTGGATTGTCAAACACCTTGGCAGCTGTTCTGCCATTGTTACGGTAAACTTCAATGCGGCTGATACTCTCAAGCGTCTCACCCTTGTAGGTCTTAGTCGGAGCATTGAATGTAAGTGTATTGTTCAGGGCACCCATAGCACCTGCTTCCACATTGACATCAGTGACTGCTGCCGGACCCTCGAATGCAGCGTATTCATCCACAGCCACATTGTCAACACCGATGACCAAACTGTTACCCACGGTATTGGCATGGAACATGATGGTATAGTATCCATCCTCAGGCACACTGAAGATCTGGGTCATCTCCCCGTCTCTTGGGTTGAACTGTGGTATAATGGCTGTCTCATCGCCAGTGACGGTATTGCCTTTGCCAAGGAGCACCTCCATGGTTTCGCTATAGAGCGAGATACTGAGGAGATCAAACTGCAGACGGTAGTCGACACCCTGTTTCAATTGCATCGGCAGCGAGATAGCATAGTCATCATCGAGTGTAGAGACAAATCCCGTCTCTGGATCAGTGATACCATTTCCTCTGAGCCACAAGTAACCGCTCTCCTCACCCCATGAGTGCATATATGTCCAGGACTGCCCATCAGCATTCTTGTCCACGATTGACCATACATCGAAGTCGGACTGCTCAAAGAACTCCTCTTTGAATGGCACGACATATTCTGTACCACCAGAGATTATATTTGACGCGAAGTCAGCACCAAACTGATCGTTGGTGAATACGCTGACCATATAGTAATAACGGTCACGGCGTGCAGGTATCGGCTCGGTGAAGTGGGTATCCTTCAGTTTCTCAGCCACCACCACATTGTCGGGCATCCGCACGACAGTGTAATTGAGGCTCTCATCATCGATCGGTCCACCATTCTGTGAAGTGACAGGAGCGTTCCATGTCAACTGGAAGTTTTCGCCATCATCAGCATTAAGTACCAAGTCGGTGACATGAGTCGGGATGTCTGTACCCACAAAGGTATTGACACGACGCTCGGCAGAGCGGCCAACCTCATTTCCGATTTCGATAGCAATCATCACCACCCCATTGAGGTTGAAATCGATTGTCTTCACCTCGCCGGCGGTCACGTCATACGCTGTCTCCTCACCATTGACTGTGATATATGCCTTGAGTGCACCGGAAAGTTCATTGCCATCCACTGTTGTCGTAGGCACGGTGAAAGTGAGCGTTCCATCGTTGAAAGTAATCTCCTGTGCAGGAGCTGGTGAAGCCTTATCGGGATTGGGGAAGTAGATGCCCATCATGGTCATCTCACGTCCTGGGAAGCTGTACACATTATATGGCTCTTTGGCTCCAGTGACATCGATACATGTAAGATGGTCGGTCCAATCGTTATCGAGGAATGTCATATAAAGCAACCCTGTCGTCCAGTCGAACGCAGCGGCGATACCCTGGTTCTGCCAGTTGATCACCTTGCCGTCGGCATCGCTGATTTTCACGTTAGCGAGCACATCGGTACATTCCTTGGTGTCACGGTCGAACTTGTGCAAAGCACCATCATAAGTGATATAATAGATATATCCATCGGGACCACAAGCCACACAAGTGACAAAACCACCAGTGAGTCCAGAAAGGTCGGTGACGATAGAGGTCTCGAAGGTCTCAGCGTCAATCTCCACCAGGCCATCCCATGTAATCATATAGAATTTGTTGCGGAGATAATCGTAAGAACCTCCACGAGCAGCCCAACTCAGGCTGACAGGCACCTCTTTCACCTTGTCGCCCGTCTTAGCATTGACCACGGTGATGGCATTTGAATTAAAAGCATACCAGTTGTCACCCACCCGTACGTAAGCCAAACGTGAACCATAATCGGCGCTTGGAAGCAGTTTGCCGTTCATTTCCTTGTAGATGGCCGACTTCTCATTGAGATAAAGGCCTAGAACCTGACCCTGCTCATAGCCTTCGTTCACCGTCTGATAGGAGGAACTCATAGCTGTATAGATATAAGGATCATTGGCATAGAACTTAGGTGCGTTGCTCACCCATGTGTTATAGCGGCGTTCTGCCGAGCGTCCTGCCTCATTGGCAATCTCTACAGCGATAGCCACATTACCCTTCAGCTCCAGTTCCACACTCTTGGTCTCACCGGCTGTCACGTCATAGGCGGTCTCCTCGCCATTGACAGATACATAAGCCTTGAGTGCACCAGAAAGCTCGTTTCCGTCCACCGTTGTAGTAGGCACCGTGAATGTGAACACATCGCCATTAAGGCTGATGTCGTGAGCGGGTGCTGGTGCAGCTTTGTCTGGATTGGGGAAGTAGATGCCCATCATGGTCATCTCACGCCCTGGGAAGCTAAATGCATTATACGGAGCATTGGTGCCTGTGATATCGATACATGCGAGATGGTCGGTCCAATCGTTGTCAAGGAATGTCATATACATCAGCCCGGTTGTCCAGTCGAATGCAGCGGCGATGCCCTGATTCTGCCAGTTGATTACCTTGCCGTCAACATCGTTGAGTTTCACGTTAGAGAGCACCTCAGCGCATTCTTTGGTGGCATAATCATACTTGTATAACTGTCCGGCATATGTGACATAATAAATGTTACCATCAGGTGCGCATGCCACACAAGTGACGAAGCCGCCCGACAAGGAACCAAGGTTGGTCGACTCGAAAGTCTCCGGATCGATTTCAAACAGTCCGCTGAAGTTGATGACGTAGATCTTGTTGCGGTTGTAGTCGTAGGAAGCTCCACGAGCAGCATTGGCCACATCAGTCTCAGCCTCTTTCACCAAATCACCAGTCTTTGCATTAAACACGCTGATTTTGTTGGTTTCAATACAATACCACAGGTCATTGGCCCTGACATAGGCATTACGTCCTCCATAATCAGCGCTTGGCAGCAGTTTTCCACCCATCTCCTTGTAGATAGATGAATTCTCATTGAGATAGAGACCGATGACCTGTCCCTGCTCATACCCCTCATTTACCGTCTGATAGGTAGCGTTCATGACGGTGTAGATGTAAGGATCGTTGGGGAAGCACTCCGTAGCGCCAATGCGGCGCGGTGGCACTTTGTTCACCTTGGAAGTGAATCTACCATTGGCAGCAGTCCAACTAAACAAGTCTTGTGGTGCCACACTGTAGACACTTGCCTGAGGCAATGTGATTCTACCTTTCTGGGTGTTGTCCTTTTGCACAGACTTCACCTCAGTGGCAACTTTTGCCGGTTGCATTGTAGCATTCAGCGACTGCCCAAAGGCGATCACCGCACAAAAACAGCTCAGCAGTAAAGAAGCGAATCTTTTAGTCATAAGCATATTGATTTAAGTGAATATAAAGAATTTTACATTTCGCACTAGTTAATAAGTATCGTTTTTTACAACAGACCATCCCGAGGTGGGCAATGATTGCACCACTCATTAAAATATCCGCAAATATAGCATTTATGGACGAGTCAATCATCCACACCAAGGGTGACAAAAGGGTGACAAATGTGTTAAAAAAGAGATTTTCAGGTGATTTTTTGCTTTTCTTTACAAAGAAGAGACATATTGGTACAAATCGGAGGAGGACTCAAGACCCAGTTTTTTACTCAGCCGTATTTTGCGCCTTTTGCATGATTCAGGCTCCACATTGAGAAATGCCGCGATTTCTTTTAAAGAAAGATTCATGCGCACGTATGACAAGAAACGGATGTCAGAGGTAGACAGTCCGGGATGCCTCTGACGGATGACTTTAGCGAAATCAGGGTTGGCAGCCTCGAAACTAACCAGGAAGTTGTCATGCTCGTTGCCGTTTTTAAGCAACTGCTTAAGATGCCCTGCCAAGGCCGCCAACTGCGGACTGGTCTTTGCTTCATCCAAGGCTGTGATTTCAGAGAGCAAGTCGGCGATCAGCGCATTACGTGACGCCACCAGCATGGTGGTAGTGGCCAGTTCGTTTTTCTTTTGCTCAATCTCCTTTTTCATCATCTCCTCCTGATAATGCGCTATTAGTTCTGTCTCACGTGTTCTTTTCTCGGCGAGCAGTTTTTCATTTTTCTCCTTCTCTATCTGGAGCCGCATCATCTGCTCACGCTGGCGTGCCTGCTGCCGTTTCGACCGATAGACAATCAGTCCAATGACGATAAGCAGGAGGCAAATGATAGCCGTCAAGACAGCCGCCTGTCTGTGCATGGACATTTTGGACAGTTCACGGTCCATCTCCATCTGCATCTTAAACAACTCCAATTTGATATGAGAATTCTCGGACAATTTGCGGTCCTGCAGATGGGTGAGAGAGTCACTATAGATGATCACTGAGTCTTTATACAACAATGCCATCGACATATTGCCTCTCTGACGGTAAAGGGCAGACACCGCCTCATAGAGTTCTGGGCGGCTTCTGAGCGGTGATATTCTCATGGCTTCAGCAGCATGTCTGAAAGCCGCCTCCGTCATCCCCCGATCTTTGTATATTTGGATGAGATAGATCATCAGCACCACCCTGTCAGCATTGGGGATGCTGCTCCCCCCTACATGGCTCTCAGCAATGCGCAACACTTGGTCATACTCCTCCCTCATAAAATGCATTTCAGCGTATATCACATCTATTTTGCCAAGGGTCACGCTGTCATTCTGATTGGCAAGCCACCTTTTTGCCTCCTTCAAGAAGCGGTTAGTGTCTGCGAACCGCCGATTTTTATTGCCGAGGATGGCCAAGTCAAGACAATAAGTGACACAAGAAGCTGAGTCGTTGGACTGTACCGCATCCTCATAGCACTTCATACAGATTTCCTGAGCCTTGTCAAAATTTTTCTCCTCGAAATAAACGCCAGCGATGCCATTGAGAATTTTTGATTCCGCCTCAGCTCCCAACTGATGTTTCTCGACGATTTTCGCTGCTTCATAATAGCAATTGAGAGCTTCGCCATGCTCACTGATCATAAAATATGAGATACCCATGTCGTAGGTAGCGACATAACTCAAGCGAAAAGAGTCGACGCGCTCAGCCTGATTCTTGGCCTTGACAAAAAACTGCAAAGCCTCGGAATACTGCTCCCTCAAAAATGCCTTCTCACCCTGTTGGATCATCTGATCGATGGGATTGTTGCGATCGCGTGCATTCAATATCGATACCGGCAACCATGCCAACACCCACACTACAGCCATCCAGGCACCTTCTTTCCAGTTCTTCATCCGCCTCATCTTACACCAGCAGCTGTCGTTTTCTCATTTCGATATATTGATTGATGACATCCACAGAGAGTCTTTCCGGTGTCGTCAGCAGGCTATAGATGCCATTCTGCCGGAGCGTATGGACGATGAGCCGCCGCTCATAACCCATTTTCTCGCCAATGACATGCTGGTAGCACTCCTCGATATCCTGGAAGGGCGAGGCCACCATGTCATTGAGTTGGGAGTCCTCGAAAAACACCACCAGCAACCGGTGCCGTTGATTGAGCATACGCAGGTAAGGAAGTTGACGGCTGAGACTGTCGAAGTCGGCATAATTGGTGTAGAGCACCATGAAGCTGCGGCGTGGCACCAATCTGTTGAGTTGCGACACTAGCATGGAGAAGTCGGACTCGCCGAAAGTGGTCTGCTGACTGTATAGGCGCTCCAAGATACGTTGCATCTGCCCCGTATGTCGCTCGGCCGGCACAAACGAGTCGAAGGTGTCGGCAAATGTCATCAGCCCAGCCTTGTCTTGCCGATGGATGGCCACGTATGAGAGCACGAGTGCGGCGTTGATGGCATAGTCGAGCAGTGTCATGCCATGAAAAGCCTGCTGCATGAGTCGCCCCTTGTCGATGAGCGAGAAGATCTGCTGCGACCGTTCGTCCTGATAGACATTCACCATGAGATGGTCACGGCGCGCACTGGCACGCCAATTGATGGAGCGGTAGTCGTCGCCCTGCACATAGTCTTTGATATGCTCGAAGTCGGTATTGTTGCCCACCCTTCGTATGCGCTTGACACCCGTCTCTGTGATATGGTCGGAGACCGCCGCCAGCTCATACTGCCGCAACATGGCGTAAGACGGGTAGACCTTGACCTCGGTGGGCTGACCACAGCGGTAACGCCGCCGCACCAGTCCTATGCGTGTGGTGGCGAACACCTGTACATGGCCAAAGGCATACACACCCCTTTTGACAGGGCGCAACTGATAATCGTGGGTGACAGTCGCATGCGGCATCAAGTGCTCATTCAGGCACCAGTCTCTCTTCTGAAACTGTGGTGGCAACTCGTCGATAATCTCTGCAGAAAGCCTGAAAGAAGAAAGGTTGGCCAGACGCAGCGACACGGTATTGTCATCACCATTGGAGAAACGGGCGGCACAGGTCCTTGTCCCCACCACCCTCACGACCGTATAGAGCAGCAACGTCTCGGCAGCCACGGCGATGGCCAGCAGCACAAGCAACGCCTGCCCCATCCATAAGAGAAATGGAGCCAGCATGCCTGCGGCCATAATGACCGCGCAGAGTGCGATGAGTATGTAAAACCGTCGAGTGAGGAACATTCTTTTAGGAGTTCAGAAGTTCAGGAGTTCAGAAGTTCAGAAGTTGAGGAGTTCAGACATATGAATTTTTGAGGAGTTCAGGAGCACAGGTGTTCAGACGAATGACTTTTTAAGAATTCAGACATATAATTTTGGGAGTGCATGCTATTTTGGCACCTCTACCTGCTCCATCAGAGTGCCGACGAGGCGCACGGCACTGTACCCCTCCATCTCGGCCTCAGCGGTGAGAATGAGGCGATGCTGTAAGACGGAAGGCGCCACAAACTTGATATCATCGGGTGTGACGAAATCGCGGCCTTGCAAGAGCGCATATGCTTTGGAGGCACGTAAGAGTGCCACTGCAGCGCGTGGCGATGCCCCGAGATAGATGGCCTTGCTATTGCGTGTAAGCTGTATGAGCTGGGCGATGTAGAGAAGCAAGCTGTCATCGACGATGACCTGCGACATGAGAGCCCGGAACTGCAGCAGCTCCTCCTTGGTGAGTACAGGACGTAGGTTGTCGAGTTGCGTGAGCCTCGCATTCTCCTGATGGCGGCGAAGAATGAGCAGTTCCAGTTCAAGTGGCGGATAGACCATCGACACTTTCATGAGAAAGCGGTCAAGCTGAGCCTCCGGCAGTTTGTAGGTGCCCTCCTGCTCCACTGGATTCTGTGTGGCCACGACAGTAAAGAAATCGCCCATGGGATAGGTGACACCGTCGATGGTGGCCTGCCGTTCCTCCATGACCTCAAAGAGAGCCGCCTGCGTTTTGGCTGGCGCACGGTTGATCTCATCCACAAGCACCAAATCAGCAAAGACCGGTCCCTTGTGGAAGTCGAACTCCGATGTTTTCATATTCAGCACATTGGTGCCCAGTACGTCGCTGGGCATGAGGTCGGGTGTGAACTGCAGTCGGCTAAAACGTGCGTCGATAAGCCGGGCAATGACCCTGGCGAGCAGCGTCTTCGCTACACCTGGCACACCCTCAAGGAGCACATGGCCGTCGGCGAGGATAGCCGTGAGCAACAAATCGATGGCATTGGTCTGTCCTACGATAACAGAGCCTATCTGCTGACGGACGATCTGCATTTTCTCTGAGAAGGCCGTGATGTCGAGACGTTGTGAAATGGATTCTTGCATATCTTTGTGAGGGTTGATGGTTTTTTGATGAGGTTGATGGGATGATGGGCTTGCAGGATGTTGGAGGGAGCTTGTTGGCTTATCTCCGGGTGAGGTGGCTCATCTCGCGTATGAGGCAAAGGGTGTCTTTGTCATTGGGAGAGGAGTCAGAGGCGATGACCCGTCGTATCTCGCTGAGCAGGTCGCTGACCTGCTGCTCGGAGACACCAGTCTGTGCTGCCAGTTGTCTAGCGTGTGACTCGTCGCTGTCGAGGTCATCAAGATCGATCATCATCGTGCGGCGCAGGTCCTCCTTGAAGTAGACATATTTCTTCTTAATGAGGTCGAGATTGTCGTGGCGACGGCAGTATATAGAACCGATGAGCCTGGCGAAGTCAAGATTACGGTTGACAGGTCTCCCCATGACAG
Source organism: uncultured Prevotellaceae bacterium (assembly GCA_902780635.1). Classification (GTDB taxonomy): domain Bacteria; phylum Bacteroidota; class Bacteroidia; order Bacteroidales; family Bacteroidaceae; genus Prevotella. The sequence goes on from CACZGH010000007.1 coordinate 47,739, forward strand.
GGATGATGCGCTGGCGACGCCGGGCCGTGAAGCACATAAAGATGACGGCAGCCACAAGGATGGTATACAAGGCCCAACGTAGTGGTTTTTGCGAGAGCATGAACCTCAATGGCGACATCTGCAGATTGTCGTTGTCCGAGGACGACCGCTCACGCAACAACTCAGCATCGAGTCTGACGACAGGCAGGTCGGCTATCTGTGACAACTGCCTATTGAGATACTGAGAGATAGCAGGATCCAAAGCACCGTAGTTGGTGAAGAACAGCGGTGTGAGCACCACGTAGAGCGTGCCTTTGCCTACCTGCCGTTTGACAGACATAGGCAGTATTTTCTTGTAGTATGTATAGGCGACAGAGTCGGAGTCTTCCGACTCGATGAAATCATTAATAGTGACTGAAGCATTGACTGTGTAATTAGCTTTCATACTATCTACATAACTGTTCAGGAAGCCTGAACAGACAGGCACACGCAGGGTATCGCTGCCTGTCCACACCAAGGTGTCACGGGGTTCCTCTCCCTTGAGCACGTCTATCAGTTCATTGGTGGAGAAAGATTTGAAACTTTGTTCCTCCAGACGTAGCCATCGACTTTGATCTGCGCTGAAATCACTAGACACAAGTATCATCTTGTTGCCAGCGCGGATGAAACTGTCGAGCGAGGCGATGGCCAGGCTGTCCCAGAAATATTTTGTATTGATGACCAACAGAGCCTTGCGACGCTTGTCGTTCATCAGCCGATGGAAGTCGCCCTTATAATAAGTATACCCTTTTGGCATGGTCGTGCCCGCAATACTGTCAAACCACTGACATCCAAAGGGCTGGTCATCAGTATGCGAAAACGTCTCGCTCCATAGAAAAGTCTTATTGAGCGAAGCGACATACATAAGGAAACCTATCACGCTCACGGCCGCGACCAGGTAGATCAGATTGCGCTTCATCGGCTACCTCCTTTCTGCACCTGGCTACTGAGCAGTGTCATCTCGTCGCACAGTTCCTTAGAGGCGGGGAAGCCGCCATAACGTACCCTTAGGAAATGGTGCGTCATCTGTGTGAAAGCGGTGTCGCCCACCTCGGCAGCAAACTGCGAGGGAGTCTTATAGATGCGCCAGACGACAGCACCACTCTCGTCGAGCCGCCGCAGTGTGGAGAGATAGACCAGGCGCACGACAGCCGGCCAGTTGCCCTCAGCGATGGCAGCAGCCATCTCGCGGTCATAATCAATCTCATAGATATCGTCTTCTGGTTCGAAAGACGGCTCAGTTTGTTTCTTATAGAAAGAAAACACTCCCATGCGCAACATGCCATAGATGACCAAAGAGAGCAAGAACACACCTAAGATGACCCAAACGACAGGCGGCACGGAATGGAAGAAACTCGTTATTGCGTCGAAAAACTTTCCTATTACCTCAGCCATCTTGTCTTCCCTTACCCCAGAGCCTTGATCGAGAGTCAGCAGGTCTTCATCCAGATATTTCTCTGCGACGAGACCACGATTGTAGTTGTAGTCTCGCAAGAGTTGTCTAGCGAGAGAGTCGTTTTGCATGACCTGTAGTACCATGTTCTGCATATCCTTTTCTCCCCTCTCGTTTACAATTGTTCAAAATGCTCGATGTCACTCTCAAGAGACGCGTCATCGACCCGCTCCGACACGCTACCATAATGGAACACACAAGAAAGCAGCACTAGGCTACACACCATCAGACCACAGAAATAGGCCAAAACAGTGAACACGTAAATGACCCATTTGATGAAAAGCAGTCCGCCCCCGCTTTCTCCGTTGACAGGAACGATCTCTGTCAGGATGGTCTGCAGGATGATCCAAGGCACATTGACCACCAGGGTGATGATCCCGCCTATCAGTATCACCATGAGCACCATGAAAAAGAGCGAGAACCAAGACGAAAATCCCAGTCGCAACCCTTTGGAGACCGCCGTGAAGAAGGAGCAATCCTCCATCATCCACACCGGAGGCACCAACGACATAGGCACCAAAATCACCAGCAACGGCACCACAGGAAACCACGAACGAAAACTAAAAAAAGCCCAGAGCAAGACAAACAGCACGATGGCCGACACCAACGACCGCACCGCAGCCCGGCGCACATAGTGCACCATGCCACGCATCGAGGAAGGCAGCTTCCGGTCGGCCGCAGCGAACAACAAGGCATATACCAACATCATGACAGCCCACAAGGCCAGCATCTCCAAAAGCCAGAAGACGAAGGGTGTGTCATCATCATCTCCCCAGGAGAAGCCGAGGTTCCATCTGGTGTCATTGAGAAACTCATCATTGTCTATCGTAAACACAGCCAGCGACAACAGCATGCACACTGGCAGAAGCAAGACAGCGCCGAGCCGGAGCCAGGTCATGATATGGATGCGGATGAAGTCGAACGTCGCCTCGACACACATCGACATCGACCGCTCCTCATAGAGAGACAACCTATCGTCCATCTGTCACCTCCTTTGCCCTCCTCGCGGGCAAGACCACATAGTAAAACAATATGAACGCCAGTGAAAGCAGGATGACGAAAAGTCGCCAGGCATCGCCCACCTCTGTATAACGGGTGAAGAAACCCTCTATAAAAGCCGCCACGATGAACACCGGGACCGTAGACACTAAGATCATCAGGCTGCGCCGCGCCGCCCTCAAGAACGACCGTAGCCGGCTATAGGTGCCGGGGAAAAGCCAGCCATTGCCCAGTGTGATGCCCGCCCCTCCGGCGATGACGACAGCGGAGAGTTCAAGAGTACCATGAAGCATGATGGCGAGGATGGACTGGACGAAAAGACCTCTCTGGATGAAGAAAGTGACAAAAGCGCCCACCATGATTCCATTGTGCATGAGGTAATAGCCCGTGCCGAAACTAGTGAAGAGCCCCATGACATAAATGACGAAAGACACTATCACATTGTTGACTGTGATCCCTAAAAACGACGACACCTGCGAGTCGCCCCCATAGACCGCCATCGGATGACCCTCCTCGATATTGCGCAACGTCATGTCTACATAACTGTCGCCAAGGATGACCCGCGGGAAAGACTCGTCGCCAAAGGTGGAGATGATCCCTATGAGGATGCTCACCACAAAGATGGCCAACGACACGAGAAGTGCACGGCGCGCATGATAAACACTAAGCGGCACCTCATGAGTCCAGAAGGTGAGGAGCCGTGACCACTTGTCGCGACGGTTGCGGTAAAGGTCACGATGCAGTCCGAGTGCCAGGTCATTAAGATACTCCGTGATAGACGAGTCAGGGAAATGTGTCTGTGCGAAGGCCAGGTCAGAAGTGACCTGATTGTAGGCCGCCACGGTATCATCAGGAGTGGTGAAAAGCGTGTCGCCAACAATCAGCTCCACCTTTCTCCATTTCTCAATATTCTGTCTGATGAATACAGCCTCTTTCATAAATGCGCACAAAACAAACAAAACTTTTGCAAAAGTAGGAAGAAATTCATAATTTTGCAAAAAATCAGAGGCTTTTCGCCCCTACTTACACATCATCATGGCACAGACAAGCATCATCACCGGACAATACGTATGCATCCATCAGACAGCGGCCACCGTCGTACAACGGGTGATCGCCTGGCTGATAGACATGGTATTTCTCTACGTTGCAGGCCTTATTGCCGCCATCGGAGTGATGCCTATCGTCTTCTCTTTAGAACAAGAGACCATCGCCATCGTATTCACAACACTTCTCACCTTGTCTATCCTCTCCTACCCCCTCCTCATGGAAGTATTCAACCATGGGCAGAGCATCGGCAAATACTTGGTGGGCATCAAGGTGGCATCCCTTGATGGCAGCACCCCTACCCTAGGCGCTTACCTGTTGCGGTGGTTGCTGCTGCTTATCGACTGGGGTTTCATGGGTGTAGGCCTGGCCGCTATCGTGTTCACCAAGAACAGCCAGCGTATCGGCGACCTGGCCGCCGGCACCACCGTGGTGAAACTGCCGAAGCAGACCCGCTCCATCAACACTTACGACCTCTATTTCGCCAACAACCATTACACCCCTACCTATCCTGAAGCAGCACATCTCTCATTGAGACAATTCAATGTCATCGCCCGGACACTGCTGACCCAGAATGAGGCACGCGCCGTCAACATCATCCGGCTGGCGGAGAAGACAGAAAAAGTTTTGGGAGTGAGCAACACCACAGGCAACGCAGAACTGTTTCTACGCACCATCTACAACGACTTTCAGTACTATGCCTCGAGGGTGGTGTAATTTTTTAGCAGGAGTTCAGGAGTTGGGGAGTGTAGGAGTTGAGGAGTGTAGGAGTTGAGGAGTTCAGACGTTACTTTTTTTTGCGATACGATTATAGTATGAGTATCTATCTCCCCTCCTTTGAAGGGGTCAGGGGGAGAGGGCTGATTAGGGGGTATTTAAGTAGATATACAAAAAAAGGAGTACCGCCGTACTCCAACCTTTGTTAACCTTAAATCTAATACTATGAAAAACACGATGCAAAGGTAGTGCCTTTCACCGTGTTTTGCAAATTTTCCTGTCGGAAAAGTGTAAAAAGTACAATATTCTTGATTTATATCAAGACCACCCCTTCTTGCTTCTTGCCGTCCATCATGATACGCAATGGTTTCGGGAAACGCACATGGCGCACATGAGCTGTCTCCTCCACAGCCGGCATGGCATCGAGATATTCTTTCTGCCATATCCCATCGCCCGTATAGGTGTTGATGGTGAAATAGCCCACACCGAAACTGGTGAGGTTCTGGAAGAAGTGCGTGCCCTGACTGGGGTCGATGCGGTAGTTTTTGAGCGCCACCTCAGCGATGAGTTTGGCTGCACTGATATGTGGCCACTTGACAGGTATGCCCAGCCAATAGTCGCTCGACCCCCATCGTCCAGGTCCTACAAGCACATAGTTGCGCCCCTCGGCAAGGAAGCGGCGGTTGATGCGCTCTATCTCCTCGGCGATGGCGGGATTGTTGGAGGCCGTAAAGTTGTCATCGGTCTTGACATACACCACATCGGTGATTTCTTCGTTGATGCCATGACCAAGAGACATGTGTGAGCGAAGCAGACACCGGTTGTCCTCGATGGTGGCCAAGTCGATGTCGAGCATCTGTTTGGCGTCGACGATGGGACGTATCTGGAGCAGGTAGAAGTCGATGGTACGATTGGCGTTGACATTGCAGGCAAACTCTATCTCCACCGGCCGGTGCATGGCCTCAGCACCATACTTCATGGCCATCTGCATGATCTCAGGGAAGGGGAACACACCCTGCTGGAGCATACCCGCAAAAGTGATGACCTTACGCCCACCCTCGTAAATGCCGTCGCGGATGATCTGGTCGTAAGGGTCGTAGGTAGAGGCGAGGAAATTGAGCGACTTTTCCTTATCTGCCTCCTTGACACGCAGCCGGAGGATATTGAATCCATCGTCGACTTTGAAGTCCTCACCCATATTGGTCATGTCGAGAGCATAAAACTTGGTCTGCGTCTCGCGTAGCGCCGTCTCCATCTCGCTGGTCTGCAACACCTGATGAGGATGATAAGGACTGACGCGGAGTGTCTGTCCGCCATCAACGATATACTTGCCAAGACCCAGTGCGAGGCTGGCGATGCCATCCTCTGCCTTCTCGTCGCCGATAGGATAATAGTTGAGTGAGCGCAGCACACCACTTATATTTGGGTAGAAATGGTCGCCATACCTATTGCCCACCACTTCCTGAAGGATGACTGCCATCTTCTCCTGGTCGATGACGTTGCTGGTGGCGGTCATATATGCTTTAGAGTCGCTATAGTAAACCGACGCATAGACCGCCTTGATAGCACAGGCGAGCATGCGCAACATCTCATATTTGTCGTCGAGGAAAGGCACCATATAGGTGGAATAGATGCCCGCGAAGGGCTGGTAATGGGCATCCTCGAGTAGCGACGACGACCTCACCGCGATAGGGCTCCGTGTGGCCTCGAAGAAGGTGAAGAAGTCGGCAATGAGTTTGTCGGGCAACTGTGCTCGCAGAAAATGTCGCAGGATATCCTCGTCGGAGGCATCGCTGAGGGCTATCTGGTAGAGGTTGTTAGCATCCATGAACTGGTCGAAGATGTCGGTACAGAGGACGACCGTCTTGGGTATAGACACGGAGGCATTCTCAAACTGGTTGAACTCAGGATGCCGTTTGACCACATGGTCGAGGAAAGCCAGTCCACGCCCTTTTCCGCCAAGCGACCCGTCGCCGATACGTGCGAAATGGGCGTAGCGGTCATACTTACCACGGTCGAAGACGGCCACGACACCCACGTTTTTCATCTTTCGGTACTGCACGATGGCATCGAAGATGATTTGGCGGTGCGCGTCGACATTCTTAAGTTTATGCCAGGTGACATTTTTAAGAAATTGCGACACGGGGAAAATGGCCCTGGCACAGAGCCATCGGCTCACATGGTTGCGTGAGACATGATAGAGCATGCTGTCGTTGGGGATATTGAAGATATTGTCTTGCAATTCCTTGAGACTGCGCACCCGCATGATCTCACGCTTGGTGACAGGGTCGCGGAAGATGAAGTCGCCGAAGCCCATGTGCTCTGCGAGCAGGTTGCGCAGGTCGATGTTCATCTTCTTGGAGTTTTTGTCGACATACAGGAACCCTTCGGCCTCTGCTTTCTCCTTGTTTTCCACCTCAGCGCTTTGGAGGATAACTGGCACGAACTCATTGCGCGCGCGTATCTCGCGGAGCAGTTTGAAACCGGCTTCCGGATCTTTCACACCATCTTTGGGGAAGCGCACGTCACTGATGACACCCTGTGTGTTGTCGGCATATTTGTCATAAAAGGCGATAGCCTCCTCGTAGGTACGGGCAAGCACCACCTTGGGACGGCCGCGCTTACGCTGTGCGGCGGCATGTGGATTGAGGGCCTCGGTGGAGAAGCGCTGGCTCTGCAGGAGGATATAGCTGTAGAGATTGGGCAGCACCGACGAATAGAAGCGGATGCCATCCTCGACGAGCAGAATCATCTGCACGCCAGCCTCCTCAATGTCGTGCTCGATGTTCATCTTGTCCTCCAGAAGCTTGATGATGGATAGGATAAGGTTGGTATCACCGAGCCAACAGAACACATAGTCGAAGATGGACATGTCCTCGTCCTGAATACGCCGGGTGATACCATGCGAGAAGGGGGTGAGCACGACGCAGGGCAGGTCGGGGAAGTCGGCCTTAATGTCACGTGCCACGGCGAAAGCGTCGTTGTCGGCATTGCCAGGCATACAGATCACGAGGTCGATATCCGTGTTCTCCAGCACTCGTCGTGCCTCCTCTGTTGTCGACACCTGCGTGAACGACGGTGGGTAGCGCATGCCGAGCTCCATATACTCGTCGAATAGCTTCTCGTCTACTCGACCGTCATCCTCGAGCATGAAGGCATCGTATGGGTTGGCCACAATGAGCACATTGAAGATACGGTGTGTCATCAGATGGATGAACGACACATCTTTGAGGTAAAATTTAGTCCATTCCTGGGGTATGATATTGTCCATTATTATATCTCTACTGGTTTTTCTTTGCAAATTTATAAAATAACGAGCGTTTTTGCAAATGAAATTAGAAAAAGCATTAACTGTAGGCAAAAAGTAAGAAAGGGCTCCAAAATAATCCCGCTTTTATTTGGAAGTAACATAAAAATTGCATACTTTTGTATAATATTATTGACCATTTGAAATTGTAACCTAAAGTTTTTACTATGGAAGTTGAGAAAATCATGCAAGCCTTGGAGCAGAAGCATCCAGGCGAGTCGGAGTATTTGCAGGCAGTGAGAGAAGTACTCCTGTCGGTAGAAGAAGTTTACAACCAGCATCCTGAGTTTGAGAAAGCTAAAATCATCGAGCGCATCGTGGAGCCAGAGCGCATCCTTACATTCCGTGTGCCCTGGGTTGACGACAAAGGTGAGGTGCATGTCAACTTAGGCTACCGCGTGCAGTACAACAGCGCCATCGGCCCCTACAAAGGCGGTCTGCGCTTCCATCCATCCGTCAATCTCTCCATCCTGAAGTTCCTGGGATTTGAGCAGACATTCAAAAACGCACTGACCACCCTGCCTATGGGCGGTGGCAAAGGCGGCGCTGACTTCTCCATCCGTGGACGGTCGGACGCTGAAGTGATGCGTTTCTGCCAGGCCTTCATGCTGGAGTTGCACAAAGTGATTGGCCCTGACATGGACGTGCCCGCCGGCGACATCGGTGTGGGCGGCCGTGAGATTGGCTACCTCTTCGGTATGTACAAAAAACTGACCCACCAATATCAAGGTGTGCTCACCGGCAAAGGTCTCGAATGGGGCGGCTCCATCCTGCGCCCAGAGGCCACCGGCTTTGGCGCACTCTATTTCGTCAACCAGATGCTGCAGACCCACGGCATCGACATCAAGGGCAAGACTGTGGCCATCAGCGGCTTCGGCAACGTGGCCTGGGGCGCCGCCAAGAAAGCCACAGAACTAGGTGCCAAGGTGGTGACTATCTCGGGTCCTGACGGCTACATCTACGACCCCGCCGGTCTTGACGATGAGAAGATAGCCTACATGCTAGAACTCCGCGCCAGCGGCAACGATGTGTGCGAGCCATACGCCGAGGAGTTTGAGGGCAGTACTTTCTATGAGGGCCGTAAGCCATGGGAGGTGAAAGTGGACATCGCCCTGCCTTGTGCCACCCAGAATGAGCTCAACGGTGCCGACGCCGACATGCTGCTCAAGAACGGCACACTGTGTGTGGCTGAGGTCTCCAACATGGGTTGTACCGCCGAGGCTGTGGATAAATTTGTGGCTGCCGGCCAGCTCTTCGCTCCCGGCAAGGCTGTCAATGCAGGCGGCGTAGCCACTTCCGGTCTTGAGATGACCCAGAACTCGATGCGCCTGTCATGGAGCAGCAAAGAGGTGGACGACAAGCTGCACAGCATCATGTCGAACATCCATGAGCAGTGCGTGAAGTACGGCAAAGAGCCCAGTGGATACATCAACTACGTGAAGGGTGCCAACATCGCCGGCTTCATGAAGGTGGCCCACGCCATGATGGCACAGGGAATCGTGTAGGAGATGAAAGATTAAAAATGAAAGATTAAAAATGAAAGATTAAAAATGAAATCCTCCAGTGTCGGCGACACTGGAGGATTTTTTTGTTTAATCAGCTACTGATTTTTTCAGGACAAACTGCTTTATTGCTGTGCTGGCTGGTCAGTCTCTGTGGGCCAATAAGGATTCTGATACAGTGGACTTGCGGAGACAGAGCTGTGGTCGGAAGCTGTCAGCAAGAACTGTCTCAGCGGCAGTGGCTGCAGATAATAAGCCATGCGCCATGTGAGTCCTTTGGCATAACTATTATTGGTCATATTCACAACGTGCGGGCAGTGGTACTCGCTGATGCTGCGCTGTGAGACATTGGAACTGCTGGTACCGTCGGCCACAAGGTCATTGTACCACGACTCCATGGTGGTGCCCCAGAGGTGTATACCCTCTGCGTAAACCGGTTTGGTGATCAACTGCTCATACGAACGCCAGCGCTTCAGGTCCATGTCTCTCAATCCCTCAGCAAGGAACTCACAACTACGTTCACGACGGATGTTGTAAAGGATGGGGTCCGTCAAGACTTTTCCTGCGGTGTATGCACCCCAGTCGAGTGTCTCTTTCGACATATCAGTGGCGGCAATCGTCACCTGTGGATTGAGTCCGTCGCCTGTGAATCCTGCACATTCACGCACCTTTTTCCAGTATTCCATGATTTTCCCTGCACCGAGATTCTTCGTCAGCATATACTCAGCCTCGATATAGTTGAGCAGAGCCTCTGTGGCACGGAAGATGACACACACGTTGTAGCTTCCACCATTGGCGGTGAGCGAGCGGTCGAATGTCATACCCTTACGGATGGCATAACCAGTGATATATCCGTCCTCAGCGTTGGCATTGGTGATATTGGGCACCGGCTCCGTTTCTGTCCAGTGCGTACCAGCCACATCAGATACATTCTTGAAGCAGTTGACCTGTCCAGGCACTTTCAGCATGACAGCGAGGCGTGGATCACGATTGGCCACCACCTTGGCGATCTCAGAGTCATCGTATGCGAAAGAAGAGTTGTAGATGGGTTTTCCATCAGCCATCAGATAGCGCTCCACGAGAGAACGTGTGACACCCGTCCCGATGTTACCTTTCTCTACAGCCACCTCGATATCGTTCTGCACACCGAGCGATTTGCTATATTCACGCCACAGCAAGATTTCGCTCTTTCCTGCGCATGAGGTGGTTCCCCACAACTCCAGATATGGATTGCTCTGTCCTTCAGTCTGTGGCACCACGCCATTGTTGACCGTCAGACTTCCTTTGTATTTGTCGGCCACTTGCTCGGCTGCGGCGGCGGCAGTCTCAAAGAAATATTTGGCCTCATTATCCAGCGAGCCTGCAGGGAAGCTGTAGCCAGGATTTTTCTCTGCACCCGGCCATCCATTGCCTAAAGGCACAAATGGTGTGCCTGCGAAGTTGGTCAGCCATGAACCCATATAAAGAGCGACCCTCGATTTAAACAAGCGGGCCACATCCACAGAGATGCGTGTATGACGGCCTTCGAACCCATCCTTCATGTAAGTGGCTGCCGTGTCAAGGTTGTTGATGATGAAGCGCGCCACCTCGTTACAGGGCTGCCGGTTGCTGGCAGCCACGAGCACTGCCTCGTCATCGGGCAAAGCCTCTGTGAGAATGGGCAGGTCACCATATTTTTTCAGCAGTTCGAAATAGGCGTAAGCCCTAAAGAAATAGATCTCACCAATATACTGGCGTATGTTGGTCTCATTGCCACTGATGGCGCCTTCTGACAGTTTTGTCTTGAGCTGTGCGAGTTGGAAATTGACATTGCGCACATTGCCCCACGACCAGTCGCCCTCAGACTGACTGGTGCGCCAGAGGTTGCTGGAGAACTTAGCGCTCGGTGAGCGTGATGCTTGCACGTCAGTATTGTTATCGTTGGTATAAGTACCGTAGTCCCATCCTCCATGTCCTGGCATAATGTCCTGATAGAAACGGTTGGCCACTGCCTGCACCTGGTCTTCACTGGTATAGAAGTTTTCTGGTGTGAGAGACGATGGTGGTTCTTGCTCCAAGTAGTCGTTACATGAGGTGATGCTTGCTGTGAGAGCCAATGCTATGAATGAAAAATGATATAGTTTCATGATCTTCTGTTTATTATTACGTGTTTTGTGCATTAGAATGATACATTAAGACCGAATGCAAACGTCTTCTGGAGAGGATAACCATTGTTTTGGTTGACAGAGGTTGACATCAGTTCAGGGTCAAACTGGTGTGGCATGTCAGTGATGGTAAAGAGATTTTCTGCGGAGACGAAGACACGCAGATTGCTGATGCCCCATTGCTGTGTGAGCTTACGTGGCAGAGTGTATCCCAACTGCAGATTCTTCAGTCTCATATACGAGCCATCCATGAGGTAACGGGTCTGTGCCTGTTCGTTCTTGTCGCTGAACTGCACTCTGGGCAACCATGCATCCTGATTGGCTGTCTGGTATCCATTCTGCACTGACCATGTGTTGGCGTCTCTATAGTAGTCTTGCACATCGGTGATACCGACGCTCCACCACTCCCATGAGTTGGTTGTACCGAAGAGATACTCCAGACCGCCGCCCCATGAGCCACCGATCCACCAGTCGCGCTTCATCACGCCCTGGAAGAAAGCAGAGATGTCGAATCCTTTCCATGCGGCGTTGAGGTTCAATCCCACGAGGTAGCGTGGTGTGGAGTTTCCGATGACCTTGAGGTCGCCGTGATCGTCCAGCGTCTGTGCGCCACGTGTGATTTGATGGTCTCCATTGATGTCACGATACATGATGTCGCCTGCTGCCCAGTTGCTGCCCAGTGAACTTTGGTCAGCATTGGCAAGATGTGAGTTCATCTCCTCGTCACTCTTGGCGATGCCAATGGTCTCAAATCCCCATATCTCATTGAGGTAACGTCCCTCGATATAATTGTTGATAGACTTGGTGGGGTTGTTCGGGTAGCGTGTAATCTTTGTGCGTGCGTCGGAGATATTGAAGGTGGCTCCATATGACAATCCGTTCTTGAGCACGTCGCGCCAACTGATTTGGAACTCCCATCCTGTGGTGCGAAGGTCGGTGTTGTTGGTCACAGGGACACTGGTACCAAGGATAGCAGGCAGTTCGGGTGCGTTGCCCACCATATCGAGTGTGTTGCGCACATAGAAGTCGAAGGTGGCCGTCAGTCGGTTGTTGAGGGCTCCGACATCAAAACCGACATCATAGCTTTCCACTTTCTCCCATGTCAAGAGTGCTGAGACGAGGCTCGGTGCGCTGGTGGTGTTGGGTTTCACACCATTCTGCAGCCAGGTGCCAGCCACGGAGTTGTAAGCAATGGTCTGATAGGTCTGATACCAGTTGTCGATGTTCTGGTTGCCAAGTGAGCCATAAGATGCTCTCAGTTTGAGCGTATTGACTTTACCCACCAGGTTCTCCCAGAACTTCTCACGTGCGATGTTCCATCCCAATGACACAGATGGGAACAACTTCCACATCTTATCCGTACGGAAACGTGAGGTGCCATCGTAACGGAGGTTGGCCTCGAGGAGGTATTTCTCGTCGTAGTTGTAGTTGAAACGTCCGAAGAAACCGGCAGTCTGCCATTGATTGCGTGCGCCATTGACAGATGGCACGATGCTTTGTCCTGAATAGCTCAGTCCGTTGGTCAGGTCTACCTCAGGTTTGCTGGGATCGAGGATACCGTCACGTTGCATTCCAAAGACCAGTCGTTTCAGTTGTTCGGTCTGGAAACCTCCCATCAGATGGAAGTTGTGTTTCTCAGCCAGTGACCATGTGTATTCTGTATACGCCTGGAAGTTCAGGTAGTTGTCCTTTGCCTCGTCCTCGTGCACATTGGAGCTTTGGTTGTAGATCACGGCTTCACCAGCCACATTGTGATTGTAAGTACGCTGGCTGTCCCAGTGTCTCACTGCGTTGTCTATCTTGTAGTTGAAGTCGATGTGAGTCACCCAGTTCTTTATCGGCTCTAGTACGAATCCGACCTGGTGGTTGATGACATCTCTCTCGGTAGTGTCTTTTCCGCCAGTCTCCAGTCCCAATGCCGGTGAGGGTGAGGAGTAGAGGTATCCATTGCGGTCGTAAAGGGGCAGCATAGGCCATCCCTGACGGGCCATGTCATTGTAGAGACCGTACCCTAACGTGGCTGGACGATGGTAATTGGTGCGTGTGAAACGCATATTATAGTTCATGCGGATCCACTTGGCCAGTTCGATGTTCATCTTGGCGGTACCGTTGTAGCGTTTATAGCCATCGCTACCCATATTCATGAAACCATCCTGATCGAGATAACCAACAGAAGCATAGAAACTGAATTTATCGCTGCCACCGTTGACGCTGGCATTATGCTCCTGAGAGAAAGCAGAGCCTTTGTATACCACATCGTACCAGTCCACGTCGTCGATACCATGTCCATAGCCGTCATCCCATGTCACGCCATTCTGTGAACCAATGGCATAGACTGTTTTGCCATCGGCGGTAAGGCGGGTGCCCGGACCGATAGGTTTGGCGTCATGATATTCTTTGATGGCAGCCATACGTTCAGCGTCAAAGAACACCGACTGTCCCTGATTGGTCTTGGCATCGTTGAGCCAGGAGGCGTAGTCAACGGAGTTCATCATGTGTTTGCCACGTATCAGACTGCTGAAACGGAAGCTGTTGTTATAATTAACCTTCACCTTGGTATCTTTACTACCACTCTTGGTGGTGACAAGAATGACGCCGAAGGGTGCACGGCTACCATAAATGCTCGATGCTGCGGCATCTTTCAGCACAGAGATGCTCTCGATATCCTGTGGATTGATGGTGTTGAGGTCGCCCTCCATGCCATCAATGAGGATGAGCGGTGAGCCACTCGACCCCTCACCAATGGTAGCGGTACCACGCACATTGATAGCCGGAGACGAGTCAAGCGTACCGCTGGTCGATGAAATTTGTAGTCCAGGTACAACACCCTGCAATGCCTGAGTGGCATTGGCGACGGGTCGCTGTGCCAGCTCGTCGCCATCGACGACAGACACTGCTCCTGTGAGGTTGACTTTTTTCTGTACACCAAATCCCACGACGACTACTTCACTCAGAGCCTTGGCGTCTTCCAGAAGTTTTACCTCCAAATAGTTTCCCGTCACCTTTACGGCTTGTGTCTTATAACCGATGTAAGACACTTCCAGCTCGGAACCCTTTTCTGCTTCGACAGTGAAATTTCCATCCAGGTCAGAGACCGCACCGGTAGCGCTTCCCTTTACTTTTACTGTGGCGCCGATGATTGGTTCGCCATTCACTTCCACGATTTTACCAGTAATCTTGCTCTGTGCCATTGCTACTGTCGAAGAAATAGCAAGCAACGCAAGAACTGTTAGTCTTCGCATTTTGTTTTTCATCATTTTGTTAGTTTTTTGGTTGAAAAATACGCATACAAGTATGCTTGGTAAAAAATAGTTGTCTGTTGTTTAGTCTAATTACATCCATTGAAATGGTTAAGTCTTTGTCAGTTTCCGGTAGCGTCTTCTTTGTTTATTCATAAATTGAGGTCGCACCGGTTTTCAGTTCTGTGCCATCTTCTTGCAGCAGACTGAGCAACTGAGTGGGCGTGAGGGTGGTCGTGGGGTGAAACTCGTGACCTAGCATATACTTTGTCAGAGAATAGCGCAACTGCCGTATTTCGGGCAACTGGCTGTCTGTCAGCAAGTCGATGGTTGAAAAGATGAGCCGCCCCTTTCCCACTTGAGCCTCAAAGACTAATGCGATCCGTCGATTGTTGACAAAATTGTCCACACTCTCGACAATAGGGCACATGTATGGCAGACTGTCAAGCACCATCACACGACTGCGTTTCACCAGATTCCACCACTGCCAGTCACTGTGCATGTCGGTGGGGAAATCACTCAGGGCAGGATGCTTGGGATTGCACAACAGTCCCATGGTACCTGCTTGCTTGGGGAAGTGAACAGGACTCCAGAAGACGGGCAGGAATTTTCCCTCCAATCCTTTGACAGTGGAAGTCTCAGGAGAGAAGAGCACCTTCTTTCCTTTTTTCAATGCTTTGAGTGCCTGACCGATGTCCGCGGTGACGATCAATTGCCGGTTCTGGGGCATATCCACTTCAGGATACACCCATATATTCCAGCGATTTCGCCATGGGGAATCTTTTATGGTGACAAGCAGTTCAAGCCGTTGAGCCTTTTCTACCCTATCAAGAGCCACATCCACTTGGCGGCCATCACCTTCGGCATATATACGACCCGTTTCGTCGGTCAATTGCCAGTTGATTTCTTTCTCTTTGGGGTTTTCAGAATAATCTGCCACGTCAATGGTGGCAGTAAATCGCTCCTGAGCACGCCACACGGCTTTCTCGAATCGTGCCAGCGGCACCACTGGCGCACAGAATTCCCTGAAGCGTTGCGGTTGGATGAGACCTTTTGAGTCCCAGAATGCATCAAGCAACCCTACAAGGGCGGTACCCTGACCAGGGAAGTCGTGCAGGTCGAGCAATTGGAATCCACTCTGCTGTGGGGTTTTCAACGCCCGTTCGATTTCTTCCTTATAAAGGATGGCTGCGAACCGTCCGGAAGCCTGGAGATAGTCATCCGCACGATGGAGCAGCCCTTTACGTCTGAGGTCGTCACGTATCGCTTTGAAATTGAGAGGGTCGAGCACACCCGTGTATTTTTCTATCTCCCGGATATTGGGATAAACACTATATTGGCCTATCTCATGTGAGATGAGCGGCACCGTAATGTCTTGGGCAGCGGCGCGGTAGTCGCTTTTGAAGTCGGGCATATGCTCATCAAAGACGCCCTGTCCTCTCACCCATCCTTTGTCGGTCCATTGTGTGATGAAGATGTCATCCTCTGGCTCCTGCCTGACACCGTGCCCTTTCTCAAAAGTGAAAGTCGACGTGAGATAGAGATGCCGCGAATCAGATGACTTCATATAGTGTGTCAACTTGTTGAGGAAGTCGAAGTCGGGTTGCAGTTCATTGCCACAGCTGATGATACATAGCGAGGGGTGATTGCCGTAGTGACGAACGATATGGTCAAACTCGTCGTAGAGGAATTGTGCGGTGGCAGAGTCTTTGTTGACAGTCAGCGACCAGTTAGGCAGCTCCACCTGACAATAGAAACCCATCTTATCAGCGACACGGAAAGCAGCCTTGGGTGGACACCATGAGTGGAAACGCAGGTGGTTGAGTCCATACTCACGGGCGGTTGTAAACACTTTCATCCATCCTC
This sequence comes from uncultured Prevotellaceae bacterium, assembly GCA_902780635.1. Taxonomy (GTDB): domain Bacteria; phylum Bacteroidota; class Bacteroidia; order Bacteroidales; family Bacteroidaceae; genus Prevotella. The sequence continues at coordinate 64,028 of CACZGH010000007.1, forward strand.
GTTCATCCATTGGCGGTGTTCCCGTCAGTGGGAAGACGCAGCACTCCAAGGTACCTCTGAGGAAAGTAGGGTGTCCATTGATGAGCAGCCGGTTGCCTTCGGCAGAAAATTTTCTCATGCCGAAGCTGACGGTCTTGGTCTGTCCGCCTGCTGTCACACTGAGGGTGTAAAGATGGGGTGAAAACTCACTCCACAGTCTCATATCATTGATGGGCAGCACATACATGCCATCCTCTTTCTTCTGAGGAATGACGGCCACCCCATCTAGCGCAAACTGGGCATCGGCTGTGCCCACCACCTTGATTTGTATCTGACGTTGATCAATATCGGGGTATACCTGCACCTCACTGACCATAGGAGCGGCTGTGAGCTTCATCTCTCCCAGCGCCCCATTCCACATAATCTGTGTGTCGTTGGTGTAAGAGTGTGCGAGATGGTCTACAGAGATGTCATGCTGTTGTTGGTTATCGATGGTGAGGGTCAGTAAATGTTTCCCTTCAGAGAGACCTTTTTCTATGTAGAAAATGTGTGGTGAGACAAGGCTTTCCTGCATTTGTCCCAAGTCTTGCCCGTCAATGGCGAGCCGGCTTTTCCACATCACTCTTTCGAGCGAGAGTTGAAGGGGTTTCCCAGCCAACGACCGGGGTATCATCACTTCACGCTGATAAATGGCAATGCCTATATATGAATGCTTTCGTGTGAGTCGAGACAGCTGAGGCTTCTGCAATTGAGGCTGAAGCTGATTTTCCTGCCCTATGTTTGCACCGTCGAGCGTATTGGGCAACATAATGACAGAACGCTCTTGTCCAGCAATGACACTCCACGTTCCACTCAAATCCAATATTTGTTGTGCATCAACCAGAAAGGATAATGAGCACAACAACATTGTTGTAAAAATAAATCTCATAACTGGTTATTTCCTTTAGTATAGGTTACTTGATAGGTTAAGTCTTGAATTGATTCTAAGGCACAAAAATACAATTTTTCATTCATTAACAAAGTTTTTCTTCCATTTTTTTTGCTGTGTTCTTTTCTTCTCCCCTTTTTTCGTTGTGTGAATTCTATTTCATTCCGTCTCCCACACTTGAGATATTCTTGTATGATCATCATGTGATAAAGAAGTTGACAATTCTGTTATTTGTCTTATTCTTTACAACTGTCAAAAAAAGAGAGATAGACTCTAGGAAAGTGAAAAATTAAAAATTAAAAATTAAAAATTAAATGAAGGCCTCCAGTGCCGTGACACTGGAGGCCCTTTTATGATGTGGTTGAGAAAGCGAACCGCGAAAAGCGAAATCCGATTCACTCGTTACCTGCGTGTGGGGATGACGAACTCGGAGACGTTGGACATGACCTGATTGCCCTGAAGGGCAGAGAGGCAGAACGTGGCGTTACCGTCCTTCATCCGTCCGCTCTTGACCATGGCGGTGTAGCGGATGCCTTTACCGGGCTCCAGACGCTCGACGTGGATATTGGGTGAGATATAGATATTCTTCTTGCCAGAAGACTCAACCACTGTGGGTTGTATGTCGTAGAGCGTGACGTTGGAAGCGTTGTGTACTTCAAATATCACCTTGCAAGTCTCATTGGAGTTTAAGACACCATCACGATTCTCGTCAACAAAGCGGGCGTTGCCGATGACAATCTTGTTGTTGACAGAAAAATTGTCGGTGAGGTTCTCGATACTGGAAGAGTTGGGTGACACAGAGCGAGGCTGCGAGGCAGAATAATTGCCTGTGTAGTCGCTGCTGCCAAAGTCGTAGAGACGGTCGTCGCCACTATTGCTGGGGTCGAAGCCACTATTATCATTGTCGTATCCACGGTCATAATTGTCGTAGCCGCGGTTGGCATTGGCTGACTTCTGTCGCTGCACTGCCTCATAGTGCTCATGCACCTCACGGCGGTTGGCATTGTCAGCAGCACTGCCAATAGCTCCACCGATGATGGCACCACCTGCCATACCCACAATAGTGCCCACATCACTGCCGCGCGGTCCGCCGGAGATGCCTCCGATGGCAGAGCCGAGAATAGAGCCGAAAGAAGCGCCGGTGTAGGCACCGGTAGCCGTATAGGTGCCGCATCCGCTAAGCAGAAGGACAGCACAAGCTGATAAAACGATGACTTTCTTCATATCCTTGAATGTTAATGGTTTGCAAATATACTCCTTTTTTTCCACATTGCAAAGATACGGCGAAATATAAAAACATGAAATGGGAAATCCCGAAAAAAAGATAGGAAAAACCCTATGGAAGATGAAAGATGAAAAATGAAAGATGAAAAATTAAAATGGGGAAATGGGGAAATGGGAGATGGGAGATGGGAGACAAAAAAGACGGCCGCAGGAAGACCAGCGACCGTCAATATCAAGAGTTGAAATAATCTGGAGATTATTCAGCCTTCTCCTCAGCAGGTGTCTCAGTTGTTGCCTCAGCAGCAGGAGCGGCGGCAGAAGACTTGCGGCTACGGCGTGTGCGCTTAGCAGCCTTGGGAGTCTTAGCCATGTTCTCATCAAAGTCTACCAGCTCGATGAAGCAGGTCTGTGCGCCATCACCCAGGCGATTGCCCAATTTGATGATGCGTGTGTAGCCACCGGGACGGTCGCCCACTTTCTCAGCCACAGGGCCGAAGAGTTCTTTGAGGGCCTCTTTGTTCTGCAGGTAGCTGAACACGACGCGGCGTGAGTTGGTAGAGTCGTCCTTGCAACGTGTGATGAGCGGCTCTGCGTATTTTTTGAGTGCCTTTGCCTTGGCAAGAGTCGTAGTGATTCTTTTGTGCATGATCAGTGAGATGGTCAGGTTGGCAAGCATAGCCTGACGGTGATCTGCAGTACGACCCAGATGGTTGAATTTCTTATTGTGTCTCATTTTTCGTTTTTATTTTTCAAGTTTATACTTTGAAATATCGGTTCCAAACGACAGATTCAGACTCTCGAGCAAATCATCAAGCTCAGAAAGCGATTTCTTACCGAAGTTGCGGAATTTGAGGAGGTCGGTCTTGTTGTACTGCACCAGGTCGCCGAGTGTGTCGACATCGGCTGCCTTAAGACAGTTGAGTGCACGAACACTAAGGTTCATGTCGACAAGACGAGTCTTGAGCAACTGACGCATGTGCAGGATTTCCTCATCAAACTCTTGATTGCCATTAGGATCTGGTGTCTCAAGAGTGATCTTCTCGTCAGAGAAGAGCATGAAGTGATGGATGAGGATCTTGGCGGCCTCCTTGAGTGCCTCCTTGGGTTGGATGGAACCATCCGTTGTCACCTCCAGCACGAGCTTGTCGTAGTCGGTTTTCTGCTCGACACGATAGGGCTCCACGCTGTACTTGACGTTGCGGATTGGGGTGTAGATAGAATCGATGGGTATGACGTTGACATCGGTGCAATAGTCGCGGTTTTCCTCAGCGGGCACGTATCCACGGCCTTTGTTGATAGTAATATCAAGTTGCATCGATGCTTTGACATCTAAATGACAAATCACCAGATCAGGATTTAACACTTCAAATCCAGTCAGATACTTACCGATATCTCCCGCTTTGAACTCAGTGGAATTCTCTACGGTGATACTAACCTTCTCGTTCTCGAATTCTTCTACTACTTGTCTGAACCTCACTTGTTTGAGATTCAAGATAATGTTGGTGACATCCTCCTTGACACCTGGTACAGAAGAGAACTCATGCTCGACACCACCGATTTTGATGGTATTGATAGCATAACCCTCTAATGACGAGAGCAGGATGCGTCTCAGCGCATTGCCGATGGTGACGCCAAAGCCAGGCTCGAGTGGACGGAATTCGAATTTGCCGAACTTATCGTTCGTCTCCAACATTACGACTTTGTCGGGTTTTTGAAATGCTAATATCGCCATTAAAATGATTTATTTAGAGTACAACTCAACGATTAACTGCTCCTTGATATTCTCTGGAATGTCTGCACGTTCGGGTTTGTGCAGGAACTTACCACTCTTAGTGTTCTCATCCCACTCGATCCAGGGATACTTGCTGTGGTTAAATCCAGCGAGAGCCGCATCGATGACCTCCAAAGACTTAGATTTCTCGCGAACACCGACAATCTGGCCGGGCTTCACGGAATAAGATGGAATGTTGACGACATTTCCGTCTACAACGATATGTTTGTGGCCAACGAGCTGGCGGGCAGCTGCGCGAGTTGGTGCGATGCCAAGTCTGAAGACAACATTGTCAAGACGGCTCTCCAGGTTCTGGAGGAGCACCTCACCGGTGATGCCTTCTGCCTTAGCGGCTTTCTCAAACATGTTACGGAACTGACGCTCAAGCACTCCGTAAGTGTACTTGGCCTTTTGCTTCTCTGCCAGCATGACACCGTACTCAGACTGCTTTCTGCGACGATTGTTGCCATGCTGTCCCGGAGGGAAGTTCCTGCGGGACAAAACTTTGTCCGGGCCAAAGATGGGTTCTCCAAATCGGCGGGCAATTTTTGATTTCGGTCCTATGTATCTTGCCATAAATATAAAAAATGTGCTTAATTTGTTGTTTTGTTGATTGATGCTGCCTCATCGACAGCGAAGAAATGATTACACGCGGCGACGCTTTGGAGGGCGGCATCCGTTGTGTGGGAGTGGTGTGACGTCAACGATCTCTGTTACTTCGATGCCAGCTCCGTGGATGGCACGGATAGCGGACTCACGTCCGTTGCCTGGACCCTTGACGTATGCCTTCACTTTACGCAGACCGAGGTCGTATGCCACTTTGGCGCAGTCCTCAGCAGCCATCTGTGCAGCGTAAGGAGTGTTTTTCTTTGACCCGCGGAAACCCATCTTTCCAGCAGATGACCATGAGATGACCTGTCCCTCACTGTTGGCCAAAGACACGATAATATTGTTGAAAGAGCTGTGGACATGTAACTGTCCGAGAGCATCAACCTTTACATTTCTCTTTTTCGAAGTGACTGTTTTCTTTGCCATGATACTTAGTAGCCTTTTTCTTGTTAGCAACAGTCTTCTTCTTACCTTTACGAGTACGGGCATTGTTTTTGGTGCTTTGTCCGCGCACTGGAAGACCGTTACGATGTCTGACGCCCCTGTAGCAACCGATGTCCATGAGACGCTTGATATTCATCTGGATCTCAGACCTGAGGTCACCCTCCACTTTAAATTCAGCGCCGATGATTTCACGGATTTTGGCTGCCTGCTCGTCATTCCATTCGTTGACTTTCAGGTCGCGGCTCACGCCTGCCTTATCCAATATCTTTGCTGAACTACTTCGACCTATACCATAGATATAAGTCAATGCGATTTCGCCACGCTTATTCTGGGGCAAATCTACTCCACACACCTACATACTCTGATTATCCCTGACGCAGTTTATACTTGGGGTTCTTCTTGTTGATAACGAAAAGACGTCCCTTGCGGCGTACGATTTTGCAGTCGGGTGTGCGTTTTTTCAATGATGCTCTTGTCTTCATATATCAGTAAAATTATTTGTATCTGAACACTATTCTGCCTTTTGTCAGGTCGTATGGGCTCATTTCCACCTTCACCTTGTCACCTGGCAGTATCTTAATGTAGTGCATCCTCATCTTGCCTGAGATATGTGCTGTGATGGGACACCCATTTTCCAACTCTACTCGGAACATGGCATTAGAGAGTGCCTCGATGATGGTTCCGTCTTGTTCAATAGCGGCTTGCTTTGCCATAAATACTCAATTGGTTTTTCCTAAATATGTTTCTATTTCCTCAAACGATGATAAAATCTCAGCCTTACCCCTTCTGACCGCCACTGTGTGCTCGAAATGCGCTGCAGGCTGTCCGTCTCTGGTTCTCACTGTCCATCTGTCGGGCATGAGGTAGATGGCTCTGGCTCCCATGGTGATCATCGGCTCGATGGCGATGCACATACTGTCTTTGAGCATGATACCATTGCCACGTCGGCCATAATTGGGCACCATCGGGTCTTCATGCATCTTTCGCCCGATGCCATGGCCTGTGAGTTCTCTGACCACACCGTATCCATGTGACTCGCAATGGTCTTGCACGGCACTACCGATGTCGCCGATATGTCGCCCTGCCACTGCTTGGTCGATGCCGAGATAGAGAGCCTCGTAAGTAGTGCGAAGCAGTTGTCTGACCTCGTCTTTGACCTCGCCCACACAGAAGGTGTAGCATGAGTCTCCGTTGAACCCGTCAAGTAGTGTGCCACAGTCGATGGAGATGATATCTCCCTCACGCAAGACTGTCTTGCTGTCTGGCACGCCATGCACGACGACATCATTGACCGACGTACAGATATTGGCGGGGAAGGGTCCTCCATAGGGGTTGGGGAAATTCTTGAATGTGGGTATGGCCCCATGATCACGTATGAACTCCCCCGCGATCTTGTCGAGCTGGAGTGTTGTCACCCCTGGCTTGATATGTCGAGCCAATTCGGCGAGCGTAGCACCGACCAGTCGGTTAGCCCGCCTCATGAGCTCTATTTCATCCTCTGTCTTAAGAAATATATTCATCCAAGGAATTAGTAGGCAGACACGCCACCGTTGCCACGGGTATGTCCAGCATTCAACAGTCCGTCATAGTGACGCATCATCAGATGACTCTGAATCTGCTGCAAGGTGTCGATGACCACACCGACAAGGATGAGCAGTGAAGTGCCACCAAAGAACTGTGCGAATCCCTGCTTCACGTCAAGCAGTCCGGCGAGTGCCGGCATGATGGCGATGAAAGCGATGAACAACGAGCCAGGAAACGTGATGCGTGACATGACTGTGTCGATGTAGTCGGCAGTCGGTTTTCCAGGCTTCACACCAGGAATGAATCCATTGTTGCGTTTCATATCCTCAGCCATCTGTGTGGGGTTGAGTGTGATGGCAGTGTAGAAATAGGTGAACGCAATGATGAGGGCCGCAAAGATGATGTTGTACAACAGACTGGTATGGTCCATGAGCGACCGCATCACATAATTGGTGCTATTGGTGGAATACTGCACGATGGCGAGTGGTATGAACATGAGAGCCTGTGCGAAGATGATAGGCATCACGTTGGCAGCGAAGAGCTTGAGCGGGATGTACTGACGTGCACCACCGTAAGTCTTGTTGCCCTGCACGCGGCGCGCATACTGCACTGGCACTTTTCTGACTGCCTGTACGAGAAGTATGGCAGCACAAACCACCGCAAAGAGGATGAGCAATTCGATAATGAACATGACGAGACCACCACCTGTGACAGCGGTCAATCTTGAAGACACCTCCTGTGCGAATGAGGACGGCAGACGTGCGATGATACCAATCATAATGATGAGTGAGATACCATTACCGACGCCTTTGTCCGTGATGCGCTCACCAAGCCATAGGATGAACATACTGCCAGCGGCAAGTATGATGGTAGCAGGAAGAATGAAAGCCTGCCAGGAGATGCCAGTGGTCAGTGCGCCTGCCGACTGCATCTTCAGGTTCATCAGGTACGACGGGGCCTGGAAGACGAGTATAAACACGGTCAGCACCCTGGTGTACCACATGATTTTCTTCCGTCCACTCTCACCCTCACGCTGCATCTTCTGGAAATAAGGTACAGCGACAGCGAGCAACTGCATGACGATAGATGCGGAGATGTATGGCATGATACCCAATGCGAAGATAGAAGCATTGGAGAAAGCGCCACCCGAGAACATGTCAAGCAATGACATGAGACCTCCCTCGGTCTGCTCATGCATGTTAGCCAACTTGGTCGAGTCGATGCCAGGAAGCACCACAAACGATCCGAAACGATAGATTGCAGTGAACAGGATGGTGATGAGGATTCGCTGACGCAAATCCTCCACCTTCCAGATATTCTTCAGTGTCTCGATAAACTTTTTCATTTACTTAGATTATAGTTGTGTTACCACCAGCTGCCTTGATCACTTCCTCGGCAGTTTTAGAGAAGGCGTGAGCCTCCACCTGCAGAGCCAGCTTCAACTCGCCGACACCCAGGATCTTGACCAGTTCCTTGCCATTGGTATAACCAGCAGCCTTGAGCTCCTGAATACCAATCTTGGTGAGACCCTTCTTCTCGGCCACCTTCTGCAAGGTAGACACATTGACAGCGACATACTCCTTATGGTTGATATTTTTGAAACCAGCCTTTGGTACACGGCGCTGCAATGGCATCTGACCGCCTTCGAATCCAATTTTTCTCTTGTAGCCAGAACGAGACTTTGCTCCTTTATGACCGCGTGTAGAGGTGCCACCGAGACCTGAGCCTGGGCCGCGACCGATGCGACGGCGTGAGTGAGTAGAGCCTGCTGCCGGTTTTAGATTGTGCAATTTCATATTTTTTTGCTTTTAAACTGATTAATTATTCAACTACGGTCACCAGGTGATGTACTTTTCTGATCATACCCCTGATAGAAGGGCAGTCCTCTTTCTCGACCACCTGAGATATTTTGTGCAGGCCAAGTGCCTTGAGAGTGCGCTTCTGGTCGATAGGATAACCGATCTTACTTTTAATCTGCTTGATTTTTATTGTTGCCATATCAAAAACTCCTTATCCTCTAAAAACTTTTTGCATAGAAATACCACGAACACCAGCCACAGTGTAAGCGTCACGCATCTCTGAGAGGGCTTTGATAGTGGCTTTGACGAGATTGTGAGGGTTGGATGAGCCTTTTGACTTGGCGAGCACGTCTCTGATGCCAGCGCTCTCAAGCACGGCACGCATAGCACCACCAGCCACCATACCTGTACCAGGAGCAGCAGGTTTGAGGAACACTTTTGCGCCACCGTATGACACTTCCATCTCATGAGGGATGGTGCCCTTGAGGACAGACACTTTCACAAGGTTTTTCTTGGCAGCTTCCACGCCTTTTGCGATAGCGGCGGTGACCTCACCAGCCTTGCCCAGACCCCATCCGATGACGCCGTTACCGTCACCTACAACGACGATGGCAGCAAATGTGAACGTACGTCCACCCTTTGTCACCTTGGTGACACGGTTGATGGCCACGAGGCTGTCTTTTAACTCTACGTCACTGTTGATTTTCACTTTATTCATTGCCATAATCGTTTAAAATTTAAGTCCACCTTTACGGGCTGCGTCAGCCAGTTGTTTCACTCTGCCATGATAGAGATATCCATTGCGGTCGAAAACCACGGCTGTGATGCCAGCGGCCTTTGCCTTCTCAGCAATGAGTTCTCCCACTTTCTCAGCCTGCTGCACCTTGGGCATCTTCTCGAGTCCGAGCGAAGAGGCAGAAGCCAGCGTAGTGCCGGTGAGGTCGTTGATGACCTGCACATAGATCTGCTTATTGCTGCGGAAGACGCTCATACGTGGGCGCTCAGCGGTACCATTCACTTTCTTGCGAATTCTATATTTGATTTTAATTCGTCTTTCTTCTTTCTTTGTTGTCATAATCGTCAATTGTTAAAATTACTTAGCTGAAGCTGACTTACCAGACTTCCTGCGGATGACCTCACCCTTGAACAGGACACCCTTGCCCTTGTATGGCTCAGGTTTACGGAAAGAGCGAATTTTTGCACAGATGAGACCGAGCAGTTGCTTGTCGCATGACTCGAGCATGATGACCGGGTTCTGGTTTCTCTCAGACTTTGTCTCCACCTTAACCTCTGGTGGGAGCTGAATGAAGATGGGGTGTGTATATCCGAGTGCGAACTCGAGTATGTTCCCCTGGTTGGACACGCGGTATCCTACACCTACGAGCTCCAGAGTCTTCTGGAATCCCTGGCTGACACCTACAACCATATTGTTTACCAGTGCGCGGTACAGTCCATGGAAAGCTTGTTTCTGCTTGATATTGACGGGGCTGTTCTCGTCTACCTCGAAAGTCATCTCACCATTCTCGATGTTCACTTTGATGGAGGGGTCCACCCGCTGTGAAAGTTCGCCTTTGGGGCCTTTTACGGTGATGACACCATCTTTGTCTTGTTTGACCTCTACACCTGCGGGGATATTGATGGGCAATTTACCTATTCTTGACATATCGTATCCTCCTAATTAATATACATAACAAAGCACCTCGCCACCAATCTTGAGCTCAGCGGCCTCTTTGTCAGTCATTACACCTTTGGATGTAGATAAGATAGCAATACCTAATCCGTTGATAACTCTCGGCATGTCCTTGTAACCGGTGTATTTCCGGAGACCAGGAGTGGAAACTCTCTTGAGTTTCTTGATAGCGTTGACCTTAGTGGCGGGGTCGTACTTAAGAGCGACCTTGATGGAGCCCTGAGGTCCGTCCTCAATGAATTTGTAATTGAGGATGTAACCTTTGTCGAAGAGGATCTTTGTGATCTCCTTCTTGAGGTTGGAGGCAGGAATCTCTACTACACGGTGATGTGCCATGATAGCGTTTCTGAGCCTCGTCAGATAATCTGCAATTGGATCTGTCATAAATTGTTTTTGTTTAATTAATCGGGACTGCCCCGACAATATTAAATACTATAAAAAAAGATGCTCACCTGTTTACCAGCTTGCTTTCTTCACGCCCGGAATGAGTCCTGCGGAAGCCATCTCCCTGAACTGGATACGGGAGAGTCCGAACTGGCGGATATATCCCTTTGGTCTGCCGGTGATCTTGCAACGATTGTGCAGGCGGATAGGGTTGGCATTGCGTGGTATGCTCTGCAGCTTTCGTGCGGCCTCGTATGCCTCCATGGGGTCATCGCTGGTGGCAATGATTTTCTTGAGTGCAGCTCTTTTCTCTGCATACTTAGCAACCATTCTGGCTCTTTTGACCTCGCGGGCCTTCATTGATTCTTTTGCCATGTTGTTTATGCGTTTTTAGCGTTCTTGAATGGTAGGCCGAAAGCCTTGAGCAGCTCGTATCCCTCCTCGTCAGTCTTAGCTGAAGTGACGAAAGTGATATTCATGCCCTGTATACGGTCTATTGTGTCGAGGTTGATCTCAGGGAAGATGATTTGCTCGTCGATGCCAAGGGTGTAGTTGCCCCTGCCGTCAAACTTGCTCTCGATGCCTTTGAAGTCGCGGATACGCGGCAGAGCCACTCTGATGAGTTTCTCGAGGAACTCGTACATGCGCTCGCGGCGGAGGGTCACCATGACACCGATAGGCATCTTCTTACGAAGCTTGAAGTTGGCGATATCCTTCTTTGAGTAGGTAGCCACTGCCTTCTGTCCAGTGATGGTGGTGAGCTCGTTGATAGCGACATCGATGATTTTCTTCTCCTGTGTGGCATCTCCGAGACCCTGGTTGATCACGATTTTCTTGAGCACTGGAATCTGCATGTTTGAAGTGTAGTTGAACTGCTTCTTCAACGCTGGTGCGATGCTCTCGATGTATTGTGTCTTTAACTGTGCTGTATTCATTATTTGATCTCCTCTCCAGATTTTTTAGCGATTCTAACTTTCTTGCCATCTTCTTTGACTTGGATGGCAATACGTGTTGCCTTGCCACTCTTAGGGTCGATCAGGCTCAGATTAGAGATATGAATAGGTGCCTCGACTTTGACGAAACCACCCTGTGGATGCTTTGCGGAGGGTTTTGAGCTTTTTGTGACGATGTTGACACCCTCGACGATGGCCTTCTGCTTCTCCCTGAGCATCTGCAGCACTTTACCTGTCTTGCCTTTATCCTCTCCGGATATGACAATGACTGTGTCGCCTTTCTTGATATGTAACTTTGTCATTACTTTTACTTCTTTAAAATGTTATAGAACCTCTGGTGCGAGTGACACCACCTTCATGTTGACGGCGCGCAACTCACGTGCCACGGGGCCGAAGATACGGCTGCCACGGAGCTCACCGGCATTGTTGAGAAGTACGCATGCATTGTCGTCGAAGCGGATATAGGAGCCGTCGGCTCTTCTTATCTCCTTTTTGGTGCGTACGATCAAAGCCTTAGAGACAGTGCCTTTCTTGAGGTCGCTTGAAGGAATCACATTTTTCACTGATACGACGATGATGTCGCCTACGCTTGCATAGCGACGGCGTGTACCGCCGAGCACTCTGATGCAGAGGGCCTCTCGCCCGCCGCTGTTGTCGCAAATGGTAAGTCTTGTTTCTGCCTGTATCATGATTACTTAGCTTTTTCGATTATTTGAACCAATCTCCATCTCTTTGTTTTGCTCAAAGGACGGGTTTCCATAATGAGTACGGTGTCACCGATGTTAGCCTCATTTTTCTCATCGTGTGCATGATATTTCTTTGTCTTCTGCACAAACTTGCCATAGATAGGGTGCATCTCTTTGAACTTTGCTGCAATAACAATGGTTTTATCCATTTTGTTGCTGATTACCACACCCTGTCTTGTCTTTCTTAAATTTCTTGTTTCCATCTGGGCCATTGTTATTTGTTAAGTTCTCTCTGACGAAGTACTGTCTTCATACGTGCTATGTCACGACGCACCAACTTAATCTGTGATGGATTCTCCAGAGGTGTGATAGCGTGGTTGAGCTTCATTTTCTGCAGCTGCTCAACGGTGGCCTCCAGTCGCTCTACCAAGTCCTGAGTGGTGAGCTCATTTATTTCATTAATCTTCATAGTTTATGCGTTTTTATCAAAATCACGTCTTACAACAAACTTAGTTTTCACGGGCAGTTTCTGTGCAGCAAGGCGGAGAGCCTCTTTTGCGATGTCAAAACTGACGCCTTCTACTTCGAAGAGGATGCGTCCTGGTGTGACAGGTGCGACCCATCCTGCGGGATCACCTTTACCTTTACCCATACGTACGTCAGCGGGCTTGCGTGTGATAGGTTTATCGGGGAAGATGCGGATCCAGACCTGTCCCTCACGCTGCATGTATCTGTTGACGGCTACACGGGCAGCCTCAATCTGCCGGCTGTCAATCCATTTGGCTTCGAGAGTCTTGATGCCGAACGAACCGAAAGCGAGCTGTGTACCTCTGTGCGCATTGCCTTTGTTGCCGCGCCCGTCCTGAGGTCTTCTATATTTTACTCTTTTTGGCTGTAACATTGTACCTTCTTACTTTTTTAACGGTTATTGTTTCTCTTGCGGTTGCCACGTCCCTGGCGTCCACCGCCGCTTGGACGGCTGTTCTGCTTCTCCTGGGCGAAGTTGGGTGCGAGGTCGACCTTTCCATAGACCTCACCTCTGCAGATCCACACTTTGATACCAAGGATACCAACCTTGGTGAGGGCCTCTGCCTGGCAGTAGTCTACGTCAGCGCGGAAAGTGTGCAGAGGAGTACGTCCCTCTTTGTACATTTCCTTGCGTGCCATTTCAGCACCATTGAGGCGTCCTGTGATCTGTATTTTGATGCCCTCGGCTCCCGCGCGCATCGTATTGGCGATAGCCATTTTGATAGCTCTTCTGTAAGCGATCTTGCCCTCCACCTGGCGTGCCACGTTGGTAGCAACGATAGTGGCGTCGAGCTCTGGCTTTTTCACCTCATAGATATTGATCTGAATCTCTTTGTTGTAGAGTTTCTTCAGCTCTTCCTTCAGTTTGTCGACATCCTGTCCACCTTTTCCGATGACGATACCCGGACGGGCAGTGCAGATGGTGATGGTGACGAGTTTGAGCGTGCGTTCGATGACAATCCTGGAGACGCTTGCATTGGCGAGTCTCTCATTGAGGTACTTACGGATTTTCTGGTCCTCGACCAGGTTTTCTCCGAAATTTTTGCCTCCGAACCAATTTGAGTCCCATCCTCTGATAATACCGAGGCGGTTGCTTATTGGATTAACTTTCTGTCCCATTCTGCTTATTATTTATCGTCATTAGTTTTAGAATCCACGAAAAGGGTCACATGGTTGCTGCGTTTGCGTATTCTGTAACCACGTCCTTGTGGTGCAGGTCTCATGCGTTTCATAGTCACACCCTCGTCGACGAAGACGCGTGAAATATAGAGTTCACCATCCTCTGCCTTGCGGTCGTTTTTGGCTTCCCAGTTGGCCACAGCGGAGAGAAGGAGTTTCTCTACGTCGATGGCAGCGTTTTTCTTTGAGAATCTGAGTACGCCGAGGGCTCTGTTGACTTCCATTCCACGTATCATGTCAACGACATATCTCATTTTTCGTGGTGAGGAAGGTACGCCTCTGAGTTTAGCGTAGTAGAGGCTTTTTGCGGCTTCTTTTCTTTTCTCAGCCGCGATACGTTTTCTTGCTCCCATTATTATTTATTTTTTATTTTCAAAGGGTTTGCCTGTTTACTACTTTTTGTTGCCGGCATGTCCGCCGAATCTGCGTGTGGGTGCGAACTCTCCGAGCTTGTGTCCCACCATGTTCTCAGTGATGTAAACAGGGATAAATTTGTTACCGTTATGAACTGCAACAGTGTGCCCCACGAAATCCGGGGAAATCATTGATGCTCTCGCCCATGTCTTGACGACTGTCTTTTTGCCGCTTTCGTTCATAGCGAGGATTTTCTTCTCCAGAGCTACGTTGATATACGGTCCTTTTTTAAGTGAACGACTCATAATTTACTCTTGTTAACTTTATTTCTTCTTATTAGCTCTTTCGATAATATACTTGTTGGAGTGCTTCTTAGGAGCCCTTGTCTTGAGGCCCTTAGCATACAGACCAGTGCGTGAGCGTGGATGTCCACCTGACTGTCTTCCTTCGCCACCACCCATTGGGTGATCGTGTGGGTTCATGACGACACCACGGTTGTGTGGACGACGTCCGAGCCAGCGTGAGCGTCCGGCCTTACCTGACTGCTCAAGAGCGTGGTCTGAGTTTCCTACGCTACCTACGGTAGCTTTACAAGCAGAGAGAATCTGACGAGTCTCGCCTGAAGGTAGTTTGATAACGCAATAGCTACCCTCGCGTGAAGTCAACTGAGCGAAATTACCTGCCGAACGCACGAGCTTTGCGCCCTGTCCGGGTCTGAGCTCGATGTTGTGGATGACGGTACCAACTGGTATGTTGGCCAATGGGAGGGCGTTGCCTACTTCAGGAGCAGCCTCGGCTCCCGACATGAGTGTAGTGCCCACTTGCAGTCCGATAGGAGCAATAATGTAGCGTTTTTCACCGTCAGCATAGTAGAGCAATGCGATGCGTGCCGATCTGTTGGGATCGTACTCGATTGTCTTGACTACAGCTGGAACACCATCTTTCTCTCGTTTGAAGTCAATGAAACGGTATTTTCTCTTGTGTCCGCCGCCTCTGTAGCGTACAGTCATCTTACCGGTGTTGTTTCGTCCGCCGGTGGAACGTTTACCAAAAACGAGAGACTTCTCTGGTACGGATGCAGTAATCTCCTCGAACGTACCAATAATCTTGTGTCTTTGACCCGGAGTTACGGGTTTAAATTTACGTACTGCCATTTTTTATTAAATATTGCTGTAAAAATCAATTGTGTCGCCCTCTTTGAGTGTTACGATGGCTTTTTTGAACGCGCTCTTCTGGCCTTTCACAAGCCCAGCCTTTGTATAGCGCTGTGAGCGCTTTCCAGAGAACAGCAGCGTGTTGACATCGATAACAGTGACATTATACAACCGCTCGATTTCCTCCTTGATTTGCAGTTTGTTGGCCTCTGGTAAAACGATGAAGCCAAAGCGGTTGGGGCGTTTGTCAGTGATCTTGGTCATTTTCTCAGTGACCAGGGGTCTCAAAATAAATCCCATTTTCTGTCTCCTTGATTATTTAGTTAAGATTCCGTCGATTGTCTTGAGCGAATTTTCGGTCACAACAAGAACATCAGCATTCAACACTTTGTAAGTATTGAGTGATGATGCAAGTATAACCTCGGAACGCTGCAGGTTACGAGCCGACAAATATACGTTTTTATTTGCTTCTGGCAAAACCATGAGAAGTTTCTTTCCCTCGACTTTAAGATTTTTAGTAATATTTAAGAATTCTTTAGTCTTGGGTGCGTCCATTGTGAAGTCCTCGATGATGATGATAGCGTTCTCCTGAGCTTTGTATGAGAGGGCGCTCTTACGTGCGAGTTCTTTCACTTTCTTGTTGAGTTTGAAGCGATAGTCACGTGGTCTTGGTCCAAACACTCTACCACCACCCTTCATGAGGGGTGAGTTGATGTCGCCATGACGTGCGCCGCCTCCACCTTTCTGTCTTCCGAGCTTGCGTGTGGATCCAGCATGCTCACTTCTCTCCTTGGCTTTTGCAGTGCCTTGGCGCTGGTTGGCCAGATATTGCTTCACGTCGAGGTAAAGCACATGGTCATTGGGCTCGATGCCGTAGATATCGTCGTTGAGAGTGACTGTTCTTCCGGTCTCCTGACCTTTGATGTTTAATACGCTGATTTCCATTATTTCTCAATTAAGACAGTTGAACCATTCCATCCGGCGACCGATCCTTTGACGAGGATAAGGTTGTGCTCCGGTATGACTTTTAACACTTTGAGGTTCTGAGTTGTGACTCTGTCGCCACCCATGTGGCCGGCCATTCTCATTCCCTTGAACACTTTAGCGGGATACGAGCAGGCGCCGATTGAACCCGGTTTGCGGGCGCGGTCGTCCTGTCCGTGAGTACTCTGTCCTACACCGCCGAATCCGTGACGCTTCATGACGCCCTGAAAACCTTTACCTTTTGATGTTCCTACGACGTCGACGAACTCTGAGTCGCTGAAGATCTCTACGGTGATGGTGTCTCCGAGGTTGTACTCCTCGTCGAATTTGAACTCGGCCAAGTGCTTTTTCGGTGTTGTCCCTGCTTTCTTGAAGATTCCCATGAGAGCTTTGGTAGTGTTTTTCTCCTTAGCCTCAGCAAATCCCAGTTGGAAAGCGCTATAGCCGTCTTTTTCGACAGTTTTCACCTGGGTGACAACACAAGGACCAGCTTCGATAACAGTGCACGGCACATTTTTACCGTCGGCACTGAAAACGGATGTCATTCCGATTTTTTTTCCAATTAATCCTGGCATTTCAGTTTTAAGTTAAAAAAATGATGTAAATATGAATAATCTTGTCTCTTTAAAGTGGCATCTTACTAATTTTTACACACACCAGCCACTTTAAAGAGACGCTTTCTTCTTCGCAAATGAAGGCCAAGTCGCTCTTTCTCAGTGTATTGATAGCATAAAAGCCAGCGCAATACGCACTTTGCGGCTGCAAAGGTACGACTTTTCCTTCATTCTCGCAAATATTTTTAATATTTTTTAGCGATAAAAATGGATATATCAAAAAAAAGGGTGTGAAATCACACCCTTTTTTATTTCGAAAGCGAAATTTCAGTTCTATACTTTGATTTCCACTTCCACGCCACTGGGAAGTTCGAGTTTCATCAGTGCGTCGACGGTCTTAGCTGTAGAGCTGTAGATGTCGATGAGGCGCTTGAAATCGCTGAGCTGGAACTGCTCGCGTGCCTTTTTGTTGACGAAGGTACTACGGTTGACGGTGTAGATGCGCTTGTGTGTGGGGAGGGGTATTGGGCCGCTTACCACTGCACCTGTTGCCTTGACAGCCTTAACGATTTTCTCGGCTGACTTGTCTACGAGTTTGTGATCGTAAGACTTGAGTTTGATTCTAATTTTCTGACTCATGATTGGATTAGATTTGATGTTATTACTATTGCTGTGGTGAGAGGAGCACCGCTTAAGAGTCATACGCTAAGCGGTGTCTCACATCCACATGGTCTTTTTTAGACTAAGTCGGCACGTCCGTTGCACTCTGTCAGCACTGCCTTGGCGATAGAGCTGGAGAGAGGTGCGTGATGGTCGTACTCCATAGAGCTGGTAGCGCGTCCGGAAGTGATGGTACGCAGGGTGGTGACATATCCGAAGGTCTCAGACAGTGGCACCAAAGCCTTGACGATACGTCCGCCGGAGCGTGCCTCGTCCATGCCCTGCACCTGTCCGCGGCGCTTGTTGAGGTCGCCGATGACATCGCCCATGTTCTCCTCAGGTGTCACCACCTCCAGTTTCATGATAGGCTCCATCAGTACAGGGCCAGCCTTGACACAAGCGTTCTTATAAGCCTGGATAGCTGCGATCTCGAAGGAGAGCTGGTCGGAGTCGACGGGATGGAACGAGCCATCGAGCAGTGTCACCTTGAGTGAGTCCATAGGATAACCTCCCAGCACGCCATTCTTCATAGCGCTCTCGAAGCCTTTCTGTACAGAGGGGATAAACTCCTTGGGGATGTTGCCACCCTTCACCTCGTTGACAAACTGCAGTCCGCCCTCTTTGAAGTCGGGATCCACAGGGCCTACGTTGACGATGATGTCGGCAAACTTACCACGTCCACCACTCTGCTTCTTGTATACCTCACGCAGGTTGACGGTCTTGGTGATGGCCTCCTTGTAGTTGACCTGAGGCTTACCCTGGTTGCACTCCACTTTGAACTCGCGCTTCAGACGGTCGATGATGATATCGAGGTGCAGCTCGCCCATACCAGAGATAATGGTCTGTCCGCTCTGCTCGTCGGTGCGCACGGTGAAAGTGGGATCTTCCTCTGCGAGTTTCGACAGTCCGATACCCAGTTTGTCGACATCGGCCTGTGACTTGGGCTCCACGGCGATACCAATCACCGGGTCGGGGAAGGTCATTGACTCCAGCACGATGGGATGAGCCTCATCGCAGAGGGTATCACCTGTGTGGATGTCTTTGAATCCCACACCAGCCCCGATGTCGCCAGCGTCGATTGACTCCATGGGAATCTCCTTGTTGGAGTTCATCTGGAAGAGGCGGCTGATGCGCTCCTTCTTGCCAGAGCGTGGGTTGTAGACATATGAACCTGCCTGCACCTTGCCAGAGTAAACACGGAAGAAGACGAGACGTCCCATATAGGGGTCAGTGGCGATTTTGAAAGCCAGCGCTGCGGTGGGCGCATCCTCAGAGGGTTTGCGATCTTCCTCCTCCTCGGTCTCCGGATTGAGGCCTTTGATGCTCTCTGCGTCGATGGGTGAAGGAAGGAAAGCGCACACATAGTCGAGCAGTGGCTGCACGCCCTTGTTCTTATAAGAAGAGCCGCACACCATAGGAGTCACCTCCATGGCCACGGTGCCCTTGCGGATGGCAGCGATGATCTCATCCTCTGTGATTTCCTCTCCCTCGAGGTATTTCTCCATCAGTGCGTCATCGAAGTTGGAGGCATTCTCCAGCATCTTGTCGCGCCACTCCTGAGCCTCGTCGAGCAGGTCAGCAGGTATTTCCTCAACGTCATACTCTGCGCCCATGCTCTCGTCGTGCCACAAAATGGCCTTCATCTTGATGAGGTCGACCACGCCCTTGAAATGCTCCTCTGCGCCGATAGGTATCTGCACAGGGCAGGGGTTAGCACCGAGGATTTCTTTCATCTGCTGCACAGTGCTGAAGAAGTCAGCACCTGAGCGGTCCATCTTGTTGACATAGCCGATGCGTGGCACATTGTACTTGTCGGCCTGGCGCCATACGGTCTCTGACTGTGGCTGCACGCCGTCGGCTGCCGAGTAGGTGGCCACGGCACCATCCAGCACTCTCAGCGAGCGCTCCACCTCAGCGGTGAAGTCGACGTGTCCCGGAGTGTCTATCAGGTTGATTTTATATTTTTTCCCATTCCAGTCCCATGAGCATGTGGTGGCGGCCGACGTGATGGTGATACCGCGCTCCTGCTCCTGAGCCATCCAGTCCATCGTGGCGGCACCGTCGTGCACCTCACCTATTTTATGGGTTTTGCCCGTATAGAAGAGGATACGCTCTGACGTGGTGGTCTTACCAGCGTCGATGTGCGCCATGATGCCGATGTTTCTGGTGAGTTTTAAATCTTGCTTTGCCATTTTCTTTTTACCTTACTATACCTACTTTATTCTTAGAATCTGAAATGTGCGAATGCGCGGTTGGCCTCAGCCATGCGGTGCATATCTTCCTTACGCTTGTAAGCGCCACCCTGATTGTTGTAAGCGTCCATGATTTCAGCAGCCAGCTTCTCAGCCATGCTCTTTCCACCGCGCTTACGGGCAAAGTTGATCATATTCTTCATCGAAACACTCTCTTTGCGGTCCGGACGGATCTCTGTGGGCACCTGGAAGGTAGCACCACCGATACGACGGCTCTTCACCTCCACTTGTGGGGTGATGTTGTCGAGTGCGGTTTTCCAAATCTCGAGTGGGGACTTCTCCTCTTTCGACATTTTGGCCTTCACCTTATCAAGAGCATTGTAGAAGATTTCGTATGAGATGGTTTTCTTACCACTATACATCAGATGGTTAACGAACTTTGAGACCTTCAGGTCGTTGAAGACGGGGTCTGGAAGGACCTGGCGCTTCTTTGGTTTTGCTTTTCTCATTTTAATTTTGAAAATTAATTCTGCTTGGGGCTGTCATTTATGTTCTTCAACGCTCACACGAGAGCATTTACTCAACCTGTCCTTAACAATTCTCCAGCAAAACGGTTAAAAAAATAATTTCTGTGTCCTTGTACTAACCTTCTCCGGTTATTACTTCTTCTGCTTCGGACGTTTTGCACCATACTTTGAGCGGCGCTGTGTGCGGTTGGCGACACCAGCAGTATCCAATGTGCCGCGAACGATGTGATAGCGTACACCTGGGAGGTCTTTTACACGACCGCCACGTACGAGAACGATACTGTGCTCCTGCAGGTTGTGACCCTCACCTGGTATGTATGAGTTCACTTCCTTCTGGTTGGTCAGTCTTACACGGGCAACTTTACGCATTGCCGAATTAGGCTTCTTCGGGGTTGTAGTGTACACACGCACACAGACACCACGACGCTGAGGACATGCGTCCAGCGCGGGTGACTTGCTCTTGTCTACAAGCACCTTTCTGCCTTTTCTTACTAATTGTGAAATGGTAGGCATTTTGTTAACTTTTTGATTAATATATTTGTTATTTTATTGATTCTTACCTACATGGCATGACACAACACACCAATTGGGGTGCAAAGGTAGCAACTTTTGCCGAAATAACCTACATTATAATTTAAGAATTTCTTAGCAAAGGCCGACAATTAATATTTTTATACATCAATTAAGATAGATTAACTCAAAAATAACCTATTCCGACTTTATCACCTTCCGAATGCCGAATGAAGAACAGCCTACAACCAACATGCCCACCATCATCAACAATAGGCTGTAGACAACCACTCTCTTCCATCCTACTGATTTCTTCTTTACCTTCACCGTCTCCTTTTTCTCCATCCATGACAACCTACGCTCAAGAGAATCGGCCAACACCTTATAATATTTAGAGGAGTCATCATGGTGATGCGACTCATAATGATGATGCACCTCATGCTCATAATACACCCGCCCCATCGTGTCCTTCACAATTGTGTGGATCTCCCGCTCCCGCACCGTGTCACGCTGTAGCCTCCATCTTTCCACCGACATGGTATCGTGTCTGACCATTCTCACTGAATCAGTATAGGATGCCTCAGCGACTGTTTTAACACCACTGCAACTGTCGGTGAGAAGAGCAACACCCGACAGGCATACCACACAAATAAATACTTTTACGTCTCTCATTACTCTCATGCTTATTTTCTGTCCGCAAAAATAAGCATGAGATCATGAAACGACATGTCATTTTAAGATAAACACACAATGCTGTCCACACGTGTCAATGTTAATGCCATTTTTTGTAGAGATAATCAATTACAATAGAAAAAGGGAGAGGTTTTAATCCTCTCCCCCACCGAATTGTGATGGCTGTTCATTGTCCATTTGTCCGTTACGGTCATTCTGTCCGTCTTGCTCCTCACGGTCGGTGCGAGGTTTCTTCATGTTACCGAAATTCCATGTGAGGGTGATGTTGAAACGGCGCCCACCTCGCCAGTTTTTTTGATGGCGAGTAAAGGTTTCGCTGCTGGTGTAGTTCTCCCATTTACGGGAGTCGAGCAGATCGCGGCAGTTGATGGCCAGTGTCAGCGCCTTGTTGAAGAAATTCTTACGGATACCCATGTCAAGTCCATAGTTGGCCTTACGGTAGCCCTGAGTGATGACAGAACGTGAGCGATAATTACCTGTGGTCTGGATGGAGATATCGTAGGGCAGCCGCAAACTGGCCTGCATACGGGCATTCCAGGTGAAATTGTCATTACCCTCTCCTGTGACGGTCTGCCCATCGATGTTGTATGTGAAACCGTCGAGTTTATAATAATAGAAATTGGCGGTGGTGGAGAGGTCGAGAATGCGGAAGAACTTGTTTTTCGCCGTCAGTTCCAGGCCACTGCTCATACTGTGTGCCACATTTTTACTGGTGGAGTACATCATGCCGTCGGCTTTGCTCTGCCAGTTGATGCGCTGCATCACATCGGAAGTGGGCCGATAGTATGCGCTGACGAGCAGTGAGTGCTCCGTCCAGGTGCGCAGATAGTTGAACGAGAAAGAGTTGGAGAACTCGGGGGTGAGTTCCGGGTTGCCAAAAGAGACGACTGTGGCGTCGCTGGTGTTACGGAAAGAGTTGAGCTGCCCGCCCCATGGTCTGCGCAGACGACGGGTGTAGTTGAGTTGCAACTGGTCGTTGTCGGTCAACTGATAAGACATAAACAGGCTGGGGAACAGTTCGAAATAGTCTTTTTTGAAGGGCAAGTCACGTTTCGAGGCATCGTGCTCCTGCTGCCAGGAATAGCTTTCGGTGTTCACCTTCCAATATTCCCCGCGCAGTCCTGTCATCAGTCCAAATTTGTCCCATGTAAAATTGAGAGTGGTATAGAGGGCATGGAGGTCCATGTCATAGATGAAACGGTTGAAGTAAGTCTGGTCTTCCACTAATGCCCTTCCATCCCAATAAGTGTTGTCGACATAACTCTCCTGTGGTGTGTTCTCATGGGAGAAGCGCCCCTGATAGCCAGCCTGAAGTTTCAATCGCTCTGAAATGGGATTCTCATAGTCAAGCTTAACCTCCCAATTGCGATTGTTCATATCAAGTGGACGTGAGAGATAGTCGTAGGTGGACGGTGTGACGCCATCATAATAAGTGGTGGAGTCCTGATAGATATTGTTGTTGTCACCATTCCAGCGGTTGAAGTCTACGACGAGGTCGAGATAATGCTTATCGGTGAAGCTATGACGGTAGCTCAACTCCACATATCTCATGTTCATCTTGCCCTGTGAGAAGGTGCGCCGGTACATCAAGCGGCTGTCCTGTGCCGCCCCGATAGTGCCATAATGGTAAGGGGTGAAATTCCAGTTTTTGTTGCGCCCGGTCATCATCATGCCACTGAGGGAGATATCGTCTTTTGAGGTGGCATGGAGGGTGACACCAGCGCGTGAGAAGAGGTTGTTGCCCATATTGACCGACTCGCCGTCGTAATTCTGGTAGGTATGAGTGTTAAGATACTCCTGCCGGCTCATCGAGCCGCCCTCATTCTCACGATGGCGGAAGCCTAAGTTGATATAAGCGTCGATGAGGCTACTGTTGTAGTTGATGTTGAAACTCGTATTGGCACCGCCATAATTATTGCCTCCAGCCTGCAGAGACCCATAATAGCCAGCACGTCGGTCTTTCTTCAAGACGATATTGATGATGCCGGCACTGCCCTCTGCGGAGAATTTGGCCGAGGGGTTGTCAATGACCTCGATACGCTCGATGCTCTCCGCCGGCAATTGCTGCAAGATCTGGGCGCGGTTGTCGCTGGTCAGACCACTCGCCTTACCATTGATCCACACCTCCACGCTGGTGTTGCCCCGGAGCGACACGTTGCCGTCGTTGTCCACTTCCACGGAGGGGATGTTCTCCAGCACGTCGCTTGCCGAGCCTCCAGCATTGGAGATATCCTGCGTGACATCGAATGACTTACGGTCCACCTCGAGTTTCATGAGAGACTTCTGACCTGTCACCGTCACTTCATTGAGTTGACGGGCGTCTTCCACCAAATAGAGGGCTGTGAAATGATGGGTGGGTTTGGCCGCAGTGATGGCAAAGCGTCTCACCAGGTTTTTATAGCCGACGAAGGAGATGGTGAGGTCGTAATTGCCATTGGGGATGCCATCAATATTGAAATTGCCTCTCTCGTCGGTGATGGCACCTTTCACCATTTTAGTGTCCCCGGACTTGGTCACGACCACATTGACAAACCCTAATGGCTCGTCGCTGTTTTTGTCTAATACTTTCCCTTTTACAATACCCTGTGCACTAGCTAAAAGGGTCTGGATAATCAATAAAGCAGTAATAAAGAAACGATTCATACGGATTTTTAGACTTGTTTTGTCCAAGAAAGTTTAAAAACCATCTTACAAATTAAAAATAATTAACTCAAGTGAAAGATGATGGCTGAAAAAAAGTGTAAAAAATGAAATTCTTTATAGAACAGGCTTAAGATATCAGATTTTTTATCTAAATTTGCACCGTTTTTGGGGTTCCATAGTTCAATGGATAGAATAAGTCTCTCCTAAAGATTAGATCCGGGTTCGATTCCCGGTGGAACTACCACAGTCATTCAAGAAAAACACGACAACACATTTTATTATGTTTGGAGCTATCATTGGAGACATCGTAGGGTCCAGATTTGAGTTTACAGGCCCGGCACCCAAAGGTTTTGAGCTCTTCACCCCAGAGTGCGACTATACTGATGACACCATCTGCACGGTGGCTATCGCCGATGCCGCCATCCACGGCAAAGACTATAAGACCACACTGCTCGGATGGTGCCGACGCTACCCCAGCCCCATGGGTGACTACGGCAACCGTTTCTATCACTGGATCAACGCTTCCGACCCACAACCGATGAACAGTTTTGGCAATGGTTCCGCCATGCGCGTGAGCAGCATCGGTTGGCTCTTTGACGACTTCGACGAGGTGATGGAGGAGGCGAAAAAGAGTGCAGAAATGAGCCACAACCACCCCGAGGGTATCAAAGGTGCCCAGTGCGTGGCAGCCCTCATCTATTGGCTCCGCACCTGCCGTATCCATAAAAGCGGTGTGGAGAAAGCCGTGAAACGCTCCTTCGGCTATGACATCCCTCCATTGGCGGATATATATAAAATAGGTGGACAAGGACATTTCGACGGCACCTGCCAGGAAACTGTCCCCATGGCCATCCGTTGTTTTTTGGAGTCAGAGAGTTTCGAGGAGGCTATCCGCATCGCCGTGATGGCTGGCGGCGATACCGACACCAAAGCTGCCATCACCGGCTCCATCGCAGAGGCTTGCTATGACATCCCCACCACCTTAATCCAGCAAGCCCATCGCTATCTGCCCAAGGAGATGTCGACAGTCATCCACGAGTTTTACAACCAACTGAGGGAAAACATTGATGGTAGTAATGTCTGAACTCCTAAAAAGTCATATGTCTGAACTCCTAAACTCCTAAACTCCTAAAAAAATCCCCTGCAAGCGGCTTGCAGGGGATTTTTATGATGTCAGTATATTTTCATTTATTTCTTTGCAGGAGCGGCCTCTACGGCATCCTCCTCCTTAATCTTGCGGCCCATGGTGAGATAGGCAGTAGGAGCAGCGATGAAGAGGGATGACAGGGTGCCGAACACCACACCAAGAATCATAGCGAACGAGAAGCTGCGGATGCTAGCACCACCGAAGATGAAGATACACAGCAACACGATCAATGTGGACAATGAGGTGTTGACGGTACGGGCCAAGGTCTGGTTCAAAGAGTCATTGAACAGTGTCTGCAGCTCACGTTTCTTATAAAGCTTGAGGTTCTCACGCACACGGTCGAAGACCACCACCTTGTCGTTGATGGAGTAACCAATCACCGTCAGGATAGCACCGATGAACGTCTGGTCAATCTCCAGTGAGAACGGCACAATGCCCCACAACGCTGAGAAGAATCCGATGACAATCAAGGTGTCGAAGGCCAGGGCCACGATAGAGCCGATGGAGAAGGCCACATTGCGGAAACGGAGCAGGATGTAGAGGAAGATAGCGATCAAGGCAACAATCACACTGATGATGGCCTTGTTGGTCACATCGCGGGCAATGGACGGACCCACCTTTGTACTGCTGATGATGGAGCCACCCTCACGCACATCCGGGTTCTTGAAGTCAGACTCATTGGCCTGTGTCACCATGCCAGCTTTCTTCAGTGCGGTGAACAGCTTGTTTTCTGCCTCATCGTCGACAGTGGCACTGTTGGACTCAATCTTGTAGTTGGTCGACACACGGATAGTCTTGTTGTCGGTACCCAGGGCGATACAGCTCACGGTGTAGCCTTCAAACTCACCACGCAGAGCCTGTGTGACATCCTCCGGCTGGAGAGCTTTCTCAAATTTCACCACATAGTTGCGACCACCAGTGAAGTCGATACTGCGGCTCAGTCCGCGGAAAGCGAAGAAGCAGATGAAGATGAGTGCCACAATGCCCCAAATGGTGTACGACTTACGGTATGCACCCATGAAGTTGTAGTGGGTGTTCTGCATGAGGTTGCGAGAGAAGCGGGTGCTGAAGTCGAGGTTGAGCCACTTATCTTTGCTCATACGGTTCTCATAAACCAGACGTGTGAGGAACACGGCGGTAAAGAACGAACAGCAGATACCGATGATGAGGGTGATGGCGAAGCCCTTGACAGGACCTGTACCTATCAACGCCAGGATGACACCAGTGATGATAGAGGTGAGGTTGGAGTCGAAGATGGCCGAGAAAGCGTTGCTATAACCAGCCTGCAGTGCCTGACGCACATTCTTGCCCTTGCGCAGCTCCTCTTTTGTACGTTCATAGATCAGCACGTTGGCGTCGACAGCCATACCAAGGGTAAGCACAATACCTGCGATACCCGGCATGGTCAGTGCTGACTGGAACGATGCCATGATACCCATGGTGAAGAAGAGGTTGATGATGAGCGCGGAGTTGGCTATCATACCTGGGATGAAGTCGTACATGCAGATCATGTAAATCATCAGCAGGATGAAGGCAACGATAAAGGAGATGATACCCTGACGGATGGACTGTGCACCAAGTGACGGACCTACGACCTCTTCCTGTACGATGCGCACGGGAGCTTTCATACGTCCTGACTTGAGGGTGTTGGCCAAGTCTTTGGTGTCCTCGACAGTGAACGAACCGCTGATCTGAGAGTTACCACCGGTGATCTCCTGATTGACATTAGGTGCGCTGTACACCAGGTTATCAAGCACGATAGCCACGGGCTTACCGATATTTTTCTTGGTCAGGTTGGCCCACTCGCGTGCGCCATCCTCATTCATCTGCATAGTCACCACAGGACGGCCTGTGTAGTGGTCGAAGTCGTCTTTGGCATCTTCAATCACATCACCCTCCAACGGGGCACGGTTGTTGTTGCCGGTCATACGCAGACAGTAAAGCTCATAGATACGCTTGTTGTTGGGGATGCGGTCAGAGGGCTTGGCACTCCAAAGCAACTTCACGTCTACAGGCAGGATCTGGCGGGCCAAGTCGCTGTGCAGATAGACATTGATGGCAGCAGTGTCGGCCACATTGGCCATACCCACAATGCATGATGGGTCGCCATTGACACCCAACTTGGTGAGCAATGGATGCTCTGCGGCAGCCTTCTTGGCCATATCATCGGCAGCGGCTTTCTGGTCGGCCTTCTTGACATCGAGTGTCAGCTCTTTTTTACCATCGGCAGCCTTGGCAGTGTCAGCGGCAGCCACTTCCTTGGCGGGAGCGGCCTCAGCAGCGGTAGTGTCGGCCTCAGTCTCTGTTCCTGCGAGACGGCTGTCGAGCTGCTGCAGATAGGGAGCAATCTCCTGTGCGGTATAGGTCTCCCAGAACTCCAGGTTGGCGCTACCCTGCAAAAGTTTACGCATACGCTCAGGATCTTTCACACCTGGCATTTCCACCATGATGCGTCCCTCCTGACCTTCCAGCATCTGGATGTTGGGCTGTACGACACCAAACTGGTCGATACGGTTGGTTATAACGTTCTTGGCGTCGGCCACTGTCTCCTGCACTTTTTTGCGAAGGATGCTCTCCACCTCGCTATCAGAGCTGTTGGTCTTCACTTCTGTCAACTGCTCAGTGGCAAAGACCTCAGCGAGTTTGTGACCTGGCGCATTTTGCTTGTAATACTTGACGAACAATGAGATAAAATCATCCTGGGTGCGCTCTTCCTCTGCTCTTGCCTCTTTCATGGTCTTGACAAAAGCAGCGTCTTTCTTGAATCCAGCCAGATTCTCAACCAGGTCGGGAACGGAAACCTCAAGGATCACGTTCATACCGCCTTTAAGGTCAAGTCCGAGGCCCACCTGTGTCTCCAGACAGTTCTGATAAGAGTAGATACCCAAGTATTTGACTGAATCCTTATAGTCCTGCTGGGCGATAGGATCCTTAATCTCCGCTGCCTTCTTGTCATAATAGCTGGAAGCCAAGGAGAACGACAAATAGAAGATACTTGCCAGCGTCAATAAGACCGCTGTAACAATTACGATTCCTTTGTTTTGCATTTCTGTTTTTATTGTTATTGATTGATTGTTTCGCCAATTTACGTTAATAGCGTGCAAAGTTAGTTATTTTTTCACATTTCGGAAAATTTATAATGCCTAAATATTCTTTTTTTAAATAATTAGTGGCATTTTTACACATTTCATGGCACAATTCTCCATCGTATGCCAAGTGACATCTATCGTTTGTTGCTGCTATTGAAGAGTTTCTCCTTCTCCTCCTTCGTCAGACTGGCATAGCCATTTTTGCGTATCTTGTCGAGAATGATATCGATTTCCTCCTCCGTTGCCTTCTGACGGGCATTGTAATCCCAGTCGGGGTTGTGGGTCGTCGTGTAGTTTGACTTCTTGTTCGACCTGCGCTCCCAGTTGTTGCGTAGTTTGTCAAAAAACTGTTGTCCATTGTTTCTGCCATAGACACCTTCCCTGTCAGGATGTTTCTGCCAGTAGCGGATGAGCAAGAAACCAAAAAGCATACCTCCCAGATGGGCGAAGTGGGCTACATTGTCGCCCGACGTTCCCATAGCGGAGAAAAGTTCGACAGCTGCATAAAATATGACAAACCACTTGGCTTTAATGGGAATGGGAAGTGGGAAAATAAAGATGCGCTCCTCGGGGAAGATCATGCCAAAAGCCAACAGGATGGCATAGATGGCCCCGGAAGCTCCCACTGTGGTCCATGCATTGAGTGAGTTGGCCATGGAAACATCCGAAAGAGCCTGTGTGAATGGTGTGAAAAATCCGATACCAGCCACCTGTCCCGACATGATGTAATACAGGGAGCAATACTGCGATATTTCCTGAATAAGTCCTGCTCCCACACCGCACAAAATGTAATAAAAAAGGAATTTTTTCGGTCCCCATACCCTCTCTACTACACAACCAAACATCCAAAGTGCAAACATGTTGAAAAAGAGATGGTCCCATCCGCCATGCATGAACATGTAAGTAATGAACTGATACAACTTGAAATCGGATGCAAGGAAAAAATGAAGACCGAACATGTCATTCAGGTCAATGCCTCTATAACTGAGTACATAATAGGCAAGGAATGCCAAAATGTTTATTATCAATAAGTTTTTGGTAATCGTCGGAATGCTTCGCATGTTGGTTGAGTATTATTTGATGAAAACGCCGCAAAATTACTAAAATAATCTGTTATTCCACACAAAATCAGCATCATACCTAATTTTTTTCGCATTTTTCCTCACTTTTTTTTATTTTTTGTTTGATTTATGAAATGATTAACCTATATTTGCCGAAAAATATTGAATTTTTCACATTTATATCATTTTATTTAATCAAAAAAATTATGAACAAGACAGAATTAATCGACCAAATCGCTGCAAAAGCAGGTTTGACAAAGGCTGATTCAAAAAAGGCTTTAGACGCTACTATCGACGCCATCAAGGAAGCTCTCGTAGCTGGTGATAAGGTGGCTCTTATTGGTTTCGGCACATTCAGTGTCAACACCCGCGCTGCCCGTGAGGGTATCAACCCACGCGACAAAGTGAAGATCCAGATTCCTGAGAAGAAGATTGCAAAGTTCAAAGCTGGTGCTGACTTGGTAGATGCTTTGAAATAATTTGTAAACAAAATTCATTATACAAAATGCAGGCGCCCCCAGGGGTGCCTGCATTTTGTATGAGATGGCCATTCTGGCATCAGGGCTGCTTGCCGATATAAGCGAGGATACCACCGTCGACATAGAGCACATGGCCATTGACAGCGTCGGAGGCATGTGATGCGAGGAATACAGCGGGGCCTCCCAGTTCCTCTGGTTCCAGCCAGCGTCCTGCGGGTGTCTTGGCACAGATAAATGAGTCGAACGGATGACGGCTGCCATCCGGCTGACGCTCACGAAGTGGTGCGGTCTGTGGTGTGGCGATATAGCCCGGGCCAATGCCGTTGCACTGGATGTTGTACTTGCCATACTCTGAGCAGATGTTGCGGGTAAGCATCTTCAAGCCACCCTTGGCAGCAGCGTATGCACTGACTGTCTCGCGGCCCAGTTCGCTCATCATCGAGCAGATATTGATGATCTTGCCCTCACGGCGCTCCATCATCTCAGGAAGGACGGCGGAGCTGACGATAAACGGTCCTACCAGGTCGATGTCGATGACCTGTTGGAACTCTGCGCGTTTCATCTCATGCATGGGGATGCGCTTGATGATGCCTGCATTGTTGACCAAAATGTCAATCTGTCCTACCTCCTGATGGATTTTCTCCACCAGTTCTTTCACTGCCACTTCATTGGTCACGTCGCAGACGTAGCCTTTCACATTCTCAATGCCAGCCTCTTTGTAATTGTTGAGACCACGCTCCAAAGCGGCTTCGTTGATGTCGTTGAAGATGATGTTCTTCACTCCGGCTGCCACAAATGCCTTGGCAATATTAAAGCCGATACCATAGGAAGCGCCTGTGATCCAGGCATTCTTTCCCTCTAATGAAAAGATGTTCATTGTTTTACTTTTTTGAGGAGTTCAGGAGTTGAGGAGTTGAGGAGTTCAGACAATACTTTTTTTAGAGACAGTCGGTCTGATACATCAACATTTCAATCCTGAATTCCGTTATGATTAATAATACCTTTGCTATATGATGTTAACAATCTGCTTATTTCTTCTAAGCTATAAAATAGATTTTTGTATAGAGAGTCTTCTACATAGCCTAAGTCACGAGATAGAATTATGTAGTTTCGGCATTCAGCCAAACTACCTTCAGAGATATTCAAGAATCGGAGTTTATCTGATTTACTAAGTTTTTTATAACCCTCAGCGATATTTGCCTCCACAGAGACAGCGGCACGACGAAATTGTGACACCAATCCATACATTTCATTAGCTGGAAATTGTCTGGTCAATCGATATACCATCAGAGTGAAAGCATGTGCTTTCTGCCAAACTACCAACTGTTCAAATGAATATGAAGGCATAACGACAATCTACATGAAAGGTAATGTCTGAACTCCTAAACTCCTCAACTCCTGAACTCCTATAATAACTACTTCAGATCGGTAATGAGCGAGAAGTCTTGGTCGCCATAGTCGAGGTTCTCGCCTCCCATACCCCAGATGAAGGTATAGTTGTGAGTGGCGGCAGCACTGTGGATGCTCCACTCGGGAGAGAGTACAGCCTGGTCTCCCTTCATCCAGATGTGGCGTGTCTCGTTCACCTCGCCCATGAAATGGCAGACAGCTTGCTCCTCGGGCACCTCAAAGTAGAAATAGGCTTCCATACGACGGCTGTGTACATGCGCCGGCATCGTGTTCCATACGCTTCCTGGAGCCAGCTCGGTCATACCCATCTGCAGCTGACAGGTGGGAAGCACCTGATTGACCAACATTTTGTTGATGTCGCGCTCATTGCTCATCTCCAGACTACCCATGTGTGCCACCACGGCGTCGGCCTTGGTCACTTTTTTACAGGGATACTCCTTGTGGGCGGTAGTACTGTTAAAATAGAACTTTGCCGGTGCGGCAGCGTCTTTGGAGCAGAACATGACGTCACGGTCGCCACGACCTATATAAAGGGCCTCTTTATAGCCCAACTCGAAGGTTTCCTCACCCATTTTCACACAGCCGGCGCCACCTACATTGAAGATGCCTACCTCACGGCGAGTGGTGAAGAAGGGTGCACGTAAGGGGTCAATAGCCTCCAGCTTGAGGCACTCATTCACAGGCATGGCACCGCCAACCACCATACGGTCGTACATGGAGTACACCATATTGACTTCGTCAGCCGCAAATACCTTCTCGATAAGGAAATCACGGCGGATGCGGGTGGTGTCATAGTTTTTTGCGTCCTCCGGATGGGCCGCATAACGAATTTCATAATTTGTCTTCATGATGTGAATTTTAGTTTGATTAGTTTGTCAAAGTTGTTGCAAAATTACAAAAAAGAATCCAACTATGTTTTTATAATTGACGATATTTGCTGTTGGAATACTTAAAAAAACAAAAAACGAGCGCTTGCGACGCAAGCTCTCGTCAAAAAAGTTGGACGACTCGGATTCGAACCGGGAATGACAGAACCAAAACCTGTAGTGTTACCATTACACCATCGTCCAATCGTGGGTGCAAAGGTAGTGGTTTTTTAGGCCACTACCAAATTTTTTCATGCGTTTTTTCTATTTTACTGTGATAAGAAAATAATTCTTCTTGCCACGCTGCACCAAGAGGTATTTGCCATCGAGCAAATCGCTCTCAGAGATATTCTTGTCAAAAGCAGTGAGTTTCTCTTTATTGAGAGATACTCCGCCACCCTGCACCATCTTGCGCATCTCACCACGGCTGGGGAAGACAGGCACTGCCTCACTGGTGAGCAACTCCACAGCCGGTTTGCCCAGTTCTGTCTTGTCGATGGTGAAATGGGGCACTCCTGCAAAGACATCCAGCAGGGTCTGCTCATCCAGTTTCAGCAGACTCTCTTTGGTTGACTTTCCAAACAAGATGTTGGAGGCCTCGATGGCCATCTCATAGTCCTCACGCGAGTGGACCATCACCGTCACCTCTTCAGCCAAACGGCGCTGGAGGATGCGGCGACCGGGATCCTGGCGATGCTCCTCCACCAAGGCATCAATCTCCTCTTTCTCCAGACTGGTGAAGATCTTGATATAGCGCTCAGCGTCGTCATCACTCACATTGAGCCAGAACTGGTAGAATGCATAGGGAGTGGTGCGGTTGCGGTCGAGCCACACATTGCCACTCTCAGTCTTGCCAAACTTCTTGCCATCGGCCTTGGTGATCAATGGGCATGTGAGGGCGTAAGCTTCGGCTTCCTGACCTAAGGTGCGGCGTATCAGCTCTGTGCCAGTGGTCATATTGCCCCACTGGTCATTGCCGCCCAATTGGAGTTTGCAGCCCATCGTCTTGTAAAGATGGAGGAAGTCATAGCCCTGCAGCAGTTGATAAGTGAACTCGGTGAAAGAGAGACCGTCGCGTGCTGTGCCGTTGAGGCGCTGCTGCACGCTGTCCTTGGCCATCATATAGTTGACAGTAATGTGCTTACCCACCTCACGTGCAAAGTCGAGGAAGGTGAAATCTTTCATCCAGTCGTAGTTGTTCACCATCTCAGCCTTATTAGGCTCTGTGCCATTGAAGTCAAGAAACTTGGCCACCTGCTTCTTGATACACTCCTGATTGTGATACAGTGTGTCAGAGTCAAGGAGGTTGCGCTCCTGGCTCTTGCCGGAGGGGTCACCAATCATACCGGTAGCTCCACCCACCAGGATGATGGGTCGATGACCACAGCGCTGCAAGTGGCGCAGCATCATAATGCCGCAAAGATGCCCGATATGCAGACTGTCGGCGGTGGGGTCGGTGCCCAGATAGGCTGTCACCATCTCCTTATTCAAGAGTTCCTCGGTACCCGGCATGATCTGTGCCAGCATACCACGCCACTTCAATTCTTCTACAAAATTCTTAGTCATATATATAGTTTTTTAGTTGACAAGTAAACGAGTTGACAAGTTATTTGAACTGTAAGCCCCGCTTGCGCTTCTACCTCCCCTCCTTTGGAGGGGTCAGGGGGAGGTGTTGGGTGTCTCACGGCACAGGGTCATATCCACTTCCTCCCCAGGGGTTGCATCTTAGGATGCGCCACACCGCCAATGCCAGCCCCTTGAAGGGCCCATGCTTCTTGAGTGCTTGTTTTGCATACTCCGAACAGGTAGGGGTGAATCTGCATGAAGGTGGCGTATAAGGGCTGATGCAAGTCTGGTAAAACAGAATCGGCAACAACAGCAACCACACCAATGCTGCAGACAAAGCCCGATAAATCGCTCTCATCACTGACATATCTTCTCACTTATCCTGACCAACAGACTCTGCACTTTCTGCTCCACATCACGGCTGTCGTACAACCGCTCGTCGAGCCATATCAGGGCGAGCAACAGGGTCTGACCTGCTTGTTGCAACATACACCCGTCTATCAATGCCTTGTTTTTGCGATATGCCTCACGCACCTGGCGCTTCACTCTGTTGCGCTTCACGGCACGCTTAAAGCATTTCTTGGGCACACTCACCAAGATACGCACCGATGCCTCGCCCTCCTCACGCTCTTTCATACAATAGACCGCACGGAGTGGATAAGCCGTCATGGAGCGACTAGTGCCGCTCTTAAAAAGCGTTGTCACCAACGTCCGGCCTGTGACCCGCTCCTCTTTGCTGAATGTATGGGCACCCGGCGTCAGCACCACTTATTAGATATTGTTGCTCAGGAAGTTTCTCAGTGCTCCTGTCATCGAAGGAAACTCAGGTGTGGGAGCCTTCAGGTCAAGACGCAGACCATTGTCGGTCACCTCCTTGGCTGTGGCCGGTCCAAAAGCGCCTATCTTGATGTCACCCTGCACGAAGTCGGGGAAATTCTTGGTCAACGAATGTACGCCAGCAGGACTGAAGAAGAGCATCATGTCATAGTCAAACTGTGCCACCTCCTCAGCTGTAAAGTCATCGCTCACTGTGCGATACATCACACACTCAGTGTGGTTGAGTTTTTTAGAGTCAAGCAATTCTTTCACACTGTTGCTGTGTACATCGCTCATCGGCACCAGATACTTCTCAGCCTTGTGTTTCACCATCTGTGGCACGAGGTCGATGATTTTACCAGTAGAGCCGAAAAACACTTTACGCTTCCTGTACTGCACATATTTCTGTATATAGAGCGCGATGGTCTCTGTCACACAAAAATACTTCAAGTCCTCTGGAATCGTGACGCGAAGCTCCTTGGCCAGTTTAAAAAAATTATCAATGGCATGCCTGGAGGTGAATACGATAGCTGTATAATTAGGTATACTCACTTTCTGCTGGCGGAACTCTTTGGCGGTAAGTCCCTCCACTTTTATGAAGGGTCTGAACACCAATTCCACGCCAAAATCTCTGGCAATGTCAAAATAGGGTGACTTTTCGCTTGTTGGCTTAGGCTGCGAAACAAGGATCTTCTTGATCATAAGTGTACTAAAAATTTATTATCAGATTTTCGTTGAATGTCTCCATAATCCCGACTAATCCGGCCAAGGGTATCAATTCAAGGGCACAAAAGTACAAAAATATTTGCAGAAAAGCACCAAATTGTCTAAAAAAGATTAAATAACACTTATAAAAAGAGAGTATTTTGGCTAAAAGGACAACGATTCCGATACAAATCAATGCTGGAATCACGCGAAGTGGTCCATACACAGAGAGCAGTACTATCGGTGTCAACGCCACTCCCTCCATGGCGTAAAGGAAGAGCATGGATTTGTTCCATTGTTCATTTTTTTTACTATCAAAAAATACCCAATTGACAAACTGATACAATCCGGCCTTTAACAACAGATAGCCAAATACAATCAACAGATAAACGGCCAACAGTATGTATTTGGAACGTACGAAATACTCACCTCCCTGCCAATGTAGCGAGTAATGGAAACAAAAAACAGCCAGCAGCAAACCAGTGAACACCACCAGCACCCCTTGTGAGCGCAACTCCCTCACCGTGTCGGGCACCGTCGTGGTGCGGGCATTCTCACGATAGAAGAAGTTCTTACCCTGGCGCATCACAAATTTCACCGATGCTGCCAATGCCATCAACGCTATCAGCGCACCCATCACCAGCATCAACGACACACTACTGTCAGCCCCCACACGGTAGGGGGCGGGGGCGGCGTCACGCCTCAAGCCCGACACCTGCGTATGCGATGGTAGGATGGTGTCACTCAACTGTTGCGGACTGCTGAAGGCCGAAAAAGGTTTACGCATGTATAGCTTGTCAACATGACGGCCCGGCAGTCCCAAGGTGTCGGGACGGTCGCTATAGTGGTTGTCTTGTCCAGGCTTGAAGTAGGCTTGTACAGCAGAGTCCTGTTGCCAGGGAGTAGCGCTGTCGGGCAGTTCGCGAAGCACCTGTTCGGTGGTCTTCCGAAAGACCGGCCGAGGCACAGCCTTCACAGGTGCCGGTTGAGCCACCTTTACCGTTGGCGATGGAGCATGCGTCACCTGTGGCTGTGGCTTTGCCACAGTCGTCGACTGCTGCTCATGCTCCACCTGTTGTGACATTTAAGGTGTGTTCTATTAATTCCTTAACCGAAAAACTCCTTTCTGATTTCCTCTACCCTGTCGAGCTTCTCCCAAGTAAACAGCTCCACGTCTATCTCCCTTGTCTCATGATAATGGCTGGTGAAGACCTTCTTCACTACCTCGTTCTTGCGGCCCATATGCCCATAGGCTGCCGTCTCATAAAACATGGGTTGGCGCAAGCGGAGCGCTTTCTCTATGGCCTTGGGACGCAGGTCGAACATCCGCTGAATGCGACGGGCTATCTCGCCGTCGGTCATTCCCACATGCGAGCGGCCGTATGTGTTCACGTAGATGCTCACAGGCTGGGCTACGCCGATGGCATAGCTCACCTGCACCAACATCTCGTCACTCACACCGGCAGCCACCATGTTTTTAGCGATATAGCGGGCGGCGTAGGCGGCAGAACGGTCCACCTTGCTGGAGTCTTTGCCTGAGAATGCGCCACCACCATGGGCACCCTTGCCGCCGTAGGTGTCGACGATGATCTTGCGGCCGGTCAGGCCAGTGTCACCATGCGGACCTCCGATGACAAACTTGCCTGTCGGGTTGACATGATATTTGATGTCGTCGCCAAAGAGGGCGAGCACCTTCTCACTGTGTATCTTCTCCTTCACCCTTGGTATCAGAATATTGATGACATCCTGCTTGATGATGCGTAGCATCTCGTCATCATCGTCCAGGAAAGGATCGTGCTGTGTCGACACCACGATGGTGTCGATACGCTGTGGGATATTGTCATCGCTGTACTCCACGGTCACCTGACTCTTGGAATCGGGCCGCAGGTAGGTCATCACCTTGCCCTCCTTG
Organism: uncultured Prevotellaceae bacterium; assembly: GCA_902780635.1. Classification (GTDB taxonomy): domain Bacteria; phylum Bacteroidota; class Bacteroidia; order Bacteroidales; family Bacteroidaceae; genus Prevotella. The sequence continues at coordinate 101,048 of CACZGH010000007.1, forward strand.
CGTATCTCAGCCAGCGTGCTCATGATGAGATGAGCCAGGTCGAGCGAGACGGGCATAAAATTCTCTGTCTCATTGGTGGCGTAACCAAACATCATGCCTTGGTCACCGGCACCCTGCTCTTCTTCGTCAGCACGGTCCACACCACGGTTGATGTCGGCACTCTGCTCATGGATGGAGGTGAGGATACCACAAGAGTCACCATCAAACTGGTATTCTGACTTGGTATATCCGATGCGTTTCACCGTCTTACGTGCGATGGTCTGCAGGTCGATATAGGCCTCAGAGCGCACCTCGCCCATGATGACCACCTGTCCTGTGGTGACAAAAGTCTCAATGGCACAACGGGCTTGCTCGTCATAGGCGAGAAACTGGTCGAGTAAGGCGTCGGAGATCTGGTCGGCGACTTTATCGGGATGTCCTTCCGATACGGATTCTGAAGAAAAAAGATATGACATATTCTATATTCTTTATATTTGGACTGCAAAATTACATGAAATTTTGCAATTATACGTCTCCCTGAGCGTTTTTTTCTCGATGTGCCAGATTGCGCGGATGATGCTCCAGAATCTCCTGCCGCAGTGTGGTCATATCAATATGGGTGTATATCTCTGTTGTGGAGATGCTTTCATGTCCAAGCATGGCCTGGATTGCACGCAGGTCGGCGCCACCCTCTAAAAGAGCCGTGGCAAAAGAGTGGCGCAATGTGTGGGGGCTCACCGTCTTTTCGATACCTGCCTCCGCCGCCTGCTGCTTGATGATCATCAGTATCATCGTGCGGGTGAGATGGGCTCCACGTCGGTTGAGAAACACATAGTCTTCCTCTCCCTTTTTGATGTTCATACGGCAACGGTCGTCAAACCAGAACCGCAGCTCATCGATGGCACGGCGTGAGATGGGCACAAGCCGCTCTTTGCTGCCCTTGCCTGTCACACGGATAAAACCCTCGTCAAGATAGAGTGATGAGAGACGCAGCGTCACCAGTTCCGACACACGCAGACCACAACTGAAGAGTACCTCAATGATGGCCCTGTTGCGATGTCCCTCCCATTTCGTCAGGTCGACGGATGCCTCCATCCGGTCCACCTCCACTGTAGAGAGCACCTCAGGCAGATGCTCACCTAAGATAGGTGACTCAAGTAGTTCGGTGGGGTCGGCATCTATGTAACCGTCGAGCAACAGAAAACGATAGAAAGAGCGCACCCCGCTCAGGATGCGGCACTGCGAACGGGGACCGATGCCGATGTTGTGCAGTCCTGCGGCGAAATGCCTCAGGTCGTCGAGTGTGGCTTTCTCCGGTTCAATGCCTTCGCTTCCAAGATAGCGGAGCAGTTTCTCCAGATCGCGCATATAAGCATCGATGGTATTGACCGACATATTGCGCTGCAGTCTCAGGTATCTTCTATAACCGCTCACCACAGATTTCCCCTTCTTTCCTTTTAGGGTATCCTGACTGTATGTGCCCATTCCGACAGTTTCATTTATTCTCCAAAGGGTATTCTTAAACCTCACATACTTCCAGAAGCCACGGATGCTGACGGCATGAAACAAAAACGCCGCCCCCGCGTTTCAGAGATGCTGCTACTGTGCAAATGCGGCCTCCTCAGCTGCTGCGATGATGCTTTCACGCGTCTCCTCTTTAGGTGCGGCAGTGATGTCATCGAGGTCGAGGTCGTCGATCTCCTTCTCCACGGCAGAAGGTTGAGTGGATGGTGGTAACGCCACTAAGGGTCTGCCTTTGGGTGCTACACTCGTCTTGTCGGGTTTCTCCGGTTTGGGCTCCTGTTTGATGATGAAGTCATCTTTCGTCTCAGTGTCGGGGACGTTCTCCACCGGTTCCTCCTCCATCTTGGTGCGGTTGGCCTTGGCTGCGAAGACGGCATCGATATACTGCGGTTCACGGCGCAGCCGCTGCAGGGTGAGTTTGGAGGCTGTCTGCTGACTTTCTTTTTTGGAGTAGCCACTTCCCTTACCTCCCTCGATGCCCTCAATCATCACCTGATAATTGAAGGTGGGACTTCCATCCTGGTCTTTTTTCTGTTCGAGGAGTTTAAACTCAATGTTGACCCTGTTTTTCTGGCTCCACTCGATGAGTTTGCTTTTGAAGTTGACCTCCTTGTAAGCCACTTTGTCGATATTGATGAGTTGGCCGAGGATCCGTTTCTCCATGAAACGCATACAAGCATCGTAGCCCCGGTCGAGGTAGATGGCTCCGACCAAAGCCTCGAAGGCATTACCGCCGAGATAACTGTTGTGTGACGAGTTGTGCCCCGATGAGAGAATGAGCTGGGTGACACCCAATTCCTGAGCCAGTTTGTTGAGTGTTTCTCTTTGTACGATTTTACTGCGGGTATTGGTGAGGAATCCCTCACGTTTTCCTTCGAAGTGACGGTATACGATATGCCCCACCACAGCATCAAGGATAGCGTCACCGAGAAACTCCAGCCGTTCATTGTTGATAGGCTTGCCTTTCTCCCGCTTCATGATGCTCTTGTGGAGCAGCGCCTGTTTATAATACTTGATATCTTTGGGATAAAAACCAAGAATCTCGTACAAAGACGAATAAAGCTCCTTCTCCTTGCGGAAAGGGAGCCTTATCCGGTCGATAAAGTTATTCAGCATATTTTTTGAATGCCACGCAAGCGTTGTGACCACCGAAGCCGAAAGTGTTGCTAATGGCAGCACGTACGGTGCGTTTCTGTGCTTTGTTGAATGTGAAATTGAGATTGTAGTCGATTTCCTCGTCACGGTCATCATCCTCGTGGTTGATGGTAGGAGGCACGATGTCATCGTGTACAGCCAGTACAGCCACCATGGCCTCTACGGCACCGGCAGCTCCCAGCAAGTGTCCTGTCATCGACTTGGTAGAACTAATGTTGAGTCGGTATGCAGCATCGCCGAAGACATCCTTAATGGCTTTAGCCTCGGAGATATCACCCACGTGTGTGGAAGTGCCATGCACGTTGATGTAGTCGATATCCTCAGGTTTCAGTCCGGCATCCTCGAGGGCGTTCTGCATTACCAGTTTGGCACCCAGTCCCTCAGGATGAGAGGCTGTGATATGATAAGCGTCGGCACTCTCGCCTTCGCCCACCATCTCGGCATAGATTTTAGCGCCACGTGCCTTGGCGTGCTCCAATTCCTCAAGGATGAGGCAGCCTGCACCCTCGCCCATCACGAAACCGTCGCGGCTCTTACTGAAGGGTCTTGATGCACGTTGTGGGTCATCATTGCGTGTGGAGAGTGCGTTCATTGAGTTGAACCCACCGACGCCACAAGCGCAGATGGCCGACTCGGCTCCTCCGCTGACGATAGCGTCGGCCTTGCCTAAGCGTATGAGGTTGAAGGCGTCGGCCAGGGCATTGCATGAAGAAGCACAGGCAGAAGTGGTGGTGTAGTTGGGGCCATGGAAACCGAAATGAATGGAGATGTGACCTGCTGCGATGTCGGCTATCATCTTAGGGATAAAGAAGGGACTGAACTTGGGTCCATCAGCGATATGTGCTCCATAGTAGCTCACCTGGTCCTCAAAAGTCTTGATGCCACCTATCCCCACGCCGTAAATCACACCTATGCGGTTTTTGTTCACTTTCTCCAAATCCATACCACTGTCGTCGATGGCCTGCATGGCAGCTACCATGGCCAGCTGCACGTAGCGGTCCATGTTGCGTGCCTCTTTGCGGTCGAGGTAGTCGGTCACTTTGAAGTCCTTCACCTCGCAGGCAAAATGGGTCTTAAATAATGAGGTATCGAAACTTTTTATCTCGGCTGCACCGCTCACGCCTGCCAGCAGGTTTTTCCATGTTTCCTCAGCAGTGTTACCTACGGGTGTGATGGCGCCAAGGCCTGTTACTACAACTCGTTTTAATTCCATTATAAATATAAAAGGTGTGTGATATAAAAAAATGCCTGAGTGTTTTATTGAATTGATGGTTTATAGCATAGGCAGCACATAAGAAAAGCTACCTTTTACTATAAACCATCAACTACGAAGAAAATCGAGTAGGATTATTTCGTGTTCTCCTCGATGTATGCGATGGCGTCGCCTACTGTTGCAATCTTCTCTGCTTTGTCATCAGGAATAGAAACGTTGAAAACACGCTCAAATTCCATAATCAGCTCCACTGTGTCAAGTGAGTCTGCACCAAGGTCGTTGGTAAAACTTGCCTCTGGCTTGATTTCCTCTTCGCTTACACAAAGTTTATCAACGATAATGTCCTTGACTTTCTTTTCAATTTCTGACATAATACTCTTTCTTTTTAATTGTTTATAAATACCTTAAAATATCATTTTCCTCTTGAGGTCCTGAAAATATGTGGTGTTTTTTCACCCGTTTCAAAGACCAATCAAAAGGGGTTGGTTTCAAATTTCGGGTGCAAAGGAACGAATTTTTATTTAAGTATGCAAATATTTTCCGAAAAAAAGCAATTAGCCTTGCACAAACCACCCCCATGTGTGCAATTTTTCGGCTGTTTTGAAAAAAGGCACTCATTTTTTTTGTGCTTATTCGAATAATTGTTATATTTGCATGATGTAGGAATACATGAGGTCAAAACCTTTGTCAGATTGATTATCAACCAAAAATTCTCGATTATGTCAAACACAGATATCTACAACAATGTGTTTAATAAGGCTATTAGTGACTATCACATTACCGACGATGTTGATACACCCATCCGCAATCCTTACGACAGAGACTCTTTAGAAAACAGGCTCTATCTGAAATGCTGGATAGACACCGTGCAATGGCATCTGGAGGATCTCATCCGCGACCCTCATATCCCTCCTGTGGAGGCACTCTCGCTCAAGCGGCGTATCGACCGCAGCAATCAGGACCGCACTGACTTGGTAGAACAGATCGACTCCTACTTCCTGCATCAGTACAGCGACGTGAACGTGCAGCCCGGTGCCCGCATCAACACCGAGAGTCCGGCATGGGCCATCGACCGTCTCTCTATCCTTGCATTGAAGATTTACCACATGCGTGAGCAGGTGGAGCGTACCGACGCCAGCGAGGCTCATTTGGAGAAGTGCCGGAGTAAGCTGAATGTGCTGTTGGAGCAGCAGCGTGACTTGAGTACGGCCATCGACCAATTGATAGATGACATCGCCAAGGGTCTGAAATATATGAAGACCTATCGGCAGATGAAGATGTATAACGACCCCAGCACCAACCCCGTGCTATATAAAAAGAACCCCTCGTAAAAACCTCCCCCTGACCCGACACCTAAAACCTCCCCCTGACCCCTCCAAAGGAGGGGAGGTAGAAGCGCAAGCGGGGTTCACAGTTCAAATAACTTGTCAACTCGTCAACTAAGAAAATGAAACCTGAGCATATACTGATCATACGTTTTTCGGCATTGGGCGATGCAGCCATGTTGGTGCCTGTGGTCTATTCATTGGCATCACAGTATCCTCATGTGCGTGTGACGGTGCTCAGCAGGGAGATGATGCGGCCCCTCTTTGACAACCTGGCTCCCAACGTGGGGTTTATGGAGGCTGACGTGAAGAAGGAGTACGCTGGGCTCCATGGTATGAATGTGCTCTACCGTCGGCTGAAGGCAAAACATTTCACCGCTGTGGCCGACATGCATGATGTGCTGCGGTCGCAATATCTGCGGATGAGATTTGCCATCGACCGTTTCAAGGTGGCACACATCGACAAGCACCGGGCTGGCAAACGGCGCTTGGTGGCACGCAACAACAAGCGCTTTGTACAACAACCCACCTCTTTTCAGAATTATGCCGACGTACTAGCTGTGCTGGGCTATCCCATCAAACTGGAGTTTACCTCCATTTTCCCTCCTCAGGGAGGAGTGCTTCGCCTCTTACCCACATCGGTGAGTGAGAAGAAGTCGTTTCAGAAGTGGATCGGCATCGCACCTTTTGCCGCCCATGCTGGCAAGGTGTATCCTCCGGAAAAGATGGAGCAGGTGATCAGTCAGTTGGTCAGCACCCATCCTAACGACCGTTTGTTCCTATTTGGGGCAGGGTTGAATGAGCGCAAGTATTTCAAGCAGTGGTGTGAGCATTATCCACGTGTGACACATGTGTCGGCTGTCCTGAAAAGCATGGCCGATGAACTGATACTGATGAGTCATCTTGACGTGATGGTGTCGATGGACAGTGCCAACATGCACTTAGCCTCATTGGTACATGTGCCAGTGGTAAGTATATGGGGTGCCACGCATCCCTATGCGGGCTTTATGGGTTGGGGCCAGAGCGATGACATGGCGGTGCAAGTGCAACTGCCCTGTCGGCCTTGCAGTGTTTTTGGCAACAAGGCTTGCTTTCGCGGCGACATGGCATGCATGAACCGTATCACACCAGAGATGATTATTAATAAGGTGGAAAAAGTGCTCGACAGATGAGACGATGATTTTTTTATTAACTCTAAAACCAAAAAGATTATGAAGTACGTATGTGAGACTTGTGGGTATGTATACGACCCCGCCGTAGGCGACCCTGACAATGGCATTGAGCCAGGAACCGCTTTTGAAGATCTTCCAGAGGACTGGGTATGCCCCCTCTGCGGCGTAGGAAAAGAAGACTTCTCGCCGGAGGATTAATTTGAAGGAGTTCAGAAGTTCAGAAGTTCAGGAGTTCAGAAGTTCAGGAGTTGAGGAGTTCAGACATTACTACTGCCAATCATCTTCTTTGTTATAAAAGAAACGATAAGTCGGGTTGTATTGTCTGAACTCCTGTACTTCTCTACTCCTGAACTCCTTCTCTTACTCCACACATTTAAGGTTTTTCTCCAATTGGGCGACACTGCTGGCTCCTACGAGTACAGAAGTGACGCCTTTTTGGTCGAGTATCCAGCGTAGCGCCTTCTCCGCAAGCGTCTGTCCGCAGGCAGTTGCCTCGTCGTTGAGTTGGTTGAGATACTGGAGCAAGTCAGCTGTGAGCATAGACTCTTTGAGGAACTTGCCTTTCGACATACGGGAGTCATCGGGGATGCCATGGAGATATCTGTCGGTGAGCAGGCCTTGTGCGAGTGGCGAGAAGGAGATGAATCCAATGCCATGTTCGACACAATAGTCGAGGATGTGTTCATCGATAGGCTCACGGTCGAGCATATTGAGTTTGCCTTGATAAATGAGCAGTGGCACATCACGGCTTCTGAGGTATTCATCAGCTGTCTTCAGTGCCTCCAAAGGCCAGCGAGAGATGCCCACATAGAGTGCCTTGCCACTGCGCACAATGTCGACCAGCGCCTGAAGAGTTTCCTCCAAGGGCGTGTTGGGGTCATAACGATGACTGTAGAAGAGGTCGACATAGTCGAGGTTCATGCGGCGGAGGCTTTGGTCGAGACTGGCGATGAGATATTTGCGTGAGCCCCAGTTGCCGTAGGGTCCCTCCCACATATCGTATCCTGCTTTGGAGCTGATGAAGAGTTCGTCGCGGTAGCGCCCGAAATCTTCTTTCATCAGTTGTCCCATGGTTTCCTCTGCGGTGCCATATGGCGGGCCATAGTTGTTGGCCAGGTCGAAGTGAGTGATGCCATGGTCGAAGGCATAATGAGTGATGTCTCGGCTCCTTTGGTAGGGGTCAACGGCTCCGAAGTTGTGCCAGAAGCCTAAGGATACTTTGGGCAGCAAGACGCCACTTTTGCCGCAACGGCGGTACATGATGTCCGACTTGTCGTAGCGTGTCGGCGACGCAGTGTAGATGGTTTTCATAAGGTTTTTTTAGGAGTTCAGGAGTTGAGGAGTACAGGAGTTCTGACAATAGCACTCCTTTCAATCATGTTGATCTTTTTCGATGAGTTGTAACAGACGTTGCACGGCTTCTTCCTCGGGTATGTTTTTTTCCACACACTCTTTGCCGCGATAGAGTGAAATTTTGCCACGTGCGGCACCTACATAGCCATAGTCAGCGTCGGCCATCTCGCCGGGGCCATTGACGATGCATCCCATGATGCCGATTTTCAGCCCTTTCATGCCTTTGGTAGCCTCTTTGATACGGGCGATGGTACCCTGCAAGTCATACAAGGTTCGTCCGCAGCCCGGACAGGAGATGTATTCCGTCTTGGTAAACTTGATACGTGCAGCTTGAAGAATGGCGTCGGCCACCTCCACAAGCTGCGTTGGTGAAAGGAGTGAGGAAGATTTCCCTTCAGAGAGTATCAGTTTCGTACAGCGCCGGTCGATAAGAAAGCGACTGGCAGTCATCGCTGCCCGTATCTGGAAGTCTTCCAGCCCTTCAGCGTTGATATGGATACACAGTGTGTCACCATCCTTGATAAAGGCATATTCCTCACGATTGCATGCCAGCGGGGTGATGTCCTCACCCGATTCGGCCATGTCCTGCAACTTTCTACATTTCTCGATGGAGTCAACGATTCTGCGTGCGACAGGTATCTCACATTCTGGTTCTTCGCTCAGCGAGACCCGGATGGTGTCGCCGATGCCCTCTGTCAGCAATGCTCCGATGCCCACGGCACTTTTGATGCGTCCATCCTCGCCCTCACCAGCCTCAGTGACGCCCAGATGGAGCGGAAAGTGCATATCTTCACGATCCATAGCCTTGACAAGCAGTCGCATCGATTGTACCATGACGACTGTATTGGAAGCCTTGATGGAGATGACCACATCATGAAACTGTTCCCGCTGGCAGATGCGCAGAAACTCCATGCAACTCTCTACGATGCCCTCAGGCGTGTCGCCATAGCGTGACATGATGCGGTCGGAGAGCGACCCGTGGTTGACACCGATGCGGATGGCAGTATGATGCTCACGGCATATTTGCAAGAATGGGAGCAACGTCTGTTCTATCTTTTTCAGTTCGAGGGCGTACTCCTCGTCGTTGTATTCAATTTTTTTAAACGTTCGTGCCGGATCAGTGTAGTTGCCGGGGTTGATACGCACTTTCTCACAGTAGCGTGCTGCCACCTCGGCCACACGAGGGTTGAAATGCACATCGGCCACGAGAGGTGTGGTATAGCCCGCTGCCCTGAGACCGTCACGGATGTGCCTCATGTTCTCCGCCTCTCGCACTCCTTGGGTGGTGAAGCGTACATACTCGCCACCGGCGTCGATAATGCGACGGGCCTGTGCCACGCAGCCCTCCGTGTCGTTGGTAGACACAGTGGCCATGGACTGGATGCGGATGGGGTGGCCGGCGCCCATAGGTGTATGGCCCACCATGACCTCGGTAGAGATGCGGCGGTGATAGTTGGAATGGTTTGTCATGGGCTGAATAGGTGTGTTCTGTTAATTGGTCTTGAATCGATAGTCCTTGAGGGTGGCCAACTCGGCATTGGCTTTCTCTATCTTGGCACCCAGGGCCGACTTATAGTTCTCCACCCGTGCAGCGATCCCTTCATCAGAGAGTGCGAGCATCTCGGTGGCAAGGATGGCGGCATTCATGGCGCCGTTGACCCCCACAGTGGCCACGGGAATGCCCGGCGGCATCTGTATGATGCTGAGCATGGCGTCGAGGCCATCGAGCATACCTTTGATGGGCACACCGATGACAGGCAGTGTGGTGGAGGCGGCAATGACTCCTGGCAGTGCTGCGGCCATACCGGCTCCTGCGATGATGACTCTGACGCCCCTTGAGCGTGCTGTTTTGGCAAAATGCTCCACGGCATCGGGTGTGCGGTGTGCTGAGAGTGCGAGCACCTCAAAGGGTATTTCCATTTCATCGAGAAATTTCATGGCTTTCTCCATGACGGGCAGGTCGCTGGTGCTGCCCATAATGATGCTTACTAAAGGTGTCATAAATCTTATATTTTCTTATTAATGTTTATAGGAAAAGTACGGCAATGAAGGCGCATGCCAAACCCACAAGGTATCCTGTCACTACCTGCGAGAGGGTGTGCTGTTTGAGGATAACGCGGCTGGTGCCTACGAGCCCCGCGAGCAAGAGGATGAGGCAGATCCACCAGGTGGGGTTGAAGTTGAAGATCTCGGCAAAGGCCATGACGGCTCCTGTCACGCCTCCGATGGCTGCTGAATGGGTGGAGATTTTCCACCAGAGATTGATGATGGCGCAGGTGAGCTGTATCATCAGCGAGGCCACGACGATGCTCCCTACAAAATGCGGCGTGTGGAAATAGCTCAGCAAGTAGAAGCAGCAGAAATAGCAAAGGATGGAGATGACATAAGGTATCATGCGTCGCTCCTTGGTGCTTTTCTCAGTGTCTCCCCATCCCTGATATTTATGGTAGGTACGTATGAGCATCGTGGGGAGGAAGATGGTGAACGCATAGACCAATATGAGAGTGAACAGTTTGTTCTGCCACGGCAGGAAGCTGAGATAGCTGAAAAGGTAGAGTGCTATCAGTCCGATGACGGGCAGATAAAAAGGTGCAAACAGCATGCTCATCATGCGTGCCGCCAATGTGATGTTTTTTTCTCTCATTCTCTTCTGAGGCTTGCTTTGGGTATGTTCATTTGTTCACGATACTTCACGATGGTGCGCCGGGCAATGGGGAATCCTTTCTTTTTCATCTCCTCCTCCAGTCGGATGTCGGTCAAGGGGTGTCGCTTGTCCTCATGCTCGATGATCTCTTTGAGCGCGAGCTTGATTTTCCGGGTGGCCATCTCTTCACCGTCTTTCTCATATTTGGCGCTGAAGAAGAAGCGCAGTGTGAGGATGCCCCATCGTGTCTGTGCGTATTTCTCGTTGGTGACCCTCGAAACGGTGGAAATGTCGAGTCCGGTGTCACGGGCGATGTCTTCCAGTTTCATGGGTTGCAGGTCAGCTTCATCACCATCCTGGAAAAACTTATACTGTCGACGGATAATGGCTTTCATGATTTTCTCCAGCGTGACTTGCCGCTGGTGAAGGGCGTCGATGAGACTTTTGGCACTCTCTATGTCTTTCTTGAGGATGGGAAGAGCCTCTTTGTCACGTTTGGAGAGTGCGGACGTGTTGTTGAGGAGTTCGGTGTAGGCCTCAGACACGACCAGTTCAGGCAGGTCGCCCTTGTTGAGTGAGAGGATCACTTGTCCGTCGAAGGTGGTCTTGACGATGAAGTCAGGGGTAATCTGATGGATATTGAAGCCCTGCACCTCACCCAGCGATGAGCCAGGTTTGGGATTGAGTCTTCGGATTTCGTTTCTGACCGTTTCTTTCTGCTCGTCGGTAAGCCGGAAGAGGGCCTGCAGTTTGCGCCAGTGGTTTTTCAGCAGGTCATCGAAATAATTCTCAATGATCTGACGCACGATGTCGGTGCTCCAGGTGGGCTTTTTCCTTTTGATTTGCAGCAACAGACATTGTTGCAGGTCTTGCGCCCCCACCCCAGCGGGGTCAAACTGCTGCAACACGCTGAGCACTTGTCTGATTTCCTCGTCGGTAGTGTCGATGTTATGATAGATGGCCAGTTCGTCGTTAATGGTGCTGAGGTCTTTTCTCAACAGCCCGTCAGTGTCGAGTGAGCCGATGAGGTAGTTCATGATAAACTGCTGTTTTTCATCCAGTTCTTGCTCCCCCATTTGCTCTTTTAGCTGGTCGTAAAACGACACGGTGTCGCCATAGGTCATCTCGCCGGAGGTACGCGGCATCTGTACGGGTATCTCCTCGCCACCCATATCTTGCATCATATCAGGTTGTTCTGATGGTGATGCCTCTGGCCTGAAGTCATCGTTCATTTCATCGCTTTCGTCTTTGGCTTTTGACTCCAGGGCCGGGTTTTCCAGTTCTTTCTTCTCAATGAAATCCCTCAGTTGGTCGATAGGTTTCTCTATGACCTGACCCAGTAGCAGTTGCTGTGGTGTGAGCCTTTGGCGGGCCTTTTGTTGCTGTCTTTCTGTCTGGGATTGTTGATTTGCCATGGACTGAGCGTTTTTTGGATTGTCTTTTCTGTTCGTGGCCGTCATCTGTGTGAGGGAAGTGATGCGGCCGTCAATTCTCTGCAAACATACAAAAATAATGTGAACCCACCAAATAATGTGAACTTAGTTTTTTCACTCGAATGAATCTTTTTGCTGTGGAACAATCTGTGGCATTTCCGGCAGTGCCTCAGCAGAAAGGGCGACACAGATGGTTTTCGCCCTGAAGTAGTTCACAGAGAGCAACATCAATCCGCCGTAGGGATTGTAGGCACCCCATGAGTTTTTGCAGATAAAATAGCGCATACCCTGGTGGTCGTGTGCCAGACCAATAATCTCCATGCAGTGGTCGTCGGTGGTCTCATAGAGATCAAAAGCTTTCTGACGGTCAGCCTGTGTCACTTGCCGACTCTCGTCAGCCATGCGTGCGGTGCCTTCACTAGCAAGGAAGAGCGGCTCGCTGATGTCGCCCTCCCAGCAAACGGGGTGTCCTGTGCGCAATGCTCTGATGACATAACGTGTGAGCGAGTCGATCGGCACGTTGAGAAACTCATCTTGATAATGGTTGTCGGGCACTTCCAGTGCTATTGGTTGTCCGAAAGGATGGTGTGTGAAACTGGTGAGCATCACATACTCGTTTTTGCCCACTACACTATGGGCAAACTCCAGCGGCGTGTATTGACATCCCAACATAAACACCCATAATGGCAGAGGCGCTATCTCATCGTCGAGCAGCAAATCTGCTTCTTTGCTTAATGACACCAGCCCTCGGCGCTGTATGCGGTGCTGGTCGGCCATACGCTGCAATTTTCGCAGGATGATGTGATAATCTGTCTTTTCTGGCGACCGGTAAGAATTGTGGGGCATGGCCCCGTTTCTGTTGAGCAGTCGCAGCGTCATGGGTATCATGCCCCTCATGCTGATCTTTTCTTGCCCGACAAAGCCATATCGTTGCATCGCTTGCTCTTTGAGATACATCCGTGCTAAATAGTCGACAGACAGTTCCAGTGAGTCGCCTGCCATGATGTGTTCGGTCTCGATAGTGGCGAGCATGGCATAGATCCAACACAGGTTGTTGTTGCCCTGCTGCTTGACGGGGGTGGTCTTCAGTAAGACATCTGTGTGAAACTGTTCGGGCGATCTGACTTCTTCTTTCCCACTCTTTCCACAGGATAAGAGGAGAGCGATGAAAATAAGTATGATGGAACTGTTGCGCATTTTTTTGTATTGAAACATGCAAAATTAGACAAAAATTCTGATTTTTTGCCTGATTTTGCCAACAAGTTGATGAAGTTACTCTGTCTCGGGATAAAAAATGAATAAATTCATTTTATTCTCCGCTCGACTTTTCGTATAACTTTGCTGATAAATCAGCGAAGTTACTCTGTCTCGGGATAAAAAATGAATAAATTCATTTTATTCTCCGCTCGACTTTTCGTAACTTTGCACCGTGATGCAAGAAAAGATATCAGATTTTGAAATCATGGCGCCTGTCGGCTCCAGAGAGTCGCTGGTAGCGGCCATTCAAGCGGGTGCCGACTCGGTGTATTTCGGAGTGGGACAGCTCAACATGCGTGCCCATTCCGCCAACACGTTTACGATAGACGACTTGCGCTTTGTGGCCACAGAGTGCGATAGCCACGGTATTAAATCCTACTTGACGGTCAACACCGTGATCTACAGCGAGGATATGGACACGATGCATACCATCATCGACGCTGCCCATGACGCCGGCATCAGCGCCGTCATCGCCAGTGATGTGGCAGTGATGACGTATTGCCGTCAAGTGGGTGTGGAGGTGCATCTGTCCACACAGTTGAACATCAGCAATATCGAGGCATTACGCTTCTATGCGCAGTTTGCCGATGTGGTGGTGCTAGCCCGTGAGTTGAACATGGAGCAAGTGGCGGAGATTTACCGTCAGATTGTGGAGCAGGATATCCGTGGCCCGAAAGGCGAGTTGGTGCGCATTGAGATGTTCTGTCACGGCGCACTATGTATGGCCATTAGCGGCAAGTGCTATCTTAGTCTCGACAATGCCGCCCGCTCTGCCAACCGTGGCGAGTGCATGCAACTCTGCCGCCGTTCGTATACGGTGACCGACAATGAGACGGGCACCCAACTGGAGATTGACAACAAGTATGTGATGAGTCCCAAGGATCTGAAGACCATCCGATTCATCGACAAAATGATGAAGGCCGGTGTGCGCGTGTTCAAGATAGAAGGTCGCGCACGTGGGCCGGAATATGTGTACACCGTCGTGAAATGCTACAAGGAGGCCATCGCCAGTGTACTGGAAGGCGATTTCACGGAGGAGCGCAAGGATGCCTGGGACGAGCGCCTGTCCGCCGTCTTCAACCGCGGTTTTTGGGATGGCTACTATTTAGGCCAGCGGCTGGGCGAGTGGAACAAAAACTATGGCAGCAATGCCACCGTACGCAAAGTATATATAGGCAGAGGGGTGAAATACTACTCTCGCCTGGGTGTGGCTGAGTTTACATGCGACGCCTGTGAGTTCAGCGTGGGCGACCATCTGCTCATCACTGGCCCCACCACGGGTGTGATGTATATCGATGCCACAGAGATCAGATATGAGCTGAAGCCGGTACAGACTGCACACAAAGGGCAGCATATCTCCATCCCCGTACCCGATAAGGTCAGGCCCAGCGACAAACTCTTCAAATTGGTAAAGGACACCCCCCAATAATCCCCTGCGAACAGCTAACACCAAATCCCGAACAGCTAACACCAAAACATATGACCATCAACGAACTACAAAACGAAGTTATCGAGGAGTTTTCCGACTTCACTGACTGGATGGACAAATATCAGTTGCTGATTGACTTAGGCAACGAACTGGAGCCTCTCGACGAGAAATACAAGACCGAGGACAACCTGATCGACGGTTGTCAGAGTCGTGTGTGGATTTATGCCACCTATGAGGAGGGACTCCTATATTTCGCCGCTGAGAGCGACGCTCTTATCGTGAAGGGCATCGTGGCTTTGCTGCTGCGTGTGCTCAGTGGGCATACGCCTCAGGAGATTCTTGAGGCCGACCTATATTTCATCGACCGTATCGGTCTGCGTGAGCACCTCAGCCCCACCCGCAGCAATGGCCTGCTGTCGATGGTGAAGCAGATACGTGTCTATGCCCTGGCTTATCAAACCCATGAGGATGCGCAAGCTTAGGACAATAGAGATGAACCGCCTCACGGTGGATGAGTTTAAGGCATCGGAGAAACTGCCTGTCGTGGTGGTGCTCGATGATGTGCGCTCCCTCTACAATGTAGGGAGTGTGTTTCGCACGGGCGACGCGTTCCGGGTCGAGGCCGTCTTCCTTTGTGGCATCACAGCGTGCCCTCCCCATCCAGAGATTCACAAGACCGCCCTCGGAGGTGAAGACAGTGTGGAGTGGCGTTATTTTGCTACGGCACGCGAGGCGGTGGCCTATCTGCAGGAGAAAGGTTATCAAGTCTATGCGGTGGAGCAGGCGGAGGGCAGCACCATGCTGCAGGACTTGCACGTTGACCCGAGAGGTTATTATGCGGTGGTCTTCGGCAATGAAGTAAAGGGGGTGCACCAGGAGGTAGTAGACCTGTGCGACGGCTGTATAGAAATACCTCAGTTTGGCACTAAGCACTCCATGAACGTCTCTGTCACCACAGGTATCGTCATTTGGGAAATGGTGAGACAGTTGATACCTTCCCCTGACCCCTCCAAAGGAGGGGAGGTATGAGCGGAGTCACAATTGACAATTCACAATGTTTCTGGCTAAGGACTGCATGAAATAAACATTAATAATAAATCAGTAATTTATAATATTATGAAAATCATCAATTTCAGCGAGAGCAATTCCATCATCAATCAGTATCTGGCAGAGATACGTGATGTGGAATATCAGAAAAATCGGTTGCTTTTCCGCAACAATATCATGCGCATTGGTGAGATGGAGGCCTTTGAGATTTCAAAGACCCTCGACTATGAGGAGAAACAGGTGGCCACACCCCTTGGTATCGCCAAAATGAATGTGCCAGTTGATCAGATCGTGTTGGCCACCATCTTCCGTGCGGGACTACCTTTCCATAACGGCTTCCTCAATGTCTTCGACCATGCCGGCAACGCTTTTGTAAGCGCCTACCGTGAGTATACCGACGAAGAGCACCATCAGGTGGGCATCCACGTGGAGTATCTAGCAACGCCGAGCATCGAGAAGAAAAACCTCATCATCGCCGACCCGATGCTGGCCACCGGTGGCAGTATGGAACTGGGTTACAAGGCCTTTCTCACGCGCGGCATCCCCAAGCGCATCCATGTGTGCTGTGTGATAGCCACCCCCGAAGGCATCGACCACATTCGTAAGACCTTCCCCGATGACAAGACGACCGTCTGGTGTGCAGCTATCGACCCAGGTATGAATGAGCATAAATACATCGTACCAGGATTTGGTGACGCCGGCGACCTCTGCTTTGGTGACAAAATTTGAGACCATCATAGATGATGCTATCTATACAGGAACGTGTCGTTTTTTTATGCAAAACGGCACGTTCGCTGCGTGAATATTCCGAAATTCTTGATTTTAATACAAGGAATATGCAAAATTAGTAGCAAAATGTATTTTTTATTCAAAAACATTTTGCTATATCAATATTATTTCAGACCTTTGCACAATTAATTTTTGAGAGGATTGAAACCCATTTGTAGTGGACCCCACACACCCCAGGCCCCTTTGATGGAAAAGACATTCAAGTAACTTGTCTACTCGTCAACCAAGTAGCAACTTTTCTACTTGTCAACTCGTCAATTTGTCAACTAAATAAAATATGTCAGAACAATTGGAAATTAAGGAATTAGACCAAGTCGTAGTACGCTTTTCTGGCGACTCCGGCGATGGTATGCAGTTGGCTGGAAACATTTTCTCTACGGTTTCGGCCACTGTTGGTAATGGTATCTCAACGTTTCCTGACTACCCCGCAGACATCCGTGCCCCGCAAGGGTCACTGACGGGAGTCTCAGGATTTCAAGTACATATCGGGCAAGGGAAAGTCTATACCCCCGGTGATCTTTGCGATGTGTTGGTGGCTATGAATGCCGCAGCACTGAAGACACAATACAGATACGCCAAGCCACAGGCCACCATTATCATCGACACTGACAGCTTTGGACCCAGTGACTTGAAGAAGGCCAACTTCCAAACCCCTGACTATCTGGGCGAGATGGGCATCGACCCTGACCGCGTAGTGGCTTGTCCGCTCACTAAGATGGTGAAAGACTGTCTGGCTGACAGCGGCATGGACAACAAAGCCGTGCTAAAATGCCGTAATATGTTTGCACTGGGTCTGGTGTGTTGGCTGTTCAACCGCGACCTCAGTCTGGTGGCCAACTTCCTGCGTGAGAAGTTTGCCAAAAAACCTGCCATAGCAGAGAATAACATCAAGGTGGTACAGGCTGGTTACGACTATGGGCACAATGTGCATGCCTCCGTTCCATCCACCTATCGCATAGAGACCAAGGAGAAAGTGAAAGGCCGCTATATGGACATCACGGGCAACAAAGCCACCGCCTACGGACTGATTGCCGCTGCCGAGAAAGCCGGCCTGAAGTTGTATCTCGGTTCTTATCCTATCACACCGGCCACTGATATCCTGCATGAGTTGTCAAAGCACAAATCGTGTGGTGTCATCACCGTGCAGTGTGAAGACGAGATTTCTGGTTGTGCCAGTGCCATTGGAGCCGCTTTTGCCGGTGCCCTTGCCGCCACCTCCACCTCGGGCCCCGGCATCTGTCTGAAATCAGAGGCCATGAACCTGGCCGTCATCGATGAGTTGCCACTCGTTATCATCGATGTACAGCGTGGCGGTCCCTCTACTGGACTGCCCACCAAGAGCGAGCAGACCGACCTGTTGCAGGCCCTGTATGGACGTAACGGTGAGTCACCCATGCCGGTGATTGCCGCCACCAGTCCTACCAACTGTTTCGACGCCGTCTACGCTGCTTGCAAGATTGCCCTGGAGCATCTCACACCTGTCATCCTGCTGACTGATGCCTATGTGGCTAACGGTTCCGCCGCCTGGAAACTTCCTACGATGGAGGAACTTCCAACCATCCGTCCACACTATGTGACACCCGAGCAGAAAGGCAACTATACCCCCTATGAGCGCGACCCGGAGACGAAAGTGCGCTACTGGGCCATCCCCGGCATGGAGGGCTACACCCATATCATCGGAGGTCTGGAGAAAGACGGCAAGACCGGAGCCATCTCCACCAACCCCGAGAATCATGACCTGATGTGCCGTCTGCGCGCTGAGAAAGTGGCCAAGATACCCGTTCCCGACGTAGAAGTATCGGGCGACGATGACGCCGAACTGCTCATTGTCGGTTTTGGTGGCACCTACGGCCATCTCTACTCTGCGATGGAAGAGCTGCGTCAGGCAGGCCATCGTGTGGCTTTGGCCCATTTCCAGTTTATCAACCCACTGCCCGCCAATACTGCCACAGTGCTCAAGAAATACAAGAAAGTGGTCGTGGCAGAGCAGAATCTCGGACAGTTTGCGTCCTATTTGCGCAGCAAAGTAGACGGTTTTACGCCTTATCAATATAATGAGGTGAAAGGTCAGCCATTTGTGGTAGCAGAGTTAGTAAAAGCTTTTGAGGAAATTATTAATGGATAAGGAGGAGAAGAAAATGAGTGAATATACAGCACAGGATTATAAGAAGAGCCAGCCACGCTGGTGTCCGGGATGTGGCGACCATTTCTTTCTCGCCTCCCTTCACAAAGCGATGGCAGAGGTGGGCGTGGCTCCACATGACATAGCCGTGATCTCAGGTATTGGATGCAGTAGTCGTCTGCCTTATTATGTGAACACTTATGCCATGCAGACTGTCCATGGACGTGCCGCCTCCATCGCAACAGGTGCTAAAGTGGCCAATCCCAACCTGACCGTGTGGCAGGTGAGTGGCGACGGCGACGGACTCGCCATTGGCGGCAATCATTTCATTCATGCCATGCGTCGCAATATCGACATCAACATGATATTGCTCAACAACCGTATCTATGGCCTCACCAAGGGACAGTACTCACCTACTTCACCTCGTGGCTTTGTTTCTAAATCGAGCCCCTACGGCACCGTGGAGGATCCCTTCCGTCCGGCAGAACTCTGCTTTGGCGCCCGTGGTCATTTCTTCGCTCGTGCCGTGGCAACCGATGCCGCAGGCACTGTGGATGTACTGAAGGCAGCCTATAATCATAAGGGTGCTGCGGTGTGTGAGATACTCCAAAACTGCGTGATCTTCAACAATGGCGCTTACGACCCCATCTATACCAAAGACGGCCGCAAGCAGAATGCCATCTATGTAAAACATGGTGAGAAGCTGGTGTTTGGTGTCGACAATGAGTATGGTCTGGTACAGGAGGGCTTCGGTCTGAAGGTGGTGAAAATCGGCGAAAATGGTATTACACTCGACGATATCCTCACGCATGATGCCCATTGCGAGGACAACACCTTGCAGTTGAAACTGGCCATGATGGACAATGAGCACGGATTCCCCGTAGCCCTTGGTGTGATACGCGACGTGGATGCTCCCACCTATGACGCTTCTGTGGCTGCACAGATAGAAGAAGTGAGCGCCAAGAAGAAGTATCACAACTTCATGGAGCTTTTAGAGACCAATGACACCTGGGAGGTGATTTAAATAGTTTTATTAGGTGATAAGGTAGCAAGGTTTTTTAGGTTTTCTGCCATCTTGCCTCCTTATCACCTAATGATTATTTCTTTACCCATCAACCACTTTAATACGTAAACGAGCTACCGCCGATGAACTCTCTGAGCAGGGAGACCGCGGGCAGCTGGTTTTCAGGTATGTCGGCAAAGTATCTGAGGAACTTGTTGAGCCGGTATGCCTCGGAGAACTCATCCACATGCTGTGGCACACGGGAGAGCAACTGGGTGGCCTGCTGCTTGATAACAGCGAGTTCATAAATCATGGCCGTGTTGAACATCTCGTCGGCATTCTCCTGATAGGGGAAAATCCATTTTTCCTCACCCGCCCTGACGGATGGCCATCGGCGAATGGTCTCCTGAGCGGTGACTCCACGGTATTTATGGTCGCGGATGATACGCCTGAGTAGACGGTTGTCGGTGGTGGGGATATAGTTGTGATTGTCGAGCAAGATGGTGGTCAGTGCTGAGGCATAGACCTTAAACTTTTGTTCTTCGGGGATTTGTGCGGTAAGGTCGGGATTGAGCGCATGGATGCCCTCAATGACCAGCACCTCGTTGTCACGCAGCCTCAGCCGTTTGCCGCTGCGCTCACTTTTCCCTTTCTGGAAATTGTAGCGGGGCAGTTCCACCTCCTCGCCTTTGAAAAGCGCCTGGAGCTGCTCGTTGAGCAAAGGTATGTTGAGTGCGTAAAGGCTTTCAAAGTCGTAGTCGCCTTTCTCGTCTTTTGGCGTGTCTTCACGGTCGAGGAAATAGTCGTCGAGCGAGATCATGACGGGCTTGATGCTGTTGCAGGCCAGCTGGATGGAGAGCCGTTTGCATGTAGTGGTCTTGCCACTCGATGACGGACCAGCTATTAAGACCGTTCTCACCGTCTTGCGTTGCGAAATTTCCTCAGCGATGTGAGCCAGTTTTTTCTCTTGCAGCGCTTCAGAGATGTTGATGAGCATGGAGGTATAGCCTTTTTCCACCACTTCGTTGAAATCGCCCACCGTACTGATGCCCATGATATTCTGCCAGCGGTGCTGCTCCTGGAAGATGCTGAACATCTTGTCCTGCCTGATTTTCTCACCCAGTTGCGAAGGGTCTTTCAGTGAGGGGATGCGCAGCAACAGACCGTCATCATATTTCTCCAGTCCGAAGAGGTAGAGCTGCCCGGTAGAGTTGAGCAGCGTGCCGTAGTAATAGTCAGCATAGCCATCGATTTCATAATAGACGGTATAAAGATCGCCTACGGTACGGAGTAGTTTGACCTTGGAACTGGTGCCACGTTGCTCGAAGATGTCGATGGCCTCCTCTGTCGTACACTCATGACGTGTGATGGGAATGTCGGCATTGATGATGGCCTGCATCTTCTGGCGGATGATGTCCACATCATCCTGTGTGACAGCATGGCCGATGCGCAAGTCACAGTAATAACCTTTGGACACGGGTATGCTGATGATGACACTGCCGTTGGGGTAGAGGTCGTGAACGGCTTTGGAGAGGATGAAGAAAAGTGTGCGTGCATACGCCCTGCTGCCCGATGCGGAATACATGTCGAGGTACTCCACGTCGCAGTTGCGGAATACGCGGTAGCCAAGACCCACCACTTTATTATTCATTTTTGCACTGACAGGTCCAAATTCCATTTTCAAGTTCAAGTCAGAAAAAATCTGAGAAAGAGAGCTGCCAAAAGGGAATTCTTGGATTTTTTTATTATTTTTGCAACGGATTTTTAGTGTTTCTGCCATAGTCTGATACATGTTTCATTTTGTCCGTGTAAAATTAGTAATAAAATATCAAAAAAATATTTTTTGATGATTAATATTTTTTAAATATGTCAATTTGGGTTGTTTTTAAGCTGCTTGGGTCTCTTGCCCTTCTGATGTTTGGTATGAAATCCATGAGCGAGAGTATTCAGAAATTGGCAGGCCCGCAATTGAGGCATGTGTTGGGAGCCATGACGACCAATCGTTTCACGGGTATCCTCACAGGTATCTTCGTCACAGCCGCCGTGCAGAGCTCTACAGCTACGACCCTGATGACCGTGTCGTTTGTCAATGCAGGGTTGCTCACCTTGTTGCAGGCCATCAGTGTGATTATGGGCGCCCATATCGGTACGACAGTGACGGCATGGATCATGAGCCTTGGCTTCTCATTCAACCTCACCGACTTTGTCTATCCCGCGTTCTTCTTAGGTATCATCCTGATTTATATGAAAAGCCGCCGTATCATCGGTGACTTCTTCTTTGGTGTGGCTTTCCTCTTCTTGGGTTTGGGAACATTGAAGGAGACCGGCTCCAGCCTGATGGACACTCCGGAGGCCAGTGCCGCCATCCATGCTTTCTTCTCCCGTTTCAATGACCCCAATTTCCTCAATTCCATGTTGTTCCTGCTCATGGGCACGGTGCTCACACTTTGTGTGAGGTCGTCGGCAGCCATTATGGCTATCACGATGATCCTCTGTTCGACAGGGGTGCTGCGGCTTGACCAGGGCATCATGTTGGTACTGGGTGAAAATATCGGTACGACCATCACCTCGAATATCGTGGCCATGGATGCCAACACCCAAGCCCGCAGGGCTGCCTTTGCCCACTTGTCTATCAATGTGCTTGGTGTGTTGTGGGTGTTGGTGGTGCTACCCTGGTTTCTGCAGATGGTATGTCACCTTGTGGGATATGACATGGTCTCACCCAATATCGGCAAGGTGTCTGTGGTGCTGGCGGCATTCCACTCTGCCTTCAACATCACCAACACACTGTTGCTGATATGGTTCATACCACTCATAGAGAAATGGGTCTGCTATATCATCAATCCCAAGAAAGTGGATGAGGAAGAGGACTTCCGTCTGCATTTTATCACTTCTGGCATCATGAAGACGCCTGAGCTCTCAGTGCTGGAGGCTCATAAGGAGATCGAGTCGTTTGCGGAGCGCATGCAGCGTATGTTTGGCATGGTACGGGAATTGCTCGTAGAAAAGGACGAACAAGCATTTGTCAAACTTTTTAAGAGGATTGAGAAATACGAGGGGATCTCCGATAATATGGAGATAGAGATTGCAAAATACCTGGACCAAGTGTCTGACGCCCATCTGAGTGATGAGACAAAGGCCAAAATACGAGCTATGCTGCGTGAGATCTCCGAGCTGGAGAGCATCGGCGACTCATGTTACAACATAGCCCGTACGATCAATCGCAAGGTGCAGGGCAAGAAAGAGCATTTCAACGAGACACAGTATGAGCGTCTGCATCAGATGATGGAGCTGACCAACAATGCCCTGTCCCAAATGAATGTGTTGATGAGAGGGCGCAAAGAGTCGTTTGAAATCAAGCGCACTTTCAATATAGAACATGAGATCAACAACTACCGCAACCAACTGAAGCGCCAGAACATCATCGATGTCAACGACCACAAGTACACCTATGCTATCGGCACCATCTATATGGACATCATCAGCGAGTGTGAGCGGTTGGGCGACTATGTGGTCAATGTGGTAGAGGCTCGAATGGGCTTGCGGCAGAAATCAAATTAAGGGGTCTCCGCCATCCGACAATTGGCTACTTCTCTTTCTCAAGTATTTTGTAGAGTTCACGCATACCTTCTGATGCACCTTTCTTGATGTGGGTGATGCCACGGTAACTGGTGTTGACATCCGCCGGATCAATCAGGTAGACAGGTGCTTTGGCTGGAACGTATTGCACCAGTCCGGCAGCAGGATAAACCACCAGTGAAGTGCCGATGATGATGAAGATGTCGGCCTCCATGGCCTCACGGGCGGCTGTCTCGATCATAGGTACAGCCTCATTGAAGAATACGATGTGCGGACGCAGCAGCGATCCGTCTCCCGCCTTGGTTCCTACGGGCACTTCCGGGTTGTCATTGGTGAGGGTCTGTATGTATCGGGGATCATAAGGGTCGATGCTGGAGCATACTTTCATCAACTCACCATGCAGGTGGATGACTTTTTTGCTGCCTGCCACCTCATGCAAATTGTCTACATTTTGTGTGATGACTGTCACGTCGAAGTCATCTTGCAATTTTGCTACCAGACGGTGCCCCTCGTTGGGTTTCACACCGATGCACTTTTTGCGGAGCATGTTGTAAAACTCTGTCACTAAGTTGGGGTCGCGAAGCCATCCTTCATGCGTAGCCACTTTCGATACTGGATAATTCTCCCACAAGCCATCGGCGTCACGGAAAGTTTTCAGACCACTTTCCACAGACATGCCGGCACCGGTCAATATTACTATCTTTTTCATATTTCTATGTGTTTTTGGAAATGATGACAATGATGTGAATGAATGCACAAAAATAGAAAAAAAAGACGAATATCCATCGATTGGTTGCCATTTTTTTCATCTGCATTTCTTTTCACTGGATGACAGGCCAGGTCAGCTCTCCGATAAATGATGAAAAGCCAACTATCACCCGATTGTCGGCTGCGCTGACGTACGGATGTGTAGTGCGAATAAAATAAAGTAAGTTACTTTCACTCAACAATAAAGATAAATTTTGCAAATTTATTTTGTATTGTCTTTGTTTATTCGTAACTTTGGCGGCAATTTTAAAAATCGTATCAAAAAGAATGAACAAAGTGAGTTATGCCTTAGGGCTGGGCATTGGCCGACAGTTGGCGCAGATGGGTGCCCTCGACTTGAATATCGACGATTTTGCAGCTGCCATCAAAGACGAGCTGGCCGGTCATGAGTTGAAGATTTCCCATCGTGAAGCCCAGAAAATAGTAGAGGCTTATTTTAAGGAAAAAGAAGAAAAGATGAATGCCGACCGTGAGGTGAAAGGCAAGGTAGCCAAAGAGGCTGGTGAGAAATACCTGGCAGAAAATGCCAAAAACGAGGGTGTGATCACATTGCCAAGTGGTTTGCAATATCAAGTACTGAGAGAAGGCAATGGACGTAAGCCCAAAGCAACTGACGAAGTGGTGTGCCACTATGAGGGTTTTCTGGTAGACGGTACCGTCTTCGACAGCAGTTTCCAGCGTGGTGAGCCAGCCACCTTCCCTCTCAACCAGGTCATTACAGGTTGGACTGAAGGTCTGCAACTCATGCAGGAGGGTGCCAAATATCGTTTCTTCATCCCCTATCGTCTGGGGTATGGCGAGGGTGGTGCCGGCACACTGATTCCTCCATATTCTGCCCTCATCTTCGATGTGGAACTGATCGAGGTGAAGTAGTTGTGTAAGTTTTCAAGCTATTATGCTTTAGAGTTAAGATAATCATCATTAAAAATAATAATTGTAGTATAAAAATGAAAAAAATTGCATTTTTCGCACTTGTCGCAGGGATGGCTTTTGCCACAGTATCCTGCAACAAAAGTCCTAAGGCCAATCTGGCATCTGACGTCGACTCACTGAGCTATGCCATTGGTCTTGCCAACGGTAGCCAAATTACAGGTTATCTTGCCATGCAGGGTATCGACACCACTTATATGGCCGACTTTGTGAGAGGTTTCAAAGAGGGTGCTCGTGCTGGTGGTGACAAGAAGCAGGCTGCTTACTACGCCGGCGCCAAGGTAGGTATGGATATGACCACCAACATCAACAACTCCATCTTCGGTGGCGACTCTCTGACCAAGGTTTCCGAGCGCAATCTGGTAGCTGGTTTGGTAGATGGTATCAAAGGCAACAAGAAGATCATGGATCCTGAGAAAGTGATGCCTGAGATTGATGGCATGGCACAGCGTGTCCACAACAAGGTGATGCAGCAGCGCTATGCTGAGAACAAGCAGGCTGGTGAGAAATTCCTTGCTGAGAATGCCAAGAAAGAAGGTGTGAAGACACTGCCTTCAGGCGTGCAGTACAAAGTAATCAAGGAAGGCAATGGCCCAATCCCTGCCGACACTTCCAGAGTCAAGCTTCACTATGAGGGTAAGACCGTAGACGGCCAGATCTTCGACAGTTCTTATCAGCGTGGCAAAGAGGCTGTGGAGTTTGTCGTACGCCAGAACATCCCTGGTTTTGCCGAGGCACTCACTCACATGCCAGTAGGTTCTACATGGGAGGTTTATATTCCTGCAGAGCAGGCTTATGCCGACCGCGACATGGGTAAGATCAAGCCCTATTCCACTTTGATTTTCAAGATTGAATTGGTAGAACTCCTCAAATAAGAGCAAGAAAAGATATGAAGCGTATCATATTGTTGGCACTCGTCGTCATGGCGAGTGCTTCTTTTAGCCAAGTCTTTGCCGATGGCAAGAAAGACAAGAAAAAGAAGAAAGACAAGAACCAAGTAGAAATGGTGGCTGAGCCTGTGGCACCCATCAAAGCCCCGGTAGAACTCACGACAGTCACTGACTCTGTGAGCTATGCGATGGGTATGAACATGACCAATGGTCTGATACCATTCCTGATTCAGAACTTTGGGGTCGACACGGCCTATATGTATAAGTTTATCGAGGGTTTTGAGGCTGCTATCGACAAGCGCAACAACAATAAGGAGATGACAGCCTATGGCGCTGGCATCAATATCGCCCACATGGTGGAGAGCCAGATGATCCAGGGTGCTGAGCGCAACATGAAAGGGGTGGTGGACAGCATCAATACCGATATATTCAACGAAGGATTTCTTGCTGTGCTGAAGAAAGACTTCACACGCTTTAATGACTCTACGGCTCAGGAATACGTGACTACCCTGAAAGACCGTGAAGTGCAGAAAAACATCAAACGCGGTGAGGATTTCCTGGCTGAAAACGCCAAGAAAGAAGGTGTGGTGACACTGCCCAGCGGTCTGCAGTATAAGATACTGCGTGCCGGTACCGGTGCTATCGCCACTGACAAAGACGAGGTGGAAGTGAAATATGAGGGACGGCTGATCGACGGCACTGTCTTCGACAGCTCCTATAAGCGTGGCGACCAACCTGCCAAGTTCCGTCCCACCCAGGTGATCAAGGGATGGACAGAGGCTTTGACGCTGATGCCCGAAGGAAGTATGTGGGAGCTTTATATCCCCCAGAACTTGGCATACGGAGAGCGTCAGGCTGGTCAGATACCTCCCTATTCCGCACTGATTTTCAAAGTGGAGCTTGAAAAGGTGAACAAAGCCTCTACGACCACTCCTTCCGCCAAGCCGGCTCCTACAAGCGTGACACGCCCCAAGTCGACCAAAGTGCTCCCAAAAGCTAAGAAGAAGTAGCGAGTGGATTAAAAATCAAAAAACGCCTCTACATCAATAGTAGAACGCACCATAAGTAGATGAGGTCTTTATAGCTATAGAGACCTCATCTATTGTTTTTGGCCTTACAATATGACAAAAAAACACAAAAAATACCCATAATAGTTGTCTATCTCATATAAATTGTCTAT
The DNA here is from genome assembly GCA_902780635.1 of uncultured Prevotellaceae bacterium. Classification (GTDB taxonomy): domain Bacteria; phylum Bacteroidota; class Bacteroidia; order Bacteroidales; family Bacteroidaceae; genus Prevotella. The sequence continues at coordinate 127,840 of CACZGH010000007.1, forward strand.
TTTTGCTTTCACAATGTCAACAACAGACAAAAACGAGAACTAAAAACCTAATTATTGAAATGGCAGTAGAGAAAATAGACAATCTTGACAGGAAGATACTGAAGATTCTGTCACAGAATGCCCGTATACCTTTCAAGGATGTAGCAGCAGAGTGCAATGTATCACGTGCAGCCATCCATCAGCGTGTGCAACATTTGATAGAAAACGGCACTATCACGGGTAGTGGGTTTGACGTCAATCCCAAGAGCCTCGGTTACTCCACCTGCACCTATGTAGGTATCACACTGGAGCGTGGTAGTATGTATAAGAATGTATGTGAGCGACTTGGTCACATCCCTGAGATCGTAGAGTGTCATTTCACAACAGGTCCCTATACCATGCTTGTCAAGCTGTATGCCCGCGACAATGAGCAATTGATGGATCTGCTCAACAACCAGATGCAGAGCATTCCGGGTGTGGTGGCCACAGAGACGCTGATTTCGCTGGAGCAGAGCATCAGACGGGAGATTCCTGTAAAGTTTGATGACAACAAACCTGAGTGATAGACAGACGACGTAACCGAAGGATGCTGTTTTATGAATTACTTTGATCTTGAGTCACACCTTAGCGGTATCTACTCTTCCTACCCCGAGGCCAGACGTAAGCCTGTCATCGGGATCACCGCCAATTTCAACGATGGTGAGGCTACGATGGCCCGTGTGTATTATCAGCAAGTGGTTGAGGCCGGGGGTGCCCCTGTGCTTATACCTCCTATTGAGGACAAGGATGTGATCATCAATACCCTCGACAATATAGACGGTCTGCTGCTTTCAGGCGGAGCTGATTTCAACCCGTTATGGACCGGTGAGGAGCCACTGCCACAGTTGCACCGTATCAACGCCGACCGCGACTTGCCAGAGCTGCTTGTCACTCGTCTGGCATACAACCGACAGATACCTATTCTTGGCATCTGCCGGGGTATACAGACGCTGGCTGTGGCGCTAGGTGGCAAGGTGATGCAGGACATCACCGCTGTCTTGGAGCAGCCCCCCGTGGAGGAACCTTCCGATAAAAAGAAGAAACGCAGCACTCCGGAGACACCACCGGAGCGCCCACAGCTGATCAAGCACAGCCAGGATGGCGCCCGCCATCTGCCAACCCATTCCGTACAGATAGATAAAGACTCCGTGCTATATCGGATCTACAAGAGCGAGCGCATTTTTGTCAACTCTTTTCATCATCAGGCCGTGTCCGACGCAGGTCCTAAGTTTCGCGTCTCTGCCAAGGCTCCTGATGGTGTCATCGAGGCAATGGAGAGCGCAGAGTTCAAGCCTGTCTTGGGGGTGCAATGGCATCCGGAGTGCCTTGAAAGCGAAGGACGTAAGTTGTTCTCATGGTTGGTGGCTCAGGCCAGTAATTTCCGTCTTGCCAAGGGCTTACACGACCGTGTGCTGACGCTGGACACCCACTGTGACACCCCGATGTTTTTCAGTCAGGACATCAAGTTTGACCAACGCGACCCACGCATCCTGGTCGACCTGCATAAGATGACCGACGGACGGCAAGACGCCGTCATCATGGCCGCCTATCTGCCTCAACCCAAGATGGGTGAGACCTTCTCGTCGAAGGTGCCTTTCGATGTGAAGACCCCGATGGAGTATGCCGACTTTATCTTTGACAAGATAGAAGCGATCGTCAGGAGCAACCGCAAGTATATCAGCATCGCTCGCACGCCCGCCGACCTTTATGAGGACAAGCGCAAAGACCGGAAGTCGGTGATGTTTGCCATCGAAAACGGCATCGCCCTCAATCATGACCTCGCCAATGTGAAGCACTTCGCCCAGCGCGGTGTTGTCTATATGACGCTCTGTCATAATGGCGACAACGATATCTGCGACAGCGCCAAAGGTTGTGACACCAATAACGGCGTCAGCAAATTTGGTGAGAAAGTGATCCGGGAGTTGAACCGGCAGGGTATCATGGTGGACTTGAGTCATGCCAACGAGCGTAGTTTTTATCAAGCCCTTGAGATCAGCAAGACTCCCATCGTGTGCAGCCACAGCAGTTGCAGGGCTCTTTGCGACGTGCCTCGCAATCTCACCGATGACCAGATGCGTGCCCTCGCACAGTGTGGAGGTGTGATGCAAGTCACCCTCTACCCTGGATTCTTGCGCAAAGAGGGAGGGGCCACCATCCGCGATGCGATGGAGCATCTCAACCATGCCGTAAAAGTGATGGGTGTGGACCATGTGGGTCTTGGCACCGACTTCGACGGCGATGGTGGGGTGAGAGGACTGGCCGACTCCTCCGAGTTGCTCAATTTCACGCTGGAGTTGCTCCGCAACAAATACAGTGAGCGTGATATCCAAAAGATATGGGGTGGCAACTGGCTTCGAGTGATGGCACAAGTGCAAAGTGTGGTGTAGTGAGCTGTGCTGCACAATCTAAAGTGAAATATCTAACATGAGAATGAGACTAAATACATTTGCAATCATCAGTCTGCTAGCTTTGTTTTTCATGTTGTCTACAGGGTCATCTTGTAATAAGAAAAACAAATATGTGCCTGTAGAGGAAAATCCTGTGGGGCCGCAGTTTGAGGCCGACTCTGCATTTGCCTATTGTTATCAGCAGTGTGCTTTCGGACCTCGTATGATGAACAGCATTTCACATGACGAGTGTGGGAAATGGATAGCTAGTAAGTTTGAGTCCTTTGGCTGTGAAGTAGAATTGCAAGAGGCTTCACTCAAAGGCTATGACGGAACGATGCTGAAAAGCACTAATATCATAGCACATTTTCAACCTGAAAAACCTCGGCATATCCTGCTTTGTGCCCATTGGGACAGCAGACCATGGGCAGACAACGATCCCGACAGCGCTAACTGGCATACACCGGTGATGGCTGCCAACGATGGTGCCAGTGGCGTGGCTGTGATGATGGAGGTGGCAAGGCTGCTCCAACAGACCGACTCGCTCGACCTGGGCGTTGATTTCGTCTGTTTTGATGCGGAGGACTGGGGAGCGCCTCAGTGGAGCGACCACAGCGGTGAGGACACGTGGGCCTTGGGGTCACAATACTGGGCGTCCCATCATCCGACCACCCCATATCAGACCCTTTTTGGCATCCTGCTTGACATGGTAGGAGGTCAAGGGGCACAATTCTATCAAGAAGGGATGTCACTGCGCTATGCGCCAAGCGTGGTCAACTATGTGTGGCGGGCTGCCCATGCTGCCGGCTATAGTAGCTATTTCCCCATGTCCACAGGAGGTGGTGTCACCGACGACCATATCCCGGTGAATGAGAAGGCCGGCATCCCGACCATCGACATCATCAATCATTATCCTGACTGCAGGGAAAGCAGCTTCGGACCTACCTGGCATACAGTCTTTGATGACATGAACCACATCGACAAAAACACTTTGAAAGCGGTGGGGCAGACTGTGATACAGGTGCTCTTCACGCTATAATCATCAAGAAAACACCTTTTTTCTGATACTATTTACTAAAACAGCAGCGCCGACCAGCCCTTGAGGCGGTCGGCGCAAATTATCTGTGAAGATTCTCATTCGTTCTACTTCTTCCCTACAACTGCCCTGCCTCCACCATCAGCACGACGCGCTCTGTCAGGCGGTCAGTGCCATTGGGGTCGTAGTCTTTTTTCAGGCTGGCGCCAAAGGCCCAGGCAAAGGCCTGCCAGAAACCAGCGCGGATGGGTCCCATGAAAGCCTTGACGATGTCGTAGGAGGAAGAGTTGCACTCACGGTAAATGAGTTTGATAAGCAATTTTCCTTGTGAGTAGGTCAATTTCTTCATACGGGGCTTATACTTGTTGTAAATATCTTTCTCCACGCGCTTCATGTGTTCGTCTTTAGACTTTTTGTCGGGCAGCGTCTGCAGATACTCATAGGTTTCGATGATGATCTGGTTGGCTTCTTTAGCGATAGGCAGCACTTTCTTTACATTGTAGACCAAGCGGTTGTAGGCTCGTCGCTGCTTCTCGTTTTTCAGTTCGACCGTAGGATAGACGAAGACATTGCTCATCTCCATAAATAGCACGCTGTCACCATCGACCAAAGCCTTGGCCACCTTCACCTTGGGCACCAACGTCGGATTATCCATGTCCACCTCGCGGTCTTCGGGGTTGACATGCACTCGTTTGTCGTCCTGGGCTGAAATGGTCAAGGGCAGCCAGCACGATAGAATCAGGAAAAAGACCATTCGTCTGCTCATGATGCCGCAAAATTAGTGATATTATCTCAAACAGCCATTCCACGGCCTTTTTCTTTTCGTTTTTTAACGTTTCATTGATGGTTTTCAAGTTCTTATAACTAATCATTTGCAAACTCTAAATGACAAAAAACGGGTAATCCATTTTAATTTAAAAACTTTAACCTAAAAATTATTGCACGCATTGAATTTTGTGTGCAATGTTTTTGCTGTTAGCGTGTTTTTTTCCTAACTTTGCAGTCGATAAAATTTATGGTCGAAACATCAATTATTTACATAAACAATTAACAAAATGGCAAAGTTTGATAAGTCAGTTTTAGAGAAGTACGGTATCAGCGGTACTACTGAGGTGGTTTACAATCCTTCTTACGAGTTGCTCTTCGAAGAGGAGATGAGAAAAGACCTCACAGGTTATGACAAAGGCCAGCTCACCGAGCTTGACGCAGTGAATGTGATGACAGGTATTTACACCGGCCGTTCACCTAAAGACAAATTCATCGTGATGGATGAGAACTCCAAAGACACCGTGTGGTGGACAAGCGATGAGTATAAGAATGACAACCATCCCGCCAGTATGGAGACCTGGAATGCCGTTCTGAAACTTGCCAAGGATGAGCTCTCCAATAAGAAACTCTATGTGGTAGATGGTTTCTGCGGTGCCAACAAAGACACCCGCATGAAGGTGCGCTTCATCATGGAGGTGGCATGGCAGGCTCATTTCGTGACCAATATGTTCATCCGTCCCGTCAATGAGGAAGAACTGGATCAGGAACCCGACTTCGTGGTGTTCAACGCTTCTAAGGCCAAGGTAACAAACTACAAAGAGCTGGGCCTCAACTCAGAGACAGCCGTAGTGTTCAACGTGACCAGCCGCGAGCAGGTGATTCTCAACACCTGGTATGGTGGTGAGATGAAGAAGGGACTCTTCTCCATGATGAACTACTACCTCCCGCTGAAGGGCATTGCCGCCATGCACTGCTCTGCCAACACTGACTTGAACGGTGAGAACACCGCCATCTTCTTCGGACTCTCCGGCACAGGAAAGACCACATTGTCCACCGATCCGAAACGTCTGCTCATTGGCGACGACGAGCACGGATGGGATGACAATGGTGTGTTCAACTTCGAGGGTGGCTGCTATGCCAAGGTGATCAATCTCGACAAAGAGAGCGAGCCCGACATCTACAATGCTATCCGCCGCAACGCACTGCTTGAGAATGTGACCGTAGACGCTGAAGGCAAGATCGACTTCGCCGACAAGAGCGTGACAGAGAACACCCGCGTGAGCTATCCTATAGAGCACATTGAGAAGATCGTGAAGAATGTCAGCCCCATCAGCGCTGGCCCAGCTGCCAAGCAGGTGATCTTCCTCTCCGCCGACGCCTTCGGTGTGCTGCCTCCAGTGAGCATCCTTACTCCGGAGCAGACCAAGTATTACTTCCTCTCTGGTTTCACTGCTAAATTAGCCGGTACAGAGCGTGGCATCACAGAGCCCACACCCACTTTCTCTGCTTGCTTCGGTCAGGCCTTCCTCGAGCTGCATCCCACCAAGTATGCTGAGGAACTGGTGAAGAGAATGGAAGCCAACGGTGCCAAGGCATACCTTGTCAACACTGGCTGGAACGGTACTGGCAAACGTATCTCCATCAAAGATACACGTGGCATCATCGACGCCATCCTCGACGGCAGCATCAACACTGCTCCTACGAAAAAGATTCCTTACTTCGACTTCGAGGTGCCCACAGCACTTCCTGGCGTAGACCCCGCCATTCTCGACCCACGTGACACATACGCAGATGCCAGCATCTGGGAGGAGAAAGCTAAGGACCTCGCCGCACGCTTCATCAAGAACTTTGTGAAGTATGAGGGCAATGAGGCAGGTAAGGCTCTTGTGGCCGCCGGTCCGAAACTCTAATTCATCCATATCAACACGACAGCAGCCAGGCAAAAAATGCCTGGCTGCTGTCGTGTTAAGCGATATTAGCTTTTGGCTTTTTCCTATTCGATTTTTACATGAAAAACGAACAGCAAAAAAAAGAGGACGACATGAATCACTCATACCGGCCTCCTGAAAACAATTCAACGAATGTTGGTCTTAACTAAAGCAATGATACTCAGTATAGTCGTAATAACGACCATGACCAACATCATCGTTGTCTCAAAATCTAATAACATAATCTTTACCTTAAATCTATCAAACTACTAACCTAATGAAAAAACTGTATTCTCACGAACACGATGCAAAGTTAGTGGATTGTTTGCGCACACACAAACGTTTTCTCTACATTTTTATGCAATCAGCCTTTTTTTTGATATAAGTCAATGGGGTATTTTATGAAGTGCTGCTCATTTTCACATCGGGTCATTCTTTATGAGGAATAATCAGTGCAAATGTCTGAACTCCTCAACTCCTGAACTCCTCACAAAAGTGTTTCTGATGTCATAACCTCCTAAAAACTCTAAACAGAACTTAAAAAATACCCTAATAAACAATAATTTACATAATAAAAAAGCGAAAACACGTTATATTTGCGGAATTCTGAGTAAATTTGCAACCAAAAATTGTGAGTGCAGTCCGCAGATTCCACTTGAATGACCTAATTCTTACAGGTGGGATATTGGGGATTGTGCCCGTCATTTCAATCAATAGAACTCAATGAGAAGGATTTTATTACCTTTCGCTGTTTGTCTGTCTGTTATCCTCATGTTTGCCTCATGTCTGAAGGACGATGAGGAAGAGACGGTCTATTCTGACGATGCTGCTATCATTTCTTTTACTCTAAGTGACCTCAAAAGGTCTTTGACCACCACTGCCAAGAATGGTTCAGACAGTGTGTATCAAGTGAAAGTGACCGGAAGCAGCTATAAGATGTACATCGATCAGATCCGTCATCTGATATACAATGTCGACTCTCTGCCCTACGGCACGGATGTGTCGAAAGTGCTTTGCACGGTGTCGAGCAAAAATTCTGGTCTGATTGTCATACAGAATATCAACAGCGACACACTGAAATATTACAATAGCTCCGACTCCATCGACTTCACTCAGCCGCGGAAATTTATCGCATATTCCGTCGACGGCTCTTCACATCAGGAGTATGAGGTGAGGCTGAATGTTCACTATGAGCGCAACGACCAGTTTGTGTGGAACAGTGCCGACATCTCGCTACCTGATGGTATTCAGGGTATGAAAGCCCTCCCATGTAATGGGCGGGTATATGTCTTTGCCTCAGACGGCAGCCAGACAAATGTCTACTATTGCGAGGAGGATAGCCATGACGGATGGAAACAGGCTGAGCCAGCGTTCAGCACTTCTTTGCCCGACTATTCCTACCAGAACGTGGTGGAGTGCAACCAGCATTTCTATACGTATGCCAATGGTAGAATATTGAAGTCAGACGATGGAAGTACATGGGTGGAGACATCGAAAGCCACACTGCTGCGCTTGGTAGCCGCCAGCAACAATTCGCTCTATGCGTTGAGCCACGCAGGGATGTTGGTCTCCTCTGCCGACGAAGGTGCTACTTGGAATGTAGAGGCACTCGATGAATCGCCCAGCTTGCTGCCCATTCAGGATATCTCCTACTGCTGTCTGCCCTCAAGGGTGAACGACGCTACGGAATACATCGTACTGGCCGGCAACCGTACATTGACCAACTATTTTAATGACCGCTATGCGATGGTGTGGAGCAAGGTGGCAGAGTATTCGGAAGGAAGCCGCAACGACAGTTGGATGTATATCAGCGCTTGCGATGTCGACTCTGTGGCGCTGCCTCGTCTGTCCAACCTCACCCTGGCTTCTTACAACGGCAACATGATCGCACTGGGAGGTTCTGGCATCGGTGCTTGCGACCGCGCCGCATTCAGTCAGCTCTATTACAGCCAAGACGGTGGTGTCTATTGGCGAAATGATAAGAATTACAAGTTGCCAAAGGATTTTGAGGGTCAGGACGCCTTTGCCTTGACGGTAGACAGTAAAGGCCGCATATGGATTATCACAGGCAAAAAGGTATGGAAAGGCTATTACCCCGATGCCGTGTGGGAGAAGAGCCAGAAATCATTTACAGAGTAGTCATCAGACCATTCATACATATCAGGAAATGAGAAAAGCGCTTGTCGTCATCATGCTTATGTCGTCTGTCACGTTGTCGCGTGCACAGGGCGACGTGGAGTATCTGATGGAGATAGGTGCCGGTCTGGGGCTAGTGTCTTACGAGGGAGACTACAATGGCAATATCACCAAGAACATGCAGCCGATGGCTTCTATACTGCTTCGTCGCATCATCAATCCTTATCATGGATTTCGTGTGCGGGCAGGATTTGGCAAGCTCAAAGGATCATCGGCCGACGTGGAGACCTATTATCCGGGGTTGCATGAGAATCCCTACACCTTTAGCCACACCATGGTCGATCTCTGCACCACCTACGAGTATAATTTCTGGCCTTATGGCACAGGTCGTGAATACCGTGGTGCCAAGAGACTCAGTCCGTTTGTGTATGGAGGCATCGACCTGGCATATGTGAAGGCCGGCTCAGACAATGTCTTTACTGGCGGACTACCTATAGGTCTTGGTGTGAAATACAAACTGGCTGACCGACTCAACCTTGGTGTCGAGTGGGGGGTGCATTTCACCCTGAGCGACAAACTTGACGGGTCGCAAGACCCCTACGGCATCAAGAGCAGCGGCGCTTTTAAAAACACCGACTGCTACTCTGCCTTGCAGGTGACACTCACCTACAGTTTTATGGCCAAATGCAGAACATGTCATAACGAAGATGAATAAACTGGATATGAACCGTATACCCCAGCACATCGCTATCATCATGGATGGCAACGGACGCTGGGCGCTGGAGCAGGGCAAACCCCGCAGCTTCGGCCATCAGGCTGGTGTCGACGCCGTGCGTCGCATCACCTCGGAATGCACACGCCTTGGTGTGAAGTTTCTCACCCTGTACACTTTCTCAACAGAAAACTGGAACCGTCCTGTCGATGAGATTGCGTCATTGATGAGTCTGGTGCTCTCCTCTCTGGAGGATGAGATATTCATGAAAAACAATGTGCGCTTCCGTGTCATCGGCGAGATAGAACGCCTGCCTAAAGACGTACAGGAGAAGTTGCAAGAAACCATGGACCATACAGCAGCCAACACCAACATGCAGATGGTGGTGGCATTGAGCTACTCGTCAAGATGGGAGATCACCCGTGCCACCCGCCAGATCGCGCAGGAGGTCAAGGAGGGGAAGACCGCCCTGGAGGACATCAGCGAGGAGATGCTGTCACGCCACATGGTGACCAACTTCATGCCCGACCCCGACTTGCTGATCCGCACGGGTGCCGAAGTGCGTATCTCCAACTATCTGTTGTGGCAGATCGCCTATTCCGAGTTGTATTTCTGCGACACCTACTGGCCCGACTTCATGGAGGCCGACCTGCATGAAGCCATCGCATGCTATCAGAGCCGTCAGCGCAGATTTGGCAAGACGGAGGCCCAGGTGGAGCCCGACGCCACGGAATAAACGGGGCATCCATGAATCCGGAAAGTCCGGAATCTCCGGTTAATCCGGCTCTTAAATCGACAATAAAAAATTATAATGTAATGATCAATATAAGGAAAATCCTTACACTGTTGGCAGTCATCACTTGTGCTTGGAGCATTCAGGCTCAGGAGATCATTGTCAATCCTGATATCTCCTACGCAGGCATTCCCCGTTCATTGACGGTGGGAGGCATCGCCGTCTCAGGTGTGGATGGTTATGAGGACTTCATGCTGACCGGCATCTCTGGTTTGACAGTAGGTCAGACCATCACCGTTCCGGGCAACGAGGTGACCGATGCGGTGAAAAGATACTGGCGCCATGGTTTGTTCTCTTCTGTTGCCATCTCCGCCGACTCCATTGTGGGCGACCAGATTTACCTTCACATTCATCTCAGTGTGCGTCCTCGTGTCTCCACCATCAATTATATCGGCCTGAAGAAGTCGGAGCGGGATGACATGGAGGCAAAACTGGGCATCATCAAAGGTGGTCAGCTCACACCTAATATCATCGACCGTGCCAAGATCCTGGCCAAGAAATATTTTGATGACAAGGGTTACAAGAACGCCGAAGTCAATATCCGCCAGCGTGATGATGTGGCTAACAAGAATCAGGTGATCCTCGACGTGGAAGTGGACAAGAAAGAGAAGATGAGGGTACATGAGATCATCATCGACGGCAATGAGATGCTCTCCGACCAAAAGATCAAAGGTCGCTTGTTCACCAAAGGTGCCTTTGCCAAGACCCATGAGGCCGGCAAACTCTCCACCTTTTTCAAGTCAAAGAAATTCACTCCTGAGCGTTGGAAAGAGGACAAGCAGAAGTTGATAGAAAAATACAACGAGTATGGCTATCGCGACGCAACTATCCTGGAGGACAGTGTATGGAATTTCGACGAGAAACATGTCAATGTATATGTCAAGGTCGATGAGGGTAAGAAGTACTATCTGCGCAATATCAACTGGGTGGGAAATACCGTCTACTCTACTGACTATCTGAGCAATGTGCTCGGCATGAAAAAAGGCGATGTTTACAACCAGAAACTGATGAACAAGCGCCTCTCTGAAGATGACGACGCCGTGGGTAACAACTACTGGAACAATGGTTACCTCTTTTATAACCTGCAACCCACCGAAGTGAATATCGTGGGCGACTCCATCGACCTCGAGATGCGTATCGTAGAAGGCCAGCAGGCACATATCAACCATGTACGCATCAACGGTAACAACCGTCTCTATGAGAATGTGGTGAGACGCGAGTTGCGTACCAAGCCCGGCGACCTCTTCTCTAAAGACGCCCTGATGCGCTCTGCACGTGAGTTGGCCTCAATGGGACACTTCGACCCAGAAAAGATTGACCCGAAGGTGGAACCCAACTACGAAGATGGCTCTGTAGACATCAATTACAACCTGGAACAGAAGTCTAACGACCAGATTGAGTTCTCACTAGGTTGGGGACAGACGGGTGTCATCGGACGTGTGGGTCTGAAACTCAACAACTTCTCCATGCGCAATCTGTTCAACAAGAATAAAGAGCATCGTGGCATCATGCCTATCGGCGACGGAGAGGTGCTCTCTATAGGAGCACAGACCAACGGTAGCTACTATCAGTCATACAATGCCTCCTATTCCACCAACTGGTTTGGCGGCAAGCGACCCATCCAGTTCAGCGCCGGTGTCTACTATTCCAAACAGACAGACATTTCCAGCACTTACTATAATTCTGCCTATCGCTACAGTTATTACAACTATCTTTATGGCGGCTATGGCAGCAATTACTACACCAATTATGAGAGCTACTACGACCCCGACAAATATGTCAAGCTGATAGGTGCCTCCATTGGATGGGGTAAGCGTCTGCGCTGGCCCGACGACTATTTCACATTGTCGCTCTCACTGGCCTATACACGCTATATGCTGAAAAACTGGAGCTCCTTCCTTGTCACCACTGGTAACTCCAACAACCTCAACCTGAACATCTCGCTCAGCCGAGTCTCTACTGACAACCAGTTGTTCCCACGTACAGGTTCGGAGTTCACCGCCTCTCTCTCTGTCACACCTCCATGGTCGAAATGGGAGAACAAAGACTTCAAGAATCTTGCCACCGACTGGCGCTCTGCCACCTACACCGAAGAACAGCAGGAGAAATACCGCTGGGTGGAGTACCACAAGTGGAAGTTCAAGTCGAAGACCTATACCGCGCTGACAGGAGGCACCAAGTGTCTGGTACTGATGACACGTGTCGAGTTGGGCTTGCTCGGATATTATAATAGGTATAAGAAATCACCGTTTGAGACCTATTATATGGGTGGTGACGGTATGAGTGGCTACTCCACAGGCTATGCTGAGGAGACCATCGGTCTGCGTGGTTATGAGAATGGTTCACTCACTCCTAATGGTGCCGCTGGCTATGCCTACGACCGTCTGTCACTGGAGCTTCGCTATCCATTCCTTTTAGGCAACACCACCATCTATGGCCTCACCTTCCTCGAGGCAGGTAATGCCTGGACCGACACACGCGATTTCAACCCATTCGACATGAAACGCTCTGCCGGTGTAGGTGTGCGTATCTTCCTCCCGATGGTGGGTCTGATGGGTATCGACTGGGCATACGGCTTCGACAAAGTATACGGCTCCAAAGGTGGCTCCAATTTCCACTTCATTCTCGGACAGGAGTTCTAAGCCACTGTTAGCGAATAAATATTAAAACGCCGCCTCTCATCGTTAAGAAAAGATAAATCCATTTGTCTGATTGAAACTGAGGGGCAGGTCAATCGTCTGAAAAATACGGAAGTAAAAACAGATATAATATGAAGAAAATTATTTTAATGAGCCTGATGGCACTGGTGGCGCTGACGGCTGGTGCGCAGAAATTCGCACTTTTAGATATGGAATATATCCTGAAAAACATTCCCGCCTACGAGCGTGCCAATGAGCAGCTCAACCAGGTGTCGAAGAAGTGGCAGGCAGAGGTGGAGGCGCTCAACACAGAGGCAGCCACCATGTACAAGAACTATCAGAACGAAGTGGTGTTCCTCTCCGAAGAGCAGAAAAAGCGTCGTCAGGAGGACATCATGGGCAAAGAGAAGGAAGCCAGCGAATTGCGCAAGAAATACTTCGGCCCAGAGGGCGAGTTGTTCAAGAAGCGTGAGAGTCTGATGTCACCGATTCAGGATGAGATATACAATGCAGTGAAGGATATCTCTGAACTACGTGGCTATTCGTTGGTTCTCGACCGCTCCAGCGATGGTGGTATCATCTTCGGTTCTCCAAAGATCGACATCAGCAACGAGGTGCTTGAGAAACTTGGCTATTCAGCCAATTAGGTTTTGAGTAGTTGACGAGTTATTTGACTCACAATGTAGAGACACAGCGCATAATTTATTAAATAATAATGCATTAATTGGAAAAAAATAAGTATTTTTGCAGCCAAAATTAAAAATAACATTAAACAATAGACAAAAATGAAAAAATTATTCTTGATGTTGATGCTGTTGGCTCCTATGGCCACATTTGCACAGAAGTTCGGACACGTAGATACACAGGCTGTCATACAGTCTCTGCCAGAATTCAGCCGTGCAAACGGTGAGATTGAAGCCCTTGGCAAGCAGTATGAGAATGACCTGAAGGCTTCTCAGGACGAGTTGCAGCGCAAGGCTGAGGAGTATGACAAGAACAAGAGCACCATGAATGCCACCAAGCAGCAGGAGACAGAGGCCAGTCTGCAGGAAATGTACACACGCATCCAGCAGCAGGCCGCCCAGAACCAGCAGGACTTCCAGAAGGCTCAGCAGGACAAGCTGCAGCCTATCTTCACCAAGGTACGCCAGGCTATTGAGGCTGTAGGCAAGGCTGGTGGCTATGTTTATATCATGGAGGTAGGCAGTGTGTTGTATATCAACGACACGCTGAGCAAGGACATCACCTCAGAGGTGAAGTCACAACTGGCCAAGATGAAATAATCATCATGCTATCCTATTATGAGGGCAGGCCATGTGTCTGCCCTTGTTGGTAAATTGTTTGTCAGTAACGTAAGCGCAATAATTATTTGAACCCCATGAAAAAGATTACACTACTGCTGATGCTGATGTTGTTGCCCTTCGTGGCAAGTGCACAGGTGAAGTTTGGACATTTGAGTTACGACCAGGTGTTCAAATCGATGCCTGAGTATGTGCTTGCCCAAGCCAATCTCAATGACCTGCGTGGAAAGTATGACGCTGAGATGAAACGGGTGGAGGACGAGTTCAACCGCAAGTACGAGGAGTTTCTTGATGGCCAGGCCGATTTTGCGCCCACCATCTTGCAGAAACGGCAGAGTGAGCTGCAGGAGTTGCTCACCAAGAACGTGGCCTTCAAAGCAGAGTCAGAGCGGCTGTTGCGACAGGCCGAGGCCGACACCTATGCCCCCATTCGTGAGAAGCTGCAAAATGCCATCCGAAAGGTGGGCGCAGAGCAGGGGTACGCTTTTATCCTCAACACCGACGGCGATGCTTGCCCCTATATCGACCCTGAGATGGGTGAGGATGTGACAGAACTGGTCATTGAGGCAATGAAATGAAGCATCTCTCCGAACATCCTGGCCCCATCGGAGTGTTCGACTCCGGATATGGTGGACTGACCATCCTGCATGGCATCCGCCAGCTGATGCCGGAGTATGACTATGTCTACTTGGGCGACAATGCGCGGGCACCCTACGGTCCACGGTCGTTCGACGTGGTCTATGAGTTTACCCGTCAGGCGGTGATGAGGCTGTTTGAGATGGGATGCCACTTGGTGATTTTAGGTTGTAATACCGCTTCGGCCAAAGCGCTTCGCACCATCCAGCAGCGTGACCTGCCACAGACCGACCCTTCGCGGCGTGTGCTTGGGGTGATACGTCCTACTGCCGAGGTGATTGGTCAGCTCACCCACACCCGCCATGTGGGTATCCTGGCTACTGAAGGCACTATCAAGAGCCAGAGTTACGATCTGGAGATTGCCAAACTCTATCCCGATATACAGGTAACGGGGGTGGCATGTCCGTTTTGGGTGCCTTTGGTGGAGTATAATGAGGCCGACAGTCCTGGAGCCGACTATTTTGTCAAGAAACGCCTTGACCAATTGGCTTTGCTCGACCCTGACATCGATGCTATCATCCTTGGCTGCACTCATTATCCACTCCTTATGCCAAAAATCGTGAAATATATCAATCCCGGCATCCGCATCGTGCCTCAGGGAGGATATGTGGCAGAGAGCCTGCGCGATTATCTCGTCCGTCACCCAGAAATGGCGTCAAGATGCACCCGGCATGGCACAGTGGAGTATTACACCACGGAGAACACAGAAAAATTCAATGAGAGTGCGCGCCTTTTCCTGCATGAGGAGGTGTGCGCCCATCATCTCACTCTCGGCGACGAAGGATAGGATAATTACGAACTCCTAAAAAATCAATAACAAACATGCAAGAAACCAGACAAAACCGTATAGCAAGACTGCTCCAGAAAGAACTGAGCATGATCTTCCAGTCACAGACACGAATGATGCGTGGGGTGATGGTGAGCGTGACCCGCTGCCGCATCTCTCCCGACCTGAGTGTCTGCACGGCTTATTTGAGCATTTTCCCCTCAGAGCGTGGTGAGGAGATGCTCAAAAACATCCAGAGCAATGAGAAGACCATCCGCTACGAACTGGGTACCCGTGTGAGATATCAGCTCCGCGTCATTCCCGAATTGCGGTTCTTTATCGACGACTCTCTCGACTATATAGAGCATATCGACGAGTTGTTGAAAAAGTAATAGTAGATTCTTTTTAAGAAAGGCTAGTCATGAACTTCCCGTTTTATATCGCCCGGCGTTATCTCTTCTCCAAGAAGAGCACCCATGCCATCAACCTCATCAGTGCCATCAGTGTGGTGGGAGTGGCAGTAGCCACGATGGCTTTGGTGGTGACGCTCAGCGTGTTCAACGGGTTTCATGACTTGGTGGCATCTTTCTTCACCTCTTTCGACCCACAGCTGAAGGTGGTTCCAGTCAAGGGCAAGACAGCTCCAGCCGACGACCCCATCCTGACGAAGATACGTCAACTGCCACAAGTGGATGTGGCCACGGAGTGTGTCGAAGACCAGGCCCTGGCCGTCTACCACGACCGTCAGGCGATGGTGCATATCAAGGGTGTGGATGACAATTTCAACCGTCTCACCCATATCACTGAGATACTATATCCCCAGAGCGGCGCCTACTTTGAACTGCATGCCGCCAACTTGGAGTATGGCATCCCTGGCATCCGTTTGGCACAGATTCTCGGCACTGGTGCACAATGGCAGGGTTATCTGTATGTCTATGCACCCATGCGCGAGGGTCAACTCGACATGACCGACCCAGAGAGCGCTTTTGTCAGCGACTCATTGCTATCACCGGGCATGGTGTTCAATGTGAGTCAGGCGAAATATGACCGTGACTACATCCTCACCTCTATCGCTTTTGCACGCAGTCTGTTTGGCCAACAGGGCATGCTCTCTTCTTTAGAGCTACGTCTCAAGCCTGGCAGCGATTTCAATCGGGTGAAGAGTCAGATTGTTTCTATCGCTGGTGAGAAATACCGTGTGCTCGACCGTTATGAACAGCAGGCCGACACGTTCAAGATCATGAGTATCGAGAAATTTATCGCCTACATTTTCCTTACTTTCATTCTGGTGGTGGCCAGTTTTAATATCATCGGGTCACTCTCGATGCTGATTATCGACAAGAAAGACGATGTGGCAACACTGCGCAACTTAGGTGCCTCCAACCGTCAGATTTCCTCCATATTCCTGTTTGAGGGCAGGATGATCGCTGCCGCCGGAGCGTTTATCGGCATCTTACTCGGACTGTTTCTATGTTGGCTGCAGCAGACTTTTGGGCTCGTCAGCCTAGGAGGAAGCGATGGCTCATTTGTGGTCGACGCTTATCCCGTGAGCGTCCATTTCTGGGATGTCATCATCGTTTTCTTCACCGTCCTGGCTGTAGGATGGATTGCCGTTTGGTATCCCGTGCGTCATCTCAGCCGCCGGCTGTTGGCATAAGCATGGTCAGCGAATTGGGAGGTCTGCCGAAATATTAAAAATAGTAAAATACAACTCAATTACAAAAGTTTAGCGTAATTTTGCACAATTATTGCAAAATACACCCTAATTGGGCATGTTGATGCCATCAAAAGGATAGTAATGAGTGTTACAAGAATAGTTGAGAAGTTCTTTTATAAAAGACAAAAAGAGCTAGACCGTCATCTCAATGAAGCCGGCGCCTTGCAGCAAGAGGTGCTGCGCAGACTAATTGAAACAGCAAAAAATACAGAATTCGGTGCCAAACATCTGTTTGGCGCCACACGTGACTATGCGTCGTTCGCACAAAACACCCCCCTCAACACCTACGAGGACCTAAAAGGCGATATTGAGCGGATGAGACGCGGCGAGCGCGACGTGCTCTGGCCTGGCACCGTGAGATGGTTTGCCAAGTCTTCGGGCACCACCAACGACAAAAGCAAGTTCATCCCTGTCAGTGACCAAGGACTGCAGCGCATTCACTATGCCGGAGGTACCGACACCGTTGCTCTTTATCTGCGCGACCACCCCCACAGCCGCCTCTTCGACGGCAAGGCCCTTATTCTCGGTGGAAGTCACGCCCCTAACTACAATTTCTCCAACAGTCTGGTGGGAGACCTCAGCGCCATCCTCATTGAGAATATTAACCCACTGGTCAATCTCGTCAGAGTGCCTAAAAAAAGAACGGCCCTGCTCTCCGACTTCGAAATCAAACGGGAGCGTATCGCACGGGAGACTGTCAATAAAAATGTGACCAACCTCTCTGGTGTGCCCTCCTGGATGCTCTCCGTCCTCACACGCGTACTGGAAATCTCGGGCAAAAGCCATCTCAATGAGGTGTGGCCCAACCTCGAAGTGTTCTTCCATGGTGGTGTGGCCTTCACCCCCTACCGACAGCAGTATGAGGAACTGATACCCTCTGGTTCTATGCACTATATGGAGACCTACAACGCCAGTGAGGGATTCTTCGGCCAACAAGACGACCTCTCCGACCCCTCCATGATGCTCATGCTCGACTATGATATCTTCTACGAGTTTATACCGATGGAAGAACTGCATGAAGAGCATCCCAACATTGTGCCTCTCACCGGAGTGGAAATAGGACGCAACTACGCCATGGTCATCTCTACCTCATGCGGTCTATGGCGCTATATCATCGGCGACACCATCACCTTCACCTCCAAAAACCCCTACAAGTTTGTCATCACAGGCCGCACCAAGCACTTCATCAACGCTTTCGGAGAGGAACTGATCGTTGACAACGCAGAGAAAGGTCTAGACTACGCCTGCAAACAGACAGGAGCCGAGGTACTGGAATACACTGCAGCACCCGTGTTTATGGACAACCATGCCAAGTGCCGCCATCAGTGGATCATCGAGTTCGCAAAAGACCCCGACGACATCAACCACTTCGCCCAACTGCTCGACCAGAAACTGCAGGAGATCAACAGTGACTACGAGGCCAAACGATATAAAAATATCACCCTGCAGCACCTCGAAATCGTCAAGGCCCATCACAATCTCTTCAACAACTGGCTCAAAGCGAAAGGCAAACTCGGCGGACAGCACAAAGTGCCAAGATTATACAACAGTCGACGCTTCATTGACGAACTACTTGAGCTCAACCAATAAAGTTTCTTTATATACCCTGACAGATGACAAAGACGATCAGTACCATCCTCTGCACCATGGCTATCCTGACGCTTGTGGCATGTGCCAATATGGGGCAGCCCGACGGTGGATGGTTTGACGAGACACCGCCCTCTGTGATCGGTTCATGGCCACAAGACCAAGCCACCGGGGTCGATGCACGCAAAATCAACATCTTCTTCGACGAGTATATCAAAATAGACAATCCCACTGAGAAGGTCGTCATCTCACCGCCACAACTAGAGGCACCCGAAATCAAAGGTGCAGGACGGCGCATCATCGTAGAACTCAACGACTCACTCCAGCCCAACACCACCTACACCATCGATTTCTCTGACGCCATCTCAGACAACAACGAGGGAAATCCACTTGGCAACTATACCTACTCTTTCTCCACCGGCGGACACATCGATACACTCGAAGTAGCTGGATATGTCGTCGAGGCTGAAAATCTGGAACCCATCAAGGGCATTCTTGTGGGGCTCTACGACAATCTCAGCGACACCGCCTTCACCACCACACCCATGCTTCGTGTCTCACGCACCGACAGCCGTGGGCACTTTGCCATCAAAGGGGTGGCCCCAGGCGAATACCGCATCTACGCCCTCCAGGATATGGACGCCAACTATACCCACTCGCAGAAAAGCGAGAAACTCGCTTTCTCACACGACATCATCGTCCCTTCATGCAAACCCGACTTCCGACAGGACACCATCTGGGCCGACTCGCTTCACATCGCTGACATCGAGAGGGTGGGATATACACACTTCCTTCCTGACAACATCGTGCTCAGGGCTTTTACTGAGATACAGACCGACCGCTATCTCGTCAAAAATGAGCGAAAAGAGGCTGAATACCTTAGCATGATTTTTAGTTACGGACATGAGGAACTGCCACAGATAGAGGGCCTCAACTTTGATGCCGACCATGGACTGCTGCTGGAGACCAACCTGGCACAAGACACGCTCAACTACTGGATGAGCGACACCACACTCGTCAATCAAGACACGCTGCGCATGGTGGTCACTTATCATGCCACCGACACTCTCGGTATGCTTCAGCCTATGACAGACACTTTGGAGATTGTGTCTAAAAATCCATACAATAAAAGGATGAAGGAACAGGCCAAAGAGTTGGAAAAATGGGAGAAGCAGCAGGAGAAAGCAAAGAAAAAAGGCAACAGCTACCTCACCGAAATGCCCCCCACCCCACTCAATATCAAATTTGGCATACCCAGTGACATACATCCTGCCAGCGTCATACAGATTGAGTCGCCCACACCACTCGCACTCGTCGACACCACCAAGATACACCTCTTCCTGAAAAACGACACGTTGTGGGAAGAACAACCCTTCACACTCATTGACAAAGCGGTGGAGGACAGCATACACAACAACCAAGCCACACGTATCCTCAGACTCAGATACGGAGGTGAAGGACAGCTATGGCACACTGGCACGGAATACCGCTTAGACGTCGACTCCGCAGCTTTCACCGACATCTATGGCAAAGCGTCACTGACTGCCAAGAAACCCATCGTAGTGAAAACGGATGACGATTTTGCCAACCTCACAGTCCATCTGGAAAATGTGGGCGATGCTACCTACGTGGGCGAACTGCTCGACACATCGGACAAACCCCTCAGAACCGCTTTCTCCGACAACGGCATCCTGCGATTTGAATACATTAAACCCGGCGATTATTATCTCCGCGTCTTCTGCGATGACAATGGCAACGGAAAATGGGACACTGGCGAATATGCCGACGACCGTCAGGCAGAGGCCGTCTACTACTATCCAGAGAAATTAGAGTGCAAAGCCAAATGGCCTTTGGAAAAGAACTGGGACCCCACAGCGATAGAAACTATGAGGCAGAAGCCCTCCGCTATCATCAAACAAAAGCCCGACAAAGAGAAGAAAATCAAAAACCAAAACGCTGAAAGAGCCAGAAAACTCGGCATACAGTATATCCCCAGAAGGTAATAAATCCCCCTAAGAAATGCGTGCCATCAAGTATATCATCACTGTTTTTATACTGACACTTTCTGTGGCGGTCAAGGCTCAATGTCCACTGAACAACACGGCTTTCTCCTCTGGAGAGTTCCTCTCCTACAACCTCTACTACAACTGGAAATTCGTATGGGTGAAGGTAGGCACCGCATCAATGTCGACTGTCGCCACCAAATACGAGGGCAAAGATGCTTTCAGAAGCAGTCTTATCACACGAGGAAACGGCAAACTCGACAAATTCTTCATCATGCGCGACACCCTTCTGGGGTATGTCACACCCACACTCTCACCGCTCTACTTCCGCAAAGGGGCTGAGGAGGGTGACCGTTACACCGTTGACGAGGTATGGTACTCCTACCCCGCCGGCAAGTGCAAGGTGAAGATGCATCGTCTGAAAAACGACCGGACACACCTACGCAGTGAGAAAACCAGCGAACAGTGTGTTTACGACATGCTTAACCTCTTCTCACGCGCCAGAAGTTTCGACCCTTCGGGATGGCACAAAGGCTTCACGCTCAAACTACCTGTCGCCGATGGCAATGGCATCACCACTGCGTTGCTCAAATACCAAGGGCGAGAGACGGTACAGGGAGACAATGGCGTCAAGTACAACTGTCTGAAACTCAGTTACTCGGAATGGAGCGAAAAGAAGAATAAGTTCAGACAATTTGCCACTTTCTTCGTTACCGACGACAGTAAACATGTGCCCGTGCGCATCGACATCACGCTCAATTTCGGCAGTGCTAAGGCTTTCGTCTCCTCTATGAAATAGTTGACGAGTTTGCCGCGTTATGTCATGTTGACAAGTAAATACACCATTTGCTATGAATAAGAAATGCTGCATCATCCTGCTTCTCTGCACCATCCTCGTCATACCCTTTTTGGGCATTTACGATTACAACACCAAAGGAGAACCACGAGAGTCGCTCGTGTCTCTCAATATGCTAGAGTCGGGCAACTGGATTCTGCCTCGCAACAGTGTGGGCGAGATCGCCTACAAACCACCTTTCTTCCACTGGGCGGTGGCAGCGACGTCGGCTGTGGTCGGTGAGGTCAATGAGTTCACCTCTCGCATACCCTCTGCCCTGGCATTCATTTTACTTACGGTCATCACCTACGCTTTCTTTCGCCGCCGTAGCCAGGAGAGCACCGCACTTATCACGGCAGCTATCGTCTTCACCTGCAACGAACTGCACCGGCAGGGATTCAACTGCCGAGTCGACATGCTGCTCACGTTTTTCATTGTAGCGGCCATGTACGAACTCTACCGATGGTGGGAGCGTGGCTGCAAAGGCATACCGCTCATCGCCATCCTCATGATGAGTCTCGGCACACTCACCAAAGGACCTATCGGTGCCCTTCTGCCATGCCTTGTCATGGGCACGTTCATGCTCCTTCCTGACACCCTGACCCAAAATACACGGACAGCACAGTCCTCTTTAGGCAAAAGACTGTTGAGGGCTTTCGCATGGATGGCAGCCATCGGCACACTCTCGCTCATCATACCTGCCTGTTGGTACTATGCGGCATGGCGACAGGCCGGCGACGAGTTTTTCTCACTGATGATGGAAGAGAATGTGGGACGCATGACCGGCACCATGAGTTATAAGGTGCACGAGGGGGCGTGGTATATGAATCTCGTCTACGTGATTTCCGGACTGCTCCCATGGACCATCCTGTTGCTCTTCTCACTCTTCGGCTTCCGTTTTCGTCGTCTCCAACCATTCAGAAGAAGCATCGTCAGGCTCATGCAGCGTGTTGTCCAGCAACCACCGCTCACGCTTTATACCATTACAGCAGTGGCTGTCATTCTAATCTTTTTCACGATACCCGAATGCAAGCGCAGTGTCTATCTCATGCCGCTCTACCCCTTCCTTGCCTATCTCATCGCTCTTTATCTCAAACGAATAGCGCAACGAAAACCAAAGACGATCATGGTCTATGGCAGTCTGCTCTCCGCCCTGGGCCTTATCGTGGTGGTGCTGCTGGTGGCCTTGCGTTTCATCAGTCTGCCTGACGGTCTCTTCCATGGCCGCAATGCCTATGACAATGCTGAGATGGTGGCCAACCTCTCAACTTTCAAGGGTATCATCCCATGGACGGTTGTCCTTTTGCTGACGGCAGTTTGTGTCTATTGGTGGTGGTTCAGAAAGAAAAAGACAGCCAATGGTTTGACCCACCTCTACGGCGTCATCGTGCTGACTCTAGCCGTCTATCTGTGTTTCAACGCGGTGCTCAAACCACCTATCCTCAACGCCAAGTCAGTGAAACACATCGCCCAGCAGATAGAGCGCATCGTCCCACCTGAGAAAGGAAAACTATATGAGTATATCGAAAAAGGAGTGCAGGCTAAGGGCGACCCAGTGCATTTCTATGAGCTCAACTTCTATCTGCGAGACCGCATCGGCAATTTCCATACCCAGCGACCGGCAGAAGGTTACCTGCTCATCGGAGATGAAGACGTCGACCTGAGGATGGATGAATTCAAAAAACAAGGCTACCGCTTTCATCTACTCTACACCTCCGCCCCGGAGCCCGTCTTCAAACAGACGCTCCACCTCTACAGCTTTTCAAAATGAAAGATGAAAGATGAAAGATGAAAAATGAAAAATGGAGATGTTCAGTTTGTTGCAATATCATTGCAACACTCCAGCATCTCCTTAGCCCACTATCTGAGCCTTTCATTGTGCTTAAACACATATCGTAGCACCCGCTCCGTCATGTCGCCAAAAACTGGGCCATTGGCCACCTGATGCACATTCACGCCACCTAAGGTGAGATTGGCTTCCACCAGCACAGGGGTGCCATCGGGCTCCACGCTATAGTCCCACGACACCAGACGGGTGGCAGTGGCGAGACGAGGTGCCAGCATCTTTACCTGCTTACATATCATGTCAAACGAAGGCACCTTGACACCGGCAAACTCGCTACCCTGCGGATGGCGGTCGTAGACATCGCGGTGCTTATCGTAGGCCTTGTCCTTTAGCACACCATCGGCGGTGATACCACAAAAGAGACCACCAGCACTGGCATTGTCAAAACGTGAACCTCCCGCACCCATCCTGAGCACTGCCGAGAGGATATGTACCTGACCCTCAAAGATAAAGCTCAGCACACGGATGGTGTTGATGCTATGAGGATAGATGCCGCTGATGACAGGATGCTGCCTCAGAATTTCCTGCACCACATAATACATCCTGCTGTTGAGGATCTCACGCAAAGCGTCCTCACCTTGTTCACGGTTCCAGAACTTAATCATTGCCCCACCCCAGCATTGTCTCGACGGCTTCACAATCACTTCACCTGCCTCTTTGCACAATTCTATAGCCCGACGACCATCAATCAACTGATAGTCGGGTCCGGTAACGACTGTGCCACAACGGCGAATGAGGGTACGTGGATGATGTATTTCGGGAAACAACAACTCATAAAACTCCTTGTTGTCAAGTGCCCAACACTGTTTGCGGTCGGTGAAAAAGGCATCGATATAAGTATAGTAAAAGTCATTGGGCATAAAATACTTAGTGAGAGCTGGGTCTGAGGCTGTGGCGTTGTATACCTCATACCACTCAGCGCAGTATAGACCTTTGGTCTTCTTGCCTGAAACAGAAAGCCACAGGCGGTCAATCTCCTCCCGCTGTTCACGGGTGAGAGGTTTGCGATGCTTGATTTCTTTCAAGGCGTCGTTCTCTGCCTTGACCTCACGGTCGTTGGTCAACGTTTCATACTTCTTCTCTAACAAGTCATATATCTTGTTGTCTATACGCTTCTTAAGATTCATAAGCCGGTATTTTCGGAGTTAGCGAATCGCTGTTCGGAGTGCGCAACGAATCGCGAAAAGCGAATCGCCAATCGCAATTCGTGAACAGCACCTTTGCAAAAGTATAACAAAAAAATGATTTTACACACTTTCAGCCAGAAGAAAATGAAGTTTCTCGCTCTTTCCCTCTCGTATTTCTGAAAATTGATGTAATTTTGTAGCCCAAAAGAAAAATCACAGACAATGGAATACAACTTTAGGGAAATCGAAAAAAAATGGCAGAAAAAATGGGTTGAACAGAAAACCTATCAAGTGACAGAGGACGAGACCCGTCCCAAATACTATGTGCTCAATATGTTTCCATACCCCTCTGGGGCTGGACTGCACGTAGGTCACCCTCTCGGATATATCGCATCGGATATCTATGCGCGCTACAAGAGACAAAAGGGATACAACGTGCTCAACCCCATGGGTTACGACGCCTACGGACTGCCAGCAGAACAATACGCCATACAGACCGGACAGCATCCTGCCATCACCACAGAGGCCAATATCAAGCGTTATCGGGAGCAACTCGACAAAATCGGGTTCTGTTTCGACTGGGACCGCGAGGTGCGTACCTGCGAACCCGGTTACTACCATTGGACACAGTGGGCTTTCCAAAAAATGTTTGATTCCTTCTATTGCAACAAATGCCAGAAGGCCATGCCCATCCAGCAGTTGGTGGAGCATTTTCAGACAAAAGGCACCCTCGGCGACAATGGAGAGGTCATTGACGTGGCATGCACCGAGGTACTCACCTTCACCGCTGACGAATGGAACAGCTGGGATGAGAAACGTCAGCAGGAAGTGCTGATGAACTACCGCATTGCCTATCTCGGAGAGACCATGGTCAACTGGTGCGCCGGACTGGGCACCGTGCTGGCCAACGACGAGGTGGTGGACGGCGTCAGCGTACGCGGTGGCTACCCCGTGGTGCAGAAGAAAATGCGCCAGTGGTGCCTCCGGGTCTCGGCCTACGCACAGCGACTGCTCGACGGACTTGACACCATCCAGTGGACGGACTCCCTCAAGGAGACCCAGCGCAACTGGATAGGACGCTCAGAGGGTGCTGAGATGCGATTCCAGGTCAAAGACAGTGATGTCGAGTTCACCATCTTCACCACACGCGCCGATACCATCTTCGGTGTCACCTTCATGGTGCTCGCACCGGAGAGTGAACTGGTGCAGCAACTCACCACACCAGAGCAGAAGGCAGCCGTCGACGAATACCTCGCATACGTCAAAAAGCGCACTGAGCGTGAACGCCAAATGGATCACCGCGTCACAGGCGTCTTCTCCGGCTCCTACGCCATCAACCCGCTCACCAAAGAGGCGATCCCTGTATGGATTGCAGAATATGTGCTCGCAGGCTATGGCACCGGTGCCATCATGGCCGTTCCGGCACACGACAGCCGCGACTACGCCTTCGCGCGCCATTTCAACCTCCCCATCATACCACTCATCGAAGGAGCCGACGTCTCGGAGGAGAGTTTCGACGCCAAAGAGGGTATCGTGATGAACAGCTCCAACGGTGAATTCTCTCTCAACGGACTCACCGTCAAAGAGGCCATACAGAAGACCAAAGAGTATATCGCTGAGCAACACCTGGGCCGTGTCAAGGTCAACTACCGCCTGCGCGACGCCATCTTCTCCCGCCAGCGTTACTGGGGTGAGCCGTTCCCCGTCTACTACAAAGATGACATGCCTTATATGATCCCTGAGGAGTGTCTGCCTCTCCAACTGCCAGAGGTGAGCCAATACAAACCGACAGAGGACGGACGTCCACCCCTCGGACACGCCACCTGCTGGGCATGGGACATCCGCACCAACACCATCGTCGACAAGTCGCTCATCGACCAGGTCAACGTCTTCCCACTTGAGTTGAACACCATGCCGGGATTTGCCGGATCCAGTGCCTACTATCTGCGATATATGGATCCACACAATGACCAGGCACTCGTCGACCCCAAGATCGACCAGTACTGGCAGAATGTCGACCTCTATGTAGGTGGCACCGAGCACGCCACCGGCCACCTCATCTACAGCCGCTTCTGGAACAAGTTCCTGCATGACTATGGTTATAGCTGCAAGGAAGAGCCATTCCAGAAACTCATCAACCAAGGCATGATACAAGGACGAAGCAATTTCGTCTATCGTGACAATGTGGCCAGCAAAGAAAAGGGACATCCCGTCTTCGTCAGCTTTGGACTGAAAGCCAACTATGAGGACGTTACACCGATACATGTCGATGTCAATATCGTATCCAACGACATCCTCGACATCGAGGCATTCAAGGCCTGGAGACCAGAATACAACGATGCAGAGTTTGTGCTCGAAGACGGCAAGTACATCTGCGGATGGGCCATCGAGAAAATGTCGAAGTCGATGTTCAATGTCGTCAACCCCGACATGATCGTCGAGAAATATGGTGCCGACACGTTGCGCCTTTACGAGATGTTCCTCGGCCCCGTGGAGCAGAGCAAACCCTGGGACACCAACGGCATCGACGGCTGCCACCGCTTCCTCAAAAAATTCTGGGCCCTCTTCTTCGGTACCGGCAAGAGCAATAGCGACTCGCTGCTGCCACTCGATGGTGAGGCTACGCCTGACATGCTCAAGAGCGTGCATAAACTCATCAAGAAAGTGTCGCAAGACATCGAGTCCTTCTCTTACAACACGTCTATCTCGGCTTTCATGATTTGCGTCAACGAACTCTCGCAGATGAAGTGCCACAACCGCGAGCTGCTCAAGACACTGGTGACGCTCATCGCACCGTTCGCACCACACATCGCAGAGCAACTCTGGGAAGCGCTGGGAGAGCAAGGCTCTGTATGCGACGCTCCCTGGCCTGACTACGACGAGCAATATCTCGTTGAAAGCCTGATGCAACTCACCGTCTCCTTCAATGGTAAAGCACGGTATCAGATACAGTTCCCTGCCGATGCCGACAATGCTACCATCGAACAGGCTGTGCTCGCCGACGAACGGTCGGCCAAATACATAGCCGACAAGAAGGTGATGAAAGTCATTATTGTACCCAAACGCATTATTAATGTCGTCATCAAGTAATGGCAGAACAGATTAGAAAGCATGTATACAACGAAGCCAAGGATTATTTCTATATAACCCTTGGCCTTTTAATCTTAACCATCGGCTGGACCTTCTTCCTCCTGCCTTACGAGATCGTCACAGGAGGTGTCACAGGTATCTCGGCCATCATCTTCTATGCCACCAACGGAGCCGGACATGGTATTCCTATCATGTACTCCTACTTTGTCATCAATGCCGTCCTCCTCATCCTGGCACTGAAGATACTGGGATGGAGATTCCTCATGAAGACCATCTACGCCATCTCCATGCTCTCACTCATGCTTGGTGTGGCACAAGATATCATCACCAACGACGATGGTTCCATGATACGGCTCCTCGGCGACCAGGACTTCATGTCGCTCATCATCGGATGCTGTTTCACGGGCACAGCGCTCGCCGTCGTCTTCCTGCACAACGGCAGCACAGGTGGCACCGACATCGTGGCGGCTGTGGTCAACAAATACCGCAACATGTCGCTCGGCACCGTCCTCATCATTGTCGATCTCTTCATCATCGGCAGCAGTTTCCCCATCTTTATCCTCGCACGCGACTTCACCGTCATGCAGGCCACCTACAAAATCGTGTTTGGACTCTGCACCATGGTCATCGAAAACTTTGTGCTCGACTATGTGATGAACTCACGGCGGGAGTCGGTGCAATTTTTCATCTTCTCACAAAAATACCAAGAGATAGCCAATGCCATTGGCACTGAGATGCAACATGGTGTGACCATTCTCGACGGACATGGATGGTACACCGGACAGGACGTGAAAGTGCTCTGCATCCTCGCCCGTAAGCGTGAGAGTGTCAGCATGTTCCGCCTTATCAAATCAATCGACCCCAATGCTTTCGTCAGCCAGAGCAGCGTCATCGGCGTCTATGGCGAAGGCTTCGACGAAATGAAAGTGAAAATCAAAAACAACAAAAAATGAGAATCGTTTTCGCCACCAACAACCAACACAAGCTCTCCGAAATACGACAGATACTCGGAGAACAAATAGAAATCCTCTCACTCAACGACATCGGTTGCCATGACGACATACCCGAAACGGCACCTACCCTCGAAGGCAACGCCTGGCAGAAAGCTCAGTATATCTACGACCACTACCACCTCAGTTGCTTTGCCGACGACACAGGACTCGAAGTAGATGCCTTGAACGGCGCACCTGGGGTCTTCTCGGCACGCTATGCCGGTGGCGAAGGACACGACAGTGAGGCCAATATGAAAAAATTACTCCAAGAATTAGGAGAAAATAACAATCGGAAGGCACGATTTCGCACCGTCATTGCGTTATTATTGAAAATGGACGACAACGACGACAGCACTGCTGCCACACCCTCTCTCATCCGTCAGCAGTTTGAGGGCATAGCGCCAGGCACCATCATCCGTGAGCGACGTGGCACAGCAGGCTTCGGCTATGACCCCATCTTCCAGCCCGACGACTACGACCAGACCTTCGCCCAACTGGGTCTCGACATCAAAAACCAAATCTCTCATCGCGCCAAAGCCACCCAAAAACTGGCAGAATACCTCAAGGAGATGAAAGATGAAAAATAAAAAATGAAAAATGAAAGCCCTTTTATCCACTTTACTGCTCTTCCTTGCCCTCCTCACGGCGCAGGGTGCGGCCATTGGCACCTGGAACACGTTTCTCGCCTACAGTGACATCACGGAGATCGAACCTGCGGGCAAAATGGTATATGTCCTCAGCAGCAAAGGGCTTTTTTCATACAACACCAAAGACCAGAGCGTAGACACCTACGATAAAAACAACGTTCTCAACGATGTCAGCATCGAGCACATCGCTTACTGCAAAGCGGCTCACCGTCTTGTCATCGTCTACGAAAACCAGAATATCGACTTGCTCGATGACCAAGGCAACGTGGTCAATATCTCCGACTACTACAACAAGTCGATGACCGCCGAGAAAACCGTCTATGAAGTGAAAATCATCGGCACCGACGCTTATCTCTCCACGGGATTCGGCATCCTTCGGGTCAATGTGGCCGATGCGGAGATCAGCGCCACCTACAACCTGGGCAAGAAAGTCTCCTCTGCCATCGTCTACAACAATGAGGTATATGCCGCCACTAACGACGGCATTCTCAAGGCCAGCACCACCACCAACCTGCTCGACAAAAGCAACTGGACACAAGAGTCCGCACTCGTCATCGACCACCTCTACAACCTCGACGGACAGCTTATGGCCATCAACAATGGCGCCATCTACCTCAAAGAACGTGACAACTGGACGAAACTCTACGACAGGCACTATCATTTCTGTAATCTCACCGGAGGGAAACTCATCGTGGGGCAACACCGCCATATCTGGGTGCTCGACTCACCACGAAGCCTCAAAGTCATCCCTCACAACGACTACGACGCCAAGGCTTTCGCCTACGACGCCACCAACGACTGCTACTGGAGCCACGAATCCGACCACCAACTCTATTCACTCCTGCTTGACGGCACCACCATTGTGCCTCAACTCACCGACATACAGCCCGACGGGCCCAAATACAACTATTTTGGGTTCATGCGCTACGCCAACAACCAGCTCTACAGCTGCGGCGGAGGATGGGACTCTTTCTCCGAATTACTCCGCGAGGGCACCACTCAAATCTACAAAGACCAGACATGGACCGTTTGTCAGGACGATATCAAACAAGAGGTGAACAACAGTTTTGTCGACATGCTCTGTGTAGACGCCGATCCTTCCAGCCCTCAACATGTGATGGTGGGCGGGCGCACTGGACTCTACGAATATCTCGATGGGAAATTCATTAAATACTACAGTCCACAGAACAGCCCACTGGAGTATGCGCTCGACAATGAGCTACTCGACTATATCCTTATCACGGGCGTGACCTTCGACAAACAGGGCAACCTGTGGTGCCTCAACAGTCAGGCCAGGACGGCATCCATCCTCCAATTGGCGCACGACGGCACCTGGACGTCACACCACACACAAGTGCTCATGGACGACAACGGACGCAGTTTGGGCAACATGAAAAGCCTGATCATTGATAGTCGCGGACTCCTCTGGTTTGTCAACAACCATTGGGCTCTGCCTTCCTTCTACTGCTACGACCCCACCAACAAAGGCATCAATTACTATCAGACGTTTATCAATGAAGACGGCACCACGCTCAAGGTGACAGGTGTGAGATGCATCGCTGAAGACAGAGACGGCAATATGTGGGTAGGCACTAATGTGGGTCCGCTCATGTTGCCAGCAGCAAGCCTCAGTGAAGGTTCCAACGCTGTGCTCACTCAGGTGAAAGTGCCACGCAACGATGGCACCAACTTCGCCGACTATCTGCTCAGTGGTGTCGACATCACTTGCATCGCCATCGACGGCGCGGGACGAAAATGGTTTGGCACCAATGGCAATGGAGCCTATCTCATCAGCGAGGACAACATGAGTCAGGTGGAGCATTTCCTGCCGTCCAACAGCAATATCCTCTCTGCCAACATTGAGTCCATCGCCATCAACGATGTCACTGGCGAGGTGTTCTTCGGCACCGACAATGGTCTCTGCTCTTATATGAGCGACGCCACCGCCACCAATGAGTCAATGGACAAAGATAATGTCTACGCTTACCCCAACCCTGTACGGCCTGACTATACGGGACTCATCACCGTCACAGGCTTATCTTTCGACGCTGACGTCAAAATTGTCACAGCCAGTGGCGCACTGGTCTATGAGGGCAGAAGCAATGGCGGCTCGTTTACCTGGAACGGTTGCGACCTAGACGGCAAACGTGTGGCCTCAGGAGTCTATATGGTAGAAACTGCCACTTCTGAAGGCAAAAAAGGCACCGTCTGCAAAATAGCTATCGTTAAATAGTGAGAGGTGAGGGGTGAGAGGTAAGAGGTGAGAGATTACCCCTACTATCATAAAGGGACACAGCGTGCCACTTTAGTAATCTATCTACTAATTGCTAATTACTATCTACTAATTACTATCTACTAATTACAAACCACCAACACATCCCACACTGCGATGATATGGCAGATGGAACCAGCAAGCACAAAAAAATGAAAGACACTGTGCATATAGCGCCGTTTGTTGAGACTGTAAAACACAGCTCCCGTGATATAGCATACACCCTCTGCGATGAGCCATATCACGGCAGCAGTACTCACATGATGTATTAAAGGTTTAAAAGCCACCAATACACTCAGACCCATCATCACGAAGCAAAGGGTCTCTAAATTGCTATGCTCTTTCAACCGCACAAAACTCATCACCGTGCCGACGATAGCACACGTCCACACAAAAGTGAAGAGTCCCCATCCCCACCAGCCCACCTCACGCAAGGCCACCAAGGTGATGGGCGAATACGAGCCTGCGATATGCCAGTAGATGGCGGCATGGTCCCAATGGCGCATACGCTCTTTCCATTTGCTGCGCCGTGGAAGGGCATGATACACCGTAGAGGTGATGTACGAACCCATCATTCCCACTAAATACAATATCACGCCGAACCGCGCCCAGCCATACCCCTCACCGGCACAAATCACCAGAAAGAGCACACCTACTCCCGCCCCCAGCAAGATGCCGGCGGCATGCGACCAGGTATTCATTCTCTCCTCTTTCTTTGTGTAATGTATGGACATATTTATGAGAGCAGTTTTTGAGGGGCTTATTAGGGATGTCGTAATGATGTCATGTTGTCATGTCGTAATGCCATTATACGTTATTTCGTTATAACGACATTACGACATCTTTTCATCTTCCATTTTTAATCTTTAATTTTTAATTTTTAATCTTCCAAAGTAAAGTCCAACTGCCGCTTTTCGATATTGGCCCTGGCCACTTTGATGGTGATGGGGTCGCCCAACTGGAACTTATGATGATGACGCCGGCCCACTAAGCAGTAGTTGCGCTCGTCGAAGTCGTAATAGTCATCGTCGAGGTCACGCATCGGCACCATACCCTCGCAGTGGTTCTCGTCTATCTCGCAGTAGATACCATACGACTGGATGCCACTGATATGAGCCTTGTAGACATTGCCCACCTTGTCGGCCATAAACTCCACCATCTTGTACTTGATGGAGTCGCGCTCAGCGTTGGCAGCGGTCTGCTCCATGTCGCTCGAGTGCTCACAAAGCTCTTCATAGTGGTCTTTATTGGCACTACGGCCACCCTCCTGATAACGGGTGAGCAAACGGTGCACCATCGTGTCGGGATAACGCCGGATAGGACTGGTGAAGTGGGTATAGTATTCGAAAGCCAAACCATAATGGCCGATATTATGCACACTGTATTTGGCTTTCATCATAGCCCGCAGTGCCACCGTCTGGATGAGGTTCTGCTCTCGGCGCCCACTACAATCAGACATCAGCGTGTTGAGGCTCTTAGAGATGGCGCCCTTAGTGCCTGAGGTCTTCAGCTTATAGCCAAATTTCACCACAAACTCACGCAGGTTCTCCAGTTTGGTGGGGTCGGGAGCGTCATGGATACGATAGGGCAACGTCTTGGCCTTTTGACCTTTCTTCACGCGCCCGATGCTCTCTGCCACGGTGCGGTTGGCCAGAAGCATAAACTCCTCTATCAGTTTGTTGGCATCCTTCGACACTTTGAAGTAGCAGCGCACGGGCTTGCCGCTCTCGTCGATGTCGAAATGCAGCTCCTCACGCTCAAACTTCACGGCACCGTCTCTGAAACGGGCCTCACGCAGACATTTGGCCAGGCGGTCGAGTGTAATCAGTTCTGTGGCCAACTCTCCCTTATAACCACCTGGAGGAGGTGGGGGCGCTGGTTGTCCGGTGCCGTCCTTCACGCCATTGGCCTCCAGAATCTGCTGCACTTCCTCATAGGCAAAACGGCGGTTGCTGCGGATGATGGTATGCACCAGTCGCCACTGTTTCACTTCGGCTTTGTCGTCCATCTCAAACACCACGCTGTAGCATAGCTTGTCTTCGTCAGGACGCAACGAACAGATGAAGTTGCATAGACGCTCGGGCAACATCGGTATGGTGCGGTCCACTAGATACACACTGGTGGCGCGCTTCTGAGCTTCTTTGTCGATAATGGAGTTCTCTTTCACATAGTGTGACACGTCGGCGATGTGTACACCTACTTCCCAGAGGCCATTGTCCATCTTACGCACCGACAGGGCATCATCAAAGTCCTTGGCGTCTTTAGGGTCAATGGTGAAGGTGCAGACCTCACGGAAGTCCTCACGCTCCTTGATGTCCTGAGGCGTGATCTCAGCAGAAATCTTCTCTGCGGCCTCTTCCACATTCTTAGGATACTTGTAGGGCAAACCATACTGCGCCAGGATGGCGTGCATCTCCACCGTGTTGTCACCAGTCTTTCCAAGTACATCCACCACCTCGCCTATCAAACTCTTCGACTCCTTGCTGGGCCACTGGGTGATACGCACCACGGCTTTGTCGCCGGTCGTGCCGCCCTTGAGTTTCTTTTTAGGCACCATGATATCATGTACAAAGAGATTGCTCTCAGTCTGTAAGAAAGCGTAGTCGCGCTCCACATGCAACTTGCCCACAAACGTGTCGCGGGCATGTGAGAGAATATCAGTGACGATGGCTTCTTTGATATGATTGGCGCGACGGGCATTGTACGACACACGCACGCGGTCGCCGTCAAGGGCAA
This sequence comes from uncultured Prevotellaceae bacterium, assembly GCA_902780635.1. Lineage (GTDB taxonomy): Bacteria > Bacteroidota > Bacteroidia > Bacteroidales > Bacteroidaceae > Prevotella. Next base: position 161,812 of record CACZGH010000007.1, read on the forward strand.
ACATCGAGTTGCGTTCAGCCACAAATACGGGCTTGCCGCCATCATCGGGTATAAAACTGTTCTTGCCGTTGGGCTTACGTCGGAAGATACCCTCCTGCACCTGGCCTTTCAGGTTCAGACGGTAAGAGGTGGCCGACACTTTGCTCAGGAAGTCATCCCATGCCAACTCTTCCAATATGTCAACGGCCAGCATCTTCAATGGGTGGGTGTCAAGATGTAGTGACTTGAATATCTGTTTGAAGGTAAATGTCGATTCTGGCTGAGTCTTAAAAAAACTCACCAGTTCATCTGTCATTTGGCGTTTGTTCATCCGTTTTCCGCCTTTTTTTCCTTTTCCCATAGTATATCATTTTTAAAGTTTCAGCATATCTCTATCCATTAGGTTTGAAGTAAAAAACCTACAATAAAAAGTAAAGTCTTTACGACTCTCTTCCAACTCCTCAACACTTTCATGTTGTTGTTTGCAAATTAACAAAATTATTACTAACTTTGCAAGCAATTTTGCGTAAAAAATAGCAGATTCACACGTATCAACCCATCATGGAGAGAATTTTAGTCACCGGAGCCAGCGGCTTTATCGGTAGTTTCATCGTCGAGGAGGCGCTAAGGCGTGGCATGGAGGTATGGGCCGCCATGCGAAAGACCAGCAGCAAGGCTTTCCTGCAGGATCAACGTATACACTTCATACAACTTGACCTGGCCGATGAAGGAAAACTCACAGAACAGCTCAATGGGATGCATTTCGACTATGTGGTGCATGCTGCCGGTGTGACCAAATGCCTCCATGAAGAAGATTTCCACCGCGTCAACACCATCGGCACACAGCACCTGGTCAACGCCATCATGGCCTGTGGCATGAAGCTGCGACGCTTCGTCTACCTCAGTTCTCTGAGCATCTTTGGCCCTGTCCACGAACAGCAACCCTATCAGGAGATACGCGACACAGACACACCACAGCCCAACACGGCATATGGACGGAGCAAACTGGCTGCAGAGCAGTGGCTCGACAGCCTGGCCGACCAAGGAGTCCAACTGCCATACGTCATCCTGCGCCCCACAGGGGTCTACGGTCCACGTGAGCGCGACTACTTCATGATGGCCAAGAGCATCAGCCAGCATGTAGACTTCTCTGTGGGCTTCAAACAGCAGGACATTACTTTTGTCTATGTCACCGATGTGGTACAAGCGGTCTTCCTCGCTCTCGACCACGGCAAGACCGGACGCAAGTATTTCTTGAGCGATGGGCAGGTTTACCAGTCAAGAGCTTTCAGCGACTGTCTGCAACAAGCCCTCGGCCATCCCTGGCTGCTGCGCGTCAAAGCCCCCCTATGGCTGCTGCGCATCGTGACATGCTGCGGCGAGTACTGGGGTAAGCTTACCGGCAAAATCACTGCCCTCAACAACGACAAATACCATATCCTTCGGCAGCGTAACTGGCGCTGCGACATCACTCCCGCCATCCGCGACTTAGGCTATCACCCAGAAGTACAACTGGAGGAGGGCGTACGCCGCTCCGTCGCATGGTACCAAGAAAATCATTGGCTATAACCGAACACCCAAAAGCGAACCCCGAATCCCAATACCCATGCTCAAAGCCTTCTTTGCACTCGAGAAAAAACCCACCCGCGGACTCTTATCCTACGAGTGGGTGGTTCTGGCTTACCTGACAGGCACCATGACGATGGTGCTCTTCATGTACACTGAGTTGCCCCATGCCGATAGCATGATCAGTGGCAGACTACGCATCCTCGCCATCACACTGGCGCTATGGGGTGTCTACCGCATGATTCCATGCAAAGCCATCAAAGCAGTGAGAGCCATCGTACAGATGGCGTTGCTCAGTTGGTGGTACCCTGACATCTTCGAACTCAACCGCCTCTTTCCCAACCTCGACCATCTCTTCGCCACATGGGAACAGATGCTCTTCGGCTGTCAGCCGGCTTTGCTCTTCCCTCAAGTCTGCGACAACTGGGTGTTCAGCGAACTGATGTGCCTGGGCTATACTTGCTATTATCCGCTCATGGCCGTGGTGGCCGCCTATTACCTGTTCTTCCGCAACCAGGAGTTTGACCGCATTGCTTATATCATCCTCGGCACATTCTTCATTCACTATGTCATCTTCATCTGCCTGCCTGTCACCGGACCGCAGTATTATTATCAGGCAGTGGGGATGGATGATATCGCTCAAGGCATTTTCCCCAACCTCCATGACTATTTCAACCTCCACCAGGAGCGCATGGACTGCCCAGGCTACAGCGGAGGATTCTTCTACTCCATGGTCGACTCGGCGCATGATGCCGGGGAACGGCCCGTGGCTGCTTTCCCCAGCAGTCATGTCAGCGTCTGTGTGGTCTTGATGATCTTAGCGTGGAAAAGCCGCAGCAAGGCTTTGTTTTACATCCTCCTGCCCTTCGCCATCCTACTCTTCTTCTCCACTGTCTACATCCGTGCCCACTACGCCATCGATGCCCTCGCAGGCCTCGTCAGCGGTCTGCTGTGCTACATGGTTCTAAGCACCCCTAGTCGGACAGAGAAGAGAAAAAAATAGGGCATTTGCCTTTCATTAGATGCCTTCTTGGTCATCTCTCGAAAAGCAAATGCCGAAAATCAGATGCTATTCTACTGTAACTAGCGGAAGTGGCGTTAGTCCACCTCTTCGTCACCTTCGTAGCCGCCCATCTCACGGATGGCGTTCTTCAGCATGGTGTGCTGGCGGTAGAGATGGTTGACGGCTTCCTCACCCTTCGTATAGTCGTGCATCGGACTCTTAAGGAAGAAACTCAGGAAGCGCTGGATGCCATAACGACCAGCGCGTGCGGCCAGGTCGATGAGCAAACAGAGGTCGAGGCACACAGGAGCGGCGAGGATGGAGTCGCGGCAGAGGAAGTTGATCTTGATCTGCATGGGATAGCCCATCCAGCCGAAGATGTCAATATTGTCCCAGCTCTCTTTGTTGTCATTGCGCGGAGGATAATAGTTGATGCGCACCTTATGGTAGTAGTCATCGTAAAGGTCGGGCTGCTCGTCGGCTTTCAGGATGGTCTCCAAGGTCGAGAGTTTCGACACTTCCTTCGTACGGAAGTTGGCAGGCTCGTCAAGTACCAGACCGTCACGGTTGCCCAGGATATTGGTTGAGAACCAACCGTTCAGACCCAGACAGCGTGTACTGATGATCGGGGCGAAACCTGACTTCACCAATGTCTGGCCTGTCTTAAAGTCCTTGCCGGCAATGGGCAGACGGGTCTGCTCAGCCATCTGCCACATCGCGGGGATGTCGACAGTGGTATTGGGGGCTCCCATCACAAAGGGTGCGCCCTCGGCCAGTGCGGCGTAGGCATAGCACATCGATGGGGCGATATGCTCACGGTCGTCGGCTTTCATTGCGGCCTCCAAGGCTTCAAGGGTGCCATGCACTTGCTCATCAACAGGCACATAAATCTCAGTCGACGCAGCCCAAAGCACCACGATTCTCTCACACTGTTTCTCTGCCTTGAAACGGCGGATGTCTTCCCGCAACTGCTCCACCATGTCCCAGCGGGTCTTGCAGTCTTTTACATGGTCGCCATCCAGACGTTTGGCGAAGTTTTTGTCAAAAGCGGCGGTCATCGGCACAATCTGTTCCAGTTCGTCACGCACTGGGTCGATGTCCTCTTTTTTTAGCACTTCTGCATAGACCGCTGACTGATAGGCATTCTGGGGATAGAGGTCCCAGCATCCAAAGACGATGTCGTCGAGACCGGCCATCGGCACAATCTCTGAATACTTCAGATACTTCTTGTCTGCTCCCTTTCCCACACGTATGCAATCATACTGAGTCATCGAGCCTACTGGTTTGGCAAGACCTTTGCGTGCCATCAGCACACCGGCCATAAAGGTCGTGGCCACGGCACCGTTGCCCACCACCAATATGCCGAGTTTTCCACTTGCCGGCTTTACATTTTCTTTTCCCATTTTTCTTAGATTTTTAATTGGTATTTAGTGCTTGTCTGATATCGTCCAGTATGTCCTCCACATCTTCAATACCCACCGACAGACGAATCAAGTCGGGGGCGACACCTGCCTCGCGCAACTGTTCATCAGAGAGTTGGCGGTGAGTGTGACTGGCAGGATGGAGCACGCAGGTGCGCGCATCAGCCACATGGGTCACGATATTGATCATCTTCAGCGAGTCCATAAAGCGGATGGCCGTCTCACGGGTGCCTTTCAGACCGAAGGCGATCACGCCACACGACCCATTGGGCAGGTATTTCTGACCACGCTCGTAATGGGGGTCGTCTTTCAAGCCACAGTAGCGTACCCATGCCACACGTGGGTCATCGTGCAGGAACTCTGCCACCCGCTGGGCGTTGGCACAGTGTTGGCGCATACGCAGATGCAGTGTTTGCAGACCCAGGTTCAGCAGGAAAGAGTTCTGAGGGGCCGGGATGCTGCCAAGGTCGCGCATCAACTGTGCCACCAATTTGGTGGTGTAACCCATCTTGCCGAAGGCTTTCACATAGGTGAGACCATGATACGACTCATCGGGAGTGGTCAGTCCGGGGAATTTCTCCGCATGGGCCATCCAGTCAAAATTTCCGCTGTCCACCACGGCACCGCCCACTTGTGTGGCCATACCGTCCATATATTTTGTGGTAGAATGGGTCACAATATCAGCGCCCCACTCAAAAGGACGACAGTTGATAGGGGTGGCGAAGGTATTGTCTACAATCAGGGGGACACCCATGCGATGGGCGACACGGGCAAATTTCTCGATGTCGAGCACGGCGCAACCGGGGTTGGAGATAGTCTCGCCAAACAACACCTTCGTGTTGGGGCGGAAAGCCTGCTCAATCTCCTCCTCGCTGGCCTCGGGCGACACAAAGGTGCAGTCGATACCGAGTTTCTTGAGCGTCACGCCGAAGAGGTTGTACGTCCCGCCATAGATCTCGTTGGAGGTCACAATATGGTCACCGGCCTCGCAGATATTAAAAATGGCATAGAAATTGGCAGCCTGGCCGCTAGAAGTGAGCACACACCCCACTCCACCTTCCAAGGCGGCAATCTTCGAAGCCACCGCATCATTGGTGGGATTCTGAAGACGGGTATAGAAATAGCCTTCTTTCTTCAAGTCGAAGAGCTGAGCCATCTCGTCGGAGTCATCGTATTTAAAGGTAGTGCTCTGAATGATCGGCAACTCAATTGGTTCGCCGTTTTTTGCATGATATCCCGCATGTACACACAGCGAGGATATCCTCAGTTTTTTATCCATGATTGTTTTTGTTAAAGTTTGCAGTTCTCTATTTTCCCCCACCTTTCATTTCCCATCCTCTCATTTTTTTCATCTCCCATCCTCTCATTCTTCATCTCTCAGTTTTCATCTTTCATCTTCTTATCTTCAATGAGTGATAAATAGTCAGAAAAACATCATTTTTACTATCAATCTGCAAAATAAGCCATTTTTTCTGACATATGCAAGTTTTTACCTCTATGAGTGAAAAAGTTAATCATTTTGAAACAATATGAACGATGATTGATGACTTTTGGGGCTTGCTGAAGCCACTTTGTGGCGAAGTTACTGCCACTCGGGATAAGAAAAGAATAAATTCTTTTCGTTCTCCACTCGTTTTTCCGTATAACTTTGCCACTTTGTGGCGAAGTTACTGTCACTCGGGATAAGAAAAGAATGAATTCTTTTCGTTCTCCACTCGTTTTTCCGTAACTTTGCACTCAAATTGGGAAAAAATGAAAAAACTATATATTGAAACCTACGGATGCCAGATGAACGTGGCAGACAGCGAGGTAGTAGCCTCCATCATGCAAATGGCCGGATATGAGGTTTGTGACAACATAGAGGAGGCCGACGCCGTCTTCCTCAACACATGCTCTGTGCGTGAAAACGCAGAAAATAAAATCTACCGCCGTCTTGAAGCATTACATGCCGAGACACGCAAAGGGCATCATCTCATCTTAGGAGTCCTGGGCTGTATGGCTGAGCGTGTGAAAGACGAGCTGCTCACCAATCATCATGCCGACTTGGTGGCGGGACCTGACTCCTATCTCAACCTGCCCGACCTCATCGCACAGGCAGAGATGGGACAAAAAGCCATCAACATACGTCTCTCCACCACTGAGACCTACCGCGACATCGTGCCACAACGCATTGGCGCCAACCGCATCAGCGGCTTCGTAAGCATCATGCGCGGCTGCAACAACTTCTGCCACTACTGCATCGTACCCTACACCCGTGGACGTGAGCGCTCACGCGACATGGAGAGCATCCTGCGTGAGGTCAAAGACCTCAGAGACAAAGGGTTCAAAGAGGTGACACTGCTCGGACAGAATGTCAACTCCTACCATTTCACCGATAGCGGTAAGGACATCGGGTTCCCACAACTGTTGCGCACCGTGGCGGAGGCTGTGCCCGACATGCGGGTGCGATTCACCACCTCACACCCCAAGGACATGAGCGACGAGACACTCCACGTCATCGCCGACATACCTAACGTGTGCCGACACATCCATCTGCCGGTGCAGAGCGGCAGCGACCGCATCCTGCGCCTCATGAACCGCAAATACACTCGTGAATGGTATCTCGGCCGTGTCGACGCCATCCGGCGCATCATCCCCGACTGTGGTCTCTCCACTGACATCTTTGTGGGTTACCATAGCGAGACGGAGGAGGACCACCAACTCTCGCTCTCACTCATGCGCGAGGTGGGCTACGACTCTGCTTTTATGTTCAAATATAGCGAGCGACCAGGCACTTACGCCGCACAGCACCTACCCGACGACGTGCCGGAGGAAGTGAAAATACGGCGTCTTAACGAGCTCATCCAACTGCAGACAGAGCTCTCGGCCATCGCCAACCGCCGTGATGTGGGCAAAACCTTCGATGTCCTCGTCGAGGGCTTCAGTAAGCGCTCCCGTGCCCAACTCATGGGTCGCACAGAACAAAACAAGGCCGTCGTCTTCGACCGTGGCGACCACCACATCGGAGACATCGTCCGCGTCATGATCTCCTCGTCCACCAGTGCCACTCTCTTAGCTCACCCTATCTAAAAATCTAGATCTTCTAGATGATCTAGACTATCTAGACTGTCTAGACTATCTAGATTTTCTAGACTATCTAGAGTATCTAGACCTTCTAGCTCATCTACAAAAATCTCTCCCATGCGACAGTTCCTACAAATACTCCGCCGTCTCATACCACCCTACAAAAAATACCTGGTGCTCTCAGTGCTCTTCAATATCCTCTCTGTGATATTGAACATCTTCTCCTTTGCGGCACTCATACCCATCCTACAGATCATCTTCAAGACCGATGACGCCAAGACAGCCACCACCCTGATGCAGTGGGACTGGTCTCACGCACAAGAAGTGCTGATGAATAATATGAACTACTACGTCAATGGTATGATCGCCGACATCGGACCCACTACCACACTGCTGCTCATCGGCATCTTCCTCGCCGTGATGACAGCGCTCAAGACGGGAGCCTACTTTCTCTCATCGGCCACCATCATACCCATCCGCACAGGCGTGGTGAGAGACATCCGCAACCAACTCTACCAGAAAATCACCTCGCAGTCACTCGGGTTCTTCTCCGAGGAGCGCAAAGGCGACATCATCGCGCGTATGAGCGGCGACGTGCAGGAGATTGAAAACTCTATCATGGCCAGCCTTGAAATGATCTTCAAAAACCCCATCCTTATCATCGGCTATTTCTCCATGCTCATGTTCATCTCATGGCAGTTGACAGCATTCACACTCGTCATCGTACCCATCATGGGATGGTTCATGGGACTGGTAGGTCGCAAACTCAAAAAGAAAAGTATCAAGGCACAGGCGCTGTGGAGCGACACCATGAGCCAAGTGGAGGAGACACTCAGCGGTCTACGCATCATCAAGGCTTTTAATGCGGAGGAGAAGATGAACCAACGCTTCGACACCATCAACACCGCCTACCGCAACGATATCATGCGCGTCAACATCCGACAGTCGATGGCGCACCCCATGAGCGAGTTTCTCGGCACGGTCATGATTGTCATCGTGTTGTGGTTCGGCGGCGTGCTTGTGCTCAACAACCACACGCTCTCCGGCCCTATCTTCATCTACTACATGGTGATGCTCTACAGCATCATCAACCCGCTCAAAGACTTCTCCAAAGCCAGCTACAACATCCCCAAAGGTCTTGCCTCCATGGAGCGTGTCGACAAAATACTGCTCTCTGAAATCGACATCCAGGAGCCGGAGCACCCTGTGCACATCGACGGCTTCCACGACAGCATCGAGTTCCGCCATGTATCGTTCAAATATGGACAGCAGTGGGTGCTCCGCGACATCTGTCTCACCATCCGCAAAGGGCAGACTATCGCACTCGTCGGACAGAGCGGCAGCGGCAAGTCGACACTCGTCGACCTCATACCCCGCTACTATGACGCTCAGGAGGGGCAGGTGCTCATCGACGGAGTTGACGTGCGCGATCTGGGTCTTCACGACCTCCGTGCACTCATCGGAAATGTCAATCAGGAGTCCATCCTCTTCAACGACACCTTCTTCAACAACATCTCCTTTGGCGTGGCCAACGCCACACAACAACAAGTGGAGGAGGCGGCGCGCATCGCCAACGCCCACGAGTTCATCACGGCTTCGGAAAACGGCTACGACACCAACATTGGCGACCGCGGCGGACGACTCTCTGGCGGACAGCGACAGCGCGTGAGCATTGCGCGGGCTATCCTCAAAAATCCGCCCATCCTTATCCTCGACGAGGCCACATCGGCACTCGACACCGAGAGCGAACGACTCGTTCAGGACGCCCTCGAACGACTTATGAAGTCGCGCACCACCGTGGCCATCGCACATCGCCTCTCTACCATCCGCAACGCCGACGAAATCTGCGTACTCCACGAAGGACGCATCGTGGAACGCGGTACCCACGAACAATTGCTCCAGGCCGGCGGATACTATCACAAACTCCATGACATGCAGGCCTCATGAAAATCATATACCCCATCGTCCATGCGCTGTTCTATGCCGTGTCGCTGCTGCCTTTCCGCGTGCTTTACTTCTTCGCCGACGCGGCCTATCTGCTCGTCTACCGTATCGTAGGCTACCGCAAGAAGGTGGTGCGACGCAACCTCACCTTGTCTTTCCCTGAGAAGACAGCCGATGACATCAAGCGCATCGAACGGGGCTTCTACCACTTCCTCTGCGACTACTTCGTCGAGACACTCAAACTGCTCTCCATCTCCCCACAAAAGATGCTACAGCACATCGAGTTTCGTGGACTGGACGAGTTAGAACGGTGCTTCGACGAGGGACAGCACTGCGCAGCCATCCTTGGACACTACTGCAACTGGGAGTACCTCTCCACCACAGGCCTAGGCTTCAAAAGACATCCCGAGGCGGTGATGGGACTTATCTATCACCCACTCTACAACCAAGTGTTCAACCGCCTCTTCATCGACATGCGACAGCATCTCGGTGGCACCTGCATACCTAAAAACGACATCCTGCGCTATCTCTTCACCTATAAACGTGAGAAGCGCATGACGCTCTTCGGATATATCTCCGACCAGACACCTAAATGGGAGAATATACATCTCTGGCTGCCTTTCCTCCACCACGACACACCCGTGTTCACCAACGGCGAGAAAATCATGCGCAAAATGAACAACGCCGTCTTCTACGTCGATATGGAGCGACCTCAGCGCGGAAAATACATCGCCACCTTCCGCCTCATCACACGCACACCCAACCAACTGGAGGAGAACGCCATCACACGCCGCTTCTTCCAAATGCTCGAACAGACCATCCGCCGCGACCCGCAATACTATCTCTGGAGCCACAACCGGTGGAAACGCTCTCATGAAGAGTTCGACCAGCGTTTCATCGTGGAAAATGGCAAAGTCATCCCCAAAAACACAAATAATGCCTCAACTCCTCAATAATGACCCTCATCAACAGCAAATACGACGCACATCGCGACTTCATCTGCAGCATCCCACAAATCATGGAGAGTGAGGGAACGCTGATACAGGACAAGCGCAACCTCATCAAACAACTCGTCATGCCCGACGGCACGAAGATCAACGTGAAGCGTTACCATGCCCCACGATGGATTAACATGCTCGTCTACTCGCTTTCGCTGAGACAACCCAAAGGTCTGCGAGCCTACAAATATGCGGGTATCCTACAGTCAAAAGGCATCAGCACACCAGAGCCCATCGCTTATATCGAGGAGCGGCGTGCTCACATCCTGCGCTTCTCATACTTCATCAGCACACAATGTCCCTACAGGCACGAATTCTACGAACTGGGCAACGCACCCGCTGCAGTCTATGAACCCATCGTAGCACCCTTCGCACAATTCACTGCACATATCCACGACCAGGGGGTGATCCATCGCGACTTCTCTCCAGGCAACATCCTCTGGGATCAGAACGACAAAGGAGAATATCTCTTCACCATCGTCGATATCAACCGCATGTATTTCGGACCCGTCGACATCAACCGTGGCTGCGCCAACTTCGCCCGACTATGGGGACCCAAGCGCTTCATCGTCTTGACCGTACGCGAATATGCCCGCCTCCGCCACTTCGACCCCGACGAGGCAGAGCGCATCGCCCTCACCCACCGCGCTGCTTTCTGGAAACGCGTCGCCCGTCGCCACACCATCAATTTCCCTTTAGAGCTATAGCCGCCCACCCGACACTCTTTCGTTCAGTCCCACCTTCATTCCACATACTATCTTTCCGTTCCCCTCCGTCGTTGATGCTGCGATCTCATCGCAGCTCTCACCAAAAACAAAAAAAATGCCCCTTCCCTTTAAAACCATTCGTCTCATCGCCTTCGACGCCGATGACACCCTTTGGGACTGTCAGTCCCACTTCGAGCGTGTGGAACGCCAATACTGCGAGATCCTCGCACCCTGGGCCGATACCGCCCATGTCTCCGCCGAGCTCTTCAAGACCGAGACCCGCAACATGCCAGAACTGGGCTATGGCAGCAAGGCATTCACCCTCTCACTGGTGGAAAACGCTGTGGAGGTGAGCCACGGGCGCATCAGCGCCAGCAGCCTCCTCCAAATACAACGCCTTGGACGGAGCCTCCTCAACATACCTGCCACACCGCTGCCTGGCGTGGAGCAGACCCTTCAGATACTCAGGGCACGACCAGAATACAAAATGGTGGTCTTCACCAAAGGTGAGATCCTCGACCAGGAAAACAAACTCCTGCGCTCTGGGCTGTGGCACTACTTCGACCGTGTAGAAGTGGTCTCTGACAAAACACCACGACAGTACCGGGAACTCTGCTGCACCTTCGGCATCGGCATCGACCAACTCCTCATGGTGGGAAACAGTTTCAAAAGCGACATCGCACCCGTCCTCCAACTCGGTGGCTATGCCGCCCACATCCCCTTCGAAGTGGTATGGGCACACGAAAAAACTGAGGAATACGACCACCCCCACCTCCTCCGTCTCAAAACCATCTCCGACCTCCCCTCCCACCTCCCATAGCTCATCACCCCTTTCCATCACCTCTCTCATCTCCCATCACCCCTTCCATCACTCGTCACCCCTTTCTCCATACGCTGCGATTTTATCGCAGCCTCCCCTTAAAAACCATAAAAAACCTAAAAACAAAAAAACCAAAGCCCTATCCCTCTATAAACTAAAATAAAATCATTATCTTTGTCGCGTAAAGTCTAAACTAAACCCCAAAAACCTAAAAAAATAAGATATGAAAAAAACATTTCTGATCATCGCAGTGGCACTGATGGGCATCATCACCACCGCTTACGCTCAACTCCCTGCCGTGACCCTCAAGACCATGGACGGAAAAACCATCCGCACCGACACACTCACCAACAACGGCAAGCCCTTCATCATCGACTTCTTCGCCACCTGGTGCAAACCCTGCAACCGTGAGCTCACCGCCATCAGCGAGGTCTATGACGAGTGGCAGGAGGAAACAGGTGTCAAAGTCATCGCCGTCAGCATCGATCAGGCACAAAACATCAACAAGGTGAAACCCCTCGTCGACAACCACGGATGGCCCTATGAGGTGCTTCTCGACCCCAACAGCGACTTCAAGCGCGCCCTTGGCATACAGATGATACCCTATGTGCTCATCGTCGACGGCAAAGGCAATATTGTCTATAAGCACAACGGTTACACCGAAGGGGCTGAGCAGGAACTGATTGACAAAGTGCGTGAATTGGTGAGATGATGAGACACACAGCTCTACTACTCATAGCTCTCCTGGCCGTAGCTTCTCCTATAGCTGCACAGGATGACGACAAGGTCACCTTCACAGGAAGCATCCAGAGCGACGCACTCCTGCCACAGGACGACGCCACCATCGGAGCCTACAAAGGCAAAGAATGGGGATTGACCAACTCCTACGCCGATCTGCACATGATGAGCAAATGTGTTGATGTCGGTGCACGTATGGAGTTCATGCGCTTCCCGCTGCCTGGCTACGAAAACGATTTTGAAGGATGGGGTCTGGCCAATATCTACGCCAAAATGCACATTGACCGTCTGGAAATCACCCTCGGCAACTTCTACGAACAGTTTGGCAGCGGCTTCATCCTCCGCACCTACGAGGAGCGGAGTCTCGGCATCGACAACTCGCTCCTCGGCGCACGCGTGGTGACAAAACCGCTTAAGGGCGTCACACTCAAAGCGCTTACCGGCTACCAACGCCGCTACTGGGATTACAATAGTGCGCTCGTTTCGGGTGGCGACATCGAACTGAGCATCACCGACTGGTCAAAGGCCATGCAGGAGCATGGCACCTACCTCACCCTCGGTGCCTCTATGGTCAACAAGCATGAACGCGAAGATGAGATGTACGTCGACCCCACACACCGCCTCAACATGCCAGAGGATGTCAACGCCTTCGATGTCAGGGCACACCTGCAGCAGGGCAACTTCGGCCTTCTGGCAGAGTATGCACAAAAGTCGCAGGACCCATCGTTCGACAATGGCTATATTTACCGCAAAGGCTCCGTGGCCATGCTCTCGGCCTCTTACTCCAAGCGCGGCATGAGCGCACTGCTACAGGCCAAACGCAGCGACAATATGTCGTTCCGCAGCCGCCGCGCGATGAATGGCACCTCATCGTTCATCAACCATCTGCCGGCGTTCACCATGGACCACACCTATGCCTTGGCAGCGCTCTACCCCTACGCCACACAGCCCGACGGCGAGTGGGCCTACCAAGCCGAACTGGGTTATACCTTCAAGAAGAAGACCCTCCTCGGCGGAAAATACGGCACCAACGTGAAAGTCAACTTCTCTCACGTCCACGCCATCGACCATCAGGAGGTGCCGCAGGTCTACAACGACTTCAAAGGCACTGACGGCTACAACTCCGACTTCTGGAAGTGGGGCGACCGCATGTACTACCAGGACCTCAATGTGCAGATAGAGAAAAAACTCTCACGCGACTTCAAGCTCAACCTGATGTACATGAACCAGTTTTACAACAAAACCATCGTTGAGGGAGAGGGTGGCATGATACATTCTGACATCTTCGTCGCCGACGGCAAATACCGCATCAACAACAAACTCACCCTGCGCGGCGAGGCACAATACTTGTCCACTAAGGACGACGAGGGCGACTGGGTCTTCGGACTGCTCGAACTCTCTGTGCTACCAAGCCTGATGTTCACCGTCTCTGACATGTACAACTGCGGTGAGACCGACGTACACTACTACCAGGGACTCATCACCTTCAACGCCGGCGCACACCGTCTGCAGGTGGGATACGGACGTACAAGGGCTGGATACAACTGCTCTGGAGGTGTCTGCCGCTACGTACCGGCCTGCAAGGGCTTCACTATGTCATATAATTATAATTTCTAAAGGGAGGGTGGAATGATGAACTATAAAAATCTTTTTTACGCTGCTGCGCTGTGCGCCACTGGCGTGCTGTCATCCTGCGACACCGTCGACGAGGCCGACCGTTTCATCTATGTGAAACCCGATGCCGTGGGACGTAACGTGCTCATCGAGGACTTTACCGGACAACGTTGTGTCAACTGTCCCAACGCCACCCTTGAGATCGCCAAACTACACGAACTGTACGGCGACACTGTCATCGGTGTGGGCATCCACTCTGGACCCTTCGCTAAAACCACACGTGGCAAACCATACTCGCTCTACACTGAGACGGGCGACGAATATTTCAATTACTGGAAAGTAGAGTCACAACCCAAAGGCGTCATCGACCGCACCGGCACCAGTGACTATACCTCCTGGACCACCATCGTGCGTGATGAACTGTCAAAGACGGCTCCCGTATCGCTCTGGCTTTACTCTGAGTATAACAAAGCCACACATAAGGCCACCTTCACCGTCACGGCGACAGGCATCGACGGCGACACCAAAGGCAAACTACAGCTTTGGCTCATCGAAGACGGCATCGTCGACTTCCAGTATATGCCCGACGGCACCACCAATCGCGAGTACGTCCACAACCACGTCTTCCGCACCGCTGTCAACGGCACCTGGGGCACCGACTTCTCTATCAAAGAAGGTGAGACGCGCACCGAATTCTTCGAGTACCAACTCGAGAACGAAGAATGGGTACCCGAAAACCTCTCCCTCGTCGCCTTCGTCTACAACGGCAACGGCGTCCTTCAAGTCAGTAAATGCATCTTCCTATCCACCATTATCGATTAGGAGATACCCGATTTTCGCCGTTCGCATATCGCTTTTCACAGTGGCAACCCCTTCCCTCTCTAGGTTTAGAGGAGGAAGGGGTTGCCACTGTAAGTATAAAACCTGTCATTGAAGATAAAAAATCCCCTCCTGATTTGGAGGGGAAAAGATTTTTAAAAGCTCACGACCATAAAGGCGCGGGGAGGCACGTTAGTGCGATACACGTTGCCGCCACCCTGTACGGGTGTGACTTTGGTGGTGACGGGAGAAATCTGCTCAGGACGGCCCACTAAATTTTCCATCTTCATATCGCCCTTAAGCAAGATGCACTCACCCTCGCCCAAATTCTTCAGGCCTTTGAACTCAACGCAGACATCCTGCGGTTGGTCGGAAGAGTTGACGAGCTTGACGATGTATTTCTTGGCGTCCTTGTCATAGACTGCGCTGGCATAGAGGCCATTCTCACCCTCGACGGGCTTGCCGTTCTCGGTCAGTTTCAGCACGTTGGTGCCCTTATAAGTGCCATAGAGCATCTGCACATACCAGTTGGCAGAACGCACGCTCTTCAGGTTGTCAAACCAGATAAGGTCAGGTTTCCACTGCCAACCCTCCACATGAGCAAAGAGCGGGGCGTAGGTGGCCTGCCACACCACATCGGCGTTGCGCTCCAGACCCGTCATAAAGGCAGCCTCGGAGAGAGCGGCCTCCCAGTTGTTGAATTCGCCACGTCCATGGGCGGCATACTCGCCAGCAAACACCTTCGGTCCCTTGCGATCGTAGTTGTCATAACGCCCGGCATTGTCGAAGAACCACTGCGGCGGTTTGTAGTAGTGCTCGTCCACGAGGTCCAACTTCAGGCGTTTCATCTCCTGCCAACCGTAGTCGAAGTCCTTGCCGTCGGCAGAAGGACCACTGGTACCACAAATCTTGATGTTGGGATACTTGGCGCGGATGGCCTGGATAAACTTCTCCAAGCGCGGAGGATACAGCTCACCCCACTGTTCGTTGCCCACACCGATCTGTTTGAGGTTGAACGGCTGCGGGTGTCCCATGTCAGCACGCAGCTTGCCCCACTTTGTCGTCACGTCGCCATTGGCAAACTCGATCAGGTCGAGGGCGTCATCGATATAAGGCTGTAAGGCGTCAACAGCCACATGGGCATCCTCTGTATGGTTCTGGAACTGACATGCCAGACCGCAGCTCACCACTGGCAGTGGCTCAGCGCCGATCTCCTCAGAGAGGAGGAAGAACTCGTAGAAGCCAAGACCGTAGGTCTGGAAATAGTTGGGGTACATACGATGGGCGAAGGTGTAGTTCCAACGGTTCTCGTTGAGCGGACGATTTTCCACCTGTCCTACGGAGTTTTTCCACTGGTAGCGGGTCTCCAAGTCGGTGCCCTCAACGATACAACCGCCAGGGAAGCGGAAGATGCCAGGATGCAGGTCGGCCAGGTCTTTCACCAGGTCGGCACGCAGGCCATTCCAGTTGTCGGAGGGGAAGAGTGACACATGGTCGAGGTCGACACCTTCGGCTGTCTCCAAGAAGATGCGCATGAGACCCTTCGGTTCGGTCACTTTTGATGTGACAGAAGCGGTGTATTTCTTCCAGTCGCGGCTGTTGATAGTGATACGCTCACGTGCCACGATGCTGTTGCGGGAGTCTACCAGTTCCACACGGATGCGGGCAGGCGCGCTGCCAGCGTCATGCAGACGGGCATAGACAGAGAAGTCATACCGAAGACCCTGTTTTAAGCCCATGCCAAAGAAACCGCGGTTCTCCAGACCCGTACGCTTCTCGATATGTCCGGAGTCGCCGAGCACCACATAATGGGGGTTGCGGTCGAAAGCGGGGCGGGTGGTGCTCACCTGCACGTTGCCAAACATATTCCATCCCATCAGAGCGTCAGGGAACTCGAAAGAGCGGTTTTCCACCATCTCGGCATAGAGACCACCGTCGGCGCCGAAGTTGATATCTTCGAAGAAGATACCATACATGGTAGGTTGAATCACTGCGCCAGGCTTTTTAGCCTGAACGACCAACTGTCGCTGTGCGCTTGCCGGCATGGTGAGGGCCAAAGCGACAAGTAGCATGCTTAAAAACTTCATCTTTTGCATTTTTAGTAATATGAGGTTATTGTTAGGAGGTTATTTTTGGCTTTTTTCTTGTCGTAATAACGATATTACGTGATAACGACAGCTCGAAAAATATTCATTTATTTTTCCGGTTTCAGTGTCAGTCGGAAAACTTTGTCCTCGTAGGCCACACGATACGGTGGGAGGGCCTCGGCGTTGCCACTCCAGGAGTCGACACCACCCACACCGGCATGCTCATAGTCGAGGTAGAGGTTGGTGTAGGGGCTACGCGGCACCTGTGGCACATGGCGCTGGGCTTTGTCATCGCCCTCGTCGAGGTCGGCCACGGCATAGTGCAGCGCACTGGCGGCAAACGGACGGGCGGCGGTGACGCGGAATCCAGTGCCCGACACGGTGGTCTGACGCCACCAGCGGATGTCACACTTCGTGCCAGTCTCCTGCGGACGAATATAGGGATAGAACTGCTCGTCGGCGGTCTGACGATAGATGCCTATCATCTGCGACAACTTACGGTCGGGGTAGTTCTCAATCGGTCCGCGGCCGTAGAACTCACTGCGGTCCATGGCATAAGGCAACTGCATCACCAGTCCGAAGCGAGGCATGTTTTTCAGTCGTTCAGCCTGACCAGCCTTGAGGGCTTCCTCCACGTCGATGCGGCCATCAGCATGGAAGGTGTAAGTGAATGACACCTCGGCGCCATCGCCCACACCGTCGAGGGTATAGACGGCCTTCACTGTCTTGGCCTTCTTGTCGAAGGTGAACGACTTAAGGGCCGGCGTGGTATTGCGCCATGGAGCATAGCGGCGTTGCAGACCGGCACCCATGTCGTTGTCGGTCACGGCACGCCAGAAGCTGGGTTTCAGCGTACCACCATCGGCCAACAGATTACTGCCGTTCACTTCCCAGCGGGTCAACTCGCCGCTGCGGGCGTTGAACCGTGCGCTGAACGTCTTGTTGCTGACGGTGAGCAGACCGCTCTTCTTGTCAGCCTTCACCTTGATCTTCTTGTCGTCGGTCTGGGCAACGATAGCGCGTGGCTCACCCTCGCGGAGTGTGATCTGGTTGTAGGCCACCATCTGGCCGGCGCTCATCAGCGGCTCGGCCTGTTTGAGACGGAAACAGACGTTGAGCAGCACCTCACCGTCATTGAGCAAAGCGGGGTCAAGAGCCAACTGATAGTCTTTCGTCTGCTGCGGTGCCACCTGCAGTTCATCCACGGCACCACGCTGTACCACGTCGCCATTGCGCAACAGTTCCCATTCCATGCGCACATTGTCGAGACCGCGGAAGAAGTTCTCGTTCTTCACCCGCACCGTACCGGCAGCGCCAGCAGCGGTGACCCAGATGTTCTGATAGTAGTAGCCCACCTCATACATCTGCGGATTGGGCACCCGGTCGGGACTAATCAGACCATTGCAGTTGAAGTTGTTGTCACTGGCGTCGTAGTTGTTGTAGTCGCCACCGTAGGTGTAGATCTCGCGACCCTGGGCATCCTTGCCATGCAGGGCTTGGTCGACGAAGTCCCAGATGAAGCCACCTTGGAACTTGGGATATTTCCGCACCAAATCCCAGTACTCTTTGAAACCGCCACTCGAGTTGCCCATCGCATGGTTGTACTCACATTGTATCAGCGGCTTCTGGTCTTCGCGCTTGTCGCTCTTGCTGTATTCCTCGCACCATCTTTGGCTAGCGTACATCGGACACATGATGTCGGTGTTGGCTCCCTTGCCGGCACGCTCCCAATGGATAGGACGACTGGGGTCAGTCTCTTTAATCCAGCGGTAGGCGGCGGTGAAGTTAGGGCCATCGACGGTCTCATTGCCTAATGACCAATAGATGATGCTGGGATGGTTGAAGTGGGCACACACATTGTGCTGGTTACGCTGCAGGATAGGCAGGGCAAACTGGGGTTTCTTAGCCTCGGAGTCATCACGATAGCCAAAACCGTGCGACTCTTGGTTGGCTTCGGCGCAGAGGTAGATGCCATATTCGTCGCACAGGTCATACCAGATGGGGTCATCGGGATAGTGGCAAGTGCGCACGGCGTTGATGTTAAACTGCTTCATGATCCTGATGTCCTCTATCATACGCTCACGCGACACGATATAACCGCCGTCGGGGTCCATCTCATGACGGTCGGCACCTTTGATGTAGATGGGCTGGCCGTTGACAAGCAACTGAGCGTTCTTGATCTCCACACAACGGAAACCGACACGCTGCACAAGGGCCTCATAAGGTGTGAAGCGGGCGTTGGGGGTAGTAGGACATACCACAAGAGTGTAGAGGTTGGGGGTCTCGGCGGTCCATTTCTTGGGGTTGGGCAGCGTGAGGGTCACTTCTGCCTCGTTGCCCTTGAGGTTTTGCAGACCTTTCTCTATCACGGCATTTCCCTGGTCATCAAACAGTTGCAGCGTGAGGTTGCACTTGCCTTCAAAACTGACCTTCACATGCAGTTCACCATCGCGATAGTTGTTCACCAAGTCAGGGGTGATACGCAGGTCGTTGATATGGTTTTTCTTGTCGCGGGCATAGAGGTAACTATCACGAGCCACACCCGACAGGCGCCAGAAGTCCTGGTCTTCGTTGTATGAACCATCGCACCAGCGGAAGGTCTGGAAAGCCAACAGGTTGTCGCCTTTCTTCAGATAGGGGGTGACATCAAACTCTGCCGCCACTTTGCTGTCTTCGGCATACCCCACAAAGGTGCCATTCACCCATAGGTAGATATTGGAGGTCACGGAACCGAAATGGGCGATCACCTGCTTGCCGTCCCAGGTGTCAGGGATATTCACCACACGGCGATAACTGCCTACATGGTTGTCCTTGACAGGCACCTCGGGTGGGTTGTTCTCAAAATGGCCACGCCAACCGAAACCGATGTTCACATACACAGGGTCACCATAGCCGTTGAGCTCCCATATCCCAGGCACGGGCATCTCACCCCAACGGGAGTCGTCGAAGTCGGGAGTATAGAAATCGGTGGGGCGCTGGTCGGCATTCTCCACCCAGTTGAACTTCCACTGCCCGTGGAGGGAGAGGAAATTGTCCTGATGGCTCATGTCGCCTTCCAAGGCGGCAGGTATGCTCTGATAGGGGAAAAAGGTGGTGTGCAGGGCGAATCGGTTGATGTCGTTCACCTGCATGTCATGCCATTCTGTGAAGGTGGGTTCACCCTCAGCCATGACCGGCAGCGACAACAGCGGCATGGCAAAAAACACAAATAATAGTCTTTTCATATTCATTAGTATTTGATAGAATTTTAAGGTGGTAAGGAGTTAAGCCATTTGTTCTATTTCTGACCCCCTCCCCTAGGGGAGGGTTAGGGAGAGGTATCTCACATACTCACAGGCGGCAAGCAGGAAAGCGCCCACTCCAAAATTGGCCTCGCTGTTGGCGTCGACCACTTGTCCGGGAATGGCTTTCTCGCCGATAGGCTGCACATAACCGATGCGTCCGTCGGGCTGCATAGCGGTCTTGGTGAGGTATTTCCACGCTTTGCGGATCACAGGGCGGAACTCTTTCGCCGGCAGGTAACCATTGTTGACCCCCCACAGGATGCCGTAGGTGAAAAAGGCGGTGCCACTGGTCTCAGGCCCAGGGGCTTGATGGGGGTCCATCATTGAGCGGGTCCAATAGCCTTCTTTTTGTTGCAAACGGGCCACGGCACGTGCCAGCCGCACGTATTTGTCGACGAAAAACTGGTGGTGCTGATACTCACGGGGCAGGTCTTTCAGCACTTTGGCCAAGCCAGCCAACACCCATCCGTCGCCTCGCGCCCAGAAGTCTTTCTTTCCAGCCTCAGTCTTGTGTTTGGGATAGACATACTTGCCGTCGCGGAAATAGAGGCCGGTCTCGGCGTCGAGCATGATGCTGTCGGTGTAGAGGAGGTTTTCGTATAGTTTGTCGAGGTAACGCTCGTCGCCGGTCAGACGGTACATTTTGGTCATCACAGGCATCACCATATAGAGGGCGTCAGCCCACCACCAATAGTCATGGGCGGTGGAGTAGGCTTCATATTGCATCACTTCCTTGGCGCGCATGATGCGTTTGTTGGGGTTGGAGTGCATGGGCATCTTCTTCATTCCATTCGCACTGGGCACATATTGTCCCATCGCCACCCTGTAGAGGTCAATGTAGGTCTGAAAACAAATCTGCCAGTCGCCAAAAAGCACATGCTGCTGACCTTCGCCATAGGTCTTATAGAGCCACTTCTCGGGGTCTGTCTCCGTGGCACCCATCCAGTGGTTGTGTTCTGCCCAACGCAAGGAGTAGTCGAGATAGCGCTCCTCGCCTGTGAGGAAGTAGGCTTCCATATTGCCGGTGTGATAGGCAGCGTTGTCCCAGAAGGAGCGCACCTCTGCGGCATGGTTGCTCTGCCAGTAGGTGTTCACACGGTCGATGATGGCCAACACTTGCTGGGCCTTTTTGCTATAGGTGGCAGCTGACAGCGGCTGGAGAACCACTACCAACAACACTGACCATAATATCTTTCTCATATATTTCATTTTTTGATACCAACAACCTCACCACCTCACAACTTCTGCAAATATAGTGTAAATTAAGCGGAACACAAAATTTTTCGCCTCATTTTCGCTCTTTCACATCTTTTCGCCATCAAAACCACAAAAAATCATTACCTTTGCAACATCCACCATCATCAAGTCAAAACAATGGAAAACAAATACGTCAAACAATTTCCCGACCTGATGGTCGGCAAAAAAGTAATGTACGTGCACGGTTTCGGCTCCTCAGCACAGTCAGGCACTGTCAGACGTCTGCGTGAGGTGCTCTGCAGTGCCACCGTTATCGCCGAGGACATGCCATTGCACCCACAGGAAGCCATCGACCTGCTACACCATCTCTGCGAGGAGCACCATCCCGACCTCATCATCGGCACATCAATGGGAGGAATGTATACCGAGATGCTCTACGGCTACGACCGCATTGTCATCAACCCGGCTTTCGAGATTGGCGACACCATGGTGGCACATGGTATGACAGGGGCACAGACCTATCAGAACCCACGCAAGGACGGGGTGCAGAACTTTCTTGTCAACAAGGCCATCGTGAAGGAATATAAAGAAATCTCCTCGCTGTGTTTCAGCGGCGTCAACGACGAGGAGAGACAGCGTGTGTGGGGACTCTTCGGTGACGAGGACAAGACCGTCGACACCTTCGATCTCTTCCGCCGGCACTACCCCACAGCCATCCATTTCCATGGGGAGCACCGCATGGACGACCGCTCGTATATGCATGCTGTCATGCCCGTGATAAGATGGATTGACGACCGACAGGAGGGGCGCGAGAGACCTGTGCTCTTCATCACCATCGACAGTGTGCGCGACGCTTATGACAAGCCACGAAGTAGTGCCCAAAAGGCGTTCCGACATCTGTTGGAGACCTACAACCTCTATTTTGTGGCACCCGCCGATGCCAACGCACCTCAAGCCATGCCACAAACCATGGCTTGGCTACAACAGTATTTCGACGCACCCGTCTACGACCATATCATTTTTTCCAACCAGCCACACCTGCTCATCGGCGACTACCTCATCAGCACCACACCCTGCGACAATTTCATGGGCACCACCCTCCAAATCGGAAGCGACACCTTCAAAACCTGGGAGGAAATCATCACCTACTTCGACCGCCTCCACCCACATTGACCCTACCGTCTTATTTTTGCTTCCCCTCCCCTTTGGGGAGGGTTAGGGAGGGGTTTAATTACTAATAACCACTACCTCCACTCTCCCTTTCTGCGTCTCCTTCTTCACTGTCAGCACGATGCGGTACATCCGATCGCCCCATACACGTCGCAACAGCGGATCGAGCAACTCACTAATGTCCTCCACCTCTGCTGACAACGCACGGGCATCGTATTTCAGACGATATTTGCCCAAAGTGATGATGGCACCACCCTTCTCGACTACCGGCTTTACCGGCGTCATAAACATCAGCCGTGAAGGGGCTTTAAATGCCGACAACTCATAATCCTCGGTGATTCGAACCGTCGATTTCCCCACTGTCACCGTGCGCCGCCACGACTTCACAGCGGCTTCGGGAGGATAAGCTCCTGCGATGTCCAGACAGAGCATGCCATCTTTGTGTGTGACAAGTCGGGAGGCATACTGCTTGCCGTCTTTTTGGTCGACACCATTGATCTGGGGCAGATTGTGATACTGCGACTGCATCGTCCAGATGGAATAGCGGTCGCCGGAGAAGGTCTTGGAGGTGTACTCCCCCACCCCGACATCAATAAGCAACGGCTCATTGTCAGCATACACCACGAATGACCCCACATCGTTGTGATTGTGGTTCTCACCATTGGTGCCACCCTTCATCGCCACAAAAAACTCCCCTCGACGGGCGGTCATGATCTGAAGGTCGGGCAACCACACATCACGCAACTGTGGCTCACGAGGCTGCTCTAAGGCAAACTCATTGACATGGCGCAGGAAAAACAACTCACGCCCCAAGGTGGGGAAATTGCCACTCTTGTCATAAAGCGGCGCTGGGTCGGCAAGAATTCCCTTACGCTCTCCGAGATAAGCGGCAAACTCACGCATCGTCCTATCGTTGAGATACAGACCAAAGGGGTAGACCACATTCACCTGCTGGAGGGTCTTGTTGTCGTGGGAGTCAGCAAAATTGACACAGTAGTCATGGCCGATATAGATATTGTAGACATAACTGCCCATAGCACGCAATTTGGGATCATTGCTCCAGTCAAAACGTCCGCCAGTAGCAAGACGAAGCAACTCAAGTTCATCGAAAAGGGAAGCGGCGGCGCGGTCCCAATAACCCGGTCCCTCATCGCAGCCACCATCGTCATGATAGGCATCCATAAAGGCATGCATGGCTGCAACTATCTGCTCCACAGCCGCCACCTGACGACCACGGTCGGCCTCGCAAAGCAACACACACGCCAGCCAGTTGCTACAAATCCAAGGATTCCAGTTCATACCTGCCGTCTTCCACCAATATTTCTCTTTGAGTGCTGGCTCTAAGATACGACGGCTGATCTCGCCGTCAATACGTTGGGCCAAATCGGGAGTGAACGCATCCAACTGGGGGCGGAGCATATACGTGGTCCAGACGATAAGACTGGCGGTCTCAGCATTGAATAAGTCCACATTCTGGTCATGACTGAGGGGTATTTTCTTGCCATAATGGGCAGGAAGGCCCCACCAAGTCTCTTCACAGAAACTGCCCAGGCCATTGATGATGTCGGACAAAAAGCGGCCTTTACCTTCCATCACCTCAGCCATCACGAGGGCGGCCAATTGTCGACGCTTCTCAAAACTCAGTGCCTCGTAGTTGACACGGTTGCCTGTGGTCTTGAACTCGGCAAACACACTGAAAGGCAACATCTGCCATGGCTTACCCAGATACTGTTCTCCATACCTTATATAACTGTCACGCATATCCAATGGGATGGAGTCACGCCAATACACATCGCCGGCACGGGGGATGGGTGCAAAAGCACGGGGAGCCACTAAAGCTGACTGCCAGTCGTCAGACTCTGCTGCCCAACCCTGACACCAGCTACACAACATGATCAAAATCACAAACAGTCGCATCTTCATCTTCTTTTTTCCGCAAATTTAGATAAAAAATAGGTACAATGCAAAACAAAAGTTTTGTTTTTGCCCTCAGTTCTCACAAAATCACCTCTCACATACTTTGATTCCGCTCCTTCAAATAGATGTTTGCCTACTCATAAAATTTGATGATTCGATACACCAGACATGTCTCTTCAGCGTCAACAACACAAAAAGAAAAATATCAATCTCTACTTTTATTGCTCATACTAGTTTTGGATTGATATAAATCAAGACTAAATACTGAAAAATTGATATAAATCAAGAAAGATTGGTTTTTTTACAATAAATCACCAAAAAAGTTGCAATTGACATGAAATCTTTTTACCTTTGCAATGTGTTTTTCATAGTATTAGATTTAAGGTTAACAAGGTTGGGACTCGGCGGAGTCCTTTTTTTATGTCTATACTTTATCTTTCGGTTTTCGGTTTTCGCATTTCGCCCCTCACCACTTACCACTCCTTCTCCGTACACTACTTGGCTTTGCCGAAGTCATTAAGTTCTCACAAATATAAAAGAAAAGCGTCTTCCCTTTTTCATTTCATCCGTTTTTCGTAACTTTGCCACTGCGTGGCGAAGTTACTCCGTCTCGGCATAAAAAATGAATGAATTCATTTTGTTCTGCTCTCGACTTTTCGTAACTTTGCAAAACTTTTCAAGCGATGAAATAAAAAGTATACACTTTATCATGAGCAAACTCATATTTAAAACAGCACTCTATCTCCTCTTTGCCACGCTCCTCACCACGGCTTCCTCCGCATACGCACAAGAACCTATGGGCAGAATGATGGACGAACCATACATCAACGGTCCCGCCCCCCAACCCATGGAAACCGACGCCACAAAAGAAACCATCACTGTCAACGGCGTGTCGTTTCGTATGGTCAAAGTGAGGGGGGGAGCTTTTGTCATGGGTGCCACTGAAGAACAAGGCAGCGACGCTGAAAAAGAAGAACAACCGGCACACATGGTGACCGTGCAGGATTTCCTCATCGGTGAAACTGAAGTGACGCAAGAACTGTGGGAGGCTGTCATGGGATTCAACAACTCACACTACAAAGGACCACAACGACCGGTGGAAAGCATGAGATATGTCGACTGTGAGTCGTTCTTCTTCAAACTTAATTTCCTCACCAATAGAAATTTCAGACTACCCACAGAGGCGGAATGGGAGTACGCCGCAAGAGGGGGAAACAAAGCCACACCCACCAAATATGCCGGCAGCGACGACTACGACGAAGTGGCATGGTATTGCAACAACAGCGGAAACGTGCCTCATGACGTGAAAACAAAAGCCCCCAACGAACTGGGTCTCTACGACATGAGCGGCAATGTGGACGAGTGGTGCTCGGACGCTTGGGCCAGCTATGACCCGGCACAAAAAACACATGCTGACCCAAAAGTCAAAGTAAGAAGAGGTGGAGGATTCCTCGACTTTGCCAAGCACCTCCGTGTCTCCGACCGACGAAGCTGCTCAGAACAAATGTGGCACAACGACATCGGACTGCGACTGGCCGAGTAAAATTCCCAAGATTTTCAATATAAAATTCCCAAGATTTTCAATTTTAAGCACAAAAAAATAGTGCATTTATACTCCAAGATGGTCTTGTGAGTAAAAAATCTTTAAGTCAGATGCACAAAAACAAACTGTGACTCTATGACCTCATGGGCCGCCGACTCATAACACCGCTCTCGCATGGCGTCTACACCCGTGGCGGTAGGAAGTATGTAAGTGAAGCATTCGCAAGCATCCTATCAGGTTCAAATTCGATGAAAAATCCCTGATTGTTTGGCAGTCTCATGAAAAAACGCTAATTTCGCAGTCAAAGAAATCTTCTATATGCGGTCTCTTGTGATTCCTATGTGACGAAAGAAATTTGATTCCTGCCCATGAGAAAACTGCTTTAT